>NZ_JBTHHZ010000001.1:0-355309 GCF_054353495.1 Streptococcus sp. V940
TTACTCAGAGTTAAGTGACGATAGCCTAGGAGATACACCTGTACCCATGCCGAACACAGAAGTTAAGCCCTAGAACGCCGGAAGTAGTTGGGGGTTGCCCCCTGTGAGATATGGAAGTCGCTTAGCTCTTTGGGAGTTTAGCTCAGCTGGGAGAGCATCTGCCTTACAAGCAGAGGGTCAGCGGTTCGATCCCGTTAACTCCCATATAAGCGGGTGTAGTTTAGTGGTAAAACTACAGCCTTCCAAGCTGTTGTCGCGAGTTCGATTCTCGTCACCCGCTTTGAACTTTGTTCAATTACCAAGTTTTTAACTTGGGCGCGTAGCTCAGGTGGTTAGAGCGCACGCCTGATAAGCGTGAGGTCGGTGGTTCGAGTCCACTCGTGCCCATTTTTATAAATATGGTCCGTTGGTCAAGGGGTTAAGACACCGCCTTTTCACGGCGGTAACACGGGTTCGAATCCCGTACGGACTATTTTGTTGGAGGATTACCCAAGTCCGGCTGAAGGGAACGGTCTTGAAAACCGTCAGGCGTGTAAAAGCGTGCGTGGGTTCGAATCCCACATCCTCCTTTATTTATTATTAGCGCGGGATGGAGCAGCTCGGTAGCTCGTCGGGCTCATAACCCGAAGGTCGTAGGTTCAAATCCTGCTCCCGCAATATTTGGCTCGGTAGCTCAGTTGGTAGAGCAATGGATTGAAGCTCCATGTGTCGGCGGTTCGATTCCGTCTCGCGCCATTTCTTATATTATACGGAAGGGTAGCGAAGAGGCTAAACGCGGCGGACTGTAAATCCGCTCCTTCGGGTTCGGGGGTTCGAATCCCTCCCCTTCCATCTTATACGGGCATAGTTTAAAGGTAGAACTAAGGTCTCCAAAACCTTCAGTGTGGGTTCAATTCCTACTGCCCGTGTTAAACGTTATGGCGGGTGTGGTGAAGTGGTTAACACATCAGATTGTGGCTCTGACATTCGGGGGTTCGATTCCCCTCACTCGCCTATTTTATATTATTGGGGTATAGCCAAGCGGTAAGGCAAGGGACTTTGACTCCCTCATGCGTTGGTTCGAATCCAGCTACCCCAGTTACTATTTGCCGGCGTGGCGGAATTGGCAGACGCGCTGGACTCAAAATCCAGTGTCCGCAAGGACGTGCCGGTTCGACCCCGGCCGCCGGTATAGTAATAACGACAAGGTTTTCGAGCCTTGTCTTTTTATTTTTTCTTCTATTTTTTTCTCTTGTAGTTACTTAAAATTACTTAAAAGTATTTTTTTAAAGTCTAATCTTTATTTTAACTTATATTATGAACAATAATTTTATTCATTTATTTACTTTTATTATTCAAATTTGATAATAATATAGTCTTTGTTACTAATTATATGTTATAATTATTATTAATAGGGTTATTTTTCAAAAAAAATTTAAAAAAGGGAGTATATTAATGAATATTGGGAAAATAATAAAAATTACTGATGAAAAGGTTTTTATTGGATACGAAGATGGAAGTTTAAAGGAAATCAATATCGAGAATTGTGACTTTGAACCAAGTATAGGGGATTATGTAGAGTTATATGGTGATATTGCTATAAAGGTTGAAGGCAGTATTGAAAGTAGCACAGTTAAAAAGCAAAATTCTAAAAAAAGTAAGATAAAACCTATTTTAATAATAGCTCTCGTTGTCAGTGTTTTATCGGTTAGTGCATATTTTATAGTGAATAAAGTGACTACATCACAGAATATCTCTAGTTTGTCTAAGCCCTCTACATCGTCATCTAAGAGTAGCTCTAGCTCTTCTTCATCTCAAGAAAGTAGCTCCAGTTCTACAAAATCTTCAATATCAGAAAAGATTCCTGAGTCTTTATTAACAATCGACGATAAAGAAAGGATGGATACGCAGAAATACTCCTCGTCATTTAGCTATGATACGTGGGTTCATAATGAATTTCCTCGATATACGAAGGTACGAGTTACTGGAGAAGTTTTTCAAATTAATCAAGACCCTGACGATAAAGGTATTCTACTACAAGTAATTTTAAATGATTTAAGTGAAAATTATGGTAAAGCAATCTCTGTTTTTATTCCAAAAGATTACTTGGGAAAAAGCATAGTAGAAGGTGATAAAATAACATTGTATGGGCAAAGTTATGGAGTTTGGCATTACAAAACAGACAACTCTTTAACATCACGTCCATTTATGATTGCTTATTTGTATGAAAGAGATAAATAGGAGAGTTTATGAATACAATAAGAAAGTCATAGCCGAAGATGACCATATAACATTGTACGGACTAGTAAAAGGAAGACAAAGCTATGAAACTGTTTTTAAAGCTACAAAAACATTACCATACATGATTGCTTATATGTACGATAACTGATACTTGACAAAAAGATTAATTTTAAATAAGTATTTTATAACTCAGTTACTTATTCAAACATAAGTTATATATTTTTCTAGGAGAATTCTTATGTTATCAAGTAAAAAAATTTATTCAAAGAACGATGTTGAACAAGCAAAAAGAGATATTCAATCTCTAGTGAAAGAAAAGTCTAAACATGTTAAAATTGATTTTAGTAATAAGAAAGATGTTCTCGAATTTTTTGTTAATGAATGATTCTTATAATTCAATGTTAAAAGTTGTTCGAAAAGAATAAAGGAAAATTTCTTGTGGTTTATACAATAGATGAAATTAAGGCTAAGATTATTCCTATTTCTAAGCAATATAATTTATCAAAGGTCTATTTATTTGGCTCCTATGCAAGAGGAGAAGAGGATGAGAATAGTGATATAGATATTGCTTTAGAATTAGAAGATGAATCACAATATATGGATGTTTATGGGATTTTTTCTAGTGTTTTTAATTGTGACGTAGATATTCTGTTAGTTAGTGATTTACTTACTCCTAGAACCAATATAGGAGCATTGGTAAAGAAGAATTTTTTACATGAGCGAGTTCTTATATATCAAAAATAGGAGGGTGTTATAGTGGAAAATTTCGATAATAAAGTGCGTTTGAGAGATTTAACTGAGTACAATGAAGTCACTCAGAAGGCGATTAAAGAAAGTTTAGAAAAGTATAAAACGGAAGGAATAACAAAAAGTTCCGAAAGTATAGATAATTACTTTGAAAGAATGGTTCGTGAGAATACCAAGTAATCTTTTTTGTAGAACTTAGTTATTAATATTTTTAATAAGAAAAAGAACAGCTCTTGTTTTGGCTGTTCTTTTTATAATAAATCATCTAGCTTATCTGCTAAATCTTTTTGTTTACTTGGGTATAAGTGAGAGTAAGTATCAATTGTTGTAGTTATAGAAGCATGTCCTAATCTCTCCTTCACAATTAAGTAATCTTCGCCTTGGTTTATTAAAAGAGAAGCGTGAGAGTGTCTAAAATCATGAATTCTTATTTTCTTTAAAGAACTATCTCTAGCTAGAATTTTTTTATATTGTTTTTCAATAGAATTTTTTGTTAGAGTGATTGGACTATCCTGAAAGACTTGAAGTTTATCAGTATCGGTTGAAAATTCTCTTAGTCTTTTTGTCTGTTCTTTTTTCCATTCTTCTAGTGTTTCTATAAGTTTTTTATTAATGATGATTCTTCTAGTACCGGATTTTGTCTTTGTAGAACTAATATGTTCTTCACCTTTATTTACATACATTGACTTACTAACATGTATTGTACTTGTAGTAAATTCTATATCTTCCCAAGTAAGAGCGAGTGCTTCTCCAAGTCGTAAGCCAGTAAAGAAAAGTACTGTAAATAGTAATTCAAGATTGTATTCGTCATCCTTGAATAGAGAAAGAAAATGTTTAAATTCTTTAACTGTCCAAAATTGCATTTTTCTTTTTTCTATCGGTAATTTTTTCAATAAACCTACTGGATGTTCCTTGTAATATCCTTTTCTTAATCCAACATCTAGTATTTTTTTTAATAGAATCATGATTTTATTGATAGTATTTGGACTCAATTTTTTCTCAGAATTTTTAGCATTCTTTTCTCGTAAATGTTCCCTAAATTGATAGATATCTTCATAAGTTAGTTTATCTATATTATTGACTTTTGAAAAATAGTCTTTGATATGTTTATTATAATTGTTTTCTTGAGTATCAATATAGCTCTTTTTTCTATTGTTTATTTTATCCTCTTCTTTTAACAATTGATAAAGCATATCTATTGTTATTTTGGTGCTAAAGCTTTTCTCTTTTAGTTCAACACTTCTTAAGTATCTCTCGGCTTCCAAAGCTTCTTTTTTTGTTTTGAATCCTTTTCTAACAATTCGTCGTTGTAGTAGTGTTATTGGGTTCGTTCCACTAGAAACATCAGCAATCCATGTACCATTTTTACTTTTACGAACGGCCATTTACTATGCTTCTTTCTGTAATTCTATTCCTAGTAGTTCTTCAGCTATGGTTGCAGGAATTGTTCCGATTCGTTTATTGTTATAGATAGCAAAGCCACGATTGACTAATAGCACTTTCCCAGTATGTATAATTTTTCTAGCAGTACCAGGACTAAATCCAAGTTCAATTAAATCATCTTTTGTTACTGTTTTAATCATTGGTTTTCCTTAATTTATTTTATAAACTAAGGGGAGCGACTAACTCCCCTTGATTCAGTAGTTATTTTTGTTTTTTGTCTACTAAGTGAATAGCATCAGCCTTATAATACATCGTTTTGCTAATCATTGAAGCTCGAAGGTTTTCAAATGTAACTGGGACTTCGTCCATTGTTTGAATATAATCATTATCAACTAATGGTTCAGGATTGTCAACGGATACTTGTGTTGATTTCTTTTTAAATGGTCCATCTTTGATAGTGATGTTATATTTCCAACCAATAATATTTTGAGTGTTAAATCGTCTTTCGCTTCCATCACTATTTTTGATAATCTCGCCATTTTCATCGGCTCTGATTTCAGTTTCAAATTTTGGAAGTACCTCATCCAATTCAAATTTAGTTCCAATGTTATTAAAATCCCAATCGTTTTGTGAAAGCATTTTTGCCATAGTTAATTTCTCCTTTTTATGTTCTCTTTAATTTTTGGTATTAAGTCTTCTCTTTTGAAGGATATTGCCCTTTCTATGAGTTGACTTGCTAACTCCGGAGGAAATTCCAAAGTATCCAATTTTTCAAAGTTCTCTTTCTCTAGTTCAAATAGTAATTCATTTTCATAGAGAAACTTATATGCTCTTAGAATGGCTCCAGAACCTTTAAAGACAAGCCACTCTAATTTATTTGACAGTTCTGTTTTTTTATTTGAAATAGTAATAGTCACCGGCTTTGATGCACCTAAAAATTTTTTCCAAGACCTTAGAGGTTTTGTAAAGTGACTATCAGTGTAAAATTTCACTTTATCCTTTAGATATCCTTTTGTAAAGTTTAGAATATCTATTTCTGATTTTAGCCATTCTTGAATGAAGTAGTGAGCTTTTTCTTTACGCAGTTCTAACTCCGTTCTTATCCAATTTTCGATAAATCTCTTGCTAATACCGAGCTTTGAAGCTTGTTCCAAGCGTTTATCATAAATTCTAAGCCGTTCATCATCAGAAGGCCTTCTTAAATATAAGGTCTGCCCTGTTTTCTCATCTCCGTATGTAGTGTAGACGTTGCTCTTACCATATAGGAATCGATTTTTCTTACAAAGTTTAGCAAGCTGATTTGGAGTGAAGTAAGGGACTTCATTAAAATCGTCTATTGCGATATCAATTCTTCTTACTGAAAATGACTTATAATTGGAATATAGATTATCTAAGAAGTGTCGTTCAGAAAGTCCTTTTGGGGTTAAAACCATATCTCGATAGAATTCTAAAGCTTGTCCTGACATGACAAGCATGAAAGAATTTTCTTCATCCCCATAATAGATACGGATATTACCATAGTTTATCTGAGAGTCATATTCATAGTATTTAAGACTGCCTTTATCTATTATAAATAGCTCTGTATCAAGAAATAAGATATCTTCAACTATTTCTTCTAGTGAAAAATCGAATGTATTGAACTGGATTTGAATCCAGTCAAAAACAGAACGTAAATTCTCGTTTTTTGCCATAAATTTTGACTCAACTTTTTGCCTAATTTCACCGCCTTAAAATCCGTGGAAAACCTTGATACTACTGCATTTTCTCAGTGATGCACCTGACTTGCAGAGGGTGGTGTTACTACACACCCTCACTTACCTTGGAAAAGCTCTTTGTTGTTCGTCTGCGCTTACGATTTATTACGGTCTGCGGTAACATACTCGCCGACCGTAACAAACCTACTTGCCGAACTTCCTACGAGCTTTTTCCCAAGCACCAAACGGAAGTAGTTCAAGTATTGAGAGAATTTCTTCTTGCTCTTTTTCCAATCGTTGAAATTTCATTTGCAGTTTTTTATTACTGGAATACAGATTCTTAAAATTATCATTCAAGGTAATAAAATCTTCTTTAAGGTTTTCGATTTGCTGAGTAAGGGTGTATTCCTTATGTTTATGAATATCTCCATAAGTTTCCCTTATAGCATCTTTTAACGACATTTCGTTTTTCAAAAAAGCAATCGTCCTGAAATCCTCAACATCAACATCAGTGAAGTTATAAAAACTTATAAACTGTCTATTGTTTCTTGCTTGAACTTTTCTAAACTCATGACCACTAATTTCCTTTATTAAGGTTATCCATTTTTTAGCAGTACTGACGGAGTTTAAACCGTCAACCATAGAAACGAGTTTATTTATATCCATATTCCCCCGTTCTAACAGAAAGTGTGGTATAATGATATTAATAAAATGTTTTTTTAGTCTTTGATTTTGTCGTGATTATCAAAGACTTTTTAATACAATCATAGGCGGTTTCCTCCAGAACATTATTAACTCAATATCCAAAATCCATTTTGGATTATTATCATTATAATCCATTTTGGATTTTGTGTCAACAAAAAAATACAATTTGGATTTTTTATTATAGAAAGATTAAAAATGGTAAACATAAACGAAGTATTTTCTAAGCGATTAAAAGAAGAGAGAATAAAAAATGGGTTTACTCAGGCAGAAATTGCCCAAAAATTAGAAACTAGTCAAGGGGCTTATCAAAAATGGGAAAGTGGTGCTAGGGAACCTAACTTTCAAACTCTCTTAAAAATAGCCTCCATACTTAATACAACTACTAGTTATTTGTTAGGTGAAAGTAATGTTAGTGCCGGGCGTGGAACAGAGGAGTTTGATAAGTTAGCGTATGTACCGAATTTCCATTTCTCTGAAATGGCTATAAATCAATTGAAAGATTTAGTAAGAGCAATACCTTATATTGCAAAACAAAAGGGGATAAAAAATGATGAATACTTTAATGAACTCACTCAAGATTTATCTCAGGAAGCTAAGTCGTACTTGCAAGCAGTCTACTATCTAGAAATCTTGCAACAAAGTCCCCCGTTTGATAACAAATCAGAAACCCCTGAATAAAATTGTGTTTAAGTTATATATTTCATCTCAATTTAAAATGAAAAGTGATTGATTTATTAACGAGACAATTACTTGAAATAGTATAGAAATTAGGTTATAATCAGTAAGATAATTGTAAATAATGAGGAGGTGAATTTATGTATTCCAGTAACATTGTATTATCTTTTGATTGTCGGGATAATGAAGTTAGTGAATTAATCTCTGATTACAAAAAAAATATGGGCAATTTTTGTCATACTATTGAAAAATATATTCAAAACGACAATAGTCTTAAACAGTATTTTACAAATGTTATTTCAAATCGTTCTAGAGTTACAAGTATAGATAAAATTAAAGCTGATAAAACTATACAAAAAAATTATTCAGGTGAACTTAAAAAATATATTCAGTTTTATAATAAAGTCATTTGTGAAGAAAATGAATTCTTATATGATGATACTGATGTAGAAACTTCAATCAATATTTTGTACTCTACAGATGAAAAATTAAATAATAAATTGCAAGAGATTTATAACAAGTATGAATTAGGGTTTAAGCAAAAATTAGAACCAAAGTTAGAACAAAAATTTGAAATAAATAATTATACCATATCTTTCCCAAAGGAGAAATCAAATGAGGAAAATAGAATCAATTTCAGCAATTTATCCCTCAGAGATTAATTTTAATATTAATACATTTGAAGAAAAGCTTATACCAAACTCAAATTTAGATATTCAGCTTGGCATGATTGTCGAGGAATTAAAAGGTGATGATAAAAATAATTTTAGAGCTACAGTTAGCTTTTTAATGGGACTTGCAGAGGAAGATGATAAAACTATCCTAGTTAAGATATCCCATATCATTGAGTTTACAAGCGATGTTGAGGATTTTAATCTCGAAGAAAAAGCTGATAACTTTATTTTATTTGAAATTGTTGAACCATATGTTCGATATAGATTCCATGAATTACTCAACGAAACAAAATTTAGTACTCTTAACATACCATATAAATTTTGGGAGTTGATTGGCGATGACTCAGAAATATAAAATAAAACATATTCGCTTTAGAGTTTTTACAAATAATTCCCCAATTAAAAATAATATAATTGCTCAGTTATATAGCTGTGTCTCCTCAGATTATTCTTGTTATAGGATTGTTAATGAATTCTTTTTTACTCAGAGAAGTAATAATCGGGATAAAGATATTATCACAAGAAGATTAAATCGCTTAAAAGCGGAGGAAGAGTTAAATGGTTTTCGTGTTAATTCAGATATTTTTGACGAGGTGAAAAAGGTAATTCTAAATTTATTTGAGAATCCTAATGTAACTCATCATTATTATCAAAATATTTTTACTGGATATTTTGAATATATTGTAATGAAATGGAAAAAAATACCTGGTAGAGATGGAAAAGTATTTTTTGAACCATTAATTAAATACAAACGTAAAGAACTATTTCGTGGAGAACCTTTTGCTAATACAAAGTGTGATGTAGTTTTTAAAAATTCTAAAACTAAAACATTATCATTCTATGAATGTAAATTCGGGATACGTACTTTTTTATTAGACCTTCAAACAGATTTGAATTCGGGAAGTGTGATAAATAGAGTTAAAAGAGCGCACAGAAAAATCGACTACTTGAATCAATGTAAAAATTTATTCTCAAACAGTCCGTTTAGCGATGTGAAAGATAATGAAACTTTGATAATGACTCTTGCTCGTAGGAGCACAGTTGAGAACTATCTAGAATATTTTCGAGGAATAACAATAATGTCTAGAGAAGAAATTGAAAGTGAAAGTTTTTATGACCAACTATCATAGATGATATTTAATTTCAATGTATTACATATCTTCATTTATAACTAACTTTTATTTACATAAAAATAATGAATACTTCAATGAACTCACTCAAGATTTACCTGAAGAAGCTAAGGCATACTTGCAAGCAGTCTACTATCTAGGAATCATACAACAAGTCCACCGTTTGATAACCAATCGCCTTTAATAATATAAACACTTAATGTTGTTATGCAGTTAAATCAACTATTTATACGAAACTTTTAGTGTTATCAACATCAAATTGAAATTTGTCTTCAGTTACCTAAAAGTTACTGAAATTTGAAAAAAAGAGTCCATTTTATAAAATTTAAAAGCCTTAAAACATTATTAAATCAAAGTTTTAAGTTTCAAAAAATACAGGAATTGAACTCAAAATCCAGTGTCCGCAAGGACGTGCCGGTTCGACCCCGGCCGCCGGTATAGTAATAAAGACAAGGTTTTCGGACCTTGTCTTTTTATTTTTTCTTCCATTTTTTCTCTCGCAGTTACTTAAAATTACTTATATTTTTCTAAATTTTATTGTAAACCTCAATGTTCAATATTACTTTACTATATATTTACTAAATATTAATTTATTTCATTATAAATTTAACTATAATAGGTCTATACCATTTACAAATTACACAGAAAGGTTTATAATGTAATTGACATAATAAATATTAGAAAAAATGAATTACGGAGGTTATCATTATGCCTAAATATATTAAAGCGGATCAATTTTTCTATCCTCATGGTGTGCGCCGTGGTGGTTTTCTTGAACTAGTTGATGGAAAATTTGGTAAGCATGTGGATCAAGTATCTGAGGACGCAGAAATTATTGACTATACTGGTTATAGTATTGCTCCTGGTCTTGTTGATACACATATTCACGGATTTGGTGGGGTTGATGTTATGGATAATAACATCGAAGGTACTCTTCATACAATGAGTGAAGGTCTTCTTAGCACAGGTGTTACTAGTTTCCTACCAACTACTCTAACATCATCATACGAACAATTATTAGCTGTTACTGAAAATATTGGTGCTCGTTATCAAGAGGCTTCTGGTGCTAAAATTCGTGGAATTTACTTTGAAGGTCCATACTTTACTGAGGAATTTAAAGGAGCTCAAAATCCTGCTTACATGAAAGATCCTCGCATGGATGAATTTCGTGCTTGGCAGAAGGCTGCTAATGGTCTTCTAAATAAAATTGCCCTTGCACCTGAACGTGAAGGTGTTGAGGACTTTGTACGTACGGTTACTGGTGAGGGTGTTACTGTTGCTTTAGGTCACTCAAATGCAACTTTTGATCAGGCTAAGAAGGCTGTTGACGCTGGTGCAAGTGTTTGGGTTCATGCTTATAATGGTATGCGTGGCTTAACTCACCGTGAGCTTGGTATGGTTGGTGCTATGTATGAATTGCCACATACTTATGCTGAATTGATATGCGATGGGCATCACGTTGATCCTAAGGCCTGTGACATTCTACTTAAACAAAAAGGTACTGAAAATATTGCTCTTATCACTGACTGTATGACAGCGGGTGGTTTGCAAGATGGTGACTACATGCTAGGAGAATTCCCAGTTGTGGTTGCAAATGGTACTGCACGTCTCAAATCTACTGGGAACTTGGCAGGTTCTATTCTCAAACTTAAAGACGGTTTGAAAAATGTTGTTGAATGGGGTATTGCAAATCCACATGAAGCAGTTATGATGGCCAGTCTCAACCCAGCAAAATCAGTTCATATTGATGACGTTTGTGGACAAATCCGTGAAGGCTACGATGCTGACTTTATCGTTCTTGATAAGGATTTGGAATTGGTAGCAACTTACCTTGATGGTGAAAAACGTTATCAAGCATAATCTCTAAAGTAGAAACTAGTTTAGTTTCTACTTTTTTTAACTTAGTTTGTTATTTTCTTCACATATTACTTGATTTTATTTATGAAAAGGCTTACAATTATGATATAAACAATACAAATAAAAAAACGGAGGTAAGCTTTATGAAAGCCTATACTTATGTTAAACCAGGACTTGCTTCATTTGTTGATGTTGACAAACCAGTTATTCGCAAGCCAACTGACGCTATTGTGCGTATTGTAAAAACTACTATTTGTGGAACAGATCTTCATATTATCAAAGGAGATGTCCCTGCATGTAAGAGTGGAACTATCCTTGGCCATGAAGGAATCGGGATTGTAGAGGAAGTTGGATCAGGAGTATCAAATTTCAAAAAAGGCGATAAGGTTTTGATTTCTTGTGTTTGTGCCTGTGGTAAATGCTACTACTGTAAGAAAGGAATCTATGCCCACTGTGAAGACGAAGGCGGTTGGATTTTTGGACATTTGATCGACGGTATGCAAGCAGAATATCTTCGTGTTCCTCATGCTGATAATACACTTTATCACACTCCAGCTGATTTGTCTGACGAAGCCTTGGTTATGTTATCTGATATCCTACCAACTGGTTATGAAATTGGTGTCTTAAAAGGAAAAGTAGAGCCTGGTTGTAGTGTGGCTATCGTTGGTTCAGGTCCAGTTGGCTTAGCAGCTCTATTGACTGCTCAATTCTATTCACCTGCTAAATTGATCATGGTAGACCTAGACGATAACCGTTTGGATACTGCAGTTTCTTTCGGTGCTACTCATAAGATTAATTCTTCAGACCCTGAAAAGGCAATTCAAGAAATTTATGATTTAACAGATGGTAGAGGTGTGGATGTTGCTATAGAAGCTGTTGGTATTCCTGAAACGTTTGATCTCTGCCAAAAGATTATCGGTGTAGATGGAACAGTTGCCAACTGTGGTGTGCATGGTAAGCCAGTTCAGTTTGATTTGGATACTCTATGGATTCGTAACATTAATGTTACTACTGGATTGGTTTCTACCAATACAACTCCTCAGCTTTTGAAAGCTTTAGAAAGCCATAAAATTGAACCAGAAAAATTGGTAACTCATTACTTCAAACTAAGTGAAATTGAAAAGGCCTATGAAGTATTTGGTAAGGCTGCAGATCATCATGCGATTAAGGTTATCATTGAAAACGATATTTCAGAAGGTTAATCGAATTTTGAATCCAGTTATTCTTTTTAGAATAGCTGGATTTTTTGAAAATATTAGATAATTCGTGAAAGCAAGCAAATTTCTTTCATTGTTCTTAAAATTTCGCTATAATATACGATACAAAGGAAATGAAACTATGTATCGAGTTATAGAAATGTACGGGGATTTTGAACCTTGGTGGTTCATAGAAGGATGGGAAGAAGACGTCATTAGTAGTAAGAAATTTGAAAATTACTATGATGCCTTGAAGTATTATAAATCTTGCTGGTTTGAACTGGAAAAGAAAATTCCACTATATAAAAGTCGAGGAGACTTAATGACCATATTTTGGAATCCGGAGGATAAGCGTTGGTGTGAGGAATGTGATGAATTTCTGCAGCAATATCATTCCTTGGCTTTACTGGAAGATGGTCAAGTTATACCAGATGAAAAATTCAGACCGGGTTATGAAAAACAAACTGGTTTAGAAATTCACCGGACGTGTCGCATCAAAAAAGATGGAACAACTTTTTAATAAAGTTGTTCTTTTTTTTGTATTTTCTTCGAATAATTAACTGAGGAGGGAATATGGTACAAGCACTTGCACAAGAATTGATTAGTCTCGCAAAAAAGGATGGAGCTCAGGATATCTATTTTATTCCCAAGGACAAGGGTTATGAGTTGCATATGCGAATAGGTGATGAAAGGCGTTTGATTAATAGCTATGACTTTGAAAAGTTGGGCGCAGTGATTAGTCACTTTAAATTTATTGCGGGGATGAATGTTGGAGAAAAGCGTCGTAGTCAACTGGGTTCCTGTGATTATCAGCATGATGGCAAGGTTTCTTCACTACGCTTATCGACGGTAGGAGATTATCGTGGTCATGAGAGTTTAGTTATTCGCCTTTTGCACGATGAAGAACAAGAGTTGCGCTTCTGGTTTCAAGACCTTAAGGAACTAGAAAAGGGCTTTAGGCAACGCGGCCTTTATCTATTTGCAGGACCTGTAGGAAGTGGCAAAACTACCTTAATGCATGAATTAGCTAAGTCATTGTTTAAGGGACAACAAGTCATGTCCATTGAGGATCCAGTCGAGATTAAGCAAGAAGAGATGCTGCAATTACAACTCAATGAAGCTATTGGATTGAGTTATGAAAACTTGATAAAACTTTCTTTGCGGCACCGCCCAGATCTTTTAATCATTGGAGAAATTCGGGATAGCGAAACAGCCCGTGCTGTCGTAAGAGCGAGCTTAACGGGAGCTACAGTGTTTTCGACCATACATGCAAAGAGTATTCGTGGGGTCTATGAGCGTCTTTTAGAACTTGGTGTTAGTGAAGATGAACTCGCAGTTGTTTTACAAGGTGTTTGTTACCAGAGATTAATCGGGGGAGGAGGAATTATTGATTTTGCAAACCAAAATTATTCAGAACACCAGGCAGAAAAGTGGAATGAGCAAATTGATCAGCTTCTTAAAGACAGACATATCACTGCCCTTCAAGCTGAAACGGAGAAAATTAGCTACCAGTAAGCAGAAGAAAATCATCACTCTCTTTAACAATTTGTTTTCGAGTGGATTTCATCTGGTAGAAATCATTTCCTTTCTTGATAGAAGTCTTTTGTTGGAGAAGGAATATGTTTCGCAGATGCACCTAGGACTATCGAAAGGAAAATCTTTCTCGGAAATGATGGGGAATTTAGGTTTTTCGAGTGCGATAGTCACTCAACTTTCATTGGCTGAAGTTCATGGAAATCTCCATTTGAGTTTGGGGAAAATTGAAGAATATTTGGATAATCTTGCTAAGGTCAAGAAGAAGTTAATTGAAGTTGCGACCTACCCACTTATTTTGCTTGCTTTTTTACTGTTAATTATGCTAGGATTGCGGAATTATCTCTTGCCCCAACTGGATAGTAGTAACATAGCTACCTTAGTGATTAGTAACCTGCCACAGATTTTTCTCGGACTTACTCTGGCACTAAGTCTTGTATCTTTAACAGGACTGATATTCTACAGAAAATCTAAGAAGATACAAGTCTTTTCTTATCTGGCTAGAATCCCCTTTTTAGGTGTATTTGTTCAGTATTATCTAACTGCCTATTATGCTCGGGAATGGGGAAATATGATTGGGCAAGGTTTAGAGTTGGCACAGATTTTCCAGATGATGCAGGAGCAAGGAGATCCTCTTTTTAAGGAAATTGGATACGATTTAGATCAATCTTTGCAAAATGGGCATGAATTTTCTAAGGTTGTTCAGACCTATCCTTTCTTTAGAAAGGAGTTGGGATTAATCATTGAATATGGAGAAGTTAAATCCAAGTTGGGAAGCGAACTGGAGATTTATGCGGAGAAAACTTGGGAATCTTTCTTTACTCGGGTTAATCGAACCATGAACCTTGTTCAACCGTTGGTCTTTATTTTTGTAGCCCTGCTAATCGTTTTATTGTACGCAGCTATGTTGCTGCCGATGTATCAAAATATGGAGGTAAATTTTTAGATGAAAAAGATGTTGATGAAATTAAAAAAAGCTACGGTAAAAGGTTTCACTCTTGTAGAAATGAGGGTTAGTAAAATTCTTTAAATTCTCCACAAAATTTTGATACATTCAGCCGTAACCTGTACCTTACTAATCAGTGACCGCACCACGCTTGCTTGCATCTCGTAGTCCATTTTGTAAATATCGTCTTTTTCCAGGATCCTACGCATTTCCTCTTTCTTTTCGTTACGTTTAAGTGCAGGATCGTTTTCCAACTCATTTTCCAACCTTGAGCGCATTTCTAGGAATTCAGCCGATTTTCCTTGTAGTTGCTCTAGCGTTATGCGATTGTCAATATAAAGGTCGTTTAACCTGCTTATTTTGCCCGTCAGCTCGTTTATTTGTCTTTGGTAAGCCTTTCGGTCTATCTCGTTTTTCTGTGCCTTAAACAACCCCTCAAAGCTCTCTTTATCGACTTGTAGCTTGCTGATTTCTTGCAAGACATAAGCCTCAAGGTCATCCTTATAGTAAAAGCCTGAGTCACATTTTTTGTTATCGTTGTATGTAGTGACCCCTCTCAATTTTCTAGGGTGTCTCTGATGGCATTCATATTTTTTAAACCTGCTCCCATCTTTTCTCTTTACACCCATTATGATTTTTAATGGAGCCAAACAGTAGCCACATTGAGCGATACCTGACAGCATATACTTTGCCTGAAATGGTCGAGGATTTAAGTTTTCAAGTGCAGTCCTTTGTCTGATTTTAAGTTCTTTTTGAGTCTTGTCATAGGTTTCTTTTGAGATAATAGGCTCATGATTTCCTTTGTAGATTTCTCCCATAAATTGATTATAGCCACAGTACACAGGATTATCTAATATCACTCTGACCGCTCTGTAGTTCCAGGGCTTTTCTTTTGGAAATTTCTCATTAAGGTCATCCCTGAGCTTAGTGATAGACCTACCTGACAGATAGCTCTCAAAGATGAATTTGATAGCTAGTGACTGGACTGGGTTGATGGTCATGGTGCCTGTTTCTTTGTGGTAATCGTAACCATAGGATGTCTTAGCCCACATCATAGACTTTCCAGCTTTAGCACGTCCTAACTTACCAAGTTGCATTCTTTCCCTGATTTGTTCCCTCTCTAGCTGAGCGAACACGGCCAATAGTCCAATCATGGCTTTACCGAATGGAGTAGAAGTGTCAAAGTTTTCTTGAAGACTTAAAAACTCGATGCCGTTTTTTATAAAGACTTCCTCGATTAAATAGAGCGTATCTTTCTGACTACGACTTAGTCGGTCTAATTTATAAACCAGGACTGTATCAAATTTCTTTTTTTGAGCATCTTTTATCAGTTGTTCGATTGCTGGACGGTTTGTATTGGATCCTGAAAATCCACCATCAGTGTAGACCTTGTAGACACTCCAGTCTTTGATTTTGCAGTATGCTTCCAGTTTGTCTTTTTGTTCCTCGATTGAATAACCTTCCTCCACCTGGGAAGTGGTAGACACCCTGACATATATTGCCACCTTATTCGTTGTTTTCATTGCTTTTATACCCCCTTTTTGATAAAATGGGTATAGTAAAACGGGCCATTTAATGCCTTTTACTATACTGCTGCCTCACGCTCAGACTCGCCAAAGTTTTGAGAGCGTGGGGCTTTTTTTGTTAACTCAGACTGGACTAGACTGCGATTTTCCCGTTCGCATCAGGTGTCTTGAATAAAGCTAGGACTCCTTGGAAAAATCCAAGGATTACAGAAATGCCAGTTACAAGCAATATCAGGTAAAAGAACCCCTTTCCATTATAGCCAGCGTAGAAATGGTGAGCGCCAAATCCGCCAAAGAATATAGCCAATAATACATACACCCATTTATTTACATAATGTAGGCCTACTGTAGTCGTTTGCGTATTTACCACTTGAGATTGATTTTGGACAGCGTTGTTTTCGTTGACGATATTGATGTTGATTTTATCATCTTTCTTCTGTTCTGTTTTAATAACGATTATTTCATCGTCAACTTTGTGGATTTCGACCTCATCCCCTAGTTGCGGAACAAAGTTTAATTCAGATGAATTTACTTTGATGTATTCTTCATTATGTGCGATAGTAACTTCTGCGCCAGTTACTTTAACGATTTTAGCCATTATTTTATATTCCTTTCTTAATTCTGCTAAAATTTTTAAACCTTGTAAATATCTACGACTTCTCCGATGGTGCGGATGTCGTCATTTTCTGACAAGTGGATTTCCTCGTATCCACTATTTAAACTTTGCAAGTACCAGGAACCGTCATAATCTCTTTTCAGTTTCTTAACGAAGTTCTTGCCATTGATTTGAAAGATACCGATTGAGTTGATATCCACTTGACTGGTGACCTTGATAAACAATAGATCATTATCTTCAATCAGCGGTTCCATGCTATCGCCTGCTACTTTAGCGATTGTGTCATAGTTTTCTGGCACATCTTCAGCTCTGAGCTTGACTTCCATGTGAAGATTATCTTCCTGAAACGTTCCATGACCTGCAGCAACCAATCCCTCGACGTAGTCTATAATGTAGTCATCGTCTTTGTACTTTTCTAGGACTGTGGTTGTTTTCATGCTGACTTGCTCGTTTAATAGAACTGTCGCATAGTCGATTACATTTGATTGTCTATCTTCGTCTAGTTGATTGAAGATGGTTAGAATTTCAGCCTGATCAATATCAATGCCGTTAAAATAATCTAGTGGGACATCGAAATAGTCAGCAAGGATTTTGACAGATGAGAGTCTAGGTTCCTCTCTATCATTTTCCCATTTTGAAATTTTACCTTTATTAAAGTTGATAGTGTCAGGATATTCCTTATTCAATATGTCCGCTAACTCTTCAAGAGTTAGATTGTGGCTTTTTCTAAGCTCTTTTATTTTCTTTCCTATCATTGTTGTTGCTCCTTTTTCTATAATGATAATACCATAAAAGTTTCGTTAACGCAAATTATTTTAAAAAAAATAAAAAAAGTTGTTGACAACGAAAAATAAAAGGTGTATACTAAAATCATAAAAGTTGCGAAAACGCAACAAAAAAGAAAGGAGATGTCCATGGCAAGTGAATTGGTACTGGATAAGCCATACCATAATTTAAAGGGTATCATTGTTTCAAAAGGATTGAAACAAAATGATATTGCTGATAAGTTGGGAATGGATAAGTCGACATTTAGTGTAAAACTCAACCGATACAAAGGGCGAGATTTTACATTCTCAGAAGCAAGCAAGCTGGCGGAATTGCTAGATGTCAAGATGGAGGATTTCTAGCAGTATTTTTTTACTCTAAAAGTTGCGAAAACAACAACAAAGAAAGGAGAAAGAATGGTTGAAAATAAGCGAAGTCAAAAACAATGCTTTCTATCAGATGCCACAATGGCTTTATGATCCGCCTTATAACGTACTGAGTGATAAAGCTAAGCAGATTTATATGTTTCTCTTTGATAGGCGGACATTATCAATTCAAAATAAATGGTTTGATGAAAACGGGGACGTATTCGTTTACTTTACGAACGAGCAACTCATGGAAAAACTGAATTGCAGTAAGCCTACAATCATATCAGCAAAAAAAGAACTTGCTGACATGGGTTTGTTGAGAGAGTTTCGACAAGGAGTCAACAAACCCAATCGTCTATACATTTCTGGAAGTAAAAAAACTTTACTTCAAGAAGTAAAAAAAGTTGACCACGGAAGTAAAAAAACTTTACTTCAAGAAGTAAAAAAAGTTGACTCAATCAAGACTGATAATATCAAGACTAATATATCAAGACTAAATGAACCAGAGGGTGCTGGTGATAATACTTTATATAGTATAGAGGACGCCCCACCACAAAATGATTTAGGGATTGTTCACGATTGGATTTTTTCAGAGTTTGGACGATATCCTACACCATTTGAAATTGAGGACTTGAAGTCATTCTTGCAAGACCATAGCAAAGAGGTTATCAAGTTAGCAATCAAGGAATGCGTAGGGAATGGCAAGCCATACTTTAAGTATCTTGATAGCATCTTGAGAGACTGGAAGCAGAAAGGTCTTACAACAGTCGAGTTGGTCGAGAATAGGCAGAAACCTAAACGCTCAAACAGAAGAACAGGACGCCTGACGCTAGATGATGACGGATACAATCCACGATATGGATTTTAGGAGGTGTAAATGAGGTCAGTATCAAGCAAAGAATTGCAGGCACGAGCCTTGCAAATAGAAACCCTTTCTAAACAATGCAACAAGCACCCAGGAGTGTATCTCTGGCGCTCGACAAATCCTTGTACAGACGTCACGCAGACCTACTGTCCAGAGTGTACCCAGGAAGAAATCGACCGTCAAGCTGGAGAGTTGCTTGCTGAAGCTGAAGCGCAAATCCGAGACACACGATCTTACGCATTGTTTTTGAAAGAGAGCATTATTCCAAAGGACTTGGAAAAAGCTACAATTGGAAATTTTGAAATTCACACAGAACAAGATGCTGCAGCAGTCAATTTCGCTAAACGCATCACGGCCGACTATGTGAAAGAACGATACAGAGGGAATACGATTATCAGTGGACCTCCTGGCGTTGGCAAGAGCCACCTTGCTATTGGAATTGCTAAGGCTTTAAATGATAGCTTCCAGAAATTCCAAATGAGAAGGTCAGTACTATACATTCCCACCGTTGAATTATTCGATAGGATCCAAGAGGCTTTCACGTATAAAGACTCAAAATGGGAACAACGGAATACCGTTAAATTTCTACAAAATGTCGATTTCCTGATTTTAGATGATTTAGGGAAAGAGTCGAGCGTTGGTCAGGAAATCAAGCAAGGCAGTAGCTGGATGCAAAAAATCCTGTATCAAATACTCGAAAATAGGACCAATACAATCATCACAACAAATTATGGGAGCAAACATTTAGAGGGGCTTTACGAGAAGAGCCTTGTTGACAGAATTATGAAAGGAGACATGAAAAGTAATGCCTTTAAATTTAACGCAGGCACAAACTCAAGAAGGACAATTGTCTAGCGAAGTTGTAGAAGAAAGAAAGCAAATGATTGCTGATTTTGAAAATAAATATTTCAAATTATCAACCTTGCTTAAGGATAGGCTACTGGTCACGACTGACGAAAGGTTCACTAATAAATTAAATGAAATGACCTATTATGCCACAAACGGTAGCGTGTATACATTCGCAAAATAAAAAAAGCCCCTGACGGCAATCAGGCGCACAACAAAATATTTCTAAAAGGATTATAACATGAAAAATAAAAAAGAGCAATGGAAACCACAAATCGTGAATATCATGGCTGACGGTTCCGTAATTGATGACTTGACAGGGTATGCAATCCCAGCAGGTCATTCATACTACAACATTATCAAGCCATTTTATGAGGGGGTGTAACTATGAAACTATTTACTAAATTCAAACTCAAACACGAGAGCTTTTTTAAGGCAATCAACCTTGACTGGAGAGTAGTCGCAGTCGATCTTATGGATGACCTTAACGAAGAGCGCAAGCATCGCTTTATGACAGAACAAGAAAACTACGACTTGAAGCAACGATTGGCCATCTACAAAGAAAAAGAACAACTTAACGAAAAGGGAGCACAACAACATGATTAACGTACTAAAAGCAATCAAAACGATCAAGAAAATTGAACAACTTCAGAAAGAAATGCACACTTTCAGTTTAGCCTTTCTGGCTCTACAAGATGTCGGATTGATGCCAGACGATGAAAAGTCGAAAGCTAAAGCTAAAGCGATGCACGATGTCAGTCACATGATCAAGGACGTCTTGGACGGCAAGTCGGTTGATGAAGCTACAGAGCGTCTTTCAATCAAGATTGAAACCAAAGAAGAAAACGAAGAAGTGGAGCAGGAAGAAGATGACGATACCAGAGATTGAGAATAAGCTCTATCCCTGCGTATCAGTCAATGAATGCAAGCGCCTTGATTGGTACAAAAAACACGACATCAAAAAGTACTTGAAGGAGATTTCTAAACTTTGGAGAAAGTACGAGGACCAATTAGATGGACGGATTTTTTAACTATGACAGGGACATGATGGAGCCACCTGAAGAGCGAGAAGAACTTGACCCAGAGTTGTATGTATATATTGGGTGTGGTCAATATCGCTATGTAGGTGACGAAATTTAAAAACGAAAGGGAGCACACATGATCAGCAGAGAAATGAACGCAATTGAAATTGAAGTTTTGAACTTGATTGTCAACCGTGCAAGTTTTGAAGAACCTATCACGGCATTAGATATCCGAAAAGAGACAGGTTTGTCAAAGCGTATGCTTGAACAAGTCATCGAAAGCCTAAGGGTAAACTTCAGACATCCGATTGTGGCTAAGAAATTCAAGCCAAACGGCTACTATCTTCCTAGAAACGAGGAAGAAAGACAGGCAGGTCTGGCACCATACAGACGGCAAATCCTAACCGAGCAAAAGAACTTGTCCATCGTTATGGCCGTGGATTTAGAGAAGTATTGGAAGTTGGAGCATGATTGAAGAATTACTTGCAGAAATCGGTCAATGGCGCTCTGACTACATACATCTTGGAATTGAGCTCGGAAAAATTATCAACGAACAACAAGATACAATCTTGAAACTACAAAACGAAAACACACGCTTGAAGCGTGCAAATTGGAACTTGAAGAAAACGAAAGGTAGAAAGAAATGAACGAATTAACACAAAAACAAATCACATCGAACGTTGCAACACGAATTGAAGCCATGAAAGGCGAAGGCTTGCTAATCGCACCAAATTATAGCGTAAGTAACGCCCTGAGCTCAGCGTACTACGCATTAAAAAATGCACCTGGCGGAAATCTACTGGAGAAATGCACACCTGAAAGTGTCTATAATGCTTTACTTGATATGGTCACACAAGGTCTAAGCCCTGCTAAGACACAATGCTATTTCATTCCTTATGGAAACACGGTTAAATTGAACCGTTCATATTTTGGAACCATGAAGGTCGTTAAACAATTACCTGAAGTAAAAGACATCTATGCTCAAATTATCTTTGAAGGCGACGAGTTTGAAGCTGAAAACGTGGACGGGCGCTGGAAATTTGTCAGCCACAAGTCAAGTTGGAAGAACCAGGACAATCCAATCGAAGGTGCCTATTGTGTGATTGAAAAAACAGACGGGGAGAAAATCCTCACGATCATGACTAAGAAAGAAATTGATAAGTCCTGGGCGCAATCACGAAACGGAAGCGTTCAGAAGAACTTCCCACAGGAAATGGCCAAGCGTACAGTTATCAATCGTGCTGCCAAACAATTCTTTAATACATCAGACGACAATGACTTATTTATCGATGCCGTCAATCGAACTACTGAAAACGAGTTTGACAACGAGCGCAACGTGAAAGACATCACTCCAAGCGAACCAGTAGAAACGCTGGACGCTATCATGGGCGAGGTGGTCGAACCTGAAGAAGTGCCAGAAGTTCAAGAGCCTGAAAAACCTAAAAAAGAACCTCGCAAGAAAAAAGAGATCATTGAGCAAGAAGTGACAACCACTGATACAACCCCCCCTACTGAAGAAGCTCCAAAATTCGACGAAGAAACGGGCGAAGTTTTGGAAGAGGTCAGCTTGTTTGAAGGCAACACCATCAATGTGAAGGAGTAGGATCCATGGAAGAACTAACACAAGAGAATTATTACAAGGACACAAGCTGGTTGACCAACTCACGTTTCAAACGGTATCAGCAATGCCAAGCGAAGGCATTTGCACTCGATAGTGGGCAATGGGTAGAAGAGAGGGACGAGACACCTCTCCTACTCGGTAACTACGTTCATAGTTACTTTGAAAGTCCAGAAGCGCACCAGCAGTTCATGGACGAAAATGGCGAGAAGCTCCTAGCTAAGACTGGCAAGAATAAAGGAAACCTCAAATCCGACTTTGTGATCGGCGACAAGATGATCGAGAGCCTGAAAGATGATGATGGTTTCAACCGTTTGTACCATGGCTACTCATCGGATGAAGTTCAAAAAGAATTGATTGTTTATGGCGAAATCGAAGGCGTGCCAGTCAAAGGTAAGTTAGACAGTGTCAATCTGAGCCGTGGTTACTTTGTAGACCTTAAAACCATGAAGTCCATCTACTCGGAAGAATGGAGCGCAGAACTTAAAAAGAAAGTTCCCGCTGCAGTCAACAACATTTTGAATTTTGGATACCACGGTCAGCTTGGTCTATATCGTGAATTGCTGAAACAGATGACTGGTAAGGTTTTTAGACCTTACATCGTAGCGGTCAGCAAGGAGAACGTGCCAGACCGTGAAATCCTAAAAATCGATGATGAATGGCTGGATGAAGGCTTGGAAAAAATCAAGTCTGAAATTGTCGAAGTTTGGGATGTTATCCAGGGGAGCCAGAAACCTAAAGAATGTGGCCGTTGTGACTACTGTAGAAGCCATAAGAAACTAGGTACAGTCGTCACTCTGAACGACCTGATTGAAATGTAAATAAATTAAACAAGCCGTGCATTCTTGTAAAACTGCGAACTAGAAAGCGTCAGTAAGGTTATGTGACCTCGGACGAGCGACTGCCCGTATTTAGCCAAACTCACACACAGCGGCAGTCGCATTTTTTTGAAATAACATGAATGAAATCAAAGAAAAAGCCTTGGCCAAGTTGCTAGAGGAAATGAAGAAGGACCATGGACCAGCTGAGGACGCTATCCACAATTGGATTTGTGATCAAGAAGACGAGAAACTCTTTGAAGGGGTTTTGGCCGACAAGAAATCCATCAAAGAAGCTTTGAAATATTGTGCAAATCAAGCTAAAAGCTATAAGTCGGGATCTTGTGCGATGGTAGACGACTCTACTGTATTTGGCTGGGTCTATAAGTATTTTACTGGCAAAACTAAAAAGGTCGAGGCTATCCATGCGACTGTAGTAGTCGGCCAACAACCTGAAAAACCAAAATCTAAAAAAGTCAAAAAACAGAAAAATGTTATTGACGGTCAGCTCGATTTATTCGGAGAATTAGCATGATAAAAAATCAAAAAATTATTGATGGACGTTTGAAACCGCCCCAAAAATTCTTCGACTGGTGCTATTCGCAGATCCCGACCATCAAATGGTCTAACAAATCTCAAACGATTCAGAGCGACCGGACAGGCTGCAGGGGCATCGAAAAACGTCTGACAAAGTCGAGCAGATTAGACTTTTACGATAAATTCTACAGTTTTGCAATTGTGCTTGTGACGTGCAAACGAATTGAAATTCAATCGTACGGATTCTGGTCGCGATATACGAATGGCAAGCAATCTATCAGGATGCAGCTAACAAACTTTGAGCAGATGAGCGACAACCAAGTCATACAACTGACCGAAAGATGCGGAGTCTACGCTCCTGGTCTGACTCCTAACTTCTCAGGCCAAGGGGCTTACTCAGGAACAGTATTTTTTGAAAACAATTGGGAGAAGAAGATTCGAGAGATTTCTGAATTGAAGTATTTAGAATTTCCTTCTGGATTACGCTACTACCATTTGCCACACATGTATAAATACCGTTCCGAAATCGAGTTCCTGCAGAAAATAAATGCCTGGAGAATGGCTACAGACCTTGCTTATGATGTTACTGAATATGACGGATGGCATGTGAGAAAAGCGGTTGATTGTCGTGTCGTAACAAAGAAATGGCTTCATGAAAATAAGCGATTTTTTAAAAATACGGATAGATCCTTCAGAGATTACGAGCTAGAACGTCGCATCAAATCACGAGGTGGTACGCTTGCTCCTGGGATTGAAAAAGTCCTGACTTATCAAGATATCAACAAAATCCCAAAAGCTGCCAAAATGAACAGGTTCCAGAATTGGTTCTTAAAAAACAAAGTTAATTTTGATTACTATGTAGACTATATCAGCATGTTGAACGAGCTCAATGTTTCTATCGATACTGACAATCTCATCATGCCAAAAGATTTGGTCAAAGCGCATGACAATGCAGTTAAATTGCTTATTCAGCACAAGAGCGAGATTGAACAGCGCAAGTTCGAGAAGCGCCAGAAATCTTTGGCCAAATACGAGAAAGTGGTAGGCCAGTATCTCTTTAAACCAGCCTACAATTCCGGAGAATTGATTTTGGAAGGGAAGGCACTGTCACATTGTGTCGGCAGCGCTAGATACACTCAAGATCATGCAAACGGCAAAACAACAATCATATTCGTTAGGTCAAAAGATGAACCAGACAAACCGTTCTTTACTTTGGAATACAAGGATGGCCGAATCGTTCAAATTAGGGGAAAACATAATTTATCAGCTCCAGAAGAAATCCAGCAAGCTACAGATAAATGGCTGTTAGAAATCAACAAAAATACAAAACACGCATAAAGGAGAAAAACAAATGCAAAACAAAATCGACATACCAGGAACAACCATTACACTTGAAATCGTGGACAAGACCATCACGATTACAAACAAAATTGAATATGATATGCAGATGCATTTTAGAAATGCGGACGCAGACACCTCTCTGGATACAAACGGCGACGTATTCGAGCCACTGTATTGGTTGGATGTTAAAGCTATACCAAGGAAACCGACAGAATACCATTCGAGCTTAGGAGTCAAGGCAGAGAAACGGAACTTGGCCGAACTTCAGAAGTTCTTTGAGTTCATTGAAAACAACAAGCGCAATCTATTTGACCTTTGTGGTATCAAGGGAGAACTGCAATGAAATCTCTGACATTATCGTTAGACATTTCAACTACTGCGACAGGATGGGCCGTATTTCACGGCTCTGACCTTGTCCAGAGTGGTGTCTTGAAACATAAAAGCAAGTCGTTCTTTGAACGTGGGCGCTTCATGGCTAGTGAACTGCGAGCGATTCAATCGAGAGCGCTCCAGAAGTACGACTGCCATTTTGAGTCGATTGTGGTCGAGAAGAACTCAGTCATGGGACCTAATCAACAGTCAATGATCAGCATCGGAATTGTGACAGGGATTATTCTTGGACGGTTGATTGCTGACAATGTGTATTTTGTGAATGTTTCGAGCTGGCGCAAGTATTGGAAGTTCAGCTATAAAGACAGAAGCAAGAAGTCGATGAAGCTGCAGGCGGTTGCTAAAGTGTCCGATAAATTCAACCTTAACGTCAAAGACGACGAGGCAGATGCCATTCTGATTGGCTCATACTTTGTAAACCATGGTCACGAATTCGGAGACCTGGAAAACCACAAGATAAGTTGAGAGATAATAGTATGGGTTATACTGTTACACTTTATTTTAAAAATAGGATAGATGAGACCCACTTTTTCAAAAAAGAAGGGGATGCTATCGAATGCAAGGCTCAGCTTGAGAACACATATAAGAACAATCAGTCGTATCGAGTCAAGCTCGAAAGGGTGAAATGATGAGCGTAAAGGAAGAATTACTCAAAGGCTACAAGCACTCGCTGGAGTTAGCGAACCAAAGGATAGCAGAACTATCTGGACCAACAGTCAAATCGTCAGTGCATACTCGTTCAGCAGAGCGTGACTTTTGGAAAAAGAAAGCTAAATACTATGAAAGTAAGATAAAGGAGTTAGAAGGATGAAAATAGAAGAATTGATTGAAAAATACGAGCGTTTGAACCACGACTGTTTCAGAATGGTTGATACGTCTGGAGTTTTGAGAGATTTAAAACAACTAGACGAACTCAAAACAGGGCACACAGACGAAGCGCCTCGCTATGTAAAAAACATACTGGCAAGATTACGGGAATTGCCATTGCACGACCGTGAAGTTTGGTTAAAGGTTATCATAAGTGAATTTAAGCAAGATTTCAGTCGTGCAAAATGGCGTGAAGGCTACGAGCAAGGTAAAGTTGAGGGCATGGTTGAACGTGATAAAGTCGCAATCCCGCAGTTTATTGCGGATTGGATTGAGGAATGTAAAGCAAAAAGGAAAAGTTTGCTTGGAGCTCTATTATACACGCCAGAGGGAGTCAATAGCTGGGTGGGTAAACCAGAAAATCAAGAAACATTCGCACTAGCTTGGATTTTCGACTACACAGTAGTAGAGGATGAGAAAAAATACAAAATTACACTTCTAAACCGAAATGACGGGGACTTATATCTCATCAACCAAAACGCAGGAGTATCTGATAAATACGGACATTTTTCTCCCGTAGTGCTCCTTTTTACAAAAGAAACTAATTTCTCAGAACAGTGCTATAAACTCACGAAAAAGGAAGTAGCTTCGAATGGCTTCGGCTGGGTGTTTGATTCTCCAGGGTTCCAGATCGAGGAGGTGGAAGAATGATTCCAGACGATTACTTTATCAGAGAACTTATTGAAGATGAAGATATTATTTTTAGCAAAGACAGTGAGTATCACAAGCAGAAGAAGAAGGAAAAGAAGAATCCTATTTTCAAAAGAAATAAACCAAAGAAATTTTGAAGAGGTGGAAGATGAGTGATTTTCTAAAAGGTATCGGAGCAGTAACATTGATGTTATCAACAATTGCAGTCGTTCTCCTTACTATTTGCGGGCTTATTGAATGGTATTTTACATGGGTATTTTCAATTTTCCCAATCAAACCTTATTTAATACCGGTTCTGTTAGTACATTCTTTTCTTTTTGGAGGGTTGATATTCCTTGTAGGAAGTTTAGTTGAACTAATCAGCAAAAGGAAATCTAAAAGATAAAATATAGGAGGTAAAATGAAACGATTTATTGCAATCTGGATTGTCTTGTCAGCTGCTTTGAATATCTGGCAATGTGTCCACATTAAAAATCTTGAAAAAAGGCGCCCTATTGTCATCTATAAAGCTGATAACAAAGGCGCAGAAATTAAAGGTAGAGTCGCACACAAGGAGAAGATTGGTGACCTGTACACAATCACAATACAGAACTACGGCATTTTCGTAGTCACACAAACAAGCTACGAAACTTTAAGGATTGGAGACGAGGTGAGATTATGAGACCTAAAAAATATCCGTATTCAGGAAAAAGGCAAGAAACACCGTCGCAATTATTTTCTGCACGACCAATTTTTAACGTAGCTCCAATTGTGGAAGAGGTTAAAGTTGAGCTCGGAGTTGAAGCTAAAGTCGGGCGTTCATATCCAGAAATAATAATACATTTAGATATTTCTGGATACGGGAATAGAGTGATTTCAATGCATCGCTTTCCTGGCATCTTCCTTACTGTTGGTGAGTCAATTCAACTAAAGATGCTTTTCTATAAAAGACTTAGAAATATTACTACAGATCGTTTCTTGACCTTTAGGGAGTCTGATTGGAAGTTCTTTATCTGTGACCTGGTCAACGAATTTGCACATTAAAAAAGCCAAGACACTCTCTGTCTCAGCTATAATCTCAATAATATTATTATATCACAAAAAGGAGATAGAGAGTGAACAAGGCTAAAGAGCTCTTGAAAGAGTTGCAGGATCTGGACATGGACATTCAAAGCCGTATAGATGAAATCAATGAGCTTGAGGCAGGTTTGCTCTCAAGTCCCAAATGGACTGACGTCAAAGTTCAAGGCGGACAGACTAGAAAAGTTGATGATGTTTATACTCAGCTTGTCGTGATGAAAGAGGCTATAGAACAGGATACTAAAGAGGTTATCAATAGGAAACTTGAATTAGGTAGGATGATCAATAGACTTAAAAATCCAAAAAGTAGGTCTGTCCTTAGAATGACTTACATTACTAAGTTGTATGTAGATGATATCTGTGACAAACTAGCTATCAGCAAGAGCTCGTACTATAACATGCGTAAGATGGCTATTGAAGAACTTAGCACAATTTTAGAACATTTGGAATAATTTGGAACGTTCTAAAAAACGTTGCGTAAAGTTAGACAATCTTGATGTGCACTGTAACAATAATCTGTTAGAATGGTAGTATCAAGAATTAAAGCAAAGGCACCTTAGGCAACGGCCTAGAAAAGCTTCTGAAAAACTGCTGGCTTGGGTTACCAGTGGCGATAGAGTAGGATGTTTTAATATCGCAAAAAAAGACTACGCAAAACAAAAAAAGAAAGTAATTTCTAATTAACACGCAAGTCTGTAGTCTACTTGCAGTAGGAACATAGCTCAAGTGGTAGAGCGATAGATTTTTAATCTATTGGTTGCAGGTTCGAGCCCTGTTGTTCCCGTTGTATCTCTGTGAGTAGCTATCACAATAGGGGTACAGGGCGGTAATTAGATTTAGGCTAATTAACCTGTAGGACAGAGATAAAGTAGCGCTATATAAGGCTCTGGTGGGGGAGGCACCCACTTACCGCATACAGTCACTCTTTGAGTGGCTTTTTTATATTTCAAAACAAATAAACAGCAGGAGGTTTAGGCTTGGGTAGAGCAAGAGACCCCAACCGAGACAAAGCATTTGAAATCTATTCAGAGAACAGTGGGAATGTTGAACTGATTGAGATCGCTGAGCGTTTGGGTGTTTCAGCTGGCACTGTCCGAGGTTGGAAAAGTAAAGACAAATGGGGAGCTAAAATAAAAGGAACGTTCCAAGAGAAAAATACGGAACGCTCCAAAAAGCCGAGGGGCGCTCCTAAGGGCAGTAAAAACGCTCTGGGGCATGGAGCACCTAAGGGAAACACTAATGCCGTGAAACATGGGCTGTTTGCTAAGTATCTCCCTCAAGAGGTATATGAGATAGCGCAAGAGCTTTCAGAAAAACAACCTATTGACATCCTTTGGGAAAATATCACGCTGACCTATGCTAATCTGTTGCATGCTCAGCGCATTCTATATGTGCAGGATGTTGATGATACTACAAGCGTACTTATAGCTACCACGGGAAAAGGTGGAGCAAGCTATGAGGTTCACACGGCATGGGACAAACAAGGGAAAGCGATGACTGCAATAGCAAGAGCACAGGCTGAGCTTAGAGGCATGATTAAAACTTATGACGAGCTTACACGCTCCCCTCTTGTTACCGAGGAACAAAAACTACGAATCGAAAAACTAAAATCGCAAATCAGCATGGATGATGTACGTGACGATAAGCTTGTTGAGTTCGCTAAGGCTTTGAGAGGTGCTTTTAATGACAAGTAAATTCACCCCTAAACAAGGGCAAGTCCTTAAGCGGGTTTTAAATGATGATTTTTTTATTTGTGGTCTGCATGGTGCAAAGCGTTCAGGTAAAACCGTTCTAAACAATATGGTTTTCATAAATGAGATTGCACGAGTGAGAGAGACGGCTGATAGATTAAACATTGATGAGCCAATGTATATTTTAGCCGGAACCTCTTCAACGTCGATACAAAACAATATCATCCAGGAACTATATAACATGTTCGGTATTGAACCAAAATATGATAAACATGGTGCGTTTACTCTTTGTGGAGTCAAAATTATCCAAGTATATACCGGTTCGATTTCAGGACTAAAACGTGCCCGTGGTTTTACTGCTTTTGGAGCCTACATAAACGAGGCATCATTAGCCAACGAACAAGTGTTTAAAGAAATTATCTCACGTTGTTCTGGAGAGGGAGCACGGATTGTTTGGGACAGTAACCCGGATATCCCGACTCACTGGCTCAGACGAGATTATATCAACTCTGGGAACGATATGATTATAGACTTTCATTTCAAGCTAGATGATAATACATTCATGTCTGATAGATACCGCGAGAATATCAAGAATGCTACGCCAGCAGGTGTTTTCTACGACAGAGATATTCTAGGTTTGTGGGTAACTGGTGAGGGTGTTGTCTATCGTGATTTTAGTGAGAAGATGTTTGTGGATAATGTACCAGAAGATATCACTAAATTCTACGCTGGGGTTGACTGGGGGTATGAACACTACGGCTCTATCGTTGTTGTTGGAGAAACGTCTGACGGTTCTATCTACTTACTTGAGGAACATGCGCACCAACATGAAGAGATTGATTTCTGGGTAGATGTTGCTAAAGATATAAAAAGCCGATATGGGAACATCACTTTTTGGGCGGATAGCGCACGACCTGAACACGTAGCCAGGTTTCAAAGGGAACAAATCAAGACGTTCAACGCAAATAAAGCGGTCTTGTCAGGGATTGAAGAAGTCGCTAAGTTCATGAAAGCTGGGCGCTTTTTTGTTGTATCAGACAAAGTTAGCAGATTTAAGGACGAGGTTTACCAGTATATCTGGAATGAAAAGACAGGCGAACCAATCAAGGAAAACGACGACGTACTGGATGCATTGCGCTATGCGATTTACTCAAAACAAACACAACCAAAAGCAACTGTCAAGAGAAAATCTCTTTACGGCTTATAGAAAGGAATTAAATGTATCAGATTTTAACTTATCCGAGAGAGGGATATGATGAAACAGCTTTGAACAAGGAATTGATTTATAAGCTGATTCAAAAACACACGCAAGAACGCCAGCGCTTGAAGGAACTTAAAAGCTACTACGTGGGCGAACATGCTATTTTAAATCATAAGCGACGAAACAAGAATGCTCCAAATTTTAAAACAGTAGCAAATCATGCGAAGGATATTGCAGACACGGCAACAGGTTACTTTATGGGTAACGCTGTTAAGTACAACAATACTGCTGAAGGGGATATCGAGCCCTTGCTTGTAGCATTCGACGGTGCCGAAATTGACCAGGTAGATACACAGAACGCATTGAACATGTCTATCTACGGACGTGCTTACGAGTACATTTATGCAAAAGAAGGACTGACTGAACTCGATTCTACTAGCGTAGATCCTGAGAATGTATTCCTGGTTTACGATGACAGTATCGAACGCAAGGTTCTTTTTGCAGTTTACTACTACGAAATCAAGGATGATACGAAGGATGTGACTAAGTATCAAGCAGAGGTCTTCACTCAAAACTTGCACTATCACATTGTGCTGCGGGATTCAAGTACAGGAACCACACAGCATGAACAAGTAGAACCGCATAATCTTGGTCAGGTCCCGATTATCGAATACCGAAACAATCATTTTTCGATTGGTGATTATGAACAGCAAATCAGCTTGATTGATGCTTACAATTCGTTGATGGGTAATCGTGTTAATGACAAAGAACAAGCAGTCGAGTCTATTCTCGTGTTATACGGCGCGCAATTGGCTGATAACCTGGAAGATGCTAGAGAAGCAATGAGCATCCTTGCTGAAGAAGGACTTTTGGAGTTGCCAACAGATGCCAAGGCTGACTTCTTAAAAAATGCTTTGGACGAGAACGCTACTGAAATCTTGCGCAAAGCCTTGAAGGAAGACATCTACACATTCAGCCATGTTCCAAATTTGACAGATGAGAACTTTGCAGGGAATAGTTCAGGGGTAAAATAGTTGCCCTCCTCAAAGGTAACTTTGAGGTAATAAATCGGGTTAAAATTGGAAGGCGCAAAACAGTAATAGCCTAGATTTTTATATTCTATTATGGTATAATTAGAGTATAAACATCTAGGAGAAAATAAATGATAAAAGATAAAATGCACAAACATCTAAACCAAGTTTATTACTCTATGTTAGCAAGATGTTATGATGAAAAACATTGGGCTTATAAATGGTATGGAAAACGTGGGATAGGTGTTTCTGATGAATTTAGTGATGTAGCTAAGTTCAGAAGTTGGGCAATGCAAAACGGAGTAGAATTCGGTTTGCAATTAGATAGAATAGATAATGACAAAGACTACTCACCAAGTAATTGTAGGTGGGTTCCTGAACATACAAATAAACGTAATCGTTCTGATAACGTTAAGTATAAGGGATATATCTTGAGAGACTATCTAAAAAAATTATCTGAAGAAAACAACATTTCTTTTTCGACTCTTGTCTACAGATATTATCGTTCTATAAAACGAGATGATTTAGTTGTTGACGATGATACAATTGATGATATTTTATTGAATTATAAAAAATATGATTTAAGACAATTTTCAAAAGGTGTAGACATGACTGGCAAGACAATTGTTAGAGACGAAAAAGGAAGAATTGTAACATATTACTGAAGCTAATCAATTACCACTGCTGGTAGAAATATCAGTAAGGTTTAACGACTAGATAAAGTAAGCTAAGTAAGAAACGGTACATAGTATCGTTTTTTTATATGCAGAAATATCCACGAAATCCGACACCCTATTGGGGTGAAGAGATAGTCTGAACTTACGGGAAACCGTAAGAAGTAGAGGATAAAGAGCCTCTACGGTAACAACATTGAGCTATGGAATTCAAGCTATTAGGTCTCGAGATGATTACTAAGACCAAGGAAGCGAATTACAAACGTGGTATTCGTCAACGTATTGCTATCTTTGCTCATTATTTAGGTATGCAGCAGATTGCTCTTGAGGCACACTCAATTGTGCCACAGTTTAGTCGTGGATTGCCTAAGAATTTGCTTGAATTGTCACAGGTTATCAATAATCTTGAAGGCAAGGTGTCACTTCGTCAGCTTATTTCTCTCTTGCCATTCGTTGAAGATCCCGATGCTGAATTGGAAGACCTCGAGGAAGAAAAAGAAAAGAACATGGAACGTGTGCCATTCTTTAACCAGGTAAACACGAAGCCAGACGAAGAGGTGACAGATGAACAACAAGGACTACTGGACCCAGAGGAAGGCTAATCTCATCTATGAGCAGATGGACAAGGCTGAGAAGCAAGCTGATAAGTTCGATAAAGTCTACAAAGAGTCAAAAGCTTATTTAGACAAGCAAATCAACAAAGTCTTTGATAAGTTTCAGCGCGATTATGGTTTGAGTGAACGTGATGCTCGTCATGTTTTAAAGAGAATGAAAGATCAAAAGGATTTGAACGAGCTCCGAAAGGTTCTCGAAGCTAGACCGGATGATCCGAATATTCAACGTTTACTTGCTGATTTAGACAGTCCGGCTTATGCTTATCGCATGAAACGTCTTGAACGGTTGAGCGCTGACTTGGATTTGATGCGTAGTTCTATCTATCTTTCTGAGAAAAAAGGTTCAGATGCCTTTTACAGTGATTTGATGAAAGATAGCTACTACAAGGCTACCTTTGACTTACAGCAGCAGACAGGACTCGCTTATAGCTTCTCCGACTTGCCAGAAACAGAAATCAAACATCTACAAGGTTTAAAGTGGACAGGAGAGGCCTATTCGGACAGAATATGGTCAAATACTGGGGCACTCGCTTCAAGCGTGAAAGACGAGCTTTTGGTGAGTCTCATGACTGGTCGAAGTGTAAGAGATACATCTCAAGCAATCGCTGAACGATTTGAGGTTGGTCAGAATAAAGCAAGACGTTTAATTCGCACTGAGTCAGCGTTCTTCCATAATCAGATGGAACTACTCAGCTATGAAGATGCTGAGATTACAAAGTATAAATTCGTAGCAGTCTTAGACAAGCGCACGTCTCACATTTGCCAGGAGCATGACAACAAGGTCTATGATACGGACAAAGCTGTTCCTGGTGTGAACTATCCGCCTTTGCATCCGTGGTGTAGATCTACGACTATCGCTCATGATGACGATATCGATTACAGTAAATTAGAACGTAGGGCTAGAAATCCTGAAACAGGAAAAGTCGAGTACGTTCCTGCTGATATGAGTTATAAAGAGTGGTACGATAAATACGTTGCAAAAAATAGAAAAAAAGAGAGCACCGAGAAACCGAAGGAAAATATAAAAAGATTTGACTTTTATCCATTAACGGAGGATAATATAGGTGACAAAGAAAGAATATTAAACATATCTAAAAGATTGAAGGCAGTTTCGGAAGACTACGAAAAAGAAACTGGTAAAAATATTTTAGAGTTATTCACAAATAAAAAAATGACAGATCGTTCCAAACCGTATGATGATGAGAAGTCTAAATTTATAAGATTTTTATATAAACGAGTTGGATATGATAGGAAACCGAATATTCTTAATGACAACGATATTGTTGGATTAGAGACCATATACCGTGGTGTAAGTGATAGTGAATCTGGAGAAATAAGTTCAAAAACTTTAAAGGATAATTTCAGTAAAGGCAAACTAGACCTAAGTGGTAGAGCAAAATCTGCTCATGGGCGTGGTATATATTTCGGAAGTCGTTTTGTTGCTGAGAGATATGCTAACAAAGGCACAAATCCATTGCTAATCAAAGCTTTTTACGATCCTTCTGATTTTAAATTTTTAACTGACGAACTTTATAAAAAAGAAAAACACACTTGGTTGAAAAAAATAGACGACGACAATGAATTATATGAATATTACCATTTTTTGATGAGTCAAATAGGAATAAATGATTCCAATGCAGATGTTTTTGCTGTTCTGCATGGTTATGATGGTTATAAAGCAATACATAATGATGGATTGTATACAGTTATTTATAATCGCAGTAAGTTAGGAGTGCTTAAAGATGATTAAAATTTCAATTAGTTTGTTGCTAGATGCAATTGAAGATAACATTGACGACGAAGCGCTTCAATCTATTGATTTCGAGAGCCAGATTAGAAAAATCACAAAAGAATTCCAGGGAGAAAATGGTGAATTCTTAGTAAAAGAAGAAGCCTTCGAAACATTACCTTTGGATAGAGAAACAAAAGATAAAATCATCGACCAAATAAAACAAAATAGTCAAAATGTTTTCGAAGATGATTTTGACACATTGCTACAATTATATTATTAAGCACCTAGAGGAATCTAAGTGCTTTTTTCGTGCCCAGAGAGGAGAATTTGATGAATAAGTATAAAAAGTTGATAGAATTGATTGAAAACAACGGTCTTGAGATACAATCTAAGAAATGTTATGAACCACAGAGTGGTTGGCATGGTGAGGAATTATGGATTGTTGATAAAGGAAACGGAACTGAAATTTTTGATTTATCTATAAATGGATATTGCTTCAATGATACCTCTATTGATAAAGCAATTGATGAACTCAACAGTTATTTATCTCTTAAAAACATGAATACTTTTGACGATTTCAAAAAATGGGTGGAAAATAATGCTAAGCCTCAAGAAGATGTATAGAAAGGAGTAAAAACATGTTCATTTGGGAATGGGTGCTAATTGCACTAGGTTGGTTAGTATTCTTGATGGTTGTAGCGTTTTGTTTAGCGCTCACAAGAAGCCTAATCGATGAGTTCAGCAAGAGAAAGTAGGTGATCCAATATCTTGACTGGCAGGAATAGACTGCTATAAATTACTGTAAATTGCTATAAACCGTGTCAGAATTGATGCGGTTTTTGTATTTAAGGAAAATGTGTAAAAAATGAAAGTCAAAGAACTTTGTGGCGTGATAGAAAAAGAAGCTTATGTTTCGGTTTATCACGGAAATGAACTTTTAAAAGGAGACTATCCATGCGATTTTCTTGATTGCGATTTGATTGTAAAAAGAATTTCCGTGATAGCTTGTGAAGTTATCCTTATAGAAACTTAAAAACGAAAGGAAAAGGAAAATGGAACCTTGGAAAGAACGCTTTAAAAAAGAATACTATGAATTGAAAGAGCGATTCCAGAAGTTGGATGCAATGATTGGGAAATACGAAAAAGGACAGCTAGAGTTTGAACCTAAATGTCCTATCGATTTGTTGAAACGACAACGTTCAGTTATGTGGGATTACCTTTCAATTCTGGAACAGCGTGCAAAAATTGAAGAAATTAAACTATAAAACCTAACCGTATATAACCTATACGGTTTTTATATTGTCCAAGCATTGAAGACTCTAAAAGCTATGGAAATTACAGTCGGGGACGACTTTAAAAATAGGAGGTTCGTAATGAACGAAGAAACACAAACAGTCGAAACGGTTGAAGCTCAAGGGGTGCCTGCAGAACCTACTATCGAAACCCAACCGCAAGACGAGAAGAAGTACACGGACGCAGAGGTTGATGAAATCATCAACAAGAAATTTGCTAAGTGGAAATCAGAGCAAGAAGCCAAGGAAAACGAAGCTAAGAGGCTTGCCAAAATGAACGCTGATGAGAAGAAAGACTATCAGCTGAAACAATTAGAGCAAGAACTGGCCAATCGTGAACAAGCGATTGCTCGTAAAGAATTGACCGCAGAAGCTAAAGCAATGTTAAGCGAACGTGGCTTACCAGTTGAATTAGTGGCCGTGGTTGATTTATCAAACGCAGAAGCCGTGACTGAATCAGTCGCAAGCATTCAAAAAACGTGGGAGGATGCAGTCCAAAAAGGTGTATCTGACCGCATGAAAGGTAGCGCACCTATTAAGACTGCGCCAACAAATCAGCAAGAAGTTATTGAAAAATGGAGACAGGACTTTTTGCACTAAAAATAAAAAAATGAGGTAAATATAAATGGCATTTGAATCAATTAACACAGCAGAATCACGCAAGAAACATCTTGGTATTATTGAAGATGTACTTGCAGTAAATTCATACGCAACACCGCTCTTGACACCAAGTGAAGCAGTAACTCTTAATGGTCGATCTTTCACAGTCGCAACAGGGAACACAACCGGTCTTAAAGATTACAAACGTAATCAAGACAATGATTTCGATCACGTTGAAGTTGAAGAAAAAGTCTACACTCTTGAAGAAGAAAAATACTGGGGCCGTTTTGTTGACCAGTTGGACGAACGCGACTCAAACGGTCAAGTCAACATCGAATATGTAATCGCTCGTCAAGCTGCTGAAGTAGTCGCTCCATACCTTGACAAGCTTCGTTTTGATGCAGCACTTGGTAATGTAAGCGAAAATGTTGTTATGGGCAAAGAAAAAGGCGTAAACAACGCTTACAATGCAGTTCTTGATGTCTCTGAGAAATTGGATGAACTTGGAATCACTAAAGAACGTTTGCTCTTTGTCACTCCAAGCTTCTACAAGGCTATCAAATCTGAAATCGTGCGTTTGCCACAAGGTGACGCAGACAAGAAAGTTCTAGGTAAAGGCTATGTTGGTGAACTTGATGACTACACAGTCTACAAAGTACCTTCTAAATTCTTGCCAAATGTAAATGCCCTTGCAGCTGCACCTGGTGTTGTTACATCACCAATTCAAATTGATAATACTAAGTACAACGACAATGTCCCTGGTCGTTTCGGGGAATTGGTAGAACAATTGCTTTACACAGGCGCTTATGTTCTCGAACATTTCCAAAAATACATCATCACAATTGCAGATACTAAGCCGGAAGCTAAAAAATCAGCTCAAGGTAAAACAGTGAACCGTGCAAAAGCATGGAAGTCTGGTTCAGATTACAAAAAAGGCGACGCAGTGACTCATGAAGATAAAGTCTATGTTGCTATCAAAGACATCACTGGATCAACCAACGAACCAGATTCTGACTCAGCTAACTGGAAGGTTAAATAACGAGGTCTGACCCATGAAAGTCAGAGTCAAAAAAGCGTTCAATGATTGGCAAGCGCAAGTGGTTCGACAAGAAAACGACGTCTTTGAGATGACAGAAGAACGCTTTGACGAACTGTCTCACAATCTCAAAGAAGGGTTCTCGGTTGATATCGCAGATGTGGTTGAAATCATTGACGAAGAAGAAACCGAAGCGCAAGGAGACGAGACGACTCCTTTAGATTAGGAGGTCTTATGGAACTTGGAAGACTAAAAACATTGACAGGCGAGAGTGACGAAGCAGTCCTCTCGTCTTTAATTTTACGGGCAGAAAACATCATTTTATCAGAAACTAACCGAGACAATCTCACACCTGCGCTTGAAAGACTCATCCCAGAGCTTGTAATCGAGCTCTATAATCGTTCAGGAAGCGAGGGAGAGCAGTCTAGGAGCGAAGGTGGTATATCTGTCACCTACGGAGAAAACGGACTGTCTACGGGCGTTTTACAGCGTATTCGGATGCATCGCTTAGCGAGGGTGGCAGGCCATGTTTTTGAAAAAGAATAGACTGAAACCATATCCCATGAAACGATTCAAGAAAATCGTGACAGATGAGGGGATTGCTAAGGAAGGATACACGGACAAGGTTGAAGAGGTTCAACTTGAATTGTGGCCAGCGAGTAGCAAGCTACAATCTGAAATCTATGGCGAACGCTTGAACGATATCTTGAACGCAAATGCGAGCAAAGATGCAGATATTAATGTCAAAGACGGTGTTTGTATCGAGAGCGAGACAGAAGTCACGCATCGGGTTATTTCAAAGAAAGTGTATAGCCATCATCAAGTTTTGGAGTTAGAACGTGTCAGATTTAATCGGAGCAGATAGTTTAATTGCTAAGTGTCGTAAGCTAGCAAGTAACCAGGTTGGCGATGATATTGTCAGACGAGCGGTCTTAAATGCGTGTAAAAATGTAGTTCAAGCAGATGCTAAACTCAGAGCGCCAGCAAATGAGGGCGAACTAAGGAACAGTATCAAAGTAAGGGTTAGAATTGAAGGTGGCAGAGCAATCGGGGAGGTTTTTACAAACTCTGACCACGGTGCTTATGTCGAACTTGGAACCGGCCCGAAAGGACAAGCTAACCACTCTGGCATATCGCCAGAAGTAAGCGTGTCTTATCGGTCTAGTCCCTGGTACGTTCATGAAGACCAAATCAACGTAGGACCGTACCACTTTGCTAAAAGAGGTGAGTTTTATAAAATGTATGGTCAGCCTGCGCAACCTTACTTGTATCCTGCTTTGAAGGATAACCAGGAACGTGTATCAAATAACATTTCAAAATACGTTAGTAGAAAGATTAGAGAACAGATATAATGATCAATATTAAACCCGTAATTTACAAAGAATTGCAAAAGGTCGCAGATAATGTGACCGATACTTATCCGGACGATTGGGAGAACTTCCCAGTCGTCATTTTTTTAGAAGAACAGAACAAGCCAGGTGAATGGTATGACGATGAAGAACAGAAGTCGAATATCCGCTACAAGGTTGATATATTCGACAAAGACAGTACAAGCAACTTAGCAGTTGAAATCAATAAGATTTTCGCGTCGTTAGGGTTGCGAAGAACTGACTGTCAAGACGTTCCAGATCCATCGCACTTACGTCATAAGTTGATGCGATTTGAAGGAATCGTTGACCTAGACTCGCAACTGGTTTATCAATACAGAATGGAGAATTAATACATGTTAGCAAACGGAATTAAGCTCGCTTATGGAAAAACTAAAGGAACTTATACTGATCTTGTAGGACTTAAAGAAGTACCTGAATTCGGTATCGAACCTGAAAAGGTTGAAAATACAACCCTTGCAGACAAGGTTAAGAAATACGAATTTGGTATTGGTGATGCAGGGGAATTGGAATACAAATTCGCTTACAAGAACGACGGGGAAAATGCTCCTTACCGTGTTTTGCGTAAAGCAGCAGACAACAAGGAAAAACTCTTCTTTGAACAAACTTACCCAGACAATACTAAAGTCCAATTTGAAGGTCAAGTGTCTGTTAAACTTGGCGGTGGTGGTGTGAACTCTGTTATTGAATTCACACTTAAAATCGCATTACAATCCGAACTTGAATTCACAGATGGAATGGGAGGATAATAGATGACTACTCTACCATACGCAGTTTGGCAAGTCAGTGAGGATAAGGAGTTGAAGCTCCGCCTCACATCCTTGCAAGCGACGAAAGTCGAAGAAAAAATCGGAATGAATTTGCTCAAGGTGTTTATGCCAGCAGAAGGCGAATCATTCACATTGCCTCCTTTGAAGGTGATGTTGCTCTTAACTCATGGAGCACTTCAAAAATATGAGCACGGCATTTCATTCGAAGATGTATCTGATCTATATGATTCTTACGTGGATAATGGCGGTGACCAGGCAGCGTTTATGGCAGATGTTGTCTTGCCGATGCTTCAAGTATCGGGTTTTATGCCACGGGAGGAGAAAGGCAAGAAGAAAGCTCCCAAGAAATCCAAAACCAAAATGGAAGTAGTCGACTAGAAGAAACTGTCCATTCAGTAAAAGAAATGGTTGAGAGGCTATATCCGATGTTCTTAGATATCGGAGGAAAGCCTCTCGATTTTTGGGATTTAACCATATTAGAAATCAGAGACATGATTGAAAGTCACAATCGTGTCACGATTCAAAAGCAAAAAGAAAAAATAGTTGAATCTTACAGACTTTCGCAAATGATAGCGAATAACGTATCCTTGTTGCTTTCGAAAGAAGCTAAACCTCTTGATGTTTGGGACTATGCTCCGGACTTATTCCAGGAAGAAAGAGACCAAATCGAGAAGGCAAGACAGCAAGATGAAATGAGATTGCATAAGGAACGCATGCGCGCATTCGCTGAAAGTCATAATCGAAAAATGAAAATGAAAGGAGAATAGATGGGAGTTACTCTTGATGAGCTCAAAGTAATGATTGACGCTGAAATCGCGCCTTTCAAGAGCAAGATGAAAGAAGTCGAGAATAGAGTCAAAGATGCATCTGGAAAGGTCCAAGAGTCAACCAACAAGATTAAGACACAGTCCGGTTCTATGTTGGGTACATTTGCTAAACTAGCTAAATTCGCTGGTTTGGCATATCTTGGTAAGAAGATGCTCGATGTCGGTATGTATTCGACTCAAATGGCTCTTGAAGTTACTGCAGCAGTCAACCAAATCAAACGCCAAATGGGCGAGAGCTCGCAAACATTCTTAAAATGGGTTAACGATAACGCGAGCGCTATGAATATGGGTGTTGGTGAAGCGACAAAATACGGGGCGGTATATTCAAACTTATTTTCTGGCTTTATCAAAGACTCAAACAAGCTTAGCGCTTATACTGCTAAGATGCTTCAGACATCTGCAGTTGTAGCTGAAGGTTCAGGTCGTAGCATTACAGATGTTATGGAGCGTATTCGTTCTGGTTTGCTAGGGAACACGGAAGCAATTGAAGATTTAGGAATCAACGTCAATGTGGCGATGATTCAATCTACTGAAGCGTTCAAGCGTTTTGCAAATGGCCAAAGCTGGGATCAACTCGATTACCAAACTCAGCAACAGATTCGACTTATGGCTATCCTGGAACAAGCGACCGCCAAATATGGTACAACCTTGTCGCAGTCAGTTAACGGACGAATCAGCTTGTTTAAATCATTGCTGAAAGATGCTGCACTTAACGTAGGGAACGCATTCTTACCAATTATCAACGCTATCATGCCAGTCTTGAACTCGTTTGCGATGGTACTGAAGAACGTTACTGCTAAATTGGCCGAATTCATCGCTTTAATGTTTAACAAGAAAGCGACTGTAAAAGACGGTGGTGTAGCCGGAGCGGTCAATGACATGAACGGCTCGCTACAAGATGCAGCAGGAGGCGCAGGCGACCTAGCAGATGCTATGGGTGATGCAGATGATGCTTCAGGTGGTATGGCCGATAACCTCGACGACACTGCCAAGTCAGCTAAAAAAGCCGTTAAGGAATTACTTGGTCTAATGGGATTTGATGAAATCAACCTATTAGGTAAGAAAGATGATTCTGGTGATGATGACGGCGCTGGCAAAGGCAAAGGCGGTGGCGGTAAAGGCAAGAAAGGCAAAGGAGGCGGTGGCGGACCTTTCAAAGATATCTTGCCAGAAGTAGCTTTGACCGACATGGACAACCAATTCAAGAGCATTTTCGATGGTCTTGGAGATAAGCTAAAAGGGTTGTTTGACTATCTGAATAAACTTTGGGATTTGTTTAAAAAAGGTTTCTCTGCTGCATTCAGAGCTGAGGGGCTAGAACGTATCAAGATTGGTCTTGGTCAAATCAAGACGACGCTTGAAGAAATCGCTACTGATCCACGGGTCGTTAATGCCTTTAATGGCATGAACAAGAAAATCGCTTATGCACTAGGGCAGATTGCCGGTTCTATCGGTACGGTCGGAGTTGGTATCGGTGTTTTCCTTTCTGAAAGCATCGCAAACGGTCTAGGGCGTCAAAAAGAGCGCATCATCCGTGCTCTAGTGGCAGAATTTGAGAATACAGGCAATATGTTTGCCTCGGCCGGAAACATCGCTCAAGCGTTCGCAGACGGTTTCTATGATGTCATTACATCGACTGGTGCTATTCGTATCGGAAGTTCGGTTGTGTCGTCTATTTTAGCGATTCGTTCAAGTATTGTAGAGATTAGCTACAAGTTTGGTGGCGATCTTATGAAAGGTATCGAGCGAATTGTTACGGATAACATGCCTGGCATTGCTGAAATTTTTTCAAATACTTTGTCTGACATCGCTCCAATCTTTGAAAGTGCTGAACAAGCAATCAATGACATGTCTGATTCAATCAGTAGCTTGTATGATAATTACTATCGCCCAACGATTGAATTGGTTTCTAAAAGCATATCAAATATTATTGGCTCTTTTGTGAAAGGCTGGAACGAACATATCCAACCTATTATCAAGAAAATTGGTCAAGGTTTTTCTGACACGATTAGTAAACATATTTCGCCATTTATTCAAAAGGTGTTAGATATGATGGCTAGCTTCTATGAATTATATCAAGTCGTTGTTCAGTATGTATCGCCTGTCATTAGCTTTATCGTTGAGCTATTGATGAGAGTTCTAGCTCCAACTCTTGAATATATCGGAGAAGTTTTCCGTGTGTTATTCAACATAGTTGCTGATATATTTGGAGGGATAGCCGATTTCCTCAAAGGTGTATTTGATATTATCACAGGCATCCTTACCAGTGATATGAGCAAGATTTTTGATGGATTTACCGAAACAGGCGATGCTATCATGAGCATCTTGTCTACAATCTTAACTGGATTGTTAGATTTAACAGTAGCGGTTTTGAAAGTTATCTGGGATACGATTGTTGCAATCTTCCAAGGAATTTGGGACGGTATCGTAGCTATTTTCTCTCCAATCGCAGAATGGTTCGCTGGCGTGTTTCAAGCTGCGTGGGATAGCATTGTGGCTATCTTTACTGATTTAGGTACCTGGTTTGGCGATCGCTGGACTGAAGTGACGACTGCACTTTCAAATATCGGTACCTGGTTCACAGATATGTTCCAGAAAGCTTGGAATGGGCTTACTGGTATATTTGCTAATATCGGCACTTGGTTCGGCGAAAGATGGAACGACGTCACGAATGCACTTGCTAACGTAGCTACTTGGTTTGGAAGTATCTTCTCAAGCGCTTATAATGCAGTGGTTAACGCATTTAGTAGCATTGGAGGCTTCTTCAGTGGCGTTTGGTCAACTGTCAAGAGTATCTTTGTTAACGCAGGTCAAACAGTCGGTAGCGCAGTAGGCGGAGCCTTTAGAAGCGCAGTTAACGCAGTGCTTGGAACGATTGAGAATGTAGTCAACGGCTTCATCAGCATGATCAATGGCGTTATTGGTATGATCAACAAAATACCTGGAGTGTCTCTCGGAAGTATTGGCTATGTCAGCCTTCCTCGTTTGGCTCGTGGTGGTATCGTTGATAGTCCGACCGTGGCCATGATTGGTGAGGCTGGTAAAGAGGTTGTTATGCCACTTGAAAACACTGGCTTCTTACAAACTATGGGACGTGTTGTAGGTGGTGCCGTTGTTAATGCTCTAAGCGGCGGCTTAACACAATCAAGTGGCTTCAGCGGAAGTGGTGACATCGTTATTCAAATCGGTGGGCACGAATTTGGGCGTGTGGCCATCCAAGAAATCAATCGAGAACAAGAACGTGCAGGACAAGTCTTGCTTAACATTTAAAGGGAGGTAAAATGGCACGCTTAATCATTAACGGGGTGGCTGTTAAGCCTCCCAAATCTTTTCAAGTTGGTATCCAGGATATTGACGGAGAAACTGGTCGTAATGCCAACGGAGACATGGTGCGTGACCGTATCACAACTAAACGAAAATTAGATTGTGAGTGGGGTATGCTGACTCAAGAAGAAATGAGTCAGCTTCTAAATGCCGTGGCTCCTGAATTTTTCACGGTATCCTATCCGGATCCAATACACGGCCAAACAACCAAGACTTTTTACGTTGGAGATAGAACAGCTCCAAGCTATTCATTTACTGAACAATTCAAACCATGGTCAGGCGCTAAGTTCAATCTGATAGAAAGGTAGGTTAGAGCATGGATATATTCAGACGACAGAAATTCAATGAAGCTATGTTTGCCAAAAACCGTACCCTCGCTATCAGAGTTGGTGCTTACCAATCTAGCGACATCAAAGAGGCTAGTTTTGAGTATGGTTATATCAAGGGCGATACTTATAAACCTGGTGGAACGTGTGCGGGAAGTGGTAAGATTACATTCACAAGTATTATCACTACATTCAATAAGTTAGATAAGATTTATCCTGAAATTGGTCTTTTGGTCGATGGAACCTATGAATGGGTCAAAATGGGTGAATACTTCATCAACGATATTGAAATCGACCGCAATCGAAACACGACCACGCTGGAGCTCATGGACGGAATGTTTAAACTCAATCATGAGTATGTAACAGACTTGACTTTCCCGGCAGAAATCAGGCAAGTGGTCAAAGAAATCTGCTTGAAGGCCGGCGTAGAATTAGCAAACGAAAACATGGATATCGCATCCATGAATTATGCGATTGAGACGAAGCCAAAAGAAAAGAAAATGACATTCAGAGATGTTTTGAGTCTAGCTACTCAAATGCTCGGAATGTCTTGTTTTTTTAACCGGGAAGGAAAGCTCGAAATCAAAGAGTTGACTGACTCTGGCATCGTGATTACCGCAGATAATTACTTTTTACATGGATTGACCAGAAGTGAAATCGAGTATCAGATTGCTGGTATCACTTGTAAGAAAGATAAAGAGGGATTGACTGTCGGAACTCGTACAGGTCGCTCACTTGAAATCGAAAATCCGTTCATGACACAATCGATTTTGGATAATCTTTATCACAAAATCAAGGATATTAGATACTATCCATTCAACTTAAACTTTCAAGGTCATCTTCTTCTTGATGTTGGGCAATGGGTCACAATCAAGACAAACAAGGGAGAAACATTCAAATCTCCAGTATTGAGCCAATCTTTCAACTTTAAAGGTGGACTTCGTAGTCGAATCAGTGCTGACAGTAAGGCTGGGAATGATGCGCAATATTCATACGCTGGGACAATCACAAAGAAGATTGAACAATTCAGCGAATTTGAAAAGCAACTTCAAAATCAAATTGAAGAAGCAGATAGAGGGTTTGATGCCAAGGTTGACCAAGTTAAACAAGATTTTAGCGACCAGGTCAAGCTCATTGAAGCTAAAGCAGAGGAAAACAAGCGTGCTCTATCAGATGAAATCGACAATCGATTCTCAGGATTCGATAACAGCATGAACGAGAAGCTTGAAGACCAGCGAACCAAAATTGAAGAGATTCGAGCTATTGGTTCAACAGTTACTCAGACCGCTGAAGAAGCTTTGGAAGAAGCTAGAAACGCTCTTAAGTCTGCTAATACTTCTAAAGATTTGTCCAATTCAAACTTTGCCAAAATCGATCAGATTACTGACAGAATCAAAACGCTTGTGACTAAACAAGAAGTTGACCCTCTGACAGAAAGGTTAAGAATTGCTGAAAGCAGAATCGAAGTTCAAGCTGGCCAGATTATCGAGAAAATGTCTCTTACTGATTTTGACAGATTGGCCAATGACAGAGGTTTTCAAACTGCAACCCAAGTCCAGAATACAGTCAAGCATTCGGTTGACGGATTTCAAAGGACCATCTCACGTATCGAAACCAAACTAAGAGATGTTATTCGTAACGATAACCTCTTGCAAAATTCTTCCATCATCCCGTCAGGAGATGGTTTGGAAGGAACCTGGGCATTAAGTGTTTCTGGTGGTAACGGTAGAACCGAGGTTATTGATTTAAGAGATGCCCCGCATACCGCTATAAAAAAAGGTATTCGTATCGTAGGAAATACAAACGGTGGAAATAAAGACATTGCTCAAAGGTTAAATTTAACTATTGGCGAGAAATACACAATGTCCTGTTGGGCAAGGGTTTCATCGACTAGCTCAAGCCATAATGTCAATCTTTTGATGCGCTCTTGGACCACAAATGATACTAATCGTATTTTGTTTAAGTCTATCTCAAATAAAGATTGGGTACGATATCAATTTACGTTTACTGCTGATGCTATATTTAACAGTATTCAGTTCGGACAGAATGGAAGCGGCAGTATTGAAATCTGTGGTATGAAACTTGAACATTCTGACAGAATGACAGACTACGATGTTAATACTTCTGAAATTGTGAGTGTCGCTGATTTTAACGATGTAGTCGATACCGTTAAAAGTCATACACAGACCATTCAGAGACAGAATGACTCTATTTCACAAGTTGTTCAGACTGCTGACGGTTTAGTTAGTCGTGTATCTAACTTTTTAGATGACTTTAACTTGGTGTATGATCCGACAAATTTCAGCAAATGGGCCAAGAAACAAGCCGTTGCGAATGTTATCGAAGTTCAAGCTGGAACTAAGTTGCTACGAATTACCAACACTGGCAAATCTCAAAACGTCTATCACGGATTCGCATTGCCACTTAATACCTCTACTTTCACGAATGGCGAAAAGCTAAGTTATCGCATTGAAGCATGGGTAGATGTACTGCCAGATGCACCGCTTGGAATTGAATTGTGGAACGATAACAGTGTTATTGCGTCTGACCGAGTGACTTTCAACAAAACCGGCATACAAATCATTACAGGTACGATGACGGTCAATAAAACGGTAACGAAAACAAGAGAATTTCCTCTTGAAATCTGGTTGATGAAAAACGGTCAAGTCGCAATCGGTCAGGTATCGCTTATTAGAGGTGACAAACCTCCTAAACGCTTCAGCGATAACACATCCACACAAGATGTAGTCACACAAACTCAGGTATCACAACTACGTGACTCGTACGCTATCCAAACCCTTACGGGACCTGGAGCGATTTCTTCTCAAATCAATTTGAATAGCAATAACATTCTGATTGAAGCTGCTAAAATCCGACTCAAAGGTAGAACGCTACTAGATGAAATCACGGCTATCGATGGTTACTTTAAGCGTTTATTCGTTGGCGATGCACGGATTGGAACGCTAAACACTGACATTATTCGCTCTAATTCGATTTCGGCAGAAAAATTGATATTTGATACTGCTCTAGCTAAGAAGCTTGTAGCTAGTGATGTATTCACGGATACTTTAGCAGCTAAAACTGCATTCATCAACAAGCTACGCTCAGTAGTAGTATCAGCAACCTTACTTGAAGGTTACAAAGGTAAGATTGGTGGATTTCAAATTGGTACGCATGAGAAGGATCCGACTGTTTTCTGGTTGACTGGTTCTAACAGTTTTCGCGTTGGTATGAGTGACGGTGGATGGAGAGCAGGTCAAACGGCTCTTTGGGTTAACTGGGGCGATAACTGGGGGAAACCGGGCAATCAGGCTTGGTTTGTAAAAAATAACGGTGAAATGCACTGCTATAACACCGCAAACTTTTGGAACACCCCTGTTGTCTACGGCAATCTTAGAGTTACCGGTAAAATCTACTATGACAACAGAGATTCAGGTGGTAAGTATGGATTTTGGATGAGTTCACCACGATATACAAACATGGACGCTCACAACGGTTATCTGTATTTTTATTTAGACAACGGTACATACGACTGGATTACTTTGAACAAAGACTTGTCAGACCGTCGATACAAGACCAACATTCAAGACAGTCAAGTCTCAGGTCTGGATGTTATCGATAAGCTCAAAACGTACAGTTATCGAAAAGAATATGACGGTAAAGTCGAAGATATCTCATGCGGTATCATGGCTCAGGATGTCCAGCAAGTCGCACCAGAAGCATTTTTGGAAAATCCAGACGGGGCTTATTCGTACAAGGTATTTGAATTAGTACCTTATTTAATTAAGGCTATCCAGGAATTAAATCAAAAAGTTGAAAGGTTAGAAAAAACAACATGAACGAACAAATTGATCAACAAATTGACCAACTGGTCATCGAAGAACTAGGAAATGATGTTGCTGCTCTTTCTCACAAGGCAGCAACATACAAAGCATTGTGTCGCATTGCAGAAACAGAACTGCAACAACTCAAAAACATTATCAATTCAGACGAAGAATTGAAAGCAAAATTTGAAGAAGTAAACAAAGCTCAACAACCATAAAGAAGAAAAGGAAAAATAATATATGACATATAAAGTAGTAAATAAATACTTGCAAGAAAACAACCGAACTTTCGTAGCAATTCGACAAGATGTCCCGTACACAGCATTTGACCGTGTCTTAATCGGCAATCACATGAATGAGTCAGATGAAGATTTGATTAATTCAGTTATTGCTCAAGTAACGACTGAATTTAATCCTGCTGAAGGTGTTAAAAAACTTCAGGAAGATTTGCAAACACAAGCACAAGAATATGAAGTCAAGCTTGCTGAGAAAGATGCAAAAATCGCAGAAGTTAAGGCAGTTGCAGATTGGGCGGTGCTTGCTCGTGTGACAGATACAGACAACCCGCTAGATCCTACAGTTTTCAAACGTGGCCTTGAATTGGTAGACCTTGGCCAAACTGGCAAGACCTATAAACCACAAGAAATCTTCACACTTGAAAATCCTAACCACGTAGAGAAATTCCAAGAAGGTCAACGTGTCATGGTTCAAGTGAACGAAGAATTCACATATCAAGGACAAACGCTCGAAGAACTAGCAAGTCTTGAACAAAATGGAAAACTAGGTATTTGGAAATGGACTGAACCAAAGAGGGAGAAACCATCTAGCGAGCTAGACACTCAACCTGTTCAATAAGAGGTGACATATGCGAGACTTACCACTACATGAACTTATTGAACATCTGAAGAACCTCTCATCCAGTCCATACATTCACATCTTTTTTTGGTTGATGATCCTGGATATTGTAACAGGATATGTCAAGGCATTTAAAACCAAGCGATTTGATAGTAAAATTGGCACCATGGGATTGATTCGTCATTTCGTAGTATTCACAGTCATCTTACTTGTTGCGATGTATGCTCGTTCGTTGGGCGTTCGTCCACTTGGAATTACCTGGACAATGTTCTTTATTGCTAACTATCTAGGCTCTGTGCTTGAGAATTGGGAAGCGATTGGTTGGGCATTCCCAGAATTCTTGAAACCTTACATCAACCAAATTAAGAAAGATAATGCTAGAAAACTTGGTCAATTACTAGTTAATGTTGACCAGAAAGATAAAATCGAAGTCGAAGTAAAGGAGAAATACGATGCAACAAATCAATGAAATCATCATTAATGGAGCAGTCAGCATTCTAGTTATTTTGGTAGGTATCGCAGTTAAGGCTGCCAAAGAATACCTGGTAAAAAAAGGTGGTGAGAAGACCGTCAAGATCGTTGAAATTTTGGCCAAGAATGCGGTCAATGCAGTTGAGCAAGTATCAGCTGAAACTGGCTACAAAGGTGAAGAGAAGCTAGAACAAGCTAGAATCAAAATTCGTGCTGAGTTGAACAAATACAATATCAGCATGACTGATACAGATATGAACACATTCATTGAGTCTGCAGTTAAGCAGATGAATGATGCCTGGTCTGAAAAATAAATCAAGAGAACCTTTTTAGGTTCTCTTTTTACTATTTTTAAGAAAGGAGTAAAACTTGAAAAAAGTCATCGAAAAGAAGCTTGAAATCACATCGAATAATAGAGATGTGGATAGACTCTACAAAGAAGTCTTCAGTATGGACAAGAATATCGCTGAATTCAAGTTCACGATTGATAATCTAGATGCTAACAAGGTTATCTGCTTATTCTATTTCAAGCGTTCAAAACGGTACTCAACTGTCAAAGCGACAATCGAAGAGAATACCTTCACGATCAAGTTTGATACCTCGTTGATTACGATTGATGAGCCTGTTGTAGGTTACATCTATTTTGAAAAGGTAGAGGAATCAGCAGACGTATATAGCTTCCAGTTCAATGTCCGAGTTAGTGAGCTTGATAAGTCTAAGACTGCGCCTGTAATCGAGCAGAAGACAGGCCGTGTCGTAGATATCGAGAGCATTGTTACCAGGACAGAGCTGGAAGAAATCCTCAAGACTGTTCACGCCGGGAATGCTGTAAACGATAATTCAGAGGTCATTAAACGTTTGGCAGCGTTAGAAGCTAAGCCTGAAATCGATACAAGTCAATTCGCTACTAAGGACGAGCTGCGGAACATTTCTCTGACTCCTGGACCAAAAGGCGACAAGGGAGAACCAGGGCCGATTGGTCCTAAAGGAGCAGATGGTGAACGTGGTCCACAAGGCGATACTGGTCCAAGAGGGGCAGACGGGTTACAAGGTATCCAAGGAGAACGTGGGCAGGATGGACAACCTGGACCAAAGGGTGACCGTGGGGAACAAGGACCAATCGGACAAGCTGGACCGGCTGGACCGCAAGGCCCTATTGGTTTAACTGGTCCAAAAGGCGAAAATGGTCGCGATGGTGTCGGTATTCCTCAAAAATTAATCTTGACCGGAACGACTTTAACCTTGTCGGACGGTGGGGGAAGCGTGACGCTACCAAGTCAGTCGTCTACAACTGCGTCGGCTGGACCGACAAGGGAATATGAACTTCGTGGAAATGGTTCACCTGAAGGAAAGGTCAATGCTCCTGTCGGAACTACCTATGTCGACATGGCCGTTACAAACGAAGCTCTTAAATGGATTAAGAGAAAAGATGACGGTCCTCGTGGATGGGAGGTTATGGTCGGCGACACAGGTTGGCGCTCCTTAACAATATCATCTAAATTAGGAAACTCTTATTTAAAGGTACGTCGTGTCAATAATATGGTGATGTATCAATTTGGAGGGCTGTCTTGGGGATGGTTTGGTGTAGTTCGTAGAGGAGGTCCAGGATACGTCCCTCAACCGTCCGACAGAGACCGAAATGTATTTATTCTCGGTTTAGGAGGCGTTCCTCCAGGATTTCGCTCGAAATTTAGCTTGATTGGTGAAATCTATAATGATAAAGGAAGAAGATATGGAACTTGGTATCTTGGAGGAGACGGTGACGGAAATCAGCTTAGATTTCAATTTGAGGACCCTGTCCCTACTAACGCCGATATCGGTGATATTCGTGTCAGTGCAATTTGTTACTTGACTGATGAGCAATGGCCTACTAATCTTCCTCCAAAATGATGAAAGGAAACATAATAAATGGGAATTAAAATTGAAAATGCTATTGCATGGATGTATGCTCGAAAAGGTCGAGTGTCTTATAGCATGGAATACCGAGATGGTGAGGACTCGTATGATTGTTCATCATCAATGTACTACGCCTTGCGCTCCGGTGGAGCCGTGTCAGCTGGATGGGCAGTGAATACTGAATACATGCACGACTGGCTTATTAAGAACGGTTTCGAACTAATTGCAGAAAATACTCCATGGAATGCTAAACGAGGAGACGTCTTCATTTGGGGCAGACGTGGATCCTCAGCTGGTGCTGGTGGACATACTGGTATTTTCATTGATAGTGATAACATCATCCATTGTAATTATCGCTATGATGGGATCTCAGTAAACGACCACGATGACATCTGGGTATACGCTGGACGCCCTTACTACTACATTTACCGCCTGACCAATCCAAACGCTCAGCCTGAAAAACCTAAAAAAGGATGGCAGTCGGATGAAAAAGGCGATTGGTACGCTCGAGCAAACGGCTCTTATCCTAAGAGTGAATTTGAGTACATCGAGGAAAACAAATCATGGTTCTACTTCAATGCCGAAGGATATTGCGTGAAATCCGACTGGGTATTCCACACAGACGGAAAATGGTACTACTTTGAAGAAGATGGATACATGGTGACGAGCTGGAGGAAAATCAACAATAAATGGTACTACTTCAATCGTGATGGTTCAATGCAAACCGGCTGGGTTAAATACTACGACAAGTGGTATTACCTTGATGGAAAAAATGGCGACATGAAGTCAGATTGCTTTGTTAAATATAACAACGGCTGGTACTTGCTACTTCCTGACGGTCGCATGGCTGAAAAAGAAGCATTCAACGTAGAGCCTGACGGGCTCATTACAGCAAAATAAAAATAAAGCATAGAAAGGCTTTCAGAATTTAATTACACTTGACCGCTGGCAATAGCTGGCGGTCTTTTTTGTTTGCTCTGAAAGAGTTTTTTAATAAATAATTTTACTATCCTTGATTGAAATGTTAGTGGTGTTGCTTATCATTAGCGTCCTACTCTTACTGTTTGTGCCAAACTTAACTAAGCAAAAGGATGCAGTCAATGATAAGGGGAAAGCAGCTGTTGTCAAGGTGGTAGAAAGTCAGGCTGAACTCTATAGTCTGGATAAAAATGAAGATGCTAGTCTAGGTAAATTACAGGCAGATGGACGCATTACTGCTGAGCAAGTAAAAGCCTATAAAGAGTATCATGCCAAGCAAAATAAGAGTCAGTCAGTTGCAGATTAGGGCCTTTACCATGCTAGAAAGTTTATTGGTCTTAGGAATAGTCAGCCTGTTAGCCTTGGGTTTGTCAAGTTCAGTTCAATCAACTTTTGTAGCTGTGGAAGAGCAAATTTTCTTTATGGAGTTTGAGGAGCTTTATCGAGAAACCCAGAAGCGAAGTCTGGCTAGTCAGCAAAAGATGAACTTAATGCTAGAAGAGAGAAGTATTGGGAATGGCTATCAGAAATTAGCCATCCCTAAAGGCATTCAATTGCAGTCTAATCAGTCAATTACCTTTGATAAGGCTGGAGGGAATTCGTCTCTAGCTAGCGTGAGATTTCAAACAAGGAAAGAAGTGGTTCGCTACCAACTATATCTAGGAAATGGAAAGATTAAACGTATTCAAGAAGCAAAAAATTAAGGCGATTATTTTACTGGAAGCAGTGATTTCACTAGCCATTTTTGCCAGTATAGCCACCCTCTTGCTGGGACAAATTCAAGAAAGTAGAAAAAGAGAAGTAGAACTTCTAAAACAGGAAGAAGTTTTGCGAGTGGCTCGTATGGCGTTGCAGACTGGACAAAAGCAGTTGACTGTCAACGGAGTTAGAGTTGATATCGTCTCAAGTGAGAAGGGGTTGGAGGTGTATCATGGAACTGAAAAAATACTGGCGATTCAAGACAAGTAGTGTCAGAGCTTTTACACTTTTAGAATCCTTGGTTGTCCTTCTCGTTATTAGTGGTAGCTTGCTCCTCTTTCAAGCTATGAGTCAACTCTTGGTTTCAGAAGTTCGCTATCAGCAGAGAAGTGAGCAAAAAGAATGGCTTTTATTTGTGGATCAGCTGGAAGCGGAGTTGAATCGAGCGCAATTTGAAAAAGTGGAGAATGATAGACTTTATCTCAAACAGGAAGGTAAATCTATTTCCATGGGTAAATCAAGGACAAATGATTTCCGGAAAACAGATGCCAGTGGCCGAGGATACCAGCCTATGGTCTACAGTCTGAAATCTGCTCGCATTCAAGAAAAAGGGCAGGAGTTACATTTTCATTTTCAGTTTGAAAAAGGGCTAGAGAGGGAGTTTGTCTACCGTGTGGAAAAAGAAAAAAGTTAGAGCAGGAGTTCTTCTTTACGCGATTACTATTGCTGGAATTTTTAGTCTCTTGTTGCAGTTTTATCTGAATCGGCAAGTAGCTCATCATCAGGATTACGCCTTAAATAAAGAGAAGCTTGTGGCTTATGCGATGGCTAAGAGAACCTATGAAAAAGCTAGTTCTGATAGTGGTCAGCAGTCATTTGATCTAGGGAAGGCAAGTTATCGTAGTGACGAAAAGGGATTTACAACGACTGTCGATACTGGAAAACATCAATTTGAATTTCACTTTCCATCTTCGAAAAAGATTGTCGAAAAGACGAAGAAGACAGAAAATAAGTCCAAAGAAGGAAGTGAGGAGAAAAAAGAAGGACCGGTTAAAAAAGAGACGACGATGTCTCCCCAATTAGCCCCTGATAGGAATGGTACAGAATAGTTTGGCCGAGGTTTTTACCTGAAATCATGCTATAATAGATACATATGGAGGACCAAAAATGGCAAGTGTAAAATTGTATCTAGTGCGTCATGGGAAAACAATGTTTAATACGATTGGGCGTGCTCAAGGTTGGAGTGATACTCCCTTAACAGCTGAAGGTGAACGAGGCATTCATGAGTTGGGAATTGGTTTGCGTGAGTCTGGTTTAATGTTTGAGCGTGCTTATTCGAGTGACTCAGGCCGTACCATCCAGACTATGGGCATTATCCTTGAGGAACTAGGTTTGACAGGACAAATTCCTTATCGTATGGATAAGCGAATCCGTGAGTGGTGCTTTGGTAGCTTTGATGGTGCTTATGATGGGGACCTATTTATGGGCATCATTCCTCGTATTTTTAATGTCGATCATGTGCATCGTTTGTCCTATGCGGAGCTAGCTGAAGGATTGGTAGAAGTGGATACAGCAGGCTGGGCTGAAGGCTGGGAAAAACTAAGTGGTCGTATTTGGGAAGGCTTTGAAGCCATTGCTAAGGAAATGGAAGCTAATGGGGGAGGGAATGCCCTGGTAGTCAGCCATGGAATGACTATTGGAACCATTGTTTATTTAATTAACGGAATGCATCCGCATGGTCTTGATAATGGAAGTGTGACGATCATCGAGTATGAAGATGGTCAGTTCTCAGTCCAGGTTGTTGGGGATCGTAGTTACCGTGAAATTGGACGAGCTCAACTAGACGAACAAGATAGTTCAGAACAATAACGTTCAGTACTAAATTAGAAAAATTTTTAAAGGATTAATAGAATGCTAATGTCATGATTGCACAAGCTTCTGATAGCTGAGTGCTTTGACAATAGCATTCTTTTTTGTTAGAATAGCATCAACATGAAAGCATAAGAAGGGACTGACAGAGCTGTCGTTCCCTTTTGTCTATCTTATAAGGGGGAAATATGCTGCTTCAGAAAATAAAAGCCTATAAATGGCAGGCGCTAGCTTCCTTGGTCATGACAGGTCTAATGGTAACGAGTTCGCTCTTGCAACCACGTTATTTGCAGGAGGTTTTAGAGGCCCTACTAACAGGTGATCATGAAGCTATTTATACTATCGGTTTTTGGTTAATTCTTGTTGCCTTGATTGGTTTGGTTGCAGGTGGGATCAATGTAGTGTTAGCAGCTTACATTGCTCAAGGAGTTTCGTCTGACTTACGTGAAGATGCCTTTCGTAAGATTCAAACTTTTTCATACGCCAATATTGAGAAGTTTAATGCAGGGAACCTAGTTGTGCGTATGACTAACGATATCAATCAGATTCAAAACGTCGTTATGATGACCTTCCAAATCCTCTTTCGACTACCGATTTTATTTATTGGTTCCTTTATATTAGCCATTGCTACCCTGCCTTCTTTGTGGTGGGTGCTGGTTCTTATGGTCGTTTTGATCGTCGCCATGACAGGTCTTATGATGGGAATGATGGGGCCTCGATTTGCAAAATTCCAGACCTTGCTAGAGCGTATTAATGCCATTGCTAAAGAAAATTTACGTGGTGTGCGCGTAGTTAAGTCTTTTGTTCTAGAAAAAGATCAGTTTGCTAAGTTTACGCAAGTGTCAGATGAATTGCTAGGAGAAAACCTTTATATCGGTTACGCCTTTTCTATCGTTCAACCTGTCATGATGCTGATTTCATATGGGGCTGTCTTCCTTTCAATCTGGCTTGTAGCCGGTATGGCAGAGTCAGATCCATCAGTTGTTGGCTCCATTGCTTCCTTTGTAAACTACCTGAGTCAGATTATCTTTACTATCGTCATGGTTGGATTTTTAGGGAATTCAGTCACTCGTGCCATGATTTCCCTCCGTCGTATCCGTGAAATCCTTGATACAGAGCCGGCTATGACCTTTGCGGATGTGAAAGATGAAGAATTGGAAGGAAGTCTCAGCTTTGAACATGTAACCTTCACCTATCCAAATGATGAGGAGCCTATCCTAAAAGATGTTTCCTTTGATATCGCGCCTGGCGAGATGGTTGGGGTTGTCGGTGCAACCGGTGCAGGCAAATCGACCTTGGCTCAGTTGATTCCACGACTGTTTGATCCCCAGAAAGGCTCTATCAAAATTGGTGGAAAGGATATTCGTACAGTTAGCGAAGGGACGCTTCGCAAGACAGTTTCGATCGTCTTACAAAGAGCTATTCTCTTTAGTGGTACTATCGCAGATAATCTCAGACAAGGAAAGGGAGATGCGACAGTTTCAGAACTGGAACGTGCAGCTCGTATCGCCCAAGCTAGTGAATTTATTAGCCGCATGGACTTGGCCTTTGAGAGTCCGGTTGAAGAACGTGGGACCAACTTTTCTGGTGGACAAAAACAAAGGATGTCTATTGCGCGTGGGATTGTCAGCAATCCTAAGATATTGATTTTTGATGATTCAACCTCCGCCCTTGATGCTAAATCAGAACGTTTGGTACAAGAAGCCCTTAACAAGGATTTGAAGGGGACGACTACGATTATCATCGCGCAAAAGATTAGCTCTGTTGTGCATGCGGATAAAATTTTAGTGCTTGACCAAGGTCGCTTGATTGGTCAAGGTAAGCATGCTGACTTGGTTGCATCAAACCCAGTTTATCGTGAAATTTACGAGACGCAAAAAGGAAAGGAGGAGTAGGATGAAGACATTTGAATTCTTTTGGAACTATTTTAAAGTTTATAAGATATCCTTTGTCGTTGTTATTGCTATGATTATCATTGCAACGATTGCACAAGCCCTCTTTCCAGTATTTGCAGGTCAAACAGTCACAGAACTGGCTAATTTGGTTATAGCTTATCAACACGGAAATCCAGATATGGTTTGGCAAAGTCTATTAGGACTCTTGATTAATCTTGCTTATATTTTGATTGTGCTCGTGGTGTCGAGTCTTATCTATATGGTTTTGATGAGCCGTATTATTGCCGAATCGACAAATGAGATGCGTAAGGGACTTTTTGGCAAGCTTTCTCGCTTGACGGTTTCCTTCTTTGACCGCCATCAAGATGGTGATATCCTGTCGCGTTTTACCAGTGATTTGGATAACATTCTACAGGCTTTCAACGAAAGTCTGGTGTCTGTGATGACCAATATTGCCCTTTATATTGGCTTGCTGATTGTCATGTTCGCAAAAAATGTGACCTTGGCTTTGATTACGATTGCTAGCACTCCGATAGCTGTCATCATGTTGATTGTCATTTTAAAATTGGCAAGAAAATACACCAACCTCCAACAAAAGGAAGTTGGGAAGCTCAATGCTTATATGGATGAGAGTATTTCGGGTCAGAAAGCCGTTATTGTTCAAGGCATTCAAGAAGATGTAATCGCTGGTTTTGTCGAGCAAAACGAGCGTGTTCGAAAAGCAACCTTTAAGGGAAGAATGTTTTCAGGAATTCTCTTTCCTGTCATGAACGGAATGAGCTTGGTCAATACAGCTATTGTTATTTTTGTCGGTTCAGCTGTCTTACTGAATGATCAGAACATCGAGACAGCAACTGCTCTGGGTTTGATTGTCATGTTTACCCAGTTTTCTCAGCAATATTACCAACCCATTATCCAATTGGCAGCGAGCTGGGGAAGTTTGCAACTGGCCTTTACAGGTGCAGAACGTATCCAAGAAATGTTTGATGCAGAAGAAGAAATTCGTCCTCAAGATGCTCCAGTCGTTAACGAATTAAAAGAAGGTGTGGAGATTCGTAACGTGGACTTCTCCTACCTGCCAGGAAAACCCATTTTGAAAGATGTTAGCATTTCAGCTCAAAAAGGGAAAATGATTGCGGTTGTTGGTCCAACAGGGTCAGGAAAAACGACCATCATGAACTTAATCAATCGTTTTTATGATGTGGATGCAGGTAGTATCAGCTTTGATGGCAGAGATATCCGAGAATTTGATTTGGATAGTTTGCGAAGCAAGGTGGGAATTGTTCTACAGGATTCTGTTTTGTTTAGCGGAACTATTCGTGACAATATTCGCTTTGGTGTCCCTGATGCTAGTCAAGAAATGGTCGAAGCAGCAGCTAAGGCTACACACATCCATGAATATATCGAAAGCCTGCCAGAAAAGTATGATACTCTGATTAATGATGATCAGAGCGTATTCTCAACCGGTCAGAAGCAGTTGATTTCTATTGCTCGTACCTTGATGACAGATCCCCAGGTCTTAATTTTGGATGAGGCAACATCAAACGTGGATACTGTAACAGAGAACAAGATTCAAAATGCCATGGAGGCAATTGTAGCAGGAAGAACTAGTTTTGTGATTGCCCATCGCTTGAAAACTATTCTCAATGCCGATCAGATTATTGTCCTTAAGGATGGTGAGGTTATCGAACAAGGAAATCATCACGAATTACTCAAGCTTGGAGGCTTTTACTCCGAACTGTACCATAATCAATTTGTCTTTGAATAATACTCTTCGAACATCTCTTCAAACCACGTCGGCGTCCCCTTGCCGTATATGTGTTACTGACTTCGTCAGTTCTATCCACAACCTCAAAACTGTGTTTTGAGCAACCTGCGACTAGCTTCCTAGTTTGCTCTTTGATTTTCATTGAGTATAAGCAAAAAAGTTGTCCTAATTTTGGGCAACTTTTTCTGATAAAAAAATTTTATCACGGACTTAAAAAATACATATTAGACAGGAGTGGGCAAGGATGATAAGATAAGATTATCAATAGAAAAGGAAAGGAAATCAGTGATGGCAAGAACAGTTGTTGGAGTAGCGGCAAACCTATGTCCTGTAGACGCAGAAGGAAAAAATATTCATTCATCAGTCTCTTGTAAATTTGCTGAGAGTATTCGTCAGGTTGGCGGACTTCCTTTGGTCATTCCGGTTGGTGATGAGTCAGTTGTGCACGACTATGTAGAAATGATAGACAAGCTTATCTTGACTGGAGGGCAAAATGTCCATCCTCAGTTTTATGGTGAGGAAAAAATAATTGATAGCGATGACTATAACCTAACTCGCGACGAGTTTGAGCTAGCTCTTCTACAAGAAGCCTTGCGTCAGAACAAGCCAATCTTAGCCATTTGCCGTGGCGTTCAGCTTGTCAATGTTGCCTTTGGTGGGACACTCAATCAGGATATTGAAGGTCATTGGCAAGGTCTACCTTTTGGAACTTCACATTCTATTGAGACAGTGGATGGCAGTGTAGTGTCTAAATTATTTGGTAAAGAAAGTCAGGTTAACTCAGTGCATCGTCAGAGCATTAAAGACTTGGCACCTAATTTTCGCGTAACAGCAGTAGATCCTCGCGACCAAACGATTGAGGCAATCGAATCTATCGATGAACACCGTATTATTGGTCTCCAGTGGCATCCAGAATTCTTGGTCAATGAAGAAGATGGCAACTTAGAATTATTTGAGTATTTATTGAATGAATTATAACGACTAGAATCTTAGTCGTTTTTTTATTCATTATTTACGAATCTTTATAGAATCGTGTTTTTACGCAAACGTTTGAATTGTGATAAAAATTGGAAATTTTTAGTATAAAAACTTGAAAAAATTGTTAGTAAGCGTTATGATAGAAAAGAAGAAATTTTGGAGGAATACTATGTCACATATTAAATTTGATTATTCAAAAGTATTAGACAAATTTGTTGCACCACATGAAGTGGAGTACATGCAAGCACAAGTTACAGCAGCAGACGAATTAATCCGTAAAGGAACTGGTGCTGGGAGCGACTTCTTGGGTTGGTTGGACCTTCCTGAAAACTACGACCGTGAAGAATTTGACCGCATCTTGAAAGCTGCTGAACAAATCAAATCAGACAGCGATGTTTTGGTGGTTATCGGTATCGGTGGATCATACCTTGGGGCAAAAGCTGCCATTGACTTCTTGAACCACCACTTTGCAAACTTGCAAACAAAAGAAGAACGTAAAGCACCACAAATCCTTTACGCTGGAAACTCAATCTCATCTACTTACCTTGCTGACTTGGTAGAGTACGTTTCAGATAAAGACTTCTCAGTAAACGTGATTTCTAAATCAGGAACAACAACTGAACCAGCTATCGCTTTCCGTGTCTTCAAAGAACTTTTGGTTAAGAAATACGGTCAAGAAGAAGCTAACAAACGTATCTACGCAACAACTGATCGCCAAAAAGGTGCTGTTAAGGTTGAAGCAGATGCTAACGGTTGGGAAACATTTGTTGTTCCAGATGACATTGGTGGACGTTTCTCAGTCTTGACTGCAGTTGGATTGCTTCCAATCGCTGCATCAGGTGCAGACATCAAAGCCCTTATGGAAGGTGCTAACGCAGCTCGTAAAGACTATACTTCAGATAAAATCTCTGAAAACGAAGCTTACCAATATGCAGCTGTTCGTAACATCCTTTACCGTAAAGGTTATGCAACTGAAATCTTGGTCAACTACGAGCCATCCCTTCAATACTTCTCAGAATGGTGGAAACAATTGGCTGGTGAGTCAGAAGGGAAAGACCAAAAAGGGATCTACCCTACTTCAGCTAACTTCTCAACAGACTTGCACTCATTGGGTCAATTTATCCAAGAAGGAACTCGTATCATGTTTGAAACAGTTGTCCGTGTTGACAAACCACGTAAGAACGTGATTATCCCTACTTTGGAAGAAGACCTTGACGGACTTGGATACCTTCAAGGAAAAGATGTTGACTTCGTGAACAAAAAAGCAACTGACGGTGTTCTTCTTGCCCACACAGATGGTGACGTGCCAAACATGTACGTAACTCTTCCTGAACAAGACGCCTTCACTCTTGGTTATGCCATCTACTTCTTCGAATTGGCCATCGCCCTTTCAGGTTACTTGAATGCTATCAACCCATTTGACCAACCAGGTGTTGAAGCCTACAAGAAAAATATGTTTGCCCTTCTTGGTAAACCAGGATTTGAAGAACTTGGAGCAGAACTCAACGCTCGTCTATAATAGAATAAAAAAGAGTGGTTTTACCACTCTTTTTGCTTTTTCTCGAGAAGAGAAATTGGACTCTAGCGAGACTTGTGATATAATATAGAGAGCGAAAAGGCAGATGCCTAGAGACTTTATAGGAGAAGATATGTCAAAAGATATTCGTGTGCGTTATGCACCAAGTCCAACAGGACTATTACACATCGGGAATGCCCGTACAGCATTGTTTAACTATTTGTATGCACGCCACCATGGTGGAATTTTTATCATCCGTATCGAAGATACTGACCGCAAACGTCATGTCGAAGACGGAGAACGTTCACAGCTTGAAAACCTTCGTTGGTTAGGCATGGACTGGGATGAAAGTCCAGAGACTCATGAAAACTACCGCCAGTCTGAGCGTTTGGAACTCTATCAAAAATATATCGACCAACTCTTAGCTGAAGGAAAAGCCTACAAATCTTACGTTACAGAAGAAGAATTAGCAGCAGAACGTGAACGTCAAGAAGCAGCAGGTGAAACACCTCGTTACATTAACGAATACCTTGGCATGAGCGAAGAAGAAAAAGCAGCTTATATCGCTGAACGTGAAGCGGCAGGCATCATCCCAACGGTTCGTTTGGCTGTTAATGAGTCTGGTATTTACAAGTGGCATGATATGGTCAAAGGTAATATCGAATTTGAAGGTGGCAATATCGGTGGGGACTGGGTTATCCAAAAGAAAGATGGTTACCCAACTTACAATTTTGCCGTTGTCATTGATGACCACGACATGCAAATTTCTCACGTTATCCGTGGAGATGACCACATTGCCAATACACCAAAACAGCTCATGGTCTATGAAGCACTTGGATGGGAAGCACCAGAATTCGGTCACATGACCTTAATCATCAACTCTGAAACTGGTAAGAAGTTGTCTAAACGCGACACCAACACTCTTCAATTTATCGAAGATTACCGTAAGAAAGGGTACCTTCCAGAAGCAGTCTTTAACTTCATCGCCCTTCTTGGATGGAATCCTGGTGGAGAAGACGAAATCTTCTCTCGTCAAGAACTCATTAACCTCTTTGATGAAAACCGTCTCAGCAAGTCTCCAGCAGCCTTCGACCAGAAGAAAATGGACTGGATGAGCAATGAGTACATTAAGAATGCGGATCTTGAGACTATCTTTGAAATGGCCAAACCATTCCTCGAAGAAGCGGGACGTTTGACAGACAAGGCTGAGAAATTGGTAGAGCTCTACAAACCACAAATGAAGTCAGTGGACGAAATTGTTCCATTGACAGACCTTTTCTTCTCAGACTTCCCAGAATTGACAGAAGCTGAGCGAGAAGTCATGGCTGGTGAAACTGTTCCGACTGTACTTGAAGCCTTTAAAGCCAAACTCGAAGCCATGTCAGACGATGAGTTTGTGGTAGAAAATATCTTCCCACAAATCAAAGCAGTCCAAAAGGAAACTGGTATCAAGGGGAAAAATCTCTTCATGCCAATCCGTATCGCCGTTTCAGGTGAAATGCATGGTCCTGAATTGCCAGATACCATCTACTTGCTTGGACGTGAAAAATCCATCCAACACATTGAGAAAATGTTGGCAGAAATTGCGAAATAGCATACATATAAAAAGAGCTTAAATATTAAGCTCTTTTTATATGTATGCTTGTTTGAAAATGCAAATATTTTAGTGTATAATATGAATTGACAGGGCAAGGAAATAAGTTAGTGAGATGGTATTTTTACAACTAGACTCGGCTTAGTCTAACATTATTCCTAATGTTGGTCAGTCTACTTATTTTTTCTTTGCGTTTTGCTGAATAGAAGCAGAAATTCTTTTGTTCATGCAGTTACCATCCCTTACAATGACTTTGTTTTCGATCACCAGAGTTTCTCTACAAAGATTTTGGTCCAATTTGTCCAGCTTTTTAGAGAAGTATATCTACTCTTTCTTCTCCAAAAATAGAAAGAAATCGGATTTGTCCTGTTACCTTGCGTTAAGCAAGGTTTTTTTGTGGAATAGTACTGAGAAATTTACGATTTCGTTTTGGAGTGGTATAATATTAACTATCCTGATGAATAGAGGAACTCGAATGAAAGAATTTAACAAATCAATAAAATTAGAGCATGTGGCTTATGATATCCGTGGTCCAGTTTTGGAAGAAGCTATGCGCATGCGCGCAAATGGAGAAAAAATTCTTCGTTTGAATACAGGGAACCCAGCTGAGTTTGGCTTTACAGCACCAGATGAGGTGATTCATGACTTGATTATGAATGCCCGTGATAGTGAAGGCTATTCAGATTCAAAAGGTATCTTTTCAGCTCGTAAGGCCATCATGCAGTATTGCCAACTAAAGAAATTCCCCAATGTGGATATTGATGATATCTACCTTGGAAATGGGGTTAGTGAGCTAATCGTTATGTCTATGCAAGGTCTCTTGGACAACGGCGATGAAGTCTTGGTTCCTATGCCTGATTATCCACTTTGGACTGCTGCTGTCAGCTTGGCTGGGGGAAATGCCGTTCACTACGTCTGTGATGAAGAAGCGGAATGGTATCCAGACCTAGATGATATCAAGTCTAAGATTAGTTCAAATACCAAGGCTATTGTTTTGATCAATCCGAATAACCCAACGGGGGCTCTCTATCCTAAAGAACTCTTACTAGATATCATCGAGATTGCTCGTCAAAATGACTTGATTATCTTTGCGGATGAAATTTACGACCGTATGGTTATGGATGGCAATGTCCACACACCAGTCGCAAGTTTGGCTCCAGACCTTTTCTGTGTCAGCATGAATGGTCTGTCTAAATCTCACCGTATCGCTGGGTTCCGTGTTGGTTGGATGGTCTTGTCTGGACCTAAACATCATGTAAAGGGCTACATTGAAGGTCTCAACATGCTTTCAAACATGCGACTTTGTTCGAATGTGCTTGCCCAGCAGGTAGTTCAAACGTCACTAGGTGGTCACCAGTCAGTGGATGAGTTGCTTCTTCCTGGTGGTCGTATCTATGAACAAAGAAACTTTATTTATAATGCTATTCAAGATATCCCTGGTTTATCAGCGGTTAAGCCAAAAGCGGGTCTTTATATCTTCCCTAAAATCGACCGCAATATGTACCGTATCGATGACGATGAACAATTTGTCCTTAATTTCTTGAAACAAGAAAAAGTGCTTTTGGTACATGGACGTGGTTTTAACTGGAAAGAACCAGATCACTTCCGTATCGTTTATCTACCACGTGTCGATGAGTTGGCCCAAATACAGGAAAAAATGACTCGCTTCTTGAAGCAGTATCGTAGATAAGGCTTTCATAGCAAAAAAGCTGGAAACATTTGTCAGAGCTATTGACAAATACGTAAGAATCAGATAGAATAGTAAAGTATGTTTAGTAACTGATCACTTTATAGCCGGCTAAACGAATACAAAATCTATGAGGAGGTATTCATCGTGAAACGTACTTATCAACCAAGTAAACTTCGTCGTGCGCGCAAACACGGATTCCGTAACCGTATGTCAACTAAAAACGGTCGTCGCGTATTGGCAGCTCGTCGTCGTAAAGGACGCAAAGTTTTGGCTGCATAATCCAAACAAATGAAACAAAGAAGTCAGTAGGAACTCGAGCCTACTGATTTTTCTTTTATCTAAAAGATAGAATTTTCTAAAGTTATTGATTGAGAATAAACATTTTACAAGACGTCTTGAAAAAATCACATATAGAAAAAGCTCAAAATCAGGAGGTGCTTTCTCTGATTTTGAGCTTTTCTTTATTCTTTCAAATGATAAGAGTAGCTAGCAACGACGACATCTTCGTGCCATCTGAGAGCATATTTTAATTTAAGGCTCATTTGATTGTGGAGGATATTTTGCCAAGGTTTGTTAGGAATAAATTGGGGTACTAGAACTGTAACTGTGTAGTTCTTTTTCTTGGCTTCTTGAGAGATTTTTCGAACATATCGAACTGTAGGTGTGATGATATCGCGATAGCTGGTATTAATGTTTTTTAGAGTGATATTTGGGAAGTAGTCGGCAAATTCTTGGAGGATTTCTTGGTCTTTTTCCTCAGTTTCCTTGGTGGAAATGTGCATGGCCAAAACTTCATCTCCGATGCTTTGAGCGTAATTAATCGCTCCAACACTGACTCGGGTAACATTTCCCACTAAGACAAGGACGACATTGCCGTCGTAGGTTTTCTTTTGAATTCCTTCATAAAGTCGAAGTTGTTTCGCCACTTTTTGGTAATGACTGTGGATGGACAAAAAGAGGAAGGTTAGGACCAGGATAATTGGGAAGAATGGCCAGATATCTCCAAGCCTGAAGAGGAGTAGAATAAGAACGATGGCGTAACAAATGATGGCACCGAGGATATTTGCAAAGGCAGATTTTAAGAAATGAGAGCCTTTTTCTTTTTTCCAGTGGCGAATCATGCCTGTTTGAGAAAGGGCAAAAGGAACAAAAACTCCGATAGTGTAGAGAGGAATCAAGCGTTCTGTATTTCCGTTGAAAATAAGCAGAAGGATTATAGCACCAAAAGCTAAGGTTAAAATACCGTTTGAATAACCCAGGCGGTCTCCCTTTTCCATAAAGAGATGGGGCATGTACTTGTTCTTAGCCATATTGTAAGCCAACATTGGAAAGGCAGAAAAACCAGTATTTGCAGCAACGGCTAGAATTAGGGCAGTTGAGAATTGGAAGAGATAATAGACAATCTGACCGAGAGCTGAATCCCCTAAAATCCCTTTAGCCATTTGTGAGAGGATTGTTTCTCCGTGTTGAGGTGTAATCCCCATCCAGTAGTTTAAGAAGGTAATCCCTGCAAATAGAAATCCAAGGATAAGTGACATGATGGTTAGTGTCTGGGCAGCGTTCTTCTCTTTGGGAGTTTTGAAAAACGGAACAGCGTTTGAGATAGCTTCGACTCCAGTTAGTGAGGCCGAACCGCTGGTAAAGGCTCTTAAAATTAGGACAATTGACAGACTTGGGACAGTTTGACCAATTGCAGAAGTTGCATGATAGCTGAGAGAACCTGTCAACAGTTGGAAGATACCAAACAATAAGAGGAAGACCGTACTAAAGATAAAGAGATAGACTGGGATCATCAGAGAGCTTGCGGATTCCTTCAAACCTCTTAGATTTAAAAGCATGAGCAAACATACTAGAAAAATGGAGATGTGGAGATTGTAAGGATGGAGGGCAGGAAGTGCAGCAGTGATAGCGTCAGCGCCTGCTGCCACTGATACGGCTACTGTTAGCATATAGTCAACAAGCAGACTTCCCCCAGCAATCAAACCTAACTCAGGGGAGAGGTTTTCTCGAGTAACCATATAGGCACCTCCACCTTGAGGGTAGGCATGGATGATTTGTCTATAAGAAATGGTCAGGCTAGCTAATAGTAAGAGGACAAAAATGCCAATAGGGAGACTCCACCAGATAGCAAGCGGAGAAAGACTAGTCAAGACGAGAACGACCTGTTCAGGTCCATAAGCGATAGAAGATAGGGCATCACTTGAAAGCATTGCAAGTGCCTGTGTTTTTCCAAGTAGTCCTCCCTCGCCTTCAGTTAAGGACTTAAGGGGACGACCAATAAAGGTATATTTTAGTTTTGTAAACATTTTCTTTCCTTTTCTGAAAAATTTCAACAAGAGTTATTATACTGCTATGAAAAAATACCGTCAAGAAAAAATGAATGATTTCAAAATATTTTTTCCTATAAGGATGAGACTAGTTTTTTTGGTATAATAGAAGGTAGAAAAACGAGGGAATATAAATGATTTTTGATACTCATACACATTTAAATATAGAAGATTTTGCAGGAAGGGAAGCTGAAGAATTAGCCTTGGCTGCTGAAATGGGTGTAACTCGGATGAATATTGTTGGTTTTGACAAACCGACCATTGAGCGTGCCTTAGAACTAGCAGATAAGTATGATCAACTCTATGCGACTATTGGTTGGCATCCTACAGAGGCAGGAACCTATACAGAGGATATTGAGAATTACTTGCTAGAAAAACTAAAACATTCTAAAGTTGTTGCCTTGGGTGAGATTGGTTTGGACTATCACTGGATGACAGCCCCTAAAGAAGTACAGGAACAAGTTTTCCGTCGTCAGATTCAGCTATCTAAGGAACTGGACTTGCCTTTTGTGGTTCATACCCGTGATGCGCTAGAAGACACCTATGAGATTATCAAGAGCGAGGGAGTTGGTCCCCGTGGCGGTATTATGCACTCCTTCTCAGGTTCTTTGGATTGGGCGGAGAAGTTTGTAGATCTTGGGATGACTATTTCCTTTTCTGGAGTGGTGACTTTTAAGAAGGCGACAGATATTCAGGAAGCGGCCAAAGAGTTACCTTTGGATAAGATTTTGGTAGAAACGGATGCACCTTATTTAGCCCCAGTACCCAAGCGTGGTCGTGAAAACAAGACAGCTTACACGCGCTATGTAGTAGACTTTATTGCGGACTTGCGTGGTATGACGACAGAAGAATTGGCAGCTGTGACAAGTGCTAATGCAGAAGGCATCTTTGGATTGGAAAGTAAATCATGAAAGAGAAAATTTCCCAAATCGTCGTAGTCGAAGGGCGTGATGATACGGCTAATTTAAAACGCTACTTTGATGTTGAGACTTATGAGACTCGTGGTTCTGCTATCAATGAACAAGATCTTGAACGAATCCAACGTCTACATGAGCGTCATGGGGTGATTGTCTTTACAGATCCCGATTTTAACGGGGAACGCATTCGTCGGATGATTATGACGGCCATTCCGACAGTTCAGCACGCCTTTCTCAAACGTGATGAGGCAGTGCCAAAATCTAAGACCAAGGGACGTTCTCTAGGAATTGAGCATGCTAACTATGAAGACTTGAAGACAGCACTAGAACAAGTAACTGAGCAGTTTGAAGCAGAAAGCGACTTTGATATTAGCCGTAGTGACTTGATTCGCCTTGGTTTTCTAGCCGGATCAGATAGCCGAAAACGCAGAGAATATCTAGGAGAAAGTCTTCGTATCGGTTATTCCAATGGGAAACAACTCCTTAAACGTTTAGAGTTATTTGGGATCAGTCTAGCTGAAGTTGAAGAAGCTATGAAATCATATGAGAATTGAGAAACTCCCCCAAAATGTGAAGGGAATATGATACAATAGAAGTAATCATATCCGGTTTAATCAGGCTTGGTAGCAAGCATTAGAAAAGTGACTCCATAGAAATTGTGCTAAGTGGAGGTGATGAGGAAAAGTTATGGGAATCTTTGATTTTTTAAAAAAGACAGAAGCAACAAAACCTACTGAAACAACTGAATCCAATAAGGAAGCAGAAGAGGCGAAAGGCAATGCTTGCGTAGGTGTTCTAGATTTGTTCCCGATGAAGGAAACCAACCAATTATTGATTGTTGGGAGTCTAGAAGGCAGTATCAAGGTTGGAAATCAGTTGCAGTTTTGTAATCCCGACCAAGGAATGGAAAGTCTTGGTACTGTAGAGGTTAAAAAACTCAGCAGTCAAAACAAAGATGCAGATAGTCTAACTGATGAAGTTCTTGCCCATCTAGTGGTTGATAGGATTCCTTCTTTGGATAAACTGAAAAAAGGAAGTGTGCTCTTTAGTTCAGGTGTTGAGGAAGAACAAAAATTATCTAGCTATTCAGATGCTCTTTATCGTGCTTTTGTAGCCATCCAAGAGGGTCAGTTAACAAATGAAGACTATTTGGCAGCTACCCTTGATGACAGCGTAGAGATTTTACGTCTCTTTTTATGGAAATGCCGTCAAAATCAGGAAACTGAAAGTGAAGAAAGCTATCAATCCAACACTCGTAAGTTGGAACGTCTAGCGGAAATCGTTAAAGATAAGCTCTTAGAAGCAGATGCAGTTTATGCAGTTTATTCAGAAAAAACAGGCGAACCCTATCTTTTCTCAACGACCTATGACAGAGGAGAAGAAGGGTATCTCTGTACTGATCCCATGATCATGCTTTTGACACCATCTTGGTATCGCCAATTCAAGGAAACCATTGATAGTCGACCAAACTCAGTCGTAAAACTGATTGAAAATACGGAAGATAAAAAAGGGATTGAAAATTTCCTAGGGACAGCCTTTTACCTAAATGGTGCCTTGGGAGCAATCTTTAATTCCAAGGAAGTCAGCATCAGTGCCTCTGCCTTGGTTCAAAAACCAGATTTTTCTGATTTACCAGAAATACAAGTGCCTGTCATGAATCCTGACCTGGTAAGATGGATGCTCTTGATGGGGCAACTAGATTATCCGATTACGGAAGAGCAAGAATTACTTTATAAACTCTATTATAAGTTCTTTTCGGAAGCTATGCCTAAAGCAAAATTCCTATTGCCTTTAGATGCAGCTTCGGAATTTAAGGGAGAGAGTCAGGAAGGGAACTCCTTTGTTTTGGAAAAAGATTCCAGTTTTAACATTCCAGTCAAAGAAGGAAAAAATGGTCGAAACTCTGTTCCAGTCTTTACTGATTGGAAACGTCTGCGAATGGTCTTTGACGAAAAGTGGAATGGCATGATTGAAGAAGCTGGAGGCATGATTGAAGGCTTTGACTATGCCATAAACCCAACGGAATACTATGAAGCAGGTGCCTATGTTAGCCTAACAGCTTTTAGAGACATGCAGAAGCTTAGTGAGGAACAAGAAGGAAGAGCTCAAGATTAGAAAACCTTTCAATAGTTAGAAAAGAGAATAAATGAGAATTGCAGATTATAGCGTGACCAAGGCAGTACTGGAGCGTCACGGTTTTACCTTTAAAAAATCCTTCGGGCAAAATTTTTTGACCGATACCAATATCCTTCAAAAAATTGTGGATACGGCTGAAGTTGATGACCAGGTCAATGTTATTGAAATTGGTCCAGGAATTGGTGCCTTGACGGAATTTTTGGCTGAGCGTGCGGCTGAAGTTATGGCCTTTGAGATTGACCACCGTTTGGTGCCAATTCTAGCAGATACCCTGCGTGATTTTGACAATGTGACCGTAGTCAATGAGGATATTCTCAAGGTTGATTTGGCGCAGCATATCCAAAATTTCAAAAATCCTGATTTACCAATTAAGGTAGTGGCAAACTTGCCCTACTATATCACAACTCCTATTCTCATGCACTTGATTGAAAGTGGCATTCCTTTTAGTGAGTTTGTGGTCATGATGCAAAAAGAAGTGGCAGATCGTATCTCTGCTCAACCAAATACCAAGGCTTACGGTAGCTTGTCAATTGCAGTTCAGTATTATATGACTGCCAAGGTTGCCTTTATCGTGCCTCGTACAGTATTTGTGCCAGCGCCAAATGTAGATTCAGCTATTCTGAAAATGGTACGTCGTCCGGAACCTGCGGTAGCAGTAAAAGATGAGAACTTCTTCTTTAAAGTTTCCAAGGCTAGTTTCACCCATCGTCGTAAGACCTTGTGGAATAACTTGACAGGTTACTTTGGGAAGTCTGAAGAAGTCAAGGATAAATTGACCAAGGCTTTGGACCAAGCAGACTTGTCACCATCTGTACGTGGAGAAGCTCTGGGCTTGGCGGAATTTGCTAGTTTAGCAGATGCACTTAAAGGACAAGGACTCTAAGATGCAGGGACAAATCATTAAAGCTTTGGCGGGTTTCTATTATGTGGAGAGTGATGGCCATGTTTATCAAACACGCGCGCGTGGGAATTTTCGTAAAAAAGGCCATACACCCTATGTTGGAGATTGGGTAGATTTTTCTGCGGAGGAAAATTCCGAAGGTTATATCCTCAAAATTCACGAACGAAAAAATAGTCTGGTTCGTCCACCCATTGTCAATATTGACCAAGCCGTTGTCATTATGTCCGTTAAAGAACCTGATTTTAACAGCAACTTGTTGGATCGCTTCTTGGTTCTTTTAGAGCACAAGGGCATTCATCCTATCGTCTATATTTCCAAGATGGACTTACTGGAAGATGGGGGAGAACTGGACTTTTACGAGCAAACCTATCGTTCTATTGGTTACGATTTTGTGACTAGTAAAGAGGAACTCTTGCCCTTGTTGACAGACAAAGTGACAGTCTTTATGGGGCAGACAGGTGTTGGAAAGTCAACCCTCCTTAATAAAATTGCACCTGACCTCAATCTAGAGACGGGAGAAATCTCAGATAGTCTGGGTCGTGGTCGCCATACTACTCGAGCTGTTAGTTTTTACAACCTAAATGGAGGCAAAATCGCAGATACACCAGGTTTTTCGTCGCTAGATTATGAAGTATCAAGTGCTGAAGAGCTGAACCAGGCCTTTCCAGAGATTGCTAGAGTCAGTCGCGACTGTAAGTTCCGTACATGTACGCATACCCATGAACCATCTTGTGCAGTGAAACCAGCAGTAGAAGAGGGCATCATTGCAAACTTCCGTTTCGACAACTATCTACAATTCCTCAGTGAGATTGAAAATCGCAGAGAAACCTATAAAAAAGTCAGCAAAAAAATTCCAAAATAAGGAGAAGCTTATGTCTCAATACAAGATTGCTCCGTCAATTCTGGCAGCAGATTATGCCAACTTTGAATGTGAAATTAAACGCCTAGAAGCAACTGGGGCAGAATACGCCCATATCGATATCATGGATGGTCACTTTGTACCTCAGATCAGCTTTGGTGCAGGTGTAGTCGAAAGTCTTCGTCCTCATAGCAAGATGGTCTTTGATTGCCATTTGATGGTATCAAATCCCGAACATCATTTAGAAGACTTTGCGCGTGCAGGTGCAGACATCATCAGCATCCATGCAGAAGCAACACCTCATATCCATGGAGCCCTTCAAAAAATTCGTTCTCTTGGTGTCAAACCTTCGGTTGTCATTAACCCTGGAACACCTGTTGAGGCTATCAAGCATGTTCTTCACCTAGTTGATCAAGTATTAGTCATGACGGTTAATCCTGGTTTTGGTGGTCAAGCCTTTCTACCTGAAACCATGGATAAGATTCGTGAGTTGGTTGCCCTTCGTGAGGAAAAAGGCTTGAACTTTGAAATCGAAGTCGATGGTGGTATTGATGACCAAACCATTGCTCAAGCCAAAGAAGCTGGCGCTACAGTTTTTGTAGCGGGATCTTATGTCTTTAAGGGAGATGTCAATGAACGAGTGCAAGCCCTCAGAAATCAACTGGGCTAAAGCTGCAGTTTTTGCAGGGGGAGACCGCGGTCACTACCGGACAGATTTTGACTGTTTTGTCGGTGTAGATCGAGGCTCACTCTGGATATTGGAAGAAGAACTTGCTCTTGCTTTAGCAGTTGGGGATTTTGATTCTGTGACTGTAGAAGAACGTCAGTTGATTCAAGAACGTGCCCAACACTTTGTCCAAGCTCAGCCAGAGAAGAATGATACCGATCTGGAACTAGCACTTTTAACGATTTTTGAAAAAAATCCTCAGGCTCAGGTGACCATTTTTGGTGCCCTAGGTGGTCGCATCGACCATATGCTGGCTAATGTCTTTCTGCCTAGCAATCCTAAATTGGCACCCTATATGCGTCAAATAGAGATTGAGGATGGGCAAAACTTGATTGCCTATTGTCCAGAAGGTACCAGTCAACTAGAGCCACGTTCGGACTACGATTATCTGGCCTTTATGCCGGTTCGGGATACCCAGTTGACTATTCTTGGTGCCAAGTATGAACTGACAGAGAAGAATTTTTTCTTTAAGAAAGTTTACGCTTCTAACGAATATATAGATAGGGAAGTTTCGGTGACTTGCCCAGATGGCTATGTGGTTGTACTGCATAGCAAGGACAGGAGATAGGATGGAGATTATATTACTACTGTTACTAATTGCTAACCTAGCCGGCCTCTTTCTTATTTGGCAAAGGCAGGATAGGCAGGAGAAATACCTGACCAAGAGTTTAGAAGACCAGGCAGATAACCTTTCAGATCAGTTGGATTATCGATTTGAACAAGCGCGACAAGCAAGCCAGCTGGACCAAAAAAATCTAGAAGTGGCTGTTAGCGACCGTTTGCAGGAGGTGCGAATCGAATTGCACCAAGGTCTGACTCAGGTTCGACAGGAGATGAATGAAAACCTTCTCCAAACCAGAGATAAGACCGACCAACGACTACAGGCCTTGCAGGAGTCAAATGAGCAACGTTTAGAGCAGATGCGCCAAACGGTCGAGGAAAAGTTAGAAAAGACCTTGCAGACACGCTTGCAAGCGTCTTTCGAGACAGTTTCCAAGCAATTGGAATCTGTCAATCGCGGCCTTGGAGAAATGCAAACGGTTGCCCGTGATGTCGGCGCTCTTAATAAGGTCTTATCTGGTACAAAAACTCGAGGAATTCTAGGAGAATTACAACTGGGACAGATTATTGAAGATATCATGACACCTGCCCAGTATGAACGAGAATTTGCAACGGTTGAAAACTCTAGTGAACGTGTGGAATACGCCATCAAGTTACCTGGACAAGGTGACCAGGAATATGTCTATCTACCGATTGATTCTAAGTTTCCACTGGCAGATTATTACCGTCTGGAAGAAGCCTATGAAGCAGGTGATAAGGATGAAATCGAAAATTGTCGCAAATCACTCCAAACAAGCGTTAAGCGTTTTGCCAAAGATATCAAGAACAAGTACATAGCACCGCCAAGGACGACCAATTTTGGAGTTCTGTTTGTTCCGACAGAAGGTCTTTACTCAGAAATCGTTAGAAATCCGATTTTCTTTGATGGTTTGAGACGGGAGGAGCAGATTATCGTAGCTGGACCAAGTACCTTGTCAGCCCTTCTGAACTCCCTATCTGTTGGCTTCAAAACTCTGAATATCCAAAAGAGTGCCGACCATATTAGTCAAACTCTAGCCAACGTCAAAACCGAATTTGGCAAGTTTGGTGGCATTCTTGTTAAAGCGCAAAAACACCTCCAACATGCCACTGGTAATATTGATGAATTGTTAAACCGACGTACTTCAGCTATTGAGCGAACTCTCCGACATATTGAATTGTCAGAAGGTGAGCCTATGCTTGATTTGCTCCAGTTCCAAGAAGATGAGGAAGAATATGAAGATTAGTCACATGAAAAAAGATGAACTGTTCGAGGGCTTTTACCTGATCAAATCAGCCGATCTGAGACAGACGCGTGCTGGGAAAAATTACCTAGCTTTCACCTTCCAAGATGATAGTGGGGAAATTGAAGGAAAGCTTTGGGATGCTCAACCTCATAACGTTGAGGCCTTTACTGCAGGAAAAGTTGTCCACATGCAAGGGCGTCGTGAAGTTTACAACAACACTCCACAGGTAAATCAAATCACCCTTCGCTTACCTCAGCCTGGCGAACCCAATGACCCAGCAGACTTCAAGGTCAAATCACCAGTGGATGTTAAAGAAATCCGTGAGTACATGGCACAGATGATTTTCAAGATTGAAAATCCCATCTGGCAACGAATCGTTCGGGCCCTCTATACCAAATATGATAAAGAATTTTATTCCTATCCAGCTGCAAAAACCAACCACCATGCCTTTGAAACAGGGCTTGCTTATCATACAGCGACTATGGTTCGTTTAGCAGAGGCAATTGCTGATGTGTACCCACAACTCAATAAGAGCTTGCTCTATGCGGGAATTATGCTTCATGACCTGGCTAAGGTTATTGAGTTAACAGGTCCGGACCAGACAGAGTATACAGTGAGAGGAAATCTTATCGGCCATATCGCCTTGATTGATAGCGAGATTACCAAAGCAGTTATGGAACTTGGTATTGATGATACTCGAGAAGAAGTGGTGCTTCTGCGCCATGTGATTCTCAGCCACCATGGATTACTCGAGTATGGTAGTCCTGTTCGTCCTCGTGTGATGGAAGCTGAAATTATTCATATGATTGATAATTTAGATGCGAGTATGATGATGATGTCAACAGCTCTGGCTCTTGTTGATGAGGGTGAAATGACCAATAAAGTCTTTGCAATGGACAATCGTTCCTTCTACAAGCCAAAATTAGACTAGAAACTAAAAAAATGAGCTTTATTTAGACAATAAAGTTCGTTTTTTTGCTTTAGTGTGTTATAATGAGAAAAAGACTAATTAAAAAGAATGGTGAATAACTAATGAAATTAAGAAGAAGTGATCGGATGGTTGTTATTTCCAATTATTTGATTAACAATCCATACAAATTAACCAGTCTCAATACCTTTGCGGAAAAGTATGAATCTGCCAAATCTTCTATTTCAGAAGATATTGTCATTATTAAGCGCGCCTTTGAAGAAATTGAAATTGGTCATATTCAAACGGTGACAGGTGCTGGTGGTGGGGTTATTTTCACACCTTCTATCTCTACCCTTGAGTCCAAAACAATCATCCAAGAGCTTCGCGATAAACTTTCAGAGAGCGACCGCATTCTGCCAGGTGGCTACATTTATTTGTCTGATCTTCTTAGCACACCAGCTATTTTGAAAAATATCGGTCGCATTATTGCTAAGAGCTTTATGGACCAAAAGATTGATGCTGTTATGACGGTAGCGACCAAAGGGGTTCCGCTTGCAAATGCAGTGGCAAATGTTCTCAACGTACCTTTTGTCATTGTCCGTCGTGACTTGAAAATCACAGAAGGTTCAACTGTGAGTGTTAACTACGTCTCAGGTTCTAGCGACCGTATTGAAAAAATGTTCCTTTCAAAACGTAGCCTTAAAGCAGGAAGCCGTGTCCTGATTGTTGATGACTTCTTGAAAGGCGGAGGAACGATTAACGGTATGATTAGCCTTTTAACAGAGTTTGATTCTGAGTTAGCTGGTGTAGCTGTCTTTGCTGATAATGCGCAGGAAGATCGTGAACAGCAGTTTGACTACAAATCACTCTTAAAAGTTACCAATATTGATGTGAAGAACCAACAAATTGAAGTTGAAGTTGGGAACATCTTCGAAACAGAAAAATAAGAGAGAATAAGATGCTTAAAGGTTGGAACTTTCGTCCCAGCCTTTCTTTGATAATGAATATGAAGGAGCCTTATGAAGACGCCATTTATTAAACGTGAAGACTTAGAAAAGATTGTTGAAGAGTTTCCAACTCCATTCCATCTCTACGATGAAAAAGGTATTCGCGAGAAAGCACGCGCAGTTAATGAGGCTTTCTCTTGGAACAAAGGTTTTAAAGAATATTTTGCAGTCAAGGCGACTCCGACCCCAGCTATCTTGAAAATCCTACAAGAAGAAGGATGTGGAGTGGATTGTTCTAGTTATGTAGAACTCTTAATGAGTCATAAACTTGGGTTTACAGGGTCGGAGATGATGTTTTCATCTAACAATACACCAGACCAAGAGTACACCTATGCCCGTGAATTAGGGGCGACTATCAACTTGGATGCCTTTGAAGATATCGACCATTTAGAGCGCGCTGCGGGGATTCCTGAGATTATCTCTTGCCGTTACAATCCTGGTGGCGTATTTGAACTAGGAACGGATATTATGGATAATCCTGGTGAAGCTAAGTTCGGGATGACTAAGGAACAGCTCTTTGAAGCCTTTGCTATCTTGAAAGAAAAGGGAGCAAAAACTTTTGGGATTCATTCCTTCCTAGCTTCCAATACTGTTACTCATCTTTATTATCCAGAATTGGCGCGCCAGCTTTTTGAACTGGCTGTAGAAATCAAGGATAAGTTAGGTATTTCGCTGGACTTCATCAATCTTTCTGGAGGAATCGGTGTCAACTATCGTCCGGATCAAGAACCTAATGACATTGCTTTAATTGGTGAGGGTGTTCGTCAGGTTTATGAAGAAGTTCTTACGCCAACAGGTCTTGGCCAAGTTAAGATTTTTACAGAACTAGGACGCTTTATGTTAGCACCTCATGGAATTCTAGTGACTAAAGTAACCCATAAAAAGAAAACCTACCGAACTTATCTCGGAGTAGATGCATCAGCTGTCAATCTTATGAGACCGGCTATGTATGGAGCTTATCACCACATCACCAATATGATGCATCCTGACGGTCAGACGGAAGTCGTTGATGTTGTTGGTTCACTCTGTGAAAACAACGACAAATTTGCGGTTAATCGTGAACTACCTCAAACAGAAATTGGTGATTTGTTAGTCATTCATGATACAGGTGCTCATGGCTTCTCTATGGGCTACCAGTACAATGCCAAACTTCGTTCAGCAGAGGTCCTCTATACAGAGGACGGTAGTGCACGGCTAATCCGTAGAGCAGAGCGACCTGAGGACTATTTTGCAACTCTCTATGGATTCGATTTTGACAAGGATTAGAAGAATTTTTGAAAATCATGAAAGTTGAAAGTGAAAAACAGTTTGTTTTCTAAAAAATAGACAAAATCTGTGGTTTTTCTTTTCAGGCATGATATAATAAAGCTATAAAACGGTTTCAAGGAAGGTGACGTGATGTCTGAAGAAACAATTGACTATGGACAAGTGACAGGAATGGTGCATTCGACAGAGAGTTTTGGGGCGGTAGATGGTCCTGGGATTCGTTTTATTGTCTTTTTGCAGGGTTGTCAGATGCGTTGCCAATATTGCCATAACCCTGACACATGGGCGATGGAAACCAATAAATCTCGTGTACGAACAGTAGATGATGTTCTAGAAGAAGCGCTTCGTTATCGTGGTTTCTGGGGAGACAAGGGAGGTATCACAGTCAGTGGAGGAGAAGCTCTCTTACAGATTGATTTCCTAATTGCTCTCTTTACAAAAGCAAAAGAAAAAGGAATCCACTGTACCTTGGATACTTGTGCCCTTCCATTCCGTAATAAACCACGCTATCTAGAAAAGTTCAATAAGTTAATGGCCGTGACAGACTTGGTTCTTCTTGATATCAAGGAAATCAACGAAGCACAACACAAGATTGTAACCAGTCAAACCAATAAAAATATCTTGGCATGTGCTCAGTACTTGTCAGATATTGGGAAACCTGTTTGGATTCGTCACGTTCTTGTGCCAGGATTGACAGACCGTGATGAAGATTTGATTGAGCTTGGTAAGTTCGTAAAAACTCTTAAAAACGTTGATAAGTTTGAAATCCTACCCTACCACACTATGGGAGAATTCAAATGGCGTGAACTTGGGATTCCGTATTCACTTGAAGGGGTTAAACCTCCAACAGCAGATCGTGTCAAAAATGCTAAGGAATTGATGGATACAGAAAGCTATCAAGATTACATGAAACGTGTACATGGATAAAAAGAAGCCTGATGGGAACATCGGGCTTTTCTGATATAAAAATGCTTAGCTCGAATGCTAAGCCTTTTATTTTTTATCTAGAATGTTGTTTTCCAGAATTGCGTTTTTTATTTTTCTTCTTAGCAGAAGTTGAGATAACTGCAGCTGATTCAGGGGTTACATCTTTACGAGCACCTGAAGTTTTGCTTGCTTTTGGTGGGTTCTTGGCATATTCTTCACGTACTTTTTTACGAAGTTTTGGACGAATGATGTAGTTGACGATGAATTGTTGAAGGATCATCATGAAACCACCGACAACCCAGTAAAGCGTAACGCTGGCTGGTGAGAAAATTGAGAACATGACAATCATCATCGGGCTCATGTAAATCATCTTCTTAAGTTGTTCTCTTTGAGTCTCGTCTTCAACTCCGTGTAGTGAAAGGAGCGATTGGACGTAGTAGAGAACACCTGCACAGGCGATAAGAATCCAACTTGGAGAACCAAGTGCGATTCCTAAGAAGCTAGCTTCAGCAACACCTTCTGTATGTTGAGCAGCAAAGTAGATCGCTGAGAAGAAAGGCATTTGGATGAGGAGAGGGAAACAACCTACTCCGCCAAACATGCTGATACCGTGCTCTTTTTGAGCAGCAAAGAGAGCTTGTTGGGCTTCCAGTTTTTCTTCTTGAGTTGTTGCTTCTTTGAGACGAGTTTGATGTGGCTCAAGAACATGCTTGAGGGCGTTCATCTTTTCAGAGTGAAGAGTTGCCTTCCATGATTGGTAGATACCAAGTGGCAAAATGATCAAGCGGACGATAATGGTTACGATAATAATAGCGACCCCGAAGCCAAGCCCTTTATCAGTAGCAAAGTACTTGATAGCTTCAGCCATAGGTGCTCCGATTGTATTCCAGATAAATCCTGTTGGTTGTCCAGTTGCTTTATCAACCTGGACACAGCCTGTTAAGACTAATAGCATGGCCACTCCCATGATAGAGAGGGCGATTCGTTTAATTGATTTCACTGTTTTAATTCCTTCTTAAAAAATTATACCTTTCTATTCTACTGTTTTTTTTGAAAATATACAATAGTTCTAGAGACCTAATTTGCTACTTTGAAATCTGAATAGGATGGGAAGTTGCTCAATTGAACATCTAGATAGGTTACTTTTGAGAAGGGAGTAGGTCCCTTTCGGATTTCTTGGATGAACTTAGCCATGATAGCTGAAGACTCTGCTTGGGCAAGAATTTCAACGGTTCCGTCATCGTTGTTCCAGACACGACCAGTGATTCCGCCTAGCTCGAGGGCAAGGGTGTAGACGCCCCAGCGGAAACCAACACCTTGAACGCGACCCTGTGCAATCATTTTGACCTTTTGCATACCAAACCTCCTTGATTGTGTTATAATACTCCTATGACTATTATAACCTCTAAAGCGAATTCTGTGGTAAAAAATGCCAAGAAATTGCATCAAAAAAAATATCGAAAATCTTCTTATTTAATTGAAGGATGGCATTTGTTTGAAGAGGCTGTTCAGGCTGGTGCAAAGATTGAGAGAATATTTGCCCTTTCAGAATATGGTGAAAAATTAACGGACTACCCTCAGACCGTCTTTGTGGCCGAAGAAATCTTGCTTGATTTAGCAGATTCACAAACTCCTCAGGGCATTGTAGCCATTGTTCAAAAGGAAGAAGAGCAGTTGCCGGATTTGAGCCAAGGGAAATATCTTTTCTTGGAAGACGTGCAGGATCCTGGAAATGTTGGCACAATGATCCGAACGGCAGATGCGGCAGGTTTTTCGGGAGTCATTGTTTCAAGCAAGTCAGCAGATATTTATAGCTTGAAGACTCTTCGATCCATGCAGGGCAGTCATTTTCATTTACCGATTTATCGGATGCCTATTGAAACTTTTGTTGAAGAGGCTAAAAAGGGCAATTTACCAATTCTGGCAACTACTTTGTCCCAAAACTCTAAAGATTATCGTGAGCTTGCTCAGCTAGCAGATTTCGTCTTGGTTATGGGAAATGAAGGTCAAGGCATTAGTCCATTCATGACAAATCAGGCAGATCAACTGGTTCATATTACCATGAAAGGGCAAGCGGAAAGTCTCAACGTTGCCATTGCTGCAGGCATACTCATGTTTTATTTGAGTTAAATTGTTTTATTTTTGTTATAATCAGTAAAAAGATTTCATAAGGAGAAAAAAGATATGAATCAAACAATTATTCAAGAACGTTCTGGTCTGAATCAATTTTATGCAAAAGTCTATGCTTTTGTCGGGATTGGGATTGCCTTATCTGCAATTGTTTCAGCCTTGATGTTAACAACCTTCCAAGATCTTCTTGTTCAGTTAATGATTAACGCCCGCATATGGTTAATTGTCACAGGAATTGTAGAAGTAGCTCTAGTGATTTTTGCGAGTGGTTTAGCGATAAAGAATAGTCCAGCAACCTTTCCAATATTCCTGCTCTATTCAGCGGTCAATGGTTTTTCACTAAGCTTCATTGTGTCGCTCTATCTTCCTGGGACAGTTTTGACAGCCTTTATCTCCAGTGCAGCCCTCTTCTTCGTGATGGCTATCGTAGGAGTAGTCATCAAAAAAGATTTGAGTGGGATTGGTCGTGCTTTGATTGCAGCCCTATTTGGTTTGATACTCGCTATGGTTGTCAATATTTTCCTAAATAGTGACCTAATGGATTACATTATTAGTATTGTTATGGTGCTTGTTTTTGCAGGTCTCATTGCTTGGGATAATCAAAAAATTCGTTATGTTTACGAAGAGTCAGATGGTCAGGTCGCTACAGGCTGGGCAATTTCTTTAGCACTTAGCCTCTACCTCGACTTTATCAACCTCTTCCTTAGCTTCCTACGTATCTTTGGAAGAGACGATTAATACTTTTAGAGCTCAAATGAGCTCTTTTTTAATTTTTACTTTCATTTTTAATAACAAAAAGGTATAATCTTTTTATTATTCAAAAGGAGGAACGTATGAAGAAAAGTTTTATCCATCAGCAAGAAGAGATTTCCTTTGTAAAAAATACCTTTACCCAATATTTAAAAGATAAGTTAGAAGTAGTAGAAGTGCAGGGTCCAATCTTGAGTAAGGTTGGGGATGGGATGCAGGATAACCTTTCAGGGATTGAACATCCAGTTTCAGTTAAGGTTTTGCAGATTCCTAATGAAACCTATGAAGTGGTGCATTCACTTGCTAAGTGGAAACGCCATACCTTGGCACGTTTTGGTTTTGGTGAGGGAGAAGGTCTCTTTGTTCACATGAAGGCTCTTCGTCCAGACGAAGACTCACTAGATGCGACTCACTCAGTTTATGTTGACCAGTGGGACTGGGAAAAAGTTATTCCAAATGGACAGCGCAATCTTGCCTACCTTAAAGAAACGGTCGAAAAGATTTATAAGGCTATTCGTTTAACAGAGCTGGCAGTCGAAGCCCGCTATGATATTGAGTCAATCTTGCCCAAGCAAATTACTTTTATCCACACAGAAGAACTGGTAGAACGTTACCCAGACTTAACTCCAAAAGAACGTGAAAATGCTATCTGTAAGGAGTTCGGTGCGGTCTTCTTGATTGGTATCGGTGGTGTATTGTCAGATGGAAAACCTCATGACGGACGTGCACCGGACTATGATGACTGGACAACAGAATCTGAAAATGGCTACAAGGGCCTAAATGGAGATATCCTTGTTTGGAATGATAATTTGGGTGCAGCCTTTGAATTGTCTTCAATGGGGATTCGTGTCGATGAAGACACTCTTCGTCGTCAGGTAGCTATTACGGGAGATGAAGATCGCTTGAGTCTAGAATGGCATAAGGCTCTCTTGAACGGACTTTTCCCTTTGACAATCGGTGGAGGAATTGGACAGTCTCGTATGGCTATGTTCTTACTTCGTAAGAAGCACATCGGTGAAGTTCAAACCAGTGTTTGGCCACAAGAAGTCAGAGATACTTACGAGAATATTCTTTAATCAATCGAACCGAGAGGTTCGATTTTCTTATTTCATCAGAATTTGGTATAATATACCTTATGAAAATCGTATCAGGAATCTACGGAGGACGTCCTTTAAAGACCTTGGACGGGAAAACAACGAGGCCGACATCGGACAAGGTCCGCGGAGCTATTTTCAATATGATTGGCCCTTACTTTGAAGGAGGACGTGTACTAGATCTCTATGCTGGTAGTGGGGGCTTATCCATTGAAGCAGTTTCAAGAGGGATGTCCAGCGCTGTCCTAGTTGAGAAGGATCGCCGAGCACAGAATATTGTGGCAGAAAACATTCAGATGACCAAGGAGATCTCTAAATTTCAATTATTGAAAATGGAATCCAGTCGTGCATTAGAGCAAGTGGATGGTGTCTTTGATCTCATCTTTTTGGACCCTCCCTATGCCAAGGAGCAAATCGTATCCGACATTGAAAAAATGGCGGAGAGAAATCTTTTCTCAGAAGATGTCATGGTGGTCTGCGAGACCGATAAATCAGTAGAACTTCCAGAAGAAATCGCCTGTTTAGGCATCTGGAAGGAAAAAATATATGGGATTAGTAAGGTGACGGTTTATGTCAGATAAAATTGGGCTATTCACAGGTTCGTTTGATCCAATGACAAATGGTCATTTGGACCTCATTGAGCGAGCAAGTAAGCTCTTTGATAAATTGTATGTAGGGATTTTTTATAATCCACACAAAAATGGATTTTTACCGATAGAAAGTCGGCTAGAGACGGTTGAAAAAGCGGTGGGACACCTAAAAAATGTCCAGGTTATATCCTCTCATGATGAATTAGTCGTTGATGTTGCGAGAAAACTGGGTGTCCATGTTCTTGTTCGTGGTTTGCGTAATGCTGCGGATCTTCAGTATGAAGCCAGTTTTGATTTTTACAACCATCAATTAGCAGGAGAGATTGAGACAGTCTATCTCCATAGTCGCCCAGAGCATGTTTATATCAGCTCTTCAGCTGTGAGAGAACTATTGAAGTTTGAACAAGATATTAGCAAGTATGTACCAAATGTAGTCTTGGAGGAGTTAAAGAATGAAGAAAAAAACTAGATGGCCCATATATTTAATCATCGGGCTCATGATCACTTTTATAGCTTTTACGGTACCACTTCCTTATTACATTGAGGTGCCAGGGACTTCAGAAGATATTCGAAAGGTTTTACAAGTCAATAACCAATCTGACCAAGAAGAAGGTTCTTACCAATTTGTGACGGTAGGAGTTAAACACGCCAGAATGGTGGACTTAGTTTATGCTTGGCTAACACCTTTTACAGATATTCGTAGTGCAAAAGAAATGACAGGTGGTTCTTCAGATGCAGAATTTATGCGAATCAACCAGTTTTACATGGAAACTTCGCAGAACATGGCCAAATATCAAGGTCTGAAGGCGGCGGGCAAGGAGATAGAACTCAAATACCTAGGAGTCTATGTTTTGACCGTAACAGATAACTCAACCTTCAAGGGTATTCTCAATATCGCTGACACTGTAACGGCTGTGAATGATAAGACTTTTGAGAGTTCTAAGGAGATGGTCGACTACGTCAATTCTCAAACTCTAGGCGACAAGGTTAAGGTTACTTACCAAGAAGACGGGAAAGTCAAAACTGCTGAAGGAAAAATCATTACTCTGGAAAATGGGAAAAACGGTATTGGAATCGGTTTGATTGACCGCACAGAAGTGTCAAGTGATGTGCCAATCAAGTTTTCAACTGCTGGCATTGGTGGTCCGAGTGCTGGAATGATGTTTAGTTTATCCATCTATACGCAAATTGCAGATTCAACTCTTCGAAATGGACGTATCATTGCTGGTACAGGAAGTATTGACAGAGATGGAAATGTTGGTGATATTGGTGGAATTGACAAAAAAGTTGTTGCTGCTGCAAAAAAAGGAGCTACTGTATTCTTTGCTCCTAACAATCCAGTAACTGAAGAAGCTAAAAAGGCCAATCCTAATGCTAAAAGTAATTATGACACGGCTGTAGAAGCTGCTGAAATGATTAAAACAGACATGAAGATTGTTCCTGTAAAAACACTTCAGGATGCAATTGATTACTTGAAAAACAACCCATAAAATATAGTGCAAGTCCATAGACTAGCGTAGAAAAAGAGAAGATGGTATAATAGGCAGATGATTCAATTGTTTTTTACCCTCAGTAGTCATATGTTTTTTGTCTACCTAGTTTTTCAACTTTTGAAAGATTTAGTCAAATGGGATCAAATTTTGAAGGTGACCAAGGACAATGCGAGGAAGGTACGACTTTTGGTAGTATTGTGTAGTATCGGTTTAGGGTATCTAATCAGTTCTTTTTTCCTAAATCTCTACCAACTATGGCAAGAAGCCGTACGGACATTATTCTAAATTCGAAAGTAAAGGAAAATATTTATGGAAAAAATTGTAGTTCGAGGTGGCGATAATCGCCTTGTCGGAAGTGTTACAATTGAGGGCGCGAAAAATGCAGTTTTGCCACTGCTTGCGGCGACAATTTTAGCAAGCGAAGGAAAAACAGTTTTAAAAAATGTTCCTATCCTATCGGATGTCTTTACCATGAACCAAGTAGTTCGTGGATTAAATGCGAAAGTTAATTTTGATCAAGATGCACACATTGTTGAAGTGGATGCGACAGATGATATCACAGAAGAAGCTCCCTATAAGTATGTCAGCAAGATGCGTGCTTCTATTGTAGTCTTGGGTCCAATCCTGGCTAGGGTTGGTCACGCTAAAGTTTCGATGCCAGGTGGTTGTACGATTGGTAGTCGTCCGATTGATCTTCACCTTAAAGGTTTGGAAGCAATGGGGGCTAAGATCACCCAAACAGCTGGCTATATCGAAGCTAAGGCAGAACGCTTGCATGGAGCCCATATCTATATGGACTTTCCTAGTGTTGGGGCAACCCAAAACTTGATGATGGCTGCAACGCTAGCTGATGGCGTAACTGTTATCGAAAATGCTGCGCGTGAACCTGAAATTGTAGACTTGGCTGTCCTCTTGAATAAAATGGGAGCTAAAGTCAAAGGTGCGGGAACAGAGAGCATTACCATCACTGGTGTTGAAAACTTGCATGGAGCAACCCATAACGTTGTTCAAGACCGCATCGAAGCAGGGACATTCATGGTTGCTGCTGCAATGACAGGTGGAGATGTCCTGATTCAAGATGCTATCTGGGAACACAACCGTCCCTTGTTGGCGAAATTACAGGAAATGGGTGTTGAAGTCATCGACGAAGATGAAGGTATCCGCATCCGTTCTCAACGAGACAAACTAAAAGCAGTTCATGTCAAGACCTTACCACATCCAGGGTTTCCTACGGACATGCAGGCGCAGTTTACTGCTCTTATGACGGTTGCTCAAGGAGAATCAACTATGGTTGAGACAGTCTTTGAGAATCGTTTCCAACATCTAGAGGAAATGCGTCGCATGGGCTTGCATTCTGAGATTATCCGTGACACTGCTCGTATCGTTGGCGGGCAACCTCTCCAAGGTGCAGAAGTGCTGTCTACGGACCTTCGTGCCAGTGCAGCCTTGATATTGACAGGGTTAGTGGCCGAGGGTGAGACTGTTGTTGGAAAACTTGTCCATTTGGATAGGGGCTATTATCGTTTTCATGAAAAATTAGCTCAGTTAGGAGCTAATATTGAACGGGTAAGTGTGGAAGCTGATGAAGATGAATAAAGAAGTAGCTTATGTGCTGCGTCGATTTCTTTTAGTCATCATTGTTTTACTTTTAGGTGTCTTAGCACTTGGAATTGGCTTGATGATTGGCTACGGTATCTTAGGCAAGGGCCAAGATCCATGGGCGATTTTAGCTCCAGAAAAGTGGCATGAGTTAATTGCGAAATTTACAGGGAAATAGGCTGGGAGACCAGCCTTTTTCTAAGAACAAAACTAAGGAGAAAAGATGAATAAAAAAACAAGGCAGGCACTCATAGGTCTTCTGCTTTTCCTACTTTTGTCGGCAGGAAGTTACTACATAAAAGAAATGCAGGCTTCCAATGCTACACCGCAAACACAGGTCAACCAGAAATCCCAGTCGCTTGATACTCCAAGTCAAAAATTGGCCGAGAGTGTACTGAATGATTCGGTAAAAAAACAAATAAAGGGTACTCTTGAGTGGAATGGAGCAGGTGCCTTTATCGTAAATGGGAACAAAACGAACTTAGATGCAAAGGTTTCAAGTAAACCCTATGCCGATAACAAGACAAAAACTGTAGGTGGGGAGACGGTCCCAACTGTTGCTAATGCCCTTATGTCAAAAGCAACAAGACAGTACAAAGACCGTGAAGAAACCGGGAATGGTTCGACTTCTTGGACCCCGGCAGGATGGCATCAGGTCAAAAACTTAAAAGGGACTTATAATCACGCTGTAGATAGAGGACATTTATTAGGCTATGCCTTGATTGGTGGTTTAGATGGTTTTGATGCATCTACTAGCAATCCCAAAAATATCGCTGTACAAACAGCCTGGGCCAACCAAGCACGCGCAGAAGATTCGACTGGACAAAACTACTATGAAAGTTTAGTTCGAAAGGCTTTGGATCAAAATAAGCGGGTGCGTTACCGTGTCACATTGCTCTACGCTACAGAAGAAGATTTGGTTCCTTCTGCATCTCAAATTGAAGCCAAATCATCTGATGGTGAATTGGAGTTTAACGTCGTGGTTCCTAACGTTCAAAAGGGAATTCAGTTAGATTACCGAACAGGAAAAGTAACTGTTACAAAGAACTAATAGATAGTCGGTCCCTTATTGTTTCGGTAGGGGATTTACTATAGAAATCACAATTTAATGTGTAGAAGTTGAAAAATATGGTATAATAGTCACAATTATACTTTTTAGGAGAAGGAAAATGGAAGACCCGAGCAGTCAGGATTTGTTACTGCAATTTGTATTATTAGTTGTTTTGACCTTTTTAAATGCTTTTTTCTCTGCTACAGAGATGGCTATGGTTTCTCTTAGTCGCTCACGTGTTGAACAAAAGGCTGAAGAGGGGGATAAACGCTATATCCGTTTGCTAAAGGTACTTGAAAACCCCAATCACTTTTTATCAACCATTCAAGTTGGTATTACTTTAATTACAATCTTGTCAGGGGCTAAACTAGCAGACTCTCTAGGACAATTGATAGCCTCATGGATGGGAAATAGCGAAACTGCGCACGCAATCGCAAGCTTCCTGTCACTTGCTTTCTTGACCTATATCTCTATCGTTTTTGGTGAACTTTATCCTAAACGCATTGCTCTAAATCTTAAGGATGCCTTGGCAATCCGAACTGTACCATTTATTATTGCTCTCGGTAAGATTGTGAGTCCTTTTGTTTGGATGCTATCTGCATCAACCAATCTTTTGAGCCGTTTGACGCCGATGACATTTGACGATGCAGACGAAAAAATGACTCGTGATGAGATTGAGTACATGCTGACTAAAAGCGAAGAAACTTTGGATGCTGATGAAATCGAGATGTTGCAGGGGATTTTCTCACTGGATGAGCTTATGGCGCGTGAAGTCATGGTTCCTCGAACAGATGCCTTTATGGTAGATATCCAAGATGACACTCAGACCATTATCGAAAGTATCTTAAAACAAAACTTTTCTAGAATTCCTGTTTATGACGGCGATAAGGACAATGTCATTGGTTTGATTCATACAAAGAATCTGCTAAAAGCAGGGTTTACCGATGGTTTTGATAATATTGTATTGAGAAAGATATTACAGGAACCTCTCTTTGTACCGGAAACTATTTTTGTGGATGATCTGTTAAAAGAATTGAGAAATTCACAAAGACAGATGGCTATTCTTCTCGATGAATACGGAGGAATGGCTGGTTTGGTAACACTTGAGGATCTCCTTGAAGAGATTGTTGGTGAGATTGATGATGAAACAGACCGTGCTGAAGTCTATGTTCATACTATCGGCGAGGACACTCATATTGTCCAAGGGACAATGAACTTGAACGATTTCAATGATTATTTTGATGTCGAGCTTGAAAGTGACAATGTAGATACCATTGCTGGGTATTATTTGACAGGTGTGGGAACTATTCCAACATCTGAGAAACTCAGCTATGAGTTAGATAGTGGAAATAAGCATATCACCTTGACAAATGACAAGGTAAAAAATGGTCGTGTCACCAAGCTTAAGGTTCAAATCCAAGAACTTGAATCAGAAGAAGAAACTGAATAAAACAAAAGCTTTATCAGAGAAAACTGATAAAGCTTTTTAAGTGTAAAAAAGAAAAGACTCCGTTAGGAGTCTTCGTTTATATAGAGGCGGTAGACGGATTTGAACCGACGATCAAGCTTTTGCAGAGCCGTGCCTTACCACTTGGCTATACCGCCTTAACTTTTATTATTATACCTTGAAAATTGTTTCTCGTCAATAGTTTTCTTTTCTGAAAACATAAGATTCAAATGTTTAAAAAAACATGCGACAAAATATTCTGAAAATTCGTTTACTTTTTAAAAAAACTGTGGTATAATTTTCAATATCCACAATTTAAAACGAGGAGTTTATAAATATGAAAAAAAGTCGGATTCTTGCAGTAGCCGGTGTTGCATTACTTGCTACAGGTGTTCTTGCAGCTTGCGGTTCTTCAAAATCATCTAATGATGCAGAGGCTCCAAAAGCTTACGGTTATACATATACCGCTGATCCAGAAACTTTGGATTATCTTATCTCTGGTAAACAAAGTACAAAAGTGGCTACTTCAAATGGTATTGATGGCCTATTTACAAATGATAAATATGGGAACATTACACCAGCAGTTGCAGAAGACTGGTCTGTATCACAAGATGGTTTAACTTATACTTACAAGATTCGTAAGGGAGTAAAATGGTTCACTTCTGATGGTGAAGAGTACGCAGAAGTAACTGCTAAAGACTTCGTAAATGGTTTGAAACACGCGGCTGATAACAAATCAGCAGCAATGTATCTAGCAGAAAATTCAGTTAAAGGTCTAGCTGATTATGTAGCCGGAAACAATAAAGATTTTGCTTCAGTTGGTGTTAAAGCAGTTGATGACTATACTCTCCAATACACTTTGAACAAGCCTGAGCCGTATTGGAATACTAAAATGGCTTACTCAATCTTTTGGCCTTTGAACGAAGAATTTGAAAAATCAAAAGGTTCAGACTTCGGTAAAGCGACTGATCCAACTTCTTTGCTTTACAATGGTCCATTCTTGCTTAGAGGTTTGACTGCTAAGTCATCTATCGAATTTGTGAAGAATGAAAACTATTGGGATAAAGATAATGTTCATTTGGATACTGTAACCCTTGCTTACTACGATGGTTCAGACCAAGAATCACTTGAACGTAACTTTACAAGTGGAGCTTACAGCTATGCTCGTCTTTTCCCAACCAGCTCAAACTTCTCAAAAGTTGAAGAAACATACAAAGACAATATCTACTACAATCCACAAGGTCCAGGTATCGCTGGTTTGGGTATCAATATTGATCGTCAATCATACAAATACACTTCAAAAACTACTGACGAAGAAAAGACTGCTACTAAGAAAGCCCTTCTTAATAAAGATTTCCGTCAAGCTTTGAACTTTGCATTTGACCGTACTGCATACTCTGCTCAACTTAATGGTGAAAAGGGAGCTCCTCTTGCTGTTCGTAACCTCTTTGTAAAACCAGAGTTTGTGTCTGCTAACGGTAAAACATTTGGGGACATGGTAACTGAAAAAGTTGCTACTTATGGTGATGAGTGGAAAAATGTAAACCTTGCTGATGGTCAAGATGGACTCTTCAATGCGGATAAGGCTAAAGCTGAATTAGCTAAAGCGAAAACTGCTCTAGAAGCTGAAGGTGTGAAATTCCCAATCCACTTGGATATTCCAGTAGACCAAACATCTAAAGGTTACATTGCTCGTATCCAGTCATTCAAGCAATCAGTTGAAACTACACTTGGAACTGAAAATGTAGTGATTGATATCCAACAAATCACTACAGACGAACTACACAATATCACATACTACGCAGCTAGCGCAGCTGCAGAGGATTGGGATCTTTCAGGTGCAGTTGGATGGAACCCTGACTATGAAGACCCATCAACATACCTTGATATCTTGAAAACAACTAATAGCGAAACAACTAAGACTTACATGGGATATGACAATCCATCTAACCCAGCAGTTGCTCAAGTTGGTTTGAAAGAATATGATAAATTAGTTGATGAAGCTGGAAATGAAACAAGCGATCTTGCGACTCGTTATGAAAAATATGCAGCAGCTCAAGCTTGGTTGACAGATAGCTCACTCTTCCTTCCTGCAATGGCATCTTCAGGAGCAGCTCCTATTATCTCTCGTGTTGTTCCATTCTCAGCATCTTATACTCAATCTGGTGATAAAGGTTCAGATGTTTACTTCAAATATCTTAAATTGCAAGCTAACACTGTAACTGCTAAAGAGTACAAAGAAGCTCGTGAAAAATGGCTCAAAGAAAAAGCTGAATCAAACGAAAAAGCTCAAAAAGAATTAGCGAGCCACGTGAAATAAATAATGCTCATCAGAACTTTCTCTCCAAAAGGAGAAGGTTCTTTTGGGATTTTAAAGGAAATAATATGAAAAAATATGTTTTTATGCGTATCTTGCGGTCGTTAGTTTCTATCTTTTTAGTAACGACCTTGATTTACACAATCATCTATACGATGGTTCCACGGAAGTTGATCTTCAAACAAGATACTAACTACAATAAAATTGCAACAACAGCTGATAAACGTGATAACTATGAAAATACCGTTTTTGAGCGTATGGGGTATATCGAATATTACGATACGAAAGAGTTGCAGGAAAAAGCTAGTAGCATTGACCCTTCTGTAACCGTTGATGCAAACGATACAAATAAAGCTATCTACGAAAAATATATCCAACAACTTGGTAACGGTTGGACTTTGGGTGTATTCACAGAGAGCGGACAATTCTATGCTACTCGTGAAATCCCTATTTTCGAGCGTGTGTTCAAATTCTATGCAAACTTGCTTGACATTGACCATACAAACAAGATTCAAGACCCGGAAAATCCTAATTTAGAGCGTTATTTGCGATTTGAAAACGATCCGGCTATTGGATGGTCTCTAGTAGGTTCAGGGACTAAACATAAATACCTCTTGTACTTCAACAGTCAATTCCCATTTGTTCACCAAAACTTTGTCAACTTGAACTTAGGAGATTCTTACCCAACTTATGCCAATACTCCTGTTCTTCAAGTTATCACACAAGGTCAAGGACAAACCAAGACTTCAGAAGTTCAATTCCCAACTGGTAAGAAAACATCATCAGTTAACATTTACTCAAGAACCTACAAATCTCCAAGTCAAGCAGATGCACGTGAAGTAGCAAACTATGGTAAGGATGATCCTTATACAGCTACTGAAAGTAATTATCAATATCCTTCAATGATTACAAGCTCTGCTATCACAGGTTTGATTGGTCTTGCTATTTCATACGCGATTGCAATTCCACTTGGTTCTGCAATGGCTCGTTACAAAAATACATGGATTGATAGTTTCTCTACAGGAGCTTTGACCTTCTTACTTGCTCTTCCAACGATTGCCCTTGTATACATCATTCGTTTGATTGGTTCTTCAATTGGATTCCCAGATTCATTCCCTATCTTGGGTGCTGGAGACTGGCGTTCATATGTTTTACCTGCAGTGATTTTGGGCTTGTTGGGTGCACCTGGTATGGCAATTTGGATTCGTCGTTACATGATTGACTTACAATCTCAAGACTTCGTTCGTTTTGCACGTGCAAAAGGTCTATCTGAGAAAGAAATTTCAAACAAACACATCTTTAAGAACGCTATGGTACCACTCGTTTCAGGTATTCCAGGTTCTATTATTGGTGTTATCAGTGGAGCAACTCTTACAGAAACAGTCTTCGCTTTCCCTGGTATGGGTAAAATGCTGATTGACTCTGTAAAAGCATCAAACAACAATATGGTTGTTGGTCTTGTCTTTATCTTTACATGTATTTCTATCTTCTCATTATTTGTAGGGGATATTTGGATGACTATGATTGACCCACGTATTAAATTGACAGAGAAAGGAGGCAAATAATGTCTACAATTAGTAATGATAAATTTCAATTTGTAAAACGTGATGATTATGCCTCTGAAGCAATTGATACTCCTGCCTATTCATACTGGCGTTCTGTCTTTAGACAGTTTTTGAAGAAAAAATCAACAGTCATCATGCTCGGTATCTTGTTTGCCATCGTTTTGATGAGTTTCATCTATCCAATGTTCTCAGATTTTGACTTTAACGATGTAAGTAAGGTAAATGATTTTAGTGCTCGCTATATCAAACCGAATGGTGAATATTGGTTCGGTACAGATAGTAACGGGAAATCTCTCTTTGATGGTGTCTGGTTTGGAGCTCGTAACTCTATCTTGATTTCTGTAATTGCGACCTTTATCAACCTTGTTATCGGTGTGATTGTAGGTGGAATCTGGGGTATTTCAAAATCAGTAGACCGTATCATGATGGAAGTCTACAACGTTATCAACAATATTCCATCGCTATTGATCGTTATCGTTTTGACTTACTCTATCGGAGCAGGTTTCTGGAATTTGATTTTTGCCATGAGTGTAACTACATGGATTGGTATTGCTTATTCAATCCGTATTCAAATCATGCGTTATCGTGATTTAGAATATAACCTTGCTTCTCGTACGCTTGGGACACCAACATTTAAGATTGTAGTGAAAAACATTATGCCTCAGTTGGTATCTGTTATCGTAACGACTTTGACACAAATGCTGCCAGCCTTTATCTCATATGAAGCTTTCCTTTCATTCTTTGGGCTTGGTCTACCGATTACAGTTCCAAGTTTGGGACGTTTGATCTCAGATTATTCTCAGAACGTAACGACAAATGCCTACCTCTTCTGGATTCCATTGACAACTTTGGTTTTGGTTTCCTTATCACTATTCATTGTTGGACAAAACCTAGCCGATGCTAGTGATCCACGTACACATAGATAGGAGTAGAAATGACGAATAATAAAAATGTAATTTTATCTGCTCAAGATATTGTCGTGGAATTTGATGTTCGTGACAAAGTTTTGACCGCTATTCGCGGAGTTTCTCTTGAGTTGATTGAAGGAGAAGTTCTTGCCTTGGTTGGAGAATCTGGTTCGGGTAAATCAGTTTTGACAAAAACTTTTACAGGAATGTTAGAAGAAAACGGGCGTATCGCTCAGGGGAGCATCGATTACCGTGGACAAGACCTAACAGCACTTTCGTCTCACAAGGATTGGGAACAAATTCGTGGGGCAAAGATTGCAACTATCTTCCAAGATCCTATGACTAGTTTGGACCCAATCAAAACAATCGGAAGCCAAATTACTGAGGTTATCATTAAACACCAAGGGAAAACAGCAAAAGAAGCAAAAGAAATGGCTATTGACTACATGAATAAGGTTGGTATTCCTGATGCTGAAAAGCGTTTTGAGGAGTATCCATTCCAATATTCTGGAGGGATGCGTCAACGTATCGTTATCGCTATTGCTCTTGCATGTCGCCCAGATGTTTTGATCTGTGATGAGCCAACTACGGCCCTTGATGTTACCATTCAAGCTCAGATTATTGACTTGCTTAAGTCTCTACAAAATGAATACCACTTTACAACAATCTTTATCACACACGACCTTGGTGTGGTAGCAAGTATTGCTGACAAAGTTGCGGTTATGTATGCTGGTGAAATCGTTGAGTATGGTACAGTTGAAGAAATCTTCTACGATCCACGTCACCCATACACATGGAGCCTCTTATCAAGTTTGCCACAGTTGGCTGACGATAAAGGAGAATTGTATTCAATTCCGGGAACACCTCCATCACTTTATACAGAATTGAAGGGAGATGCATTTGCTCTTCGTTCAGATTACGCAATGAAGATTGATTTTGAAGAAAAAGCACCTCAATTTGCTGTGTCAGATACTCATTGGGCTAAAACTTGGTTGCTTGATGAACGAGCTCCAAAAGTTGAAAAACCAGCAGTAATTTCAAATTTACATGACAAGATTCGTGAGAGAATGGGTCTTGTTCATCTAGAAAACTAGGAGGAAGGAAATGTCTGAAAAATTAGTAGAAATTAAAGACTTAGAGATTTCCTTCGGTGAAGGAAGCAAAAAGTTTGTAGCCGTTAAAAATGCTAACTTCTTTATCAACAAAGGTGAAACTTTCTCTCTAGTTGGTGAGTCAGGTAGTGGTAAGACAACGATTGGTCGAGCAATTATCGGTTTGAATAATACCAGTAAAGGGGATATCCTCTTCGAAGGTAAAAAGATCAACGGTAAAAAATCACGAGCTCAAGAAGCTGAAGTAATCCGTCGTATTCAAATGATTTTCCAAGACCCTGCTGCTAGTTTGAATGAGCGTGCAACGGTTGACTATATCATTTCTGAAGGTCTTTATAATTTCCATCTATTTAAGGATGAGGAAGAAAGACAAGAAAAAGTTAAAAAGATCATTCGTGAAGTTGGACTTTTGGCTGAACATTTGACACGTTATCCTCATGAGTTTTCAGGTGGACAACGTCAACGTATTGGTATCGCTCGTGCCTTGGTTATGCAACCTGACTTTGTAATCGCAGATGAGCCGATTTCAGCCTTGGACGTTTCAGTTCGTGCCCAAGTTTTGAACTTGCTCAAGAAATTCCAAAAAGAATTGGGATTAACCTATCTCTTTATCGCCCACGATTTGTCAGTAGTTCGTTTTATCTCTGATCGTATCGCGGTAATTTATAAGGGTGTCATTGTTGAAGTCGCGGAAACGGAAGAATTGTTTAACAATCCAATCCATCCGTATACTCAAGCTCTCTTGTCTGCGGTACCGATTCCAGATCCAATTTTGGAACGTAAAAAAGTTTTGAAAGTCTATGATCCAGATCAACATGACTACGAAACTGATAAACCTTCCATGGTCGAAATTCGTCCAGGACATTATGTTTGGGCTAACCAAGCAGAATTGGAACGCTATAAAAAAGATATGAAGTAATCAATAAAGTTTCATCATCTTGCTAGAGCTATTCTAGAAAGGTTGTGAAACTTTTTTTATTTTGCAGATAAAAACTTGATTATCTATATAAATTTGATATACTAAACACAATAAGAACTAATCTGTTAGAAATGATATCAACTACGGGAGAATCACATGGACAACCAACCAAATTTTTTTACAGGAATGGCTAGAATTATTGGGACATGCCTCTGGGTAAAAGGAATGGAAGTACTGACTGAGAAGAAGGAATCTGAGCCAAAAGCCCTAGAGGTTGCTAAATTTCTTGCGGCTTATAAAATGATATCTGCTCTGCCTTGGATTGCGGGACTTCCTAGAAAGGAAGATGAAAAATGAAATTTATTTGGGATATTTTATTTTATATCCTAGTCAAGCCACTGATTATGATTGTAGAATTCATTTGGTATCATATTTGTTTATTTTTTTATGAACTCCTTTTGAATTTGTTATATTCGATTTTTAACTGGATTTATAACTGGCTTTTTAGTTTATTTTAAAAGACTCTGAAATGAATCAAAAGGATGAGTAAATTACTCATCCTTTTTCTATTTATCTCAATCTTTATAGATTTATTGGAATCACTCTTTTTTACCTTTAAGCAAGAAGGCTGCAGTTAAAGCTAAGCTGAGACTTGCCATAAAGAGGAGTGGGCTAGACTCTTCTCCTGTAGCAGGAAGTTGCTTATCATATTTAGCAGTTTCGACATCGAAATCATTTCTATTTGCTAAAGGACTTGCTTGCTCTGCTTGAGTTGAACTTGGTTGTTCAAGTTTGGTTTCGGCCTTGTAGACGATAGCATAAGTAGTCAAATCAATGGTGAGAAACTCAAGCATTCCATCACGAATCTCGAAATCTTGTGCTTTCAAGTCTTTTTCTGAACTGAAGCGATAGAATTCTTGGACTGCGCCAGAGATTGGTAATCGAACGAGGACAGCACCTTTTGGTTGGATAGGCTGACCATTTTCATTCTTGAGTTGAATATCGTAGGCATCATATTTCTTGCCCAAGAGTTCTTGCTTGTCTACTTTCTGGATTTCAAGATAACTTGCTTCACCTAGCTCATTTGCTCCACTGATGACTTGAACTCCGGTAGTCTGGTCTTTTAAGACTTTGAGTTTAAACTCAGGAAGAGAGATGATAGGAGCCGCTTGGTCGCTCGCAGTACCGATAGGCTCAGTGTATTCAGGAATATCTACAATAGGAGCTGCTTGATCGCTCGCAGTACCGATAGGTCCAGTGTATTCAGGGACATCCACAATAGGAGCTGCTTGGTCGCTCGCAGTACCGATAGGTTCGGTGTACTCAGGGACATCCACAATAGGAGCTTCTTGTTCTCCTGCAGTACCGATAGGCTCAGTGTATTCAGGAATATCCACGATAGGAGTTGCTTGGTCACTCGCAGTACCGATAGGTTCAGTGTATTCAGGGATGTTCACGATAGGAGCTTCTTGTACTCCTGCAGTACCGATAGGTTCAGTGTATTCAGGAATATCTACGATAGGAGCTTCTTGTTCTCCCACTGTTCCAATTGGATCAGTATATTCAGGAATGGTTACTACTGGAGCAGGCTCGTCCCCTTTGCTTGTAACAACTGGATCTTCTACAGGCGCAGTTTCCCCTTTTGGAAAGACTGTTACAATCGTACTGCTTCGTGTTTCTCCTAGGATAGCATAAGCTTCTATTGGATTGCCAGTTTTACGTTCCGTAGTTTCAGGAATGTCGATTTGAACCTTGTTATCCTTTATGCTTAATACAGTTTGCTCGCCAGAAGTGACAAGATGATCTTCATCGACTTTTCTTAGGAGTAGGGGATCTGTAACACCAGGGAATGTCACAGCAACAGCATCCCAGTTACCAGTTGGTAAAGTTAGGGTAACTGTCTTATCTTCTACCTTTATAGGTTCGAGGCTTGGTGTATCTAATGATACTGATGGAGCTTTTAGAATATCGAATGAATCAAGAGAGATTTTCTTTCGACCGTCTGGAGAATCTGGGTCCACTTTCAAAGTTAGGACATGGTCGCCATCTGCTAGATTAGTAAACTCTCCAATCAATGCTCCTTTTTCGGTAGCTCCGGCAGTGTAAAAGTCAAGGCTTGGCATTTCTTTTCCATCGAGAGTCACAAGTGCCTTACCAAGGGCAGATGTTTTCAATCCATAGATACGGATACCTGTACCAGAGAATGGAATTCTTGCAGTTGCTTCAGGAGCGAGACTATCGTCTGCATTAATATCTGCATATTTCTCTGTAGAAGCATAGAGTTCTGCATCAGTCCAGTCTTTAAATGCTGAGCCGTACTGGATACGAGAATCACGATCATCTATTTTCTCTACTGTTTCTCCTTGTCCTGGGAAGACCTTGAAGTAGTCTAAGGAAATTTTTGAGCGTTCACTTCCACGTCCCTTATGTTCACGCTTAACAGTGATAGTCATGAGGTGAGGACCTGAAGAAAGATTTGTATAACGACCGATTAGGACACCCTTTTCAGTAGCTCCAGCCGTATAGAAATCAAGCTCACCAACAGATTTGCCATCAATTGTAACCTCAGCAAGTCCTAATTGAGAAGACTTGAGTCCGTAGATTTCAATGCCAGGTCCATTGAAAGGAATGGTTGCTGTTGCATCCTTATCGGAATAATTCCCATTTGAGATATCGGCGTATTTTTCAGTTCCGCCAAAGAGTTCTGAGTCAGACCAATCTCCAAAGGCAGCTCCGTACTGGATGCGAGAATCACGATCGTCCATTAGCTCATTAAAGGCAGAGATTGAAGCCGTATCAGAAATAGGTGTTGAACGGTCTCCTAAAATAGCCTGAACCGTGTATGTATAAGCGTGGCTTGAATCAATAGAACGGTCGATAAAACGAGTTTGATTGGTTGTAAACTCACGTACCGTAGAGGTTTGACTATTTTCATCCCTACTTTCTCGATGGATGACATAATGAGTCGCCCCTTCGACAGCATTGAAATTGAGTTCTGCAGTCGTTGAATCTTTTCGTTGGGCAGTCAGACGAGTAATACGACCAGGGAAGTTTTCAAAGGTAATGACATCGCCCTTTTGTGTCGTAAGTTGAATACGGTTGTCTTTGATGCGGGTAGCTTGTACTTCCTTACCGTTTACCTTGACAATGCTAGCTTCGATATTTGGATAGTCTACGACTAAGTCTCCACCCACATTAGAAAGGAAGGATAGTGTTTCAAGATTCTTTTCTTTCCATTTCATGCTGACTTCAAAGTTACCACGAGCTACTAGGCCTGAGACTTGACCATCTTTCCATGCATCTGGAAGGGCTGGTAATGGGGCAATGTAGCCGGTGTGAGATTGAAGGAGCATTTCTGCCATTCCACTGGTTGCACCAAAGTTCCCATCAATTTGGAAAGGAGCGTGCGTATCCCAGAGGTTTTCTAGAGTTGAGGATTTGAGTTGTTCTGCCAGCAAACGATGGGCACGATTTCCATCTAGGAGACGAGCCCAGAGGTTGATTTTATTGGCCTTAGACCAACCGGTACCACCATCTCCACGATGGTTTAGGGTTGCGCGTGCTGCTTCCAGATATTCAGGCTGATCTTTGCCAAATAAGGTTCCTGGGAAGAGCCCAACCAGATGAGAAACGTGACGGTGATGATTTTCAATGCCTTCATTAGTGAATTGAGGACTGTCTTCCTCATACCATTCCTTGATACGGCCATCTTGGTTGATATGAAGTGGTTTGAGCTTGTCAAATTTAGCCTTCACTTCTGTCACCAAATCTTGGTCGACCTTCAGGTGATTGGCTGCCTCCATATAGTCGTGGAATAACTGCCAAACTAGAGATTGGTCAAAGGTATTCCCAATCGTGATAGTTCCATGCTCTGGTGAGTAGGATGGAGAAGAAACCCAACGGTCACTAGATTTGTCGTAGTGCAAGAAGGAATTCCAGAACTTGGCTGTTTCCTTGAGCATTGGATAAATCTTTTCTTTGAGATAGGTTTCATCCTTGGTGAATTTGTAGTAGTCATAGACGTTCTGCATCATCCAAGCATTGGCAGCAGGAGACCAACCCCAGTAATAATTCCAACCTGGAGTTGTCCAGCCAAATGGTGTTGCCTGAGTATGAACCAACCAACCGTTTTCTTGGCCTTCTTTGGATTCGATACCTGCATATTCTTTAGCAGCGATACGACCATAGTAGCGCATGTCATCAATATAATTGACCATTGGCTTAGCAGTTTCTGCAAGATTGTTCATGTAAGCAGGCCAATAGTTCATCTGAAGGTTGACATTGAGGTGGTAGTCTGAGTTCCAAGGTGGATTGTCTACTGCATTCCAGACTCCTTGCAAGTTGGCAGGAAGGGCGTCTGTCTTATCACGAGAAGAGCTGATGAGTAGATAACGTCCGTATTGGAAGAAGAGTTCTTCTAGTTTTTGCCCTTTTTCTGGGTTGTAGGTATGCAGAGCTTCTTTTGTAGTTTGGCTAGACTTGTTGCCACCAAGATTTAGTTGAACACGATTGAAGAGACTTTGGTAATCCTTAATGTGATTATTTTTTAGGGTTTCATAATCTTTTGCCTTGGCAGCTTCTACGATAGACTTAACAGTATTTTCTAGGTCAATATCCTTGCGATAATTGGTTTTTGGATTTTGAGCAAAGTTGGTCTTGGCACTGAGTAAAAGGGTCGCATAGCTGGCTCCGGTGACAGTCAAATAGCCATCTTGTGCAGTGACTTGTCCGTCTGTCTTGATTCCAAGATAGGAAGCAAATTTTAGACCATTGTCTTTGACAGTTCCTTTGAGCAAAATACCATTAGAATCAGTCGTAACTGCCCCTTGTTTATAATTCGAATATTCCCAGGAGTAGTCGCCATTCGCAATCAAATCTTCAGTCAAACTATTCCAGAGTGTAAAATCAAGGGTTTTATCACCTTTTTTACTCAAGTGGGTCACAGTAACATCGTCAGGATAGCTAGAGAAGGTTTCACGCTTAAAGTTTGTACCGTCTTGGGTATAAGAAGTGGTCGAGATGGCCTCAGAAATATCTAAGCCACGATGATAGTCGGTAACATTCTCCAAGCCTTTCTTTTGGTTGTTAAAGACCATAAAGATATCACCAAAAGATAAGTAACGACCATACTGAGAATTGTTTGGTCCGACTAGGTTGCGCTCCGCTAATTGTTTTGCTTTTTGGCGGTTTCCTTCTTCTAATGCCTTACGAATTTCTGCTAAGACCTTATAGCGGTCTTGATAGTTCCCTCCATTGTAGTCGGTGCTATCCGGTTGTGGCCCACCAGACCAGAGAGTTTTTTCATTGTATTGGATTCTTTCTTCACCGATGAGCCCAAAAACTTTTGCCCCCATTTCTCCATTTCCGACTGGCAGGGCTTGTTTTTCCCAGCCGTCATAAGAAGGAGCAGTTGGTTGGTCGTAATGAAGTTGATAGTTTTCTTGCTTAGTCATAGGAAGTTCTGGTTTTTCACTCTCCTTATTTTCAGAAGGTTCAACTACAGCGTTAGTCTCTGATTGATGATGTGTTTGAGGTATTTCCTTTTCAGGTTTTACCTCTTTGCCAGCTAATTCAGTAGAAGTTTGATTTTCTGTGCTTGGTTGATTTTCCTTATCCTCTTGAGTGGGTTCCTCTACTTTTGTATTCACTTGAATCGTAGTCTCACTGACACTTGCTTGATTTTCTTTCACTTCGATGCCATCGGCAGCTACATTCTGTGTTGCTAGAAAAACAGCTCCCAGTAGAACAGAAGCAGTTCCAACGGTCAATTTTCGGATGCTATACTTACAGGATTTTTCCCAATAGCTCTTCTCCATAAAAACTCCTTTCTCAAATCTGTAAGCGCATACATTTTCTTGTAAAAAAATAAGCCTTGCAGAAAGATGTTTCCTTTGTTTTGTATAATCTTAATATAGCAAATAAATCAATCCAATGCAAGGTTTTTTAGGAAAAACTGAATTATTTTACCAAATTTTAGTTCTTTTTTAATTTTATTGAATTAAAAAAGATCAGAGCTGAAAAAGAATCTGAGTAATGCCCTACCCTTTTGAAAGCGTAAATCAAACTAGTCAGGCGTGGGACTTTATGGTATAATATAGAAGATTCAAAAAGAAACAGGAGAAATATTATGGACCTTATTTTAGCAATTGTCTTGATTGTTTTAGCTTTTCTAGGTGGAGCTCTTGGAGGAATGTACTTGGTACGCAAGCAAATTGAAAAAGAATTTGCGGATAACCCACGTTTGAATGCAGAAGCAGTTCGTACTCTGTTGAGTGCAAATGGTCAAAAGCCAAGCGAAGCTAAGGTACAACAAGTGTACCACCAAATCATTCGCCAACAAAAAGCAGCCCTTGCTAACAATAAAAAGAAATAAATAGGAAAAGTCTGGGATGAAAATTCCAGACTTCTCACTATGTTCAACTGATATTTAAGGATAAGACTTTTTCCTTGCATTCTATTGATATTTGATTATGATTAAGAGGGAGATAGTCTGGAGTTTACCAGTCTGTCAGAAATTTCAGTAAGAAATGTAATGATAATGAACTATCAATCAGAAAAATAAGACTAGAAAGAAGACTGTATGGATAATCGACCAATTGGTTTTTTGGATTCGGGTGTTGGGGGCTTGACTGTTGTACGTGAGCTCATGCGCCAGCTTCCTCATGAAGAAATCGTCTATATTGGAGATTCGGCACGAGCGCCTTACGGGCCTCGTCCTGCTGAGCAAATTCGTGAATATACTTGGCAGTTGGTCAACTTTCTTTTGACTAAGGATGTCAAGATGATTGTCATCGCTTGTAATACTGCAACAGCAGTTGTTTGGGAAGAAATTAAATCCAAACTCGATATTCCTGTTCTTGGAGTGATTTTACCGGGCGCTTCAGCTGCTATCAAAGCAAGTCAGGGTGGGAGAATCGGTGTGATTGGAACACCGATGACAGTACAATCAGATATCTATCGTCAAAAAATTCATGACCTAGATCCAAATTTGCAAGTTGAAAGTTTGGCCTGCCCTAAGTTTGCTCCCTTGGTTGAGTCTGGGGCCCTTTCAACCAGTGTGACCAAGAAAGTAGTTTATGAAACCTTGCGTCCATTAGTGGGCAAGGTAGACAGCTTGATTCTGGGCTGTACCCACTATCCGCTCCTCAGACCCATTATCCAAAATGTGATGGGACCAGAAGTGAAACTGATTGATAGTGGCGCAGAGTGCGTGCGGGATATCTCTGTCTTACTCAATTATTTCGAGATTAATCGTAGCCGGGATGCTGGCCCTCTACAACACCGTTTTTATACGACTGCAAATAGCCATAGTTTTGCCCAAATTGGAGCGGAATGGCTTGAAAAAGAGATTCATGTGGAGCATGTAACATTATGACAAACAAAATTTATGAATACAAGGATGACCAGGACTGGTATGTAGGTGTTTGGGACGTCTACGGTGGAATCTATAGCCTCATAAAAGATCCTCATGATCTCTATTTTATGGATTTGGCTCGCATTTTCCGTGATGAGGAAAATGGTTTTCCAATCACGATTACGGTAATGCGCTGGTCTTCCAACTTCCGCTTACTATCTTTTATCGTTGAGATTTTAAATGCAGAAGCCGGTCGAAACTTGGAAGTCATTCAACGCCAAGGTGCCTTACTCTTAGTTGAAAATGGGCAACTCTTGCATGTGGAATTACCTAAAGAAGGAGTAGATGTTGAAGCCTTCTTTGAAACTAGCAAAGTCAGAGAAACCTTGCTCATAGCGACTCGTAATGAAGGGAAGACCAAGGAATTTCGTGCTATCTTTGACAAACTTGGATATGATGTGGAGAACCTTAATGATTATCCAGACCTGCCTGAAGTAGCTGAAACAGGCATGACCTTTGAAGAAAATGCTCGTCTGAAGGCAGAAACCATTTCACAGTTAACAGGTAAGATGGTTTTGGCAGACGACTCTGGGCTTAAAGTTGATGTTCTTGGTGGCTTGCCAGGGGTCTGGTCTGCTCGTTTCGCAGGTGTTGGAGCAAGTGACCAAGAAAATAATGCCAAACTCTTGCACGAATTGGCCATGGTCTTTGAACTCAAGGACCGTTCAGCGCAATTCCACACAACCTTGGTCGTAGCTAGTCCCGGTAAGGAAAGCTTGGTGGTCGAAGCTGATTGGCCAGGCTACATTAACTTTGAACCTAAGGGTGAAAATGGTTTTGGCTATGACCCTCTTTTCCTAGTAGGAGAAACAGGCAAGTCATCAGCTGAATTAACCCTTGAAGAAAAAAATAGTCAATCTCACCGTGCCTTAGCCGTTAAGAAACTTTTGGAGGTATTTCCATCATGGCAAAGCAAACCATCATTGTAATGAGCGACTCCCATGGAGATAGCTTGATTGTAGAAGAAATACGTGATCGCTATCTTGGGAAAGTTGATGCCATTTTTCACGATGGTGACTCGGAGCTTCGCCCAGATTCACCACTCTGGGAAGGGATTCAGGTAGTTAGAGGAAACATGGATTTCTATTCAGATTATCCAGAACGCCTAGTGACTCAACTGGGTCCTACCAAGATTATCCAGACTCACGGACACTTATTTGACATTAACTTCAATTTCCAAAAACTAGATTTCTGGGCCCAAGAGGAAGATGCTGATATCTGTCTCTATGGTCACTTGCATGTGCCAAATGCTTGGATGGAAGGGAAGACCCTCTTTCTAAATCCAGGTTCTATTAGCCAACCACGTGGAACCATCAGAGAATGCCTCTACGCTCGTGTGGAAATTGATGACAGCTATTTCAAAGTGGACTTTCTAACACGTAATCATGAGGTTTATCCTGGCTTATCCAAGGAGTTTGCTCGATGATTGCCAAAGAATTTGAACTCTTTTTGCTGGAGCAAGAGGAAACCTTTTTGACTCCTGCTGAAAATTTGGCTGTGCTCATTGATACTCACAATGCAGATCATGCAATTCTCCTCCTTAGCCAGATGACTTATACACGAGTTCCAGTAGTGACTGCTGAGAAAAAATTTGTTGGGACCATAGGGCTTAGAGATATTTTTGCATATCAAATGGAGCAGGGTTTGAGTCAGGAAATTATGGCGGATATGGATATTGTTCACATGACAAAGAAGGATGTCGCGGTAGTTAATCCAGACTATACATTGACGGATGTATTGCATAAGCTAGTGGATGAGTCTTTCCTGCCAGTCGTTGATAAGGATGGTATTTTCCAAGGAATTATCACGCGAAAGTCAATCCTCAAGGCTGTCAATGCCCTCCTGCATGATTTTAGTAAGGAATATGTTATTCGAAGCAAATGAGAGAATGGATTTTAACATTTTTAGAAGAAAAGCAAAATCTTTCTAGTAATTCTAAACAGTCTTATAAATATGACTTGGAGCAGTTTTTAGATCTTATTGGAGAACGAATTTCTGAGACAAGTTTAAAAATCTACCAAGCTCAACTATCAAATTTTAAAATTAGTGCCCAAAAGCGTAAAGTTTCTGCTTGCAATCAATTTCTTTACTTTTTATACCAGAAAGGAAAGATTGGCACCTTTTATCGTTTGGAATTGCCGAAACAGGCTGAGAAAAAACAAGTCCAGTCAGAGCTTTTAGACTTGAGTTCTTTCTGGCAAGAAAGTACCTATCCAGAAGGGCGTTTAATAGCCTTATTGATAGTTGAATTGGGCCTCTTGCCTAGTGAAATTCTAGCCATAAAAATAAGTGATGTGAATCTAGATTTTCAAGTGTTGAGAATCAATAAAGCCTCTCAGCAAAGAATTTTGAGTCTTCCCACAAAATTACTTGCAGAGTTAGAACCCTTGATGGGACAGACCTACCTCTTTGAAAAAACTGGTAAGCCATATTCTCGTCAATGGGCCTTTCGTCAGTTAGAAGCCTTTCTAAAGGAAAAAGGCTTTGCAGATTTATCGGCTCAAGGATTGAGAGAACAGTTTATACTGAGACAAATTGAAGAGAAGGTTGACTTGTACGAAATCGCCAAAAAATTGGGATTAAAAACAGTTATGACCTTAGAAAAATATAGATAATGGATATTAAATTAAAAGATTTTGAAGGGCCTTTGGACTTGCTCTTACACTTGGTTTCAAAGTATCAGATGGATATCTATGATGTACCGATTACAGAAGTTATTGAGCAGTATCTAGCCTACATATCAACCTTACAAGCCATGCGTTTAGAAGTGGCAGGTGAATATATGGTAATGGCTAGCCAACTGATGCTGATCAAAAGTCGTAAGCTCTTGCCAAAGGTTGCGGAAGTGTCTGATTTAGAGGATGACCTAGAGCAGGATCTTCTTTCTCAGATTGAAGAATACCGTAAGTTTAAACTTTTGGGAGAGCAGTTGGAAGTCAAGCACCAAGAACGAGCTCAATATTACTCAAAAGCACCGACAGAGTTAATTTACGAAGATGCAGAACTCGTGCATGATAAGACCACGATCGATCTTTTCTTAGCCTTTTCAACTTTATTGACCAAGAAAAAGGAAGAATTCTCGAAAAACCATACAACCATTTTACGAGATGAGTATAAAATTGAGGATATGATGGTCATCGTTCGGGAAGCCTTGGTAGAAGGGCAACAACTATGTCTGCAGGATTTGTTTAAAGAAACCAAGGATTTACAAGAGGTCATTACACTTTTTTTAGCAACCTTGGAGTTGATTAAAACCCAAGAAATTCTCTTGATTCAAAAAGAGAGTTTTGGAGATATCTATCTCATAAAAAAGAATGAGGAAAATCAAGTAGAGCAAAGTCAGGCTTGATAGAGAGGAAGTATGAGTACTTTAGCAAAAATAGAAGCGCTCCTGTTTGTAGCGGGGGAAGATGGGATTAGAGTCCGCCAGTTGGCTGAGCTTCTATCACTTCCGCCAACAGGAATTCAGCAAAGCTTAGAAAAATTAGCCAAAAAGTATGAAAAAGACCAGGATTCTAGTCTGGCACTAATTGAGACAGGAGGGGCCTACAGATTGGTGACCAAGCCTCAATTTGCTGATATTTTAAAAGAATATTCTAAGGCGCCCATTAACCAGAGTCTATCTCGGGCTGCGCTTGAAACCTTGTCCATTATTGCTTATAAGCAACCTATCACAAGAATTGAGATTGATGCTATTCGTGGGGTTAATTCGAGTGGAGCTTTGGCAAAGTTACAGGCCTTTGACTTGATACGAGAAGACGGGAAAAAAGAGGTACTTGGACGCCCTAATCTCTATGTAACGACGGATTATTTTCTAGATTACATGGGTATTAACCATTTGGAAGAATTGCCTGTGATTGATGAGCTTGAAATTCAAGCACAAGAAAGCCAATTATTTGGTGAAAGGATAGAAGAAGATGAGAATCAATAAATATATTGCCCACGCAGGTGTGGCCAGTAGGAGAAAAGCAGAAGAGTTGATCAAACAAGGCTTGGTGACTGTTAACGGTCAGGTAGTGCGTGAACTAGCGACAACCATTAAGTCTGGTGATAAGGTAGAAGTTGAGGGCCAACCCATCTATAACGAAGAAAAGGTTTACTATCTGCTCAATAAGCCACGTGGAGTGATTTCTAGTGTAACAGATGATAAGGGACGTAAGACGGTTGTCGATCTTTTGCCTAATGTGAAAGAGCGTATCTATCCTGTAGGACGTTTGGACTGGGATACATCAGGTGTCTTGATTTTGACAAATGATGGTGACTTTACAGACGAGATGATTCACCCACGTAATGAAATCGATAAGGTCTATGTTGCGCGTGTGAAAGGAATTGCTAACAAGGAAAACCTTCGCCCCTTGACCCGTGGACTTGAGATTGATGGCAAGAAGACTAAGCCGGCCGTCTACGAAATTCTCAAAGTAGATCCTGTTAAAAACCGTTCGGTTGTACAGTTGACCATCCATGAAGGACGTAACCACCAGGTTAAAAAGATGTTTGAAGCAGTTGGACTTCAAGTGGATAAGTTGTCTCGGACACGTTTTGGACACCTAGACTTGACAGGTCTCCGTCCAGGTGAATCCCGTCGTCTTAACAAAAAAGAAATCAGCCAACTACACACCATGGCTGTAACAACTAACAAATAATGAAACGAATTTTAATTGCGCCTGTGCGCTTTTACCAACGCTTTATATCCCCTGCATTCCCACCTTCTTGTAGATTTGAGCCTACTTGTTCAAACTACATGATCCAGGCTATTGAAAAACATGGATTTAAGGGGGTTCTGATGGGATTGGCACGGATTTTACGATGTCATCCTTGGTCTGAAATAGGTAAGGACCCCGTACCAGATCACTTTTCTTTAAAGAGAAATTCAAAATAAAAAGAATCACAGTCGTGATTCTTTTTTGGTGTAGATAGATCTATAGATTGATGATTTTCACTACCCTTCTCCTATAAAAAGTGGTAAAATGGTTGAAAGAAAGAAGGGATAGAAATGACAACATTATTTTCTAAAATCAAAGAAGTAACAGAACTTTCTGCTATCTCAGGTCATGAAGCACCTGTACGCGCTTATCTTCGTGAGAAGATAACTCCTCACGTGGATGAAGTAGTAACAGATGGCCTAGGTGGTATTTTTGGTATCAAACATTCAGAAGCAGTCGATGCACCTCGTGTTTTGGTAGCATCTCACATGGATGAAGTTGGTTTTATGGTAAGTGAAATCAAACCAGATGGAACCTTCCGAGTAGTTGAAATCGGTGGTTGGAACCCGATGGTTGTCAGCAGCCAACGATTTAAACTCTTTACGCGCCAAGGACGTGAAATTCCGGTCATCTCAGGTTCAGTACCTCCGCATTTGACTCGTGGGACAGGCGGGCCAACCATGCCAGCTATTTCAGATATCGTATTTGATGGTGGTTTTGCGGATAAGGCTGAGGCCGAAAGTTTTGGTATCCGCCCAGGAGATACCATCGTTCCAGATAGTAGCGCAATCCTAACAGCTAACGAAAAAAATATCATCTCAAAAGCATGGGACAACCGTTACGGAGTTCTCATGGTGAGTGAATTGGCAGAAAACTTATCAGGTCAAAAACTAGGAAATGAACTTTATCTTGGGGCTAACGTCCAAGAAGAAGTCGGACTCCGTGGTGCCCATACCTCAACAACCAAATTTGACCCAGAAGCATTCCTTGCTGTAGATTGCTCCCCAGCTGGTGATGTTTATGGTGGTCAAGGTAAGATTGGTGATGGAACCTTGATTCGTTTCTACGATCCAGGTCACTTGCTTCTCCCAGGTATGAAGGATTTCCTTTTGACAACTGCTGAAGAAGCTGGAATCAAGTATCAATACTACTGTGGAAAAGGTGGAACTGACGCAGGTGCAGCTCATCTGAAAAATGGTGGAGTACCATCAACAACAATCGGTGTTTGTGCCCGTTATATCCACTCTCACCAAACCCTTTATGCAATGGATGATTTCCTTGAAGCACAAGCTTTCTTACAAGCCTTGGTTAAAAAATTGGATCGTTCTACAGTAGATTTAATCAAAAATTATTAAACAGAAATGACGGAGGGAATAGGGATGGAAGAACCAAACCTAGAAACCTTGATACGGGATCTTTACAATAATGCCCGTCAAAACCTGAGTGAAGATCTAGTGGCTGCGCTCCTAGAAACTGCTAAGCAATTGCCCAGTACCAATGAGCGCTTGCTAGCAGTACGGCTATCGGGTCTGGTCACTATTGAACTTCTCAAGAATCCCAAGACCCCAGCGCCAGAGTTGGTCAATCTGGCCCGCTTTATCAAAAGAGAAGAAGCCAAGTACAGAGGTTCTGCTGCATCTGCCTTTATGATTGGAGAACTATTTAAAATGCTTTGATTCGAAAGAATCAAAGCATTTTTTTCGTTTTAAATTTGTTCTGCCAAAACCTTTTCAGCAAGGTTCATAGCGTGGTCTGATACACGAGTGTAGTGTGAAATAATATCGATAAAGTTGACACCTGCTTGGGTAGAACATTCTCCGTTATTTAGACGTTTGATGTGAGTCTTACGAAGGACACGTTCCATGTTATTGATGTCTTCGTGTCGCTCGATAAGAGCTTGAGCTTGTTCAAGATCATTATTTTCAACACTCTCAAGAGCATCTTTGACGAAATCACTAGTTTTAAGATAAATCTCTGCTAGTTCTTCTAAGGCAGCCTCAGAGAATTGAACATTCTTGCGTTGCAAGTAATCGTTAAGATTGAGCAGGGCTTCTGCGTGGTCTCCGATACGTTCCAAGTCTCGTGAAGAGTCAAGGATATTGGTTAAGACTTCACTTTCTTTTTGGCTCAAAGCTTCACCAGATAAACTAATGAGGTAACGAGTCAATTTTTCATCAATGGTATTGATAGCTTCTTCAGTCTTATGTCCCTTTTCTGCAACTTTTTCATTAGAGTTGATGATATAGTCGTAAGAGAGGTCAAAGGCTTTCGCAGCATAATTACCTAAGTGTAGAAGTTCTTTTTTAGCATTTCCAAGAGCGATAGATGGAGCTTGTTTGATCAGTTGCTCATCAAGGTAAAGTGGCTCGTATTTGACAACTTCGTCTTCTCCAGGGATAAGTTTGGTTACCATGAAGGCAAGAGCTCCGATGAATGGAAACTGAATGATTGTATTGGTAATGTTGAAGGTTCCGTGGGCGAAGGCAATGGTCATTTCTGGAGCTAGATTTAAGAAGCTCTCAAACCATTGGATTAAGCCTGTAAATGGAACGAGGAAGATAATACAGATAACAGTCCCGATAACGTTAAAGGCCACATGGGCTGCTGCCACACGTTTGGCTGCAATATTAGCACCCAAGGAAGCGATAATAGCAGTGATGGTTGTTCCAATGTTATCTCCAAAGAGCACTGGTAGAGCACCCTGAAGGTCAATCAGATGGCTAGCGTATAGATTCTGTAGAATCCCGATGGTCGCTGAGGAGGCTTGAATCAGAAGGGTTAAACCTGTTCCGACAAGAACACCCAAGATTGGATTTTTACTAAGTTCTACCATGTAGTCTTTAAAGACTTGTAAATCCTTAAGGGGTTCCATAGCGCCACTCATAAGATTGAGGGCAAAGAAGATACCACCGACACCAAAGACAATTCGTCCGATGTTATTGATGGTTCTATTTTTTGTGAAGAAGAGACAGACTGCTCCGAGAAAGAGCATAGGTAATGCGTAGTCTCCCAATTTAAAACCAATGATAAAGGATGTGACAGTTGTTCCAATATTGGCTCCCATAACAATCCCAATAGCTTGACGTAAAGTCAATAGTCCAGCACTAACCAGACCAACTGTAATAACCGTAACACCTGAACTCGATTGAATCAGGGCGGTCATCCCAATTCCAACTAAAATTCCAAAGAAAGGATTGCTAGTATATTTGTCAATGTAAAATCGAAGACGATCTCCAGCTGCTTGTTGCAAACCGTCCCCCATGGTTTTGATACTATATAAGAATAGTCCCAGGCCACCTAAAAAGTGAAATGCAATTTCCTGCCAATTAATGGACATTTTATTTTCCCTCCGAAAACTAATCGCGGAATTTCTCCCATTCTATTTTAAAGGATTCTAAGCAATCTAACAAGTAGTAAACGCATTTTTTTAGAAAAATATCATTAAAATGTAATAAAGAGAATTGATTGTCTAATTTATATCATTTATTCACCCCTTTATAGATATTTTAGGATGAGTGTTGACTCTACTTATAAATATCGTAAAATAAAAATGAACAGTTCTGCTATTTTAAGGGCAGTTACTTTTTTAAAATAAAAATAAAGCGCTTACTTTTTTGGAAGTGAAAGGAGAAAAAATGAAGAATCCATTTTTTGAGAAACGTTGTCGCTATAGTATTCGAAAATTATCAGTGGGTGCCTGCTCTTTGATGATTGGTTCGGTTTTATTTGCCAACCAAGCTCTAGCAGAAGAAGTTGCAATCCCAGCGAATGAAACAAGGACTACTGCTGTGGCTACAGAGCAAGCATCGCCTGCCACATCAGAGCAACCAACTACAGCTTCACCTGAGGTGTTAAAGCAGTTGGAAGAGACAGAAAACAAGGTTAGTAAACAACCTATTTCAGAAGAAAAACCAACCTTGGACCAATTGACTGCAGCTGATAAGGAAGTAGCTAGTCCGGTTGCTGAAGCGCCTAAGGCTGAAGAAGCACCTGTAGCTGCAGAAAATAAGGCTGAAGAGAAAGTAACTGTCTCAGATGTTCCTAAGAAAGAAGAAAAAAGTCTTCGACCAAAAGAGATTAAATTTGACACTTGGGAAGATTTGTTGAAATGGGAACCGGGTGCCCGTGAAGACGACGCTATTAATCGTTCTTCAGTTGAATTGGCTAAACGTTACCGTGGGCATGTAGTCAACGAAAAAGCCAATAAGGATGCCAAGGTTGAAGCTCTTGCCAATACCAACTCTAAGGCTAAAGACCACGCTTCTGTAGGTGGTGGAGAGTTTAAAGCCTATGCTTTTGACTACTGGCAATACTTGAATTCAATGGTCTTCTGGGAAGGGCTCGTTCCAACTCCGGACGTGATTGATGCTGGTCACCGTAATGGTGTCCCTGTATTGGGTACACTCTTCTTTAACTGGTCTAATAGTATTGCAGACCAAGAAAAATTTGCCGAAGCCCTTAAACAAGACGAAGACGGAACTTTCCCTATCGCTCGTAAGTTGGTTGATTTGGCTAAATACTATGGATTTGATGGATATTTTATCAACCAAGAAACAACAGGAGATATCGTAACGCCTCTTGGTAAGAAAATGCGTGACTTCATGCTCTATACCAAGGAATATTCGGCTCAAGTCAATCATCCAGTCAAATATTCTTGGTATGATGCCATGACCTATGAATATGGTCGTTATCATGAAGATGGTTTGGGTGAATACAATTACCAATTCATGGAAAAAGAGGGAGACAAGGTTCCTGCGGATCACTTCTTTGCCAACTTTAACTGGACCAAAGAGAAAAATGATTACTCTGTAACTATGGCCAAATGGCTTGGACGTAGTCAGTATGATGTTTTTGCAGGTTTGGAATTGCAACAAGGTGGTTCCTACAAGACAAAAGTGAAATGGGATGCCCTTTTTGATGAAAATGGCAAACTTCGCTTGTCGCTTGGACTCTTTGCACCTGATACTATCACTAGTCTTGGTAAGACAGGAGAAGACTATCACAAGAATGAAAATATCTTCTTTACAGGTTATCAAGGAGATCCAACTGGTCAAAAACCAGAGGACAAGGACTGGTACGGGATTGCCAACCTCGTAGCTGACCGTACACCAGCAGTAGGCCGTACCTTTACAACATCCTTTAACACAGGACATGGTAAAAAATGGTTTGTAGACGGTAAAGTTTCCAAGGACTCAGAATGGAACTATCGTTCTGTATCAGGTATCTTGCCTACATGGCGCTGGTGGCAAACTTCATCAGGTGCTAAACTTCAAGCTGACTATGACTTTGAAGATGCCTACAATGGTGGTAACTCACTTAAGTTTGCGGGTGATTTAGCTGAAAATACCAACCAAGATGTTCGTCTCTACTCTACAAAACTCGAAGTAACAGATAAAACAAAACTCCGTGTTGCTCATAAAGGTGGTAAGGGAAGCAAGGTCTATGTAGAGTTTGCGACCCAGAAAAACTACACCTATGGTGGCGAGAATACTCGTAAAGAGCTGACTCTATCTGACGATTGGACAAAAGATGAATTTGATTTGAGTGCCTTGGCAGGTCAGACTATTTACGGTATCAAGCTCACTTTTGAAAATACTGCTGCCCTTAAGGGCTATCAATTTAACTTGGGTGAGTTGACTGTAACAGATAATCAAGAGGCTCCTCAAGCACCAACAGCTCTCAAAGTAGCTAAACAATCCCTTAAAAATGCCCAAGAAGCAGAAGCCATTGTCCAATTTACTGGAAATAAAGATGCTGATTTCTATGAAGTTTATGAGAAGGATGGCGATGCTTGGCGCCTATTGACAGGTTCATCTGCAACTACGATCTACCTACCAAAAGTTAGCCGTTCAGCTAGTGCAACTGGTACTAGTCAAGAGTTGAAGGTTGTTGCAGTTGGTAAGAATGGCCTTCGTTCTGAAGCAGCAACTACAAACTTTGAGTGGGGAATGACTGTTCAAGACACAAGTCTTCCAAGACCATTAGCAGAAAACATCGTTCCAGGAGCGACTGTTATCGGAAGTACCTTCCCAGACATAGAAGGTGGCGAAGGTATCGAAGGAATGTTGAATGGAACTATCACTAGCTTATCTGATAAATGGTCTTCTGCTCAGTTGAGTGGTAGCGTTGATATTCGTTTGACCCAACCACGCCGTGTTGTTAGATGGATCATGGACCACGCAGGAGCTGGTGGAGAGTCTGTCAACGATGGTTTGATGAATACTAAGGATTTTGACCTCTACTATAAGGATGAAGCTGGAGAATGGAAACTAGCCAAGGCTGTTCGTGGCAATAAAGCCCATGTTTCAGATATTACCTTGGATAGCCCAATCACTGCGCAAGAATGGCGCTTGCATGTCATCACGTCTGACAATGGAACGCCATGGAAAGCCATCCGCATCTACAACTGGAAGATGTATGAAACTCTAGATACGGAGAGCCAGAACATTCCAATGGCTAAAGTTGCAGCGCGTGTTCTGACAGACAATAAGATTCAACTTGGATTCTCAGAAGTTCCTGCTGGAGCAACCATTACAGTCTATGACAAGGCAGATTCACAAACTCCAATCGCTACCTTAAATACGGTAGTTGGAGGGGATGTAGCAACAGAACCATTGAGCTTTGAAAAACGTCCAAGCCTTCTTTACTACCGCACACAATTGCCAGGGAAAGAAATCAGTAATACTCTTGCTGTGACGATTCCTCAGGATGAGAGAAAGATTAAGTCTGTCAGTCTAGAAGCAGCACCTAAAAAGACAACTTACCAAGGTGGCGAGGAATTGAATCTCAAAGGTGGTCTTCTCCGTGTCAAATATGAGGGAGAAGAAGCAGACGAAATCATCAACCTCAGTCATGCAGGTGTAGTTGTTAACGGCTATGATGCTCACCATCATGGTGAACAAGAGTTAACAGTAACCTATCTTGGTCTTCCAGTTGCAGGAAGCTTCAAGGTTCAAGTGACTGGTGAAGAAGCTGGTCCAAAAGAAGTCGCAGCTCTGTATATTAGTAAACAACCGAAGATTGATTACTTTGTAGGCGATGCTCTTGACTTATCAGAAGGACGCTTCAAGGTCTTGTATGATGATGAAACTGAGACAGAACATAGCTTTACAGACGAGGGTGTCGAAATTACAGGTTATGATGCTCAAAAGACAGGCCGTCAAAAACTTGAGTTGCACTATCAAGGACAAACTGTCGAATTTGATGTTCTAGTATCACCTAAGGCAGCCATTAACGACGAATATCTGAAACAAGAAATCACATCTGCTCAAGGACGCAAAGAAACATTAGCTTATACATTTGCGGATGCAGCAAAACAAGCAGCTCTAGTTGAGAAGCTTGCTGCAGCAAAAGCCATCTTAGAAAACCATGATGCTAGTCAAGAAGCAGTCAACCAAGCCTTGAATGACTTGAAACAAGCTGGTGCAGACTTGGATGGTGTACAGCTTTATCAAACAACTAAGGAAGAGCTTGAAACTCTTCTAGGAAAAGTTCGTGAGAAAAATGCAGACGATCCAATCATCGCTCAAGCAGAAACTATTATTGGCTCAACAAATCCAACTCCAGCAGCCTTTGCGGACATGAAAGAAAAGCTGAATAAGAAACTAGCTCCTGCAGAAGAAAGCCACCATGTGGGTAGCTTAGAAGAAGGTGAAACTGCTCCAACAGTTGAAGCTCTACCTGAGCTAGTGGTTGAAACAGAAACTCAAGCCTTCGAACGTCAAGACCGTCCGTCAGGAGACCTCTTGTTGGGTGAACGTAGAATCGTTCAGGAAGGTGTAGAAGGTCAGACTCGTCGTCTGATTAAAGTTGATGCCAAAGGCAACCGCACTCTTCTTGAGACAGAAGTAGTCAAGGAAGCAGTGGCAGAAATCATTGAAGTTGGTACCAAGGTAGAAAGCCGTGTTCAACCGCTAGACGGAGTCAAAGATTTGACTATCAGCAATCCAGCATTGGTGATTGAAGAAGAAAAAGTTGCATACGGCCACGAAGAACGAGTAAATCCTAGCCTTCAAGCAGGAGAACGTCGTATCGTTCAGGCGGGTGTAGAAGGCCAAACTCGTCGTCTGATTGAAGTAGATACAGAAGGCAACCGCACTCTTCTTGAGACAGAAGTAGTCAAGGAAGCAGTGGCTGAGATTACTGAAGTTGGTACCAAGGTAGAAAGCCGTGTTCAACCACTAGACGGAGTCAAAGATTTGACCATTAACAATCCAGCATTAGTGGTTGAGGAAGAAAAGGTTGCATACGGCCATGAAGAACGAGTAAATTCTAGTCTTCAGACAGGAGAACGTCGCTTGGTTCAAGCAGGAGTTGAAGGACTTCGTAGAAATCTGGTAGAGGTTGACACTGAAGGCAACCGCAGTCTTAAGGGAACAGAGCTTATCAAAGAAACCGTTACTGAGATTGTTGAGATTGGGCCAAAAGTGGATGTCCAAGCTGACAAACCTCTTGCACCTGCTCCAGTAACACAAGCAGCTAAGCAGGAACCAGCAAAAGCAGAAGCACAAGCTGAAAAACCTGAAGGAAAACAACTCCCAAGTACAGGTGAAGGAGCAGATGCAAATCTTCTGGCCCTTGGATTGGTCGGAGTCCTAGGTGGCTTTGGACTTCTCGCTCAAAAGAAAAAAGAAGATTAAGCTAGAATTTTAATCTAAAATTGACTTCATACAATAAAAAGATTTGACATTTAATGGTCAAATCTTTTTTGCATAGTAGTTGAGGAAAAAATTGTGGTGTATACTGTCATAGCTTCAAAGGTTATCCTTATTTAATCTTGTGAAATGGTTGGGGAAAAGTTTAAGGTTTTGCTATCTCTTTTATTGATTTTGTGATATAATTAACACGTAAAAAAAAAGAAGGAGTCATATCTAATGGCAAAATTGACTGTTAAAGACGTTGACTTGAAAGGGAAAAAAGTTCTCGTTCGTGTTGACTTCAACGTACCTGTAAAAGATGGCGTGATCACTAACGATAACCGTATCACTGCAGCTCTTCCAACTATCAAGTACATCCTTGAACAAGGTGGACGTGCAATCCTCTTCTCTCACCTTGGACGTGTTAAAGAAGAAGCAGACAAAGAAGGTAAATCACTTGCTCCTGTAGCTGCTGACTTGGCTGCTAAATTGGGTCAAGAAGTTACATTCCTTCCAGGTGTTACTCGTGGTGCTGAATTGGAAGCAGCGATTAACGCTCTTGAAGATGGACAAGTTCTCTTGGTTGAAAACACTCGTTTTGAAGATGTTGACGGCAAGAAAGAATCTAAAAACGATCCTGAACTTGGTAAATACTGGGCATCACTTGGAGATGGTATCTTCGTAAACGATGCATTCGGTACAGCTCACCGTGCACACGCATCTAACGTTGGTATCTCAGCAAACGTTGAAAAAGCAGTTGCTGGATTCCTTCTTGAAAACGAAATTGCCTACATCCAAGAAGCAGTTGAAGCTCCAGAACGTCCATTCGTGGCGATCCTTGGTGGTTCAAAAGTTTCAGACAAGATCGGTGTTATCGAAAACTTGCTTGAAAAAGCTGATAAAGTTCTTATCGGTGGTGGGATGACTTACACATTCTACAAAGCACAAGGTATCGAAATCGGTAACTCACTTGTAGAAGAAGACAAATTGGATGTCGCTAAAGCTCTTCTTGAAAAAGCAAACGGCAAATTGATCTTGCCAGTTGACTCAAAAGAAGCAAACGCATTTGCTGACTACACTGAAGTGAAAGACACTGAAGGTGAAGCAGTAGACCCAGGATTCCTTGGTTTGGATATCGGTCCTAAATCTATCGCTAAATTTGATGAAGCATTGACTGGTGCGAAAACAGTTGTATGGAACGGGCCTATGGGCGTATTTGAAAACCCTGACTTCCAAGCTGGTACAATCGGTGTAATGGACGCTATCGTGAAACAACCAGGCGTTAAATCAATCATCGGTGGTGGTGACTCAGCTGCCGCAGCTATCAACCTTGGTCGTGCAGACAAGTTCTCATGGATCTCTACTGGTGGTGGAGCTTCAATGGAACTTCTTGAAGGTAAAGTTCTTCCAGGACTTGCAGCTTTGACTGAAAAATAAGAATATAAAAAAGGAGGCTAGGACAAAAGTCCTAGCCTCTCAATTGTCTTTGGATTTTCGAGCAGGATGCAATGGTTGAGTGCTCAAAGCACTGCTTTGAGGTGGCGGATAGAACTTGCGAAGCAAGTATCCTAAGTCTTTGTTCGCTTTTTAAGCTTCAAAGATGCCCTATGTTGACGGAAACTATGTTTCCTTTATCTGCAACCTTCAACAGTCTCCCAGACTGTTGAAGCTGTGCGGAGGTGGGACGACGAAATCGAATTCTAACGAATTACCGATTTCTGTCCCACTTTTTTTTCGCTCTTTTAAAGTTTGAGAGTAGCGAGGGATAATTGGACAGAATCCAAAAAAAACAGTAAAATAGAGGAATACCAATCTAAATGAAATTTGAGTGATAATCGTGGAAAAAAGAGACAATCATACAAAAACAGCTATTTGCGGTATTATCAATGTCACCCCAGATTCTTTTTCTGATGGGGGCCAGTTTTTTGCTGTTGAGGAAGCTTTGAAGCAGGCTCGAAAATTGATTGCTGAAGGTGCCACTATTTTAGATATCGGTGGAGAGTCTACTCGACCTGGAAGTAGCTATGTTGAGATAGAAGAGGAAATCCAACGTGTGGTTCCAGTCATTAAGGCTATCCGTCAAGAAAGTGATGTTCTGATTTCGGTAGACACTTGGAAAAGTCAAGTTGCTGAAGCAGCTCTAAAGGCTGGGGCCCACATAGTCAATGACATTACAGGTTTTATGGGGGATGAGAAGATGGCAGAAGTGGTTGCCAAAGCTGGAGCTCAGGTAGTCATCATGTTTAATCCAGTCATGGCACGCCCTCAGCACCCTAGTTCACTTATCTTCCCTCATTTTGGCTTTGGAGAGCCTTTTACAAAGGAAGACTTAGATGAGTTTGAAAAACTACCAGTAGAAGAATTGATGACAGCTTTCTTTGACCGTGCTCTAGCAAGAGCGGAAAAAGCAGGAATTTCGAAAGAAAAGATCATGCTGGATCCTGGGATTGGCTTTGGCTTGACCAAAAAGGAAAATCTACTACTTCTACGTGACCTTGATAAATTACACGAGATGGGCTATCCTATCTTTTTAGGAGTCTCTCGCAAGCGCTTTGTCATCAATATTCTGGAAGAAAATGGTTTTGAAGTAAACCCAGAAACTGAAGCTGGTTTCCGCAATCGTGATACGGCTTCAGCTCATGTGACTAGTATCGCTGCTAGAAAGGGTGTAGAAGTTGTGCGTGTACACGATGTAGCCAGCCACAAGATGGCAGTTGAAATCGCATCAGCCATTCGTCTGGCAGATGATGCGGAAAATTTAAACTTGAAACAGTATAAATAAGATGAATAAAAACGAAACGAATCAGTGGATAGCTAACTATCGGACAGATCAACCGCATTTTGGTTTGGAGAGGATGGTGAAGCTATTAGCCCTACGTGGCAATCCCCATCTGAAACTCAAGATTATCCATATCGGAGGAACCAATGGTAAGGGGTCTACTATAGCCTTTTTGAAGAATATGTTGGTAAAGATGGGGCTAAGAGTTGGAGTCTTTAGCTCACCCTATCTGATTCATTATACCGATCAGATTGTCATTAATGAGGAATCTATCCCAGAAGCAAGATTAGAGACCTTGATGGTAGACTATCGCTCACTACTTGAGGGGGAGCATGTTCATGATTTGCAGGGGACAACAGAGTTTGAGATTATCACTGCTATAGCCTATGACTATTTTGCTTCTGAGCAAGTCGATGTGGCGATTATGGAAGTAGGTATGGGTGGACTTTTGGATAGTACCAATGTTTGTCAGCCTATCTTAACAGGTATTACGACCATTGGCCTGGATCACGTAGCTTTACTAGGGGCTAGCTTGGAAGCTATCGCGGAGCAGAAAGCTGGAATTATCAAACAAGGAGTTCCCCTGGCAACAGGAAATATTGTCCCAGAAGCCTTAGCAGTTATCAACCAAATCGCGAAAGTGAAAGAGGCTCCTAGGCTTGTTTATGGGGAAGATTATCAAGTCAGTCATCAAGGGAGTGTGGGGACGGGAGAAGTCTTTGACTATACAAGCCCGCTTAGACAAGGTCGTTTTCAAACAGGATTGCTGGGTTTGCACCAGGTAGAGAATGCTGGGATGGCACTAGCTTTACTTGATACTTTTTGTAAAGAAGATGGTCGAGAACTAGCAAGCAATGACTTGCTTGCTCAAGCTTTGGAAGAAACAAGTTGGCCAGGACGCTTTGAAGTTGTTTCTAGAAGCCCTTTGATGATTTTAGATGGGGCCCATAATCCCCATGCTGTCAAGGCTTTATTAGCTACCTTGGAAGAACGATTTGCTGATTATCACAAGGAAATACTTTTTACATGTATCAAAACCAAGGCCTTGGAGGATATGTTAGACTTGTTAGGAACTTTGCCAGATACTGAGCTGACATTGACTCACTTTGATGACGGTCGAGCGACAGACGAAAAAGTACTAAAAAAAGTAGCTTATTCTAGAAATCTCAACTATCAAAGTTGGAAGGAATTTCTAGATCAAAGTATAATAGATATTGAAGAGAAAAAAATAGTTAGGATAGTAACGGGCTCCTTGTATTTCTTGAGCCAGGTGAGAGCCTATCTAATGGAGAGGAAAAACTAGAGAATGGATACACAAAAAATTGAGACGGCTGTAAAAATGATTATCGAAGCGGTCGGTGAAGATGTTAACCGCGAGGGATTGCAGGAGACACCTGCTCGTGTAGCTCGCATGTATCAAGAGATTTTTTCGGGACTTGGTCAAACTGCGGAGGAGCATTTGTCAAAATCCTTTGAAATTATTGATGACAATATGGTAGTAGAAAAGGATATCTTTTTCCATACCATGTGTGAACATCACTTCTTGCCATTTTATGGGAAAGCTCATATCGCCTACATTCCAGACGGACGTGTGGCAGGTTTGTCAAAGCTGGCACGTACTGTGGAAGTTTATGCTAAAAAGCCACAGATTCAAGAGCGCTTGAATATCGAAGTAGCAGATGCTTTGATGGAATATCTAGGTGCCAAAGGTGCTTTCGTTGTTATTGAAGCAGAGCATATGTGTATGAGCATGCGTGGTGTTCGAAAACCAGGAACTGCAACCTTGACAACAGTAGCTCGTGGAGTGTTTGAAACGGATAAAGATCTTCGAAATCAAGCCTACCGTCTCATGGGGTTATAAAAATCGATTCAAACGATTTTTTCTAGAAAGGACTAGTTATGGATCAATTGCGCATTAAGGATTTGGAAATTTTTGCCTATCATGGTCTTTTCCCGAGTGAGAAGGAACTGGGTCAAAAATTTATCATTGATGCTAGCTTATCCTATGATATGACCAAGGCTGCTACGGACCTAGATTTAGAAGCTTCTGTCCATTATGGCGAGCTCTGTCAGCAATGGACGACTTGGTTTCAGGAAACCACGGAAGACTTGATTGAAACAGTTGCCTACAAACTAGTAGAGCGCACTTTTGAAACCTATCCAATAGTTCAAGAAATTAAACTGGAACTCAAAAAACCATGGGCGCCTATTCATCTACCACTAGACACCTGTTCAGTAACCATCCATCGCCGCAAACAAAGAGCCTTTATTGCTCTAGGTAGCAATATGGGGGATAAGACGGCTAATCTCGAACTAGCTCTTGGCAAGATGCGTACTCGAGGGATTCGTATTCTCAAAGAATCTAGTGTGATTACAACTGAGCCTTGGGGTGGTGTAGAACAAGATAGTTTTGCCAATCAGGTGGTTGAAGTCGAAACTTGGCTGCCGGCTCCAATCTTGTTAGAAACCTTGTTGGACATTGAGGCAGAAATGGGTCGGGTTAGAGAAGTGCATTGGGGACCTCGTTTGATTGACTTGGACTTGCTTTTTATGGAGGATCAGGTCATTTATAACGATAATCTCATCTTGCCGCATCCTTATCTTGCTGAGCGACTCTTTGTCTTAGAGTCTCTGCAGGAAATTGCGCCTCATTTCATCCATCCAGTCCTAGGACAACCGATTCGTCACTTATATCGTCAATTGGAGAAAGAAAATGTTTAAGTTTTTCGAAATTTATAGTAAATGGAGAAGTCTAGGGGAAGGTGCAGTAGCCATAACCCTAGGCCTTCTCTTGATTTGTTTTGGGCAGCTGGTACCGATGTTAGGTTACCAGCTATTAATGGGTTATTTTTCTTTGTCTGCCGTTTGGCAACTATTGACGCGATGGTTTCAGGAAAAGTCTCGCAGAGAAAATATTTTTGTAACTCTAGCCAAACTCTTTCTTGCAGTCATTCTATTTGACTCTGTCATCTTGCAGGGGATTGCCCTCTATGTCTTGGTTATTTCTATTGGTAGTTATCAATTGTTTACAGGTCTGATTAGCCTGATTACCTGGTTGATTTATCGGAAGAATCATATTCGCTCAAGGGTCAATTACTTATTCGATGCTTTGTGGATGATGGGATTTGGTCTCTATAGTATCTCCCCTTTTCATGATGCAACAAATTTTGAGTTGCTCCTGCTTGGTTTTTACTTAATCATGTTGGGAGCGAGTAGTGTCAGGGATGGATTCTTTTTTGAAAAAGGGAGAAGTAATCCAAAGCTCAAGCGCAGAATGAGAATGACACTGCCTATATTTGTGACGGCTTTAATTCCTATTAGTACCTTACGAAGATGGAATGAAACCTTAGCTACCCATCAGACGGAAGAAAACGAAGTGCATTTGGAGAGAAAAAATGAAAAATCTGTTGACTTAGAAATTTTCATCCATACTTCAGAATCATCCTTCTTCTTGGCAATGGGCCATGTAGATATTTGCTACCAAGGTCAGGTTATTTCCTACGGTTCTTATGACCCTCACTCAGAGCGCTTGTTTGGGGCAATCGGTGACGGAGTATTATTTAAGGCTAATCGTGAAAAATATATTGAACTTTGTAAGAGAGAAAGCCAGAAAACCCTATTCGCCTATGGTTTAAGCCTGTCTGAACAACAGAAAAAAGCCATCGAAGAACGATTGAGAGAGATAGAAAGCCTCTTGATACCTTGGGAGCCAAGTTCACAACTGCTGAAAAGAAGGGAAGGAGAGGTCAAACATACCTACTCTTATCAACTGAAACACGAGGCTGATGCGACACTCTATAAGTTCACATCATCTAAATTTAAAACCTACTTTGTCCTCAGTACCAACTGTGTTCTGTTAGCAGATTCTATCGTTGGAGAAGCTGGGACAGATATCCTGAGCCCGCAAGGGTTTATCGTTCCTGGAACCTATCAGGATTATCTGGATTTAGAATTTAAAAAACCAGGTGGTATCGTGGTTAGTCGTTCTATTTATTAAAAAAAGAAAACTCTAGTCAGAAGGCTAGAGTTTTTAAAATAGGTCATTTTCTTCAGGTAGGAGGATGGTTTCCTTACCGTCCATATCCATAACAAGTACTTTCGGTGGGTACAATGGGTCAAAGGGATGATTAAAATCGAAGTCAATCGTTGTAGGTAGATGCTCACTTGAAAAACGGAAGGTGATGGAACCGTTACTGTTTAAGAGCTGAAATTCCAACTCATCTTCTAATTCAAAAACATGCTTTAAAAAATGATCGATAATGTACCAGATTGAGTCAATCACATCGTCTGGGAGATTGGTTACCACACCAAAGCTAGCACAACGTCTATGAGAATCCGTAAAAGCCATCCATGCCTCCTACTTAATTTTTTATTATCATACTGCAAACTGGCCTAAAAATCAAGAAAAGTAAACTGATTTACAAAAATATGATTATCGGTGAAATTTTTTCAAAGAAAGTTCAATTAATCCTTGAAAATGCTTACAATTAGTGGTAAACTAGTAGTGGTGTAAACATGAAAACAAAATTTTCAACATTAGAAAGGAAACGGTATGAACACAGATGATACAGTAACAATTTATGACGTTGCCCGAGAAGCAGGAGTTTCAATGGCAACTGTCAGTCGTGTAGTCAATGGCAACAAGAATGTCAAAGAAAACACTCGTAAGAAAGTTCTAGAGGTGATTGATCGCCTAGACTATCGTCCAAATGCAGTAGCTCGTGGCTTGGCAAGCAAACGAACAACAACTGTTGGGGTTGTCATCCCAGATATCACTAACACGTATTTTGCTGCGCTAGCAAAAGGGATTGATGATATTGCAGAGATGTACAAATATAACATCGTCCTTGCGAATAGTGATGAGGATGATGAAAAAGAAGTGGCAGTAGTGAATACACTCTTTTCAAAACAAGTTGATGGTATTATCTTTATGGGCTATCACTTAACAGAGAAAATTCGCTCAGAGTTTTCACGTTCACGTACCCCTGTAGTTCTTGCGGGAACAGTGGATGTAGAACACCAGCTTCCAAGTGTTAATATTGACTATAAGAATGCTACTGCGGATGCTGTTCGCCATTTGTTGAAGCGTAACAAAAAAATTGCCTTTGTGAGTGGTCCATTGGTAGATGATATTAACGGTAAAATTCGCTTGGTTGGCTACAAAGAAGCTTTGAAAGCAGCAGGAGTCAACTATAGTGAAGGACTTGTATTTGAATCTAAATATCGCTATGATGATGGTTATGCTTTGGCAGAGCGCTTAGTTTCTTCAAAAGCAACTGCAGCGATTGTGACTGGTGATGAATTGGCAGCTGGTCTCTTGAACGGCTTAGCTGACCATGGAGTTTCAGTGCCAGAAGACTTTGAAATCATTACGAGTGATGATTCTCAAATCGCACGCTTTACTCGACCAAGCCTTACAACTATCGCACAACCCTTGTATGATTTAGGTGCGATTAGTATGCGTATGTTGACTAAAATTATGCATAAAGAGGAATTAGAAGAACGTGAAGTCCTCCTACCTCACGGTTTGACAGAACGCAAATCAACTCGCAAAAAGTAATAAAAAAACCAGGAATCTAGCTGATTTCCTGGTTTTTTATTATCCTTCCATATAAGCTTGGAGCTCATCGCCCTTAAGTCCAGCATTGATTGCGATAAGAAGCTTCAGTCGTGCTTTTTGAGCGTTTAGTTCTTTTACAAAATATACACCATCATTCTTAAGACAAACACCACCACCTTCGTAGGCGTAAACGGGTTCTGCAATCCCATTGAAACAACGTGAGACTAGTGCAATAGGAAGTCCTGCTTGACTGAGAGATTTTAATTTTTCAGCTGTTTCCTTGGGGACATTTCCAGCACCAAAAGCCTGAATAATCAATCCATCTAGTTGGTCAACAGGAAGTAAATCGAGAAGTTCATCGGTCATGCCCGCATAAACAGGAACGATAGGGACCAATCCCTGAATGTGGTCCAAGTCAAAACGAACACGAGGTTCTGCCGTTTTGAAGTAGAGAATTTCCTGCTTCATAATGAGCCCGAGTGGTCCATGAGTTGGTGTTTGAAAGGTACTAACGTTAGTAGTATGCGTTTTTGTGACATATTTGGCGGCGTGAATTTCATCGTTCATAACGACCAACACACCCTTATCTGCAGCCTTATCATCACTGGCCACTCGTAAGGCGCTAAGATAGTTGTAGACACCATCACTTCCCAGTTCATTGGAACTTCTCATAGCACCTGTCAGGACGATAGGCATATGAGGTACCTCCATGGTATCGAGGAAATAAGCTGTTTCTTCTAGTGTATCTGTCCCATGTGTAATGACAACACCATCATAGGACGATGCCTCTTGTTTAATTTTATGGTAGAGGGCTAACATATGCTTAGGCTTGATGTGTGGGCTGGGCAAATTTAAAAAATCCAAGGAATGGACTTCGATACCTTCGAGAGGATTAGAGATATGATTCATAGGGTTATCAGCACTAGTCCTTACAGCTCCAGATTCATCTGCCTGCATGGAAATAGTGCCACCGGTATGTAAAACAAGGATTTTCTTAGTCATGATTCACTCACTTTTTCTGAAATGTGGTATAATCATTGTATCATAAAAGAAAGGAATGAGATAGAATGGAAGTCAAAGCTGTATTTTTTGATATTGATGGAACGCTTGTAAATGACAGTAAGAGTGTTTTGAAGTCCACTAAGGAAGCTATCAAGATTGTGAAAGAACAAGGGGTGCTTGTTGGGGTAGCAACAGGGCGAGGACCTTTTTTTGTTAAGGATTTGATGGATGATTTGGATCTGGATTTTGCAGTGACCTACAATGGCCAATATATCTTTAACAAAGATCGCGTTCTTTTTGCTAGCCCTATTGATAAGAGAAGTCTCAGACAAATCATCTCTTATGCCAAGAAAAATCGAAAAGAGATTGCCATGGGAACGCGACAAGACGTTGTCGGTTCTCGGATTATGTCCTTTGGACTCAGCCCTCTTTCACAGCTAGTTAGTCGATTTGTACCTAAATTTTTGACTCGTACTGTTAGTCATTCCTTTAATCGTATGGTCAGTAAGGCCCTTCCTCAGAAGGAAGATGATTTGTTGGACTTAATCAACCAACCAATCTATCAGGTGCTTATGTTGATGACGCCTGAGGAGACAAACCATGCTGCTGAAGTATTAAATCATTTGAAATTTACCAGAAGTAATCCATTCGCGGCCGATATTATCAATCAAGGAAATTCTAAGTTAGAGGGTATCCGTCGTGTAGGGAAAGAGTATGGTTTTGATCTCAACCAAGTCATGGCTTTTGGAGACTCGGATAATGATTTGGAAATGTTGGCTGGTGTTGGGATGTCTGTTGCCATGGGGAATGGTAGTAGCAGCGTAAAAGAAGTTGCCAAGCATATTACTGCCAGCAACCAAAACGATGGGATTCACAAGGCTTTGGAATATTTTGGAGTTTTATCTTCTGAAAAAGTCTTTGTCAGTCGTGACTATCATTTTAACAAGGTTAAAACCTTCCATCATATGATGGACGAGCGAACTCAAGAAGAACCAATAGCTTGGGATTTGCAAGGGGCAACTTATCGTGCCGGCTTTAAGATTGAAGAGTTAGTTGAATTTGTCCGTGCTGCCAGCAATTCTGAAGAGGAATTTCAACAAGCTGTACAAGATTTGCACCAGGCACTTGATGTATCAGCAGATAAAGTTTCTCAAAAAATACCGGCTAAAAGTACTTTGGTTGGACAAGTCGATGCCTTGATTGATACTCTCTATTTTACGTATGGTAGTTTTGTACTGATGGGAGTAGATCCAGAGCGGATATTCGAGATTGTCCATCAAGCAAACATGGGTAAAATATTCCCAGATGGCAAGGCACAGTTTGATCCTGTGACTCACAAGATACTTAAGCCGGAAGGCTGGGAGGAGAAGTATGCTCCAGAACCAGCTATCAAGAAGGAACTTGAGCGTCAGATTAGAGCTTATGAACGTCATAAAGAAAGAAAAAATAAACAATAAAAAGGAGCGCATTGGCTCCTTTTTTAGTCTAATTATAAAGTTTTATCCTTGTCTCGGACGACGAGAAGGTCAACGCTTGTGTGGCGAAGGATATATTCAGATGAAGAGCCGACAAGTAAACGTTCGAAGGCGTTAAGCCCTGTTGCTCCAACCAAAATCAAATCAACGTGTTCTTGATCAGGGATTGTTTTAGCCAAAAGAGTTTTAGGATTTCCCATTTCGATGACAACTTGAATATCTGTAAGACCAGTATCTTTTGCACGCTTTTCATATTCTGCCATCAAATCTTGGGCCTCAACTTGTAACTCTTCGTAAACTTCTGCATCGAATGTTGAAATGCTTTGAAGAGCACGAGTATCGATTACATGCGCAATGGTTAATTTAGCCTGGTTACGTAATGCTGACTGAACTCCTTTGATAAAAGCCAAATCAGCTTCTTTAGAACCGTCGACTGCTACCATGATGTTTTCGTAACGTTGTGTCATAGCAAAAACCTCCTCATTTCTTATCACCTTCATTGTAATCCTTTTCACTAAAAAAGTAAAGTAAAAAATGATAGCAAACAAAATGCTTTTGACTTTGGTTTTGAGAGTGTTATAATTAAAGGAGAGAAGGCAAGAGGGGATCATATGACAAAAATTGCGGTACTTTCAGATATCCATGGAAATACAAGAGCACTAGAAGCTGTTTTAGCAGATGCAGAGAAGGCAGGCGCTGAGGAATATTGGCTTTTGGGAGATATTCTCATGCCTGGGACAGGACGAAAAAATATTCTCAGACGATTAGAGGACTTGCCGATTACGATTCGAGTTCTGGGAAATTGGGAAGAGAGTTTATGGCGAGCAGCTCATCGAAAATTAGATACAAGTAGACCTAGCCATCGCTACCTCTTGCGCCAATGCCAGTATATTATGGAAGAAATTAGTCTAGATGATATTGAAGCTCTACAGGCATTTCCCATGCACACACACCGCCAGTTTGGAAATCTGAAGGTAGGGATAAGCCATCATTTGCCGGATAAAAATTGGGGGCGAGAGTTGATTCATCTGGGAAAACAAGAGGACTTTGATCGTCTTGTCACCAATCCGGACTGTGATATTGCCATTTATGGTCATATCCATCAGCAGTTTCTTCGCTATGGTAGTGGTGGTCAGCTTATCCTGAATCCAGGTTCGATTGGGCAACCCTTCTTTTTATCAGCAAGTCTACGTGAGGATTTGCGGGCGCAATATATGATTTTGGATTTTGATGACAAAGGCTTGAAGGATATAGATTTTCGTCGTGTTGATTACGATGTTGAGTCAGAATTACAGTTGGCTAGAGAGTTACAATTGCCCTACTATCAGGTATACTATGAAAGCTTAGTCAATGGAATTCACCATACCCATAATCAGGACTTGTTGCACGAAATCGCTCAGAGTCAAGGACATGATGTTGAATTGGACGACTGGCTTAGTCGTAACTCTTGACATTACAACTCTAGGAGATATAATAAATATAAGAGAAGAATGAGCTTGGTTGATAATAAAGGAGGACTGCATGCAAATTTCAAGCCGATTTACCATTGCGACACATATGTTGGTAATCATTGCCCTAAAAGGGAAGGAAAGCAAGGTGACTAGTGATTTTCTAGCTAGTAGTGTTGGAGTCAATCCTGTTATTATCCGAAAAACTTTGTCCCAACTGAAAAAAGCAGACTTGATTTCCGTCGCGCGTGGAACCGGAGGGGCAGAGATTATCAAAAATCTTGAGGATATTAGTCTTTTGGATATTTATCAAGCGGTGGAATGCCTTGGAAAGACTGGACAACTCTTTAGTTTCCATGATAATCCTAATCCTGACTGTCCAGTAGGAGCTAATATCCATGGGGTTTTAGATGAAAAGTTAGATAAAATTCAAGAAGCCATGGAAGAAGAATTAAGCCAAACTAGTTTGGCCCGAGTAGTGGCGGATGCAGAGAGTAGGATAGAAGGATAAGAGGACCGGAGTTCCTCTTTTTCTATGTGGATAATGATAATAAAATAGAATCATTAAAGGAGGAAGAAATGTATCTCGTTGTAGGAATTGTATTAACATTTATCCGTGATTTGTAGCTCTATGTGTGACATTAAAGTGGCTCTTTATGTTTTTCTACGGATTATGATTCCTAGCTCTTCTTTTATCCTATAAGGGAATTCTTTGGTCATAAAAGTCTCTATTTTAACTCGCTCATGTAAAAAAGCAAGAATTTTTTAGTTCTTGCTTTTTTATTGATTATTTATGACGTGCTGTCTTATTGAAGTCTATAGCCCTATTTTTCCTCTTTTTTCTTTAGGAAACTTCCAAGTCCAAGAAGGGACAGAATGCTGAATCCAGCAAGAGCAAGAGGTGATTTGTTTTCAGTTCCTGTGTTTGGAAGGACTTTTTGAGAAAGACCCTCTACAACAGTTTCTTGAGTTTCAGGCTGGACAGCTAGGTTTTGGGCCTGATTTTGTTCTACTTTCAAGCTAGAAAGATCAAATTCTGGCTTTTCTTCCACAGCTGGAGCGACAATGGCACCACCTTGAGACAAGCGGAGAACGATAGCAGTGAGAGCGTTCAATTTCAAGCCTTTTTCAGTCCATTCGAGACCTTGAGGGTTTGCAATCCCTACAGGTCCTGCTTGGTTTTCATCAGCCAGGACTTCAGCATTTCTCAAATGAGCAAAGTCTGTTCCTAGAGTGAATTCACGAGCCTTTTCATCTGCATTTACAAAGACAGCGTAGATATCTCCATTTGGAGCAGTAATTTGGTAGCCGATGACCACATCTTCATTTTTAACTCCATTTTGTCCTGGGACAGTAATGAGGCGGACACGCTCCTTGATATCTTGCAGACTCTTGAGTCGGAAGGCATCTGTAGATTGACGAAGAGCAATCAAACCTTTCATATATTCACGGCTCTTGACATTTTCAGGATATGCTGTTCCATCTGTTGCCTTGGTCCAGTCAAACTTGTTGACAGCATCACTAGAGTCGTAAGAGTCATGGATGAAGTATGGATAGACAAATGGATTGCCGTCTTTATCACGCAACAAGTGAGATTTGTTTGGAACCTTATCCTCTGAAACTGGTGTCTTGTAAGCAGGGTCACGGAATTGCTTGGTACGTCCATACTCTTGACCAGAGTGGATAAATGGTGTTCCTTGAGCTGTCAAGACCATGAGGTTACCAAGTCTTAAGCGACGATGGATTTCAGCATAGTTTTCAGCCTTGCTAGGGTCTTTTTTGATAGATTGAGCAATGATGTCAAAGAGAGTCAAGTTATCGTGGGCTGCAATATACTGAATCACATCTCCAGGGTTGTCTGCTTCAAAGTTGGTTGGTTGAGCAATGAGATTTTTAAAGATGGTATTGATGTCGCGTTTTCCACCTGTGATAAAGGCAGGTTGGCCTTCATTTGGATAACCTGACTTGAGGTTGTTACGGATATCATCTGAAAAGACAGCGACAGTATCGGTATGTTTCATCCAATCTTGGTCAGCAGGCTTAGTAGGCATATTTTCATCACCAGCATAGGTTCTCCAACCTTCACCTAGCATGATCAGATTTGGATTGAGGGCGCGTGCAGCCTTGTATGCTTCTTCGATTGAAGCCGCATCGTGGTCTCCCATCATATCGAAACGGAAGCCATCCACTTTGTAAGTTTCAACCAGATACTTGATAGAGTCAACTAGGACTCGTTTAGACATGTAGTGGGTTGTTCCTAAACGACCGCCTCCAAAGCTAGTACGTGGAGTTCCGTCTGCGTCCATAAAGTGGTAGTAGTTTGGCTCAAGGTCTTCAAAGATATCGACGTTGGCAGTATGGTTGTAGACCACGTCCAAGATAGCTCCCATGCCACGTTTATGGATTTCGTTGATGAGATTTTTGAATTCCGCGATACGTTTTTCTGGATCCTTGGGATTGCTAGAGTACATACCAGTCAAGGAGAAATAGTTTTGAGGGTCATATCCCCAGTTGTAGTTACTGTTGCTTGAAGCATAGGCAGACAAGCGTTCTTGGTTCTTCAATTCATTGACATAGTAGTAAGACAATACTGGTAGAAGTTGGATGTGGGTCACGCCCAAATCTTTGAGATAATCGAGCTTCTCGATAAAGGCTTCAAAGGTACCAAATGGTTTGGTTAAATCTTTTGCGATGGCAGGATCTGAAGTAAAGTCGCGGACATGTGCCTCGTAGATGACAGCATCTTCACGTGATTTGAAGTTGCGAATCTTACCATAGGTCAAGTCTTGTGGACCTAGTTTTGCTGGGTCCACAAAGGCAGCTTTAGCAACTTTATGAGCAGGGTCTGTTTTTGCTAGATCACTGTTCCAAGCCGCTAATGATTTGGCATAAGGGTCAAGAACGAGAACGGTTTTACCTTGGCGCTCGATCTGGTAGTGGTAGTAATAGCCAGTGTAGTTGCTGATACCTAGACCAGAGTTTGCGTCCAAAGTTTGTTTCCAGGTTCCTTTTTCTCCCTTTTCAAGAGCGACTGTTCCGACAACTTTTTCAGGATCTTTCTTGTCGTAGACGACAACTGAAACCTTATCAGCACTTGGAGACCAGAGGGTAAGGTCGACACGCTTGCCATCTTCTTTTAGGGTTGCGCCGAGTGGACCGTCATAACTGTAGGTCTCATCCTTGAGGCGCCAGCTTGAACGTGTGGTAAAACGGTCTGAATCGTAGGCAACTGTGTAAGGGTTTTGAGTATCAGAGAAATCACCAATGTAGGTTACTTTTTTACCAGCTTCATCGAGTTCAACATCAGTGATGGTCACCTTGTTTCCTTGATGGTCTGTAATGTTTGAACGTTTGAGGATATCTTCTTTCTTAGCACCGACAAGTGTAGAGAAGCTACTTTCGATTCGAGATGTGGCCACATGTTGGGCACCTGTCATACGGATGTCATGTACATAGTAAGGGTTAGTGTAGATTGTTTCGTCATCATCCTTAAGGAAAACTTGACTATGGTTTTTCAGATCAGTGAATTTATAGTCTTCTTTTCTGATTTTCACGTCATCGCCTTTCTTGCTTTCATCTAATAGTAAAAATCCAAATTCTCTTGCAGCTTCATTGAGAGGAATATCAATGTAACGACCGTGTTTTCCAGTTGCTGTAAAGTCTGTTCCATCAGGCCATTCACCATTACTTGGGTTCTTGACATCTCCCCAGTACCAGAGAGATTTCTTATCATAGTTACCATCAGTACGGTAGTAGTTGACGCGGACAGTTCCCGCAGGCTGAGGTTGGTAGTTGTAAACTTTGTAGTTTTCATCTAGCCAAGCTTCATTCATTTTTGGAGATAGACGCTCTACAGAACGGTCTCCAGTAAGATTATCCCCTTTTGTATTGTTAATGAGGAAGCTGACTTTCTTGGCTTGTTCATTTTTGAGTTTGACATCTAGGTAATAGCCATAGTCATCTTGCTTGGCATCCTTGAAGGACTTGGCTCCATTTGGCCAATTTTCAGAAGGTTTTTCTACATCGTCCCAAGTCCAGAGACCTTGAGAATCCTTGTTTTCTTCAGGAAGTTTTTTGACATGGATGCGGAAGTAGTTGTCTGCGATTGGTGTTTCAGAACTAGCTTCTTCTTTTGTTTTTTCATCTGAAGCTGGACTTGCAGCTACTTCAGTTTTTTTATCCTCTGAAGTTGTAGCTGGCTCGTCTCTCTTTTCTACTTGATCGCTAGAAGGATTGGTTGTAGTACCCTCTGCTTTAGCACTTTCAGTAGTTAAAGCTACTTCAGAATCTTTAGCTTTTTCTTCAGTTTTGAGGGAATCGTTTGCATTATTCTGCCCAGAAACTGTAGTTGTAGCTGGCTTAGAATCTGTATCTGTAGGACCAATAGTAACAGCGCTTACATTTTCTCTGGTGCTCGAGAGATTTTCATCTGCAGCAACATGAGGTGCTGCAAGGGCCAGTAGGATAAAACTCGCTCCGATAAGTACTGAACCGGTCCCATTTTTCAAGGAACGGATACTATAAACCATTTTTTTCTCGCATTGAGGGAATGTGTTCTTCATCAATAGTCTCCTATAAATTTATTTTAAAATTAGTATAACACGAGGTAAAAAATTATGCAAGCGTTTTCCTAGATATTTATTTTATGGTAACAAGAAACTCTCCTTAATGTTTTAAGGAGAGTTTTTATGATTGAAATAGTTGGAAAGAAGTAACCTGAAAAGTTTAATAACTGAAGAAAAAATAAAGTAGAATTCTTTCAGTGCTTGTATTAAGAAGTGATTATTTTATCGCAGATGTAAGAAATAGTTGAGAAGGTTTATCAAGAAAAAGATGCTCGGAACTATAAAGTATTTGTGTCTGAATATCTGAGAAGCCATGATTCTTTAGAATCTCCTCAAGTTCCGAAATCATAAAACCATGTGTTTCTCCATCTGGTACGGTATAATCAGCGATAAATAGTTGACCTCCGGGAGTCAAATGTTCCTGAAACATAGCTAGACTGGAATCAAGTTGAGGCATGTGATGAAGAACACGACTAACGATAATGAGATCGAATGTTTGCTCTAATGGCTTAAGCACTAAGTCTTGTTGAATCAAGTGTAGATTTTCAAGTTTTTGGTTTTTAACCTTGATACGAGCTTGCTCCAGCATTTTTTCTGCGATGTCAACCAAGGTCACTGACTTGGCTTGTTTGGCTAGAGGAAGAGCGATAAGTCCAGTTCCTCCTCCAAAGTCTAGGATTGATTTGGTAGATAGATCAGAGACTTGTTGCTTGATCTCTGCATTTACAAGGTCTGCTAGAAATTGGTTTTTGGGAGAGTCGAAAGATTCTGCTCTATGATTAAAATGATGTTCCATGCCAATAGTGTAGCATAAAGAGAAGATGTTTTAAAATGTTGGCTAGGTCTTGTTGGAAAGGGATAGAGTTATCGACTGGTGTTTAGCTTCTTTTTTAACCTTGATGAGAATAGGAATTTTTTGGGATTTTGATTGAAAGAGTTAAGGAAATAAAGAGGAGAAAAACTTGAAATCATGTTATAATAAAGGGATAGAATCGTAAGAAAGAGTGGATGAATTTTGATTATTCCGACTTATAATTGGCAATTTGCACCTCAAGTTGAGGATGCAGATTTTACAAAAATCGCCAAGAAAGCTGGGCTAGGGCCTGAAGCTGCTCGTTTATTATTTAGCCGTGGTATTAAGGATGGAGATAGTTTGTCTCGTTTTTTGGCACCAAGTCTAGATGATTTACATGATCCCTATCTTCTCCACGATATGGACAAGGCAGTGAATCGTATTCGTCGTGCTATAGAGCAGGGTGAATTTATCCTCGTTTATGGAGACTACGATGCAGATGGGATGACATCAGCTTCTATCCTTAAAGAAACATTAGAACAATTAGGAGCCGAGTGTTTAGTCTATCTTCCTAATCGTTTTACAGATGGTTATGGTCCTAATGCCAGTGTTTACAAGTACTTCATTGAGCAACAAGGGATATCCTTGATTGTAACCGTAGATAATGGAGTTGCAGGTCATGAGGCTATTGACTTGGCTCAATCTATGGGAGTGGATGTTATTGTAACGGATCACCATTCTCTACCGGAGGTCTTACCTGATGCTTATGCAATCGTTCATCCGGAGCATCCTGAAGCAGACTACCCTTTTAAACATTTGGCGGGTTGTGGGGTGGCTTTTAAACTAGCTTGTGCCCTCTTGGAGGAAGTGCAGGTTGAGTTGCTTGATTTGGTTGCTATTGGGACAATTGCTGATATGGTCAGCTTGACAGATGAAAATCGAATCATGGTTCAATACGGTCTAGAAGTTTTACGCAATACCCAGAGACTAGGCCTCCAAGAACTATTTGAAATTGCAGGGATTTCTAGTAGTGACCTTACAGAAGAGACGGTTGGTTTTCAGTTGGCGCCTCGCTTGAATGCCCTAGGGCGCTTGGATGATCCTAATCCTGCTATTGAGTTACTAACTGGCTTTGATGATGAAGAGGTGCGTGAGATTGCCCTCATGATTCAAAATAAAAACGAAGAACGTAAGGAAATTGTTCAGGCTATTTATGAAGAAGCTAAAAGTTTGGTAGACCCTAACAAAAGTGTTCAAGTTTTAGCCAAAGAAGGTTGGAACCCAGGAGTGCTTGGGATTGTAGCTGGGCGCTTGTTGGAAGAATTAGGGCAGACAGTTATTGTTCTGAATATTGAAGATGGCCGTGCCAAGGGGAGTGCTCGAAGTATTGATGCAGTCGATATTTTTGAAGCCTTTAATCCGCATCGGGAACTTTTTATCGCCTTTGGTGGGCATGCAGGCGCTGCAGGTATGACACTTGAAGCGGAGCAGCTAGACGCCTTATCGGAAATTTTAGAAACCTATGTAAAAGACAAAGGGATAGATGCCAAAGGCAAGAATACATTATATCTAGATGAAGAATTAGATTTGGAAAGCCTAAGTTTAGAGACGGTTAAAAGTTTTGAACGATTAGCTCCTTTTGGAATGGATAACCAAAAACCTGTTTTTTATATTCGAGATTTTCAAGTTGAAAATGCTCGTTCTATGGGAGCGAGCGATAGTCATTTGAAATTGAAGATTTCTAAAGGGACCGCGAGTTTTGAGGTAGTAGCTTTTGGTCAAGGATTAAAGGCTACAGAATTTTCTCAGGTAAAACAACTGGAATTGGCAGTTACCCTTTCTGTTAACCAATGGAATGGGCAAACAACCCTCCAGTTGATGATGGTAGATGCCCGTGTGGACGGTGTTCAACTTTTTAACATCCGTAGTAAGAGTGTAGAGCTACCAGAGGGAGTACCTGTCCTAGATTTTACCAGTGATTTATCAGAACTGCTTTCTAGCCCAGCAATCGTTGTAAAAAATATTCCCGAGGATCTCAGTCTTCTCAAACAAGTGCTGCAAGAACAGGATTTCTCTGCTATTTACTTTAAAAATGATATCGCTAAAGCATACTATTTGACAGGTTATGGTACAAGAGAGCAATTCGCTAAGCTTTATAAGACAATCTACCAGTTCCCAGAATTTGATATTCGTTATAAGCTCAAGGACTTATCAGCTTATTTGAAGATAGAACAGATCTTGCTAGTCAAAATGATTCAGATTTTTGAAGAACTTGGTTTTGTTACGATTGAAAATGGTGTAATGAAAGTAAATAAAGATGCTGCCAAGCGGGACATCGCTGAAAGTCAGATTTATCAAAATCTCAAACAAACTGTTAAAGATCAAGAAATGATGGCACTAGGTACGGTGCAGGAAATCTATGACTTTTTAATGGAAAAATAGAAGAAAAGAAGCTGAGGTGAATAATCTCAGTTTTTTGTTGTCTCTTATAATTTTTGAATTATTTGTTCTTTAGAATGTTATGTAGTAAAAGTATACATATTTGTAACATGACTACAACATAATTCTAAAACAACTGACATGTAAATCAGGTATGATTCTCTTGTCAACAAAAAAATTAAAAATAATCAATAAAATTTTAGGAGAAAATTATTATGAAAAAAACAGTTGCTAAACTGACTCTTGGTTTGACGTCCACTGCTATTTTAGCGTCAGTAGGTGCTCAAACTGTTAGTGCATCTTCTTACGTTGTCCAAGACGGAGATTCATTTTTTGCTATTGCCACAGCAAATGGCATGGATCCTTATGAGTTGGCAGCAAATAACGGGAAAAGCATTTTTGATATGATCCACCCAGGGGATGTGCTAGAAGTAAGCGGTCCAGCTCAGGCTACTTATTCATACGGCGCTCCGGCTTCTGAGGCGACTAGTACTTTGAATCCTGCTTCAGATGATGATGTTGTCGTGAATACTCCGACAGACTATGGAAACTCATATCCTGTTGGTCAGTGTACATGGGGCGTGAAAGAATTGGCTCCTTGGGCTAGCAACTGGTGGGGGAATGCTAATACTTGGGCGATTTATGCTAGTGCTCAAGGTTATCGTGTAGGAGATGTTCCAGTAGTAGGCGCAATCGCCGTTTGGGACGGTGGTGAATATGGACACGTTGCTTATGTGACAGATGTACAAAATGAGAATTCTATTCAGGTATTGGAAGCAAACTACAGACGTCAAAAACAAATTGCTAACTATCGTGGTTTCTTTAATCCACATGAATTTTTAGGTAAAGTTACTTACATTTATCCAAACTAAAGATGATTAAAAAGATTTAGAGCTTCTAAATCTTTTTTTTATTTGCGAGTAAGCTCCTTATTACAATTTTTTGCCGAGTAGCTGCTTGTGAAGTAAGGCCCTAGGTCCGTTGGCGGACAGCGATTTCGCAAAGAGAAAACAAAGCAAAGCGATTCGGTTATCAGTGGTGAATGTTCTCTAGTTGAAATCCTATCTTCATTTTGAAAATTAGTAAAAAAATGGTATAATGAGAAGAAAAGATTCGGATAAAAGTAAATTGGACTTTTACAAAAAGAGAGTTGTGAAGACTCTACAAACACGTTATAGTAATACTTCGGAGGGAAAATGACCAATATTAAATTAACAACTTTAGGCGGTGTTCGTGAAAACGGGAAAAACATGTACATCGCAGAAATTAACGATTCAATCTTTGTTTTAGATGCAGGTTTAAAATATCCTGAAAATGAGCAGTTGGGTGTCGATGTCGTTATTCCAAATATGGAATATCTGTTTGAAAATAGCGACCGTATTGCAGGTGTCTTTTTAACGCACGGACATGCGGATGCGATTGGAGCTCTTCCTTATCTCTTGTCAGAAGTGAAAGTTCCTGTTTTTGGTTCAGAGTTGACAATTGAGCTTGCTAAGCTTTTTGTTAAAGGAAATGATAGTGCTAAAAAATTCGATGATTTCCATGTTATTGATGAAAATACAGAAATCGACTTTGGCGGTACGGAGGTTTCCTTCTTCCGCACAACTCACTCTATCCCAGAGAGTCTGGGTGTCGTTTTGAAAACATCTGAAGGAAGTATCGTTTATACAGGGGACTTCAAATTTGACCAAACGGCTAGCGAATCATATGCGACTGACTTTGGTCGTTTAGCAGAAATTGGTCGCGAAGGAGTTTTAGCTCTTCTAAGCGACTCAGCAAACGCAGACAGTAATATTCAAGTGGCCAGCGAAAGTGAAGTTGGTGATGAAATTACGCAAACTATTTCTGACTGGGATGGACGTATCATTGTAGCCGCTGTTGCAAGTAACCTTTCTCGTATTCAGCAAGTCTTTGATGCTGCTGCAGATACAGGACGTCGCGTTGTTTTGACTGGATTTGATATTGAAAATATCGTTCGTACAGCTATTCGCTTGAAAAAATTGTCATTGGCTAACGAAAGTCTCTTGATTAAACCTAAAGATATGACTCGTTTTGAAGACCACGAGTTAATTATCCTTGAAACCGGTCGTATGGGTGAACCGATTAATGGACTCCGTAAAATGTCAATCGGTCGTCACCGCTATGTTGAAATCAAGGATGGAGACTTGGTTTATATCGTTACAACGCCATCAATCGCTAAAGAAGCTGTGATGGCACGTGTAGAAAACATGGTCTACCAAGCAGGTGGTGTCGTTAAGCCGATTACTCAAAGCTTACGTGTATCAGGACATGGGAATGCGCGTGATCTTCAATTGATGATTAATCTTTTACAACCTCAGTATCTCTTCCCGATCCAGGGTGAATACCGTGAGTTGGACGCTCATGCCAAGGCTGCTATGGCTGTTGGGTTGTTGCCAGAACGCATTTTTATCCCGAAAAAGGGCACAACAATGTCTTATGAACATGGGGACTTTGTCCCGTCTGGTGCAGTTGCTGCAGGTGATGTCTTGATTGACGGAAATGCTATCGGGGATGTTGGTAATGTTGTTCTTCGTGACCGTAAGGTCTTGTCAGAAGATGGTATTTTCATCGTGGCTATCACTGTTAACCGTCGTGAAAAGAAAATCATTGCCAAAGCGCGAGTGCATACACGTGGCTTTGTCTACCTCAAGAAGAGTCGAGATATTCTGCGCGAAAGTACAGAGTTGGTGAACCAAACAGTTGAAGACTATCTCCAAGGGGAGGACTTTGACTGGGCTGATCTTAAAGGTAAGGTTCGTGACAATTTGGCTAAATTCCTTTTTGAACAAACGAAACGTCGTCCAGCAATTTTACCAGTAGTCATGGAAGCAAAATAAGGATAAAATAGCAAGAGAGAAAGTCGAGTTTCGGCTTTTTCTTATCTCAAACGAATAAGGAGCAAGTTATGGCAGTAATGAAGATTGAGTATTACTCAGAAGTTTTAGGTATGGAGTGGGGAGTAAATGTACTCTATCCGGATGCATCTCGGGTGACAGAGCCAAACAGTAAAGATATTCCAGTTCTCTATCTTCTTCATGGAATGTCAGGGAACCACAACAGTTGGCTCAAGCGGACCAATGTAGAGCGCTTGCTACGAGGGACTAATCTGATTGTTGTCATGCCCAATACAAACAATGGCTGGTATACAGATACTCAGTATGGCTATAACTATTACACAGCTCTAGCAGAAGAATTGCCTAAGGTGCTCAAACGCTTCTTCCCCAATATGACCAACGAGCGAGAAAAAACCTTCATTGCTGGTTTATCAATGGGTGGCTACGGTTCCTTTAAGTTAGCACTGTCAACTGACCGTTTCTCACATGCCGCTAGCTTTTCTGGGGCGCTTAGCTTCGAGGAGTTTTCTCCTGAGAGTCAAGATTTAGGAACGCGTGCCTACTGGCGAGGTGTTTTTGGCAAAGTTAATGATTGGGTGAATAGCCCTTACTCGCTTGAGACCCTTGCCAAAAAGTCAGACAAGGAGACCAAACTCTGGGTTTGGTGTGGCGAACAAGATTATCTCTATTCTGCCAATAATCTAGCAGTTAAAAATCTTAAAAAACTTGGTTTAGATGTGACTTATAGCCATAGTGCAGGAACCCATGAGTGGTATTATTGGGAAAAGCAATTGGAACGTTTTTTGGCTACACTGCCAATTGATTTTGTGTTGGAAGAACGCTTGTCTTAATTTTAGTTTTCTTTCAGTTTGTTTTAGTATAATTAAGAATCTATCTTTAGAATGGGAATCCATGGCTTAAAGATGGGTTCTTATTTTTTTAGAAAGGTGGGCAATTATGGGCTGGATAATTCGTGTGTTATGTCGATTTTTACTAGGGATTTTGCGTATTTTTTGGCGCCTTGTATGGACACTTATCTTCTTCATTCTCATCACTTTTGGGATTCTCTGGTATGTGACAGGGGATTTGCCTGCTACTTTAAATCAAGTTAGCAAAGTGGTTCAAGTCAGCCAAGCAGGTTGGAATCAATGGCAAGAAACTGGTAAATTACAAGGTTTATCTCAGACAGATCATCATCAAGATTCAGGAGCAAAATGGTCAAAGGCGCAAGCAACTATCTATATTGATCCTCAAATGGATGCCACTTTCCAAAAGGCCTACCTTGAAGCTATTGCTAACTGGAATCAGACTGGCGCCTTTAACTTTGAGCTTGTGACAGAAGCGGATCAGGCCGATATTTTCGCTACTGAAATGAATGATGGTTCGACAGCTGTAGCAGGTGAGGCGGAGAGTCAGACAAATCTCCTAACCAAACAATTCACTTCTGTAACCGTTCGCTTGAATCACTATTATTTATCCAATCCAAACTATGGCTATACCTATGATCGTATCATGCATACAGCAGAGCATGAACTAGGTCATGCTATCGGTTTGGAACACACCAATGAAGTTTCGGTTATGCAACCAGCAGGCTCCTATTATGGAATCCAAGCTCAAGATGTAAAAGAAGTTCAAGAACTGTATGATTCTGGGGAATAAGTGATTTTCTAAGGGAACTGGAGCTCTCTGATTTAAGCAATACAGGGGGCTTTTTGCTATAATGGAATTATGAATAACTTGATTAAATCAAAACTGGAGCTCTTGCCGACTAGCCCTGGTTGTTACATTCACAAAGATAAAAACGGCACTATCATTTATGTAGGAAAGGCTAAAAATCTGCGCAATCGGGTGCGGTCCTACTTCCGTGGGAGCCATGATACCAAGACAGAAGCCCTGGTGTCTGAGATTGTGGATTTTGAGTTTATTGTTACGGAGTCTAATATTGAGGCCCTTCTTTTAGAGATTAATCTCATCAAGGAAAACAAGCCTAAGTACAATATTATGCTCAAGGACGACAAGTCCTATCCTTTTATCAAAATCACCAATGAGCGCTATCCTCGCTTGATTATCACCCGTCAGGTCAAAAAAGACGGAGGTCTCTATTTTGGTCCCTATCCGGATGTGGGGGCAGCCAATGAAATCAAACGGCTATTGGATCGGATTTTCCCTTTTCGCAAGTGTACCAATCCTCCTTCCAAAGTTTGTTTTTATTACCATATCGGCCAGTGTATGGCTCACACGGTTTGTCGAAAGGATGAAGCCTATTTTAAAGCTATGTCTCAAGAAGTCTCTGATTTTCTCAAGGGGCAGGATGACAAAATCATTGATGAACTCAAGAGTAAGATGGCTTTGGCAGCCCAAAGTATGGAATTTGAACGTGCGGCGGAATACCGTGATCTAATCCAGGCCATCGGCACTCTGCGGACTAAGCAACGAGTCATGGCAAAAGATCTTCAAAACCGTGATGTATTTGGTTACTACGTGGATAAGGGTTGGATGTGTGTTCAGGTTTTCTTTGTCCGTCAAGGTAAACTGATTGAACGCGATGTCAATCTCTTCCCTTACTACAACGATCCAGACGAGGATTTCTTGACATATGTGGGACAGTTTTACCAGGAGAAATCTCACCTGATCCCCAATGAAATCCTGATTCCTCAAGATATTGACGAAGAAGCTATCAAGGCTTTGGTGGATACAAAGGTTCTCAAGCCCCAACGAGGGGAGAAGAAGCAACTGGTTAATCTGGCTATCAAAAACGCTCGCGTTAGCTTAGAGCAGAAGTTTAATCTGTTGGAAAAATCAGTTGAAAAGACTCAAGGAGCTATTGAAAATCTTGGGCGACTTCTACAAATTCCAACCCCAGTCCGTATCGAGTCTTTTGATAACTCTAATATTATGGGGACTAGTCCAGTCTCTGCTATGGTTGTTTTTGTCAACGGAAAACCGAGCAAGAAGGATTACCGCAAGTATAAAATCAAGACTGTGGTCGGACCAGATGACTATGCAAGTATGCGAGAGGTCATTCGTAGACGTTATGGACGGGTCCAGCGTGACGGTTTGACACCGCCAGATCTAATCGTCATCGATGGTGGTCAGGGACAAGTTAACATTGCTAAGCAGGTTATTCAAGAAGAGTTAGGCTTAGATATTCCGATCGCAGGACTTCAAAAGAATGATAAGCACCAAACCCATGAATTACTTTTTGGAGATCCGCTTGAGGTGGTAGAGTTGTCTCGCAATTCTCAGGAATTTTTCCTCTTGCAACGCATTCAGGATGAGGTACACCGCTTTGCCATTACATTCCACCGTCAACTCCGTTCTAAAAATTCCTTCTCCTCTCAATTGGATGGGATTGAAGGCTTAGGTCCTAAACGCAAGCAGAATTTGATGAAATATTTCAAATCTCTGACAAAAATCAAGGAAGCTAGCGTGGATGAGATTGTAGAAGTTGGAATACCAAGAGCAGTTGCAGAGGCTGTTCATCGACAGTTAAATCCAGAAGCAGATTCACCGCTAGCTCAAGTAGCTGAGAAACCTCTTGAATATAAAGAATAAAGACGCAGTGGAATGTTTTTGCTTTAGTGAGTGCAAGCTAGTCGGATTTGTGGTAAAATAGATAAGATATGACAAAAGAATTTCATCATGTAACAGTCATGCTCCATGAGACCATTGATATGCTAGATGTGAAGCCTGATGGTATTTACGTTGATGCAACATTGGGTGGGGCAGGCCACAGCGAGTATTTGTTAAGTAAATTAAGCGAGAAAGGGCATCTCTATGCCTTTGACCAAGACCAGAATGCCATTGATAATGCGCAAAAACGTTTGGCTCCCTATATCGAAAAGGGAATGGTCACCTTCATCAAGGATAATTTCCGTCATTTGAAGGACCGCTTACATGACTTGGGTGTGACTGAAATTGATGGAATTTGTTATGATTTAGGTGTGTCAAGCCCGCAGTTGGATCAACGTGAACGTGGTTTTTCCTATAAGAAGGATGCACCGCTGGATATGCGCATGAATCAGGAAGCTAGTTTGACCGCTTATGAAGTCGTTAATCACTACGACTACCATGATTTGGTAAGAATCTTTTTCAAATATGGAGAGGACAAATTTTCCAAACAGATTGCTCGAAAAATTGAACAGGCGCGTGAACAGAAACCGATTGAGACCACGACGGAATTGGCAGAGATTATTAAATCTGCCAAACCGGCAAAGGAGCTCAAGAAAAAAGGCCACCCAGCCAAACAAATTTTCCAAGCTATCCGTATAGAGGTCAATGATGAACTGGGTGCTGCAGATGAATCAATCCAGCAAGCTATGGATATGCTGGCTCTAGATGGCAGAATATCAGTGATTACCTTCCATTCGCTGGAGGACCGCTTGACCAAACAGTTATTTAAGGAAGCTTCCACAGTTGAAGTTCCTAAAGGCTTGCCTTTCATCCCAGACGATCTCAAGCCCAAAATGGAATTGGTATCTCGTAAACCGATTTTACCAAGCAAGGAAGAATTGGAAGCCAATAATCGTTCCCACTCAGCCAAGCTTCGAGTGGCAAGAAAAATTCACAAGTAAGAGGAAATAATGGCAGAAAACAGAGGAACAACGAGCCAATTGCTACAAGCTCGTATAAAAAAATTTTCACGTGTTGAAAAGGCTTTTTACCTTTCAATTGCTATCACAGCCCTTGTCTTGGCAGTTAGTGTTGTTTATATGCAGACTAAGCTTTTGCAGGTCCAAAGGGATTTGACGACTCTCAATACACAGATTGAGGAGAAAAAGACAGAGCTGGATGATGCGAAACAAGAAGTTAATGAATTGATCCGATCAGAACGTTTGACCGGGATTGCAGACTCACAAGACTTGCAATTGAATAATGAAAATATCCGATCGGCGGAGTAGTAAATGAAAAACTGGAAAGAAAGAATTATACACTTTGCCATTAAGAATCGCAAATCTCCCCTTGAAAACCGCAGACGAGTTGGGAAGAGCCTCAGTCTCTTGGCCGTCTTTCTCTTTGCTGTTTTTTTGGTTAACTTTGCGGTAATTATTGGTACAGGCTCAAAATTTGGTGTTGACCTCGTTAAAGAAGCGAAGAGGGTCCATCAAACAACTCGAACAGTCCCTGCTAAAAGAGGGACCATTTATGACCGTAATGGAACACCGATTGCAGAAGATGCAACATCATACAATGTCTATGCGATTATCGATAAGGAATACAAATCCGCAAATGGGAAAATTCTCTATGTAGAGGAATCCCAGTATAATAAAGTTGCGGAAGTCTTCCATAAGTATCTAGATATGGATGAATCCTACGTCAAGGAACAACTTTCTCAACCTAATCTGAAACAGGTTTCCTTCGGTGTCAAGGGAAATGGTATTACTTATGCCAATATGATGTCTATCAAAAAAGACTTGGAGACAGCTAAGGTTGCGGGAGTCGATTTTACAACTAGCCCAAATCGAAGCTATCCAAATGGGAAATTCGCATCGCCTTTCATTGGCTTAGCTCAGCTGCATGAAAACGAGGATGGCTCAAAAAGTCTTGTTGGGACATCTGGTGTTGAGAGTTCCTTGAATAGCTTATTAGCAGGAACAGATGGAATTATCACCTATGAAAAAGACCGTCTAGGGAATATTGTTCCAGGGACTGAGCAAGTTACTCAACAGATCGTAAACGGGAAAGACGTCTATACAACCCTATCTAGTCCTTTACAATCTTTCATGGAAAGTCAAATGGATGCCTTCCAAGAAAAAGTAAAAGGGAAATATATGACTGCGACTTTGGTCAGCGCCAAGACAGGAGAAATTCTGGCTACAACTCAAAGACCAACCTTTGATGCTGATACCAAAGAAGGGATTACAGAGAACTTTGTTTGGCGTGATTTTCTGTATCAAAGTAACTATGAACCAGGATCAACCATGAAGGTAATGACTCTGGCGGCCGCTATTGACAATAATACCTTCCCTGGAGGAGAATATTTCAACAGTAGCGAATTAAAAATTGCTGATGTTACCATCAAGGACTGGGATGTAAATGCTGGGTTAACGAGTGGTGGAATAATGACATACTTGCAAGGTTTTGCCCACTCTAGTAATGTCGGAATGACCTTGTTGGAGCAAAAGATGGGAGATGCAACTTGGTTGGATTACCTCAATCGTTTCAAATTCGGAATTCCAACAAGATTTGGGATGAGTAATGAGTATGGTGGACAATTGCCTGATGACAATATTGTCAATATTGCCATGAGTTCCTTCGGTCAGGGTATTTCTGTAACTCATGTGCAAATGCTCAGAGCTTTTACAGCTATTGCTAATGATGGAGTTATGCTAGAGCCTAAATTTATCAGTGCTTTATATGATCCAAATGATCAAACTGCTCGGAAATCTCAAAAAGAAATTGTGGGAAATCCTGTTTCTAAAGATGCAGCTAGTCTAACTCGGACTAATATGATTTTGGTAGGGACGGATCCGGTTTATGGAACCATGTATAACCACAGCACAGGCAAGCCAACTGTAACTGTTCCGGGGCAAAATGTTGCCCTGAAATCAGGAACAGCTCAGATTGCTGATGAGCAAAATGGAGGATACTTAGTTGGGGAAACCAATCATATCTTTTCTGTAGTAACCATGCATCCTTCTGAAAATCCCGATTTCATCCTCTATGTAACAGTTCAACAACCTCAGCATTATTCTGGGATTCAGTTGGGTGAGTTCGCCAACCCTATCTTGGAGCGTGCTTCTGCGATGAAAGAATCTCTCAATCTTCAATCAACTGCTAAAAGTCTGGATCAGGTTACCACTACGACTAACTATGCTATGCCTTCGACAAAAGACTATAGCCCTGGAGATTTGGCAGAAGAACTACGACGTAACCTTGTTCAACCAATCGTTATCGGTTCAGGAACGAAAATCAAAGAAAGTTCAGCGGCAGAAGGAAGCAATCTAGACGCAAATGAGCAGATCTTACTCCTTTCTGATAAGGTAGAAGAAATGCCTGATTTGTACGGATGGTCTAAGAAGAATGTCGAAACTTTTGCAAAATGGCTGGATATCGAAGTTGAATTTGAAGGTACAGGAGAAACTGTAAAAAAACAAAGTGTTCGTACCAATACAGCTTTAAAAAATATACAGAAAATAAAAATAACTTTAGGAGATTAGAATGCTAGTTTCTATCTTTCCTGGAATCCTTACTTTTGTTCTTACAGTGGTAGGAATTCCAGCTTTTATCCGTTTTTACCGTAAAGCACAAATCACTGGTCAGCAGATGCACGAGGATGTGAAACAGCATCAAGCAAAAGCTGGAACACCAACAATGGGTGGAATTGTTTTCCTTATAGTAGGTGTTTTAGTCAGCTTTATCTTTGCACTTTTAACCAATCAATTGACCAACAATGTTGGAATGATCCTCTTTATTCTCGTTTTGTATGGTTTGGTTGGCTTCTTAGATGATTTCCTCAAGGTTTTCCGTAAAATCAATGAAGGACTCAATCCTAAACAAAAGCTCCTGCTTCAATTAGTAGGAGGAGTTATCTTCTATCTCTTTTATGAAAGAGGAGGGGATGTCTTAAATGTATTTGGGTATCCATTGCACCTAGGCGTTCTTTACATTTTCTTTGCTCTCTTCTGGTTAGTTGGTTTTTCAAATGCTGTTAACTTGACTGACGGAATTGATGGCTTGGCAAGTATCTCAGTAGTGATTAGCCTGTCTGCCTATGGAGTCATTGCTTATGTACAAAACCAATTGGATATTCTCCTAGTGATTCTTGCCATGATTGGTGGTCTTCTTGGTTTCTTTGTCTTTAACCATAAGCCTGCTAAGGTATTCATGGGAGATGTCGGAAGTCTTGCTCTTGGAGGAATGTTGGCCGCTATTTCTATGGCGCTGCACCAAGAATGGACGCTACTCCTGATTGGTATAGTGTATGTTTTTGAAACAACATCTGTCATGATGCAAGTTGCCTATTTTAAGTTGACTGGAGGAAAACGTATCTTCCGGATGACACCAGTTCATCACCATTTTGAGTTGGGTGGATTTTCAGGTAAAGGTCAAGCCTGGAGTGAGTGGAAGGTCGATTTCTTCTTCTGGGGAGTGGGCTTGCTTGCTAGTCTCGTAACCTTGGCTTTCATGTATTTATTCTAAAATAGAATATTAGACTATAAAAGAGAAGGATTTATACCCTTCTCTTTTTTGTTCCTATTTTCTTCAATTGAGGAATCCTTTTCTCAAAAGAGTAAAATTATGATAAAATGGAAAAAAAGAAAGATGAAATGATGAGTTATTTTAAAAAGTATAGATTTGATAAAAGCAAGTTTAAGTTAGGGATGCGCACCTTTAAAACAGGAATCGCTGTTTTTTTGGTCCTCATGATTTTTGGTTTTTTTGGATGGAAGGGACTTCAGATTGGAGCTTTGACAGCCGTTTTTAGCTTGAGAGAAGACTTTGATAAGAGCGTCCACTTTGGGACATCACGTATTTTAGGGAATAGTATCGGTGGTTTTTACGCGCTGATTTTCTTTCTCTTGAACAACTTTTTTCATGGAGCCTTTTGGGTAACTCTCCTTGTGGTTCCGATATGTACCATGTTAACCATCATGACAAATGTTGCTATGAACAATAAGTCAGGAGTTATTGGGGGAGTTGCAGCTATGCTGATTATTACCCTATCAATTCCGAGCGGAGAGACTGTTTTGTACGTGTTTGCTCGAGTTTTTGAGACTTTTATGGGAGTTTTTGTAGCAATTCTAGTCAATTATGATATTGATCGCTTGCGGAGTCTCATACAGAAAAAATAAAATAATGTCACAAGATATGACATTAACAATTGACGATTGATTTTTTTTAGACTATAATAGACAGAAAGAAGAGGAAGTGCACATGAAGGAAAAAGAATTTCGTCGCAATATGGCAGTTTTCCCCATTGGTAGTGTTATGAAGCTGACCGATCTTTCGGCGCGTCAAATTCGTTATTATGAAGATCAGGAGTTGATAAAACCTGATCGAAACGAAGGTAATCGCCGGATGTATTCTTTGAATGACATGGATCGATTGCTTGAGATTAAGGACTATATCTCTGAAGGGTATAATATTGCTGCCATCAAGAAAAAATATGCCGAACGTGAGGCGAAAGCTAAGAAACCAGTCAGTCAAACTGAGGTTCGCCGAGCTCTTCGAAATGAAGTTCTTCAACAAAGTCGCTTTGCTTCTCAACAATCACCTTTTGGTCGCGGTTAGGCACCGCTAGTCGTCTATATAAGGAGAAAAACCATGCCAATCACAGCTGCAGATATTCGTCGTGAAGTTAAGGAAAAAAATGTAACCTTTATCCGCCTTATGTTCTCAGATATTTTGGGAACCATGAAAAACGTCGAAATTCCTGCTACAGATGAACAACTAGACAAGGTCTTGGAAAACAAGGCTATGTTTGATGGATCTTCTATTGAAGGGTTTGTTCGTATCAATGAATCAGATATGTACCTATACCCTGACCTGGACACATGGACTGTCTTCCCTTGGGGAGATGAGAACGGTAGTGTCGCAGGATTGATCTGTGATGTCTATACAACAGAAGGAGAGCCATTTGCTGGTGATCCTCGAAGCAATCTTAAACGAGCTCTTCATCACATGGAGAAAGTTGGATTCAAATCATTCAACCTTGGTCCGGAACCAGAATTCTTCCTATTCAAGCTTGATGAAAATGGAGACCCAACTCTTGAGGTGAATGACAAGGGTGGTTACTTTGATTTGGCGCCTACAGACCTTGCCGATAACACTCGCCGTGAGATCGTTAACGTCTTGACTAAAATGGGATTTGAAGTAGAGGCTAGCCACCACGAAGTTGCTGTAGGTCAACATGAGATTGACTTTAAGTATGATGAAGTTCTTCGTGCTTGTGACAAGATTCAAATCTTTAAACTTGTTGTAAAAACAATTGCGCGTAAACATGGTTTGTATGCAACCTTTATGGCTAAACCTAAATTTGGTATCGCTGGTTCAGGGATGCACTGCAATATGTCCTTGTTTGATGCTGAAGGGAACAACGCCTTCTTTGATCCAAATGATCCAAAAGGAATGCAATTGTCAGAAACAGCCTATCATTTCCTTGGTGGTTTGATTAAGCACGCTTACAATTACACAGCTATTATGAACCCAACAGTAAATTCATACAAACGTTTGGTTCCAGGCTACGAAGCGCCGGTTTACATCGCTTGGGCTGGTCGTAACCGTTCACCGTTGGTGCGCGTTCCTGCTACTCGTGGAATGGGAACACGTTTGGAATTGCGCTCAGTAGACCCAATGGCAAATCCATATATCGCAATGGCTGTTCTTTTGGAAGTTGGTTTGCACGGTATTGAAAACAAAATCGAAGCACCAGCGCCAATCGAAGAAAACATCTATATCATGACTTCAGAAGAGCGTAAAGAGGCTGGAATCACAGACCTTCCATCAACTCTTCACAACGCTTTGAAGGCTATGACAGAAGACGAAGTGGTTAAAGCAGCTCTAGGTGAACACATCTACACTAGCTTCCTTGAAGCTAAACGAATCGAATGGGCAAGCTATGCAACCTTCGTTTCACAATGGGAAATTGATAACTACCTAGATCTATACTAATGATAAATCAGAAAGATTGTCCGTGAGGACGATCTTTTTTTCTTGCAATTTATATCGAGGTGTGATATATTTTATATAACGAGGTGCGATATATCGAACTAAATAGGAGGTCTGATTAAATGGAATTAACAGATAAGATTAGGCGGGTTTATCTTCCTATGACTGAAACGGGTTTTTATATTCTATTCTGTCTGCAGAAGGAAAATCATGGCTATGGTATTACGCAAAAGGTTAAAGAGATGACAGATTCGCAAGTTTCGATTAGTCCTGGGACCATGTATGGAACCCTATCAAAGATGGAAAAGGATGGTTTGGTTTCCTTTGTCCGAGAAGAGGAAAAACGTAAAATCTATCAGATAACAGACTTGGGCCGAAAAGTTTTAGAGATTGAGTTGAAACGTATTGAGCGGCTCTATAGAAACAGTCGGGAGGAGCTTTGATGGAAAAGAAAGTTGTTTATAGAATTGCTACCATTGCGGATTATGATAGAGAAGCTCTCTATCTCGGAGAAATGCATGCTCAGGGCTGGAAACTTAAGGAAGTAAGCTATTCTAACTTAGTAGTTGCGGTTAAGTATACTTTTGAAAAGTGCCAACCGGAGCAGGTGGTTTATCAGTTGGACTTTTATCCTATGAAAAAGTCAGAGAGAGCTTCCTATTTACAACTATTTAAAGATTGTGGCTGGGAGCATATTACAGACTTTAATGGTTTTTCCTACTTTAGAAAGCTTTGTTCTGGAGTTGAGTCGGATGCCGAGTTTGAAATTTATAATGACGCGACCGGGAAGTTAGCAATGGTCAAGAAGATTTTAACAATGCGGATGCTTCCTATTTTGCTCCTCTTTTTAGCGCTACTACCGGTTTTCTCAAAGTTTGTCAGTGGAAGAGGTTATTTCGGTTGGGGAATGTTTTTGATTGTTATCATAGACTGTACTTTATTGATAGTTTTCACGATTCAGATTTCTTATATTTTTTGGAGATTGTTTCAAAAGTGGAAAGAATTATCTGATAAATAAAACCATTTTGGAGGTTAGACAATGAAAAGCAAAGTACAATTTCGAATGTTTACCATTTTTGATTTGGATAAGGTAGAAGATTATTTGCATGAGATGCATTTGAAAGGTTGGAAATTTAAATCGAATCGTTTTGGCTTTTTCTATTTTGAACAATGCCGACCAGATGATGTAATTTACCGTGTGTGGAATACCAGCTACCTTAGAAAAAATGAGGTAGATTTACAAAGTATTAAGGATAGAGGATGGGAATTTGTGGAAAATTGTTCTTATACTGTTTTTAGAAAAGCAACTTGTGATGTAGATTCAAATGATCAATCTTTCATGGACAATCGTCTTCAATGGGCCGATGTGAAATCTAGACTTCGTACATCCATAGTTTCTATCTCTGGCGGTCTAGTTATTTGTATGAGCTTGTTTCGCGAAAGTCTCTCTCAATCTTTCTTCCTTATTTTTGCCCTTTATGCCCTCATGATTTCTTATCTAATTTATAGTTTTTATAGACTTAAAAAGAAATATCTTGAGAATGTAAGATGATTTTCTAGGTCCTCAGACTGATTTTTAGCACTCTTGGTAAAAGAGTGCTAATTTTTTGAGTTTTTGTCTTGACATTCTTTTCTAAGGGTGTATAATAGAATCATAAGTTAGCACTTGGGGGTTACGAGTGCTAAAAAGATCTATCAGAGAGGAGTGACGAGATGGTTACGGAACGTCAGCAGAATATTTTAAATCTGATTATTGACATCTTTACCAAAACGCACGAACCTGTTGGATCCAAAGCCTTGCAAGAGTCTATCAACTCAAGTAGTGCTACCATTCGAAATGATATGGCAGCTCTAGAAAAGCAAGGTTTGCTTGAAAAGGCTCATACTTCCAGTGGTCGGATGCCGAGTGTGGCTGGATTTCAATACTATGTCAAACACTCCCTATCCTTTGACCGTTTAGCTGAAAATCAAGTTTATGAGATTGTAAAAGCCTTTGATCAAGAATTCTTCAAGCTTGAGGATATTCTTCAAGAGGCAACGAAAATTTTGTCAGACTTGAGTGGTTGTACGGTTGTAGCGCTGGATGTAGAACCAAGTAGGCAGAAGCTAACAGCTTTTGATATTGTTGTCCTCGGGCAACATACAGCTCTTGCTGTTTTTACGCTTGATGAGTCTAGAACAGTTACCAGTCAGTTTTTGATTCCGAGAAATTTCTTGCAGGAGGATTTAAATCGCCTCAAGACCATGATTCAAGAACGTTTCCTGGATCAGACTGTTTTGGATATTCACTACAAGATTCGGACAGAGATTCCGCAGATTATCCAACGTTACTTCACAACAACGGATAACGTTATGGATCTTATTGAGCATATCTTCAAAGAAATGTTCAATGAAAATATCGTGGTTTCTGGCAAGGTCAATCTTTTGAATTTCGCTAATTTAGCGGCCTATCAATTTTTTGATCAGCCACAAAAGGTAGCTTTGGAAATTCGAGAGAATCTGATTGGCGACCAGATGCAAAGTGTCCGAGTTGCGGATAGCCAAGAATCTTGTCTTGCTGACTTAGCGGTGATTAGCAGTAAGTTCCTGATTCCCTATCGTGGCTTTGGAATTATTGCGATTATAGGTCCGGTCAATCTGGATTATCAACAATTGGTTAATCAACTTAATGTTGTCAATCGAGTTCTAACCATGAAGTTGACGGATTTTTACCGCTATCTTAGCAGTAATCACTATGAAGTGAATTAAGATTGAAATCATTAAAGGAGGCGAAAATGGCCCAAGATATAAAAAATGAAGAAGTAAAAGAAGAGGAAGTTGTTGAACCAGTAGAAGAAACAACTCCTGAGAAGTCGGAATTGGACTTGGCTAATGAACGTGCCGAGGAGTTTGAAAACAAATATCTTCGTGCCCACGCAGAAATGCAAAACATTCAGCGTCGCGCCAATGAAGAGCGCCAACTCTTGCAACGTTATCGTAGCCAAGATTTAGCAAAAGCAATCTTGCCATCGCTTGATAACCTTGAACGAGCTCTTGCTGTTGAAGGTTTGACAGATGATGTCAAAAAAGGACTAGAAATGGTCCAAGAAAGCTTGATTCACGCTCTGAAAGAAGAAGGAATTGAAGAAATTCCAGCGGACGGAGAATTTGACCATAACTACCATATGGCTATTCAAACAGTTCCAGCAGATGATGAGCATCCGGCAGACACCATCGCACAAGTCTTCCAAAAAGGCTACAAACTCCATGACCGCATCCTACGCCCAGCCATGGTGGTTGTATATAACTAGGCTAGAGAACTTAAAAACCTTGTCCGAAACGACACTAAACTATGAAGAAAGATAAAAAATTATTCAGCTTTACCAATAGTGAGCGAAGCGAACCAAAGGCGGTACTCTTCGCCGTGGCGTTATTTGCGCAAATTTTGAGACCTTAGGCTCAAAGTTTAGTCAAAGAGATTAACGAAGTTAAGCTCTGACGGCGCCGCCACCTAAGAAGAGTATCAAAAAGAAAAATCAAAAATAGAATATAAAATTTAAGGAGAAAAACACATGTCTAAAATTATCGGTATTGACTTAGGTACAACAAACTCAGCAGTTGCAGTTCTTGAAGGAACTGAAAGCAAAATCATCGCAAACCCAGAAGGAAACCGCACAACTCCATCTGTAGTTTCTTTCAAAAACGGTGAAATCATCGTTGGTGACGCTGCAAAACGTCAAGCAGTCACAAACCCAGATACAGTCATCTCTATCAAATCTAAGATGGGAACTTCTGAAAAAGTTTCTGCAAATGGGAAAGAATACACACCACAAGAAATCTCAGCAATGATCCTTCAATACTTGAAAGGTTACGCTGAAGAATACCTTGGTGAAAAAGTAACCAAGGCTGTTATCACAGTTCCAGCTTACTTTAACGATGCTCAACGTCAAGCAACTAAAGACGCTGGGAAAATCGCTGGCCTTGAAGTAGAACGTATCGTCAACGAACCAACTGCAGCAGCTCTTGCTTACGGTTTGGATAAGACTGACAAAGAAGAAAAAATCTTAGTATTCGACCTTGGTGGTGGTACATTCGACGTATCTATCCTTGAATTGGGTGATGGTGTCTTTGATGTATTGGCAACTGCAGGGGACAACAAACTCGGTGGTGACGACTTTGACCAAAAAATCATCGACTACTTAGTAGCAGAATTCAAGAAAGAAAACGGCATCGACTTGTCAGCTGACAAGATGGCTCTTCAACGTTTGAAAGACGCAGCTGAAAAAGCGAAGAAAGACCTTTCTGGAGTGACTTCAACTCAAATCAGCTTGCCATTTATTACTGCTGGTGAGGCTGGACCTCTTCACTTGGAAATGACTTTGACTCGTGCTAAATTCGACGATTTGACTCGTGACCTTGTAGAACGTACAAAAGTTCCAGTTCGTCAAGCTCTTTCAGATGCAGGTTTGAGCTTGTCAGATATTGACGAAGTCATCCTTGTCGGTGGTTCAACTCGTATCCCTGCCGTTGTTGAAGCTGTTAAAGCTGAAACTGGTAAAGAACCAAACAAATCAGTGAATCCTGACGAAGTAGTTGCTATGGGTGCTGCTATCCAAGGTGGTGTCATCACTGGTGATGTGAAAGACGTTGTCCTTCTTGACGTAACACCATTGTCACTTGGTATCGAAACAATGGGTGGTGTCTTCACAAAACTCATCGACCGCAACACTACAATTCCAACTTCTAAATCACAAGTCTTCTCAACTGCAGCAGACAACCAACCAGCCGTTGATATCCACGTTCTTCAAGGTGAACGCCCAATGGCAGCAGATAACAAGACTCTTGGACGCTTCCAATTGACTGACATCCCAGCTGCACCTCGTGGTATCCCACAAATCGAAGTAACCTTTGACATCGACAAGAACGGTATCGTATCTGTTAAGGCTAAAGATCTTGGAACTCAAAAAGAACAAACAATTGTTATCCAATCAAACTCAGGTTTGACAGATGAAGAAATCGACCGTATGATGAAAGATGCAGAAGCTAACGCTGAAGCAGATAAGAAACGTAAAGAAGAAGTTGACCTTCGTAACGAAGTAGACCAAGCTATCTTTGCGACTGAAAAGACAATCAAAGAAACTGAAGGCAAAGGATTCGATGCAGAACGTGATGCTGCACAAGCTGCCCTTGATGATCTTAAGAAAGCTCAAGAAGACAACAACTTGGATGAAATGAAAGCAAAACTTGAAGCATTGAACGAAAAAGCTCAAGGACTTGCGGTTAAACTCTACGAACAAGCCGCAGCAGCGCAACAAGCTCAAGCAGGAGCAGAAGGTGCACAAGCAACAGGAAACGCAGGCGATGACGTCGTAGACGGAGAGTTTACTGAAAAGTAAGATGCAAAGCCCGTTAAAACCTCACAGTGAAAATAGGAAATCTGACGCAGAAACTTTAGTTTCTAGAAAGATTTACACCTAAAGGTAGCCATATCTGTAATTCGCTAAAGCGAAAACAGCTACGTCTCTTTTTCACCAAGAGGTTAGGGCGTGCTCGATTTAGCCGAAACTCAATTCAGCCTTACTAGTTCAAAAATAAAGTATAATCAACTTTGTTTTTGAACATCGTAATGATAAGAAGAAATCCAGAGGTTGCAACCCAGCCTCTGTTTTTCGGTAAAAGGGGACTGAATCTCATTTATTTGGGAATATAAAAGAAAGGAATTGAACCCGACCTAAATCGTGGTTTGATTTACAACATCAATAGAAAGGAACAAAGAGTGTTCGGGGAATTGAACTCGAGCTCTGAAGTTTCTTACTCAATATGAAAGAAAGGAACTGAACCCGACCTAAATTCTCGGAAAAAAGATAAATCTGTCTAGGAGCATCGCTCCTGCATCAGATTTCCTATTTTTCAGTCGAATTTTACGGTCTTGGTATCTTAAATGAACAATACTGAATTTTATGACTGTTTGGGCGTTTCAAAGAATGCATCTCAAGATGAGATCAAGAAAGCCTATCGGAAATTATCTAAAAAATATCACCCAGATATCAATAAAGAGCCTGGTGCTGAGGAAAAGTACAAGGAAGTTCAAGAAGCCTATGAGACTTTGAGCGATGAACAGAAACGGGCTGCCTATGACCAATACGGTGCGGCTGGAGCCAACGGTGGCTTTGGTGGTGCAGGCGGTTTCGGTGGCTTCGATGGTGCAGGCGGTTTTGGTGGATTTGAAGATATCTTCTCAAGTTTTTTCGGTGGAGGCGGTTCTTCTCGCAATCCAAACGCTCCTCGTCAAGGTGATGACCTCCAGTATCGCGTCAATTTGACTTTTGAAGAAGCCATCTTTGGTACTGAAAAAGAAGTCAAATACAATCGTGAATCAAGCTGTCGTACTTGTAACGGATCAGGTGCTAAGCCTGGAACAAGTCCAGTTACTTGTGGACGCTGTCACGGTTCTGGTGTTATCAACGTCGATACTCAAACACCGCTTGGTATGATGCGTCGCCAAGTAACCTGTGATGTCTGTCATGGTCGCGGAAAAGAAATCAAAGATCCATGTACAACATGTCATGGAACAGGTCATGAAAAACAAGCCCACAGTGTCCATGTGAAAATTCCAGCAGGTGTCGAAACTGGTCAACAAATTCGTCTAGCTGGTCAAGGGGAGGCAGGCTTTAACGGTGGTCCTTATGGGGACTTGTATGTAGTAGTTTCTGTAGAAGCAAGCGATAAATTTGAACGTGAAGGAACAACTATTTTCTACAAGTTAAACCTCAATATCGTCCAAGCAACTCTTGGTGATACTGTCGATATCCCAACCGTTCACGGTGATGTTGAATTGGTGATTCCAGAGGGAACTCAAACCGGTAAACGATTCCGTCTACGTGGTAAGGGAGCTCCAAGTCTTCGTGGTGGTGCTGTTGGTGACCAATACGTCACTGTTAATGTCGTGACTCCAACAGGCTTGAACGAACGACAAAAAGCAGCCTTGAAAGAATTCGCAGCTGCAGGTGATTTGAAAGTCAATCCAAAGAAAAAAGGCTTCTTTGACCATATAAAAGATGCCTTTGAGGGTGAATAAAACAAAAAAGAGCCATAAGGCTCTTTTTTTGTTTGTAGTCAGTATCGGAGAAAAGATTCTCTGACTGATCTGTTATTGATATTTTTGAATGAGCAAGCCGGCTTTATCCATTTCCTGGATGAGTTGCTTGAGTTCCGCTTCTTTGCCGGGTTTCACAGTTACGGTATCAATGTGCTTAATCGCCGAATTATCCTGGATATCCACCAAGGTCAACGCTTTTTCATAGAATGCGATCCCCTTTTTCATGCTTTCCGGATCCTTCAAAGTTAGAATTGTGTAAGAAGAATGTGATTTCTTTCCGTTTTCTCGAAAATACTTCTCGCCTTCCTCCTCTAAAAATTGTATTAAACCATGATTGAACAAGTTATCCCCTACTTTATAGTAAGAAATATCTCCTGCCTGTAGGACATAGACTTTGAGTCGGTTTTTAGTGAGGTTTGGACTTTCTTTAAGGACAGGGTGGCTATTGATGACCTCATCTGAGAAAGTCACATAAAAATCCAATCCTCCCCCCTCGTATTGATAGTGTCCATTTGATTCAACTTTCTCAGGAGACAGGTTAAGGGAGATAAAGATTTGTTTTAAGGTTTCATTTCCTTCTCGAATATCACTTGATGAGGCCTTGAAAAGATTGGCCACAAGTAGAAATGCTAGGGTTACAAAAAGACAGAAGCAACCGGAAATAATCAAGATGACTTTTAAAAACTGTTTCATGTTTTAGTCCCTCCCTTTTCTGTTAGGAGCTAGTAATCCAAGATGGATTTAAGGGGATATAAGGAAAGTTGGATGCTTTCTTTTTTAGTTTTCTTCAGTTTCTCGTAGTTCTTTTATCACAGCAAGTCTTGCTTGGAGGTCTTTCTCTAGGACTTTAAATTTGTAAGTGAGGTCTTCTTGATACTCTTTGATGACTTCTTTTTGTTGATTGATAATTTGTAAGCTATTTTGGATAACATCTAAATCACCTTTGATTGCTTCAACGCGATCAGTTGTATCTAAAACTTCTTCGGTGATAACTTCACGATTTTTAACGAGGAGGTAAGATCCGACTGCTGATCCAGCAAAAAGTAGTAAATTTGATAGTTTCATAGGAACTCCTTAAGCGTTTTTGATCGTTTCAGCGACTTGGGCAAGTTTGTCAAAGTCAGGTTCATGGGCAACAAAGTCAATTTTTAGGTCATCCTCGGCACCATAACGAGGAACGAGGTGGACATGGGTATGGAAAACGGTTTGTCCAGCTACCTCTTCGCAGTTGGCGATGATATTCATGCCTTCAGCTTGGGTAGCCTTCATGACCTTTTGAGCAATAACCGGAATCTCTGCAAAGAGTTGGCTAGCGCTCGCAGCATCCATTTCTAAAAGATTACGATGGTGTTCTTTGGGTACGACCAAGGTATGACCAGGTGTTACTTGAGAAATATCAAGAAAGGCAAGGACTTGTTCATCTTCATAAACCTTGGCTGCAGGGATTTCTCCTGCTAAAATCTTACAAAAAATACAATCTGACATAAAAACCACCTCTAGTGTATTGAATTTTGATATAATATAGCTACATTATACCAGATTCGGAGAAAATATGTTAGAAATTAAAAACCTGACAGGAGGCTATGTTCATGTCCCTGTCTTGAAAGATGTGTCCTTTAGCGTTGAGAGTGGACAGTTGGTCGGTTTGATAGGTTTGAATGGTGCGGGGAAATCTACGACTATCAATGAGATTATTGGTCTTTTGACGCCATATAGTGGGGAGATTAAGATTGACGGATTGACTCTAGGAGAGGATGCTTCGAGCTATCGCAAGAAAATTGGTTATATCCCTGAAACTCCTAGCTTGTATGAAGAATTGACGCTCAGAGAACATATTGAGACAGTTGCTATGGCCTACGGTATTGAACAAACTATCGCTTTTGAACGTGTAGAACCGCTTTTAAAAATGTTCCGTTTGGATCAAAAATTGGATTGGTTTCCAGTTCATTTTTCCAAAGGGATGAAGCAAAAGGTTATGATTATCTGTGCCTTTGTCGTGGATCCTAGTCTCTTTATTGTAGACGAACCTTTCCTTGGTCTTGATCCTTTGGCGATTTCAGATTTGATTCAACTTCTAGAAGCGGAAAAGAAAAAAGGAAAGTCTATCCTTATGAGTACCCACGTTCTTGATTCTGCTGAAAAGATGTGTGACTCTTTTGTCATTCTTCACAAAGGTCAAGTAAGAGCCAAAGGAAATCTCCAACAACTCCGAGAAGCCTTTGATATGCCAGAAGCAAGCCTCAATGATATCTATTTGACTCTGACCAAAGAGGAGGAGCTATGAAGGACTTGTTTTTAAAACGAAAGCAGGAATTTCGCAAGGAATGCTTGGCCTATCTCCGTTATGTGCTCAATGATCATTTTGTCTTATTTTTGTTGGTGTTGTTAGGATTTTTGGCCTACCAGTACAACCAGTTGCTCCAACACTTTCCTGAGAATCATTTCCCAATTCTGATTTTGATTGGGATGATATCTATTTTACTTTTGCTTTGGGGTGGTATTGCGACCTATCTAGAAGCGCCTGACAAACTATTTCTTTTAGTTGCTGAAGAAGAAGTGAGAGGACACATCCAGAAGCAAAGTCTGATTTCTTTCATCTTTTGGGTCAGTGTACAGACTCTCTTTTTGCTCCTGTTTGCGCCTTTATTCTTAGCCATGGGCCTTGGTTTGCCGATTTTTGGAGTCTATCTCCTTGTCTTGGGGATAGTAAAATATGTGATTTTTCGCCAAAAGTCTAGCAACTTTTTCCTTGGAAATGAACTTGACTGGGATTATGTCATTGCACAAGAAAGTAAACGGAAGCAGTTCTTGCTTCGATTCTTTGCCCTTTTTACACAAGTCAAGGGGATTTCAAATAGTGTTAAACACCGAGCTTATCTGGACTTTATCCTCAAGGGAGTTCAGAAAGTACCAGGAAAAATCTGGCAGAATCTTTATCTCCGCTCCTATCTGAGAAATGGAGATTTATTCGTCCTTAGTCTGCGACTCATAATCCTATCTTTGACCGCTCTCATCTTCATTGAGCAATCTTGGATTGCAGTCGCAATTGTAATTTTATTCAATTATCTTTTGTTATTCCAACTTCTAGCCCTCTATCATGCCTTTGACTATCAATATTTGACGCAATTATTCCCAGTAGGTAAGGGGCAAAAAGAGAAAGGCTTGAAGGAAATTTTGAGAGCGATTGGGGTCTTTGTATTAATCTTGGAAAGTCTCATAGGATTGCTTGTTTTTAAGGACAAAATTCTTGTTCTAGTACTTGTGGGAGCAAGTCTTGTCTTGCAATTTCTTTATTTGCCGTATCAACTGAGAAGATTGGTTGACGAATAGCATAAAAATTAGTAGAATAATAAGGAAACTTTATTCGGAGGAAAGAAATGGACTTGGGTGATATTGAGCTAACGCTAACCCCGATATCTGGGAAGAGCGGAAAAGCTTATATGGGAAGTTATCCAGATGGAAAACGTGTTTTTATAAAAATGAATACTTCTCCAATCCTGCCTGGTTTAGCTAGAGAGCAAATTGCACCACAATTGCTCTGGAGTCGTCGTTTACCAGACGGCCGTGATATGTCTGCTCAGGAATGGTTGACAGGAAAAATTTTGACGCCAAGTGATATGAACCGTAAACAAATTATCGATATTTTGACACGTTTACACTGTTCACGTCCCTTAATGACCCAGTTGACACGATTGGGATATGCAATGGAAACACCTTCGGATTTACTTCAGTCATGGGTAAACATGGCTCCGGATGCTTTAAAAAATAACCAGTATCTACGTATGGTTTTAGGTGATTTGCGTGAGAATCTTCCTGGCTTTAGGGAAGACTATGCAACCATAGTCCATGGGGATGTTCGTCATAGCAACTGGTTTGAGACAGAGAGTGGCTTGATTTATTTAGTAGATTGGGATTCTGTTCGCTTGACTGATCGTATGTTTGATGTGGCCTATCTGCTCTGTCACTATATTCCAGAGTATCAGTGGCAAGAATGGCTAGCTAATTATGGCTATAAGTATAATCAAACTGTCTTGAATAAGTTATATTGGTATGCTCAACTGTCATTTTTGAGCCTCATTACCAAATACTATGAAAATCAAGATTTGGATAATGTAAATCGGGAAATCTATGCTTTGCGTAGCTTCCGAGAAAAGTATGGAAAGAAAAAATGAGAGTTAGAAATCGTAAAGGGGCAACAGAACTGTTAGAGGCTAATCCGCAGTATGTTGTCTTAAACCCCGCAGAAGCTAAAGGAAAGTGGCGAGATTTGTTTGGCAATGACAATCCAATCCATGTAGAGGTTGGTAGTGGCAAAGGTGCTTTCGTAACAGGAATGGCCAAACAAAACCCTGGCATCAACTATATCGGGATTGATATTCAGAAGTCTGTATTAAGCTATGCATTAGACAAGGTCTTAGAAGTTGGAGTTCCCAACATCAAACTTCTATGGGTTGATGGTTCAGAATTGACCAATTATTTTGAAGATGGTGAAATTGACCGCTTGTATTTGAATTTCTCGGATCCATGGCCTAAAAAACGCCATGAGAAGCGTCGTTTGACTTATAAGAGCTTCTTGGACACTTTCAAACGAATCTTACCTGAACACGGTGAAATTCATTTCAAGACAGATAATCGTGGCTTGTTTGAATATAGCTTAGTGAGCTTTTCACAATATGGCATGAAACTCAATGGTGTTTGGTTAGACTTACATGCCAGCGACTTTGAAGGAAATGTCATGACGGAGTATGAGCAAAAGTTTTCAAGCAAGGGTCAAGTCATTTATAGAGTTGAAGCTCAGTTTTAATGTGAAGACTTGTTAGTGAAAGACTGTCGTTCACTCAAATGGAATGTAAACATGTAACTCAAGGATTTAGTTCTGTCTTCGATAGGACTAAATCCTTGAGTTTTTTAATAGATTTGGGATTTTGATAAGTGTGTACTTGTGCCCTGATAAGTGGTATAATGAAGGGGTTATGAGAAGAAGCATAAAACCTGTTGTAGTCTATTTTTTCTTTCTCCTTGTGATAGGTGGTTTGATTTTTTTGGATCATCAACACCATCGACAAGCAGATGTGCAAGTAGAAAAAACTGAGAAAACTACTCAAACGAGTGAAACAGATAAGGAAAAGGTTGTTGAAGATAGATTAGCTAAGATGACTTTGGAGGAGAAAGTCGGGCAATTATTCTGGGCCAGAGTTCCTGCCGATCATCAAATAGAAGATCTCAAATCCTATCATTTGTCTGGTTATATCTTATTTGGACGAGATTTTGAAGGACAAACCTTAGAGGATATGAAAGTTTTGACAAGTCGCTACCAAGCTGCTTCAAAGACACCTTTGTTAATTGGTTCCGATGAAGAAGGAGGAACAGTAACTCGTATTAGTTCGATTTTGGATACTCCTTTCCAATCTCCTATGACCCTTTATCATCAAGGAGGGATGGAGGCTGTTCTTTCTGATACTAGGAAAAAGGCAGAGCTGCTGAAATCTGTTGGTATCAATGCTGGACTCTTTCCAGTTGCGGATCTTGCAGGTGATTCATCAGCCTTTATTTACGATCGGACCATCGGACAAGATGCTCAAACAACTGCGAGTTATGTTAAGCAAGTTGTAGAAGAACTTCAAAAGAATAAGGTCGGTTCAACCTTGAAGCATTTCCCAGGATATGGTGATAATGGAGACAGTCATACCGACATTATCCGAGATAACCGCTCTTTGGATGATTTAAGACAAGCAGATTTTCTACCCTTTCAAGCTGGCATAGATGCAGGTTCGGATAGTATTTTAGTTTCTCACAACATCCTGACTAAAATTGATACAGTGCCGTCATCTATCTCGCCAAAAATCAACGAAATTCTTCGCAAGGAGCTGAATTTTAAAGGGGTCATAATGACGGATGATTTAGATATGGCAGGATTAGCCGATATTGTCAATCAGGATGAAGCTGCTCTCCAGGTAATATTAGCTGGAAATGATCTAATCCTAGGTTCTTCCTACCAAACTCAGATTCCTTATCTATTAAAGAAAATTTCTTCTGGAGACTTGACAGAAGAGCGTATTGATGAGTCTGTAAGACGTATTTTAGCATGGAAATATGACTTGGGATTATTCGATACGTCTCAGTAAAAGGAAACGTCATTTATAAAATCATGCAGAAACCTTTGAAGGAAAGCCTTCTATTGGTTGTGAAAAGGTCAAATCCTTGCAGGCTGGAATGATTTGTGGTATACTTATAGCAAGAATATAAGAAAGAGAGGCGGGGAGATATCTTCGCCTCTTGCTTATGAGGAGGTGGACGCAATCGCAACGATCGTTGAATTAGTCAGAGAAGTCGTAGAACCTGTTATTGAAGCTCCTTTTGAACTCGTAGATATCGAGTACGGAAAGATTGGCAGTGACATGATTCTTAGTATTTTTGTAGACAAGCCTGAAGGAATCACCTTGAATGATACGGCAGACTTGACTGAAATTATCAGTCCTGTCCTAGATACTATCAAGCCGGATCCCTTCCCAGAACAATATTTCCTAGAAATTACCAGTCCAGGATTGGAGCGTCCTTTGAAAACCAAGGAAGCAGTCGCTGGAGCGGTCGGGAAATATATCCATGTCGGGCTTTACCAAGCTATCGACAAGCAAAAGATTTTTGAAGGAACCTTATTATCCTTTGAAGAGGATGAGTTGACCATGGAATATATGAACAAAACTCGTAAAAAAACAGTTCAAATTCCATACAATTTGGTATCAAAAGCACGTTTAGCAGTAAAATTATAGAAAGAAAGGATAGCTTTTGAAAATTCAAAAGTGAAAAAAACATGAGTAAAGAAATGCTAGAGGCCTTCCGCATTTTGGAAGAAGACAAGGGAATCAAGAAGGAAGATATCATTGATGCAGTAGTAGAATCACTTCGTTCTGCTTATCGCAGACGCTATGGTCAATCAGACAGTGTAGCTATCGATTTCAACGAAAAGACAGGTGACTTTACTGTCTATACTGTCCGTGAAGTTGTTGATGAAGTGTTTGATAGCCGTTTGGAAATCAGCTTGAAAGATGCTCTTGCCATTAATTCAGCCTATGAACTTGGTGATAAAATCAAGTTTGAAGAAGCGCCAGGAGAGTTTGGTCGTGTAGCAGCCCAATCTGCCAAACAAACAATCATGGAAAAGATGCGCAAGCAAACACGTGCTATTACCTACAATACTTACAAAGAACATGAACAAGAAATCATGTCAGGTACAGTAGAGCGTTTTGACAACCGCTTCATTTATGTTAACCTTGGTAGCATCGAAGCCCAATTATCAAAACAAGACCAAATTCCTGGAGAAGTTTTTGCTTCTCATGACCGTATTGAAGTCTATGTCTACAAAGTTGAAGACAATCCTCGTGGAGTAAATGTCTTTGTTAGCCGTAGCCATCCAGAAATGATCAAACGTTTGATGGAACAAGAGATTCCAGAAGTATATGATGGAACTGTTGAAATCATGAGCGTCGCTCGTGAAGCAGGTGACCGTACTAAAGTTGCGGTTCGTAGCCACAATCCAAACGTGGATGCTATCGGGACAATTGTTGGACGTGGTGGAGCCAACATCAAGAAAATCACTAGCAAGTTCCATCCGGCTCGCTACGATGCTAAGAGCGACCGCATGGTACCTGTAGAAGAAAACATCGATGTTATCGAGTGGGTAGCAGATCCAGCTGAGTTTATCTATAACGCCATTGCTCCTGCTGAAGTTGATCAAGTTATCTTTGATGAAAATGACAGCAAACGTGCCTTGGTAGTTGTTCCAGATAACAAGCTTTCTCTTGCGATTGGTCGTCGTGGACAAAATGTTCGCTTGGCAGCACATTTGACTGGTTACCGTATCGACATCAAGTCTGCAAGTGAATTTGAAGCTATGGAAGAAGCAGGTCAAGTGGATTACGCTGAAACAGACGAATTGACTGAAGAATAAGATCTGCTAGAGGAGGGAAAGATGAAAACAAGAAAAATCCCTTTGCGCAAGTCTGTTGTTTCTAACGAAGTGATTGATAAGCGAGATTTACTCCGTATTGTCAAGAACAAAGAAGGTGAGGTCTTCATCGACCCGACAGGCAAGGCTAATGGCCGTGGCGCTTATATCAAGCTAGACAATGCAGAAGCCCTAGAGGCCAAAAAGAAAAAAGTCTTTAACCGTAGCTTTAACATGGAAGTTGAAGAAAGCTTTTATGACGAGTTGATCGCATATGTTGATCACAAAGTAAAAAGAAGAGAGTTAGGACTTGAATAAGCAAAAAATAAGTAATCTCTTGGGATTGGCTCAACGAGCAGGGAAAATTATCTCGGGTGAAGAAATGGTGGTCAAGGCCATCCAAGACCAGAAAGTAAAGCTGGTATTTCTAGCCCACGATGCGGCTCCCAACCTGACCAAGAAGATTCATGATAAAAGTGACTATTATCAAGTAGAAGTTATTACCGTGTTTTCAACACTGGAATTAAGCATAGCAGTCGGAAAATCAAGAAAGGTTTTAGCTGTGACAGATGCTGGATTTACAAAGAAAATGAGGTCTCTTATGGAATAGAAGAGGAGGACATGATTTGTCTAAGAAAAGATTGTACGAAATCGCAAAAGAACTTGGAAAAGAAAGTAAGGAAGTTGTAGCGCGTGCAAAAGAGTTGGGCTTGGAAGTAAAAAGCCATGCATCAAGCGTAGAAGCAGCGGCTGCTGAAAAAATCGTTGCTAGCTTTAAACCTGCTACTCCTAAAGCTGAAGCAAAGCCTACAGCACCAAAAGCAAGTGAAGCAAAGGTGGAAAGTAAACCAGCTACACCAGCAACTCCAAAGGAAGAAAAAGTTGTAGCAGCAAGACCACAGAGTCGAAACTTTAAAGCAGAACGTGAGGCACGTGCCAAAGAGCAAGCAGAACGACGCAAACAAAACAAGGGCAACAACCGCGATCAACAACAAAACGGTAACCGTCAAAAGAACGATAACCGTAATGGTGGGAAACCTGGTCAAGGAAACCGTGACAATCGTCGTTTTAACGACCAAGGGAAGAAACCACAAGGTCAAGGGAATCGTGGCAATGATTATCGCCAACAAGCTGATAATCGTTCCAACCAAGCTGGTCCTCGTATTGACTTCAAAGCTCGTGCAGCAGCTCTGAAAGCAGAGCAAAATGCGGAGTACGCACGCTCAAGCGAGGAACGCTACAAACAGTCTCAAGTTGCCAAAGAAGCCATGGCTCAAGCTAACAAACGTAAAGAGCCAGAGGAAATCTTTGAGGAAGCTGCTAAACTAGCTGAACAAAGTCAGCCTGTAGTGGAAGTAGCTCCTGTAGCCAAAGAGGCTGTAGTGGATACACGTCGTAAAAAGCAAGCTCGACCAGACAAAGATCGTGATGATTACGATCACGAGGAAGATGGTCCTAGAAAACAACAAAAGAATCGAAGTAGTCAGAATCAAGTGAGAAATCAAAGAAATAGTAACTGGAATAACAATAAGAAAAATAAAAAAGGCAATAAACAAAATAACCGTAATCAGACTCCAAAACCGATTACAGAACGCAAATTCCATGAATTGCCAACAGAATTTGAATATACAGATGGGATGACCGTTGCGGAAATCGCAAAACGTATCAAACGTGAACCAGCTGAGATTGTTAAGAAACTATTTATGATGGGCGTTATGGCCACTCAAAACCAATCTTTGGATGGAGAAACAATCGAACTTCTCATGGTTGATTACGGAATCGAAGCTAAACAAAAGGTTGAAGTGGACAATGCGGATATCGAACGTTTCTTCGTAGAAGATGGATATCTGAATGAAGACAAGTTGGTTGAACGTCCACCAGTTGTAACCATCATGGGACACGTTGACCATGGTAAAACAACCCTTTTGGATACCCTACGTAATTCTCGTGTCGCTACAGGAGAAGCAGGTGGTATTACTCAGCACATCGGTGCCTACCAGATTGAGGAAAATGGCAAGAAGATTACCTTCCTTGATACACCTGGACACGCGGCCTTTACTTCTATGCGTGCACGTGGTGCCTCTGTTACCGATATTACGATCTTGGTCGTAGCGGCAGATGATGGTGTTATGCCTCAAACGATCGAAGCTATCAACCACTCAAAAGCAGCGAATGTTCCAATTATCGTTGCTATTAATAAGATTGATAAACCAGGTGCCAACCCAGAACGTGTAATCGGTGAATTGGCTGAACACGGAGTTATGTCAACTGCCTGGGGTGGAGATTCTGAGTTTGTAGAAATCTCAGCCAAATTCAACCAAAACATCGATGAACTCTTGGAAACGGTCCTTCTTGTAGCTGAAATCCAAGAACTCAAAGCAGACCCAACAGTCCGTGCCATTGGTACCGTTATCGAAGCTCGTTTGGATAAAGGAAAAGGTGCGGTTGCGACCCTTCTTGTCCAACAAGGTACCTTGAATGTTCAAGACCCAATCGTTGTAGGTAATACTTTTGGACGTGTTCGTGCCATGACCAATGACCTTGGACGTCGTGTGAAGGTTGCTGGACCATCAACACCAGTATCTATTACAGGTTTGAACGAAGCACCGATGGCAGGTGATCACTTTGCCGTTTATGAAGATGAGAAGTCTGCGCGTGCAGCCGGTGAAGAACGTGCCAAACGTGCTCTTATGAAACAACGTCAAGCTACACAGCGTGTAAGTCTTGAAAATCTCTTTGATACTCTTAAAGCTGGTGAACTCAAGTCTGTTAACGTCATCATCAAAGCCGACGTACAAGGTTCGGTTGAAGCCCTTTCTGCCTCACTACAAAAGATTGATGTGGAAGGTGTAAAAGTTACCATCGTCCACTCAGCAGTTGGTGCTATCAACGAATCTGACGTGACTCTTGCCGAAGCTTCAAATGCCTTTATCGTTGGTTTCAACGTACGTCCTACACCACAAGCCCGCCAACAAGCAGAAGCAGACGATGTAGAAATCCGTCTCCACAGCATTATCTACAAGGTTATCGAAGAGATGGAAGAAGCCATGAAAGGTATGCTTGATCCAGAATTTGAAGAAAAAGTTATCGGTGAAGCGATTATCCGTGAAACCTTCAAAGTGTCTAAAGTCGGAACAATCGGTGGATTTATGGTTACTAGCGGTAAAGTTACCCGTGACTCTAAAGTCCGTGTTATTCGTGACGGTGTCGTTATTTACGATGGTGAACTTGCAAGTTTGAAACACTATAAAGATGACGTCAAAGAAGTTACAAACGGCCGTGAAGGTGGTCTCATGATTGATGGTTACAATGATATCAAGATGGATGATGTGATTGAGGCTTATATCATGGAAGAAATTAAACGATAATAGAGAAACGATAGCTCATTTGACTCGTTGTCAACAGTGCCTTGATGAACCCTTAGTTCTATCTAAGGCTTGTTTCCTAGATTCAAATGGCTCTAGTTCCTCTATCTTCTAGAAATAGCTAGGTCTGCTGGCCTAGCTTTTGATTCAATAGAGAGGAAGGAATAGCATGGGAAATCATTTCCGTACGGATCGTGTAGGCATGGAAATCAAGCGTGAAGTCAATGAGATTTTACAAAAGAAAGTCCGTGATCCCCGTGTCCAAGGTGTGACCATCACAGATGTTCAGATGCTAGGTGACTTGTCTGTAGCTAAGGTTTACTACACCATTTTGAGTAATCTTGCTTCAGATAATCAAAAGGCCCAAATTGGTCTTGAAAAAGCAACCGGAACTATCAAACGTGAGCTTGGTCACAATTTGAAATTGTATAAAATTCCAGACTTGACCTTCGTCAAAGACGAATCCATCGAGTATGGAAACAAGATTGACGAAATGTTACGCAATCTGGATAAGAAATAAGAAAGAGGGGCAACCCTCTTTTTTGTTTAGAAGAAGGAGGGTATTCTAGACTTAAAGGCTAATCAGAAAGAAAAAATAAGTTCTGAAAATTTCTTTTATGGAGCAAATGTGATATGATATAGTTCAAAATGAAAGAAAAAGAGAAGAAACTAGATGTCTAAACAAGATTTAGCTATGCAAGTATTGCAACAAGTCGTGAAACTCCCTGTTGTTAAAGTTGATCGTTCAAAATTTTTAGTAGATAAATTTTCCAAACAATTAGACCCAAAAGATATTCCTAGATTACTAGAAGAGGGACCAACAGCCTTGTTACCCCAGGATATTTTAGATAAAGTTGCTGATTCTTGTATTAAGGATAATGTTCTATTGGCGAGTGGAACTTCTGTTCTTGCAGGTATTCCTGGTGGTCTAGCCCTTGCAATCACCATTCCAACTGATGTTGCTCAGTTTTATGCTTTTTCGTTAAAATTGGCTCAAGAATTGGGATATATTTATGGCTATGATGATCTTTGGGCTTCACGAAATGAATTGAGTGAAGAAGCCAAAAATACGCTCTTGCTCTATCTTGGGGTCATGCTTGGAGTCAATAGTGCAGGAGCCCTCCTTCGAGCTGGGGGAGTATCAGTTGCTAAACATGTCATGAAGACAGTTCCCCAGAAGGCTTTGGCTAAGACTTTATGGTATCCTATTTTAGAAAAAGTTTTGAAAATTTTTGGGGTGAATCTGACAAAGGGAGGCCTTGCTAAAGGAATGGGCAAATTTATCCCAATCCTAGGAGGTGTCGTTTCAGGTGGTTTAACCTATACGACCATGAAACCTATGGGTAAAAGTTTGCAAAGAGAATTATCCAAACTAGTCAATTATAGTGAAGCTCAGTATCAAAGAGATGTAGAAACGATTCGAAAAGAAGCAGAAATCATCGAAGCAGAGTAATAGGAAGAAACTAGTAGGCTCGTACTGCTAGTTTTTTTATCCTAGCCCTTGTGGTATAATGAAAAAAGAAAATCCTGTGTGAAAACAGAATGGAGGTTGTGATGGATAATATTATTGACGTATCAATTCCAGTTGCGGAAGTGGTGGATAAACATCCAGAAGTTTTAGATATTTTGGTTGAGCTTGGTTTTAAACCTCTTGCAAATCCCTTGATGCGTAATACTGTAGGGCGAAAAGTTTCGCTCAAACAAGGCTCAAAGCTTGAAGGGACTCCTATGGATAAGATTGTGCGTACGCTTGAAGCAAATGGTTACGAAGTGATCGGGTTAGACTAATGACAGATGAACGTATTCATATCCTGCGGGATATTTTATTAGAATTGCATAATGGAGCCTCTCCGGAGTCCGTTCAGGAACGATTTGATGCTACTTTTACAGGTGTATCTGCTATTGAGATTTCACTTATGGAGCATGAGTTGATGAACTCTGACTCAGGCGTTACCTTTGAAGATGTCATGGAACTCTGTGATGTGCATGCCAATCTCTTTAAGAATGCTGTTAAGGGTGTCGAAGTTGAGGACACCGAACATCCTGGTCACCCTGTGCGTGTTTTTAAGGATGAAAATTTAGCCCTCCGTGCTGCTTTGATTCGGGTCCGTAGATTGCTCTCGACTTATGAATCTGTGGACGATGAGGAAATGCTGGTTGAGATGCGCAAAGGCTTGGTACGTCAGATGGGGCTTGTTGGTCAATTTGATATTCACTACCAGCGCAAGGAAGAGCTCTTCTTTCCTATCATGGAACGTTATGGCCATGATTCACCTCCCAAAGTTATGTGGGGAGTGGATGATCAGATTAGGGACCTCTTTCAAACAGCCTTAGTAGCAACTAAGTCGCTCCCAGAAGTGCCAATTTCCGCTGTAAAGGAAGCTTTTGAAGCGTTTGCGACAGAGTTTGAGAGTATGATTTTTAAGGAGGAATCAATCCTTCTCATGATTCTGCTTGAATCCTTTACCCAGGATGACTGGATTCAGATTGCTGAGGAAAGTGATGCCTATGGATATGCTATTATCCGTCCGTCTGAGAAATGGGTTCCTGAACGTCAAAGTTTTGTTGAGGAAAAAAGTGTAGAAGAACCAACTCAGCCAGAAACTGTAGATGGACAAGTTCAGCAAGTGATCGATATACCAGAAGGTCAGTTTACTATCACCTTTACACCAAAGGAAAAGGAAAAGGAAACGGTGCTAGATCGCAATAGCCAGCAGGCTTTTGGCAATGGCTATCTCTCAGTTGAACAGGCGAATCTTATCCTTAATCATTTGCCGATGGAGATTACCTTTGTTAATAAGGATGATATCTTCCAGTATTATAACGATAATACGCCAGCAGATGAAATGATTTTCAAGCGGGCACCGTCTCAGGTTGGACGAAATGTCGAACTATGCCATCCACCAAAATATTTGGAGAAGGTCAAAGCCATTATGCAAGGTCTTCGTGAAGGGAAAAAAGACAAGTACGAGATGTGGTTCAAGTCAGAATCACGTGGAAAGTTTGTCCATGTTACCTACGTAGCTGTCCACGATCAAGCAGGAGAGTTTCAAGGAGTTTTGGAATATGTTCAGGACATCCAACCCTACCGTGAGATTGATACAGACTTTTTCCGTGGATTAGAATAAGGAGAAAAAATGAGTTACGAGCAAGAATTTATGAAGGAATTTGAAGCCTGGGTTAATACCCAGATTATGATCAACGATATGGCTCTTAAGGAAAGCCAAAAGGTCTATGAAGAAGATCAAGATGAGCGCGCTAAAGATGCCATGATTCGCTACGAGAGTCGCTTGGATGCCTACCAGTTCTTACTAGGTAAATTTGAAAATTTCAAGGCAGGCAAGGGATTCCATGATTTACCAGAAGGTTTGTATGGCGAGAGAAATTATTAATTTTTAGAAATTAGAAAGGAGGCTGGGACAAAAGTCCTAGCCTCTCAATTGTCTTTGGATTGTCGAGCAAGACGCAGTGGTTGAGTGGGCTCTACTACGCTGATTTCATCAGCTTTTACAGCCCTACTCAACTGTGCGGAGGTGGGACGACGAAATCGAATTCTAACGAATTACCGATTTCTGTCCCACTCTCTTTTTCATTGTTCCTTGAGCCTTTTTGTGTTACAATGTTAGCATGAAAACGAAAAATATTATTAAAACAGGTTTAGTCGTGGCAGGGCTTGGAGCACTTGCCTTTGGTGCTAAGAAAGTAGCTGATGATCACAAACTCATGAAGACACAGGGAGAGTTAACGGCTATTGTGCGTGACTATTTCTCAGAAATGGGTGAGATTGGGACTCTCTATGTCCAAGTATACGAAAGTAGCCTAGAACGTCTTGTTGGTGGTGTCATTTTTGAAGATGGTCGTCACTATACCTTTGTCTATGAAGATGAAGATCTCATCTACGAGGAGGAGGCCTTATGATTTCTCCTAAAAATATAGAAGAATTAGCAAATCTAGTAGAGCAGGATGGCAAGAAGGTCTTCCTTTTTGTTGCGGATTGGTGTGGCGATTGCCGTTATATCTATCCTGCCTTGCCAGAGATTGAAGAGGCAAATCCAGAGTTCACTTTTATACGGGTAGACCGAGATGAGTACATGGAACTTGCTAAACTTTGGGATGTATACGGGATTCCAAGTCTTGTTGTTTTAGACAAGGACAAGGAGATTGGACGTTTTGTCAATCGTGACCGTAAAACCAAGGGGCAAATCAATGACTTTTTAGCAAGTTTGAAATAGGAGAAAAGAATGATTTTTACATATAATAAAGAACATGTCGGCGATGTACTTATGGTCATCGTGAAAAACAGTGGAGATGCCAAACTAGATGTTGAGCGTAAAGGTAATGTAGCGCGTGTTTTCCTAAAAGAAACTGGTGAGACTGTCGCTTGGAACATTTTTGAAGTTTCTAGCATGTTTGAAATCTCTGAGCGCGGGCAAGTCTTTTTAACTGACGAGCAAGTAGCTCGTTTGAACCAAGAATTGCAAGAAGAAGGATTTACTGAAGAAATCATCAATGACAAGGAACCCAAATTTGTGGTTGGTGAGATTGTAGAAATGGTTGCGCATCCAGATAGTGACCACCTCAATATCTGCCAAGTTGCTGTTGGGAATGACAAGACAGTACAAATCGTTGCTGGTGCTCCCAATGCGCGTGTCGGTTTGAAAACCATTATTGCTCTTCCTGGAGCCATGATGCCAAAAGGCAATCTCATTTTCCCAGGGGAACTTCGTGGGGAAAAGAGTTTTGGTATGATGTGTAGTCCTCGTGAACTTGCCTTGCCAAATGCTCCCCAAAAACGTGGGGTCATTGAATTGTCAGACGACCAGGTAGTTGGAACACCCTTTGACCCAGCTAAGCACTGGACTGCTTAATCACTAAAAGTGATTTATAATCTTTGACAGAGGGAAATAAGATGGCAAAAAATGTAGTCATTACAGGTGCAACATCAGGTATTGGTGAAGCAATTGCGCGTGCTTATCTTGAAAAAGGTGAGAATATTGTCCTCACAGGACGTCGAACAGAAAGACTCGAAGCTTTAAAGACTGAATTCGCAGAAGTCTTTCCAAATCAAAAGGTCTGGACCTTTCCGTTAGATGTAACAGATATGAACATGGTAAAGACTGTTTGCTCAGAAATTCTAGAGACTGTAGGTCAGATTGATATCTTGGTCAATAACGCCGGACTTGCTTTGGGTCTAGCTCCTTATCAAAATTATGAAGAGTTGGATATGTTGACTATGCTGGATACCAATGTCAAGGGTTTGATGGCAGTTACGCGCTGTCTCTTGCCTTCCATGGTAGTAGCTAATCAAGGGCATATCATCAATATGGGATCTACTGCAGGGATTTATGCCTATGCTGGAGCAGCGGTCTATTCAGCAACCAAGGCTGCAGTCAAAACTTTTTCAGACGGGCTTCGGATTGACACCATTGCGACAAATATCAAGGTGACCACTATTCAGCCTGGTATTGTAGAAACTGATTTTTCTAAAGTTCGTTTTCATGGAGATGAGGCACGGGCGGCGACGGTCTATCAGGGACTCGAAGCCTTACAGGCGCAAGACATCGCTGATGCTGTGGTTTATGTGACCAGTCAACCTCGTCGTGTGCAAATCACAGATATGACGATTATGGCCAATCAACAAGCAACTGGGTTTATGATTCATAGAGATTAATGTTATTTAAAAAAGTTACAAATCTTGTAACTTTTTTTATTTTCCTTCGAATAGATAAGTAGGAGGATGAAAAAATGTATAATAAAGTTATCATGATTGGACGCTTGACGTCTACACCAGAATTGCACAAAACTAACAACGACAAGTCAGTGGCTCGTGCGACGATTGCTATTAACCGTCGTTTCAAGGATCAAAACGGGGAGCGTGAAGCGGACTTCATCAATATTGTTGTCTGGGGCAAACTTGCTGAAACCTTGGCTAGCTATGCAAGCAAAGGCAGTCTTATTTCTGTGGATGGGGAGCTTCGTACCCGTAAGTTCGAGAAGAATGGTCAGACCAACTATGTGACCGAAGTTCTCGCTACAGGCTTTCAGCTTTTAGAAAGTCGTGCCCAACGTGCTATGCGTGAAAATAATGCAGGCCAAGACTTAGCAGATCTGGTTTTGGAAGAGGAGGAACTACCTTTTTAAAATGATAGGAGGCTGGGACAAAAGTCCTAGCCTCTCAATTGTCTTTGGATTGTCGAGCAAGACGCAGTGGTTGAGTGGCCTCTACTACGCTGATTTCATCAGCTTTTACAGTTCTACTCAACTGTGCGGAGGTGGGACGACGAAATCGAATTCTAACGAATTACCGATTTCTGTCCTACTCTCTTTTTTATGCTATAAATCAGACTTTTTTCTTGACTATTTCTGACTAAGTGATACAATAGAACTATGGTTTAGCACTCGTATGCAAAGAGTGCTAATAATATGATTATCTTATGGAGGAAAGCAGATGTTGAAACCATTAGGAGACCGCGTGGTCTTGAAAATTGAAGAAAAAGAACAAACAGTTGGTGGCTTTGTCCTTGCAGGATCAGCCCAAGAAAAAACAAAAACAGCTAAAGTAGTAGCTATTGGACAAGGTGTTCGTACCTTGAGCGGTGAACTAGTTGCTCCAAGTGTAAAAGTTGGAGATCAAGTTTTAGTCGAAGCTCATGCGGGTATTGAAGTCAAAGATGGTGATGAAAAATATGTCATCGTTGGTGAGGCTAACATCTTAGCAATTGTGGAAGAATAATAGGAGGAAATAAGTATGTCAAAAGAGATTAAATTTTCATCTGATGCACGCTCAGCAATGGTCCGTGGCGTTGATATCCTAGCTGATACTGTTAAAGTGACCTTGGGACCTAAAGGCCGTAACGTTGTTCTTGAAAAATCATTTGGTTCACCATTGATTACCAATGATGGGGTGACAATCGCTAAAGAAATCGAATTGGAAGACCATTTTGAAAATATGGGTGCCAAATTGGTATCAGAAGTAGCTTCTAAAACCAATGATATCGCTGGTGATGGGACAACTACTGCAACAGTATTGACTCAGGCTATCGTCCGTGAAGGAATCAAAAACGTTACTGCTGGCGCAAATCCAATTGGTATTCGCCGTGGGATTGAAGCTGCGGTCGCTGCAGCCGTTGAAGCCTTGAAGAACAATGCTATTCCAGTAGCAAATAAAGAAGCTATCGCTCAGGTCGCTGCAGTATCATCTCGTTCTGAAAAAGTTGGTGAATACATCTCTGAAGCAATGGAAAAAGTTGGTAAAGATGGAGTTATCACTATTGAAGAATCACGTGGTATGGAAACCGAGCTTGAAGTGGTTGAGGGAATGCAGTTTGACCGTGGTTACCTCTCACAATACATGGTTACTGATAATGAAAAAATGGTTGCAGACCTTGAAAATCCATACATTTTAATCACAGACAAGAAGATTTCAAATATCCAAGAAATCTTGCCACTTCTAGAAAGTATTCTTCAAAGCAGTCGTCCGCTCTTGATTATTGCAGATGATGTTGATGGTGAAGCTTTGCCAACTCTTGTTTTGAACAAGATTCGTGGAACTTTCAACGTAGTTGCTGTTAAGGCACCAGGATTTGGTGACCGACGTAAAGCTATGCTTGAAGATATCGCAATCTTGACAGGTGGAACTGTTATCACAGAAGATCTTGGTCTTGAGCTAAAAGATGCTACTATCGAAGCTTTAGGTCAAGCAGCTAAAGTATCTGTAGATAAAGATAGCACAGTTATTGTTGAAGGTGCAGGAAATCCTGAAGCAATTGCTAACCGTGTGGCTGTGATCAAATCACAAATCGAAACCACAACTTCAGAATTCGACCGTGAAAAACTCCAAGAGCGCTTGGCTAAATTGTCTGGTGGCGTTGCAGTCATCAAGGTCGGAGCTGCAACCGAAACAGAGTTGAAAGAGATGAAACTCCGTATCGAAGATGCCCTTAACGCTACTCGTGCAGCAGTAGAAGAAGGTATTGTTGCAGGTGGTGGTACTGCCTTAGTGAATGTTATTCCAGCCGTTGAAGCTTTAGAATTGACAGGAGATGAAGCAACAGGACGTAGCATTGTTCTTCGTGCCTTGGAAGAGCCGGTTCGCCAAATTGCCTACAATGCAGGCTATGAAGGCTCAATCGTTATCGATCGTTTGAAAAATGCAGAAGCTGGTACAGGCTTCAACGCTGCGACAGGTGAATGGGTTAACATGATTGAAGCAGGTATTATCGATCCTGTTAAGGTTAGCCGTTCAGCCCTTCAAAATGCAGCTTCAGTAGCAAGTTTGATTCTAACAACAGAAGCCGTTGTGGCTAACAAACCAGAACCGGTAGCACCAGCACCAGCTATGGATCCATCAATGATGGGTGGTTACTAATAAATAAAAACAGGTAGAAATCACAATTTCTACCTGTTTCTTTTGAATCACTTAAAAAGAGGGAGCTCAGCTTCCTCTTTTTTTTATCTGAAAATGTTATGGTTTGATAACTTCAGCTCCACCCATGTATGGACGAAGGACTTCAGGAATAGTAACAGAACCATCTTCGTTTTGATAGTTTTCAAGAATAGCAGCAACGGTACGTCCAACAGCAAGTCCAGAACCGTTCAAGGTGTGGAGAAGTTTAACCTTACCATCTGCTTCGTCACGATAACGGATTTGGGCACGACGTGCTTGGAAATCTTCTGTATTTGAACAGCTTGAGATTTCACGGTAGGTATTTTGTGCTGGGATCCAAACTTCCAAGTCGTAAGTCTTAGCAGCTGAGAAGCCCATATCTCCTGTAGAAAGAGCAACTACACGGTATGGCAAGTTGAGTTTTTGAAGGATGTTTTCAGCGTTAGCTGTCATCTTTTCTAGTTCTTCGTATGACTCTTCAGGCTTGGCAAATTTCACCATTTCTACCTTGTGGAATTGGTGCAAACGAATCAAACCGCGAGTATCGCGACCAGCAGAACCAGCTTCAGAACGGAATGATGGACTCATAGCAGTAAAGTAGATTGGCAGTTCCTTACCATCAATGATTTCATCACGGTAGTAGTTAGTCAAAGGTACTTCAGCTGTAGGAATGAGGACATAGTTGGTATCGCTGATCTCAAAAGTATCTTCCTTAAATTTTGGATATTGGCCAGTACCAAACATAGAATCATGGTTAACCATGTAAGGGGTGATGACTTCAGTATAACCTTCCTTACCATGCTCATCTAGCATAAAGTTGTAGATGGCACGTTCTAAACGAGCTCCGAGGCCTTTATAGAAGAGGAAACGAGCTCCAGTGACTTTTCCACCACGTTCCCAGTCAAGAATACCGAGGTCTTCTCCGAGATCCCAGTGGGCTTTTGGTTCAAAGTCAAACTCACGAGGAGTTCCCCAACGGCGAACTTCTACGTTATCATCTTCGTCTGCCCCAATAGGAACACTGTCAGCTGGGATGTTTGGAAGAGTAGTGGTAAATTCTGTCAATTTAGCATCGATTTCAGCTAATTCTGCATCGAGTGCTTTGACTTCGGCAGATAGGTTTTGCATGGCAGCAATCTTGTCATCTGCATTTTCCTTGTTGCGCTTAGCTTGAGCAATTTCAGCAGAAACCGTGTTACGCTCTGCCTTGAGGGTTTCAACCTTAACCAAGATGTCACGACGTTTAGCATCGATTTCTTTCATCTCGTTCAAGATAGCAGCATCTACACCACGTGTAGCCAATTTTTCTGCGACAGCATCAAAGTCTGTACGAATACGTTTGATATCTAGCATATAAACTCCTTTATGAAAAAAGCACACCTGACAAAGCGTTGGAGTGGCAGAGCCACGGTTCCATCCAACTTCACAGGTGTGCACTTGATTCTGTATTTGATTTAAAACAACGGTAGAATTTCACCTATCTCTCCTATCTGCTCGCAGCATCCGCAGACTTTCTGGAAGAAGAGGATAACCTACTTATCCGTTTCTATGATTATACTAAACTTTCTATTTTTTTGCAAATAGATTTTTGATTTTACGACCGATGATTTGGAGTAAGGTTGGAAGCTTCACAACCTTTTCATTTCCGATTTTTTCCCGAGCAATTTTAAGAATTTTTCCGGAGTCTTTTGAGGCAAAGAGGAATTTTCCTTGGTCTGTAAAAACTTCAAAATGACGACTAACCTTACGGCCTGAAACATTGGCTCCGATTTGATTAACGCTAGACCATGGGATTTGAATATAATCCTCAATATTGCGATCTGAGTAAAACTCCAAGGCTTGGTCTCCTACCAGAAATTTTCCAACTTTTCCTTGTATAGAGAGGTAAGAAGTTCCAGTAGTTTGTAAGTCAACGACTTTATTAAGAGATTGTGCCATGTTTAGTCTTCCTTACTTTCACCGAAAAATGCTTGGTAGAGAGCCTTAAGAGCAGCTTTTTCTTGGTCTTTTTGAACAACGAACATGATAGAAACTTCGCTCGAACCTTGAGACATCATTTGAATGTTGATCTTATTTTCTGATAGAGCACGAGTAGCTGTAGCAGTTACCCCGATGTGACGCTTCATTTTTTCACCAACAATCATGATAATAGAGAGGTCATGTTCGATTTCAGCGTGGTCGACCTCAGCTTTTTGAACAAGTTGACGGAGGATTTCTTCCTCTTTGATTGGTGTAAGCTCACGCTCACGAAGGATGATAGAAAGGTCATCGATACCTGTAGGCATGTGTTCCCAACCAATATTCAGGTCTTCTAGAATTTGAAGTACTTTACGACCAAAACCAACTTCGCGGTTCATGAGGTACTTGGACATATTGATGCTGACAAAACCAGAATCACCAGCAATCCCCACTACTGGGAATTCATCACTGCTGTGTTTCAGAACGATGCGAGTACCTGGATGGTCAGGATTATTGGTATTTTTGATAACAAGAGGGATTTTCCCGCGGTAGGCTGGAAGGAGTGCTTCGTCATGTAGTACAGAGAAACCTGCATAGGCCAATTCCCGCATTTCACGGTAAGTCAATTCAGGGATTGAGTGTGGCTTGTGAATGATACCAGGGTGGGCAGCAAAAATTCCGTCAACATCAGTAAAGTTTTCATAAAGGTCAGCTTTAACTCCAGCTGCGATAATTGAACCAGTAATATCAGATCCACCACGAGAGAAGGTACAGATTTGATCTTCCTTGGTCACGCCAAAGAATCCTGGGATAACTAGAACTTCTGTGCCATTATTGAGTTCTTCAATTTTGTCATAACTTGAAGGAATGATACGAGCATTTCCAGGTTCGCTTGTTACAACAATACCAGCCTCTCGTGGATGAACATAGCGAGCTTCTAATCCATTTTGGTTAAAGTAAGCTGCAATGAGTTTAGCGTTGTTATTTTCCCCTGCAGCAAGGAAGGTATCGTAAAGAAATTCATTGTTTTCAATTGGAAGGGTAGCGAGAGTTCGGATGCTTTTAGAGATTCGTTCTAAAACAGCAGGTTTAAGCCCGAGTTCGCTAACCATTGCAGCGTAACGATCGATAATCCAATTTTGGCTAGCACTGATATCATTTCCAGCTACATAATCACGATAATATTTAATCAAAGCATCCGTAACCTTGGTATCCTCAGAATCACGCTTTCCTGGTGCAGATACAACCACAAAACGACGTTCAGGGTCACTTTTTACAATGTTTAGAACCTTTTTCAACTGGTTAGCAGAGGCAAGTGAACTTCCTCCAAATTTTACAACCTTCATAAGAACTCCTCAGTTAGTATTTTATACGATTATAGCAGAAAGAAGGTCTTTTTTCAATCTGCAATAGGAAAGGCTACATCTTATTAGAGGTCTGGACATGATTAGCTTAACTTAGTTATTTTTAGTATAGAAAATACCCTTAAAAAATCGGCTGATACACTTTTATACAATTTTTACTTGTATAACTAAAAAGAAAAAGATATACTTTGAAGATAAAATAATTTAATCAGCTTTTTAAATTAAAGGAGTGGCTATGAATCATATTATCTTTCAAATTCAAGACGATTTAGCGGTGATTACTTTAAATCGTCCCGAGGTGGCAAATGGTTTCCATATTCCTATGTGTGAAGAAATTTTAGAAGCACTGGAATTAGCTGAAAAAGACGATTCTGTTTCATTTGTTCTCATCAATGCTGCTGGTAAGGTGTTTTCTGTCGGTGGCGATTTAGTTGAAATGAAACGTGCTGTCGATGAGGATGATATTGATTCCTTAACCCGAATTGCTGAATTGGTCAATACTATTTCTTATAAGATTAAACAGATTCCTAAGCCTGTTATCATGGAGGTGGATGGAGCAGTTGCTGGAGCTGCAGCCAATATGGCCTTGGCAGTTGATTTCTGCATCGCATCTGACAAGTCTAAATTTATCCAGGCTTTTGTAGGTGTAGGATTGGCTCCTGACGCGGGTGGCTTATTCTTGCTGACAAGATCGCTCGGTGCAACTAGAGCAACTCAATTAGCTATGACAGGAGAAGCTTTCACCGCTGAAAAGGCAATGGAGGCAGGAGCTCTATATCGTCTATGTACTAGTGAACAATTAGAAAAAACTAGAGAACAATTGTTGAAGAAGTTGAGACGTGGCTCTTCAAATTCCTATGCTGCGATTAAGAAACTTGTTTGGGAAAGTGAATTCAAGCAGTGGCATGAATATGCTCAACTTGAATTGGAACTACAAAAATCACTATCCTATACGGAAGATTTTAAAGAAGGTGTTCGTGCACATTCTGAGAGAAGACGTCCAAAATTTGTCGGGAAATAAAAAATACTTGCACTATTCTTTGAAGTTTGATATACTTTTCTTGTCAAATGTTTTGATTATTAAACTTTTTTTGATAAAGGAGGGAAGAGAAATGGACTACCAACAAGTCAATGACTATTTAACATCAATTTTTAACAACGTCCTAGTGATCGAGGAAGTAAGTTTGCGAGGTAGTCGTTTCAAAGACATCTCTATCAAAGAAATGCACACGATTGATGTTATCGGTAAGTATCCAGAAGTGACTCCAAGTCAAGTATCCAAAGAGTTGATGGTAACTCTAGGGACTGTGACAACGAGTTTAAACAATTTAGAGAGAAAAGGATATATCGAACGTATCCGTTCAGATCAAGATCGTCGTGTAGTGCATCTGCATTTGACAAAGAAAGGTCGCCTCGTACATCGTCTCCATAAACGTTTCCATAAGGCCATGGTCGAAAGAATTATCGAGGGCATGAGTCCTGAAGAAATGAGTGTTATGGGTAAAGGGTTAACTAATCTTTATCACTTTTTGGAGGATTTGAAGTAATGGCTTTTGCAAAAATAAGCCAGGTCGCTCATTATGCTCCAGAGCAGATTATCACTAACGAAGACTTGGCTCAGGTCATGGATACGAGTGATGAATGGATCTCAAGTCGAACAGGGATTAAAGAACGTCATATTTCCAAGTCAGAATCAACAGGAGATTTGGCTACAGAGGTTGCAAAACAACTTCTAGAGAAGGCAGGGATTTCTGCTGAAGAGCTAGATTTCATCATTATAGCGACTATGACACCTGACTCGATGATGCCATCAACCGCAGCTCGTGTTCAGGCAAAGATTGGCGCTCATAAGGCTTTTGCCTATGATTTAACAGCCGCTTGTAGTGGATTTGTTTTTGCCCTATCAACTGCAGAAAAGTTCATTTCTTCAGGAACATATCGCAAGGGTCTGGTTATCGGTAGTGAGACCATGTCAAAATCTTTGGATTGGTCTGACCGCTCAACAGCTGTCTTGTTTGGAGATGGAGCTGGTGGTGTACTACTTGAGGCAAGTGACCAAAAACATTTCTTAGCTGAAAGTCTCAATAGCGATGGTTCTCGTGGTGAGTGTCTCACTTATGGACTGACAGGATTGATTTCACCATTTTCGATTCAAGAAGAACCAGATGTTTTCTTGAAAATGGATGGGAGAGCAGTTTTTGACTTTGCAATTCGAGACGTGGCTAAATCTATTAAACAGACCATCGAAAAAAGTCCAATATCAGCAGATGAACTCGATTATCTCTTGCTTCATCAAGCTAATATTCGAATTTTAGATAAGATGGCTAGAAAAATCGGTGTCGATCGTGACAAGCTTCCTGCTAATATGATGAAATATGGAAATACCAGTGCGGCAAGTATCCCGATTTTACTTTCTGAGTGTGTAGAAGAAGGGCTCATCCATTTGGATGGTAGCCAAAAAGTTCTCTTGTCAGGTTTCGGTGGAGGTTTGACATGGGGCACACTTATTGTTACAATTTAGGTAATCATGTGGTGATCACATTGTTATAAAAAAACTATTTATTTTAAAGGAGTCTATCATGGCAGTATTTGAAAAAGTACAAGAAATTATCGTTGAAGAACTTGGAAAAGATGCATCAGAAGTAACACTTGAATCTACTTTTGATGATTTGGATGCAGATTCATTGGACTTGTTCCAAGTAATCTCAGAAATCGAAGACGCTTTTGATATCCAAATCGAAGCTGAAGACAACTTGAAAACAGTTGGCGACTTGGTTGCTTACGTTGAAGAGCAAACTAAATAATTAGAATAAATGAAGAAGGAGTAGGGGAGACCCGCTCCCTCTTGTTTAGGTAATAGTTTGACCGTCAAATTATAATAAAGTCGAACTATTACGTAAGCAAGACTTATGGAGGCAATATGAAAACACGTATCACTGAATTATTAAATATTAAATATCCTATCTTCCAAGGTGGAATGGCCTGGGTAGCAGATGGCGATTTGGCTGGAGCTGTTTCAAAAGCTGGTGGTCTCGGAATCATTGGTGGAGGAAACGCACCTAAAGAAGTGGTTAAAGCCAACATCGATAAGATTAAATCTTTAACAGACAAGCCTTTTGGTGTCAATATCATGCTCTTGTCTCCATTTGTTGATGATATTGTTGACCTTGTGATTGAAGAAGGGGTTAAGGTAGTCACAACTGGTGCAGGGAACCCAAGTAAATATATGGAGCGATTTCATGAAGCAGGAATCACCGTTATTCCTGTAGTTCCTAGCGTAGCTTTGGCTAAACGTATGGAAAAAATCGGTGCAGATGCTGTCATTTGTGAAGGTATGGAAGCCGGTGGACACATTGGTAAATTAACAACCATGACCTTGGTTCGTCAAGTTGCGGCGGCTGTTTCAATTCCTGTTATCGCTGCAGGTGGTATCGCAGACGGTGAGGGAGCTGCTGCTGGATTTATGCTTGGTGCGGAAGCTGTGCAAGTAGGAACTCGTTTTGTAGTTGCTAAAGAATCAAATGCTCATCCAAACTATAAAGCTAAAATTTTAAAAGCTCGTGATATTGATACAACCATTTCAGCACAGCATTTTGGACACGCAGTTCGTGCTATCAAAAATCAATTGACTCGTGATTTCGAACAAGCTGAAAAAGATGCCTTTAAACAAGAAAATCCAGATTTAGAGATTTTCGAACAAATGGGTGCAGGAGCTTTGGCCAAGGCTGTTGTCCATGGTGATGTGGATGGTGGTTCAGTGATGGCCGGTCAAATTGCTGGTTTGGTATCTAAAGAAGAAACAGTTGAAGAAATTTTAAAAGATATCTACTATGGTGCAGCTGAGAAAATTCAAAAAGAAGCCGCTCGTTGGGCAGGAGTTACAAGAAATGACTAAAACAGCCTTTCTATTTGCAGGTCAAGGAGCCCAGTACCTTGGAATGGGACGTGAGCTATATGACCAATATGCTATCGTCAAGGAAACAATCGACCAAGCTAGCCAAGTCTTAGGTTATGATCTTCGTGACTTGATTGATAACGATGAAACGAAGCTAAATCAGACTCGTTACACGCAACCAGCTATTTTAGCTACATCCGTTGCCATTTACCGACTACTAAAAGAGAAAGGTTATCAACCAGATATGGTTGCTGGTCTATCTCTTGGCGAATATTCTGCCCTTGTAGCAAGTGGTGCTTTGGATTTCGAGGATGCAGTGGCTCTAGTTGCTAAGCGTGGGGCTTATATGGAAGAAGCAGCACCTGCGGGGTCAGGGAAAATGGTAGCTGTGCTCAACACACCGGTTGAAGTTATTGAGCAAGCTTGTCAAGAAGCTTCTCAACTTGGTGTTGTGACTCCAGCTAACTACAACACTCCAAGTCAAATTGTTATTGGTGGTGAGGTAGATGCAGTGGATAGAGCAGTTGAACTCTTGCAAGAAGCAGGGGCAAAACGTTTGATTCCCCTAAATGTTTCTGGACCTTTCCATACAGCTTTATTGGAAGCGGCTAGTCAAAAATTAGCTCAAGCCCTGACAGAAGTTGAGTTTAGTGACTTTGCTTGTTCTCTTGTTGGCAATACAGAAGCAAAGGTTATGGAAAAAGACCGAATTGCAGAACTCTTAACGCGTCAAGTTAAGGAACCTGTACGTTTTTATGAGAGTGTTGCTCTTATGCAAGAAGCTGGGGTGACTCGTTTTATCGAGATTGGTCCTGGGAAAGTCTTGTCAGGATTTGTTAAAAAGATTGATAAAACTGCTCAACTTGCTAATGTGGAAGATCAAGCAAGTTTGCTAGCATTCTTAGAAAATTAGAGAAGAGTGATAGAAGTTCTGAAAGGAGAAAAATGAAACTAGAACAGAAAAATGTCTTTATTACAGGCTCAAGTAGAGGGATTGGTCTTGCCATTGCTCATAAATTTGCCAGCTTTGGGGCCAACGTTGTCTTGAATAGTCGTGGTGAGATCTCCGAGGAACTTCTAGACGAGTTTAAACCGTACGGGGTGAAAGTTCTTACGATTTCTGGTGATGTTTCTGACTTTGCAGATGCAAAACGCATGGTGGAACAAGCGATTGAGGAGTTGGGTTCAGTAGACGTCCTCGTTAATAATGCTGGGATTACTCAAGATACTCTTATGCTTAAGATGACAGAAGAAGATTTTGAAAAGGTCTTGAAAGTCAATCTAACGGGTGCTTTTAATATGACACAAGCAGTCTTGAAGCAGATGATAAAAGCTCGTGAGGGTGCCATTATCAATATGTCTAGTGTTGTTGGTTTGATGGGGAATATCGGTCAAGCGAACTACGCTGCTTCTAAGGCAGGTCTGATTGGATTTACCAAGTCGGTAGCGCGTGAGGTTGCCAACCGTAATGTACGTGTCAATGCTATTGCTCCAGGAATGATTGAATCAGATATGACTGCAGTTCTATCTGATAAGGTAAAAGATGCCATGTTGGCACAAATTCCGATGAAACAATTTGGCCAAGCAGAGCAAGTCGCAGAGGTCACAGCCTTTCTTGCAAGCCAAGATTATCTAACGGGACAAGTCATCGCAATTGATGGTGGACTTACCATGCAATAAGAGTTAAAATAGAGGTATGAAAATGAAACTAAATCGTGTAGTAGTAACAGGTTATGGATTAACATCTCCAATAGGAAACACACCAGAGGAATTTTGGAACAGTCTAAAGAACGGAAAAATTGGAATTGGTGAAATTACCAAGTTTGATCACAGTGCTTTCGACGTCCATAATGCAGCGGAGATTAACGATTTTCCTTTTGACAAATATTTTGTAAAAAAAGATACTAATCGTTTCGATGATTATTCTTTGTATGCCTTGTATGCAGCTCAAGAAGCAGTCAACAATGCAAATCTTGATGTAGAGTCGGTTGATAAAGATCGCTTTGGTGTCATCGTTGCATCAGGTATCGGTGGAATCAGAGAAATCGAAGACCAAGTCCTTCGCCTTCACGAAAAAGGACCAAAACGTGTAAAACCATTGACACTTCCAAAAGCTTTGCCGAATATGGCGGCAGGGAATGTTGCTATGCGCTTTGGTGCCAATGGTATCTGTAAATCTGTCAATACAGCTTGTGCTTCATCAAATGATGCTATTGGAGATGCCTTCCGCTCTATCAAATTTGGTTTCCAAGACATCATGCTCGTTGGTGGATCAGAATCTTCTATTACTCCATTTGCGATTGCTGGTTTCCAAGCTTTGACAGCTCTTTCAACAACAGAGGATCCAACGCGTGCTTCTATTCCATTTGACAAAGATCGTAATGGATTTGTCATGGGAGAAGGATCAGGTATGCTAGTACTTGAGAGCTTAGAACACGCTGAAAAACGTGGAGCAACTATCTTGGCTGAAGTTGTGGGTTACGGTAACACTTGTGATGCCTACCATATGACTTCTCCACATCCAGAGGGCCAAGGAGCTATTAAAGCTATTAAACTTGCCTTGGATGAAGCAGAGATTACTCCAGATCAAGTAGCTTATGTTAATGCTCACGGTACTTCAACTCCTGCTAATGAAAAAGGAGAAAGTGGAGCAATCGTAGCTGTTCTTGGTAAGGAAGTACCTGTATCGTCAACGAAGTCATTTACAGGTCACTTACTTGGTGCAGCAGGTGCAGTTGAGGCTATTGCAACAATTGAAGCAATCCGTAACAACTATGTACCGATGACAGCTGGAACTACAGAATTGTCAGACTACATTGAAGCAAACGTTATTTATGGACAAGGCTTGGAACGTGAAATTCCTTATGCTATCTCAAATACCTTTGGATTTGGTGGGCATAATGCAGTTCTTGCTTTCAAACGTTGGGAGAATAAGTAAAGATGAATTTAAATGAAATCAAAGACTTGATGGCACAATTTGACCAGTCAAGCTTGAGAGAATTTTCTTATAAAAATGGAACGGATGAGTTGCTTTTCAGTAAGAATGAAGCAAAACTTATTTCAGAAACAAGTCCAGCACCTCAACCAGCGGTTTCAGCAACTGAATCTACAGTTGCACCACAAACCCAAACTGTAGCTCCAGTTGTAGAAGCAGTTTCAGAATCAGGTGCTGGTGAATCTGTAGCCGAAGGGGATCTTGTAGAAAGTCCACTTGTCGGAGTTGCATACTTGGCTGCCGGACCAGACAAACCTAATTTTGTTTCAGTCGGTGATACGGTTAAAAAAGGCCAAACCCTGGTCATCATCGAAGCTATGAAGGTCATGAACGAAATCCCAGCACCTAAAGATGGTGTTGTAACAGAAATTCTGGTTGAAAATGAAGAAATGGTTGAGTTCGGGAAAGGCTTGGTACGTATCAAATGATTAATATTCAAGGAATTAAAGAAGCTTTGCCACACCGTTATCCCATGCTCTTAGTAGATCGTGTCTTAGAAGTTAGTGAAGATACAATTGTTGCCATTAAAAATGTAACGATTAACGAACCTTTCTTCAATGGTCATTTTCCTCAATACCCAGTTATGCCTGGAGTCCTCATTATGGAAGCCTTGGCTCAGACAGCAGGTGTTTTGGAATTGTCTAAACCTGAAAACAAAGGGAAACTTGTCTTCTATGCTGGCATGGATAAGGTTAAGTTTAAGAAACAAGTTGTTCCTGGTGATCAGCTTGTCATGACAGCAACTTTTGTCAAACGTCGTGGCACAATCGCCGTAGTAGAAGCGAAGGCAGAAGTAGATGGTAAGCTTGCAGCAAGCGGTACTCTGACCTTTGCTATTGGAAACTAGGGAGGTTTTCCATGTTTCGTAAGATTTTAATTGCCAATCGTGGTGAAATTGCTGTTCGTATTATTCGTGCGGCACGAGAGTTAGGAATTGCTACAGTTGCTGTTTATTCGACTGCTGACAAGGAAGCTCTCCACACGCTTTTGGCTGATGAGGCTATCTGTATCGGCCCTGGGAAGGCTACAGAATCTTATCTGAACATCAATGCCATCCTATCAGCTGCGGTCTTGACTGAAGCTGAAGCTATTCACCCTGGATTTGGTTTTTTAAGTGAAAATTCCAAATTTGCAACTATGTGTGAAGAAGTCGGTATCAAATTTATCGGGCCATCAGCTCGAGTAATGGATGTCATGGGAGATAAAATTAACGCCCGTGCTCAAATGATTAAGGCTAATGTGCCTGTCATTCCAGGATCAGATGGTGAAGTTCATACTGCAGAAGAGGCTCTGGCTGTTGCCGAAAAAATTGGTTATCCAGTTATGCTGAAAGCTTCAGCTGGAGGTGGTGGTAAAGGAATTCGTAAGGTTGAAAAGGCAGAAGATCTTGTATCAGCCTTTGAAACAGCCTCTAGTGAAGCCAAAGCAAACTTTGGTAACGGGGCTATGTACCTCGAGCGCGTGATATATCCTGCTCGCCACATTGAGGTACAGATTCTTGCTGACCAAATGGGACATGTGATTCACCTAGGTGAGCGTGACTGTTCGCTTCAGCGGAATAACCAAAAGGTTCTAGAAGAAAGTCCTTCGATTGCCATTGGGAAAACACTGCGTAATGAAATTGGTGCTGCAGCAGTCCGTGCAGCGGAGTCTGTTGGTTATGAAAATGCGGGTACCATCGAGTTCCTACTAGATGAAGCAAGTGGCAAATTCTACTTTATGGAGATGAATACTCGTGTCCAAGTAGAACATCCAGTAACCGAATTTGTTTCTGGTGTGGATATTGTCAAGGAACAAATCCGTATTGCGTCAGGTCAACCTTTGACTCTGAAACAAGAAGATATTATTCTAAAAGGACATGCTATTGAGTGCCGTATCAACGCAGAAAACCCAGCCTTTAATTTTGCACCGAGCCCAGGTAAGATTACTAATCTTTATCTACCAAGCGGTGGTGTTGGCTTGCGTGTTGACTCTGCAGTTTATCCAGGGTATACCATTCCACCATACTATGATAGTATGATTGCTAAAATTATTGTTCATGGTGAAAATCGTTTTGATGCACTCATGAAAATGCAAAGAGCTCTTTATGAACTCGAAATTGAAGGGGTCGTCACCAATGCTGATTTTCAACTCGATTTGATTTCAGATCGTCGTGTGATAGCAGGGGACTACGATACTTCATTCTTGATGGAAACTTTCTTACCACACTATCAAGAAAAAGAATAATATAAAAAGTATGAGACTGAAAAGGGGGATGTATGGCTCTATTTAGTAAAAAAGATAAATATATACGAATTAATCCCAATCGTTCACTTAGAGAAAAGCCCCAAGCCAAGCCTGAGGTTCCAGACGAACTCTTCTCAAAATGTCCAGGTTGTAAACATACCATTTACCAAAAGGATTTGGGAAGTGACCGTATTTGTCCTCACTGTGGCTATACCTTCCGTATTTCAGCTCAAGAGCGTCTTGCTTTAACCATTGATATGGGAAGCTTCCTAGAGATGTTTACAGGAATTGAGACGCAAGATCCATTGGAATTTCCAGGCTACCAGAAAAAATTAGCCTCTATGCGTGAAAAAACAGGTCTTGATGAGGCTGTTGTTACAGGAACTGCTTTGATTAAGGGCGAAAAAGTTGCTCTTGGAATCATGGATTCTAACTTTATCATGGCGTCTATGGGAACAGTAGTTGGTGAAAAAATCACTCGTTTGTTTGAATACGCGACAGCTGAAAAATTACCAGTCGTCTTATTTACAGCATCTGGTGGAGCACGTATGCAAGAAGGAATCATGAGTTTGATGCAGATGGCTAAAATCTCTGCAGCAGTCAAACGTCATTCCAATGCAGGTCTCTTTTACCTAACAATCCTTACTGATCCAACAACTGGTGGTGTTACAGCTTCCTTTGCTATGGAAGGGGATATTATCTTGGCAGAGCCTCAAAGTTTGGTAGGATTTGCTGGACGTCGTGTCATTGAAAATACCGTAAGGGAAGATTTGCCAGAGGATTTCCAGAAGGCAGAGTTTTTGTTAGAACATGGATTTGTGGATGCGATTGTTAAACGGAGAGAATTGCCAGATATGATTGCTCGATTAGTAAGGTTACATAAGGGGGATTGTTGATGAATATTGCAAAAATCGTCAGAGAAGCACGTGAACAAACCCGCTTAACTACCTTGGACTTCGCAACAGGAATATTTGATGACTTTGTAGAGCTACATGGTGATCGCTCTTTCCGAGATGATGGTGCTGTTATTGGTGGTATCGGTTGGTTGGGAGACCAAGCAGTAACTGTTGTTGGAATTCAAAAAGGTAAAAGCTTACAGGATAATCTTAACCGTAACTTTGGACAACCTCATCCTGAAGGTTATCGAAAAGCCCTTCGCTTGATGAAGCAGGCTGAAAAATTTGGCCGTCCTGTTGTAACTTTTATCAACACGGCTGGAGCCTATCCTGGTGTCGGAGCAGAAGAGCGTGGGCAAGGTGAAGCTATTGCCCGTAACCTCATGGAGATGAGTGATCTTAAGGTGCCAATTATTGCCATTATTATCGGTGAAGGTGGCTCAGGAGGGGCTTTAGCTCTTGCAGTAGCTGACCGTGTTTGGATGTTAGAAAACTCGATCTATGCAGTTCTCAGTCCTGAAGGCTTTGCGTCTATTCTATGGAAGGATGGCAGTCGTGCCATGGAAGCTGCAGAGTTGATGAAAATTACTTCTTTTGAATTGCTAGATATGAAAATTGTTGATAAGGTTATCTCTGAGGTAGGTCTATCAAGTAAAGATCTAATCAAGCAAGTCAAAGAACAACTCCGAGCAGAACTTGATGAACTTGGTAAACTGCCACTAGAGCAGCTCATTGAGGAACGTTACCAACGCTTTAGAAAATACTAAAAAGTAAGCTAGGACTAAGATATAGTTCTAGCTTTTTGGATTCTATAAAATACATTTCAGAATGAAAAATTGACTCTTGTAAAAATATCTGTTAATATAACAAGGGATGCGTGTGCTATAAAAATAAGTCAACAAAGCTTTTTGGGAGTGAGTATGAAAAAAATAGGTCATTTGGGAATCTATACATTACTGGTATTCCTATCAATTTATCTACTAGATTTCAGTAGTCTTTATCTGGCTAAGATGTTTGTCTGGGGTATGGATGGCTATTCTATTATTGTAGCAGTAGAGCAACTAGCTCTTTTAGGACTATTTATCTATTGGCTAAAAAAGAAAAGAATGCTCTATATTTTTGAAAAAAAGGGCTCGAAGAAATCCAGATTCTTTTACCTTTTAGTTAGTTTAGTGGCTGCTTATTTTGTCCGTCAGTTGTTAAGTGCTTTTTACTTACAGTTTAGTCGCTTCATTAATAATCACTATATCTTTGAAGACCTTCTTTCGGTCCTATCCTTCAGTGAGCAATCTACTATTTTAACGACTTGCTTCTCTTTTATTTCCGTTGTCATTTTGGGGCCTATATTGGAGGAGATTGTTCATAGAGGCTATTTTATGAATACCTTTTTCCCTAAGTCCAAATACTACTTGGATGTCATCTTATCAGCTCTTATATTTGGGCTCAGTCATTTGGTATTGTCCCATCGCGACCCCATCAGTTTGATGATTTATTGTTTTTTCGGTCTTTTCTTTGCTTTAGTCTACCGTTGGACAAAGAATTTAAAAATCACAATCCTGTGCCATAGTTTTATTAACTTTCTCATTCATGCAGATTTCATCTGGTTATTCCTTTCTAATTTTATCTATGATCGTTTTTTTAGATAGAATTTGAGGAGACAAATAAAAAAGTGTTTGACAGAGGTCAAACACTTTTTTGAGATTTAGTTTTCTTCAGTTACGAATTGACTGAGTAGTCCGTTGATGAAACGGGCTGATTTTTGATCTGAGAAGCTTTTTGCAAGTTCAATAGCTTCATTCACAGCTACAAGTTGAGGAGTATCAAAGGAAGTGATTTCGAAAACTCCTAAACGCAATAAATTCTTTTCAACTAAGGTTAAACGTTCAATCGTCCAACCAGACTTTAAATGCTGAGTGATTTGTTTGTCTAGTTCCTCTTTTTGAGCTTGAACACCAGATACAAGATCGATTAGGAAGCTAGGGAGTTTTACCTCGTCGTCTTCTCGATCATGAGTATAAGCGAAGCGACAAGCAGTTTCAATATCAGAACCATATTCAAGACTCATCAGTGCTTGGAAGGCACATTTTCGTAGTTCGCGTCTAGATTCTAATAATGGACTAGTCATTGAGGAAGTCCTCATCAAACAAATCTGTTAATGCTGGTTTTGGTGTTTTATCTGGTGCAATACCAGCAACGTGAATATTCACAGCATTGAGTTCTACATCAGCCATATTACGAACGGCATCTTTTACAGCTTTTTGAATAGCCATTGCAACCTTAGGAACCTTGACACCATACTCAAGATAGAGATAGATATCAGCTATTAGTTCTTCTTCAGATTCTTTTAGATAGACGCCACGACCGAGTGAAAGTTTTGAAAGGGTGTCAGATACTGATTTATTTGAAAAAGAGTGGACACCATCAACTTTGGCTGTAGCGATTGCAATGATTTTTTCAAGTACACGTGGGGCGATAACGATTTCGCCTAATTGTTCTTCAATTCCCATAGAATGACCTCTTTCTAGAGATTAGGCACGAGAAACGTAAGTTCCTTCTGCAGTGTTGATAACGAGTTTTTGTCCTGCTTCGATGAAGTCTGGAACGTTCACGACAAGACCAGTTTCCAGTGTAGCTGGTTTACCAGAACCGGTAACAGTTGCACCTTTAATAGATGGTTGAGTTTCAGCAACTGTCAATTCAACAGTTGTAGGTACTGTTACACCGATTACTTCAGTTCCGTAAAATTGAATTTTAACTTCAGAATTTTCAAGGATGTAAAGCAATTCATTTTCAACATTTACAACAGGAATTTCGTATTGGTCGTAAGTTTCAGTGTTCATGAAATAAGCTGTATCGTCCATTTTGTACAAGTATTGTGCTGGCACGGTTTCGATAATCGCTTGTTCAAATTTTTCCTCTGGACGGTAGCTAGTTTCAAATGTTGAACCAGTACGGACATCACGCAATTTCATACGCATGATAGTGTTTCCTTTACCTGGTTTGTGGTGGCTAGCTTCCAAAACGCGGATCAATTTTCCATCAGCTGTTTCAAAGGTCATACCAGCCTTTAATTTACTTGCTTCAATCATGTTTTTACCTCTTTAATAAAATAATTTACTCTTTATTGTATCATAAGTCGCAAGATTTCTCAAATATCAGGAAAGTGAGATTAGTTGACAGGAACGATGTTTCCTTCTTCATCTTTAGTTACTAATACGTACTTGCCATCAACTTCAATGTAGAAGTTTTTATTAGTTGGTTTTTCTTGACTAGTAGATTCTTCTGCAGGAGTTGTCACTTCTTGAACAGGAGTTGTTACTTCTGGATTAGTAGATTCTACTGAGTTAGCGGGTTGTTCAGGGCTAACAGTCTCTACTGGGTTAGCAACTTGCTCAGGACTTGCAGTTTGGACCGGAGTAAATGCTTGGTTTGGATCAGCGGGTTGTACTGGGGGAACGGTTTGATTTGGGCTAGTAGGTTGAGCTTGTTGGGTGAGTTGGCCACCGAGAGTTTGACCGAGATTCATACCCATAAACATGTTCATACCATTGCCATTACCTTCGTTATTGGCTGCTGCAATGAGAGCTTCGTTACGAGCACGACGTTCTTCAATTTCGATGGTATTGTATTTCATTGCAACGAGTTCGCTATCAAGTTTACGAACAAGTTCCAAGCTTTCTTGGTCGTAGCTCAAATCCTCAAGAAGGATATTGGTTGCTTCAATACCGTAGAGACCAGTCCATACCTTATTGACTTCTTGTTTAGCGATTTCATTGAAGGTATCTTGATTAGCATTTAGACTATAGATATCAACTCGGTACTCATTAGTAAATTTGGCAATTGCAATCGCAATTTTAGGGGAGATATTTTGTCGAAGAGTTCCTTGAGCAACATCTTGGAGTGTAAATGGTTTATGTTCGTCAATTTGTTGACTGATAGAGCTAACGTAGAAAAGGACTGGGTCAGAAATCTTGATATCAAACAAACCATAGAAACGGATATTGAGCAATTGTTGGTAACGTTCACTGAAGTATTCTACAGCGTTTTGTGTACCAAATTTATTACCCGCAATCGGTTGGACACGGACAAAGATGATTTCTTGTTGAGTAACGACTTGACCAGCAAATGAAAAGCGGTGCTTGAAGTTTTCCCAAGTTCCTCTTATTCCGCCTTTTTCTAGAAGCCAAGCGTTGTCGCCAGAGCGCCATTCATGGCTACCAGCTTCTAAGACATCACCAAGGAAAGTGCCGTTATTTACAAGGATAGCAACATAACCTTGTGGCACAATTACGACAGAACCATCTGTTAAAAGTCCTGTATGTTGATTACCTTGTCTAGAAACTCCGTCAGGGTCTTTTGTAAGAAGAATTCCTTTAACAGCTAATGCTTCTGATGATACGTGTTCGGGAAGTACAACGGCTTCCTTAAATTTACTGTCATTAAAACTATTAATACCAGCAGTTTTGGCAACATCAACAACTCCCTTAATTTGCTCTTTGGCCATACGGATAAATCCCATAATTTCCTCCTAATTATATAGTTCGTCTTCATCCACAACATCGTAGGTATCAAGTACCCATTGGTTAGGACTACGGGTGATATCAGATCCGCAATAGTCACATTTGCTGATTGCTGATATTTTCAGTGGAGCGCCACAGTTTGGACAGCGGTCGCTAACGGCTTCATCTTGGACAGAGCTTTCAGTTTGACTGCCATGTTTACGGATGAAGTTCATTTGATAAACTGTAAATAGATCTTTTTGAGGGTCTCCCTCAATAACCTTACGAGTCTTGTCGTCGATGACATAGTCTCTCAAGGTAGATGATAAGATAACGACTAAAGTATCATTTCCATCTGGATTACTATTGAAATCTTTAATTCGAACATTTTCAACGTAAACGCGTTCCAAAACATTCGTTGTTTGAGATTGGATATAGTCTTCCAGTTGAGCACTGTGTTGAGTATAGAGACTAACACTTTCAAGAGAACGCACCAGATTCCAATCCTTTTTAGTCCAAGCAGCCTGCAACTGGATATAAACTTCTTTAGCCCATGAAGTGAAAGCCGAGGCATCAAAGTTTGGATCATAGTATCTAAGACGATCAATAGCTTGGCTATTATTTTCAACTCGACGATGGATAGTTGGTTCTGGTTGGTAGCTAGTCGAACTTCCATAAGATTTACCAGATGATGAATTCTGGTCATTCAGATATTTGATAAGCATGAAGAGTATGAAACCTCCGACACCAAACATGATCAGAATGGTCATTCCTGTCCCTAGAGAACCGTCTGAACTTGAGTAACTACCGCCAGAACGATAGCTGCTTCTAGAAGAAGAACTACCACTTGAACGACTTCGGCTAGAGCTACTACTTCGAGAACTGCTACTGCTTCGAGAACTGCTACTGCTTCGTGAGCTACTGCGACTAGAGCTACCACTTCGAGAATGTCCAACACCTGCATCGATGGATTGTAGGGGTGTCACAAAGAGAAGAAGCATGCAAGTAGCGATAAGAGTATATAACTTTTTCATATGTCTCCTAACTATGTGAGTACAAAGTGCAAGGCATCAAGCTAGAATTTTTATTAGCTTGTGACAGTTATATTATAATGAATCTTCTTTCAACTTAGCCAATTCTTGGGCAAGTAGTTTGAGGGCTACTTGTGGGTTGGCTTGGCCTTTGGTCGCTTTCATGAGGAAACCAGTAAAGGCCTTGTCGGCATTGCGTTTTCCTGACTTGAAGTCAACAACAGCTGCTTCGTTATCAGCAAAGACTTGATGGATGATTGGAATCAAAATATCTGGATCTGAGATTTGAACCATACCTGCTTTTTCAACGTATTCACGAGCGCCACCACCATTTTTAGCTAGGTGAACAAAGACTTTTTTAGCAATCTTAGATGAAATAGTGCCGTCTTCGATGATGGCAATCATTTCAACCAAGTTTTCTGGTGTCAATTCGATTTGTTCCAGTGTCTTGCCTTCAGCGTTCAAGAACTGAGCGACTTCACCTTGGAGCCAGTTAGATACTTGTTTAGCATCACCACCGAGGGCAACAGCTTTTTCAAAGAAGTCAGAAGTGACTTTATTGGCAGTCAACTGACTAGCATCGTAGTCTGATAATCCGAGTTGAGAGACATAGCGAGCACGGCGCTCTTTTGGAAACTCTGGTAACTCAGTACGCATTTCTTCGATCCACTCGTCTGAGATTTCAAAGAGTGGTAGGTCTGGTTCTGGGAAGTAGCGATAGTCAGCAGCTCCTTCCTTGACACGCATGAGGATAGTTGCCTTGTTCGCTTCGTCATAACGGCGAGTTTCTTGGCGGATTTGACCACCTGAGCGAAGGATTTCAGCCTGGCGTTGGACTTCGTATTCAAGCCCCTTACGAACGTTTGAGAAGGAGTTAAGGTTCTTCAACTCAGTCTTGGTACCGAATTTCTCTTGACCATAAGGACGAAGCGAGATGTTAGCATCCACACGCATAGAACCTTCTTCCATCTTAACGTCAGAAATGCCAGCGTATTGGATAACCTCTTTGAGGGCTGTTAGATAAGCATAAGCTTCTTCTGGTGAACGCATGTCTGCTTCAGATACGATTTCAATCAAAGGCACCCCTTGGCGGTTGAGGTCAACATAAGAGTAACCATCTGTACCATGGGTGTTTTTACCAGCGTCCTCTTCCAAGTGGGCACGTTCGATACCGATTTTCTTAGTTGTACCGTCTTCTAGCTCCACTTCAATCCATCCATTGTAACCGATTGGTTCATCAAACTGAGAAATTTGGTAGGCTTTAGGATTATCTGGATAGAAGTAGTTCTTACGGTCAAAGTGCATCTTCTTGTGGATGTCCATGTTAAGAGCAAGAGCTGCCTTGATACCAGCATCGACAACCCCTTTATTGAGAACTGGTAGTACTCCAGGGAAAGACCAGTCAATCACGTTTGTATTGGCATTTTGGTCATTTCCAAAGTGGGCAGAAGTAGGTGAGAAGATTTTTGAATTGGTGTTGAGCTCTACGTGGACTTCAAGTCCAATGACTGTTTCAAAGTTCATTAGTTATCACCTCCAAAAATCACGGGTTGTTGTTTGTGGTAGTCTGTTGTCGCTTCAAAGGCAGCAGCAGCTTGGTAGATAGTTTCTTCTGAATACTTAGGACCAATCAATTGGAGTCCCACTGGTAGACCTTGAACAAATCCAGCAGGAAGCGAAATCCCTGGGAGACCAGCTAAGTTAACTGGGATGGTCAAGATGTCAGCCAAGTACATAGCAACTGGATCATGGTTGAGCGAATCCAAGTCGTAGGCAACGCTAGGAGCAGTTGGTCCCAAAATCAAGTCATAATCCGCAAAGACGTTTTCGAAATCTTGGATGATGAGGGTACGGACTTGTCCAGCCTTCTTGTAGTATGCATCGTAGTAACCCGATGAAAGGCTGAAAGTACCTAGCATGATACGGCGTTTCACCTCTTCACCGAAACCTTGGCTACGGCTGTTTACATAAATTTCATCAAGATTAGTCGCATCCTCTGCGCGGTAACCGTAACGAATACCATCAAAACGTTGCAAGTTTGAGGATGCTTCTGAAGAAGCGATGATGTAGTAAACGGCAACTCCGTATTTAGAGTGAGGAAGGCTAACTTCTTCAACGATAGCACCAAGTTTTTCAAAGTGTTTAGCGACTTTGAGGATGGTTTCCTTAACTTCTGGGTCAATCCCTTCGCCAAGATATTCCTTAGGCAAAGCGATTTTTATGCCCTTGATGTCTTGGCCAATTTTTGAAGTAAAGTCAGCAATGCGAACAGGGGCAGAAGTAGAGTCTTTGGCATCTTCGCTAGCAATAGCATTGAGCAAGAGGGCATTTTCCTTAACAGTTGGTGCAAAAGGACCAATTTGGTCTAATGAGCTACCAAAAGCAATGAGACCGAAACGTGAAACTGTTCCGTAGGTTGGTTTGAGACCAACAATCCCGTTAAAGGCAGCAGGTTGGCGGATGGAACCACCAGTATCAGAACCAAGTGATAAACGGACTTGCCCTGAAGCTACAGCTGCAGCAGAACCACTTGATGATCCACCAGGAACCTTGCTGTGGTCCCAAGCATTTTTGGTTGCACCGTAGTAAGAAGTCTCACCTGATCCACCCATGGCAAATTCGTCCATGTTAGTTTTCCCAACAACGATCATACCCTTAGATTTTGCATTGGCAACAGCTGTGGCATCAAAGATAGGCTCGTAGTTATAGAGCATTTTTGAAGCTGCTGTTGTTAAGAGACCATCTGTAGAAATGTTGTCCTTAACAGCTAGGGGAATCCCAGAAAGAACATTGTCAGCATCGATTCCAGCTTCATCAATAGCTTTAGCCTGAGCAAGAGCTTGATCTTCAGCGATTGTAACAAAAGAATTGAGGGCTTCCTCACGCGCCTTGATATCTTCAATCGTTGCTTGAGTTAGTTCAGTTGCTGAAATTTCCTTAGAGACAAGGAGATTGTGCAACTCTTCAATCGTTTTATTGTTAAAAGTCATTAGGCATCTCCTCCATCATCTAGGATAGCTGGCACCTTGATATAGTAGTTTTCTTTTTCAGGTACATTTTTAAATAAGCGGTCACGGTCTGTTCCTTCTTCGGCCACATCAGGTCGGAGAACAGTTTTACGGTCAGCCATAGTTGTCGTTGGTTCAACACCAGTTGTGTCAACTTCACTTAACAATTCGACCATATCAACAATTTTTGAGAGTGTTGTCGCAAACTCTGCAGTTTCTTCTTCTGAGAATTTTAATTTTGAAAGATTGGCAACGTGAGTTACCTCTTCTTGCGTAATTTTCATCGGATATCCTTTCGTGAAATGATGATTCTTTATCTGTTCTATTTTACCATATTTTCCTATAAATAAAGCAAGCCAAGCTAAGAAAGAAACAGAAATTGAAAAATACTTTTTATTTCGATATAATGGTTGAAATTAGAAGAAAGAATAACAGTCGTTTTTAGTTGGTAAAAAGGATGTAGAATTGACACAACTAGAACACGTTAAGGATGACATATGACGCTTTGGGAGTTACTTTTTACCAGTAAAAAGACAGTTCCTCCTCATTTGGGAGCCTGGTACTTTTTATTACCTACTTCTTTGGTAATCATAGCTGTTTTATCGATTCGTTTCGCATCATCTAAAGGTTACAGAAACTTTTGGTATTGGGGACAATTGATTCAGTTGCTCATTATCAACGCTTGGTATATTGCTGCACGCCTGCCCCTATCTGAGGCTCTCCCTTTTTACCATAGTCGCATGGCTATGTGGATAATTCTTTTTGCCCCTAATAAGACCTTTTTTAAACAATATTTTGCCCTGGTTGGAGTTTTTGGTTCTATCATGGCCTTGGTTTATCCAGTCTTTTATCCTTTTCCTTTCCCTCATGTTTCGTCTGTGAACAATGTTTTCGGACATTGGGCCCTCTTGGCTAACTGCTTGATTTATCTTGTTAGATATTATAAAGTTGAAAAAGGGGATACTTGGAAAATATGCCAGATGACTTTTGGAGTCAATGCCATTATCTTTTTTGCCAACTTCTTGACAGGAGGAAATTATGGCTTTATGAGCAAGCCACCTGTGATTGGGGATCATGGTAGTTTGCTTAACTATTTGATAGTGACCAGTTTGATGACAGGTGTTCTCATCCTTATCAATCAACTCGTTAAATATAAACATAAGAATAGTTAATATACAACTGAATTCGTTACCTTAAGGAGACTTTATGCATCATTTTATTACAAGAACCCAAACGACGCCACCGCCTATTCCGATTTTTTGGTACGGTGTCATGATAGGCCTTCTTGCCTTGTCTATTTATGCTTCTCTTACTTACTACAAAAACCCCAAATTTGTTCGATTGTTTAAGTGGATTCAAATAGCGCAATTGCTAGCTCTTTATACCTGGTATATAGGTTTTAGCATTCCGTTTTCGAACAGCTTGCCTCTTTACCATTGTCGTTTGGCCATGTTCGCGGTTGTATTCTTACCTGATAAATGGAAAACCAAGCAGTATTTTGCCCTTATGGGAGCCAGCGGGGCAGTGTTTGCTTTGGGTTATCCCGTTTTTGATCCCTATGACTTTCCGCATATTACCAGTTTTTCTTTCCTGATTGGCCATTATGCCCTCTTGGTCAATTCCCTGGTTTATCTCATGAATCACTACGATAAAAACCTACTTAAAAAGTATCGAATTATCGCCTACACTTTTATTCTCAACCTTTTCCTAGTTGGGGTCAATCAAGTAACAGGTGGGAATTACGGGCTTTTAAATACCACGCCATTTATTCCAAATGCCCCTATATGGATAAAGTATCTTCTGGTTTCAATCATTCTATCTGCAGCCTTAGTGCTCTTTGATATTTTGTTTAAAAAACGTTGGCAAAAGAAAATTGCTCTAGAAAAAATTAAATTTTGAAGAGATTGTAACTAGCGATATAAAATAAATATTGAACAAAAGAATCTGAAGAGCAGGTCTAGTATCTTGACCTGCTTTTCTTTTATAAGCGATTGAAAAACTCTCTAAAATCCGATATAATGGAGTGTTGAAAGGAATGTTAGAGTCCGATGTAATAAAGAGTGATTATCAATTGAAATAATAAAAAAAGTAGAAAGAAAGAGAAGTTATGAGTATTCAAGAAGAAATTAAGAAACGCCGTACCTTTGCCATCATCTCTCACCCGGACGCGGGAAAAACAACCATCACTGAGCAATTGCTCTATTTTGGGGGAGAGATTCGTGAGGCAGGTACTGTAAAAGGGAAGAAAACAGGAAACTTTGCTAAGTCAGACTGGATGGATATCGAGAAACAACGTGGGATTTCGGTAACCTCATCTGTTATGCAATTTGACTACGATGGGAAACGGGTAAACATCCTAGACACTCCAGGACACGAGGACTTTTCAGAAGATACCTATCGGACCTTGATGGCGGTGGATGCTGCGGTCATGGTAGTGGACTCTGCCAAGGGTATCGAGGCCCAAACCAAGAAATTGTTTGAGGTTGTCAAACACCGCGGGATTCCAGTCTTTACATTTATGAATAAGTTGGACCGTGACGGTCGTGAACCACTAGATCTCTTGCAAGAATTGGAAGAAGTCTTGGGAATAGCTAGCTATCCGATGAACTGGCCAATCGGGATGGGGAAGGCCTTTGAGGGGCTCTATGACCTCTATAACCAACGTTTGGAACTCTACAAAGGGGATGAACGTTTTGCCAGCCTAGAAGATGGCGATAAACTCTTTGCCAGCAACCCATTCTACGAACAAGTGAAAGACGATATTGAGCTTTTGAATGAAGCAGGAAATGAATTCTCAGAGGAAGCCATTCTTGCAGGTGATTTGACACCAGTCTTCTTTGGCTCGGCCTTGACTAATTTTGGGGTGCAGACCTTCCTTGAAACTTTCCTCAAGTTTGCTCCAGAACCTCATGGACACAAGAAAACAGACGGAGAAATTGTTGATCCTTATGATAAGGACTTCTCAGGATTTGTCTTTAAAATTCAAGCCAACATGGACCCTCGACATCGTGACCGCATCGCCTTTGTCCGTATTGTATCGGGCGAATTTGAGCGTGGTATGAGTGTCAATCTCCCTCGTACTGGTAAGGGAGCTAAACTTTCTAATGTCACCCAATTTATGGCGGAAAGTCGTGAAAATGTGACCAATGCCGTAGCAGGAGATATCATCGGAGTTTATGATACAGGGACCTACCAGGTTGGAGATACGCTAACTGTTGGGAAGAACAAGTTTGAGTTTGAACCACTACCAACCTTCACACCTGAGATTTTCATGAAGGTTTCGCCTAAGAACGTCATGAAACAAAAATCCTTCCACAAAGGAATGGAACAGTTGGTACAAGAAGGAGCCATTCAGCTTTATAAGAATTACCAAACAGGTGAGTATATGCTAGGTGCTGTTGGACAACTCCAGTTCGAAGTCTTTAAACACCGTATGGAAGGCGAGTATAACGCTGAAGTTGTCATGACTCCAATGGGTAAAAAGACAGTTCGTTGGATTAAACCAGAAGATTTAGATGAACGTATGTCTTCAAGTCGAAACATCTTGGCCAAAGACCGCTTTGACCAACCTGTCTTCCTTTTCGAAAATGACTTTGCCCTCCGCTGGTTTGCGGACAAGTATCCAGATGTGGAGTTGGAAGAGAAAATGTGATTCAGTAAGTCTACTTGATTGCAAAGCAATCTAAGTAGACTACGAGTCAGGGACAAAAATCCTATCCTCTCAATTGTCTTTGGATTGTCGAGCAAGACGCAGTGGCTGAGTGGGCTCTACTACGCTGATTTCATCAGCTTTTACAGCCCTACTCAACTGTGCGGAGGCGGGACGACGAAATCGAATTCTAACGAATTACCGATTTCTGTCCCACTCTCTAACTGCCTTACTAACTTAGTTTTACAAATGGAATCGATTTGTAAAACTAAGTGTCGTAATCTAATAAACGGTAACCGCTATGGCAGTTTATCTAAACGCTTTACTAGGAAAAATCCACGAATGGTATCGATTCGTGGATTTTTTTGTCGTAACAGTTAAAAAGTGGATTAGCTACCTGCCTCATTAACTTAGTTTGGAATCACTCAAAGAATAAACAAAAAGACTAGGAAACTATTGAATTCCTAGTCTTTTTTTAGTAGTGGAACTTTCATTTATTGAAAAGCATCTATACCAACAACCTTGATAAGAATTGTCAGAAGGATAAGCAATAGAATGCTGACTCCATTATTCACTAGGTGCAGTAAGATAGACATCTCTAGACGTTTGGTGCGATAAGCAATCCAAGTTAGTACTGCAGACATCCAGCCATAGATCAAGAAAGAAGGAAGATTATTTGGGATATGGGCTATAGTGAAGAGAAACCAACCGAAAATATATCCAATTTTCTCGTATCCTTCGAAGAGTTTAGTAGGGATGATACCTCGACAGATAATTTCCTCACAAATAGGTGCCACTATTGCAACCACGAAAATGCTGGAAATTAGAGAGCTTTCTGACATGATGCTATTGATAGCCTCTTGATTCGAAGTAGTTGTTTGCTTCAGAAGTTGTAACCAAATCGCTCCAATCAGATTTCCTGTGACAATGGCTACATAACTAAGAGCAATTCGAGGGGCATCATTAATAGCAAAGAGTTTCGATTTTAGATTTAATAACTTACTTTTGTGAGCACCATATAAAAAGAGTGTAACAATAGCGGTAGAGACAAGCCCCACTATTAGAGATGACCAGATAGATCCAAGTTGCGTTTTTTGAAGTAATATTAAAGTCACGATAGGAACTTGCGATAGGGCCATTGCCACAATAAAGATTCCTAGCCAAATCAATCGTTTACGATAATCTTTAAAAAAATTCATTCAAATATCTCCTAAAAAATTTATTTCATTATAGCATACTTTGGATAGGAATTCTATTAACTACCAGAACATAAGTGTCGATAATACAAGTAAGATATTCCGGATTATGTGACTATAAAATGCTAAATCTTGTCTTAAGGTTTTAGGAAATAAAAAGTTTAGAAAGCTGACTCCCAAAAGGATATAAAAGCTGACAGAAAGTATAGTTAAAGGATTGTGCAGAAAAAATAAACTAAGAAAGATAAGGGTTGTTAGCCGGCCTGTCTTTTTATGAGTTGGTAATTTTCTCCATTTGTTTAACGGTAGAAAGGTAGCAATATCAAGTCCGAAAAGGAAAAAGAAAGAGATGAGTAACAAGTCAACGATTTCTTTTTGTAGTAGAGTGTCAGTACTTATACTTTCAAATAAAATAAAACAGACTCCAGCAACATTAATGATAACCATGCTGCTATACAATAAAAAGAAAGATCGACTACGATTGTGTAGCTGACTATTCACATGATCATGTCCTGAAAGATAGTGGATAAATGTACAGATGCCTGCTAATAACATTAAGAGAAGTAAAAAGTAAAAGCAGGATTGTTTGAGTGTTAAAGCAATACCAGGCCAAACTAAGCAACTACAGCAACCTAAGTATACCAAGGAAATCAATAAAAGAAGTTGGATTGATTTGTTCATTTTTTTCATATAAAACCCCTACGTTTTTTTAAAATTATAACCAAAATGATTCACAAAAAATAAAATTTTTCCCAAGTGTTATTTTTTGACTCTCAACTGTCTTTTAAAAATCTTATCAAAAAGCACATCCCTCATTTTTTGAGGGATGTGCTTTTTGATAATAACATTGCTAACGTTTAGACCAGGTTCGTTTCATAAAGAGTAATATGATTGGATAAATTTCAAGACGTCCTGCAATCATTGCAAAGGATAGGAGGAGTTTTGAAAATGGACTAAAAATTGAGAAACTTGCAGTTGTTCCGAGAATTGGGCCGATATTGTTAAAGCAACTGAAAACGGCACTCGTAACAATCATTAAATTGTTAGCATCTAAACTGATAATGAAAATTAAACTGAGTAGAATCATAATGTAAACTACAAAGTACTTGAGAATCTTGTGTTGGGTGTCCTTATCGATGACCGTTTGGTTAACATGGAGAGTTAAAACACGGTGAGGGGATATGGTAGACAAAAATTGATTTTTAGCAATTTTAGCTAGAATAACTCCACGCATCACTTTGAGACCACCAGCAGTAGAACCAGCAGAACCACCAATTGCCATTAACATCAGTAAGATGTATTGAGAAAACAAAGGCCAGTTCGTGATGTTTCCATAACCAAAACCAGTAGTGGTAATAATATTAGAAACTTGGAAGAAGGCCACCTCAAAACTTTGTGAAACACCACTATAAAGGTGCAGTGTGTTGAGTGTGATTAAGCCAGTAGATATAGCCACGATTAAGAGATAAGCTCGAAGTTCCTCATCGAAAAAGAATTCTTTAAATCGACGAAGCATGAGATAGTAGTAGAGGTTGAAATTGACACCAAACATCAAAACCCCAATACTTGTCAAATAAGTGATGAGAGAACTATGATAGTGGGCAATACCATCATTATAAACAGTGAATCCCCCTGTTCCAGCTGTTCCCATTGCGATGACAAAACTATCGTAGAGTGGCATCCCGGCAAGATAATAAATCACTACAAAGAGGGCGAACATTGCCAGATACAGGATATAGAGGATTTGTGCTGTATTTTTTAGTTTAGACACAACCTTACCAAATACTGGTCCAGGGACCTCGGCCTTCATAACCTCTAAGTGGCTGTTTTTAGCATTGTCCATAATAGCTAGGGCAAAAACTAGCACTCCCATCCCTCCGATGAGGTGGGTGAAACTTCTCCAAAATAGAAGCGAACGGCTTAAGATAGAAACATCATTTAAGATGGTTGCTCCTGTAGTTGTGAAGCCTGAACTAATTTCGAAGAAGGCGTCTATCATATTGGGAATTTGTCCTGAAAAGACAAAAGGAAGGGCACCAAAGAAAGACCAAAGAATCCAACAGAGGGCTACAATTAGTATTCCTTCTTTTGCGTAGATACGTTGTTTTTTAGGCTTTTTGATAATTCCGAGAAGACCTAGAACAACAAGGATTCCAATGGTAGAGAAAAGAGCTGTAAATACTTGACTGGATTCTTGATAGTAAAAAGCGACACTAACTGGTACCAAGAGTAGAACAGCTTCAATCAAGAGTAGCTTTGCAAGAAGAAAGCGTACCATACTTCTATTCATAGCTTACCTCTCTAACAAATCATAAATCTTAGTGATGTTTGATAGCAAAGTGATAACCACTAGCTTATCACCGACCTGGAGGGTGTCTTCTCCAGTAGGGAAGATTGTTTTTCCGTTGCGGATAATAGCAGCGATCAAGACATCCTTTTTGAGCTTCAGTTGAGACAAAGGTTTGCCAGTCATTTTATTGGCTTCCTTAATCAAGAACTGAAGGGTTTCTACCTGTCCGTTTGCAAGGTGGTGCATGGCTTGAAGGTCGGAATATTGGGCATTTACACGACCATGGATAAAGTGCATGATGGTATCAACAGCGATTGTCTTAGGCGTGATAATACTTGAAAAATCTGTCGCATGAATGATTTCCAATAGGCTTGTTCGGTTTACCTTAGTAATATTCTTTTGAACGCCTACATTATCCAAGAACATAGAGGTAATGATATTTTCCTCGTCGACTCCTGTCAAAGTGGCAACAGCATCGTAGTTTTGGGCACTTTCTTCTAAGAGGGTGTCCTTAGTTGTTCCATCACCTTGGACTATATAGAGTTTAGGGAATTTTTCGCTGAAAAAGGCAGCTCTTTCAGGATTGACCTCAATAACTTTTATATCGATACGACTATCTTTTAGAATACCTAAAAGATAGTAAGCAATTTTTCCAGCACCAATAATGAGCAGACTCTTAACAACTCTGGACTTAATATAGTTGTGGAAGAGCATCATATCGACACGGCTTCCTGTCACGAAGATACGGTCTTTATCCTCTAAAATCATATCTCCGCTAGGAATCATGAGTTTGTGATCGCGTTCGATGGCACAGACGATTACATTGCCAAACTTTTTACGGAAATCAGCAATAGACATCTGGCAAATATTACTGTCATTCCGTACCTTGAATTCCATTAAGCTGACTAATCCACCTGCAAAACGCTCAACAGAAAGAGCATTGGGGAAGTCTATAATATTAGCGATAGCACGAGCTGCTAGGAGTTCTGGGTTGACAATCAGTGAAAAACCAAGAATATTTTTTTCTTTAAAGTAAGGGTTGGAATATTCTGGGTTTCGAACACGAACGATGGTTTCTTTGGCTCCCATTTTTTTGGCTAGAACAGCCGAAACCATATTGACCTCGTCGTATTGAGTCATGGCAATGAAAATATCACAATCTTGAACATTGGCTGCCTCTAACATAGCAAAGTCAGCACCGTTTCCTGCGATACCGATAATATCAAAGCGACTTGTCATGTAATTTAAAACAGTTTCGTTCTGTTCAATCAAGACAACGTCATGGTTGTCAGCAACAAGCGAACGACAAAGGGCAGAACCGACTTTTCCCCCTCCGACAAGAATAATTTTCATAGTTAAATAACCTACTTTTTCATTATGTCTCTATCATACCTTTTTTTTGTAAAAATTGCACTAAACAACCGACTGTTTCCTTCTTTAATAAAGGGATTAGGGGAATTCGGATAAATATTTTGCTTTAAACATCATATGCTTATGAAAAAACTTGTTCCGAAAATTCTTAATCAATGTAAATTCTATGATATTGCTTGCTGAAAGTTGAAAATTTAACTTTTGTAAATATGCTTGTAAAAAAAATGAAAAAATCAAGTCATTTCTATTGACAATCAGGCTGAAAGTGTTATACTAAAAAAGTAGTTTCGCTGATTTACTTCAAACCTGTTGTGAGGTAAGTTAACGATGCCTTAACCACGCTGTTTGCTGAGCTTGACTCCGGGCAGTGTGGCTATTTTTTTGCACCAGTGAGAGGAAGCAAGGCATGACAAATCATATTGTATTGTTTGAACCACAAATTCCACAAAATACGGGAAATATTGCACGAACTTGTGCGGCGACGAATGCGCCCCTTCATATTATCAAACCGATGGGCTTTCCGATTGACGATCGTAAAATGAAGCGAGCCGGGCTAGACTATTGGGACAAACTTGAGATCTATTTTTATGATAGTTTAGATGAATTTATGAAAAAAATGGATGGTCAAGTCTACTTGATTTCCAAGTTTGCAGAAAAGGTCTATTCAGATGCTGACTTCACGATAGAAGGAAACCATTATTTTCTTTTTGGACGTGAAGATAAAGGTTTGCCTGAGGAATTTATGAGGGAACATCCTGAAAAAGCTCTCAGAATTCCTATGAATGATGAACATGTCCGTAGTCTCAATGTATCCAATACAGTATGTATGATTGTCTATGAGGCCCTTCGTCAACAAAATTTTGCGGGTCTCGAACTGGTTCATACTTACGAAACGGATAAGTTGAAATAAATACTGAGAAGAGATAAAATGCTTGCGCTTGCAAGCTTTTTTTGTTATCATAAAAGGGTCTTCAGGGCAGGGTGTGATTCCCGACCGGCGGTAAATTTGACTAGCTATTTTAGCTTTCTCTTCGTTGTCTTGTCTCGATATACTTTAAGTATTATCTTCGACTGCGACGTCTAGATAAATCTAAAATATCTTAGCCAAATAAGTCCGCGAGCGCAAGCTGATGTGGTGAGATTCCACAACCGACAGTATAGTCTGGATGGGAGAAGACGAAAGAATAGCTTTGTCTATTCTGCTTCATTATAATAGAAATAAAACCAGTTTCTTTGTAAGCTTAGGTTGTTTTTTGAGATAGTTAAGAGAGTAGATAGAGAGAAACTTTCCAACTTCTTCTGATTTTATAGAAAATTGGAGGAACCTGTTATGACAAACACACGTCGACTTTCGACCATTGCAATTTTATCAGCACTTTCATTTGTGTTGATGTACTTTGACTTTCCGCTTCTACCAGCGGCATCCTTTTTAAGGATTGAGTTCAGTATCTTACCAGTTCTTGTAGGTTTGGTAGTCTTGGATTTACCAGCGGCTTTAGGAGTACTATTCCTTCGGTCTTTGTTGAAAATCCTTTTGAACAATCAAGGAGTTAGTACCTACATTGGTTTGCCGATGAATATCGTAGCCTTAGGAGTCTTTGTTCTTGCTTTTGGTCTGATTTGGAAAAAAGAGCGTACAACCATGCGTTTTGTCCTAGCTTCATTAGCAGGGACGATTGGTCTTACTTTAGCCATGTTAGTTCTAAACTACGTTTATGCTGTACCTTTGTACGCAAAATTTGCTAATTTTGATATTGAGAAAATACTAGGACTAAGTAACTATTTGTTGACAATGGTTTTACCTTTTAATTTGATTGAAGGAGTCATCTTTGCCATCTCATTCTGGTTATTATTTGTCCTCTTGAAACCAACTTTGAAATACTATGAAAGATAAACAAACATATTTAACAAAGGGCTCTTTTGCCCTTTTACTATTTGTAATTCTGGGTTATGTCGTTAAGTTTTATCCAGAACAATTGATACCATTTGATTCGTCTATCCAGACAGCAATCCGTGGAGATTTACCAGCTATATTGACAACTATATTTCGTGGGATTACTCGTCTGATTGACTTACCAATCGTTATTTCTTGGGCAATTCTATTGACTGTTATTTTTTATCTGAAAAAGTGGAAGTCAGAAAGCCTTTTAGTAGCTGGCAATCTTAGTTTGGCTGGAATTTTAATTGTGTCCTTAAAACACCTCTATCAACGTCCGCGACCTGAAATTTTACACTTGGTCGAAGAAGAAGGTTTTTCTTTCCCTAGTGGTCACTCGCTAGCAGTAACCCTCCTAATCGGTTCTCTAATTATCATTGTGGGACAGAGAGTGAAAGATAGGACTGTAAATCTCATTCTCCAGATTTTACTGGGAATCTATCTAGTAAGTGTAATCATTTCCAGAGTCTATCTGGGAGTTCATTACCCATCAGATGTTCTTGCCAGTCTCTGTCTGGGTCTTGGAATTCTATTCATTGAATTTCCATTTTATGACAAACTTCGCTTTCAATGGAGATTTACTGGCAAACAAAAGTAGATATTAACTCTTCTTGAGGAGAAAGAAATGAAAGTCAATATTACAGATCTTCATCCGACTCAACTATACTTATCAGAAAAGAAGTTGCAAGATATTCAGATGAGTTGTCAGTCGGTAGAACTAATCAATGTTGATCCAATTAGTGTTCTTGCATCTGGAGATTGCTTGCTGATTACAGATGGGCATCACAGAGCTTACCAAGCTTTGTTAGCAGGTCAAAATACGATTTCTGCTGAGTGGGATAAAGATGGTGGTGATGAAATCTATCATCTCTATGCGCAAGTTTGCGAGGAAAGAAAGATATACTCTGTTCTAGATTTAAAAAATCATATCTTAGCCCAAGATGAGTATGAAGCAAAATGGTATAACTGGTGTGATGGTTTTAATCAGGCAGCGAAGCAGTTGTTAGGAGTAAAAAAAGATGCCAAAGATTATTCGGATAGATGATTCCCTACGTCTAGTTCCCTATTTTTTAGCAGATCATCGTGATGCAGCTTTATCCTGGTATCAAGATGTGAATTTGGTGGAACTGGTAGATGGCATTAGAATTCCCTATAGTTTGGAAAAATTAAATGCCATGTATTCCTATTTAGAGGAACAAGGGGATTTGTTCTGGATTGAGTTTCGAGAAAAGGGAGAGTGGCTTCCAATTGGTGATGTAGCCTTATCTCAGGAGAATCTTCCTATTGTGATTGGCAATCCAGCTTATCAGCATCAAGGTATTGGACGCAAGGTTTTAAGGGCTTTAATTGATCTAGCCCAGCAAAAGGGGTGGAAACAGTTGAAAATTCAGGAAATCTACACTTTTAATCGGATTTCTAGAAGATGTTTTGAGTCCCTTGGATTTGTGGAAAGTGGAAGTACTGAAAAAGGGAAAAGCCTGCTCTTAAAACTGGATTCCTACTAAACTTTATTATTTCTTATAATCGCTCAAAACAGAGCGGTTTTTAAATTGTAGTCTACAACCCTTTTATGATCGAAATGATAGACAAATTCCGTTATAAAATTTCTCTAAAAATAGAATTTTTCTCTTGCATTTGAGATAGATTAGTGTATAATAGTAGGGTATGTGTAAAACATACTTGTGGGAGGTAAAAATCTCTAAATTACCGCCAAAACCACAAAGGAGGATTTAAAAATGGCTAAAAAAGTCGAAAAACTTGTAAAATTGCAAATCCCTGCTGGTAAAGCTACACCAGCTCCACCGGTTGGACCTGCTCTTGGTCAAGCTGGTATCAACATCATGGGATTCACAAAAGAGTTCAACGCTCGTACAGCTGATCAAGCTGGTATGATCATTCCAGTTGTTATCTCAGTATACGAAGATAAATCATTTACTTTCGTTACTAAAACACCACCAGCTGCTGTTCTTTTGAAAAAAGCTGCAGGTGTTGAAAAAGGATCAGGTACACCTAACAAAACTAAAGTTGCTACAGTTACTCGTGCACAAGTACAAGAAATTGCAGAAACTAAGATGCCAGATTTGAACGCTGCAAACATTGAGTCTGCAATGCGTATGATCGAAGGTACTGCTCGTTCTATGGGATTCACTGTTGTTGACTAATCAATAACTTCCCTATATAACCCGCAAGACTTCATCATTTCGAGAAGTGACGTGGGAGATGAAAATCGATTGAACCACTTACAAGGAGAATAGAAAATGGCTAAAAAAAGCAAACAACTTCGTGCTGCTCTTGAGAAAATCGACAGCACAAAAGCATACAGCGTAGAAGAAGCTGTAGCTCTTGCAAAAGAAACTAACTTTGCAAAATTTGACGCAACTGTAGAAGTTGCATACAACTTGAACATCGACGTGAAAAAAGCTGACCAACAAATCCGTGGAGCAATGGTATTGCCAAACGGTACTGGTAAAACAGCTCGCGTTCTTGTATTTGCACGTGGTGCAAAAGCTGAAGAAGCAAAAGCTGCTGGTGCAGATTTCGTTGGTGAAGACGACCTTGTTGCGAAAATCAACGACGGTTGGTTGGACTTCGACGTAGTTATCGCTACACCTGACATGATGGCTCTTGTTGGACGTCTTGGACGTGTCCTTGGACCACGTAACTTGATGCCAAACCCTAAAACTGGTACTGTAACAATGGATGTTGCTAAAGCAGTTGAAGAGTCTAAAGGTGGTAAGATCACTTACCGTGCTGACCGTGCAGGTATCGTACAAGCAATCATCGGTAAAGTTTCATTTGAAGCTGACAAGTTGGTTGAAAACTTCAAAGCATTCAACGAAACAATCCAAAAAGCTAAACCAGCTACAGCTAAAGGAACTTACGTAACAAGCTTGACAATCACAACTACTCAAGGTGTGGGTATCAAGGTTGACGTTAACTCACTTTAATAAGTAGAAAATATAAAAAAAAGGTTGAAGACAGATCTGTCTCAACCTTTTTATATTTCTCAAAATAATGAAATCGAGTATCAAGATAAGCAAGCAAAAGTATGTGAAAAAACGTCTAGATAGAAAATTCAGAAAATTGTTTCTTTTGTCTTGAAAATTTTTGAAAAAATGGTATTATAGAAACAAGTCATTTTATTGAGAAGAGAAAGGGGAACGATGGAGAAAATCATTTTAGATTCACCAAAGTCAGGTTCAGAACTCGTTTTGGAAACACTCCGTGATTTAGGAATCGATACGATCTTCGGTTATCCAGGTGGAGCTGTATTACCTTTATATGATGCTATTTATAATTTTAAAGGTATCCGTCACATTCTAGGTCGACATGAACAAGGTTGTCTTCATGAAGCTGAAGGTTATGCTAAGTCAACAGGAAAACTTGGTGTCGCAGTCGTCACAAGTGGACCAGGAGCTACCAATGCCATTACTGGTATTGCAGATGCTATGAGTGACAGTGTTCCCCTTTTGGTCTTCACAGGTCAGGTAGCAAGAGCGGGAATCGGTAAGGATGCTTTCCAAGAAGCAGATATTGTCGGAATTACCATGCCGATTACCAAGTACAACTATCAGGTTCGTGAGACAGCAGATATTCCACGTGTGATTACAGAGGCTGTACATATTGCGACTACGGGTCGCCCAGGGCCAGTTGTTATTGACTTGCCAAAAGATGTTTCTGCTCTTGAAACGGACTTTGTCTATTCTTCAGAGATAGATTTACCAAGTTATCAACCAACTCTAGAACCTAATGAGATGCAAATCAAGAAGATCTTGAAGCAACTCTCTAAGGCTAAGAAGCCAGTTTTGTTAGCTGGTGGTGGAATTAGCTATGCAGAGGCTGCAGCGGAGTTAAATGAATTTGCAGAGCGTTATCAAATTCCTGTTGTTACCAGTCTTTTGGGACAGGGAACAATTGCAACTAGCCATCCACTGTTTTTGGGGATGGGTGGAATGCATGGTTCCTTTGCGGCTAATATTGCGATGACAGAAGCTGATTTTATGATTTCGATTGGTTGTCGTTTTGATGACCGTTTGACTGGTAATCCTAAGACATTTGCGAAGAATGCCAAAGTAGCGCATATTGATATCGATCCAGCAGAGATTGGTAAGATTATCGCTGTTGATATCCCAGTTGTTGGTGATGCGAAAAAGGCCTTGCAGCAGTTGCTAGCGGAGCCAATCGTTCGTAACAATACTGAAAAATGGATTGAAAAAGTTACAAAAGATAAGAATCGTGTTCGTTCTTATGATAAGAAGGAACGTGTCGTCCAACCACAAGCAGTTATTGAACGAATTGGTGAATTGACTAAGGGTGATGCCATTGTCGTAACTGACGTCGGACAACACCAAATGTGGACGGCTCAATACTATCCATACCAAAACGAGCGTCAACTCGTAACTTCAGGTGGACTAGGAACCATGGGATTTGGAGTTCCTGCAGCCATTGGAGCAAAAATTGCTAATCCAGATAAGGAGGTCGTGCTCTTTGTCGGTGATGGTGGTTTCCAGATGACCAATCAGGAATTGGCAATCTTGAACATTTACAAGATTCCAATCAAGGTCATCATGCTTAATAACCATTCACTTGGGATGGTTCGTCAATGGCAAGAAGCTTTCTATGATGGTCGAACATCTGAGTCAGTCTTTGATAGCCTTCCTGACTTCCAATTGATGGCTCAAGCCTATGGAATTAAGAATTATAAATTTGATAATCCTGAAACCTTAGAAAAGGATTTGGAAGTCATCTTGGAAGATGTACCAATGTTTATCGAGGTAGATATTTCTCGTAAAGAGCATGTTTTACCGATGGTACCAGCTGGTAAGAGTAATCATGAGATGTTGGGGGTGAAGTTTAATGCGTAGAATGTTAACAGCCAAACTTCAAAACCGGTCAGGAGTTCTCAATCGTTTTACTGGTGTTTTGTCTAGACGCCAAGTCAATATTGAGAGTATCTCGGTAGGGGCGACAGAAAATCCTAATGTGTCACGGATTACCATTATCATTGATGTTGCATCTCACGATGAAGTGGAGCAAATCATCAAACAGCTCAACCGTCAGGTCGACGTTATCCGTGTCCGTGATATCACAGATAAACCACACTTGGAGCGCGAAGTGATCTTGATCAAGGTCTCAGCGCCTGCAGAGAAGCGAGCAGAAATTTTAGCTATTATCCAGCCTTTCCGTGCAACTGTTGTTGATGTGGCTCCGAGCTCCATTACTGTTCAGATGACTGGGAATGCTGAAAAGAGTGAAGCTTTGATTCGGGTTATTCGACCATACGGTATCAAGAATATCGCTCGTACGGGTGCAACTGGATTTACCCGCGATTAATACTCTTCGAAAATCTCTTCAAATCACGTCAGCTTTGCCTTGCCGTACCCAAGTACAGCCTGCGCCTAGCTTCCTAATTTGCTCTTTGATTTTCATTGAGTAAAAAATAACTTAAATTTGTTAAACCAGCCTAAAAGGCAATAAATAATAGAAAAGAGAGAAAAACTATGGCAGTTCAAATGGAATACGAAAAAGATGTAAAAGTAGCAGCACTTGATGGTAAAAAAATCGCTGTTATCGGTTATGGTTCACAAGGTCATGCTCACGCTCAAAACTTGCGTGATTCAGGTCACGATGTGATCATCGGTGTTCGTCCAGGTAAATCTTTTGATAAGGCAAAAGAAGATGGTTTTGATACTTATACAGTAGCAGAAGCAACTAAATTGGCTGATGTCATCATGATTTTGGCACCAGACGAAATCCAACAAGAATTGTACGAAGCAGAAATTGCTCCAAACTTGGAAGCTGGGAATGCAGTTGGATTTGCGCATGGTTTTAACATCCACTTCGAATTCATCAAAGTTCCTGCAGATGTAGATGTCTTCATGTGTGCTCCTAAAGGACCAGGACACTTGGTACGTCGTACTTACGAAGAAGGCTTTGGTGTTCCAGCACTTTACGCTGTCTACCAAGATGCAACAGGAAATGCTAAAAACATCGCTATGGACTGGTGTAAAGGGGTTGGTGCAGCACGCGTTGGTCTTTTGGAAACAACTTACAAAGAAGAAACTGAAGAAGATTTGTTTGGTGAACAAGCAGTTCTTTGTGGTGGTTTGACTGCCCTTATCGAAGCTGGTTTTGAAGTCTTGACTGAAGCTGGATATGCTCCAGAATTGGCTTACTTTGAAGTGCTTCACGAAATGAAACTCATCGTTGACTTGATCTACGAGGGTGGATTCAAGAAAATGCGTCAATCAATTTCTAACACAGCTGAATACGGTGACTACGTTTCAGGCCCACGTGTCATCACTGAACAAGTGAAAGAAAACATGAAAGCCGTTCTTGCGGACATCCAAAATGGTACATTTGCTAACGACTTTGTCAACGACTACAAAGCTGGACGTCCAAAATTGACTGCTTACCGTGAACAAGCAGCTAACCTTGAAATTGAAAAGGTTGGTGCAGAGTTGCGTAAAGCAATGCCATTTGTTGGTAAAAACGACGATGACGCATTCAAAATCTACAACTAATTTTTGAGAATAAAAATAGAAGGCGAGTTGGGGGGTACCTAACCCGCTTTTTATCTTGAAAAAGAATCAAGGAGAAGATTATGCTTAGTGCAAAAGATGTGGTGAAGGCCCACAAGGTTTTGAGTGGTGTCGTAGCCAATACACCACTTGACTACGATCATTATTTATCCGAAAAATACGGAGCTAAAATTTATCTCAAAAAAGAAAATGCTCAACGAGTCCGCTCTTTTAAAATTCGTGGAGCTTATTATGCCATCTCACAATTGACTAAGGAAGAACGTGAACGTGGTGTAGTGTGCGCATCAGCGGGAAATCACGCTCAAGGTGTTGCCTATACTTGTAACGAGATGAAGATTCCTGCAACAATCTTTATGCCAATTACAACGCCTCAACAGAAAATTGGTCAGGTTCGTTTCTTTGGTGGAGATTTTGTAACTATCAAATTGGTAGGAGATACCTTTGATGCCTCGGCCAAGGCAGCTCAAGACTATACAGTTGCTGAAAATCGTACCTTTATTGATCCTTTTGATGATCCCTATGTTCAAGCTGGTCAAGGAACAGTAGCTTATGAAATTTTAGAAGAAGCGCGAAAAGAATCCATTGATTTTGATACTGTCTTGGTGCCTGTAGGAGGTGGAGGACTCATTGCAGGAGTTTCTACTTATATAAAGGAAACGAATCCGGCTATTGAAGTTCTGGGTGTAGAAGCCAACGGAGCTCGTTCCATGAAGGCGGCATTTGAGGCTGGAGGTCCGGTTAAACTTAAAGAAATTGATAAGTTTGCAGACGGGATTGCTGTGCAGAAGGTTGGACAATTGACCTATGAAGCAACCCGTAAAAATGTTGAAACGCTTATCGGAGTGGATGAAGGTTTAATCTCTGAGACCTTGATAGATCTTTACTCTAAACAGGGGATTGTAGCTGAGCCTGCAGGTGCTGCTAGTGTGGCGGCCTTGGAAGTGCTGTCAGACTATATAAAAGGAAAGACTATTTGTTGTATCATCTCTGGAGGAAATAACGATATCAACCGTATGCCAGAGATGGAAGAGCGTGCCTTGATTTATGATGGCATCAAGCATTACTTTGTGGTAAACTTCCCACAACGTCCAGGTGCACTTCGCGAATTTGTAAATGATATTTTAGGACCGAATGACGACATCACTCGTTTTGAGTATATTAAACGTGCTAGCAAGGGAACAGGACCAGTCTTAATCGGGATTGCTCTTGCTAACAAGCATGATTATGCGGGCTTGATTCACCGAATGGAGAAATTTGATCCGTCTTATATTAACTTGAATGGGAATGAAACTCTATATAATATGCTTGTTTAATATCCTATAAAATTTTTATCATATCATTTGCCTAACCTATATACGAGTGCTATAATGTAAGTGAAGAAAGGGGGAGATTCCCATGGTTTTACAAGTTTTACTTGTTCTAGTGATTCTAATGCTTATTGTAGGAGCTGTGTTAGTGAGCTCTGTTTATGTCGTTCGTCAACAGTCTGTTGCAATTATCGAACGATTTGGTAAGTATCAAAAGTTAAGTAATAGTGGTATTCATCTACGGGCACCATTTGGCATTGACAAAATTGCAGCTCGTGTGCAGCTACGCCTTTTACAAAGTGAGATCGTGGTTGAAACCAAAACCCAAGATAACGTTTTTGTGACTATGAATGTCGCAACTCAGTATCGTGTAAATGAGTTAAACGTTACAGACGCTTACTATAAATTGATGAGACCTGAAGCTCAAATCAAATCTTATATTGAAGATGCATTGCGCTCATCTGTTCCTAAGTTAACTTTGGATGAATTGTTTGAGAAAAAAGATGAAATTGCATTAGAAGTTCAAAAACAAGTAGCGGAAGAAATGTCAACGTATGGGTATATTATCGTTAAGACGCTCATTACCAAAGTTGAGCCGGATGCAGAAGTCAAACAATCAATGAACGAAATTAATGCTGCCCAACGTAAGAGAGTGGCAGCTCAAGAATTGGCTGAAGCAGATAAAATTAAGATTGTTACAGCGGCTGAAGCTGAGGCAGAAAAAGATCGCCTCCATGGTGTGGGGATCGCAGAGCAGCGGAAAGCAATTGTTGATGGACTTGCTGATTCTATTAAAGAGTTAAAAGGAGCCAATGTCGAATTAACTGAAGAACAAATTATGTCAATCCTATTAACCAATCAGTATTTGGATACATTGAATAATTTTGCAGATAAACAAGGAAATAATACAATATTCTTGCCAGCAAATCCTAATGGAGTTGAAGATATTCGAACCCATATATTATCAGCTTTGAAAGCTAAATAATCATAATCTTAACGCAATAACTTTATTAATATATGTGTTTCAATTGACAAATACTATAAAAACATATAGAATGAAGTTGCGTAAAGAAAAAAATAGGAGAATAACATGGCTAAGTCTAACTTTGAAAAAGTAGAAGCAGTTGTTAGCTGGGTTCGTGATAAGAAAATCACAGGGTATCGTATTTCTAAGGAAACGAATGCGCGTGAGATGTCTATCATTGCTTTGGCTCAAGGACGTGCAAAAGTTAAAAACATTTCCTTTGAAACAGCCCTCGGCTTAATTGATTTCTACAATAAAAATCATGAAAAATTTGAAGATTAGTCTTTGGATATAGGCAGGTTCGAAAAGAATCTGCCTTTTAATTTTTTGGAATATAAAAAAAGACTGCAATGGCAGTCTTTTTCTTATCGAAGATAGCGTTGTAAAAATTCTCTTGTACGTTCTTCTTTGGGATTAGTAAATAGGTCTTCTGGTTTGCCTTCTTCTGCAATGACACCCTTATCCATAAAGATGACACGGTGTGATACATCGCGAGCAAATTCCATTTCGTGGGTTACGACAATCATGGTCAAGCCTTCTTGAGCTAAATCTTGCATGATTTTGAGAACTTCACCGACCATTTCAGGGTCAAGGGCTGAAGTTGGCTCATCAAAGAGAATGGCATCAGGGTTCATAGAAAGTGCGCGAGCAATGGCGACACGTTGCTTTTGACCACCTGAAAGTTGCTTAGGTTTAGCTTGCCAGTAGCGCTCTCCCATTCCTACTTTTTCAAGGTTTTCTTTAGCAATTTTCTCTGCTTCTGATCGTTCACGTTTGAGAACAGTTGTCTGTGCAACAATCGTATTTTCAAGAACATTGAGATTTTCAAAGAGGTTAAAGGACTGGAAGACCATACCTAGTTTTTCACGATAGTGAGTGAGGTTATACCCTTTTTTAAGTACGTTTTCACCGTGATAAAGGATTTCACCTTCAGTTGGTGTTTCGAGAAGGTTGATAGAACGTAGGAAGGTTGATTTACCACTACCGGAACTACCGATGATAGAAATAACTTCTCCTTTGTGAATAGTGAGAGAGATGTCTTTTAGGACCTCGTTTTGCCCGTAGGATTTTTTGAGGTGTTTGATTTCAAGGATTGGTTGACTCATTATTTCAAATCCTCCGTTTGCATTTGGTTAGCACCTGTCGTGTAGGTATCCATATCCATACGTTTTTCGATGAAGCGTAGGATACGTGTTACTGTAAAGGTGAGGACAAAGTAGATAACTGCTATGATGGTAAAGGTTTGGAAGTACTGGTAAGTCTGTGTTGCTACTGTATTTCCTGAGAAGTAAAGTTCTACAACAGAGATAACATTCAATACAGAAGTATCCTTGATGTTGATGACGAACTCATTACCAGTAGCAGGTAGGATATTTCGAACTACCTGAGGTAAAACAATCTTACGCATGGTTTGATTATGAGTCATACCAAGTGCAGTAGCTGCTTCAAATTGTCCTTTGTCAACAGCTAGGATACCACCACGAACGATTTCGGTCATGTAGGCACCGGTATTGATAGAAACGATAAAGATAGCAGCCAGAGTACGGTCTAGGTTGATTCCGAAAGCCTGGGCAGTTCCATAGTAGATAACCATAGATTGTACAATCATAGGAGTTCCACGGAAAATTTCAATATAGATATTGAGAATCCAACCAACTATATTTTGAATAACGTAGATAAATTGATTTTCAGATTGAGGCGCAGTACGGAAAACACCGATAGCAAGACCAATAACGAGACCAACGATGGTACCGATAATTGAAATTAAAAGTGTGATTCCAGCACCACGTAAGAGTTGTTGCCAGTTTTCAGTTAGAATTTTAGCAACTTGGCTAAAGAAATTACTGCTGTTTTCTTCGGTAGTTGTAGCTTCTACAGGTTGCTCTTTAATCATACGATCCATTAGGGCAACTTGTTCATCTTTAGAGATGGTTTCGATGCTAGCATTGATTTGGCTGATACGTTCGTCATCCTTACGAAGACCGATAGCGATAGAGGTATCTTCTTCCCCAGTTTTAAAACCAGGTTCAGGCTGAATCATTTTGAACTTTGCATTTGCTGACTCAGCAGTTAGAGCTTCTGGTCGTTCAGAAACATAGGCGTCAATGACACCAGCTTCAAGAGCTTGACGCATTTGTGCGAAATCACCCATGGCAGTTTCTTTTTTAGCGCCTGGAATTTGAGAAATCAAGTCGTAAAGGTAAACCCCTTGTTGAGAAGTGATTTTTGCATCTTTAAAATCATCTAGTGTTTTGGCGTTTGCATAGGCAGAATCTTTTTTGACTAAAAGTACTGGTTCACTGGTGTAGTAACTGCTTGAGAAGGCAATTTCTTGCTTACGTTCAGCGGTTGGACTCATACCTGCGATAATCATATCAATCTTTCCAGAAGTCAGGGCTGGAACAAGTCCTTCCCATTTTGTTTTTACAATGAGTGGTTCTTTACCCAGATCTTTAGCGATTTTTTTTGCAATTTGAACATCGTAACCGTTAGCATATTGGTTTGTTCCATCAATCTTGACAGCGCCATTACTGTCGTCATCTTGAGTCCAGTTAAATGGTGCGTAAGCTGCCTCCATTCCGATGCGTAAATATTCATCGGCTTGGACCTGGCTAACTAGTCCTAGAGTAAGGGCTAAGCTAGCAAGGATAGATAAGCATAATTTTTTCATGTTTTCTCCTATTTCTAGTCTAAAAATGGCTCCCTCTATTGTATCTAAAAATGGTAAGATTTTCAATACAAGTAAACCTTAACTTCTAAAAAATGATATAATAGTGAAAAAACATGAAAGGGAATGTAAAATGAAAAAGAGATGGGTTCTTGCTCTGGTATTTACCTGTTTGCTATTTGTGCCTCGTCTAGTTTTTGCAGTAGACTTCGATATTCTATCCTATAAAGGTGATTTGAATATTCATGCAGATAATACAGCGGTTTTCAAAGAAACAATCACCTACCACTTTAAAGATGATTTTAATGGTCAATTGATTGGACTCGGAAAAGCAGGGAAAATGCCGAAGGGATTTGAAATTGATGACGAACCAACTGTCTTAGTATCTAAAAATGGCCAGATTGTTCAAGACGTCCTTTCATATACTAAGGAAGAAGAGGATGGCTACAAGGTTACCATTTTTAATCCGGGAAACGCAGGAGATACTGTTCGTGTGACTGTTACTTGGCAACTTAAAAACCTTCTTTTCTTATATCAGGATATTGCTGAGCTGAATTGGCAACCATTGACAGATAGTTCAGGGGATATCAAAGATCTGGAATTTCGTGTAACTTCAGATAGTCCGGCAGAGAAACTCTTTTTCCATACTGGTGAACTCCTAAATGAGGGAAGTGTCGAAAAAGTCAATGATATCTACTGGGTGAAGATGAAGGATCTTCCTAAAAAACGTCAAGTTGAACTACACGCCTATTGGCCAAGAGAGGCTTTCTCAAGTGCTCCAAGTCAAGGGTTGAATGAAGATGATTTAAGTAACTTCAAAAGAGTTGAGATAGAAATAAAAGCCGATAAAGTGCACGCCAAGGTCATGATAAAATGGATTTTTCCAATCTTCTTTATCGCTCTCTTACTAGTAACGTTCTACTATTATAGAGAATTTCGTCAGCATACGACTCTTAAAAAGGTATATCCAAAGAATCATCGTCTCTACGAACCCCCAATGGACCTACCTCCAATGGTTTTGGCAGAAGCAATCTATTCAACATCTTTAGAGGAAGTTAGCCCTCTAAACAAGCAGAAGTTTGGTAAGTTCAGTTTTGAACAACTAATCCAGGCAACCTTGTTAGATTTAGTCGATCGCGGGAATTTATCCATTTTTCAAGGTGAAGAAGAGCCGTGGATCAAAATTAACAGTGAAAAGGGTTTGTCCAATTTTGAGAAGGAATGCCTGCGGATGACTCTTTCTACAAATAAAGAACTGGCTCTTTCAGATCTTTTCCCTGAGTATCAAGTTTCTTCAGTTTTGTTCCATGGAGCTAAGGAAGCTGATGAGAAGCATATTCGAGAATTTGGCTTTCACCTCAAACGTTCCTTCGAGAGACGACTTGAACGTATGCAAAGTTGTGTTCGAGACAAGGTGAACATTTTACGAATTCCAAGTTATTATCGACCTTTAACGGAAAAAGAAAATAATCTTGTGAAAAAAATGAAAGTCTGTTCGGCTGTAACAGGTGTTGTCGGACTTATCATTTTTTACTATAGCTTTCGAACACATGGCTATTTCTCGCTTTCTTTACTTTCCTTAGGTTTAATTGGTTTACTAGCGAGTGGTTTGATTCATTTAGTAACTCGAGGACCTTCTCGTGATGGAGCCTTAAATGAAGAAGGGGCAGAAGTTTTTTATCTCTGGACAAGTTTTGAAAATATGCTTCGGGATATTGCTCATCTTGATAAGGCTGAACTAGAGAGTATTGTTGTTTGGAATCGTCTTTTGGTCTATGCGACTCTCTATGGATACGCTAAGAAGGTAAATAAAATCATGAAACTTCACAATATTCAACTTGAAAATGCTGCTATGAATCTTTATGTATCTTGTGGGTGGGATAAACAATTTCACACATCTGCTACTCAAATCAATCTATACACCTCGGTCGCAAATACAGCAAGTACCTTCTCTGTATCATCTGGAAGTGGTGGCTCTGGTGGAGGATTCTCAGGCGGTGGCGGTGGTGGAAGTGTTGGTGCTTTCTAAAGAAAACTCAACACAGCCTTTAAAAGTATGATATAATGAAAGATAGAAAAAGGAGTTATCTATGTATTTTTTTGAAATTTTAAAATCAATCTTTTTTGGTATTGTTGAAGGAATTACGGAATGGTTGCCGATTTCAAGTACTGGCCACTTAATCCTAGCGGAAGAGTTTATCCAGTATAAAGATCAAAATGAAGCCTTCATGTCTATGTTTAATGTAGTCATTCAACTGGGTGCCATCTTAGCCGTTATGGTTATCTACTTTAACAAGCTTAATCCCTTCAAGCCAGGTAAGGATAAGGTACAAGTCCGTAAAACTTGGCAGTTATGGTCCAAAGTTTTTGTTGCGACTTTACCTCTTCTTCTAGTCTTTAAATTTGATGACTGGTTTGACACTCACTTTCACAATATGGTATCAGTAGCCATTATGTTGATTGTTTATGGGGTTGCCTTTATCTATCTTGAAAAACGCAACAAAGCGCAAGCAATTGAGCCAACAGTTACTGAGTTAGATAAATTACCTTATAAAACAGCCCTCTATATTGGACTTTTCCAGGTCTTGGCCCTTTTGCCAGGCACTAGTCGTTCAGGTGCCACTATCGTAGGTGGTTTGTTGAACGGTACTAGTCGTTCGGTGGTGACAGAGTTTACCTTCTATCTAGGAATTCCAGTTATGTTTGGAGCCAGCGCTTTGAAGATTTTTAAATTTATCAAAGCAGGAGAAGTGTTGAGCTTTGGTCAATTCTTCTTGCTCTTGGTAGCCATGGTAGTGGCTTTTGCAGTCAGCATGGTTTCCATTCGTTTCTTAACTAGCTATGTCAAAAAACACGACTTTACAGTGTTTGGTAAATACCGTATTGTCCTTGGTAGTGTGTTGCTACTTTATAGCTTTGTTCGATTATTTGTATAAGAAAAGAAAAACCTTGAAGGAAGATTCCTTCAAGGTTTTTAAAATCCTGTCATAGTGACTCCTAATAAACGGACTCCCTTGTCTTTATCACTCAGTGTTTCGTAGAGTTGGATAATACTTTGAGCAATTTCTTCAGAGTCTTGTGTTTGTTGATTCAGTGTTTTTCGTTTTGTCAAAGTAGAAAAGTCAGCATAGCGGATTTTCAAAATGACGACCTTACCACTTTTCTCATATTTTTGAAGACTAAGAGCAACTTTTTCCGAAAGGAGAGTTAGCTCTTTTTTAATATCTTCATCTAGACTTAGAATCTTACTGTAAGTTTTTTCTTTACCAATAGACTTACGGATACGATTTGATTTGACGGGAGAGTTATCTATACCTCGAGCCTTACGATATAGATCAAAGCCGAGTCTTCCGAAACGATCAATGAGAGTGATTTCAGAAATCTCTAAAAGGTCAGTACCCGTATATACACCCATTTGATGGAGTTTTTCAACTGTTTTCTTGCCCACACCGTGGAACTTAGCGATATCCATTTGTTTGAGAAAATCTTCAGCTTCATCAGGGAGAATGACTGTCAAACCACGAGGCTTTTGATAGTCACTTGCCATTTTAGCTAAAAATTTATTGTATGATACACCAGCAGAAGCTGTTAATTGTAATTCATTCCAGATATCCTGTTGAATTAAACGAGCAATTTTAACAGCAGATTTGATACCAAGCTTGTTTTCAGTTACATCTAGATAAGCTTCGTCGATACTCATGGGTTCAATTTTATCCGTATATCGTTTAAAAATAGCTCGAATCTGTTGGCCAACACTAGTATATTTTTCATAGTTCCCAGAAATAAAAATAGCTTGAGGACAGCGTTCATAAGCCTCTTTGGAACTCATGGCTGAGTGAATGCCGAATGCTCTGGCTTCATAACTACAGGTTGAAACAACACCCCGACCACCTGTTTTCCTAGGGTCGCTACCAATAATAACAGGTTTCCCTTTAAGTTTAGGATTGTCACGAATTTCTACAGCAGCAAAAAAGGCATCCATGTCAATATGGATGATTTTACGAGATAAATCATTCATCAGTGGAAATATGAGCATGGACTGTCCTTTCTTTGATAGATTTTCTAGCTTTATTATACCTTTTTTCTGAAAAAATAGGAAATAGCTAATTATTTTTCAAAACTATACTACAGTTTACGGGAAAATAACAACTGTATTATAAAAGAAAGTGTTGAAAAATAGTGATTTCACTTGTTGAAATCGTTTACTGTGTGTTATACTGAATACATGAATGTAACAGATGACTGTTACTAGAAAGATAAAAGAGGACATTAACATGGTTGTTAAGACAGTTGTTGAAGCACAGGACATTTTTGACAAAGCCTGGGAAGGCTTTAAAGGTGTTGACTGGAAAGAAAAAGCAAGTGTAACACGCTTTGTACAAGCTAACTACACACCTTATGATGGAGATGAAAGCTTCCTTGCAGGACCAACAGAGCGTTCACTTCACATCAAAAAAATCGTAGAAGAAACTAAAGCACACTACGAAGAAACTCGTTTCCCAATGGATACTCGTCCAACTTCTATTGCTGATATTCCAGCTGGATTTATCGACAAAGAAAACGAATTGATCTTCGGTATCCAAAATGATGAACTCTTCAAATTGAATTTTATGCCAAAAGGTGGTATCCGTATGGCTGAAACAACTTTGAAGGAAAATGGATACGAACCAGATCCAGCTGTTCACGAAATTTTCACTAAATACGTTACAACAGTAAACGATGGTATCTTCCGTGCTTACACTTCAAACATTCGTCGCGCTCGTCACGCTCACACTGTAACTGGTCTTCCAGACTCATACTCACGTGGACGTATCATTGGTGTGTACGCACGTCTTGCTCTTTACGGTGCAGACTACTTGATGCAAGAAAAAGTAAACGATTGGAACTCAATCGAAGAAATCGATGAAGAGACAATCCGTCTTCGTGAAGAAATCAACCTTCAATATCAAGCATTGCAACAAGTTGTTCGTTTAGGTGACCTTTACGGAGTTGATGTTCGTAAACCAGCGATGAACGTTAAAGAAGCTATCCAATGGGTAAACATTGCCTTCATGGCTGTCTGCCGCGTTATCAACGGTGCAGCTACATCTCTAGGTCGTGTGCCAATCGTGTTAGATATCTACGCAGAACGTGACCTTGCTCGTGGTACATTTACTGAATCAGAAATCCAAGAATTTGTTGATGATTTCGTTATGAAACTTCGTACAGTTAAATTTGCTCGTACAAAAGCTTATGACCAATTGTACTCAGGTGACCCAACCTTCATCACAACTTCTATGGCTGGTATGGGTAACGACGGTCGTCACCGTGTTACTAAGATGGACTACCGTTTCTTGAACACTCTTGACAACATCGGTAACTCTCCAGAACCAAACTTGACAGTTCTTTGGACTGATAAATTGCCATACAACTTCCGTCGCTACTGTATGCACATGAGCCACAAACACTCTTCAATCCAATACGAAGGTGTTACAACAATGGCTAAAGATGGATACGGTGAAATGAGCTGTATCTCATGTTGTGTGTCTCCACTTGACCCAGAAAACGAAGAACAACGTCACAACATCCAGTACTTCGGTGCTCGCGTTAACGTTCTTAAAGCTCTTCTTACTGGTTTGAACGGTGGTTACGACGATGTTCATAAAGACTATAAAGTATTTGACATCGAACCAATCCGTGACGAAGTTCTTGAATTCGAATCAGTTAAAGCTAACTTTGAAAAATCTCTTGACTGGTTGACTGACACTTACGTAGATGCTTTGAACATCATCCACTACATGACTGATAAGTACAACTACGAAGCTGTTCAAATGGCCTTCTTGCCAACTAAACAACGTGCTAACATGGGATTCGGTATCTGTGGATTTGCTAACACTGTTGATACATTGTCAGCTATCAAGTATGCTACCGTTAAACCAATCCGTGACGAAAATGGCTACATCTACGATTACGAAACAATCGGTGAATACCCACGTTGGGGTGAAGATGACCCACGTTCAAACGAATTGGCAGAATGGTTGATCGAAGCTTATACAACTCGTCTACGTAGCCACAAACTTTACAAAGACGCAGAAGCTACTGTATCACTTTTGACAATCACATCTAACGTTGCTTACTCTAAACAAACTGGTAACTCACCAGTCCACAAAGGTGTATACCTCAACGAAGATGGTTCTGTGAACTTGTCCAAACTTGAATTCTTCTCACCAGGTGCTAACCCATCTAACAAAGCTAAAGGTGGATGGTTGCAAAACTTGAACTCACTTGCTAGCCTTGACTTTGGTTATGCAGCTGATGGTATCTCATTGACAACTCAAGTTTCACCACGTGCTCTTGGTAAAACTCGTGACGAACAAGTTGATAACTTGGTAACAATCCTTGATGGTTACTTCGAAAACGGTGGACAACACGTTAACTTGAACGTTATGGACTTGAACGATGTTTACGAAAAGATCATGTCAGGTGAAGACGTAATCGTACGTATCTCTGGATACTGTGTAAACACTAAATACCTCACTCCAGAACAAAAAACTGAATTAACACAACGTGTCTTCCACGAAGTTCTTTCAATGGATGATGCATTGAGCTAAGATTTATAAATAGTAAATCAAAAACCAGTCACTCTGACTGGTTTTTTTGTTATAAAAATTTATTAAAAAAAATTAGTCAAATTTGGTCAAAACTCTTGACTAAAACTGACCAAAGTGATATACTAAGAACATAAGGATTATGAAAGTCCTTGGAAAACCTTGATTTTAAGGTGATTGTATATACTATCTTAAGATCAAAGTATGGGTAAAACCTAGAAAAGAGGTACAACCTATGGTTAACATTAGTATTTTTAGAAGTCCAATCGAAAAACCTGTATTGGATAAAGAAAAACCTGAAATTATACGTAGAGTAGCAAATAGCTAGTCTAAATTTTTTTAAATAAAGGTCAGAGAAAGTCAAATTATTTTGACTGAGTAAATTTGAAAACAAACGAGGTATGAAATATGAATAATAACTTTAATAACTTTAACAACATGGATGATTTATTTAACCAATTGATGGGTGGTATGCGTGGATACAGTTCAGAAAACCGTCGTTACTTGATTAACGGCCGTGAAGTAACGCCTGAAGAATTCGCTATTTACCGTCAAACTGGTCAACTTCCAAGCGAAGGAAGTGAACAAGCTCAGTACGTTCAAGGTAAAGGTATGAAACAAGATGGGATTCTTGCAAAACTTGGACGTAACTTAACAGCAGAAGCACGTGAAGGGAAGTTGGACCCAGTGATTGGACGTAATAAAGAAATCCAAGAAACTTCTGAAATTCTTTCTCGTCGCACAAAGAATAATCCAGTACTCGTCGGTGATGCTGGTGTTGGTAAAACTGCAGTAGTAGAAGGATTGGCCCAAGCTATCGTGAACGGTGATGTTCCCGCTGCGATTAAGAATAAGGAAATCATCTCCATCGATATTTCTGGTCTTGAGGCTGGAACTCAATACCGCGGTAGCTTTGAAGAAAATATTCAAAACTTGGTAAACGAAGTCAAAGAAGCTGGAAATATTATCCTTTTCTTCGATGAAATTCATCAAATCCTTGGTGCTGGTAGCACAGGTGATGGTCAAGGTTCTAAAGGACTTGCTGATATCTTGAAACCAGCTCTTTCACGTGGGGAATTGACAGTGATTGGTGCAACAACTCAAGATGAATACCGTAACACAATCTTGAAAAATGCTGCTCTTGCTCGTCGTTTCAATGAAGTAAAGGTTAATGCTCCATCTGCTGAAGATACTTTCAAGATTCTTCAAGGTATTCGAGATCTTTATCAACAACACCACAATGTTATTTTGCCAGATGAAGTTTTGAAAGCGGCTGTTGATTACTCAGTACAATATATTCCACAACGTAGCTTGCCTGATAAGGCTATTGACCTTGTGGATGTGACAGCAGCTCACTTGGCAGCACAACACCCAGTGACAGACGTACATGCAGTTGAGCACGAAATTCAAGCGGAAAAAACTAAACAAGAAGAAGCTGCGGCTAAAGAAGATTACGAAGCAGCTCTAAATGCAAAAGTCCGTATCGAAGAGCTTGAAAAGCAAATTGCTAATCATACAGAAGATCACAAGGTTACAGCTACTGTAAATGATGTAGCTGAGTCTGTCGAACGGATGACTGGAATCCCAGTATCACAAATGGGTGCAACCGATATCGAACGATTGAAAGATATGGGTCATCGTTTGCAAACCAAGGTTATCGGTCAAGACAAGGCTGTTGAGGCAGTAGCAAAAGCGATCCGTCGTAACCGTGCTGGTTTTGATGAAGGTAACCGTCCAATCGGTAGCTTCCTCTTTGTAGGACCTACTGGTGTTGGTAAGACTGAGTTGGCTAAACAATTAGCTCTTGATATGTTCGGTACTAAAGATGCCATCATCCGTTTAGATATGTCAGAATATAGCGACCGTACAGCCGTATCTAAATTGATTGGTACAACTGCAGGTTATGTTGGATACGATGACAACAACAATACCTTGACAGAACGTGTTCGCCGCAATCCATACTCAATCGTACTTTTGGATGAGATTGAAAAGGCTGACCCTCAAGTCATCACCCTTCTTCTTCAAGTCTTGGATGATGGTCGTTTGACAGATGGTCAAGGTAACACTGTCAACTTCAAGAATACGGTGATTATCGCAACTTCAAACGCAAGCTTTGGTTACGAAGCTAACTTGACAGAAGATGCTGATAAACCAGAACTTATGGATCGTTTGAAACCTTACTTCCGTCCAGAATTCCTTAACCGTTTCAATGCTGTCATCGAATTCTCACACTTGAGCAAAGAAGATCTTTCTAAGATTGTAGACCTTATGTTGATTGAAGTTAACAAGACGCTTTCTAAGAAAGATATTGACTTGGCAGTGAGCGAAGCTGCTAAAGAATACATGGCTGAAGAAGGCTACGATGAGGTCATGGGTGTTCGTCCACTCCGTCGTGTGGTTGAACAACAAATTCGTGACAAAGTCACAGACTTCCACTTGGATAACCTTGATGCTAAACACCTAGAAGCTGACATGGAAGATGGTGTTTTGGTCATTCGTGAAAAAGCCTAAATCAAGATTTAGAAAATAAAAAAAGGAACCAGTTCAAAAGCTGGTTTCTTTTTTTATTATTAGATGACATGACGTTCAAAGGCATCGTCTGAGATTCCTTGTTGGAGAATCAATTTTGCCCATTCCTTAGCAGAAAAGAGGCTGTGATCCTTGTAGTTTCCGCAAGATTCAATAGTTGTTCCTGGGACATCTTCCCAAGTTGTTGTTTCAGCGATTTCCTTCAATGAATCCTTGATGACAGCTGCGATTTCAGCGCTAGAATGACGTCCCCACATAATCATATGGAATCCTGTGCGACAACCAAATGGTGAACAATCGATCATACCGTCGATGCGAGTACGGATTAGCTTAGCCAAGAGGTGCTCAATAGTATGAAGTCCAGCAGTAGGGATAGAGTCCTCATTTGGTTGAACCAAGCGGATATCAAAGTTAGAAATGATATCTCCTTTCGGTCCAGTCTCTTCTCCAATCAATCGGATATAAGGTGCTTTTACAATCGTATGATCTAGTTCAAAACTTTCAACAATAACTTCTTTTGACATGGTATTTCCTTTCAACTTTCTTCTTTCATTATATCATAAAGCTAAGCTATGATACCTTTAGAAACTAATAAAAGCCCCATTCAATTATGAATGGGGGAAACTAATTACAGACTGACTAATCGAATTTAGTCTTTTGAACGTTTTATCACTGTGAGACCAAGTAGTGAAAGGAGTCCTAAACCAGCAAGAGAAAGTGATGATTGATTAGAACCGGTATTAGGAAGAACCTTAGTAGGGGCTTGGTAGTTTGAAGCTGGTTTACTATCTTTCTTAACTGTTGAAGGAGCAATTTTTGTTTTAGCAGTCAGATTCGTCAACTCAGCCTTATTTTTACCATTTTCTAAACTCGGAGATGATGGCTGCTCTTTTTCAAGAATAGCAAAGGCTGCTAACAAACCTTCTAATTTTGCTGCTTCAACTTTGTAGATTTCTTCTTTTACGACTAAATCAGCTTTAGCAACTTTAAGAGCTTGTTCAGCTTCTGTAAGAAGGGCTGGTGCATTTTTGAGACGAGATAAGTAGTCTTTAGCATCTTGAACAGTCTTTTTAGCCTCAGCAAGAGAAGTTTCAGCTTTAGCGACTTTAGTTTGGGCTACCATTGTTTTAGCTTTTAAAAGAGTCAGTTTTTCAGTTGCCTTATCAAGATTAGCTTGTGCTGATTTTTGTGAAGCCTCTTTGTCCTTAAGAACATCCTTAGCTTTAGTTAGGGCTGCGAGTTTTAGTTTAGTATCTTCGGATAGAGAGTCTTTACTTTGTTTTAGAGCTTTTTGATAGGCTTTTTCTGCATGAGCTACTTTATCCTTAGCTGTTTTAACAACCTGGCGTAGTAGTGGAGCTGTTTCATTTTTATTTTTTGCAATCTTCAAATCACGTTGAGCAGTTTCTAGTTTTGCTTGAGAAGCTGCCAAGTCCTTACGGGATGCATCAGCATCTTTTGAAGCCGTATTTGGATTAATCAAAGCTGGAGTAATCTTAGAATAGTCTTTAATATCATTGTCGTAGTTGTTGAAAAGAAGGATATTAACGCGGTTGATAATACCGTTGTTACTGAAGCTAACTGCTAGAAAGGCTCCTTTTTTATGAATATCCAAGCTACCAACAGTTTTTTGAGCATAGATTGTAGATCTTGAACGATCACCTACGCTATCGCCTAAGTCAAATAGTTGGAATTTAATATTGTTATAAATAGCTTGTTTCAAGTAGTCTACAGAAACTTTTTCTTGGCTTGCTAGGGTTGGAGAGAACCCAAGTTGGTTAAGTCCGGTTGGACGGTAGCCAAACTTATCAAGTCCGTGTTTAGTTACAACACTACTTGGAGTTCCAACTGTTGAAGTAATTGGATCCTTAGCTTGGTATTTGTATTTTTCTTCACGGGCAGCTTGAGCAAGAGCTGCAGCATAGTCTATACTGTTTTGGGTCACTGTTACTGGACTAGTTCCTGCCTGCTTACGAATCTGATTGATTAAGTCTTGAGTGTAGAAGTTGAGCTCTAGAAGGACATCCTTTGGAATAGAATTAATGTCATAGATGCGTTCAGCATCTTTTTTGCTACTGATATAGTTGTTTGTTGTTTTTAATACACTAGCTTCTTTATAAAGGACTTCTTTAGCTTCATCTGTTAACTGAGAGGAGCTTCCACTTCTTATAGATTTTACAGCTTTGATGTAATTTTGTGATAGGGTAAATGTGTTTTTGACTTGATCTTGTGAAGAAACTTTTTTCTGTTTCTCTTTGATTTCTGCTTGTGCAACCTTAATCTCAGCTTCAGCTTTGTTGATGGCAGACTGGCGTTTTGCATCAGCAACTTCAGCTTGCTTCAATTCTTCTTCGTGGTCAGTCAAACGTTTTTGGGCGTTATCTAACTCTTCTTTAGCTTTTTGAACTTTTTCATCGGCAGTTTTGCTATCAAGTTCTTTTTGAGCCGCTTCGACGGATTTTTTGGCAGTTTCTGTTTCAGATTTGGCAGATTTTAATTTATTTTGTTCTTCTTTAACAAGCTCTTGCTGAGCCATTTCAGCTTTTTTGGCTGCCTCAAGCGATGCTTTCTCTTGCTCTACAGTTTTTTCAGCTGGAGCAACTTGTTTTTGGGCATCGGTCACAGATGATTGGGCTTTGGCAATAGCTGCTTCGCTCGTGTCAATAGAATCTTTCTGGGCTTCAGCCAATTTTTCTTCAGCCTTAGCTTTATTGTTAGAAGCTTTATTTAGATTTTCTTTAGCTTTGGCGACAAGTTCAGTTTGCTGTTTAACCGTTTCTTTAGTAACAGAAGCTTTATTATCTTTAGTAGAAAGTGTTTTGCTTTCTACTGGTGCAGTATCCGCATTTACAGTGCTTACTATTCCTGTACTTGCTAGAAGCGCGGCACCGATAATGAATTGTTTTTGAATTTTTTTCATGAAAATAATTCCTCCTATAATTTATATTATAACTTAAATATAGTTACAATGTCAACCAAATAAGGTAGTGCATTAGGGTTTTAAATAAGCTAAAAATCTACTCTAAATCGAAAGAATATAGGACAAGCAAGATAGCTAAAATGACTCTCGGATAGGTTAAAAAATCATTAGAAATCTATGCTGACATACATAAAAGTGACAATCAAAAAACATTCAATTCAATAAGTTTTAAAAATTCTGAAAATTGTATTGACACTGAGCTAAAAAGGGATTATAATGTATAAAAAGTCATAAAGGAGTTTATTATGAAATTTTCAAAAGTAATGGCCCTAGCAGGAGTGACTCTGTTAGCGTCAGGTGTTTTGGCAGCTTGTTCAGGTTCAGGCTCTAGTGCAAAAGGTGAGAAAACTTTTTCTTACGTTTATGAAACAGATCCAGACAGCCTCAACTATCTGACAACAGGTAAGGCTGCGGTTGCTAATATCACAAGTAATGTTGTTGACGGTTTGATGGAGAATGACCGTTACGGGAACTTCGTGCCATCTATGGCAGAAGACTGGTCAGTATCTCAAGATGGTTTGACTTACACTTATACAATTCGTAAAGATGCTAAGTGGTACACTTCTGAAGGTGAAGAGTATGCACCTGTGAAAGCTCAAGACTTTGTAACAGGTCTTAAATATGCAGCTGATAATAAGTCAGAAGCCCTTTATCTTGTTCAAGAATCTATTAAAGGTCTTGACGCTTATGTCAAAGGTGAAGTAAAAGATTTCTCAGAAGTTGGAATCAAGGCAATTGATGATCAAACTGTTCAATACACTTTGAATAAACCAGAAAGCTTCTGGAACTCTAAGACAACCATGGGTATTCTTGCACCAGTCAATGAAGAATTCCTTACTTCTAAAGGAAGTGACTTTGCCAAAGCAACTGATCCAAGCAGTATTCTTTACAACGGTCCTTTCTTGTTGAAATCATTGGTAGCAAAATCTTCAGTAGAATTTGAAAAGAATCCAAACTACTGGGATAAGGACAATGTTCATATTGATAAAGTAAAACTATCATTCTGGGATGGTCAAGATACAGGAAAACTTGCAGACACCTTTAAGGATGGCGGCTTCTCAATGGCTCGTCTCTTCCCAACAAGTGCAGGATATCCTGAACTTGAAAAAGAGTTTAAGGATAACATCGTTTATACACCACAAGATTCTGCTACTTTCTTAGTTGGGACAAATATTGACCGTCAGTCTTACAAGTACACTTCTAAGACTACGGATGAACAAAAGACATCAACTAAAAAAGCTCTCCTAAACAAAGACTTCCGTCAAGCCATCGCCTTTGGTTTTGATAGAACTGCTTATGCTTCTCAAGTAAATGGAGAAAGTGGAGCAAGCAAACTTCTTCGTAACTTGTTCGTACCACCAGCTTTCGTACAAGCAGATGGTAAAAACTTTGGTGAATTAGTTAAAGAAAAATTGGTAACCTATGGTGATGAGTGGAAAGATGTCAATCTAGATGACGCTCAAGATGGTCTTTACAATCCTGAAAAAGCGAAAGCAGAATTTGCTAAAGCTAAGACAGCTCTCCAAGCAGAAGGCGTTCAATTCCCAATTCATTTGGATATGCCAGTTGACCAAACTAATACTACAAAAGTTCAACGTGTTCAGTCATTGAAACAATCACTTGAAGCAACGTTAGGAACTGACAATGTTGTTATTGACATTCAACAACTTCAAAAAGATGAAGTTCTTAATGTTACCTACTTTGCTGAAACAGCTGCTGGAGAAGATTGGGATCTCTCAGATAACGTTGGATGGTCTCCAGACTACATCGACCCATCTACTTACCTTGATATCATCAAACCATCTGTTGGTGAAAATACTAAGACTTATCTAGGATTTGATGCTGGTACAAACAATGCTGCTGCCAAACAAGTTGGTTTGGAAGATTACGAAAAGATGGTTGTTGAAGCTGGTAATGAAGACACAGATGTTTCAAAACGTTATGATAAATATGCTGCTGCCCAAGCTTGGTTGACAGATAGCGCTTTGATTATTCCAACAACTTCTCAAACTGGACGTCCAATGTTGTCTAAGATGGTGCCATTCACCCTTCCATTTGCTTACTCAGGTAACAAGGGTATGAGTGAAGCCCTCCTGTACAAGTACCTTGAACTTCAAGATAAACCAGTAACTGCTGATGAATATCAAAAAGCTCAAGATAAATGGAAGAAAGAAAAAGAAGAATCTAATAAAAAAGCGCAAGAAGATCTTGCAAACCATGTAAAATAAAAAAAGGTGGAGTTAGTAATTAACTCCACTTTTTCATTAATAAAAGACCTAGGAAGATGTTTTCTAGGTCTTTTAAGATTATTGTTGTCCTTGAGGATTTGGATTTTGTTGAGGATTTTGATTTGTATTTGGAACAGTTTGGTTTTGTCCATTATTTGGGCCAGTAGTTTCAGCTACTGTAGTTTGATTTTCGGTTGTTGTAGTAGGAGCTTCTGTAGTAGCTTGTTGGGTTGTTTGAGGGATCCAGTTACTACGAGCGCCAACTTTGAAAACATACTCACCATTACGATATAGACCTTCAGGCATTGTCCAATCACCTGGGTTATCATCCTCGGAAAGGTACTCCATCATTGATCGGTAGATGTTGGCCGCTACTCTAAATCCATCTCCTTCGATTGGAGTGAGACGATTTGAATAACCTGTCCAAACCGCCATTGAATATTTGCGGGTATATCCTACAAACATTTCATCAGGTGCGACATAATCGTATCTCTTAATGTAATTTTCAATTTCATCATCTGTATAGTTAGATGTACCCGTCTTACCTGCTTGAGGTAACCAAGACATATAGGCACCACGACCAGTTCCGTAGGTTAATACGGTTTTCATCATTTCTGTCATCATATAGGCAGTAGTCTCCTTCATGGCACGTGAGCCAGGATCAGAGTACTCTTTTGAACTACCGTCACTAAAGACAATCTTGTTGATATACATTGGTTTATGGTAGATACCACCGTTAGCAAAAGCAGCGTAAGCAGCAGCCATTTTCTCACTACTTGCTCCGTACTTTTTGTTTGACTCAGTTGTGTTACTTGAAATAGCGTTGGCATAGTGCATATCCGGGTAGTCAATACCTAAACCATTCAAGAAAGTCTTGGCTTTGTCTAAACCAACCTTTTCAAGTGTTTCAACGGCAGGTACGTTACGCGATTGTTGGATTGCATATTGTAGTGTGATGTTTCCATAGTATGCTTTATCCCAGTTATAAACAGGAATATCTGTTCCAGGATAGTTATAAGGGGCATCTTTTATGATTGCTGCGGTAGAGTCGTAAATTCCGTATTCAAGTGCAGGTGCATAATCTGTGATTGGTTTCATAGTAGAACCCCAGTCACGGTTGGTTTCAACGGCCTGATTGAGTCCGAAGGATACATTGCTTGACTGGTGTCTTGAACCAAGCTGAGCAATAACTTTACCATTTGTAACGTCTACGATAGTAGAAGCTGCTTGAAGTTCATCATCCGGATAATAAACATACTCATCTGTGTTGTATATATCCCAAAGACGCTTTTGAACGTCTTGGTCTACGTTAGTGTAGACATCCATTCCAGTAGTTAAAAGGTTGTAGCCTGTCTCTGTTTCAACTTGTTCAATCACTTCTTTGAGGTAATTGTCTAAGTATGGAGGATAGGAGTTGCTTCCTTTCAGACTTTGTAAGCCATCAGTAATAGGTGTATTTATAGCCGTTTCATATTGTTCAGCTGTTAGATAGCCTTGCTTTTGCATCTCTGATAGGACTAGATTACGACGTTCTGTTGCTTCTTCTGGATGAGAATAAGGATCGTATTGGTTAGGTGCCTGTGGCATTCCGGCTAGAAGAGCAAGTTGTGGAATTGATAGGTCTTTTAAATCTTTACCATAGTAACTTTGAGCTGCAGTTTGCATACCATAGTTACCATTTGACATGTATACCTTATTGATGTAATATGTCAAAATTTCTTGTTTGGTCGCAGTTCTTTCTAACTGAATAGCTAGCCAAGCTTCTTGGGCCTTACGTGAGATTGTTTGGTCTGATGAAGAAGTTGAAAAGTAAGTTAATTTTATCAACTGTTGCGTCAAGGTTGAACCACCTTGGAGGCCACCTCTACTAGTTAAGTTTCGCAGGAAAGCTCCAGCTATTCGAATGCTATCGATTCCTCTATGGTTAAAAAAACGGTGATCCTCGATAGAGACAATTGCATTGACCAGTTCAATAGGAATTTCATTGCTTTGAGCATTGACACGACGCTCGGCTCCTAAGTCAGCAATCAATTCGTTTTTACTGTCGTAAATTTTACTTGAAGTTGTTGCGACAAGTTTGCTTTCAGAAAGTTCTGGTGCTTTAGATACATAGTAGAAGAAGACACTTCCACCAATCAATATTGCAGCAATAAAGGCTGCTAAAAATCCAATTCCTAAATATTTAGCAATGCGCCAGATAAGTTGTTTGTTCATATTGTTTTACCACCTAGTAAATGTTGTTTGACGATATCGAGATAAGGTATTTGAGGGAAGGCTTGTTGTTCAATCACATAACCATGCTCTCGAATATAATCAAGCGGCATTGATTTTTTCCCCATATCCTGTTGATAAAAACGGATAAGGTCAATCGCCGGTAATAAATATGTTTCCTGATAAGAAGAAAAATGGATTAGAACGAAGCAAATTCCCTTTTGTTCAAGAACCTGTTCCATATGCTGTATCTGATGAGAATGGAAGTTCTTCATCGGGAAAGCATTTTTTTGTCTGGTTTCCTTTGCTTCGAAATCAATGTAAAATCCTTCATAAACACCCGAGTAGTCAGTAGTTGAAGCTTGTCTAAAATAGGCTTCAACAATTTTAGCGCGACTCCGTTGAGGGTAGTCGACCCGAACAATCTGAACTGGGGTTGGCTTTTTGTGAATGACTGCTATTCCATGTGATAGATAGTAGTCATTGGTAGCATTAATCATCTTTTCAAAGCTCATACCTCGATTTGCGAAATTTTTAGTTTGAGGTAGAGAAGTTTTGCTTGGTTTAGATGAAAGTTTATGTGGATAGTTGACCATAGTCCTCCTTATTGGTACAATAACATCACTCTATTATACCACAAAGGTTTTCAGAAAGGGTGAAAAAATGCATACAGCCTTGGTTTTGGGATACTCAGCTTTTGATTTAGGAGTGTTTAATGATAAGGACATTCGCTTAAAAATTATCAAAAAAGCCATTCGTAGAGATTTGGAAAGATTGGCTGAGGAAGGCTTGCAATGGCTAGTGTTTACGGGTTCTCTTGGTTTTGAGCACTGGGTCTTAGAAGTAGCTAGAGACATGAAAGAAGACTATGGGTTTCAACTGGCGACCATTTTTGACTTTGAGACACATGGCTCGAATTGGAATGAAGCTAACCAGGTCAAATTGAGTGATTTTAAACAAGTCGATTTTATTAAGTATGCCTATCCGACTTATGAACATAAAGGTCAACTGAGAGATTATCAGATTTTTTTGCTCGAAAATACAGACGGAGCCTATCTTTTTTACGATGAAGAAAACGAAACAAAACTGAGATTTTTTTACGAACTGATGAAAAAGAAAGACAACTATATTACAAAAAGATTAACATTTGAGGATTTAAACGAAATAGCCGAAAATTTTTCCGAAAATTGAGGCTTTGACCTTGCTTTTTGTTTGCCTTTTTTTATATAATAATACTAGTAACTGAGAATGGAGAGAGACATGGCAAGTATTATTTTTACAGCAAAGGATATTTTTGAGCAGGATTTTGGAAGAGAAGTACGTGGATACAGTAAAGCAGAGGTAGATGAATTCTTAGATGACGTTATCAAGGATTATGAAACTTATGCAGCGTTGGTTAAATCATTGCGTTTGGAAGTCGCAGAATTGAAAGAACAATTGGCGAACAAACCTCAAGTGGAACCTGTATCTGTAACGTCTGAGCCTGCTGAGCTTGGAAGTACGACTTCTATGACTAACTTTGATATCTTGAAACGCTTGAATCGTCTTGAAAAAGAAGTATTTGGAAAACAAATCGTAGAAAATTCTGATTTCTAAGAATCATACAGTTGTGCAATTTTTGGATAATCGCGTGGAGAGTTTATCTTTTCATGAGGAAAGTCCATGCTAGCACAGGCTGTGATGCCTGTAGTGTTTGTGCTAGGCGAAACCATAAGCCTAGGGACGAGAAATCGTTACGGCGAGTGAATAGACTAAGTTTTCGGATATGTTTTAGTAGCTCTGAAAGTGCCACAGTGACGAAGTCTCTCTGGAAACAGAGAGAGTGGAACGCGGTAAACCCCTCAAGCTAGCAACCCAAATTTTGGTCGGGGCATGGAGTGCGCGGAAACGAACGTAGTACTCTGACTGCTAGCAGCTTCTAGCTGTTAGTGGTAGACAGATGATTATCGAAAGAAGTGGTCCTAGTCACTTCTGGAACAAAACATGGCTTATAGAAAATTGCATATAGGTTGGGGCTGAGAAATTTTCTCAACCTCATTTTTTAAAGGTGAACAAGAGAAAGGTCTTTAAAGACTGACATGAAACAAACATTTAATTTAATCGCGACTGCTGCAGCAGGCTTAGAGGCTGTTGTAGGTCGGGAAGTGCGTGCACTTGGCTATGATTGTCAAGTTGAGAATGGTCGCGTTCGCTTTGAAGGAGATGTAAAGGCAATTATTGAAACCAATTTGTGGCTACGAGCTGCAGATAGGATTAAGATTGTTGTTGGGACTTTTCCCGCAAAAACATTTGAAGAACTTTTTCAAGGAGTTTTTGCCTTAGATTGGGAAAACTATTTACCACTTGGAGCGCGTTTTCCAATTTCAAAGGCTAAGTGTGTCAAATCAAAACTTCATAATGAACCTAGTGTTCAAGCTATTTCTAAAAAGGCAGTTGTCAAGAAATTGCAGAAACATTATGCTCGACCAGAAGGCGTTCCCTTGATGGAAAATGGTCCAGAGTTTAAAATAGAGGTTTCAATTCTTAAAGATGTTGCAACTATCATGATTGACACAAGTGGTTCTAGTCTTTTCAAACGAGGTTATCGTACTGAAAAAGGTGGTGCTCCTATTAAAGAGAACATGGCAGCAGCAATTCTGCAATTATCAAACTGGTATCCAGATAAACCTTTGATTGATCCAACCTGTGGTTCAGGAACCTTCTGTATTGAGGCAGTTATGATTGCTCGTAATATGGCGCCAGGCTTACGCCGTTCCTTTGCTTTCGAAGAATGGAATTGGGTTAGTGATCGTTTGATTCAGGAAATTCGTACTGAATCTAGCAAGAAGATTAATCGTGAGATTGAGCTAGACATCATGGGCTGTGATATCGATGGTCGCATGGTGGAAATTGCTAAGGCAAATGCTCAGGCTGCGGGGGTTTCTAAGGATATCCACTTTAAGCAGATGCGCGTGCAGGATTTGCGAACAGATAAGATTAATGGAGTTATTATTTCGAATCCACCATATGGGGAACGCTTATCAGATGACGCAGGAGTAACAAAGCTCTATGCTGAGATGGGAGAGGTATTTGCACCACTTAAAACCTGGAGTAAATTTATCCTGACCAGTGATGAAGCTTTTGAAAGTAAATATGGTAGTCAGGCTGATAAAAAACGGAAACTCTATAACGGTACTTTGAAAGTTGATTTATATCAATATTTTGGTCAACGAGTGAAAAGACAAGATGTCAAAGTAGAAAGGAATGCAAATGAGTAAGAAAAGACGCAATCGCCATCACAAGGGTGAGCAAGAATCTAAGTTTGAATTTGAAGAGGCTAAAGATTTAACGGTTGGTCAGGCTATTCGTAAGAACGAAGAAGTTGAAGCAGGTGTGACTCCAGATGATACCATCTTAGATAAATATATCAAGCAACACCGTGAAGAAATCGAAGCAGACAAATTTGAAAATTTACAAACGAAAAAAGAGGAGTCTACTCAAAGCTTGGATGATATGATCCAAGAAGTGAGAGAAACTGCTGAACAAGAAAATGTGTTAAGTCCGGAAGAGGAAGCAATTGCTCTTGCAGTAGCCACAGATACAACTGAAATCGTTGCCCAAGAAGCCGAAGAAGAGGAAACCAGAGTTCTCGAGCAACCTTTTAAGGATGAATTGGAAGCTGTGGAAATGGCTGAGGTTGATAACTCCGAAGTTGCAGTGGTTTATGAGGAAAATGAAGAACAACTTCAACCCTTGTCTCGTTCTGCTCAAGCAGATGATGAACCACAAAATAAAAAGAAATGGGCAATTTTGTCAGCCATTATTTTGCTATTCCTCTTGATTTTTGGAGGTGGCTATTACGTTTATCGTCAGATTACGCGTTCTTCTCAAGAGCTTCAAACGAAGGCGGCGGATTCAGGTTTGGTAAGCAATCAGTCAGTCTATGAACAATTTAATACGCTCTACGACACGTTTTATACTGATGAAAACAAAACGGCTCTTAAAAATAGCCAGTTTAGTCAACTGAATCAATTGAAAGAACTTCTAGATAAACTTGAAGGAGCGAGAGAACATACTCTAGCCAAATCAAAATATGATAGTCTAGAAACCCAAATAAAGGCTATCCAAGAAGTGAACTCTCAATTTGAAACTCTAGCCATTACAGATGGTGTCTTGGATACAAATGCAAAAATCAAAGCGGATGCTAAATTCACGGAAATCAAGACTGGTAATACAGAAATTGATAAACTGCTTGATAAAGCAATCAGCCTTGGAAAGAGCCAACTAGCAAGTACCACAACAGCCTCCACAACAGCCTCGACAACGGCAGCGAGCCAGGAAGCGTCAAGCCCAACAACAGAAAGCGGTCCATCTACTTCAACAAGTGATACTGCGGCATCTACTAATAGTGGCTTGTCAAGCGAAGGTGTTAATTTGCAAAGAAGTGCTAGCCGAGTACCGTATAATCAATCTGCTGTAAACGATAGTAGTAATCCTGCCTGGACCTTTGCAGATGGTGTTCTTGAACAAATCCTTGAGACATCCCGTGCGCGTGGATATATCACTGGAAACCAATATATCTTGGAACGTGTAAATATTGTGAATGGCAATGGATATTACAATCTTTACAAACCAGATGGAACTTATCTCTTCACTCTAAACTGTAAGACAGGATACTTTGTTGGGAATGGTTCTGGCCATGCGGATGATTTAGACTACTAGTCAAATTGTTATAAAATTCTTTCTTTTCACAGATAAACGTGATAAAATAAAACATATTAAATAAGAGGAGTGTCACATGACAAAAGCAAACTTTGGTGTTGTTGGTATGGCCGTAATGGGTCGTAACCTTGCCCTTAATATTGAATCTCGTGGATACACAGTTGCTATCTATAACCGTAGTAAAGAAAAAACAGAAGATGTTGTTGCTTGCCATCCTGAAAAGAACTTTGTGCCAAGCTATGATATTGAGAGCTTCGTAAACTCAATTGAAAAACCACGTCGTATCATGCTCATGGTTCAAGCAGGACCTGGTACAGACGCAACCATCCAAGCTCTTCTTCCACATTTGGATAAAGGCGATATCTTGATCGACGGAGGAAATACTTTCTACAAAGATACCATCCGTCGTAATGAAGAATTGGCCAACTCTGGTATCAACTTTATCGGTACCGGTGTCTCTGGTGGTGAAAAAGGTGCCCTTGAAGGTCCTTCTATCATGCCTGGTGGACAAAAAGAAGCTTATGAATTGGTAGCAGATGTTCTTGAAGAAATCTCTGCAAAAGCACCAGAAGATGGCAAACCATGTGTGACTTACATCGGTCCTGATGGAGCTGGCCACTACGTGAAAATGGTCCACAACGGTATCGAGTATGGTGATATGCAATTGATCGCAGAAAGCTATGATTTGATGCAACACTTACTTGGACTTTCAGCTCCAGAAATGGCTGAAATCTTTACTGAGTGGAACAAGGGCGAATTGGATAGCTACTTGATCGAAATCACTGCGGACATCCTTGGACGTAAAGATGATGAAGGTCAAGATGGACCAATCGTAGACTATATCTTGGATGCTGCAGGTAACAAGGGAACTGGTAAATGGACTAGCCAATCAGCGCTTGACCTTGGTGTCCCATTGTCACTCATTACGGAATCAGTATTTGCCCGTTATATCTCTACTTACAAAGAAGAACGTGTACACGCTAGCAAGGTGCTTCCAAAACCAGCTGCCTTCAAATTTGAAGGAGACAAGGCTGAATTGATTGAAAAGATCCGTCAAGCCCTTTACTTCTCAAAAATCATTTCATACGCACAAGGTTTTGCGCAATTGCGTGTGGCTTCTAAAGAATACAGCTGGAACTTGCCTTTTGCAGATATCGCTTCTATCTGGCGCGATGGATGTATCATCCGTTCTCGTTTCTTGCAAAAGATTACGGATGCCTACAACCGTGATGCAGACCTTGCTAACCTTCTTTTGGATGAGTACTTCTTGGATGTCACTGCTAAGTACCAACAATCTGTTCGTGATATCGTAGCTCTTGCAGTTCAAGCTGGAGTACCAGTACCAACCTTCTCAGCAGCCATCACTTACTTTGATAGCTACCGTTCAGCTGACCTTCCAGCAAACTTGATCCAAGCACAACGTGATTACTTTGGTGCCCACACATACCAACGTAAAGACAAAGAAGGAACATTCCACTACTCTTGGTATGATGAAAAATAAGTAGGTCAGCCATGGGGAAACGGATTTTATTACTTGAGAAAGAAAGAAATCTAGCTCATTTTTTAAGTCTGGAACTCCAAAAAGAGCAATACCGAGTTGATCAGGTAGAAGAGGGTCAAAAAGCCCTCTCCATGGCTCTTCAGACTGACTATGACTTGATTTTACTGAATGCTCATCTAGGGGATATGACAGCCCAGGGTTTTGCAGAACAGTTGAGTCGGACTAAGCCAGCTTCGGTTATTATAGTCTTGGATCATCGAGAAGAATTGCAAGACCAACTTGAAACAATCCAGCGTTTCGCTGTTTCATATATCTACAAGCCAGTCATTATTGATGATTTGGTGGCTCGTATTGCAGCAATTTTCCGAGGTCGGGATTTTATCGACCAACACTGTAGTCAAATGAAGGTTCCGACATCCTATCGCAATCTGCGTATGGACGTAGAACATCATACTGTCTATCGTGGTGAGGAAATGATCGCCCTCACACGTCGTGAATATGACCTTTTGGCTACCCTTATGGGAAGCAAGAAAGTTTTAACTCGAGAGCAGTTGCTGGAAAGTGTTTGGAAGTACGAAAGTGCGACCGAAACCAATATCGTGGATGTTTATATCCGTTATCTACGTAGCAAACTTGACGTAAAAGGTCAAAAAAGTTACATTAAAACCGTGCGTGGTGTGGGTTATACCATGCAAGAATAGAAAAGCAGTTACCTTGTGTAACTGCTTTTTTGAAATCATTATATATTGACATATAGTTCAGTCTTTGCTACAATCATTTTGGAGGAAGCAAGAATGAAATTTTTGAAAAAAATGATGCAAGGTGGACTAGCAGTATTTTTCTTTAGTCTATTAGCAACTAGTACAGTATTAGCAGATGACACTGATTCAGAAGGTTGGCAATTTGTCCAAGAAAATGGTAGAACCTACTACAAGAAGGGGGAACTCAAAGAAACCTACTGGCGAGTGATTGATGGTAAGTACTATTTTTTTGATCCTTTATCTGGAGAGATGGTTGTCGGCTGGCAATATATACCTGCTCCACACGAAGGGGTTACGATTGGTTCTTCTATAAGGCAAGATATTGCTTTTAGACCAGATTGGTTTTACTTTGGTCAAGATGGGGTGCTACAAGAATTTGTTGGTAAGCAAGTTTTAGAAGCAAAAACAGCTACAAATGTCAACAAGCATCATGGGGAACAATATGATAGTCCAGCAGAGAAACGAGTCTACTATTTTGAAGACCAAAGAAGTTATCACACCTTAAAAACCGGTTGGGTTCATGATGAGGGGCACTGGTATTATTTACAGAAGGATGGTGGCTTTGATTCTCGCATCAACAGATTGACTGTTGGGGAGCTAGCACGTGGTTGGGTTAAGGATTTTCCTCTTACATATGATGAAGATAAGCTAAAAGCTGCTCCATGGTACTATCTAGATCCAACAACTGCTACAATGCAAACGGGTTGGCAATATCTTGGTAACAAGTGGTACTATCTTCGTTCATCAGGAGCTATGGCAATTGGTTGGTACCAAGGCGGCTCAACTTGGTATTATCTTGATGCTGAAAATGGGGATATGAAGACAGGTTGGGCTTCTATCAATGGCGATTGGTACTACCTCCGTTCATCAGGAGCTATGGCGACAGGCTGGCTTCAAGACGGCTCAACTTGGTACTACCTCAATACAAGTAATGGCGATATGAGGACTGGATGGTTCCAAGTTAACGGTAAATGGTACTATGCCTATAGTTCAGGTGCTCTAGCTGTGAATACTACAGTAGGTGGCTACTACGTCAACTATAATGGCGAGTGGGTCCAGTAATGAAAACAAGCGATTGTGAAGGAAACAATCGCTTTTTTTGTGAAAATATAATAAAATAGAAAGGAATAAAGTTCTAAAATTTTATCTAGAAACAGACGCTTTTCGTCTGATAGTAGGATTAAATGACAAAAGAAGTTGGTGTCGGTCAGGCACATAGTAAAATTATTTTAATAGGAGAGCATGCAGTGGTTTATGGCTACCCAGCCATCTCTTTGCCTCTTTTAGAGGTTGAAGTGACTTGTCGGGTGGTTCCAACAGCGACACCATGGCGTCTTTTTGAAGAGGACACCTTGTCCATGGCCGTTTATGCTTCTCTCGAGTATCTGAATATCACAGATGCATACATCCGTTGCCAAATTGACTCTGCTATTCCAGAAAAACGTGGAATGGGTTCTTCGGCAGCCATTAGCATTGCGGCTATTCGCGCAGTGTTTGATTATTTTGAAGCAGAACTTCCTCATGATGTGTTAGAAATCCTGGTCAATCGGGCTGAGATGATCGCTCATATGAACCCTAGTGGATTGGATGCCAAGACTTGTCTGAGTGACCAGCCTATTCGTTTTATCAAGAATGTTGGTTTTGAAGAACTAGCCATGGACTTGTCGGCTTATCTGGTCATTGCAGACACAGGAGTCTATGGACACACTCGTGAAGCTATTCAAGTTGTAGAGAGCAAGGGTAAGGAAGCTTTGCCTTTCTTATATGCACTTGGAGAGTTGACCCAGCAAGCAGAAGAAGCAATAAAGACAAAAGATGCCGTGAAGCTGGGAGAGATTTTAACAAAAGCACATGGAAATCTAAAAGAAATAGGAGTTAGTAGCCCTGAGGCAGATGCCTTGGTTGAAACTGCTCTTCAACATGGCGCTCTAGGTGCTAAGATGAGTGGTGGTGGTTTAGGTGGCTGTATCATAGCCTTAGTAGCCGACTATCACCAAGCTCAAGATTTAGCTGAAAGATTAGAAGAGAAAGGAGCTGTTCAGACATGGATCGAAAGCCTGTAACAGTACGTTCCTATGCCAATATTGCTATTATTAAATATTGGGGAAAGAAAGCAGAAAAAGAGATGGTTCCTGCGACTAGCAGTATCTCTCTGACTTTAGAAAATATGTATACGGAGACGACACTTTCTCCTTTAGCAGCAGATGCAAAGGCGGATGCCTTTTACATCAATGGTCAGTTGCAAAACGAAGCTGAGCATGCCAAGATGCGAAAAATCATTGACCGCTACCGTCCTGAAGGAGCAGGGTTTGTTCGTATCGATACTAAGAACAATATGCCAACAGCAGCAGGCCTTTCTTCAAGTTCCAGTGGTTTATCTGCCTTGGTCAAAGCTTGTAACGCATATTTCCAACTTGGGCTGAATCGCAGAGAATTGGCTTTGGAAGCTAAATTTGCATCGGGTTCTTCATCTCGTAGTTTTTATGGCCCCTTGGCAGCCTGGGACAAGGATAGTGGAGAGATTTATCCTGTCGAAACTGACTTGAAACTCGCTATGATTATGTTGGTCTTGGAAGACCAGAAAAAACCAATTTCCAGTCGAGATGGGATGAAGCTCTGTGTGGAGACTTCTACGACTTTTGATGAGTGGATTCGTCAATCTGAACAAGATTACAAGGATATGTTAGTCTACCTCAAGGAAAATGACTTTAAGAAAGTTGGAGAATTGACAGAGAAGAACGCCTTGGCTATGCATGCTACGACAAAGACAGCCACTCCATCATTCTCTTATCTGACAGATGCTAGTTATGAGGCTATGGATTTTGTTCGTCAGCTTAGAGAACAAGGAGAATCTTGCTACTTTACCATGGATGCGGGCCCTAATGTCAAGGTTCTTTGCTTGGAAGAGGACTTGGAACATTTGTCAGAACTTTTAGGTCAACGCTATCGCTTAATCGTTTCAAAAACAAAGGATTTGAGCCAAGATGACGATTGTTAAAACTTGTGGGAAGCTCTATTGGGCTGGGGAGTATGCCATTTTAGAACCAGGACAGTTGGCGCTAATAAAGGCTATTCCCATCTATATGACGGCTGAGATTAAAGCGTCTAATAATTATCGACTCTACTCAGATATGTTTTCCTATAGTGTAGACTTGCGACCGGATTCCTCTTATACCTTGATTCAAGAAACAGTTGCCTTGGTGGAGGAGTATCTAACTGCCCAAGGAGTTGAACTGCAGCCTTTTTCTTTAGATATTCGTGGGAAAATGGAACGCGACGGGAAGAAATTTGGCCTAGGTTCTAGTGGCAGTGTGGTTGTTTTGGTTATCAAGGCCATGCTTGCCTTCTATGAAAAATTAGCTGACAGAGAACTCTTGTTTAAATTGGCGAGTGCTGTACTTCTTAAACGTGGGGACAATGGCTCCATGGGGGACATTGCCTGTATCGTATCAGAAGACCTTGTCCTCTATCAGTCATTTGACCGTGAGAAAGTGGCAGATTGGCTAGAAAAAGAAGACTTGCAGGCTGTATTAGCACGTGACTGGGGCTTTTCTATTAGGAGTGTTGAACCAGCTTTGAAATTTGATTTTCTGGTTGGTTGGACTAAGGAAGTGGCTGTATCAAGTCATATGGTCAAGCAAATTAAGGATAATATGAACTCTAGCTTTTTACAGGCTTCAAAAGAAACAGTAGCTAACTTGGTAAAGGCTTTGGAGGTAGGTCAAGAAGAAACCATTATTGACTTGCTGGAACAAGCCAGCCAACTTTTAGAAAGCTTGAGTTCAGATATTTACACACCTTCGCTCAGGCAATTAAAAAATGCCAGCCAAGACTTGAAAGCTGTTGCTAAGAGCAGTGGTGCTGGTGGTGGAGACTGTGGGATTGCACTTAGCTTTGACCAAGATTCGACCACATTACTGAAAAAACGCTGGGCTGATTTAGGAATTGAGCTCTTGTATCAAGAAAGGATGGGACATGACGACAAATCGGAAGGATGAACACATCCGCTATGCCCTTGAACAAAACAGTACTTATAATAGTTTTGATGAAGTGGAGTTGATCCACTCCTCGCTACCTTTATATGACTTAGATGAAATTGACCTTTCGACAGAATTTGCAGGGCGAAAATGGGACTTTCCTTTTTATATCAATGCCATGACGGGTGGAAGCGATAAGGGGAGAGAAATCAATCAAAAGCTGGCTCAGGTGGCAGATGCTTGTGGGATTTTATTTGTAACGGGTTCTTACAGTGCTGCTCTCAAGGATCCTTCAGATGACTCTTTTTCAGTCAAAACTAGTTACCCTGACCTCCTTCTTGGAACCAATATTGGCTTAGACAAACCTGTAGAACTAGGATTACAAACAGTGAAAGAGATGAATCCCCTTCTATTACAAGTTCATGTTAATGTCATGCAGGAATTGCTCATGCCAGAAGGTGAGCGTCAATTTAGATTATGGCAGCATAATCTGAAAGATTATGCTGAGCAAATCTCTGTGCCACTTGTTTTAAAAGAAGTCGGCTTTGGCATGGATGTGAAAACCATTGCTAAGGCTTATGAGATGGGAATACGAACCGTTGATTTGTCTGGTCGTGGGGGAACGAGCTTTGCCTATATCGAAAACCGTCGCGGTGGACAGCGTGATTACCTAAATGACTGGGGTCAATCGACCATGCAGGCTCTTCTGAATGCCCAAGACTGGAAAGACAAGATGGAACTTTTGGTTAGTGGAGGAGTTCGCAATCCACTAGATATCATCAAATGCTTGGTGTTTGGAGCCAAGGCAGTTGGTCTATCACGCACTATGTTAGAGCTGGTTGAAAATTACTCTGTTGAGGTCGTTATTTCCATTGTTGAAAGCTGGAAGGAAGACCTGCGCTTGATTATGTGTGCCCTTAATTGTAAAAAAATTGAGGATTTACAAGAGGTCGACTATCTCCTATATGGAAAATTAAAAGAAGCAAAAGACCAAATGTAAAGAAAGAGGTCGGGATTTTAGTCCCGACCTCTTTATCATTCCTCAGACTGATGTGACTTTTGGGATTTGTGATACAATTAAATAGAGAGGACGGATACATGCGAAAATTCCAAATTTTTCTATTTATTGAAGCTTGTTTATTGACAGGAGCTCTGATTATGATGGTATCAGAGCATTTTTCCCGTTTTCTACTGATTTTGCTCTTGTTTTTACTGCTGATTCGATATTATACTGGAAAACAGGGAAACAATTTTATTTTAGTAGCAGTGAGCATCCTATTTTTCTTTATCATCATGCTCAATCCCTTTGTCATTTTAGCCATCTTTGTGGCCTTGATATACAGCCTGTTCCTGCTTTACCCTATGATGAACCAGGAAAGAGAAGATACCAATCTGGTTTTTGAGGAAGTAGTGACGGTAAAGAGGGAGAAAAATCGCTGGTTTGGAAATCTCCACCATTTTTCAAGTTACCAGACTTGTCGTTTTGATGATATCAATCTCTTTCGCCTTATGGGGAAGGATACCATTCATCTAGAGCACGTGATTTTGAGCAATCATGATAATGTCATCATCTTGAGAAAACTGGTCGGTACGACTAGAATTATCGTACCAGTGGATGTAGAAGTCAGCCTCAGTGTCAATTCTCTGTATGGAGATTTAACCTTCTTTGACCAGCCTAAGCGTTCTTTACGCAATGAACAATTCCATCAAGAAACCAGAGATTATCTCAAGAGTCCTAAAAGTGTTAAGATTCTTTTGACAACTATGGTTGGAGATGTTGAGGTGGTGAGAGGATGAAAAAGCAACCCTATATTTTAATTGGTCTCACCTCATTTCTCTTTGTTGCTTTTCTATTTCGAAGCATTTTTAAGGTCTTAGATTTGGAGTGGACTTCTCTCTTCCAAGATTTAGAAAAGACAGAAAAAGTCCTATTTCTAGCTTTGATGTTTAGTCTTGCTCTAGCCTTTTTATTGGTCTTGTTTTGGACAATGGCTGACGAAATTTCAAGAAGAAAAATCCAAGCAAATCTTAAACGTCTGCTAGCTGGTAAAGATATTAAAAGCCTTGGAGATGCTGATTTAGACGCGAGTTTTAGAAACTTATCAGGTAAGCTTGCTTTGTTGACAGAAGCCATTCAAAAAGCGGACAATCAAGCCTTGGTTAAGGAAGAAGTGATTATTGAAAAGGAGCGCAAGCGAATCGCGCGTGACTTGCATGATACGGTTAGTCAGGAAATTTTTGCTGCCCATATGATTTTATCAGGACTCAGTCAACAAGCTTCTAGATTAGACAAAGAGAAGATGCAGACACAACTCCAGAGTGTGACAGCTATTTTGGAGACAGCCCAGAGAGATTTGCGTATTCTACTCTTACATTTACGTCCTATTGAACTGGAACAAAAGAGTCTAGTTGAGGGGATTCAGTTGCTTCTCAAAGAATTGGAAGAAAAAAGTGAACTCAAAGTCAGTTTTAAATATCAGGTAGACGAATTACCTAAAAAAATTGAGGAGCATGTCTTTCGTATTGTCCAAGAACTGATTAGTAATACTCTCCGTCATGCCCAAGCTTCTTGTCTAGATGTTTATCTTTATCAAACGGAAACAGGCTTGCAGTTAAAGGTAGTAGACAACGGTCGCGGTTTTCAGTTAGATGATGTTGACGAACTGAGCTATGGTCTGCGAAATATCAAAGAACGAGTGGAAGATATGGCAGGGAGCATCCAACTATTAACAGCACCCAAGCAGGGTCTGGCAGTGGATATTCGCATACCCTTGCTTAATTGACGAACAAAAGGAAATAAAATGAAACTATTATTAGTAGATGACCACCAAATGGTGCGTCTGGGTTTAAAAAGTTATTTTGAACTACAAGATGATGTAGAGGTTGTTGGAGAAGCAACTAATGGAGCTGAAGGAATTGCAATGGCTTTGGATCTTCGCCCCGATGTGATTGTGATGGATATTGTGATGCCAGAAGTCAATGGGATTGACGCAACTCTAGCTATTCTCAAAGAATGGCCGGAGGCTAAAATTTTGATTGTGACTTCTTATCTAGACAATGAAAAAATCATGCCAGTTTTAAATGCTGGGGCTAAAGGCTATATGCTCAAGACATCAAGTGCCGATGAATTGTTCCATGCTGTTCAAAAGGTGGCAGCTGGAGAGCTAGCTATCGAACAAGAGGTGAGTAAGAAAGTAGAATACCACCGTAATCATATGGAACTTCACGAAGAATTGACTGCGCGAGAACGGGATGTCCTTCAACTGATTGCAAAGGGATATGAAAATCAGCGTATTGCTGATGAATTGTTCATCTCACTCAAGACGGTTAAAACCCATGTCTCCAATATTCTTGCCAAACTTCAGGTCAGTGATCGTACCCAGGCAGCTGTCTATGCCTTTCAACACCATTTGGTAGGTCCTGATGAATTTTAGGGGACATAGGATGTAACTTATGCATGGACGAAAAGCGCATCCATTACTTGAAAAAATTCGCTACTATGTGGTATAATGGACTGTATTAAAAATTTTAAGGAGAAATGACAGAATGTCTGTATCATTTGAAAACAAAGAAACAAACCGTGGTGTCTTGACTTTCACTATCTCTCAAGACCAAATCAAACCAGAATTGGACCGTGTATTTAACTCAGTAAAGAAAACTCTTAACGTTCCAGGTTTCCGTAAAGGTCACCTTCCACGTCCTATCTTCGACCAAAAATTTGGTGAAGAAGCACTTTACCAAGATGCATTGAATGCTCTTTTGCCAGACGCTTATGAAGCAGCTGTTAAAGAAGCTGGTCTTGAAGTTGTTGCGCAACCAAAAATTGACGTAACATCTATGGAAAAAGGTCAAGATTGGGTTATCACTGCTGAAGTTGTTACAAAACCTGAAGTAAAATTGGGTGAATACAAAAACCTTGAAGTATCAGTTGATGTAGATAAAGAAGTAACTGACGCTGATGTTGAAGAGCGTATCGAACGTGAACGCAACAACTTGGCTGAATTGGTGATCAAAGAAGGTGCTGCTGAAAATGGCGACACTGTTGTGATCGACTTTGTTGGTTCTATCGACGGTGTTGAATTTGACGGTGGAAAAGGTGAAAACTTCTCACTTGGACTTGGTTCAGGTCAATTCATCCCTGGTTTCGAAGACCAATTGGTTGGACACTCAGCTGGTGAAACTGTTGACGTTATCGTAACATTCCCAGAAGACTACCAAGCAGAAGACCTTGCAGGTAAAGAAGCTAAATTCGTAACAACTATCCACGAAGTTAAAGCTAAAGAAGTTCCAGCTCTTGATGATGAACTTGCAAAAGATATCGATGAAGAAGTTGAAACTCTTGACGAATTGAAAGAAAAATATCGTAAAGAATTAGCAGCTGCTAAAGAAGAAGCATACAATGATGCCGTTGAAGGTGCAGCAATCGATAAAGCAGTTGAAAATGCTGAAATCGTAGAACTTCCAGAAGAAATGATCCACGAAGAAGTTCACCGCTCAGTAAATGAGTTCCTTGGAAACTTGCAACGTCAAGGTATCAACCCTGATATGTACTTCCAAATCACTGGAACTACTCAAGAAGACCTTCACAAACAATACGAAGCAGAAGCTGAGTCACGCACGAAGACTAACCTTGTTATCGAAGCAGTTGCGAAAGCTGAAGGATTTGACGCTACTGAAGAAGAAATCCAAAAAGAAATCGAGCAATTGGCTGCAGATTACAACATGGAAGTTGCTCAAGTACAAAGCTTGCTTTCAGCTGACATGTTGAAACACGATATCACAATCAAGAAAGCTGTTGAATTGATCACAAGCACTGCAACAGTAAAATAATCTGAAAAGATAAAAAGCCCACCGGAGTCGGTGGGTTTTCTTGTGCTTTATTTTCCGAAAAACTCCTCAAGGTCATCTTGGCTAATCCCAATCATAGCTGGGATACTAGTCCAGTTTTCTTCGGTTAGTATGTAAGATTGATGAGGGTTCGTCGGATCTGTGATTTCGAGAACAGGATCATTTCGTTCCTCAGAACTTTCAGTTAAGTCACTGAAACGTTCAATCAGATAGGTTTTGCGAGCAGTTCCGATATGTTTAGTTGCATAATCAAAGGCTTGAAGTTCACCGAGTAGGATGAGTTTGCTTTTAGCCCGAGTAATAGCAGTGTAGATGAGATTACGCTCCAGCATGCGCTTGCTAGCACTGGTGATGGGAAGAAAGACAACTGGGAATTCACTTCCTTGAGATTTATGGATACTCATGGCGTAGGCAAGACGAATTTTATACCATTCGTTGCGTGGATAGACGACTTCGTTCCCATCAAAATCAATCATCATTTCATCTTGTTTAGATTCAGTGTATTTTCCAGGAATGAGGTCTGTGATGTAGCCTAGGTCTCCGTTAAAAACGTTAACTTCTGCATCGTTAACCAAATGAATAACCTTATCTCCGCTACGATACTGAAACTGACTTGCCTCAAAACTAATCTGTCCCTTTTGAAGAGGGTTGAGCAGTTCTTGCATGAGTTGATTGATGGCATCGATTCCTGCTGTACCACGATACATAGGAGCCAGAACTTGGATATCACGTGCAGGGATGCCACTTCTGATAGCAGCATCTATGATTTTTTCAATGGTCGCAGGGATATGGCTACTAGCGATTTCAAAGTAGGAACGGTCTGCTTTTTTCTGAGTGAAATCTGCAGGCAAAATTCCTTGACGAATCTGACTCGCAAGTGTGACAATGGTTGATTCTTCACTCTGGCGATAAATTCGTTCCAATCTCGTTTGTGGGATACTTGGAATCTGAAGCAAGTCAGCCAGAACTTGACCAGGACTAACCGATGGCAACTGGTCACTATCTCCGACAATGAGAATTTTACTGTTAGAGGAGATATTGGAGAAGAGTTGATTGGCTAGCCAGGTATCCACCATAGAGAACTCGTCTACAATGATAAAATCAGCATCTAGATAATCCTCCAAATGACTGGTATCGTCGTCTCCAGTCATACCCAAGTGGCGGTGAATCGTTGCACTAGGCAAGCCTGTCAGTTCATTCATGCGACGTGCTGCACGACCGGTTGGAGCAGCAAGGAGAATCGGTAGATTACTTTTCTTTCGAAGGTCCAGTCCTTCTAATAGAGCATAGACAGCAATAATCCCATTGATAACAGTGGTTTTTCCAGTACCAGGTCCGCCAGTCAGGATAAAGACCTTGTTTTGGATAGCATCGCAGATTGCCTGTTTTTGAATGGCATCGTATTGGATGCCTAATTCCTTCTCAACAGTTGCGATATGCTCCTGGATAGTTTTTATTTCGTGTTTATTGGGGTCTTCTTTTTCAAGAATACGAATGAGGTGATTGTGAATTCCTTCTTCAGCGAAAAAGAGACTGTTGTCAAAGATTTTCGTATCAACCTGCTGAACTTTTTCTTCTTCAATGAGATTGGATAATTCTTGTGCAAGTTGACTGGGTTCTAATTCCACAGGTCGTGAGGATTCAAGTAGGGTTAGAGTCTTTTCTAATAAGTCTCTAGCTTCAACATAAGTATCCCCACTTTCCATACAAGCGTTTAAAAGGATATGAATGAGTCCTGCTCGGAAACGTTCAGGTGCCTGGCTTTCAATGCCCAATTCTTGCGCCAATTGGTCAGCGATGGTAAAACCCAATCCCTTGATATCTTCTACCAACTGATAGGGATAATTTTCAACGATATCGATAGTTTCCTCTTTGTAGGTATCCTGAATTTGAATAGCTAATTTATTAGGAATGCCATAGTTGGCAAGCTTGGCCAAGACCATTTCAGTACCGTAGTTGAGACGAAGTGTAGAAACGAAGGCCTCACGACTTTTAGAAGATAGTCCTGAGATGGTTTCGAGTTTCTCAGGATGCTCCAGGATTTCATCAATGGTATTTTCTCCATAGAGTTCCACAATCTTTTGGGCAGTTTTGAGACCAATCCCTTTGAAATGGCTACTTGAGAAATACTTGACTAAGCCCTTACTAGTTGGTTTTGCTCTTTCGTAACGGGTAATTTGTAGTTGCTCTCCGTATTTGGAGTGTTGGACAATCTGCCCCCAAAAAGTGTATTCCTCTCCCTCGATGACATCAGCCATAGTTCCTGTCACAATGATCTCGAAATCATCAAAGTCCTCAGCATTGGTATCCTCTATATCTAAGAGGAGAATACGGTAAAAATTGCTGACATTTTCAAAAATAATACGTTCAATCGTACCTGTAAAATAGACTTCCATATAATTCCTTTACATTCATGAATGAGAAAAGATCATTCAGAATAGAATGAGAAGAGGCTGAGATTGGTATTCTCGGCCTCTTAGTATTTTTAAACTGTTCCGATACGTTTGAGTGGCCAGAAACGGAATTTTGCCTCTCCAATGATATCTTTTGCTTTAAAAGTACCAACGTGTCGGCTATCACTAGATACCAGACGGTCATCACCAAGTAGGAGGTATTGCCCCTCTGGAACAGTGAAGGTGAAGCTAGTGTTGTAATTTACATCTAAGGTGAATGCTTGAGCTTTTTCAGCAAGGTTTCTGAAGTACTCGCCTTTTTTTCCATCCCAGCTATCTCCAGCATAGGTAGATTGGAGTTTATCCTCTTTAAAGCGTTTGAGGTAATCTGCTAGGTAAGGCTCATCGGTTTCTTTGTCGTTGACGTAGAGCTTATCATTTTCGTAACGGATGGTATCACCTGGCAATCCGATAACCCGTTTCACAATATCTTTATTCCCTTCATCCTCATGAGCGACAACTATATCAAAGCGATCGATAGGGAGATGTTTGACAACGAAGAGAATTTCTCCATCAGCTAGAGTAGGGTCCATAGAGTGTCCTTCTACACGAACATTGCTCCACAGAAAAAGACGGCTGAGACCTATTAATGCAATAATCAGGAAGAAAATTCCCCACTCTTTTAAAAATATTTTAAAATAATTCATACTTTTACCTTTCTAGAAGTTGCTTAGCTTTTTCTGTGTTTTTAAAATGCAACTTTGCACAGAAGCCGAGCCCTTTCATTCCATATGCTTGAAGGATTTGGCTAGCTACCTTGTCAGAAGCAGCTCCAGCACCACTTGGAAGTTGATAGCCTAGCTCTCGTCCTAGGTTTTCAAGATTTTCTAGGAAGAGATCACGCGCAATGATGGAGCTAACCGCAACAGCCAAGTACTTGCCCTCAGCTTTTTCCTCTAGCGTGACTGGATTAGGAAAATGATTGGCTTCATTTTTTAGATACTTTTCATAATTTTGTGAGCTGGTAAAGGCGTCAATAACAATCTTTTCAGGCTCAACTCCCTTTTGAAGGAGGAGAAAGATTGCTTGATTGTGAAGAGCTACCTTGACAGAAACAGCATTATAGCGTTCCCCAATGACTTCGTTATACTTACTTGGCGAAAGAAGGAGTGCTTGATGCTGAATCTTCTCCTTAAGAAGGGGAGCAAGCTGACGAATCTTTTGGTCAGTTAGTATTTTAGAATCTCCAACCCCGAGTCTTCGTAAAAAGTCATGCTGATCAGGAGTTACAAATGACGCCACTACAGCCAGACCACCGAAGTAGGAACCATTTCCAACTTCATCTGTTCCAATCAAGGGGAAATTTTGCCCGCTAACTATTTGTGCTACTTGATAACCAAAAAAGCTAGCGTATCTTTCAGCGGCTTCTCCTTGCAAGAGGACTTTCCCAGATGTATAGACGGAAACACTGGCTTGAGGAAGCTTTAAAAAGTAGCGAATATAGGGATTTTTACTAGGAGTGAGTGCATGTTCATGCTTTTGAACAAAAGCCTGAATTTCCTTTTCACTCGGAGTTAATGTGATACTTGCCATAGTCTCTATTGTACCATAAATGCGCTAGAATTGGTAAAAACTGACAAACTAAGTGAAATTTGGTATAATATCTTGAGGTGAATTTTATGGCAAATTTAAATCGATTCAAGTTTACATTTGGGAAAAAAACATTAACGCTGACAACTGAACATGACAATCTTTTCATGGAGGAGATTGCTAAAGTTGCGACGGAAAAGTATGAAGCAATCAAAGAACAAATGCCTGGAGCTGATGATGAGACAGTAGCTATTCTCTTAGCAGTTAACTGCTTGTCAACACAGCTCAGCCGTGAGATTGAATTTGATGATAAGGAGCAAGAGTTAGAATCGCTCCGTTATAAAGTAGTTGCGGCTAAACAAGAGCAGAGTAAGATTGAGGATTCCCTATGATTTCCATTCTACTCTTATTAATCCTTGCTTGGAGCTTTTATATTGGCTACCGCAGAGGAATTATTTTGCAAGCATATTATCTTGTAGCAACGATTGCCTCTGCTTATTTTGCAAGCAAATATTACCTAGCTTTAGGGCAGAAGTTCAATTTATTAATCCCTTATGCTAATCCGCAGGAAGGACAGGGAACTTTCTTTTTCCCATCCAATCAACTTTTCCAACTAGATAAGGTTTTTTATGCAGGTGTCGGCTTCCTCTTAGCCTTTACGATTTTTTACTGCATCGGCCGTTTGCTTGGTCTTTTTCTAAACCTAGTACCAAGTAAGATACTTGATGGGAAATACTATCGTATCGGTGCGGGTGTGCTATCAATAGGTGTGACCTTATTTGTCCTCCAGATGATGCTAACGATTCTCGCGACTGTGCCATTACAAATTGTTCAAAATTCACTTGAAAATAGCTTTGTAGCTAGACATATCATCCAAAGCATTCCATTCACAACTAATTTTATTAAACAGCTTTGGGTTACTAAAATAATCGGTTAAAAAGGGCGGGAACTATTCCTAGCCTTTTGTTTACAATTTCGAAAAGTAAGAGATTGATTTAAAGAGTTAAAAATAAGAAAGGCCATAACTTTTTTACGAAGGAAATAAGATGAATACAAAAATACTAGAAACGTTAGAATTTAACAAGGTCAAGGCTTTATTTGAACCTCATCTTTTGACGGAACAAGGACTAGAACAGTTAAAAGAGCTAGTCCCAACAGATAAAGCTGATAAAATTAGACAGGCCTTTGCAGAGATGAAGGAGATGCAAGACCTCTTTGTCGAGCATCCACATTTCAGTATCTCAGGAACCAAAGACATTGCTGCAACCTGCAAACGTTTGGAGATGGGAGCAGACCTCAACATCGAGGAGTTTCTCCTTCTCAAACGTGTCATTTTTGCCAGTCGTGAACTGAAAAACTTCTATGACAATCTTGAAAATGTCCGCTTGGACCACTTGGCAAATTGGTTTGAGAAACTTCATGATTTTCCACATCTGCAGGGTAATCTCCAAGCCATCAATGAAGCTGGATTTATTGAGAATTTTGCTAGTGAAGAACTAGCACGAATCCGTCGTAAAATCCATGATAGCGAGAGCCAAGTTCGTGACGTCTTGCAAGAACTTCTCAAACAAAAGGCACAGATGTTGACAGAAGGCATTATCGCTAGTAGAAATGGTCGCCAGGTTCTCCCTGTCAAAAACACCTATCGTAATAAGATTGCCGGTGTGGTTCATGATATTTCTGCCAGTGGGAACACTGTCTATATTGAACCGCGTGAAGTGGTCAAGCTGAGCGAAGAAATCGCCAGTCTGCGTGCGGATGAACGCTATGAGATGATGCGTATTCTTCAGGAACTCTCTGAACGAGTAAGACCGCATGCAGCTGAAATCGCAAATGATGCCTGGATTATTGGACATTTGGACTTGATTCGGGCTAAGGTTCGCTTTATCCAAGAAACTGGAGCAGTAGTGCCTCAAGTCTCTGAAGGACAGGAGATTCAACTCCTCCATGTTCGTCATCCCTTGGTGCAAAATGCTGTTGCTAATGATGTACACTTTGGTAAGGATCTAACAGCCATCGTCATCACTGGTCCCAATACGGGTGGTAAGACTATTATGCTTAAAACCTTAGGTTTGACGCAATTGATGGCCCAGTCAGGTTTGCCGATTTTGGCGGATAAGGGAAGTCGTGTGGGAATATTTGAGGAGGTCTTTGCGGATATCGGAGACGAACAATCCATCGAACAAAGTCTTTCAACCTTCTCTAGTCACATGACTAATATCGTTGATATTCTTGGTAAGGTCAATCAAAACTCGCTCTTGTTGCTAGATGAGCTTGGAGCAGGAACAGATCCCCAGGAAGGAGCTGCCCTTGCCATGTCAATCTTAGAGGACTTGCGCTTGCGTCAGGTCAAGACTATGGCAACCACTCACTATCCTGAACTCAAGGCCTACGGAATTGAAACGGCTTATGTTCAGAATGCCAGCATGGAATTTGATACAGCTAGCTTGCGCCCGACCTATCGCTTTATGCAAGGCGTACCTGGTCGAAGCAACGCTTTTGAGATTGCTAAACGTCTAGGATTGTCAGATGTCATCGTAGGTGACGCTAGCAAGCAGATTAATCAAGACAATGATGTCAATCGCATTATTGAGCAATTGGAAGAGCAGACACTTGAAAGCCGCAAACGTCTTGAGAATATTCGCCAAGTCGAGCAAGAAAACCTTAAGATGAATCGTGCTCTTAAAAAACTCTACAATGAGCTAAATCGTGAGAAGGAGACTGAACTCAATAAGGCGCGTGAGCAAGCTGCCGAAATCGTTGAATTGGCTCTGGCTGAAAGTGATGATATTCTTAAAAATCTTCACAGCAAATCTCAACTAAAACCACATGAAATTATCGAAGCCAAGGCCAAACTCAAGAAGTTAGCACCTGAAAAAGTTGATCTTTCTAAAAACAAGGTTCTCCAAAAAGCCAAGAAAAAACGAGCTCCAAAAGTTGGAGATGATATTATCGTTTTAAGCTATGGTCAACGGGGTACCTTGACCAATCAACTCAAGGACGGTCGTTGGGAGGCTCAGGTTGGCTTGATTAAGATGACGCTTGAAGAGAAGGAATTTGACTTGGTACAAGCTCAGCAAGAAGCACCAGTCAAGAAGAAACAAGTCAACATAGTTAAAAGGGCAGGTGGTAAAGGTCCACAGGCTCGACTAGACCTTCGTGGCAAACGCTATGAGGAGGCTATGGAAGCCTTGGATGCCTTTATTGACCAAGCTTTGCTCAACAATATGGCTCAAGTGGATATCATCCATGGTATCGGTACAGGGGTCATCCGTGAAGGGGTAACCAAATACCTGCAAAGAAACAAGCAAGTCAAGAGCTTTGGCTATGCACCGCAAAATGCAGGTGGGAGTGGTGCAACCATCGTAACCTTTAAAGGCTAACCAAGCTATAGAATGAAATGTCAAAAGAGTACCTATCAAGTGATAGGTACTTTTTTGATGAATTTATTTTAATCATTATTGTTAGTGAGTATTTTAAAAGGGGACAATCGTTTTATAGCCAAAAAAATTGATGAAGGCTTGTCTAGCTGAGCTTTAATTATGTTATACTGATAGTAACGTTATTTTCGGAGGTTGGTATGAAAAAACTCCCCTTAGCCTTTTCAGGTTGCTTATTGGGATTGGCTGGAGCAGGAAATCTCATCTTGGATATTTTTCCGCTTTTATCACACATCTTTAGTTTGTCAGGCTTGATTTTATGGTTATATTTTTTGGTGAGCCACCTCAATAACTGGCATGAAAGTAAGCAAGAACTGAAGAAAGCACCCGTCTTGTCAGGAATGGCGACCTTTCCCATGGCAGGGATGATTTTATCGACTTATTTGTTGCGCGTATTACCTATGAGCTTGAGTATTATTGCACAAGTTCTCTGGTGGTTTGCCTTTCTACTGGATGTCGGTTTAATTATCTACTTTACTATCAATTACGTTCAGGCTAAACCAAGGACGAGCGCAACGCCAAGTTGGACGGTTCTTTATGTGGGAATCGCAGTGGCAAGCTTGACTTACCCAGTAGTGGGGATAGTTGGGATTGCCTATGGAGCTTGGATTTTTGGTTTTATCTTAACCCTTATCCTTTATCCTCTCATTTATCAAGATTTGAAAAAGAATCCATTGCCACTGGCTTTACTAGGGCAAGAAGGGATCTATTGTGCTCCATTTTCTCTCCTGTTGGCAGCACTAGTTCGGATAGGAGGTCCAGACCTTCCTAGCTGGATTTTGCTGGTCATGGTCCTTGCATCTCAGACTTTCTTTTTCTTTGTCCTTAGTCGCTTGCCGAGAATTTTAAAACAGGGATTTCAACCAGCCTTTTCAGCCCTGACTTTCCCAACCATCATCACGGCAACTTCCTTGAAAATGTCCCAAGGCATTCTGCAGTTTCCGATCCTCAATCTCCTCGTTTGGTTAGAAACTATCATTTGTTTAACAATCCTTGTCTACGTATTAGTAGAATATGTGAGATATTTAAGAAAATAAAAGACCCCCTAGCACGGAGAAGTGTTAGGGGTTTATTCTATATTTAGTTTGAGAAGTATTTTGGAACCATTCGAAACAACACAGCTCTAAAACGCCACAGAGCCCCCAAGGCTCGCAAATGAGGTTTTGGAACCATTCGAAACAACACAGCTCTAAAACTGTGACAGATACTATCAAACCATTTGTTGAGTTTTGGAACCATTCGAAACAACACAGCTCTAAAACTACAGAATTTACAATCAACAGATGTGACTTGTTTTGGAACCATTCGAAACAACACAGCTCTAAAACATTGAACCGACTCTACAAGCTAAAACTGCTGTTTTGGAACCATTCGAAACAACACAGCTCTAAAACGCTTATATGCGTCTTTATAAGAAATTCCTTGTTTTGGAACCATTCGAAACAACACAGCTCTAAAACACCCTTAGCGAAATTCTCTGGAGATACTTTGTTTTGGAACCATTCGAAACAACACAGCTCTAAAACAGCACTACCTCCACTTAGACCTCCATTATTGTTTTGGAACCATTCGAAACAACACAGCTCTAAAACAACAGTCATTGGAAATATATGTGAGTCAAGGTTTTGGAACCATTCGAAACAACACAGCTCTAAAACGGACGATACAATTAGCGATAACTGGTGCGAGTTTTGGAACCATTCGAAACAACACAGCTCTAAAACTAACTGGGCATCCAACGGTATCTCAGTAAAGTTTTGGAACCATTCGAAACAACACAGCTCTAAAACCTACAGGCTGGGCAACCAATGAGGCGGGCTGTTTTGGAACCATTCGAAACAACACAGCTCTAAAACTGTTAGTGTTTCTGATTTTTTCATATCTTGGTTTTGGAACCATTCGAAACAACACAGCTCTAAAACGCTAGATTCGAGGGATAAAACGATTATTACGTTTTGGAACCATTCGAAACAACACAGCTCTAAAACGAATGAGTTTGGATATGGTAAGAATCCGCAGTTTTGGAACCATTCGAAACAACACAGCTCTAAAACTACAGAATTTACAATCAACAGATGTGACTTGTTTTGGAACCATTCGAAACAACACAGCTCTAAAACATGCGACTGTATCGCTAAAAAAAATGGACAGTTTTGGAACCATTCGAAACAACACAGCTCTAAAACCTTCAAATTTTGCTTTAAGTTCTTCGTCTGGTTTTGGAACCATTCGAAACAACACAGCTCTAAAACAAAAGGGGGTGATTCAATTGGATTGGTCGGTGTTTTGGAACCATTCGAAACAACACAGCTCTAAAACTGATTTCAATATGCTCATCCACCAAATTATGTTTTGGAACCATTCGAAACAACACAGCTCTAAAACGAGAGCGTGGACCGATAGGACCACAAGGCCGTTTTGGAACCATTCGAAACAACACAGCTCTAAAACGGTAGAAATGAAAGTTCTTACAAAAGAACCGTTTTGGAACCATTCGAAACAACACAGCTCTAAAACAGTCATTGGATGCAGTAGATAATACGGGAGGTTTTGGAACCATTCGAAACAACACAGCTCTAAAACAGAATGTGGAGAGTTGAAAATAATTTGACGTTTTGGAACCATTCGAAACAACACAGCTCTAAAACGTAAGCCTGCTGCTTCTGCGGAACGTAGCAGTTTTGGAACCATTCGAAACAACACAGCTCTAAAACCTTGCGCAAGCATTTGCAAACATCTTCAATGTTTTGGAACCATTCGAAACAACACAGCTCTAAAACCCAAAATGTCCCCGACTGCATCTTTACCGTGTTTTGGAACCATTCGAAACAACACAGCTCTAAAACACCCAAGGTTTTCGTGCAGTCGGTAGCAAAGTTTTGGAACCATTCGAAACAACACAGCTCTAAAACAAAAAAATTGTATCTGCGTTTCATTGCTAAGTTTTGGAACCATTCGAAACAACACAGCTCTAAAACATTCCGTCAAGTCCTACATATTCAAGTAGTGTTTTGGAACCATTCGAAACAACACAGCTCTAAAACAGTCTGAAAGATATTGCTATCAATGAATCTGTTTTGGAACCATTCGAAACAACACAGCTCTAAAACCTGAATCAGTACCTATCAGCCTGTAAATTTGTTTTGGAACCATTCGAAACAACACAGCTCTAAAACATAAAAACTAATCTAAAAATTAAATAGCTTGTTTTGGAACCATTCGAAACAACACAGCTCTAAAACCTCGTAGAAAAATTTTCTCACGAAATTTCGTAATCGCGCCATTCGTCTCAGCCAGACTTTAGCTCGTCAAGTTCCAATTGTTACTCTTATTATATCATATTTTCAAGGTTCAAGAAATAGTCTTGATCTAGTACATACTGCGGAAACTCAAAGACTTTTCGAGGCTCGACAAATAAAACTCTTAGTTGATTTAGTTTGATATACTCTATCAAATTTACTAACTCATTCTTTGATAGATAGGCGGATGCATTAATGAAAACAAGGAGTTTCTTTTTAGAAAGATATTTAAAAACCTGAACAATTTCTAGCATCTTTTCAAAAGGTGTATCACTCAGGGTTTCGACTTTGACACCAAGTGCATCGATTAACTCTAGAATGGTAATTTCATCATACTCTAGATCTAACTCGTTTTCCAAACACTCAAATGCCAGCAATTCTGTAATCGTAGCAACCAACTTTTCAATCATGGACTTAACTTCGGGCTTGTCATTGAGTTGATTTTCTAAATCAGCATGTATTAGCTTTAGCATGGCAGGTGAGTTGAGATTGTATCCCAAGACATCCGTTATCACTAGCAATTCAGCCTCTTTCAGAGTTTTTAGATTTCTATCAAACAACTTCAACTCCCCATCATCGGTATATTGGTAGAACTGCTTGACGATAGTTGAAAAAGTGATTTGATCTTCCAGCACTAAAAAAGTTGCATTTTCAATAACTAAAGGTTCATCTAATAATGGGAAATTAATCTTCATCTTTAGGCTCCTCTCCCAGAAAAACCAAACGAGCATCTGAGTTTGCTATGCTAGTATTTCGCTCGCCATTTAAGTAAATCATGCGAGAAAACTGCTTTTCTGTAACGGTTAAGAGAGTAATGTTTCCTTTCTTAGGGTTATGAGTCTTGAGCCGCTCAATCATGGCGTTATTAGCAGAGTTATTGAGCAAGAGCTTGCTATAGATGGAGAATTGGTGCATGATAAATCCCTCATCTATGAGGAACTTCCGAAATTTCCGATAGGCCTTACGTTCCTCTACGGTATCAACGGGCATATCGAACATTAAAATCATACGCATATATCGATAACTCATATCCTAAATTCAGGAACTCCTTTCTCGGGTTGATTGAGAGCTTGGATGACTTTCTTAGTATAGTCACTGACGATATTGGACAGGTACATATCTTTGCCGTTGTAGTGGAAGGTATCTGAGAAGATAGTAAAAAGCTCTCGTTTGATTTTGACAAAAGAACTGCTTCGATTTTCATAGACGATCCTATCAATAATCGGACGAAAAGGTTCCATAATATCGCTAGCTAGGTTGAATTGATTGAACTGGTTGGCATGTTTCAATCCAAACTGAGTCATACAGCCAGACAACACAATTTCACGCGCAAACATACTCAAAATCAAGGTGTAGCCGTAGTCCAAGGCAGCATTGATATCACTATCTTGCTCACGACTAAAATCATTTCCAAACAAGGTGTTGAAGTAAATACGAGCTGCGTGCCCTTCGCGGTTACTAGGATCAAATAAATCCAAACCATGATAGAGATCGATGACGGACTGAGATTTTTCTAGAAAACCACAACTCCCCAGATAAAAGGCCTGATTGAGAATTTTTTGTGCAATAATGGTGGTCCAAATTTGTGCTTTAGCTTCCTCGCTCCATGTGATTTGGCGAGAGAGTTGCAGACTGGAATCGTGCCGACCGTAGTAGGGCATTAAGTATGCCGTCGGCAAACGTTTATCATCACAAAAGATGACCAGAATATTTTCATCCACCAAGCGTTTGATTAGCATAGTGGAGAGAACGATATCCGTTGTCTCCAAAAGCAGGATGTCCACCTCGGACAGGTGAATTAACTCTGTCTGGGAGGCATCTTTAAAAATCAAGTGATTATTTTTGTAAGAAAGCTTTGAATGTGTATTGACAACAACGGTTCTCCATCCCATCAGTCTTCTCCCAGTTTGCTTAAGTCAATCCTAGTCTCATAGAGACCAGTGATGGATTGGTGGATGAGGGTGGCGTTGAAACAAGAAGACACAGATTGATATCGTACATTTGATTGACTAATTTCAACACCAAGAAATCTAAAAGCTCCAGGAGCTCCAAATGAGGTGAGTTTCAACAGCGAGATAAAGGATTCGCTTAACTGATAAATATCTTTATCGGCTTGCTCAAACGCTTGTTGTAATAATGATTCAACAATTGGTTTTTGGATATATTTTTTAGATAAAGAAATGATTGTTGTTAATAATTCTTCAAATTCACTTTGATGTGTTTCTACATACTGTTTATGAATTGGTTCACTAATTTTATTAATTCGCTGTGCGTGGTAAAGCAAAGTAGTGAAATGGTAAGGTAAAATCAACTCGTTACCTTTTTGCAATTCAATAGAGCTTGCTAATAATCTTCGCTGTCCATCATTAAACTCAAAGAGACTATACTTAGGTAGTTTTATAATAAGATTAGGATTGATATTTTTATAACCATATTCTTCGAGATAGGCGATTGGATTTGCTTCAAATTTCTTTTTATCTTGAATGGTTATTCCAACCATCTCTTTAATTCTCTTTAATTTTTTAGCCTTTCCTTTTTCAATATCTGCTATAACAAGAACTGAATAAGCGATTGTAGGTCTTGCATAGCCACCATACTTTTCAGGTGACAAACCAGATTTGATAGGGATTAATTTGCTTGAGTCAACTACTTTTTTCTTGGACACAATATTGTTATCAAACAGACCACCATTTTGTCCAACGGTTTGCTCTTCTGTCTTCTTCACAATATTCACCTGTGGATAGGAAAGAACTTTTTTGATTGTAGCGAAATCTTTTTCCTTATTCCAAGCGATTTCTCCTGTATCCTTGGAATACTCGATATTCTCTCTTTTTACGATGGTTCCGTCTGCGTAATGTACCTCTTCTTTGAAGAAGTTCAACAAGTTTGAGTAGAAGAAATACTTTTCTGTTGCTTTTTCAATTTCTTTAGGGTCTTTACTTCCTGAGATGTATCTCTTAAGATCATGTTTTTGATAGTCACCATAGACGAATTCAGGTTCTAGTTTAGGATATTTCTTAAGGATAGCCTTAGCAACCACAGCATTTAAATAAGCATCATGTGCATGGTGGTAGTCATTGATTTCTCGCACCTTGTATAGCCTAAATTCTTTACGGAAGTTGGAAACTAGATTGGATTTCAAAGTGATGATTTTGACTGTACGGATTTTCTGGTTTTTCTCATTCACTTTTGTATTAAAGCGAGTATTCAAAATCTGTGCAACATGTTTTGTGATTTGCCGTGTTTCAACCAACTGACGTTTGATAAAGCCAACTTTATCTCGCTCATTTAGTCCACCTCGTTCAGCCTTGGTTAAATTATTAAATTTACGTTCTGAAATTAACTTTGAATCCAACAATTTTTGCCAAAAACCTTTTCTTTTTTGAACAACCTCTAAACTTGGAACATTATCAGATTTACCTCGATTATTCTTTGAGCTAGTCAAGACACGGTTATCGAGAGAATCGTCCTTTATAAAGGCTTGTGGGATGATGTGGTCAATGTCGTAGTTGCTTAATTGATTGATGTCAAGGGTTTCCCCTGTATACATATCTTTTCCATTTTGGATATAATAAAGGAAGAGACGCTCATTTTGAAGTTGAGTATTATCTGTTGGTTGTTCTTTTAGAATATTGGAGTTGAGCCCAGATGCCAGATTTTTCAGTGAATCTTCAATGCGCTTGTATCTTTGTTGGGAATTCTTTTTCCCTCTTGCAGTTGTCTGATTCTCTCGTGCCATTTCAATCACTATGGATTCAGGGGCCTGCCCCATAACTTTGACAAGTTCATCAACAATCTTGATACTTTGTAAAATTCCCTTTTTAATGGCAGGACTTCCTGGAAGTTCTTGGACAACTTGCTTCACATCGTCTGTCTTACCAACCACTTGTGATTCTTGGATAATTTCTTTAAAAGAAAGCCCATCATCATTGATTAACTGCATAAAGTTACGATTGTTGTAACCATCATCAATCAGATAATCAAGAATCGTTTTACCAGTTTTTTTATCACAGATACCGTTAATTAGCTTGGCAGAGAGTTTTCCCCAACCAGTATAATGTCGACGAGTTAGTGCTTTGATTACTTTTTCATTAAAGAGAGAGTCATATTGAGCAAGGCGTTGCTTGATCATCTCACGATCTTCAAAGATAGTTAGCGTATGGACGATATTTTCAAGAATCTCTTCATTTTCAGGTTCATCCATAAACTCTTTATCCTTGATAATCTTGAGTAAATCATGATAAGTAGAAAGACTAGCGTTAAATTGTTTTTCAATTCCTTTTAGTTCGATTCCATCGTAGCCATCAACATTGTGTAGATACTGGATGATGTCTTTTTCAGTTACTTTCCTTTTCTCTTTGAATAATTGATTGACAATTTGCTTCTTCTGTCCACTATCAAGGAATTGATAGTCTTTCAATCCTTCTGCAATAAATTTTACTTTGGTTAATTCATTATAGACAGCAAATGTTTCATACAATAGACTATGCTTGGGCAAAACTTTTTCTTCTGGGAGATACAAGTCATAGCTAGTCATCTTATTGATGAAGTCTTCCGCAGAGCTTGCTTTATCAACAACATCTTCAAAATTCCAAGGTCGGATTGCTTGGTCAGAATTTCGAGTAAGCCAAGCAAAATCACGATTGCCACGAGCTAATGGGCCAACGTAGTAAGGAATACGGAAGGTTAAGATTTTCTCTATCTTTTCTTTATTTTCCTGCAAAAATGGATAGTGTTCTCCTTGCCGATGGAGAATAGCATTCATTTCTTGAAGATGAATTTGATGAGGAATAGAACCATTATCAAAGGTTCGTTGTTTTCTCAAGAAATCTTCACGATCAATTTTATCAAGGAAATAATCAGCTCCTTCGAATTTAGAGAGAAGATTTTTGATATATTTGTAGAATGCTTCTTGAGTGGTCTTACCATCGATATATCCAGCATATCCATCTTTAGATTGGTCAGAAAAAACGTCATCATATTTTTCTGGAAGATTGTTTTTGATGAATTGTTTTAAATCTGCCAAGTCTTTTTGGTGGCTTTCATAGCGCTTAATCATAGATGCTGATAGTGGAGCTTTGGTTGAAGGATCTGTAACAGTTAAGATTCCTGATAGAAGAATGGCGTCATAGAGTTTTTTAGCAACCAGGAAAAGGTCTGCAAAACCATCTCCAATTTGTCCGAGTAAGTTTTCCAAATCCTCATCATAGGTATCTTTAGAGAATTGAAGTGGAGCTTTTTCTTCTAAATCAAAATGTTTTTTAAAATCAGACTGATTTCCTACAATTAATTTGAGAAATTCTGAAAACAAACCAGTGGATTTTTCATCAGGAAAGAGTTTTAGAACGCGTTCTCTCTTTGCAGATTTGCTTATCTTATCAGTAAAAATTGCTTCTACTTGGGCGTTTTGTCCACTAAGTGAATTTTCCTCAAATGTGTTGTCGTAAATACTTAAAAATTCATTAAAGATTTTTTGGATATCATTGTTTTTAATATCGAAAGATTCTTCGTATAAAAAATGTCCTCGGTATTTAATCATATGGGCTAATGCCAGATAGATTAAGCGTAAGTCCGCTTTTTCTTTTGAGTCCGCCAAGTGTTTTCTCAAATGATAGATAGTTGGGAAATTCTTATGATATTCTTTTTCTTCTTTCAAGGTAGCAAAAACAGGATATTTACTTCCTCTTTTATCCTCAGGAACTAAGAAGGAGTCATCTAATCGATGAAAGAAACTACTATCCACTTTACTCATTTCCTCAGTAAAGATTTCTTGAAGATAGCGAAGACGATTTTTACGACGAGTATAGCGACGACGGGCTGTTCGTTTGAGACGTCTATCCTCAGCAGTAGTCCCTTCATCAAATAATAAAGCTCCGATTAAATTTTTCTTAATGAATTCTTTATTGGTATTTCCTAGAACTTTCATCTTTTTCGATGGAACGTTATAGTCATCTGTAATGACGGCCCATCCGACGCTATTTGTACCAATATCAAGACCGATAGAGTATGGTTTTTTAATCATCAATTTCTCTCCCATTTTATTATCTTTTTTAGATTACTCTTAGCAAACGCTAATATATTAACATCAACTAAATTATATATCTTTTACTTGTTAAAATCAACAAAATATAGAACGTTTTCAATATTAAAAGTCAAGATATGATGTTGTCCTGTTATATGTGTTATTTCTTGATATTTTTTAAAGAATGAAGTACAATATGAGTGTTGGAACTATTCGAAACAACACAGCAAGTTAAAATAAGGCTTTGTCCGTACACAACTTGAAAAAGTGAGCACCGATTCGGTTGCTAGAAAGTCATCCGCTAGGATGGCTTTTTTTGTATGCAAAAAGCTCTCTATACGAGAGCTTATTTATATTCGATACTGCTTGTTCTTTATTTTAATTCTGATGCATCTGGTAGGTAAGAACCACCAAGATAGGTCTTGCTGAGTTTTTCAAGGGTTCCGTCTTGATAGAGTTCTTTGAGGACCTTGTCAAATTGCTCTTTGAACTCTTTTTCGTCGCTTGAGAAGATAATGTAGTTATTCGGATTGTCATTGCTCTCCAAGTCAACTACGTTCAAGTCTAAGCCACGGTCTTGGATAATTTTTTGAACAGAGATTTTGTCAAAGATTAGGAAATCAAATTCACCATTGGCGAGGTCAGTCAGGCGTTTAGCGACATCCTCACCAGAGTATTGGATGGTGGCAGGATTGTCGGAGTGGTTTTGATTCCAGTCAGTAACGACCTTGGCAGTAGAAGTTCCAGTGTCATCCTGTGTAGTTTTACCAGCGATGTCTTGGAGAGAGGTAAGAACCTTGTCTTTTCTGCTCACGAGAACCAAAGGATTTTTAGCGATAGGTAGGGAGTAGAGGTATTTGTCGGCTCTCTCTTTGGTGTAGCTCAAGTTGTTGGCAGCAGCTTGGTAACGTCCAGCATCAACTCCAGGGAAGATACTTTCCCAAGCTGTTTTTTGAAATTCAATCTTGTATTGATCTAGTTTTTCATCGACCGCTTTTAAAACTTCAACATCATATCCAGTTAAATTACCATCTTGTTCAAAGTCAAAAGGTGGAATGTCTCCAGCAGTTGCTACGACAATGGTTTTAGGGCTAGTAGTAGAAGTTGAAGCACTTTCCTGTTTAGATTGTCCACAGGCCACCAGCAAGGGACTAATGGCTAATAATAAGAATAATTTTTTCATGTGTGTCTCCTTTACTTAATGCTATCTAGCTTACCAGACAATCAATCAAATAGCCAATATATATTTTTTATGGAAGTGATAGAAAAATATTATAATTTTCAGTTTAAGTTTGTAATCTAAAATTTAAATCAGATAAGAAAAAGATAATTTAGGTCACTAATGAAAAATCTCTGCAAGCTCTTTCAGAATGTGGTAAAATGGAAGCAGTAGAAATAGAAAAGGAAATCAATTATGAAATTTCTTGAGTTAAATAAAAAACGTCATGCGACTAAGCATTTTATTGATAAACCGGTTGATCCCAAGGATGTTCGAACAGCTATTGAAATCGCAACCTTGGCACCGAGTGCTCACAATAGTCAGCCTTGGAAGTTTGTTGTGGTTCGTGAGAGAAATGCTGAACTAGCCAAATTAGCTTACGGTGCAAACTTTGAGCAAGTAGCATCTGCCCCTGTAACCATTGCCTTGTTTACAGATACTGACCTAGCTAAACGAGCTCGCAAGATTGCCCGTGTTGGTGGAGCAAAGAACTTCTCAGAAGAACAACTTCAGTACTTTATGAAAAATCTTCCAGCAGAGTTTGCGCGTTACAATGAACAACAAATCAGTGACTACCTAGCCCTTAATGCAGGGTTGGTTGCGATGAACCTAGTCCTTGCATTGACTGACCAGGGAATCGGTTCAAACATTATCCTTGGTTTTGATAAATCAAAAGCCAATGAAGTCTTGGAAATTGAAGAGCGCTTCCGTCCAGAACTTTTGATCACAGTAGGGTACACAGACGAGAAGTTGGAACCAAGCTACCGCTTGCCAGTAGATGAAATTATCGAAAAAAGATAGGAAGTAAAAATGACAGTTATTGATTTTACAGCAGAAGTAGAAAAACGTAAAGAAGCCCTCTTGGCTGACTTATTTAGCCTCTTAGAAATCAACTCAGAACGCGATGACAGTGAGGCAGATGCGGAGCACCCATTTGGACCTGGTCCGGTAAAAGCTTTGGAGAAATTCCTTGAAATCGCAGACCGTGATGGTTACCCAACAAAAAATGTCGACAACTATGCAGGACATTTTGAGTTTGGTGAAGGGGAAGAAGTTCTCGGTATTTTTGCCCACATGGACGTGGTGCCAGCAGGTAGTGGTTGGGACACTGATCCTTACACTCCAACTATCAAAGATGGTCGTCTCTATGCGCGTGGTGCTTCAGATGACAAAGGTCCTACAACGGCTTGTTACTATGGTTTGAAAATCATTAAAGAACTTGGTCTTCCAACTTCTAAAAAAGTTCGCTTTATTGTCGGAACTGATGAAGAATCAGGTTGGGCAGATATGGACTACTACTTTGAGCATGTAGGACTTGCGAAGCCAGACTTTGGTTTCTCTCCAGATGCTGAATTCCCTATTATTAATGGTGAAAAAGGAAATATCACAGAATACCTCCACTTTGCTGGTGAAAACAAGGGTGCAGCTCGTCTTCACAGCTTCACAGGTGGTTTGCGTGAAAACATGGTGCCAGAATCAGCAACAGCAGTCGTTTCAGGGGACTTGGCTGATTTGCAAGCGAAACTAAATGCCTTTGTTGCAGAGCACAAGCTTAGAGGAGAAATTCAAGAAGAGAACGGCAAGTACAAGGTTACGATTATCGGTAAATCTGCTCACGGTGCTATGCCTGCTTCAGGTGTCAATGGTGCGACTTACCTTGCTCTCTTCCTCAGCCAATTTGCCTTTGAAGGATCTGCAAAAGACTTCCTTGACATTGCTGGTAAGATTCTTTTGAATGACCACGAAGGCAAAAACTTGAAAGTGGCTCATGTGGATGAAAAGATGGGTGCCCTTTCTATGAATGCTGGTGTCTTCCGCTTTGATGAAACAAGTGCTGACAATACCATTGCCCTTAACTTTCGTTATCCAAAAGGAACAAGTCCAGAGCAAATCAAGTCAGTTCTTGAAAGCTTGCCAGTTGTATCTGTTAGCTTATCAGAACATGGTCACACACCTCACTATGTACCAATGGAAGATCCACTTGTCCAAACCTTGTTAAATGTTTATGAAAAACAAACAGGTCTTCAAGGTCATGAGCAAGTTATCGGAGGCGGAACTTTCGGACGTCTCTTAGAGCGTGGTGTAGCCTACGGTGCGATGTTCCCAGATTCTATCGATACCATGCACCAAGCCAACGAATTTATCGCCTTGGATGATCTCTTCCGTGCAACAGCCATCTACGCTGAAGCTATCTATGAATTGATCAAATAATGCTATAGAAGTCTGAGATTTTATGCTTAGACTTCTTTTTGGAGGGAGAGTAGATGTCTCAAATCGAAAGAATCAAACAAGCCATCATGGCTGACCCACAAAATCAACACTATACTGAGCAAGGAATCGAACCTCTCTTTGCAGCTCCCAAAACTGCTCGTATTAATATCATCGGGCAGGCGCCAGGTCTCAAAACACAAGAAGCAGGACTATACTGGAAGGATAAAAGTGGCGACCGCTTGCGAGAGTGGTTGGGTGTGGACGAAGATACTTTTTACAATTCAGGTTACTTTGCTGTCATGCCCATGGATTTCTATTTTCCAGGACATGGGACATCCGGAGACCTACCACCTCGTCCTGGTTTTGCAGAAAAGTGGCACCCTAAACTTCTGAAAGAATTGCCAGATATTCAATTAACACTCTTGATTGGTCAGTATGCCCAAGCCTACTATCTACATGATAAAGTCAGTGGAAAGGTAACAGATCGTGTCCGTCAATTTAAAGAGTATTTGCCAGATTATTTCCCTCTGGTACACCCATCACCTCGTAACCAAATCTGGATGAAAAAAAATCCTTGGTTTGAGGAAGAAGTCTTGCCTGACTTGAAAGAAAGAATTCAAAAAATTCTCGGAGAAGAAAAATGAAAGAAATTACTTTTAATGATTTTTACCAACTATACCAGAAAGAGTCGCTTTCTGTATTAGATGTGAGAGAAGTAGAGGAATTTGAGACTCTTCATTTAGAAGGCGCTCGTAATTTACCTCTCAGCCAATTAGCGGATACTTATAAACAACTGGACAAAGACCAACTTTACTACGTAATTTGTAAATCAGGAATGCGTTCAGCACGCGCTTGTCAATTTTTAGCAGAACAAGGATATGAGGTTATCAATGTCCAAGGTGGCATGGATGCCTTAGAATAAGAAAAAACTCCCTTTAAGACCGAAAATAAGAAAGGTTTTAAAGGGAGTTTATTTGCTCTAAAAATCAGAAAATTGAAAACATTTTAAAATTATTCCGAGATAGCCTTTTCAAGCCTTTAATCATGTTATACTAAGAAAGTATTTTATTTTTTATAAGGAGAGTTTATGGCTAAAAAAGGTGCTTTAACAGGATTACTCCTGTTTGGAATATTTTTTGGTGCGGGTAATTTGATTTTCCCCCCTACCCTAGGTGCTCAATCTGGGGAACACTTTCTCCCTGCCATTGCAGGATTTGTACTTTCAGGTGTCGGACTTGCCGTCTTGACCTTGATCATCGGGACCTTAAATCCTAAGGGATATATCTATGAGATTTCTACAAAGATTTCCCCTTGGTTTGCAACGATTTATCTAGCAGTTTTGTACTTGTCGATTGGTCCATTCTTTGCCATTCCACGTACTGCAACAACTTCTTATGCAGTAGGGATTAGTCCCCTCTTGGCAGATGCTGACAAAGGTCTAGGCTTGATTGTCTTTACCCTTATCTACTTTGTTGCAGCATTCTTAATCGCGCTTAATCCTTCAAAGATTTTGGATCGTATCGGCCGTGTTTTGACTCCAGTTTTTGCCCTCTTGATTATCATCTTGGTAATTCTTGGAGCTCTCAAATATGGTGGAAATGCTCCACAAGCAGCTACAGAAGCATATCAAGCTTCAGCATTTGGAGCAGGATTCCTTGAAGGATATAATACTCTAGATGCTCTCGCATCTGTTGCCTTTAGTGTAATCGCGGTTGAAACCTTGAAACAACTTGGATTTTCAAGTAAAAAAGAGTACATCTCAACCATTTGGGTAGTCGGAATTGTCGTAGCGCTTGGCTTTAGTGCCCTTTACATCGGCTTAGGTTTCCTTGGAAATCACTTCCCGATGACAGAAGAAGCGATGAAGGGTGGAACTCCAGGAGTTTATATCTTGTCGCAAGCGACCCAAGAAATCTTTGGTTCAACAGCTCAATTATTCCTAGCAGCCATGGTAACAGTAACCTGCTTCACGACGACTGTTGGTTTGATTGTTTCAACTGCGGAATTCTTTAATGGACGCTTCCCACAACTCAGCTATAAGGTTTATGCGACTGTCTTTACCTTAATTGGTTTTGCAATTGCCAACCTTGGTCTTGATGCAATCATTAAATATTCAATCCCTGTCCTAGTTATCTTGTATCCAATTACCATTGTGATTGTTATGATTGTAATTGTGAACAAGTTTGTACCACTTTCAAAACCAGGTATGCAGTTGACAATGGGGCTTGTAACAGCTATTGCCGTAGCTAGTGTCTTGGGAAGTTCATTTGAAGTGACCTTCCTTGCCAATATTGTGAATGCTCTACCATTTGCTAAGGCTTCCTTGCCATGGTTAGTACCAGCGATTGTTGGAATCTTACTATCTCTTGTTCTTCCAAATAAGCAAAAGAGTGAACCTTTTGAGATGGAATAAAAAAACCTTGGCTTATGCCAAGGTTTTTTCAATTACTATTAGTTCGTTTGTTCTTTATAACCATGTTCTGTTAACATTTTCTTAGAGGCTTTAAAACTTACATTTTTTCCAACGCCTGAGTATTCTTCTGGTAAAGCTTTTCTAAGTTCATCTAGGCTTGCAACTGAAAGGTCGATTTCAAGGTCTTGAACGACTTTACCATCTTTAATCTCGACTGATAATGTGACACCTTTGAGTCCCTTGTATCCTTTGTAGGTTTCTTCAATTAGATTTTTTAAATCATCTGCATTATTGTTTAGGGCTTCAGGGTCAGCGACGTTATGTGCGGTTTGTTTCACAACGTTATCACCATCAACTGTATAGGTCAATGTTGACTGGATGCCGGGCTGAGAATCATTTACAAAAGTAACAGTTTTTAGTTCGGATTTCTTTTCAGTTGTTTCAACTTCAGTAGTTTTTACCTCAGTTGTCTCTGCTTTTGAAGAGTTCGAGGTTGTTGATGCTTGTTTTGAACATCCCAACAAGAATGCCAACGGTAAGGCTAAGAGAAGTGTCGTTTTGAAATATTTGTTCATATTTTTTTCCTTTCATCATAAGAACTTTTTTCATTATACCATAAAATGCTTTTACAATCAAAGTATATTCGTTTTTCCTTTTTACACATACTAAAATGGGAAAAGTGATATAATGGTAGCAAGAGGTGAAGAAATGAATCAAACTGTAAAATATATCAAAGAATTAACTGCTATCGCATCGCCAACTGGTTTCACACGTGAAATTACGAATTATTTAGTTGAGACTCTTGAAAAACTAGGCTATCAACCAATACGCACTGCTAAAGGTGGAGTGAATGTCACTGTTAAAGGTAAAAACGATGACAAACAACGTTATGTAACTGCCCATGTGGATACCTTGGGGGCTATTGTTCGTGCGGTCAAACCAGACGGTCGTCTCAAAATGGACCGTATCGGTGGCTATCCTTGGAATATGATTGAAGGCGAAAACTGTACAGTTCATGTGGCTAGTACAGGTAAAACTGTTTCTGGTACCATTTTGATCCACCAGACTTCTTGCCATGTCTACAAGGATGCTGGCACTGCTGAACGCACGCAGGACAATATGGAAGTTCGTTTGGATGAAAAAGTGACCAATGAAAAAGAAACACGCGCACTTGGTATTGAGGTTGGTGACTTTATCAGCTTTGACCCACGAACTGTCGTAACTGAGACAGGATTTATCAAATCGCGTCATTTGGATGATAAGGTCAGTGCGGCTATCCTTCTCAATCTCCTCAAAGTCTATAAGGAAGAAGGAGTTGAACTTCCTGTCACTACGCATTTTGCCTTTTCAGTCTTTGAGGAAGTGGGGCATGGTGCTAACTCAAGTATCCCTAGTCAAGTTGTCGAATATCTGGCTGTGGATATGGGAGCAATGGGGGACGACCAGCAGACGGACGAGTACACAGTATCTATCTGTGTCAAAGATGCTTCAGGTCCTTACCACTATGAATTCCGTCAACATATGGTTGCCTTGGCAAAAGACCAAGACATTCCATTTAAACTCGATATCTATCCATTTTACGGTTCGGATGCTTCTGCAGCTATGTCAGCTGGAGCAGAAGTCAAACACGCTCTTCTAGGAGCGGGTATCGAGTCTAGTCACTCTTACGAGCGGACTCATATCGATTCTGTTCTTGCTACCGAGCGTATGGTAGACGCTTACCTCAAGAGTGGATTGGTAGACTAAGATGTGCTTGATTTGCCAACGAATTGAATTGATTAAGTCAGGGGAAAATCCTTACTTTGTGAAGGAACTGGAAACAGGATATGTTGTGATTGGAGACCACCAGTATTTTGAAGGCTATACTCTATTCCTGGCAAAGGAACATGTTACAGAATTACACCATCTAAATCCAAGTATCAAAATTCGCTTTTTAGTGGAAATGAGCTTGGTCCAAGAAGCTGTCTCTAAAGCTTTTTCTGCTCAAAAGATGAATGTAGAGTTGTTGGGAAACGGTGATGCACATGCCCACTGGCATATTTTTCCGAGACGAGAGGGTGATATGAAGGGACACGGTCTTAATGGTCGTGGTCCAGTTTGGTGGGTTCCTTGGGAAGAAATGGTCGCTGAAGAATATCAGGTTAAGGGAAGCAAATTAGAAGGTTTGGTTGAAACCTTATCTGAAACTTTGGACCAAATGATAGAAATGAAAGGATAAACAATGAAAAAAAGATACCTTGTATTATCAGGATTGCTAGCCCTGACATTGGCAGCTTGTTCGCAAGAAAAGCCAGCGACTTCAGAAAATCAGACTTCAACTGAAGAAAAAACCGTCCAAGAAGGGACTGTCGGTAGTAAATCTCAGGAAGCAAGCCAGAAAAAGGCAGAAGTAGTTAATAAGGGAGATTACTATAGCGTTCAAGGGAAGTACGATGAGATTGTTATCGCTAATAAGCATTATCCCTTGTCTAAGGACTATAATCCTGGAGAAAATCCTACAGCAAAGGCGGAGTTGTTGAAGCTTATTGCTGCTATGCAGGAAGCAGGTTTCCCAATCAGCGACCACTATAGTGGTTTCAGAAGTTATGAAACTCAAACTCAACTTTATCAGGACTATGTCAACAAAGACGGAAAGGCAGAGGCTGACCGCTATTCTGCACGGCCTGGATATAGTGAACACCAAACTGGACTAGCATTTGACCTTATCGGTACAGATGGAGATTTAGTGACAGAAGAAAAAGCTGCCCAATGGCTTTTAGATCATGCTGCAGACTATGGTTTTGTCGTTCGCTATCTCAAAGGTAAGGAAAAAGAAACAGGCTATATGGCTGAAGAATGGCACCTTCGCTACGTCGGAAAAGAAGCCAAGGACATCGCTGCAAGTGGTCTCAGCTTGGAAGAGTATTACGGCTTTGAAGGTGGAGACTATGTTGATTAGTCGCAAAATATCTTGCAAGAATGCTTGAAATTTGATAAAATGAATAATAATTAAATAGGAATCTGCAAGACTAGTATCTCAGGGGAAATATATCAGGGAGGAGAGCCGTGACTGAAAGCTCTCTATATGAAAGCTGGGTGAATTCACTTGCCTATGGATTCAGAAATAAAGGTCTGACTTGTCAGATAAAAACGGATGGTACCGCGTGTCAACGCTCCGAGTGTGGAGTTTTTGGCATGTGGTTTTCTTTTTATCTACGAGAGACTGATGGAGGAATTATGTCAACTATTGAAGAACAATTAAAAGCGCTTCGTGAAGAAACGCTAGCTAGCTTGAAGCAGATTTCTGCTGAAAATGAAAAAGAGCTGCAAGAATTGCGCGTCTCTGTCCTTGGTAAAAAAGGATCACTGACTGAAATTCTTAAAGGGATGAAAGACGTTTCTGCAGAAATGCGTCCTATTATCGGGAAACACGTCAATGAAGCTCGTGATGTTTTGACAGCTGCATTTGAAGAATCAGCTAAGCTCTTGGAAGAAAAGAAAGTGGAAGCTCAACTAGCAAGTGAAAGCATTGATGTTACGCTTCCAGGTCGTCCAATTGCGACTGGTCACCGTCACGTCCTCACACAAACTAGTGAGGAAATTGAAGATATCTTCATCGGGATGGGTTACCAAGTAGTGGATGGTTTTGAAGTAGAACAAGACTACTATAACTTTGAACGTATGAATCTTCCAAAAGACCACCCTGCCCGTGATATGCAGGACACTTTCTATATCACAGAAGAAATCTTGCTCCGTACTCACACGTCTCCAGTTCAGGCGCGTGCTATGGATGCCCATGATTTTTCAAAAGGTCCTTTGAAGATGATCTCACCAGGACGTGTATTCCGTCGTGATACGGATGATGCAACTCACAGTCACCAGTTCCACCAAATCGAAGGTTTGGTTGTTGGGAAAAACATCTCTATGGCTGACCTTCAAGGAACCCTCCAGTTGATTGTACAAAAAATGTTTGGTAAAGAGCGTCAAATCCGTTTGCGTCCATCATACTTCCCGTTCACTGAGCCTTCTGTTGAGGTGGATGTTTCATGCTTCAAGTGTGGAGGAGCCGGCTGTAACGTATGTAAGAAAACTGGTTGGATCGAGATTATGGGTGCCGGTATGGTTCATCCACGTGTCCTTGAGATGAGTAGTATCGATGCAACTGTTTACTCTGGTTTTGCCTTTGGTCTTGGACAAGAGCGTGTAGCTATGCTCCGTTATGGAATCAACGATATCCGTGGATTCTACCAAGGAGATATTCGCTTCTCAGAACAGTTTAAATAAGATTGAAACCTGAAACACAATCCTATACAGTTCTGATCATTTTCTCTCGGTGAGAAATGGTGAGGACTGACTTTAAGAAAAAGAAAGGAATTGAAAAGGTCTCACTTATTGAGATCTTACGATCAGAATTATGTTAGTATCATACAAATGGTTAAAAGAATTAGTGGACATTGATGTGCCATCACAAGAGTTGGCTGAAAAAATGTCAACTACAGGGATCGAGGTAGAAGGTGTGGAATCACCAGCTGCTGGTCTCTCAAAAATTGTCGTCGGAGAAGTCTTGTCTTGTGAAGATGTGCCAGAAACACACTTGCATGTCTGCCAAGTCAATGTGGGTGAAGAAGAAGCTCGTCAAATCGTCTGTGGAGCACCAAATGTGCGTGCAGGCATCAAAGTTATGGTGGCTCTTCCGGGTGCTCGCATTGCGGATAACTACAAGATTAAAAAAGGGAAAATCCGTGGCTTAGAGTCACTAGGGATGATCTGTTCACTTGGTGAATTGGGCATTTCTGACTCCGTTGTACCAAAGGAATTCGCAGATGGCATCCAAATCTTGCCAGATGATGCTGTTCCAGGTGAGGAAGTATTCTCCTATCTAGACTTGGATGATGAAATTATCGAACTTTCCATCACTCCAAACCGTGCAGACGCTCTTTCTATGCGTGGGGTTGCGCACGAAGTGGCAGCTATCTATGACAAGGCAGTGACCTTTAAAGAATTTACCTTAACAGAAACAGACCAAGTTGCAGCGGATGCTCTTTCTGTCAGCATTGATACAGACAAGGCTCCTTATTATGCAGCCCGCATCTTGGACAACGTAACCATCGCACCAAGTCCACAATGGTTGCAAAATCTCCTCATGAATGAAGGCATCCGTCCAATCAATAACGTAGTCGACGTAACCAATTACATCTTGCTTTACTTTGGTCAGCCTATGCATGCCTTTGACTTGGATACCTTTGAAGGGACTGACATCCGCGTACGTGAAGCACGTGCTGGTGAGAAATTAGTGACCTTGGATGGGGAAGAGCGTGAGTTGGAAACAAGTGACCTCGTGATCACTGTTGCAGACCAACCAGTAGCCCTTGCAGGTGTCATGGGTGGTCAGGCTACAGAAATCTCTGAAAAGTCTAGTCGTGTCGTCCTTGAAGCTGCTGTCTTCAATGGCAAATCTATCCGTAAGACAAGTGGTCGCCTCAACCTGCGTTCAGAATCATCTTCTCGCTTTGAAAAAGGTATCAATGTGGCAACCGTTAATGAAGCCCTCGATGCGGCAGCGAGCATGATTGCAGAATTGGCTGGTGCAACCGTGCGTAAGGGCATCGTTTCAGCAGGCCAGTTGGATACTTCAGATGTGGAAGTTTCTTCCACTCTTACAGACGTGAACCGTGTCCTTGGAACAGAGCTTTCCTACGCGGATGTCGAAGATGTCTTCCGTCGTCTTGGTTTTGGCCTTTCTGGAAATGCAGAAAGCTTCACAGTGAGCGTACCACGTCGCCGTTGGGACATCACTATCGAAGCGGACCTCTTTGAAGAAATCGCACGTATTTATGGGTATGACCGCTTGCCAACTAGTCTACCAAAAGACGATGGGACAGCCGGTGAATTGACTGCGACTCAAAAATTGCGTCGTAAAGTGCGCACCATTGCAGAAGGGGCAGGTCTGACTGAAATCATTACCTACGCTCTGACAACACCTGAAAAAGCAGTGGAGTTCACTACAGCTCCAAGCAACTTAACAGAGCTCATGTGGCCAATGACTGTGGATCGTTCCGTCCTCCGTCAAAATATGGTTTCAGGTATTTTGGATACCGTTGCTTACAACGTGGCTCGTAAGAACAAAGACTTGGCCCTTTACGAGATTGGAAAAGTCTTCGAGCAAACAGGAAATCCAAAAGAAGAATTGCCAAATGAAATCAATAGCTTTGCCTTTGCTTTGACAGGCTTAGTCGCTGAAAAAGACTTCCAAACACCAGCAGTCCCTGTTGACTTCTTCTATGCCAAGGGAATCTTGGAAGCCCTCTTTGCTCGTCTAGGACTTGAGGTGACTTATACCGCAACGCAAGAGATCAAGAGCCTCCACCCAGGACGTACAGCCTTGATCTCACTCGGTGACCAAATTCTTGGTTTCCTCGGTCAAGTGCACCCTGTAACAGCTAAGGCTTATGATATTCCAGAGACTTATGTAGCAGAACTGAACCTTTCAGCTATCGAAGCAGCCCTTCAACCAGCTGCTCCATTTGTGGAAATTACCAAGTTCCCAGCGGTGAGTCGTGATATCGCTCTTCTTCTCAAAGCAGAAGTCACTCACCAAGATGTAGTTGATGCCATTCGAGCTGCAGGAGTGAAACGTTTGACAGCTATCAAACTATTTGATGTCTTCTCAGGTGAAAAACTAGGACTTGGTATGAAGTCTATGGCTTATAGCTTGACCTTCCAAAATCCAGAAGATAGCTTGACAGACGAAGAAGTCGCACGCTACATGGAAAAAATCCAAGCATCGCTCGAAGAAAAAGTGAATGCAGAAGTGCGTTAACAGTAAAAAATCCATCCTAAGGATGGATTTTTTTATCTTTGTAAATGCCTAATATTAGAAAGAAAAATAAGGTTGAATCTGATTTGTTTTGAGAAAAAAATTCCTAGTAAATTCTACTAATAAAAATGTACATAAATCCTTGTAATGGCTAAAAAAAGGAGTATAATGAGGGTAAGATTAGTAGGAGGTGGCATATGTTAGAAGTCCGTAATCTTGAAAAAAGTTTTGGCCCTAAGCAAGTTCTATTTGGTGTAGATTTCCAAGCACTACCAGGGCGTATTTTAGGTCTAGTTGGAAAAAATGGTGCAGGAAAGACCACTATTTTCCATAGTATTTTGAAATTTTTAGATTATCAGGGAGACATTCAGTTTGATGGCGAGGATATTCGTCAGGAAACCTATGCTCGGATTGGCTATTTACCTGAGGAACGTAGCCTCATGCCTAAGTTGACAGTTCTAGAACAAGTGCGTTATTTGGCAACCCTAAAAGGCATGGATGCAAAAGAAGTCAAAGAAAAACTCCCTCAATGGATGGAGAAGCTAGAAGTAAAGGGAAAATTGGCAGACAAGATTAAGAGTCTCTCGAAAGGGAATCAACAAAAAATCCAGCTGATCATTACTTTAATGCATGAACCAGATTTGATTATCCTTGATGAACCCTTTAGTGGCCTAGACCCAGTTAATACCGAGTTGCTCAAGCAGGTTATCCTCAAAGAAAAAGAACGTGGGGCGACCATTATCTTCTCAGACCACGTCATGACCAATGTCGAAGAACTCTGTGATGATATCCTTATGATTCGTGATGGACAAGTAGTCTTACATGGACCTGTCCAAGATGTTCGGAATCAATATGGCAAAACGAGACTTTTTGTTGCAAGTGAAAAAAGCCAGGAAGAACTGGAAAGTCTTCCTCATGTCACTCATGTGAGCTTGACCAAGCAGGGGACTTGGAAACTCGTTCTAGATGATGAAAATGCTGGGCAGGAGCTCTTTACTATCTTGACTCAAGGACACTATATTGCGACCTTTGACCAGCAAGCTCCGACAATTGATGAAATCTTTAAACTAGAATCAGGGGTGGAAGTATGAGAAATATGTTGGTTGTAATCAAAGAAACTTATCTACGTCATGTAAAATCCTGGAGTTTCTTCTTTATGGTAATCTCACCTTTTCTCTTTATCGGCTTGTCTGGTGGAATTGGCTATCTCCAAGGCTCCTCTCTAGCTCAGAATAATAAGGTGGCAGTAGTTAGTTCAGTGCCTGCTGTAACAGAGAGTCTTAAATCGACCAATGGCATTAATTTTGACTATCAGGATGAAGCAAGCGCCCAAGAAGCTGTCAAGGATGAAAAAATCAAGGGCTATCTAACGATTGACCAAGAAGGTAGTGTCCTCAAGGCAGTCTATCACGGTGAAACTTCCCTTGAAAGTGGTATAAAGTTAGCTGTGACCACTAAGTTGAATGAACTCCAATACCAACTCAACCGTACGGAGGCGCATTTATCTCAGGAACAGGAACAACACTTGGCACAAACGATTCAATTCTCAGAGCAGATTGATGAAGCCAAGGAAAGTAAAAAGATGGTCCAAACCTTTGCAGCAGCTGGACTGGGTTTCTTCCTCTATATGATTTTGATTACTTATGCTAGTGTCACAGCTCAAGAAGTGGCTAGTGAAAAAGGGACAAAAATTATGGAGGTGGTCTTCTCAAGTATTCGTGCTAGTCACTACTTTTACGCTCGTATGATTGCCTTACTTCTTGTCATTTTGACTCATATTGGTATTTATGTTGTAGGCGGACTGGGAGCAATCTTATTCTTTAAAGATATGCCTATCTTGGCCAATTCAGGTATCCTAAACCACTTAGGAGAAGCCTTCTCAGTCAATACCTTGTTGTTTGTCTTGGTCAGTCTCTTTATGTATGTGGTTTTGGCAGCCTTCTTAGGTTCTATGGTTTCTCGCCCTGAAGATGCAGGAAAGGCCTTATCTCCGTTGATGATTTTGATAATAGCTGGTTTTGTTGGCGTTACTGCCCTAGGCGCTGCAGGAGACAATTTGATTTTGAAAATCGGCTCCTATATCCCATTCATCTCAACTTTCTTTATGCCTTTCAGAGCTATTAATGGTTATGCAAGTAGTTTAGAAGCATGGATTTCGCTTGCAATAACAGTTGTATTTGCCGTAACCGCAACAGCCTTTATCGGACGTATGTATGCCAGCCTAGTCCTCCAAACAGATGATTTAGGTATCTGGAAAACCTTTAAACGAGCTTTAAGCTATAAATAAAGTAACAGACCTGTGAATGTATCTCCCAGGTCTTTCAATTAACTGAAATATTTCACATTATTTCTTCTAAACCTTTGACTAATAAAGAAAATTATCGTACAATAAAAAGTACGTGATAAAATGAGACCAGAGTTTATATGCTCTGGCTTTAGTAGTAAAAAAAAGAGGAGAAACGCTTTGGAATTAGAAGTATTTGCTGGGCAAGAAAAAAGTGAACTATCTATGATTGAGGTGGCTCGTGCCATCTTGGAACAACGTGGTCGCGATCACGAGATGCATTTTAGCGATTTAGTCAATGAAATCCAAAACTATCTTGGTACCTCTAATAGCGATATTCGCGAAGCCCTACCTTTGTTCTATACAGAGTTGAACTTTGATGGTAGCTTTATCTCACTTGGAGATAACAAATGGGGCCTTCGTTCATGGTATGGAGTAGATGAAATTGACGAAGAAATCATTGCTCTTGAAGAAAGTGACGATGAAGAAGTAGCACCTAAGGCTAAGAAAAAACGTGTTAATGCCTTTATGGATGGAGATACGGATGCCATTGATTATGGTGCAGATGATCCAGAGGATGAGGACGCCTACGAAGAAGATCCAGCTCTTTCTTATGATGATGAAAATCCAGACGATGAGAAGAACGAAGTAGAAGCCTACGACGCTGAAATCAACGAAATCGCACCAGACGATCTTGGGGAAGATGTTGATCTCGTTGAAGAAGATGACGAAGATTCTGAGGAAGAAGAAGAATAATACCAAACAACAAGGAAATGTCCTTGTTGTTTTTTTAGTTCATTTTCTCATAAGGAAGAATGGAAAAATAGTCCAATTTTTGGTAAGATAAGATTATGGATTTTGAAAAAATTGAACAAGCATATACCTATTTACTAGAAAATGTCCAAATCATTCAAAACGATTTGGCGACAAGCTTTTATGATGCCTTAATTGAACAAAATGGGATTTATCTAGATGGTCAAACCAATCTAGAGCAAGTCAAAAAAAATAACCAGGCTCTAAAACGATTGGCACTCCGAAAAGAGGAGTGGTTACGGACCTATCAATTTTTGTTAATGAAGGCAGGGCAAACAGAACCTCTTCAAGCCAATCACCAGTTCACCCCGGATGCGGTTGGTCACTTGATAATTTTTTTGATAGAACAACTGTGGCCCGCTGAAGATTTAAGTCTATTAGAGTTGGGTTCTGGGATGGGAATCTTGGGTGCTAGCTTCTTGATAGCTATGAACAAAAAAGTAGACTATCTCGGAATTGAGATAGATGATCTCTTAATTGATTTGGCTGCAAGTATGGCAGAAGTTATGGATCTTCAAATGGGCTTTGTCCAAGGAGATGCGGTACGTCCACAAGTATTAAAAGAAAGTGATATCATTGTGAGCGACCTTCCTATTGGCTACTACCCAGATAATCAGATAGCTTCGCGTTACCAAGTTGCAGCTGAGGGCGAACATACTTACGCTCATCATTTGTTAATGGAACAATCACTCAAGTATCTCAGGACAGGAGGCTATGCGATTTTTCTAGCTCCAACAGATCTCCTGACAAGTCCTCAGAGTGATCTCTTGAAATCCTGGCTCACTGAACAGGCTCAATTAGTAGCTATCATAGCTTTGCCAGAGGATCTCTTTGCCCAAGGAGCCCAGTCTAAGACCATTTTTGTCCTACAAAAGAAGACGGGAGAAGGGGTTGAGCCATTTGTATATCCACTGACAAGTCTTCGTGACCCTGAGATTTTGATGGAATTTAAGGAAAATTTTCAAAATTGGTGTCAAGGGCATGAAATCTAGTGTAAATTTTGATATAATAGTTGAAAACGCTTAAAAAGGGGAATAAAATTATGACAAAAACCATTGCAATTAACGCTGGAAGCTCTAGCTTGAAATGGCAACTGTACCAAATGCCAGAAGAAAAGGTGCTTGCAAAAGGTTTGATTGAGCGAATTGGATTGAAGGATTCTGTATCAACAGTTAAGTTTGATGGTCGTTCTGAGCAACAAATTCTTGATATCGAAAACCACACCTTGGCTGTAAAAATCTTACTTGATGACTTGATTCGTTTTGAAATTATTAAAGCTTATGATGAAATTACTGGTGTCGGACACCGCGTTGTTGCAGGTGGAGAATACTTCAAAGAGTCTACCGTAGTTGAAGGGGATGTCTTAGAAAAAATTGAAGAACTAGGACTTCTTGCGCCCTTGCACAACCCTGCAAACGCTGCTGGTATTCGTGCCTTCAAAGAGTTGTTGCCAGATATTACAAGTGTAGCAGTCTTTGATACATCATTCCACACTACAATGCCAGAAAAAGCATACCGTTATCCATTACCAACGAAGTACTATACAGAAAACAAGGTTCGTAAATATGGAGCTCACGGTACAAGCCACCAGTACGTAGCCCAAGAAGCAGCAAAACTTTTGGGACGTCCACTCGAAGAATTGAAATTGATCACTTGCCATATCGGTAATGGTGCTTCTATCACAGCTGTTAAGGGAGGTCAATCAATTGATACCTCTATGGGATTCACTCCACTTGCTGGTGTGATGATGGGAACAAGAACTGGTGATATTGACCCAGCTATCATTCCTTACTTGATGGAGCATACAGAAGACTTCAAGACTCCAGATGATATTAGCCGTATTCTAAACCGTGAATCTGGTCTTCAAGCCGTTTCAGGCTTATCAAGTGACATGCGTGATGTTCAGAATGGTGTGAACGAAGGCAATCACGATGCTATTCTTGCCTTTGAAATGTATGTTGACCGTATCCAAAAATACATTGGACAATACTTGGCAGTCCTAAACGGGGCAGACGCTATTATCTTTACTGCTGGTGTTGGTGAAAATGCAACTCTTGTGCGCGAGAAAGTTATTTCAGGTATCTCTTGGTTTGGTTGTGATCTAGACCCAGAGAAAAATGTCTTTGGAGTAACTGGAGACATTTCTACAGATGCTGCAAAAATTCGCGTACTTGTCATCCCAACTGATGAAGAACTTGTCATTGCTCGTGACGTTGAACGTTTGAAAAAATAAAAGATAAGAAAATCGACCTTCTCGAAAGAGAGGTCGATTTTTTATTTTTCAAAAATACTTCACCATTTAGTGAGCGAAACTTCGCCACTATTGAGCCAAATTCTTTCACCAGTAGCTAATTGGATCTGTAGTTGCCCCTGGTCAGAGATATCACAAGCTTTTCCTGAGATGATTTCTTGATCTTTCTTAAAGGAAATTTCTTTGCCTAAAACAATTGATTGTTTTTTATAAAGGTAAAGCAGCTCATCGACCTCAGTTTCGTAGAAGCATTTCCAGATTTCAGCAATCAGTTCGTTGCGAGTGATTGGACTGTTTTGAGAGAATAAACTTCCAGCTTTCCCTTGTAAATTTTTAGGAAATTTAGCGATAGAGAAGTTAATTCCAACCCCAATGATAACATCTGTAACCAGTCCAGTTTCTATAGAAGTGATGGCCTCGGTTAGGATGCCGGCTACTTTTTTATGATTTAGGTAGAGATCGTTGACCCATTTGATATCTAAATCAATCAGACAAAGGTTTTTAACAGCCTTATAAATTGCGGCTGCAGTCAGGAGTGTATAGGCTGGCAAATCTAGATAAGAGAGATTGGGCTTGAGGTGGAGAGACATGTAAATCCCACCTTGTTCTGGAGAATAGTAGGGGCGTTGAAATCGACCACGTCCCATAGTTTGGCCTGTTGATAGGTAGAGTATGTCTCCTTTGGCACCAGCTTCCATGGCCTCCTTGGCATCACTCTGGGTTGATTTGGTGATAGGCTTAAATTGAACTGAGATTGGGCTGTTAGCTTCTATTTCTTGAGGTAAGATTAGGTCACCGTGAAGAAGTTTGTAGCCACGGTTTTTGATGCTGTCAATTTCTAAACCTTCCTGCTGGAGGCGTTGGATAGCCTTCCAAACAGAGGTGCGAGAGAGGTTTAATATTTCAGCGATTTTCTCTCCGCTTAAATAATCTGTTTCATGAGCTAAAATTTTGTAAACTTCTTGGTAGGATTTCATACTAGGTCCTTTCTGGAACAACTAGATTTATTGTACCATATTTTTAAAAAAGGATGCGCGCTTTGAGAGGTATCTTAGTCTACTATAAAAATTTTACCTAGTTTTAGTTAGGATGCCATGGACAAAGTGGTTTTCAAATCTTTTGAAAAATGGTAAAATGTTTTAATAGTTTATTTATCTGAGTTTTTTAGCACAGAGAGAAAGGATCTGTTGTGAAATCAATAGGTATCATTGAAAAATTGAAAGGCTTATCCAAGCAAGAACTAGTCTTGTTAGGTGTTATTCTAAGTATTTTCTTGCCTTTTTATATTTTCGTTATTATTTTTATCGCCTACTTAATAGGTCTAATATTTACAGGAGAGATGAAGGGGATATTAAAACGATTATCCCACCATTCTATCTTACTTTTATTTATCGGCTATAGTGGTGTTATCTCTCTTTTAGCTCAAAATGTTATGGGGATGGTTTCCACTTTAGGGATGTTCCTCTTTGCAATTTTCTTTTATTATTACCAAGCCCATTTAACCCCTAAGTTTTTCAGATTGGTATTGCAATCGGTTATGTCGCTTAGTGTGCTAGCATCAGTTTTTGCAGCCTTAGAGCATTTTCAGATTGTAAAGAAATTTGATTATACTTTCTTATCACCAAAGATGCAGGTCTGGCATCAGAACCGTGCAGAGGTAGCCTTCTTTAATCCTAATTATTATGGGATTATCTGTTGCTTCTGTATTATGATTGGATTCTACCTAATTAGTACGACTCGATTGAGATGGTTGAGAATTTTCTCTCTCATTGCAATCTTTGCAAATTTGTTTGGCTTGAATTTCACCCAAAATAGAACAGCTTTTCCAGCTATTATCTTTGGTGCGATTATTTATCTTTTCACTACCATTAAGAACTGGCGTGCCTTCTGGCTCAGTATCGGAGTCTTTGGTGTTGGTCTAGCCTTTCTCTTCTCGAGCGATTTGGGAGTTCGAATGGGGACGCTCGATTCGTCTATGGAAGAACGAGTGTCGATCTGGAATGCAGGTATGACCTTATTCAAACAAAATCCCTTCTGGGGCGAGGGGCCCCTAACTTATATGCATTCCTATCCTCGTATTTTTGCTCCTTATCACGAACATGCTCATAGTATATACATTGATACGATATTGAGTTACGGTGTAGTAGGTACTGTATTATTAGGGATTGCTTCTTCAGATCCAATTCGAATGTTGATTGATATGAGTCAGGTACCAAGTAAAAGACCTATCCTTGGACTTTATCTTTCATTTTTAACAGTAGTGGCTGTACATGGAATTTTTGACTTGGCCCTCTTCTGGGTTCAATCAGCCTTCATCTTCCTTCTAGTGATGTGTAGTCTACCACTCAAACATAGTATGATTTCAGAACTTGTTGATTAACAAAAAAGATAGTAGAAATAAAATTTTCTACTATCTTTTTCTTTCATATGAGACTATTGAATAGCCTGAATTAAGTCTTCAGCTTGTTTTTCTAGAGAAGTAGTGATGCTATCTTCAAGGACTAGTTTACCATCTGCCCAAGCAGAATCATTGACACGAGCTGCGGTAAAATCACCAACGACTTGTGTACGGATAAATGGCAAGAGGTCTTTGTAAATCGCAAAGAGTTGATCGTGTCCAGCGTTAGCTACAGATGATACCGTAACAATCTTATCTTGAAGAGCAGATGCTCCACGAGTGTCAGACAAGTCAATTGCGCGTGAAAGCCAGTCAAGTAAGTTTTTCACAGTCCCTGGAATTGAGAAGTTGTAAACTGGAGAGAAGATCCAGATAGCATCAGCAGCTAGAACAGCTTCGCGAGCCGCTGCAACAGCTGGAAGGGTAGGAACTTCAAGGTCTTGGCTAAAGAGAGGAATGGCTGAGTAGTCAAGGTAACTTACCTCGGATTTGCCAGCAAGTGCCTTTTCAGCTTCTAATGCCATTTGGTGGTTGAATGAACCTTCACGAAGTGAACCAACGATAAACAATACTTTTTTAGACATAGGGAGTCTCCTTTTAATTTTAATCTTTTAATCTGAATCACTCTGTTGTTACAATATATGTTACAACAGAATAAAATCATTTGCAAGGGATATGCTCAGAAAATAAAATCAATAGAATCTAAGTTTTTAATTAAAAATGAAGAGCGTAGAAAAGTCTATAAAAACACGGCTTGAAGTTGTGTAATGATATCCTAAAAACGGATTGAAAATCCAGATTCCTCCCCTAACTTCACTTGTAATTCACTAGGATAGATGGTAAAATAGACGAGTGAAAAAGAGACAGAAAAAAGAAAAAAATTCCCTATTATTTCAGTACATTATTGGTATAACTTTGTTAACTCTAGTCATCACTTCTTCCTTTCTCTACTTAGTATGGCTCAGCATGAAGCCTTATCGAACTGCTAAGGTAGAAGGTGAAAGACTCGCTAAGCAGTATGTAAATCTAGAAACGGTTAGCCAGATTGATATCTTCAATGGTTTAGAAAGCTATTATAGTGTTCTTGGCCAAGATAAGAACCAGAAATCAGTTGCTGTCTTAGTAGAGAAAAGTAGCAACAATATTTACGTATATCAACTAGAAAATGGTACTTCTCAAGAAAAAGCAGAAGCAGTTGTCAGAGAAAAAGGAGCAACTGAGATCGACAAGATTACCTTCGGACGGTACGCTGAAAAGCCTGTCTGGGAAATCAAGTCTGGAGGAGACTATTATCTAGTAGATTTTGAATCTGGCGCCTTAGTCGAAAAGGAGAAACAATGAAATTATCCAAACGTGTCTTAGAGATGGAAGAAAGTGTCACTCTGGCTAGTGATGCAAGAGCAAAGAAGTTAAAGGCTGAAGGAAAAGACGTTCTTTTCTTGACTTTAGGTCAGCCCGATTTTCATACTCCTGAAAATATTCAGGATGCTGCGGTTGCAGCCATTCGAGATGGACGTGCTTCTTTCTATACGGTGGCTTCAGGTTTGCCTGAGTTAAAAGCAGCAGTTAATACTTATTTTGAACGATACTATGGTTATTCTGTGGCAGCTAATGAGGTCACTTTTGCGACTGGTGCCAAGTTCTCACTCTATACTTTCTTTATGGCTGTGATTAATCCAGGTGATGAGGTTATCATTCCAACACCTTACTGGGTCAGCTATGGGGATCAGGTTAAGATGGCAGAAGGCCTTCCAGTATTTGTCCAAGCCAAGGAAGACAATCACTTTAAAGTAACTGTGGAGCAATTAGAAGCTGCTCGCACAGGTAAGACCAAAGTCTTGGTTCTTAACTCACCATCTAATCCGACTGGGATGATCTATTCTCGTGAGGAATTGTTAGTCATTGGAAATTGGGCTGTTGAACATGATATTCTTATCCTGGCCGATGATATTTATGGTCGTTTGGTCTATAACGGGAATGAGTTCGTTCCGATCTCTAGTCTATCAGAAGCTATTCGCAAACAAACTATTGTCATCAATGGAGTGTCTAAGGCCTACGCTATGACAGGATGGCGTGTTGGTTATGCAGTAGGTGATCCAGAAATTATTGCTGCTATGAGCAAATTGACTGGTCAAACAACTTCAAACCTAACCGCTGTTTCACAATACGCAACAATCGAGGCCTTAACTGGTCCACAAGACTCTGTAGAAACCATGCGTCAGGCTTTTGAGGAACGTCTCAATACTATTTATCCTCTCTTGTGCCAAGTCCCTGGCTTTGAAGTAGTCAAACCGCAAGGAGCTTTCTACCTCTTCCCAAATGTTAAAAAAGCTATGGAGATGAAAGGCTATACAGATGTAACAGCATTTACAACGGCTATTCTTGAGGAAGTGGGTCTGGCCCTGATTACAGGAGCAGGATTTGGAGCACCAGAGAATGTCCGTCTCAGTTATGCGACAGACCTAGATACACTCAAAGAAGCTATTCGTCGCTTGCACCAATTTATGGAAAAATAAAAATAAAATCTTCGTCGTCTTGACGGAGGTTTTTGTGTTTAAAAACTTATGAAATTCTGTCGAACAAGCTAGCTATCAGGCATTATTTGTGGTACAATAGTGGGTAATAATGTCTTTAGACAAGTTAAACGAAAAAAGGAAGATAAATGATGACAAAACGTGTAACAATTATCGAAGTAAAAGACTACGTTGGTCAAGAAGTCACTATTGGTGCTTGGGTTGCTAACAAGTCAGGAAAAGGAAAAATTGCCTTCTTGCAATTGCGTGACGGAACTGCCTTCTTCCAAGGCGTGGCTTTCAAACCAAACTTTATCGAGAAATTTGGTGAAGAAGTAGGTCTTGAAAAATTTGATACGATCAAACGTCTAAGCCAAGAAACTTCAGTCTTTGTAACAGGGATTGTTAAAGAAGATGAGCGCTCAAAATTTGGTTATGAGTTGGATATTACAGACATCGAAGTCATCGGTGAATCTCAAGACTACCCAATTACTCCAAAAGAACACGGAACAGACTTCTTGATGGATAACCGCCACTTGTGGTTGCGTTCACGCAAACAAGTAGCAGTGATGCAAATCCGTAACGCTATTATCTATGCAACTTATGAGTTCTTTGATAAGAATGGCTTCATGAAATTTGATAGCCCAATCCTTTCAGGAAATGCTGCAGAAGATTCTACAGAACTTTTCGAAACAGACTACTTTGGAACACCAGCTTACTTGAGTCAATCTGGTCAGCTTTATCTTGAAGCAGGTGCTATGGCTCTAGGTCGCGTCTTTGACTTTGGTCCAGTATTCCGTGCAGAGAAATCTAAGACTCGCCGTCACTTGACAGAGTTCTGGATGATGGATGCTGAGTATTCATACTTGACACACGATGAGTCACTTGACTTGCAAGAAGCTTATGTTAAAGCGTTGCTTCAAGGTGTTCTTGACCGTGCTCCTCAAGCCTTGGAAACATTGGAGCGTGATACAGAGCTCTTGAAACGCTACATTACTGAGCCGTTTAAACGCATCACTTACGATGAAGCCATTGATCTCTTGCAAGAGCATGAAAACGACGAAGACGCTGACTATGAGCATCTCGAGCATGGTGATGACTTCGGTTCACCACATGAAACTTGGATTTCAAACCACTTTGGTGTGCCAACTTTTGTGATTAACTACCCTGCAGATATCAAGGCCTTCTACATGAAACCAGTTCCTGGTAATCCAGAACGCGTTCTTTGTGCGGACTTGCTCGCACCAGAAGGGTATGGAGAAATCATCGGTGGTTCAATGCGTGAGGAAGACTACGATGCCCTTGTTGCGAAGATGGAATCACTTGGTATGGATCGTACAGAATACGAATTCTACCTTGACCTTCGTAAATACGGTACAGTTCCACACGGTGGATTTGGTATCGGTATCGAGCGTATGGTAACCTTCGCAGCTGGTACAAAACACATTCGTGAGGCTATTCCATTCCCACGTATGTTACACCGTATTAAACCTTAATAACTATAAAAAAACGCCAGATGGCGTTTTTACTTTAAATTCAATCATTCTATCGATTCATGAATGAACTATAGCCTATTTGCCCAAAGAGCCTTCTTGTGATAAAATAACAAGAAGAAAAGGAGAAGAGCATGATTGATGTTGAAGAAATTCTAAGTAAGATGAATCCCAATCAAAAGATCAACTATGACCGTGTCATGCAAAAGATGGTCCAAGTTTGGGAAAAAAATGAAGAAAGACCAACTATTCTCATGCACGTCTGTTGTGCTCCCTGCAGTACCTACACTTTAGAGTACTTGACTAAGTATGCCGATGTGACCATTTATTTTGCTAATTCCAATATCCATCCCAAGGCTGAGTATCACAAGCGTGCTTATGTGACCCAAAAGTTTGTCAGTGATTTTAATGAGAGAACTGGCAACAATGTCCAATATCTAGAAGCACCTTATGAACCCAATGAATACCGTAAACTGGTTCGAGGCTTGGAAGAAGAACCGGAAGGTGGGGATCGCTGCAAGGTTTGTTTTGACTATCGTTTGGATAAGACAGCGCAGGTGGCTATGGATTTAGGATTTGACTACTTTGGTTCGGCCCTAACCATCAGTCCTCACAAAAATTCACAAACCATCAATAGTATCGGGATTGATGTGCAGAAAATTTACACCACTCATTATCTTCCGAGTGATTTCAAGAAGAATCAAGGCTACAAGCGTTCTGTAGAGATGTGTGAAGAATATGACATCTATCGCCAATGTTACTGTGGCTGTGTCTATGCAGCTCAAGCCCAGAATATCGACTTGGTGCAGGTCAAGAAGGATGCAACAGCCTTTATGGTAGATAAGGATATCGAGAAAGATTATTCCCATATCAAGTTCACCGTTACAAAATTAGACATTTAAACGAAAACCTGCCTTAAGGCAGGTTTTTTTTGATTATAAAAAAACTAGGGCAGACACCCTAGTTTGACAACTTTACCGATTCTTTAGTTCTACGTAGCGTTTGTACCAAATGTTGACATAGGCTTCTGAGAAGGGGCCTCGTTCATTGTTGATCCAATCAACAAGAATCTTAACATGTTCTTTCAAAATATAGTCTAAATCATCAGGATAATTCATCTTTCGCTTATGACGTTCATACTCTTCGACGTCCAAGAGGCGTTTCTCGCCATCTGTAAAAACTTTAACATCCAAATCATAGTCGATGTATTTTAAAGCTTCTTCGTCTAGATAATAAGGGCTAGCCATATTGCAATAGTAGGAAATCCCATTATCACGAATCATGGCGATGATATTAAACCAATATTTTTTGTGAAAGTAAACAATAGCCGGTTCTCGAGTTACCCAACGACGACCGTCACTTTCGGTAACAAGTGTGTGGTCGTTGACGCCGATAATAGCGTTCTCTGTTGTTTTTAGTACCATGGTGTCTCGCCAAGTACGGTGAAGACTCCCATCATGCTTATAACTTTGAATTGTAATAAAGTCGCCTTCTTTTGGAAGTTTCATAACTAACCAACTTTCTACAATTTATAAGTTTATCGTTTACTATTGTATCACATTTTTGTTTAAAGTTCTTAGTTTTTCATGAAAAAATTAAAGATATTCTCTGAGAGCGCTGGCTATATCCGAAAAATCGTAGCCTTTTCGTGCTAAAACTTGGGTCAAACGCTGCTTGAGTTCGTATCCTTCATACTTACGCGAATATTTTCGATATTGCTTATCCAACTCTTTAAAGATTAGTTCTTGAACAGTTTCCTCTTCTACCTGGCTATCCAGTTGGTCAAATGCTGTTTTAGCTTCCGAGTAGGAAAACCCTTTGTTGGTAAGATTTTGGATTATCTTATCTTGTAGAGCGCGAGCAGGAAATTTGCCCTGATATTTTCTCAGTAATTTTTCGGCTGTACGCTCTGCGACTTCCGTCATGTTAAATTCTTGTAAGACTTCTTGGATAAGGGTCTTAGCAACTCCTTTTTGAGAAATCTTTTGTATCAGCATGTAGCTTCCCTTGTCACCAGATAGCTGATTGGAATTGATGATCGCATAGGCATACTGACGGTCATTGATCCAGTTATCATCCTTGAGGACTTGGATGACTTGTGGTATGATTTTCTCATCAATCTCATGTTTAACTAAATAGTCTCTGACTTCCTTTTCAGTACGAGCCTTGAAGGATAAGTGGTAGAGCGCCAAGTTTTTTCCGTAGGAAAATTGTGCAAAGGTCTGAATTTCTGCAAACTCTTGAGGACTAATTTCCTTATCCTTGGTCAACATAAAACGAACAATGGTATCCTCGGTAATATAGCAGGTTTGGTCGCTATCAAGTTCTAGCAGATAGAGTCTTTTTTTCTTTTCTAGTTTTGTGATTTTCATGGTTTTCCTTTTATCCAAACGCTTCAAAGGCAGCAACGAGTCGAAGTTTATTTACATCGACCTGTTCTCTCCCATAATAGTCAAGAAATAGTTCAGCGTATTTAGGGTCATGTAGGTTATAGTTGAGGGACCAAACTGCCCAAAAGAGATCGATATGTCGGTCACTGAAATCAGCTAAGCCAAGGTCAATAAAGCAAGAGAAGTGGTCAGCATCCTTTAGAATAAAGTTCGGTAGACAGGCATCCCCGTGAATAAAGGCATCTGTCTTTAAAAGGTGCCCTTGTTCTTGGATGAGTTGGAAGGCCTCTTCGCGACTGTTGATTTGGAATTGGGGTAGGAGGGCCTTGGCATAGAACTCCCCTTTTTTATAGTTTTTAAAGGCTCTGTCTTTATAGGCCTGTAAATGATTTTCTGATGGAAAATTTTGCGGATAAAAGCTATGAAGTTTTTTAAGAGCCTCTGCCATGGTTCGGCAAATTTTATCTGGTTGGTCTAAAAAAGCGAGAGTATTATGACCAATAGCCTCTTTCGTCAGGAGGTAGTCTTTATCCGTAGATAGATAGTGGATGACTGGAGTTCCTATTCCCTCTTGTTCAAACCAACTTGCAATTCTAGCTTCTCGCTCTAATCTTCCCTTTTGATCTATTTTCAAATAGTAACCTGAATCAAGATAGAGAACCCTTGCGCCTGAATGAGAAGAGCTGTCAGAAAGAGTTGCTCCCTCTATATAAATTCGTAATTGCTCAGGAAAATCCAATGGGGAAAAATGAGATATCTTTGTATTCATGGTTTTATTGTAACATATTCTTAACCATTGAGAAACTACGTGGTATAATAGACTTATGAGTCTTAAAGTCAAACAAAAAATTCCATTAAAAATCAAGCGTATGGGGATAAACGGGGAGGGTATCGGATTTTACCAGAAAACCCTTGTTTTTGTTCCAGGTGCCCTCAAGGGAGAAGATATCTATTGTCAGGTGACTTCTGTTAAGCGTAATTACGTTGAGGCCAAACTGCTTGAGGTCAATAAAAAATCTAAGTTTCGAGTGGTACCAGACTGCACCATTTATAATGAGTGTGGAGGCTGTCAAATCATGCATCTGCATTATGACAAGCAGCTGGAGTTTAAAACGGATCTTCTCCATCAAGCTCTGAAAAAATTTGCACCTGCAGGCTATGAAAACTATGAAATCAGACCAACTATTGGTATGCAGGAACCAAAGTATTATCGAGCTAAACTACAATTCCAAACTCGAAAGTTTAAGGGTCAGGTCAAGGCAGGATTATATGCTCAAAATTCGCACTACTTGGTTGAGCTAAAAGACTGTCTGGTTCAAGACAAGGAGACACAAGCGATTGCCAATCGAATGGCAGAACTCTTGACCTATCATCAAATTCCGATTACAGATGAACGGAAAATTCTGGGTGTTCGGACCATCATGGTTCGTCGCGCACGGAAAACTGGGCAAGTTCAGATTATCATTGTGACCAATCGTCAATTAAATCTGACTCAATTTGTGAAAGATTTAGTCAAGGATTATCCTGAAGTAGTGACTGTCGCAATCAATACCAATACTGCTAAAACTAGTGAGATTTATGGGGACAAGACAGAGATTATTTGGGGACAGGATAGTATTCGTGAGGGTGTATTAGACTATGAGTTTTCTCTCTCACCAAGAGCTTTTTACCAACTCAATCCTGAACAGACAGAAATTCTCTATAGTGAAGCCGTTAAGGCTTTGGACGTAAATGAGAATGACCATCTGATTGATGCCTATTGTGGTGTTGGAACCATTGGTTTTGCCTTTGCCAAAAAAGTTAAAAGTCTGAGAGGGATGGATATTATTCCAGAAGCTATTGAGGATGCCAAAGAAAATGCCAAGCGCATGGGTTATACCAATACTCACTATGAGGCTGGAATTGCAGAAGAAATTATCCCTCGTTGGTACAAGGAAGGCTATCGTGCCGATGCCTTGATTGTAGACCCGCCTCGTACCGGTTTAGATGACAAACTCTTGGATACCATCGTCAAATACGCTCCTGAAAAGATGGTCTACATTTCCTGCAATGTATCTACCCTGGCGCGTGATTTAGTCCGCTTGGTTGAAGTCTATGACCTGCATTATATCCAGTCAGTTGATATGTTTCCGCACACGGCTAGGACAGAAGCAGTGGTCAAATTAACCAGGAAAAAGCCAGACTCTAAATAGAATTGACGACTGGAAAGTATTTGAAAAGAAGACTTCTAGTTACAGAGTAAGATTTGCAAGCTCCCTATATTTATGATAAAATAAATAGAAAATAAAATGAAAAAAGAGGTATGTGAAATGTCACGTAAACCATTTATCGCTGGTAACTGGAAAATGAACAAAAACCCAGAAGAAGCAAAAGCATTCGTTGAAGCTGTAGCATCAAAACTTCCTTCAGCTGACCTTGTTGAAGCTGGGATCGCAGTTCCTGCACTTGACTTGACAACAGTTCTTGCTGCTGCTAAAGGAACTAACCTTAAAGTTGCTGCTCAAAACTGCTACTTTGAAAATGCAGGTGCTTTCACAGGTGAAACTAGCCCACAAGTTTTGAAAGAAATCGGTACTGACTATGTTGTGATCGGTCACTCAGAGCGCCGTGACTACTTCCACGAAACAGATGAAGACATCAACAAAAAGGCAAAAGCAATCTTTGCGAACGGTATGCTTCCAATCATCTGTTGTGGTGAGTCACTTGAAACTTACGAAGCAGGAAAAGCTGCTGAATTCGTAGGTGCTCAAGTTTCAGCTGCTCTTGCAGGATTGACTGCAGAACAAGTAGCTTCATCAGTTATCGCTTATGAGCCAATCTGGGCTATCGGTACTGGTAAATCAGCTTCACAAGACGATGCACAAAAAATGTGTAAAGTTGTTCGTGACGTTGTAGCAGCTGACTTTGGTCAAGAAGTAGCTGATAAAGTACGTGTTCAATACGGTGGTTCAGTTAAACCTGAAAACGTTGCAGAATACATGGCTTGTCCAGACGTTGACGGAGCTCTTGTTGGTGGTGCATCACTTGATCCAGAAAGCTTCTTGGCATTGCTTGACTTTGTAAAATAAGCTTCAAATATCTGAGACAGACAGTTCCCTCCCTCGAGGTTAAGACTGCCTGTCTTCTTTTTAGTAAAAAGGCGTGCGAAAGCACGCTCTTTTCTGCATTTTGAATGAAAAGGAAAGGAGAATTATGCTTTATATTTGGTCTTATCTCAAACGTTATCCCAAGTGGTTGATTTTAGACTTTCTCGGAGCTATTTTCTTTGTCATTGTCAATCTAGGTCTACCGACTGTTCTTGCTCGTATGATTGACCAAGGAATCAACCAAGGCGACAAGGACAAGCTCTATTTTTGGGCTATCATCATGTTGGTCATAATCGTCTTGGGAACATTTGGACGGATTGTGCTATCTTATGCTGCTAGTAAATTGACCACTAATATGGTTAAGGATATGCGAAATGAAGTTTATGCTAAATTACAAGAGTATTCTCATCACGAATATGAACAAATCGGTGTGTCTTCACTAGTTACTCGTATTACCAGTGATGCCTTTGTCCTCATGCAGTTTGCAGAACAGACGCTTAAGTTGGGTGTCATCACTCCCATGATGATGCTGTCGAGTATTCTCATGATTTTCTTGACGAGTCCCTCACTGGCCTGGATTGTCGCTTTTTCCGTTCCTTTTCTAGCTGTAGTAGTCATTTATGTGGCGGTCAAAACGCGTCCTTTATCTGAAAAGCAACAGAAAACACTGGACAAGATTAACCAGTATGTCCGTGAAAATTTGATGGGCTTGCGAGTGATTCGTGCCTTTGCTCGTGAAGACTTCCAAGAAAAACGTTTCGAAGAGAAAAATGCAATCTATGCGGATAATTCGAATCGCTTGTTCAAATTAACTGGTTTGACGGAACCACTTTTTGTGCAAATCATTATTGCCATGATTGTAGCTATCGTTTGGTTTGCTTTGGATCCTCTCAAGCAAGGAAGTTTGCAGATTGGGGATTTGGTTGCCTTTATCGAGTATAGTTTCCACGCTCTCTTATCCTTCCTATTCTTGTCAAACCTCTTTACCATGTATCCACGTACGGCTGTATCTAGTGAGCGTTTGAAGGAAATCATGGACATGCCCATTTCCATTGACCCAAACGAGGATGGAGTTCAAGAGACTGAAACTCATGGTTATCTAGAATTTGAAAATGTGACCTTTGCTTATCCTGGGGAAACAGAAAGCCCTGTGTTGCATAATATTTCCTTTACTGCTAAACCGGGAGAAACCATTGCTTTTATCGGTTCGACTGGGTCAGGTAAGTCTACTCTGGTTCAGTTAATTCCTCGTTTTTATGATGTTACACTGGGGAAAATTAAGGTCGATGGTGTTGATGTCCGTGATTACCGTCTCAAATCACTCCGCCAGAAAATTGGTTTTATTCCACAAAAAGCCTTGCTCTTTACAGGGACTATCGCAGATAATCTCCGTTACGGAAAAGAGGACGCCAGTCATGAGGACTTGCACCAAGCAGCTGATGTAGCCCAAGCCAAAGACTTTATCGAAAGTCGAGAAGAAGGTTTTGCAACTCATCTGGCTGAAGGGGGAAGCAATCTATCAGGTGGTCAAAAGCAACGCTTGTCGATTGCCCGCGCAGTCATCAAGGGTCCAGATATCTATATCTTTGATGATTCCTTCTCAGCCTTGGACTACCGTACAGATGCTATCTTGCGCCGTCGTCTCAAGGAAGTGACTCAAGATGCTACTGTATTGATTGTTGCGCAACGTGTTGGAACCATTATGGATGCGGACCAGATTATCGTCCTTGATAAGGGCGAAATCGTTGGTCGTGGACGTCATGAAGAATTGATGGTAACCAATGATATCTATCGAGAAATTGCTGAGTCGCAGTTGAAAGATGCGTCTCTGACAGAAGAATAGGAGGTAAAGGATGAAACAACAATCTAGTCTAGCTCGTCTATGGAGCTATTTAAAAGCCTACCGTTTCTCTGTTTTCTTTGCAGTCTTCTTGAAAATAGTCAGCGTCATAATGAGTGTTATCGAGCCTTTCGTATTGGGGCTTGCTATCACTGAGTTAACTAGCAACCTCCTTGCCATGGCAAATGGTGTTGCAGGAGCTGGACTTAATACTAGCTATATCTCAGTGATTCTGGTGATCTATCTCTTGCGTGGCCTTTTTTATGAGTTGGGTTCTTACTACTCAAACTATTTCATGACCAATGCTGTCCAGTCTATGATACAGGATTTGCGAAATGAAATGAGCGAAAAAATCAACCGCATCCCTGTGTCTTACTTTGACAAGCACCAATTTGGAGATTTGCTGGGACGTTTTACTAGTGATGTAGAGACCGTATCTAATGCACTCCAACAATCCTTCTTACAGATTGTTAATGCAGTCTTTACCATTATTTTTGTTATGGGAATGGTCCTCTATCTAAATCTTCAGTTGGCTATCATTGTTATCTTGTCGATTCCAGTGACTTATTTTGGGGCTAAAACGATTCTAAATCGTTCGCAGCCGTACTTTAAACAGCAGGCAGCTATATTGGGACGAATGAATGGATTTGTGCAAGAAAACTTGACAGGTTTTAATGTTTTAAAACTTTTCGGACGCGAAGAAAACTCTCAAGAGAGATTTGAAAAGATTACGGATGAATTGCAACAAGTCGGATTCAAGGCTAGCTTTATTTCAGGTTTGATGATGCCTGCCCTTCACATCGTATCTGATTTAACCTACCTGATTGTTGCAGTCTTAGGTGGATTGCAGGTTATTGCAGGGCGTTTGACGATTGGTAATATGCAGGCCTTCGTTCAGTATGTGTGGCAGGTTAGTCAACCAATTCAAAATATCACTCAATTAGCAGGACAAATGCAAAGTGCTAAGTCTTCGCTTGATCGCGTCTTCGAAGTTCTAGATGAACAGGAAGAAGTCCAAACTGCTGAAGTGAAAGAACTAGCACCATTGACAGGTCAAGTTAGTTTCAAAAATGTCGATTTCCAGTATGTGGAAAACAAACCATTGATTCGTAATTTCAACCTAGATGTTGAACCTGGAGAGATGGTGGCCATCGTAGGACCTACTGGAGCAGGGAAAACAACCTTGATTAACCTTCTCATGCGTTTTTACGATGTGACAGCTGGTGCCATTTTAGTGGATGGCCATGATATTCGTGATCTGTCTCGTCAGGACTATCGTCGACAGTTTGGGATGGTCCTACAGGATGCCTGGCTCTATGAAGGCAGTATCAAGGAAAATCTTCGCTTTGGAAATCTGGATGCAACAGATGAAGAAATCGTTGAAGCTGCTAAGGCGGCCAATGTTGACCACTTTATCCGCACCCTTCCTGGTGGCTATAACATGGAAATGAACCAAGAGTCAAGTAATATTTCTCTTGGGCAAAAACAGTTGTTAACGATCGCGCGTGCTCTCTTGGCGGATCCTAAAATCTTAATTTTGGACGAAGCGACCTCATCAGTCGATACTCGTTTAGAACTCTTGATTCAAAAGGCCATGAAACGTTTGATGAAGGGAAGAACAAGCTTTGTCATTGCACATCGACTTTCTACGATACAAGAAGCTGATAAGATTTTGGTACTTAAAGATGGACAGATAATCGAACAGGGAAATCATGAAAGTCTTTTGGCTGCAAAAGGTTTCTATTATGATCTTTATCAAAGTCAATTTTCTAGTAAAAACAGAGAAAATAGCTAGGGTAAATAGCCACTCATTTTCTTAAATTATCAGTCAATTACAACTTTTTTAATATGGGTTAATTTTCTTGCTTTTGTCTACTAGGTGTAGTATACTAAGGTAGTAATCAATAAATATGGTTACAAAAATAATATTATGAGGTGAGAAAAATGGTTGAATTGAAAAAAGATGCATTAAAAGATGTAACAACATTATCTAAGACAGCTCCTGAAGCGCTAGTAAATACAAAGAAAGTTTTGAATCAAGCCGTTGCAGACTTGTATGTAGCACATATCGCTCTTCATCAAGTACACTGGTACATGCGCGGACGTGGTTTTATGGTATGGCATCCTAAGATGGATGAATACATGGATAGCCTTGATGGTTACCTAGACGAAATCAGCGAACGCTTGATTACACTCGGTGGGAAACCATACTCTACTTTGACAGAATTCCTTCAACACAGTGAAATCGAAGAAGAAGTTGGAGAGTTCCGCAATGTCGAAGAAAGTTTGGAACGTGTCCTTGACATTTATCGTTACCTCATCACTCTTTTCCAAAAAGCTTTGGATGTAACAGATGAAGAAGGCGATGATGTTACCAATGATATCTTCGTTGGTGCTAAGGCTGACCTTGAAAAAACAGTCTGGATGCTTGCAGCAGAATTAGGACAAGCACCTGGTTTGTAAGATACTGCATTTTTCTAAAAATCCGTAGAAGTTTTCTACGGATTTTTTTCTATTCAGGAGGGCATTCCAAAACAGTCTTTTTTGAAGATTTTTGATAAAATAGAACTATCAATGAAAAGGATGAAAGCATGACAAAGAAAATCGTAGCCATTTGGGCTCAAGATGAAAAGGGTGTAATCGGAAAAGATGACCGTCTTCCTTGGCATTTGCCAGCAGAGTTAAAACATTTTAAAGAAACAACCTTGAATCATGCCATTTTAATGGGTCGTGTAACCTTTGATGGAATGGGACGACGTTTACTTCCAGGGCGTGAAACCTTGATTTTGACGCGTAATCCCGAAGAAACAATCGATGGTGCATTGGTTTTCCAAAGTGTTGAGGATGTTTTGGACTGGTATCATCATCAGGATAAAAATCTGTACATCCTTGGTGGAAAGCAGATTTTTCAGCTTTTTGAATCCTATCTGGATGAGATCATTGTGACACAAATTCATGCTCAAGTTGAAGGGGATACCTATTTCCCTGAAGATTTTGACTTGACTGTTTTTGAGACCGTTACAAGTAAATCTTATAGCAAAGATGAAAAAAATGCCTATAATTTTACCATCGAATATAGAAAGAGAAAGGAAGTCTAATGGAGCGCAGTATTTTTGGATTTTTTACAGCTCTCTTGTGTGCTGTCTGTCTTGTAGCTGGAACACACGCTTTTCGTAAAAAGCGCTTTGGACTTGCTACTCTACTTTGGCTTAATGCCTTTACAAACTTGGTAAATAGCATTCATGCTTTTTATATGACCTTATTTTAGATAGAAAGAATAGTTAGAACGGAAGGGAATCATGCCTACAAATAGGAAAAATGATATGATGGTTTATTGCTCATTTTGTGGCAAAAGCCAAGAAGAAGTTAAAAAAATAATCGCTGGGAACAATGCCTTTATCTGTAATGAATGTGTAGAGTTGGCCCAGGAAATTATTCGTGAGGAGTTGGCTGAGGAAGTTTTGGCAGACTTGTCTGAAGTACCAAAACCTATTGAACTCTTAAACATCTTGAACCACTATGTGATCGGTCAAGATCGTGCCAAACGTGCTCTTGCAGTGGCTGTATATAACCACTACAAACGCATCAATTTCCATGACACTCGCGAAGATCATGAAGATGTTGATTTGCAAAAATCAAACATTCTAATGATTGGCCCAACTGGCTCAGGGAAGACTTTCCTTGCTCAAACTCTCGCTAAAAGTTTGAATGTACCATTTGCTATTGCGGATGCAACAGCTCTTACTGAGGCTGGCTATGTGGGTGAGGATGTTGAAAATATCCTCCTCAAACTCTTGCAGGCAGCTGACTTTAACATCGAGCGTGCAGAACGTGGGATTATCTATGTCGATGAGATTGACAAGATTGCTAAGAAGAGTGAGAATGTTTCTATCACACGTGATGTTTCTGGTGAAGGGGTCCAACAAGCCCTCCTCAAGATTATCGAAGGAACTGTAGCTAGTGTACCTCCTCAAGGTGGACGTAAACATCCACAACAAGAAATGATTCAAGTGGACACTAAGAATATCCTCTTCATCGTGGGTGGTGCCTTCGATGGAATCGAAGAAATTGTCAAACAGCGTTTGGGTGAAAAAGTCATTGGTTTTGGACAAAACAACAAGGCAATTGATGAAAATAGCTCTTACATGCAAGAGATCATCGCAGAAGATATTCAAAAATTCGGAATTATTCCTGAGTTGATTGGACGCTTGCCTGTCTTTGCAGCCTTGGAGCAGTTGACCGTAGATGACTTGGTTCGCATCTTGAAGGAACCAAGAAATGCCTTGGTGAAACAATACCAGACCTTGCTTTCATATGACGATGTAGAGCTTGAATTTGATGACGAAGCCCTTCAGGAAATTGCCAATAAAGCCATCGAACGTAAAACGGGTGCTCGTGGTCTTCGCTCAATCATCGAAGAAACCATGCTAGATGTTATGTTCGAAGTTCCAAGTCAAGAAAATGTGAAGACAGTTCGTATCACAAAAGAAGCGGTTGATGGGACAGCTAAGCCAATCCTAGAGACAGCCTAGAGGTGACCATGGAAATCAATACACACAATGCTGAGATTTTGCTGAGTGCAGCCAACAAGTCCCACTATCCGCAGGATGAACTTCCTGAGATTGCTCTTGCAGGTCGCTCAAATGTTGGTAAATCTAGTTTTATCAATACTATGCTCAATCGAAAAAATCTAGCTCGTACCTCTGGAAAACCAGGGAAAACACAACTACTTAATTTCTTTAATATTGATGATAAGATGCGTTTTGTAGATGTACCTGGCTACGGTTATGCCCGTGTGTCCAAAAAGGAACGCGAAAAATGGGGACGCATGATTGAGGAGTACTTAACCACTCGAGAAAATCTTCGAGCAGTGGTTAGTCTCGTTGACCTTCGTCATGATCCGTCAGCAGATGATGTACAGATGTACGAATTTCTTAAATATTATGAGATTCCTGTCATCATTGTAGCGACCAAGGCAGACAAGATTCCGCGCGGTAAATGGAACAAGCACGAATCAGCAATTAAAAAGAAATTAAACTTCGATCCAAGTGATGATTTTATCCTCTTTTCATCCGTAACAAAAGCAGGAATGGACCAGGCTTGGGATGCTATTTTAGAAAAATTGTGAGGAATACATATGGCAAAAACAATTCATACAGATAAAGCTCCAAAGGCAATCGGGCCTTACGTTCAAGGAAAAATTGTTGGCAACCTTTTGTTTGCTAGCGGTCAAGTTCCTCTATCTCCTGAAACTGGAGAAATCGTAGGAGAAACGATTCAAGAACAGACAGAACAAGTCTTGAAAAACATTGGAGCGATTTTAGCAGAAGCGGGAACAGATTTTGACCATGTGGTGAAAACAACTTGCTTCTTGAGTGATATGAACGACTTTGTACCTTTTAACGAGGTTTACCAAACAGCCTTTAATAAGGAATTTCCAGCTCGTTCAGCTGTGGAAGTAGCTCGTCTTCCTCGCGATGTAAAAGTCGAAATTGAAGTCATCGCAGAGATTGGATAAGCGAGTTGAAGTTTGGTTCTTCCAAACTTCTTTTGATATAAGGAGATTATGATGACAATGAAACAACTTCACCTAGTGATTGTAACAGGGATGAGTGGTGCAGGGAAAACGGTAGCCATTCAATCTTTTGAAGATTTAGGATATTTCACCATCGATAATATGCCACCTGCCCTCTTGCCAAAGTTTTTACAGTTGGTAGAGACCAAGGATGATGACCACAAGTTAGCCCTAGTGGTGGACATGCGTAGTCGTTCTTTCTTTTCAGAGATTCAGGCAGTCTTGGATGAATTGGAAAATCAAGATGATTTGGATTTCAAAATCCTCTTTTTGGATGCAGCTGATAAGGAATTGGTGGCGCGCTATAAGGAAACCAGAAGAAGCCATCCTCTTGCGGCAGACGGTCGTATCTTAGATGGAATCAAGTTGGAACGAGAGCTCTTGGCTCCTTTGAAAAACATGAGTCAAAACGTGGTAGATACGACAGAGTTAACACCTCGTGAACTTCGTAAGACCATTGCAGAGCAATTTTCGGACCAAGAACAAACGCAGTCTTTCCGTATTGAGGTGATGTCCTTTGGCTTTAAATACGGCATTCCAATTGATGCCGATTTAGTATTTGATGTGCGTTTCTTGCCAAACCCTTACTATCTCCCAGAACTTCGTAACCAGACAGGTGAAGACCAGGCAGTTTATGACTATGTCATGAATCATAAGGAATCTGAAGATTTTTATCGTCATTTGTTAGCCTTGATTGAACCAATTCTACCGGGTTATAAAAAAGAAGGTAAATCTGTTTTAACCATTGCAGTGGGTTGTACAGGTGGCCAACACCGAAGCGTTGCTTTTGCCAAGCGATTAGCAAATGATTTATCTAAAGATTGGCCTGTAAATGAAAGTCATCGTGATAAAGACCGAAGAAAGGAAACGGTAAACCGTTCATGAGAAAACCCAAAATTACGGTGATTGGTGGAGGAACCGGAATCCCTGTTATTTTAAATAGTCTACGGGAAAAGGATGTGGACATCGCAGCCATTGTAACCGTTGCTGATGATGGCGGCTCTTCAGGTGAACTTCGTAAAAATATTCAACAGTTAACACCGCCAGGCGATTTGCGTAATGTCCTTGTGGCCATGTCAGATATGCCAAAATTTTACGAGAAAGTCTTTCAATACCGTTTTTCTGAGGATGCAGGTGCTTTTGCCGGTCATCCATTAGGGAACATTATCATAGCAGGACTTTCTGAAATGCAGGGTTCAACCTACAATGCCATGCAATTGCTGAGTAAATTCTTCCATACTACAGGGAAGATTTTCCCATCAAGTGACCATCCTTTGACACTCCATGCTGTCTTCAAAGATGGATCAGAAGTAGCTGGGGAAAGTCACATTGCAGATCATCCAGGAATGATTGACCATGTCTATGTTACCAATACTCTGGATGATAAAAAACCACAGGCAAGTCGCCGAGTCGTCAATACCATTCTTGAGAGTGATATGATTGTCTTGGGGCCAGGTTCACTCTTTACTTCGATTTTGCCGAATATCGTTATTGAAGAAATTGGTCAGGCGCTTCTGGAAACCAAGGCTGAAATTGCTTATGTCTGCAACATTATGACCCAGCGAGGAGAGACTGAGCATTTCTCAGATAGTGATCACGTAGAAGTTTTGCATCGCCATTTGGGTCGTCCATTTATCGATACTGTCCTTGTGAATATAGAAAAGGTTCCGAGGGACTATATGGATACCAACCGTTTTGATGAATATTTGGTGCAGGTTGAGCATGATTTTGAAGGTTTGTGTAAGCAAGTCCCACGTGTTATTTCATCCAACTTTCTACGCTTGGAAAATGGGGGAGCCTTTCACGATGGTGATTTAATCGTAGATGAGCTCATGCGTATCATACAGGTGAGAAAATGAGTTTTACAGTAGCAGTAAAAGAAGAAATTTTAAGTCAGCATCACCTGAGTCGTTATGAATTATCAGCTATTATCAAGATGTCGGGTAGTATTGGTTTATCGAGCTCTGGTTTGACCTTGTCCGTCATTACAGAAAATGCCAAGTTGGCTCGTCATCTCTATGAATCTTTCTTACACTTTTATGGGATTAAGTCTGAGATTCGTCACCACCAGAGAAGCAATCTTCGAAAAAATCGTGTCTATACTGTTTTTACAGATGAACGTGTTCAAGAACTGTTAGCGGATTTACGCTTAGCAGATTCTTTCTTTGGCTTGGAAACAGGGATTGATCCAGATATTTTAGGAGACGAGGAAGCGGGTCGTGCCTATCTCTGTGGTGCATTCTTAGCAAATGGGAGCATCAGAGATCCCGAGTCAGGCAAGTATCAGTTAGAAATTAGTTCGGTTTATGTGGACCATGCCCAAGGGCTTGCTTCGCTTTTGCAGCAGTTTTTGCTAGATGCCAAGGTTATTGAACGAAAAAAAGGTGCGGTGACCTATCTTCAGAGAGCGGAAGATATTATGGATTTCTTAATTTTAGTCGGAGCCATGCAGGCACGTGATACTTTTGAAGGTGTCAAGATTCTCCGAGAAACTCGTAATGACCTCAATCGTGCCAATAATGCAGAGACAGCCAATATCGCTCGGACAGTTTCTGCAAGCATGAAAACCATCAACAATATCAGTAAAATCATTGATACTGTTGGACTAGATAGCTTACCAGTCGATTTGCAGGAAGTAGCGCATTTGCGTATCCAACATCCAGATTATTCTATCCAGCAATTGGCAGACAGTTTGACAAATCCACTCACAAAAAGTGGTGTCAATCATCGACTGAGAAAGATTAATAAAATTGCCGAGGAACTGTAACAACCACGAATCATATGATTCGTGGTTGTTTTTTTGAAGTCATTAAATATGTGTGAGGCATTTTGATGAGAAATCGTTTTTATGCTATACTATGAGTAAGTTAGTACCTAATTTATTGATAGGATAGCGTAAAGGAGGCACCATGAAAAAAACTAAAAAAAGTATGATAGTATTATTCAGTATTTTAGCAGTCATTGGAATCACAATAGGAGGTTGTAGCATGCACCAATACCAAAAGAAACAGGAAATGATTGCCATCGCGACCAGCGATGAGGCGAGAAAGGTTTATGAAGAATATTTGAAGAAAGAAGATCCCAAAGCACTGACCGAAGAGGGTATCATTAAGAGTTATGAAATTGATAAAGAAAAACTTTCCTATAATCCAATGGGAGGTTTAATGGTACGTTTATTTTTGAACGGGAAAAAAGATCTTAGGATGAATTTTAACTTAATAGATAATGGAGATGGTACCTATAGCACTGCATACTATGGATATACTGGTGACCTAAACAGGATTTTGGAAGAAGGAAAAAATGATTAAGGACTATGTAAACGATAAAAATCTTCAAATAGCAATGACAGAGTATGACTCTGAAATGGATTTAAATCATGTTGTGAAAACTCAAAGTGGAGATCAAATTGGCACTGTCACCCAAGTCTACGACAATACCACAGGAGCGGGTGAGCAGGTTTATGCAGTTGTGAAAAATCCCAAAGAAAATGCTGAGGATGTAGAGGAAAGTTATGCTATACTATGAGTAAGTTAGTCCCTAATTCATTGATAGGATAGCATAAAGGAGGCACCATGAAAAAATCTAAAAAAAGTATGATTATTTTATTCAGTATTTTAGCAGTCATTGGAATAGCAGTAGGAGGATGTAGTATGCACCAATATCAAAAAAAACAAGAAATGATTGCCATTGCGACCAGCGATGAGGCGAAGAAGGTTTATGAACATTTTATGAAATCAAAAGACCCCAAAGCATTCACCGATGAAGGAATTATAAAGAATTATGAGATTGATGAAAGTAGCTTAAGTTATAATCCAATGGGGGGATTAATGGTTTCAGTGATTATCAACAAAGATAATGAATTAAATATAAATTATAATTTGATTGAAAACAAAGATGGCTCATACCATTCAGCATATTATTCTACTTCACCAAAATTATCCAAACTTTTGAAAGGCAATAATGAATGACACAAAATTATGTTAAAGAAGATAACCTTCAAACCGCAATGGCAGAGTATCAGGATAACATGGGTGAAGGAAGAACTTTATATGACCAATATGAAAGAGAACTTGGCACTGTCACCCAAGTCTACGACAATACCACAGGAGCGGGCGAGCAGGTTTATGCAGTTGTAAAAAATCCCAATGAAAAAGCTAAGGATATAGAGGATACTTATGCTATACTATGAGTAAGTTCATTCCTAATTTATTGATAGGATAGCATAAAGGAGGCACCATGAAAAAACCTAAAAAAAGTATGATAGTATTATTCAGTATTTTAGCAGTAATTGGAATAGCAGTAGGAGGATGTAGCATGCACCAATACCAAAAGAAACAAGAAATGATTGCCATCGCGACAAGTGATGAGGCAAGAAAGGTTTATGAAAGTCATATGAAAGCATTGGATCAAAATGCCTTAACTGACGATGGTGTTATCAAATCGTATGAAATTGATAATGAAAGCCTATACTACAATCCCATGGGAGGGATGGAGGTTACAGTTTATGTGAATCATGATAAAGATTTGGAATTTCAATTTGGAATCGTTAAAGATAATGAAGGTATTTTAAAATCTAGTGGTTATATATACTCAGGGAAATTAGCAAAACTTCTTGGAGAATAGGGTTATGGAAAAAGAATATGTCAATGATAAACAGCTTCAGATAGCTATGACAGAATATAGAAATTTAAAGTTAGATAATGTTGCTAGAACTCATAATAATGAGGAATTAGGCACTGTCACCCAAGTCTACAACAATACTGGCCATGTCACTCTTCCACCAGGAGTAAAAGAACTGGAGGCCTTAAGGGGGAGTGTTACCGGAAGAACCATGGAAACCGTGTCAGGTGATGGCGAGCAGGTTTATGCGGTTGTAAAAAATCCCAAAGAAAAAGCTGAGGACGTAGAGGAAAATTATGCTATACTATGAGTAAGTTCGTTCCTAATTTATTGATAGGATAGCATAAAGGAGGCACCATGAAAAAACCTAAAAAAAGTATGATTATTTTAATCAGTATTTTAGCAGTGATTGGAATCGCAGTAGGAGGATGTAGCATGCACCAATACCAAAAGAAACAAGAAATGATAGCTATCGCAACAAGCGATGAGGCGAGAAAAATTTATGAAGAATATATGAAAAAGAAAGATCCAAAAGCTTTTACTAAAGAAGGAATTATCCGTGACTATGTGATTGATAATGAAAGTTTATATTATAATCCAATGGGAGGTATAGAGGTTAAAACTTATATTAATAATAATGAAAAATTAGATATTCAATTCGGTATTGTAAGAAATAGCGAGGGGAAATTAGAGCCCAGTGGCTATACATATTCTGGAGAGTTGAGTAAGTTGTTAGGAGAGTAGATCATGACTGAAGAATATGTGAGTGAAGTTAATCTTCAAACTGCAATGGCTGAATATAAAGATTTACGATTGAATCGTATAGCGGAAACTCCTAATGGTGATCAAATTGGCACTGTCACCCAAGTCTACAACAATACCACAGGAGCTGGCGAGCAGGTTTATGCAGTTGTAAAAAATCCCAAAGAAAATGCTGAGGATGTACAGGAAGTAACGGTTCTCTTTCGTGGTTCTACGGGTCCAGATCATATTTTGAATGAAGCACCAGATGTCTGGAATGACTGGGCAGAAAATGATTCAGTAATAGCTAAGAGAATCATCATGCAAAGTGACCTCAGCGATCGCGATCAATCTACTGAACAATTAAAGGCCTCTGCCAGAGCTTTGAAAGATATCATGGAAAAATATCCCAATGCCAAGATTAACATTTACGGGCATTCGCTTGGATCTATGGATGCTCAGTATGCTATGGCTGCTCTTGAAGCGGCCCAAATCGAACGAATCCAACAGGCTTATATCTACAACGGACCTGATGTCTACCGAATCCTTAGCCCTGAACAGAGAAAAATTGTCGATCAGATTAAAGGACGTATCTACAACTATGCTGACCCTAAAGATAAGATTAGCATGGTTGGAAGAGATCCTAACAAGGGTAGTATCGGTTCTGTAGGTATGGTTTATTATGTAGATAGTGAACAAGAAGGTTTTGTAAATCAGCATATGACCTATGGTTATCGCTTAGATAAGGATGGGAAAATTGAAATTCTCTCCAATACCAGTACAGTCGCTTATAACAACTTTCTGATTAAAATGGAGAGTTTCAAAAGGATTAAGAAGAGTCTAGCTGCTGATGGGTTTACATCAAATGAGCAAATCTTTCTCGACTCTGAACAAGCTAAGCTTACGGCTTCAGGTATTTGCTATATTGTAACAGAAGAGCTAGGCGTTCTCAAAAAAATATATAATGAAGGGGTTCAAGATGCAAGTGAAGTGCTTGTATCTTGTAGTAATGTTCCTTGGGGTTTTATTCTAAGTCCGTATGAAACTGAGGTTGCCTATTCTGAGGGAGGGGTGAACTATGAAACAACTATTGGTGTCATTCAAAAGAGGTTTACTCCAGTTCTTGATACTGCGAAACAATTAGAGAAAGATTTTACAGAATTAGAAAAGCAAATCAAAAACGGTATTCAGAAAAAATTAGATGAAGATAAAGAATTAGCTAATGAATTTAAGCAATGGGAGAGTATGACATGATAGAGGATGAAATTAGGAAAAAGCGCCAACGTATTGAAGAATGTGAGGATGACTATCGACGTTCTTATAAAAAAATCGAAAACCAGTACGAAGAAGCAAACTATAAGTTTCAACAGTTGCGTCATATGATTGAAGAAAAGCATCAAATTGTTGCTCATTGCTTGGACCAGATAGGTGGAGATACAACCGAATGGCGTTATCAATCTAATCGGTTAGCATCCAACTTTAGTCAGCAAATCGAGATGGCGTATAGAAATAGACAAGGGCAACTCGAACAAGAAGAATTGGAGCTCGAACAGGATTACAAGCGACAACACCGTCTCTTAGAAGATGAGCTTGACAGAGCACAGGAGCATCAAAGACGCTTAGAAGAACGAGGTTAAGGATCATGGCGAATGTATTTGATTACATTAATGATTTTTTCGCAGGGGGCGAGGAAGCTCTACGAAATATAGAAAAAGATACAGAAAAATATATGAAGATTTCTCTATTAAGTGCTCAAGAAAGTTTGAAAGAAGTTTCGAAAAACATTGATAGTTCGATGAAGGGTGAATTTTCTACAAAAGTAGTTGAAACTATAGAAACAAAGAGTAAAGAATATCCAGATGCTTTAAATGGTACAAAGTAGACTTTTAGTTTTTAAGGTAAAATTCCAGTAAGTTGCTTTTTATTGCAGATGAACTCTAAAACCACGAATCCTAGGATTCGTGGTTTTTTTCTTATAGACTTGTAGAGTGTTTTGGTTGTACTTTTTGTTCTGGGTCAATGTAGTTGATGGCATTGTTGACAGCAGTAGGTGCTTCGCCAAGACCTGTCGCAATCAGGTCAATCTTACCTTCGTAGTAGCAGCAGTCGCCGATAGCGTAAATTCCAGCCTGGCTTGATTCTTGCTTACTATTGACGATAATCTTATGACGATTCAGTTCTAATCCCCAATTTTTAAGATTACCAACTGATGATTTGAAGCCATAGTTGACAAAGAGGTGGTCCAGTTCAAGGCTTTCGGCTTCATCTGATTTAACTTTTGTGATTTCCAGTTTGTCCAGAGTTTGACCATCTCCAAGAAGTTGACTTGGCACAAATGGTGTTTTGATAGTCACAGAAGACTCTTGCAAAGTTTGTACACTATGCTCGAGGGCACGGAAGTTGTCTCGACGGTGAACTAGAGTAGTAGGAGCAATCTTTTCAAAAGCTAGGGCCCAGTCTACCGCAGAGTCTCCTCCACCCAAGATGGTTACTTTCTTGCCAGCATATTGTTGAATATTAGAAACGTGATAATGGATATTTTCATAACCGTCAACACCATCTAATTCAAGTGGACGTGGTTTAAAAGCTCCACCACCCATAGCGATAATAACAGCTTTACTACTATGAATACCTTTAGTAGTTGTTATCTTAAATACATCATTCTCTTTTTCAATTTCAAGAACAGTTTCGTTGAGGTGTACAGGTGTATTAAAACCTTTTAATTGTTCCAACAAGCGATTCGTTAATTCTTCACCAGTGAGATTCGGGAAACCTGGGACATCAAGAATTTGTTTTTCAGGATAAAGGATGGCAGGTTGACCACCTAATTGAGGAAGAGAGTCAATGATTTGTACTTTAGCTTGACGTAAATTTGCATAAAAGGCTGCGAAAAGACCAACTGGGCCACCCCCTATGATGGTAATATCATATAATTCAGACATGGTTTCTCCTTATTTCATTTTTATCATTTTATTCTATCATATTTTCTACCAATTTAAAATGAGGTAGGGGGGAGAAAATTTCCATTAAAAATGTTATAATGAAGAGAAGCTTTTTTGGAGAGGGGACACAGGATGAATTTTCAGCAATTATCTAATCTTCAATACTGGTCTAGTTTGTTTTCCAGTCCTTGGAGTATTGCGATAAATGTGATTGATATTCTAATCGTTGCTTATATCTTATATCAATTTACAAAATCAATTGCAGGAACCAAGATTATGATTTTGGTTCGAGGCGTTTTAGTTTTTATCTTAGCTCAGATTGCGGCTAATTTTTTGGGCTTGACGACTATTTCCTGGTTGATTAACCAATTGATTACCTATGGAGTTATTGCAGCGGTTGTTATCTTTTCTCCAGAAATTCGGACAGGTTTGGAACGATTAGGTCGAGCTACGGACTTCTTTTCAAATACTCCTATAAGTTCAGAAGAGCAGATGGTACAGGCTTTTGTAAAATCGGTTGAGTATATGAGCCCGCGAAAGATTGGAGCTTTGGTAGCTGTTCAACGTGTGAGAACCTTGCAGGAGTACATCGTTACAGGAATTCCTTTGGATGCTAAGATTTCTGCAGAGTTATTAATTAACATCTTTATCCCTAATACGCCGCTCCATGATGGAGCAGTCATTATCAGTGGAGAAAGAATTGCAGTAACCTCTGCCTATCTACCATTGACTGAAAACACAGGTATTTCTAAAGAGTTCGGAACTCGTCACCGTGCAGCCATTGGTTTATCCGAAGTTTCAGATGCCCTTACATTTGTTGTATCAGAAGAAACCGGTGGTATTTCTATCACCTACAACGGTGTATTCAAACATGACTTAAGTTTGGAAGAATTCGAGGAAGAACTACGTCGTATTCTGATACCTAAGGATGAACAAGAACTAAGCTTAAAAGAACGTCTATTAGGAGGTTGGAATAATGAAAAGAAATAGTCTTTATATCATCTCCTCACTCCTCTTTGCATGTGTCCTGTTTATCTATGCAACATCAATCAATTATCAAAACAATACCAACGCAAGACAAACTAAAACTGAAACCTATACCAATACAGTAGTCAATGTACCGATTGATATTCAGTATGATAGTGAGCAATATTTTATCAGTGGTTTCAGCTCGGAAGTAACGGTATTTTTGACGGGTTCGAATCGAGTCACCTTGGCTAGTGAGATGCAGGAGAGCACTCGTAAATTTAAAGTGACTGCTGATTTGACGCAAGCTACAGAAGGTACGATTGAAGTTCCCTTGACCATTGAAAATCTTCCAAGTGGTTTGACAGCTGTAGCAACACCACAAAAGATCACAGTAAAGATTGGTAAGAAAGTTACTCGAGATAATGTACCTGTTGTACCTCAAATTGATTCTAGTCAAATTGATGAGAAGATTATAATCGAACGTGTGACTGTTTCTGATGAAAAAGTTTCAGTAACTAGTGATGCGGATACACTATCTAAGATTGATCGGATTGTTGCAGTTTTACCAACGAGTGAACAGATTACAGGAAACTACTCTGGTTCCGTTCCCTTGCAAGCTGTTGATAAAAATGGATCTGTCTTACCAACAGTAATTACACCTTTTGAAACGACTATGAAAGTTTCAACTAAAGCTGTTAGAACAACAAGTAGCACAAGCACAACAAGTAACACTTCGTCTACTGAAAACTCTTCAACGACATCAGCAGAGACGAAGTCAGAATCTTAAATTAAAAATATACTAGAAAAGGAATGTTAAAATGGGTAAATATTTTGGAACGGACGGAGTCCGTGGAGAAGCAAACGTAGAATTAACGCCAGAATTGGCCTTTAAATTGGGTCGCTTCGGAGGATATGTCCTCAGTCAACATGCGACAGAAGCGCCTAAAGTTTTCGTAGGACGTGATACACGTATTTCAGGTCAAATGTTAGAAGCAGCTCTCATTGCTGGTCTTCTTTCAGTTGGAATCCACGTTTATAAGCTTGGCGTTCTTGCAACACCAGCAGTAGCATACTTGGTTAAAACTGAGGGAGCAAGTGCAGGTGTCATGATCTCAGCTAGCCACAACCCAGCCCTTGATAACGGGATTAAATTCTTTGGTGGTGACGGATTTAAACTTGACGATGACAAGGAAGCAGAAATCGAAGCCTTGCTTGATGCGAGTGAAGACACTCTTCCACGTCCAAGTGCTGAAGGTTTAGGGACTGTAGTTGATTATCCAGAAGGTTTGCGCAAGTATGAAGCTTATCTTGTTTCAACTGGAACAGCTCTTGAAGGGATGAAGGTAGCATTGGATACTGCAAATGGCGCTGCTTCAACAAGTGCTCGACAAATTTTTGCAGACTTGGGTGCTCAATTAACGGTTATCGGAGAAACTCCAGATGGACTGAACATCAACTTGAACGTTGGTTCAACTCATCCAGAAGCCTTGCAAGAACTTGTGAAAGAAAGCGGGTCAGCTATCGGTTTGGCCTTTGATGGTGATAGTGACCGTTTGATTGCAGTAGATGAAAACGGTGATATTGTCGACGGTGATAAGATTATGTATATCATCGGTAAATACCTTTCTGAGAAAGGTCAATTGGCTCAAAATACAATTGTAACAACAGTTATGTCTAACCTTGGTTTCCATAAAGCCTTGGACCGTGAAGGAATCAATAAAGCAGTCACTGCTGTTGGAGACCGCTATGTAGTTGAAGAAATGAGAAAATCAGGCTACAATCTAGGCGGAGAACAATCAGGTCACGTTATCTTGATGGACTACAATACAACTGGTGATGGTCAACTTTCAGCAGTTCAATTGACTAAGATCATGCAAGAAACGGGTAAGAGCTTATCTCAGTTGGCATCAGAAGTAACAATTTACCCACAAAAATTGGTTAATATCCGTGTGGAAAACACTATGAAAGACAAAGCCATGGAAGTACCAGCTATCAAGGCTATTATCGATAAGATGGAAGAAGAGATGGCAGGTAACGGACGTATTCTCGTTCGCCCAAGTGGAACTGAGCCACTCTTGCGTGTCATGGCTGAAGCACCAACAACTGAAGAGGTAGATTACTATGTGGATACCATTGCTGAAGTTGTGAAAGCAGAAATCGGAATTTAGGAAAGTTAGCAGAAAATAAGAAAATATGTTACAATTCAAAGTAAATTGTAACCATGGAGAATATGATGAATTTAAAACGTGAACAAGAATTTGTAAGTCAGTATCACTTTGATGCTCGTAACTTTGAATGGGAAAATGAGAACGGAATTCCTGAAACAAAGGTTGATGTGAACTTCCAACTACTTCAACATGACCAAGAAAATCAGGTGACTTCTCTCGTAGTTGTTTTGAGCTTTATGATTGTCTTTGATAAATTTGTTATCAGCGGTACTATTTCTCAAGTCAACCACGTTGAAGGTCGTATCGTAGATCAACCAAGTGACTTTAGTCAAGAAGAAGTTGAGACGCTTGCTCGTCCTTCTTTGGATATGCTAAACCGTTTGACGTATGAAGTAACGGAAATTGCACTAGATTTACCAGGAATTAATTTGGAGTTTTAAAAAAATGAAATTAGCGGTCATAACAGACTCATCTGCTTTTCTACAAGCGGAAACCTTGCGGAAAGAAGATTTATTTGTGCTTGACATTCCTGTGAATATCGACGGACAGGAGTATGTTGAAGGTGTAAATCTAACCGCTCAAGAATTTTATGAAAAAATGGCTCGTTCATCTGAACTACCTAAAACAAGTCAACCAAGTATTGCAAAGTTGGATGAAATTTTATCATCATTAAAAGAAAAAGGCTATACTCATGTTTTGGGTCTCTTCCTATCTTCTGGAATCTCAGGGTTTCACCAGAACATCCAGTATATGACGGATGAGTTTGAAGGTCTAACCATTGCTTTTCCTGATACTCGTATTACAAGTGCCCCTCTAGGTTTCATGGTAGAAAGTGTTTTTCAATGGTCTGAGCAGGGAGATGATTTCCAGTCTATACTAGATAAGTTAACCGAACAGATTGAAAATACTTCTGCCTTTATCGTGGTAGATGACCTTGATCATCTGGTTAAAGGTGGTCGTTTATCAAATGGCGCAGCTATTTTAGGGAACCTTCTTAGCATTAAACCAATCCTCTATTTCAATGACCAAGGTGTTATCGAAGTTTATGAGAAGGTTCGTACAGAGAAGAAAGCAACAAAACGTTTGGTTGAAATTGTCAAAGAAGTAACAAGTAATGGAAATTATCAGATTACTGTAATTCATGGGAATGCTCCTCAAAAAGCAGCTGATTTGCTTCAGCTTTTGTTAGACGGCGGAGTAGCTACAGACATTTCAATTGCAACCTTTGGTAGTGTCATCGGGACTCACCTTGGAGAAGGAAGTATTGCTTTAGGTTATACACCAATTGTCTAGATTGTTCTTGCAGGCTTTGTATCTTAAAATTGAACACGGACTATCTGCCTCTTGAAAAAAGATGTCTGTCTTGCCTTTCGTGGAAAGTCAGCGCCATTCCCTATTTTTCATGGGCAGCTAACGTCCTTTGTATCTTAGCAATTGAACACGCCTGGAACCCTGTGTGAAAAAGACAGTTCTTCCAAGGAGTATCTACTCCTTGATTAGAACTCCTATTTTCACTTTGTGTTCTTGCAGGCTTTGTATTTTAGAAATTGAACACGGACTATCTGCCTCTTGAAAAAAGATGCCTGTCTTGCCTTTCATGGAAAGTCAGCGCCATCCCCTATTTTTCATGGTCAGCTAACGTCCTTTGTATCTTAGGCTGGAGTAGAGATGAGTATTCGAGTGATTATCGCAGGTTTTAAGGGAAGAATGGGGCAAGCTGCTTGTCAGATGGTTTTGTCTGATCCTGAACTTGAACTAGTAGCTGTTTTGGATCCTTTTGAGTCTGCATCTGAATGGCAAGGAATTCCAGTATTCAATGATAAAAATGACTTAGCAGGTTTTGATGCCCATGTTTGGGTGGACTTTACTACACCAGCTGTCGCCTATGAGAATACACGCTTTGCTCTTGAAAATGGCTTTGCCCCAGTAGTAGGAACGACAGGTTTCACCAGTCAAGAAATCGAAGAATTAAAAGAATTGTCTCGTTCCAAAGGCTTGGGTGGCTTGATTGCTCCGAACTTTGCCTTGGGTGCTGTCTTGCTGATGCAATTTGCAGCACAGGCAGCTAAATACTTCCCAAATGTGGAGATTATTGAACTCCACCATGATAAGAAAAAAGATGCTCCGAGCGGGACAGCTATTAAAACAGCCGAGTTGATGGCTGAAGTTCGTGAGTCTATTCAACAAGGTGCTAATGATGAGGAAGAACTCATTGCGGGAGCACGTGGAGCTAACTTTGATGGTATGCGAATCCATTCAGTTCGCTTGCCAGGATTGGTAGCCCATCAAGAGGTCATTTTTGGAAATCAAGGGGAGGGATTGACTCTGCGTCATGACTCCTATGATCGTAGCTCCTTCATGACAGGAGTGAATTTGGGAATCAAAGAAGTTGTCAAGCGTCATGAGCTTGTCTATGGATTAGAACACTTACTATGAAATTAACAAAAATGCCTTCTGAATTTCAGAAGGCTTTACCAGTATTAGAAAAAATTAAAGAAGCAGGATTTGAGGCTTATTTTGTTGGTGGCTCTGTTAGGGATGCCCTACTCAATCGTCCCATCCATGATGTGGATATCGCGACTTCATCTTATCCTGAAGAGACCAAGCAGATTTTTCCACGCACAGCTGATATCGGCATTGAGCATGGGACCGTTTTGGTTTTAGATGGAGATGAAGAGTACGAAGTCACTACTTTTCGAACAGAGGATGTCTATGTAGACTATCGGAGACCAAGTTCTGTTTCTTTTGTTCGTTCACTCGAAGAAGATCTCAAACGCCGAGATTTCACAGTCAATGCCTTTGCCTTGGATGAGACAGGAGAAATCGTCGATTTATTTGATGGTCTCAAAGATTTAGAAAATCAAGTTCTGCGAGCTGTCGGTGTAGCTAGTGAACGTTTCAATGAAGATGCGCTACGCATCATGCGTGGCTTTCGTTTCCAAGCTAGTCTTGGTTTTGAACTCGAGCAAGAAACGTTTGAAGCGATGAAGGCCTTAACGCCACTCTTGGAGAAAATCTCTGTGGAGCGCACCTTTGTCGAGTTTGATAAGCTTTTACTGGCTCCCTATTGGCAAGTAGGTTTATCATCTATGATTGAGAGTCAAGCTTATGATTATCTTCCAGATATGGCTGGTAGTCAGGAAAAACTCCAGTCTTTGTTTGATTTAGAAAAAGATTTTACTTTTGAATCTTCTGAGCAAGCTTGGGCAGCACTTTTATGGGTTTTAGAAGTGGAAGATGCTCAAAAGTTTTTGAAACATTGGAAGACTTCACGCCAATTTGCTAAGCAGGTACAGGATTTGCTGTCTATTTTGGCTCTCCGAGAAGAAGGGGAGCTAGGTAAACGTGATTGTTACCGTTTTGATTTGGACTTGCTTCTACAGGCTGAAAATCTTCGCAGAGCTCAAGGGAAGGAAGTCAACCCACAAGCAATCACAGAAACTTACGAGAGCTTGGCTATTCATGATAAGAAAGAGATTCAAATTAATGGTGGCATTCTTATCAAGGAATATGGCTATCATCCAGGTCCTGAATTAGGGGATGTTTTAGAAGAAATTGAGTATGCTATTGTGGATGGAGAATTGGAAAATGACCGTAAAGCCATCCATGCTTACCTAAGGGAGAGAAAATGAGTGATTTTATCGTTGAAAAACTAAGCAAATCCGTTGGTGACAAGACCGTTTTTAAGGATATTTCTTTTATCATCCACGACTTAGATCGCATCGGTCTTATCGGTGTCAACGGAACCGGGAAAACAACCCTTCTAGATGTTCTTTCTGGCGTTTCAGGTTTTGATGGTGACGTAAGCCCATTTTCAGCAAAGAGTGATTACAAGATTGGCTACCTGACTCAAAATCCCGATTTTGATGATAGTAAGACTGTCTTGGATACTGTTTTATCAAGTGATTTGAAAGAAATCCAGTTAATTCGGGAGTATGAACTGCTTATGCTCAACTACAGTGAGGAAAAGCAGTCGCGTCTAGAACGGGTCATGGCGGAGATGGATTCTCTTCAAGCATGGGAAATCGAAAGTCAGGTCAAGACTGTTCTCAGTAAACTAGGAATTCAAGAATTATCAACTCCTGTTGGAGCTTTGTCGGGTGGTCTTCGTAGACGGGTTCAATTGGCGCAAGTGCTTTTAGGAAATCATGATCTCTTGCTTCTTGATGAGCCAACCAACCATCTGGACATTGCGACCATCGAGTGGCTGACACTTTTCTTGAAGAATTCCAAGAAGACCGTCCTCTTCATCACTCACGATCGTTATTTCCTAGATGCTCTTTCTACGCGAATTTTTGAATTGGATAGAGGTGGATTAACAGAGTATCAGGGGAATTACCAAGATTATGTCCGTCTCAAGGCTGAACAGGATGAGCGTGACGCAGCTCTTCTTCATAAAAAGGAACAACTTTACAAACAAGAATTAGCTTGGATGAGACGGCAACCGCAAGCTCGTGCGACTAAGCAACAAACTCGTATCAATCGATTCCATGACTTGAAAAAAGAAGTTTCAGATACTAGCCTTGAGACAGACTTGAGCATGAATTTTGAAACTAGCCGTATCGGTAAAAAGGTTATCGAGTTTAAGGATGTTTCCTTTGCCTATGACGATAAACCGATTCTGAAACATTTTAATCTTTTGGTACAAGCCAAAGACCGTATCGGAATCGTCGGGGACAATGGTGTTGGGAAGTCAACCCTTCTTAACCTTATTGCAGGAAGACTTGAAGCGACTGAAGGACAAGTTATCATCGGTGAAACAGTACGCATTGCCTATTTCTCGCAACAAATCGAAGGATTGGATGAAAGCAAGCGAGTTATCAATTACTTGCAAGAAGTGGCAGAAGAAGTTAAGACGAGCGGTGGCTCTACGACATCCATTGCAGAATTACTAGAACAATTTCTTTTCCCTCGTTCAACACACGGTACTTTGATTGAGAAGCTGTCAGGTGGAGAGAAGAAGCGTCTTTACCTCCTCAAATTACTCCTTGAAAAACCCAATGTGCTTCTCTTGGATGAACCAACAAATGACCTAGACATTGCGACCTTAACAGTTCTAGAAAATTTCTTACAAGGTTTTGCAGGACCAGTCTTGACAGTTAGTCACGACCGCTATTTCCTTGATAAGGTAGCAACTAAGATTCTTGCTTTTGAAGACGGGACCATTCGTCCTTTCTTTGGACATTATACAGATTATCTAGATGAAAAGGCCTTTGAAGCAGAAGCAGTAACACAAAGTCAAAAAGTTGAGAAGGAAAAAGTCGTTAAAGTCCGTGAAGAAAAGAAACGGATGACCTACCAAGAAAAGCAGGAATGGGCAAGTATTGAAGGTGACATCGAAGCCTTGGAAAACCGCATCTCTTCTATAGAGGAAGAAATGCTAGCAAATGGTTCTGACTTTGGGAAACTAGCTACCCTTCAAAAAGAGTTAGACGAGAAAAATGAAGACTTACTGGAAAAATATGAACGCTATGAATATTTAAGTGAGTTGGCTTAATGGAAGAAACAATTATTAAATGGAGTAGTAAGAAAATCGTTTTGAGCCTTATTCTTTATCTACTAGAATTGGCTCTTCTACTTTGGATTTTTTCGTTTTTGCTGAGCTATCCCGAAGAAGCACCTGCGGGATTGGTGGCTTTCATTCTCTTTATTGGTTTCTTAATCATCATCGTTGGCTTCATTTTGTATCAACATTTGCGACGGCTTTTTTCTGATAAAGAGTATTTGAAATGTACGGCTCAAGGATTTTTCTATAAACCATATCCAAAGAAAGACTGGCAGTTTTATTCCTGGGGACAGGTAGAAAAGTTTGCTCTCACGAGAATTAAGGGTAGTAGAAATGCAAGGGATTTTTATATAATTGAGGTTCAGTTTTATGACAAGGAACTTTTAAAATCCAACTTTTTCTGGTATCGTCTTCGAAGTAGATTTACAAGTTCAAAACATTCTAACGTTTTGAAAATCCCAATCTATTTGCTGGATGTTGGCTTACCAAAGAGAGTATTTGAAACCATGTCTTACTTTGAGCGAGAGTGGCGCATCGAACAAAATCGCGAGCGAAATCAAAGCACTAAAAGCAAAAAGAAGTAAAGATTTCATTGAGCGAGTGAATCTCCGAATTTTATGAAGGACTGAGGGGCTTTGGAAGGATATTCCAAGGCTTCTTTCTATTTTGCTTTTCTAGGAATTATGGTATAATAGGGAGTAAAAACTTTAAAAGAAAGAAACGCTATGAACTTAAAAGATTACATTGCAAGTATTGAAAATTATCCACAAGAAGGAATTACTTTCCGTGATATTAGCCCATTGATGGCAGATGGAAATGCCTACAGTTATGCTGTTCGTGAAATTGTTCAATATGCTACTGACAAAAAGATCGATATGATCGTAGGTCCAGAAGCGCGTGGATTTATCGTTGGATGTCCAGTCGCTTTTGAGTTGGGAATTGGTTTTGCACCTGTACGTAAACCAGGGAAATTGCCACGCGAAGTGATTTCAGCTGACTACGAAAAAGAATATGGTGTTGATACTTTGACCATGCACGCAGATGCTATCAAACCAGGTCAACGTGTTCTTATTGTAGATGACCTCTTGGCAACAGGTGGTACTGTTAAAGCAACCATCGAAATGATTGAAAAATTGGGTGGAGTCGTAGCAGGTTGTGCCTTCTTAATCGAACTGGATGAACTCAAAGGTCGTGAAGCTATCGGAGATTACGACTATAAAGTGCTGATGCATTATTAATGAAAAACAGTCCCTAGGGCTGTTTTCTCTTCATTTGATATAAAAATAAGCTATATCTAGTTAGAGAAAAACTATAATTGAAAACTATATCTTCTTACAGTATAATAAAGGGAAGAAGTGTCATCAGCTTGATTTTTCCATTTGATGACAGTCAGGTTACTTGAGTCCAATATGATACAGTAAGGAGATTTCTATGCCGATTCGAATTGATAAAAAATTACCAGCAGTTGAGATTTTACGAACGGAAAATATTTTCGTCATGGATGACCAGAGGGCGGCTCATCAGGATATTCGACCACTGAAAATTCTGATTTTAAACTTGATGCCACTGAAAATGGTTACAGAAACTCAGCTTTTACGCCATTTAGCCAATACTCCTTTGCAGTTAGATATTGAATTTTTATATATGGAAAGTCATCAGTCGAAAACAACTCGTTCTGAGCATATGAAGACTTTTTATAAGACCTTCTCAGAAGTTCAAGACCAGTATTTTGATGGCTTGATTATTACAGGTGCTCCAGTTGAACATCTCCCTTTTGAAGAAGTGGACTATTGGGAGGAATTTACTAAGGTTATCGATTGGTCTAAGACTCATGTCTTTTCAACCCTGTATATTTGCTGGGGAGCACAAGCGGGTCTATACTATCGCTATGGCGTAGATAAATACCAGATGGACCAGAAGCTTTCTGGGATTTATTCTCAAGATGTTTTGAAAGAAGGTCATCTTCTACTGAGAGGTTTTGATGATTTATATGTATCCCCTCATTCTCGCCATACAGAAGTCCACAAAGAAGATATTCTAAACAAAACAAATCTAGAGATTTTAGCATCAGGAGAAGAGGTAGGAGTCTCTATCCTTGCGAGTCGAGATTTGAGAGAAGTCTATAGCTTTGGGCATTTAGAGTATGATCGCGATACGCTCGCAAAGGAATATTTTAGAGATCTAGATGCTGGTTTAGATCCACATATACCAGAAAATTATTTCAAAAATGATGACATTCATGAACTTCCTTGTATGAGGTGGAGTTCATCTGCAGCCCTCTTTTTCAGTAACTGGGTAAATTATGCAGTATACCAAGAAACGCCTTTTGAGTGGAAGAGTGTAGAAGATGATGTGTCTCATTTTGGATACTTATAAGAGGAATTATGACATATTTAGATGCTTTTAAATCAGGGAACTTAGTGTTACCGAGTGACCTGCTCTTACATTACAATCAACTGTTCTCGTCAAGCGATGATTTCTTGGTTTGGCAATTCTTTTACCTACAGAATACAACGGCTTTAGGTGAATTGTCTCCAAGTCAGATTGCTGAAAAAATTGGCAAGCAAGTTACTGAAGTCAACCAAGCAATTTCCCGCTTGACTGATAAGGGGTTGCTTCAATACCGAACGATTGAACTCAATGGTGAAATAGAAGTAATTTTCGATGCAACTCTTGCCTTGGAGCGCCTAGACCAACTTTTGGAAAAACAAGCTCCAAACCAGGTGCAATCTGCTCCTAATGATTTAAAGAGCTTGGTAGATACTTTCCAACAGGAGCTAGGTCGTCTATTGAGCCCATTTGAAATTGAAGATTTGGAAAAGAGTTTGAGAGAAGACGGAACTAGTGCGGATTTGATAAAAGAAGCCTTACGAGAAGCTGTTCTAAATGGAAAACCAAATTGGAAATATATCCAAGCAATTCTACGAAACTGGCGTCATGAAGGGATTAGGAGCGTAGCCCAGGTAGAAGCGAAACGTCAAGAGAGAGAGGCAACAAACCCTCAAAATGTTCAGGTTTCATCTGATTTTAAAAATGCTATGGATCTATGGAAAGACTAATAACGAATAATAAAAAAACTTGCCAATCAGGCAAGTTTTTTTGTTTTTAATTAGCAAGTCCCCAAACACTTACAGAACGTTCAGCAACTGGGAAATCACCATATCCTTCAGCATTAATAGTTACTTGGTCTGAATGGTTGCCAAGTAAATCAACAAAAGTATGATCAGCCCATTCTGGACCTACAAACATGGTTTTGTAATTCTCTTGAGCGTTTGAGATAAGAATGGCAAGAGGCGATTGGTTGTCAGCTCCAGAACGAACCCAACCGATACAATTAGGGTCATCAAAGTAGTCCGTCTGCTCTCCATAAGCCAAATCTTTTCGGATAGCTAAGAGACAGTCAAGAACTTCTTTAAAATCTTGCTGAGCATATTGACCAGAGATACCGTAGTAGTCTCCGTAAAAGACACAAGGGAGACCCTGCTCGCGCAAAAGAATAAGAGCATAGGCTGCTGGTTTAAACCATTCTTCTACAGTAGATTCTAAAGCTTGTCCTCGTTGAGTATCATGGTTTTCGACAAAGGTTACAGCCTTATCTGGTTTGATTTGAACTAGACTATCATTAAAGATGGTTCGCAAATCGTAGTCTGAACCAGCTTGGCTTGCCTCAAAGAGATTCATGTGAAGGCGGACATCGACAAGGTCAAAGCGCTCTTCAATCTTTTCGAGATAGTCAAGGTTGGCTTCCTTATCTGGATTCCAGAATTCTCCAAAGACATAGAAGTCTTGTCCATATTTCTCTTTGATGTCACGAATGAAATTACGCATAAAGAAGGAATCGATATGCTTGACAGCATCTAAGCGAAAACCAGCTACGCCAGTCGTTTCCATGAACCAATCAGCCCAATCGTAGATATTTTGTATGACTTCTGGATGCTTAAAATCTAAGTCCGCATACATGAGATAGTCATAGTTACCATTTTCGTTATCGACTAATTCTTCATGAGCCCAACCTTTGTTTTCTCCCTGAATGAGATAGATGCCAGACTTCCGTCTTTTGGCATCGTAATCAGTTCCTGTGAAGTGGTACCAGTGCCAGTGGAAATCATTGTAGGTGTTTTGTCTTCCATCAAAAGTAAAGTTTGTCCAACCATTGATGGTAAAAGGTTCTCCAAGTTCAATTGTACGATCTTCTGGGTCGACTTCAATAACCTGGAAGGATTCTAAACGGTCTGCAGCTGCCTTGTGGTTTAAGACGACGTCAGCCATAGGTTGAATCCCATGTGATTTAAGTGTTTGAATGGCTTGAAGATAGTCTTCTTTAAAGCCGTACTTGGTACGGACAGTTCCTTTTTGGTCAAATTCACCGAGGTCAAAAAGGTCATAGACACCATAACCGACATCTTTTTCGTTGGTAGCTTTAAAGGCAGGTGGCATCCAGACGTGGCTAATTCCTAGATTTGCAAGGTGCTCAGCATCTTCGGTAAGTCGCGTCCAGTGTTGTCCATCATGGGGAAGGTACCACTCAAAATATTGCATTAGGGTTTGATTTTTCATAGATGGTCCTCATACTTAACAATTTGAGAATCATTTTACCACAAAGCAAGTAAATGCACAAACGTTTGCGCTACAAAAATAGACCTCAGGATATGAATGTCTATTTTTACGGTAATAGAATGAAATTTCTCAACACAAATGACCATTCTCATTTAGAAACCATCAAGCAGAAACGAAAAGTTTGGATAGTTCCTATGACATCAATGGAGAAATCACTTTCTACTTTGTGAATTTTCAACAAATTTGATATAATTGTATCTATGAATAAAGTATTCGTCAGTCGGCGTGTCGAAAAAAAGCTCCACAAAGGTCAGGTTCTTTTGGAAGAAGTTGATTTTCCAGACTTATCTGAAACTGATCAGGAAGTTGAACTTTTCAGCCAAAGCAAAGAATTTTTAGGGAAGGCTTATTTATCCCGACAAAATAAGGGAATTGGTTGGTTTGTAACTAACCAGAAAACTTCTTTTAATCAAACCTTCTTTGAAAGCTTGTTTGAAAAAGCCAAACTAAAACGATCTACCTACTATCAAGATGAGTTGACAACTGCCTTTCGTTTGTTTAATCAAGAAGGTGATGGCTTCGGTGGAATGACTCTGGACCTCTACGGGGATTATGTAGTTTTCTCTTGGTATAACTCCTATATTTATAGTCTTCGCCAAGAGATTATAGCAGCTTTTAGTCAAATTTTTCCTGAAGTCTTAGGTGCTTATGAAAAAATACGCTTTAAAGGTCTAGACTATGAGTCTGCTCATATCTATGGTCAAGATGCACCTGAATGTTTCACGATACTTGAAAATGGAGTTCTTTACCAAGTCTTCATGAATGACGGTCTCATGACAGGAATTTTCTTGGACCAACATGAAGTTCGTGGGAGTTTGGTTGATGGTTTGGCCATGGGGAAATCCTTACTCAATATGTTTTCCTACACAGCAGCTTTTTCAGTTGCTGCAGCTATGGGGGGAGCTATTGAAACGACTTCTGTGGACTTGGCTAAGCGTTCAAGAGAATTATCAGCAGCTCATTTTGCTGCCAATGGTTTAAGTCTAGACAATCATCGCTTGCTTGTCATGGATGTCTTTGAATACTTTAAATATGCTAAGAGGAAAGGTTTAAGCTATGACGTGATTGTTCTGGATCCACCTAGCTTTGCCCGAAATAAAAAACAAACCTTCTCTGTAGCTAAGGATTATCACAAGTTGATTTCTCAAAGCTTAGAGATTTTAAATCCAGGTGGAATCATTATTGCTAGTACCAATGCTGCTAATGTTTCCCGTCAAAAATTTACAGAACAAATTAACAAAGGTTTTGCAGGAAGAAAGTATCAGGTCCTTCATAAATATGGACTTCCAGCAGACTTTGTCTACAATGAAAAAGATGAAAGTAGTAATTACCTCAAAGTGATTACCATGAAGGTTAGTAAATGAAATTAATTGTTTCCGTAATGCCAAGAAGTATAGAAGAGGCTCAGGCTATTGATGTGTTGCGCTACCAAGATGCTGATATCATTGAGTGGCGAGCTGACTTCTTACCTAAGGAAGCTATTTTGCAGGTAGCGCCAGCTATTTTTGAAAAATTTGCAGGTCGTGAGCTTGTTTTCACTTTACGTACTCGTGCCGAGGGTGGTCAAATTGAGCTCTCTTCAGAAGAGTATGTTCAAATGATCAAGGAAGTGGCACAGCTTTATCAACCAGATTATATTGATTTTGAATATTTTAGCTACAAGGATGTTTTTGATCAGATGTTGGACTTTCCAAATCTCGTCTTGAGCTACCATAACTTCCAAGAAACACCTGAGAATCTAATGGAAATATTGTCTGAGTTGACAAGTTTAAACCCTAAGGTTGTGAAAATAGCTGTTATGGCTAATACAGAACAAGATGTGTTGGATCTGATGAACTTTACACGTGGCTTTAAAACACTGAATCCTGAACAAGAATATGTAACGATTTCTATGGGAAAAGTGGGCAAGGTCTCTCGTATTACTTCAGATGTGACTGGTTCTAGTTGGTCTTTTGCAAGTCTAGATGAAGCTAGTGCTCCAGGACAAATTTCACTATCTAGCATGAAAAAAATTAGGGAGCTTCTAAATGAAGATTGATGGCTACACACGTTTAGCAGCTGTAGTCGCAAATCCTATCAAACACTCCATTTCTCCCTTTATTCACAATAGCGCTTTTGAAGCAACCAATACCAATGGTGTTTATCTTGCTTGGGAAGTAGATGCAGCTGAACTAGCAGAAACAGTTGCCAATATTCGTCGCTACCAGATGTATGGAATCAATCTTTCCATGCCTTACAAGGAACAAGTGATTCCTTATCTGGACCAGTTGAGCGAAGAGGCTTGTTTAATTGGTGCAGTTAATACAGTTGTGAATCGAGAAGGAACATTAATTGGATATAACACAGATGGCAAGGGATTCTTTAAGAGCTTGCCTTCTTTTAAAATATCAAAGAAAAGACTGGTTTTGTTAGGAGCAGGCGGTGCAGCCAAGGCAATTTTGGCACAGGCAATCTTGGATGGAGTGAGTCAGATTTCTGTCTTTGTTCGTTCTTCATCCATGGAAAAAACAAGACCTTACTTAGAAAAAATACAGAATGCGACTGGATTTAGAGTAGATTTATTTGCATTAGAGGATGTTCAAGATCTTCAAGACAGCATCACTAAAGCTGACCTCTTGGTCAATGCTACTAGTGTGGGCATGGATGGATCCTCTCAGCCAATCCCGACCAGCATCGTTTTACCAGACAAGCTCATGGTAGCAGATGTGATTTATCAACCCTTTGAAACACCATTTTTGAAATGGGCAAGAAACCAGGGGAATCAATCGATCAATGGCCTTGGCATGTTGCTTTACCAAGCTGCAGAAGCTTTTCAGTTATGGACAGGCAAGGAAATGCCAACAGATCAAATCTGGGAATTATTAAAACAAAAGTACCAATAAAGAAAAAGGAGACCTGCTATGAAAATTAGAATAGACCTTCCACATCATCCTTACGATATTCAGATTGAAAAAGGATGCTTGTCTCAAGCAGGAAAATGGTTGCGCGAACTTTGGCAACCACAAAAAATTGTGATTATAACCGATAACCGTGTGGCTTCACTCTATGCAGAAAAGGTTAAATTGAGTTTGGAGGATGCTGGTTTTCAAGTAGCAGTTTTTGATTTTTTAGAGGGGGAAGAACGTAAGAACCTAACTACAGTTCAGAAAGTCTATGAATTTTTAGTTAAACAGGATATGACTCGTAGTGATGGCATCGTAGCCCTCGGCGGTGGTGTAGTTGGCGATTTGGCTGGTTTTGTGGCTTCAACCTACATGCGAGGAGTTCATTTCGTTCAAATTCCAACTAGTTTAACTGCCCAGGTTGATTCCTCTATCGGTGGAAAAACTGGAGTTAACACCCCTTTTGCCAAGAATATGGTGGGGACTTTTGCTCAGCCGGATGGTGTTTTGATTGACCCAACTGTTCTTGAGACCTTGGGTAAGAGAGAGTTGATTGAAGGAATGGGTGAAGTCATCAAGTATGGCCTGATCGAAGATCCAGAGCTTTGGGACCTATTATCTGATATGGATGGTTCTGTGGAAAGCATTTTGGAACATTCAGAGAGCTTGATTGAGCATTCTTGCCAGGTTAAGCGCAAGATGGTAGTTGAAGATGAGTTGGATAATGGCATTCGTTTATATCTCAACTTTGGTCACACGATTGGCCATGCCATTGAAGCAACTGCTGGTTACGGAAAAGTCATGCACGGTGAGGCAGTAGCTATGGGAATGGTTCAGGTCTCTAAGGTAGCAGAAGAAAAAGGACTCATGCCAGCTGGAATCACTCAGTCTATCCGAGAAATGTGTCAGAAATTTGGTCTTCCTGTTGATTATGAAAACTGGGACCTTGACAAGCTTTATCAGGCTTTGACTCACGATAAAAAAACGCGTGGGAATACCATGAAGTTAGTTTTGGTACCTGAGCTTGGTTCAGCGACCATTCACCCAGTTTCTCTTGAAGAAATGAAAGATTACTTAGTAAAATAAGGAGAATGTATGAGATATTTAACAGCAGGAGAATCACATGGCCCTCGTCTGACAGCAATTATTGAAGGAATTCCAGCAGGACTGCCTTTGACTGCAGAAGATATCAATGAGGATCTCAAACGTCGCCAAGGCGGTTATGGGCGTGGTGGACGTATGAAGATTGAAAGTGACCAAGTTGTCTTTACTTCTGGAGTTCGCCACGGGAAGACGACAGGGGCTCCCATTACCATGGATGTCATTAACAAAGACCATCAAAAATGGCTGGATATCATGTCTGCCGAGGATATTGAGGATAAACTTAAAAGCAAACGAAAAATCACTCATCCTCGTCCAGGTCATGCGGACTTGGTTGGGGGCATCAAATACCGCTTTGATGATTTGCGAAATTCTTTGGAACGTTCATCTGCCCGTGAAACAACTATGCGGGTTGCAGTTGGAGCAGTCGCCAAGCGGCTTTTAGCGGAGCTTGATGTCGAAATTGCCAACCATGTTGTTATCTTCGGTGGTAAGGAAATCAATGTTCCGGAAAACTTAACAGTCTCAGAGATTAAGAAATTGGCTGCCCAGTCTGAAGTTTCTATTGTCAACCAAGAACGTGAGCAGGAGATTAAGGACTATATTGACCAGATTAAGCGAGATGGGGATACCATCGGAGGTGTTGTGGAAACAGTTGTCGGAGGTGTTCCGGTTGGTCTTGGTTCTTATGTTCAATGGGATCGCAAACTAGATGCAAGGCTAGCTCAAGCTGTTGTTTCTATCAATGCCTTTAAGGGTGTGGAGTTTGGTCTTGGTTTTAAAGCAGGCCATCTTAAGGGTAGCCAAGTCATGGATGAAATCCTCTGGTCATCAGAAGATGGCTATACTCGTCGGACTAATAACCTTGGAGGTTTCGAAGGTGGTATGACCAACGGCCAACCCATTATCGTTCGTGGAGTTATGAAGCCAATTCCGACTCTTTATAAGCCGTTGATGAGTGTCGATATTGAAACTCATGAGCCTTATAAAGCAACAGTAGAGAGAAGTGATCCTACTGCTCTTCCAGCAGCAGGTGTCGTTATGGAGGCAGTTGTAGCAACGATTTTGGCTCAAGAAATCCTTGAGAAATTCTCCTCTGATAATCTGGAAGAATTAAAAGAAGCTGTTGCGAAACATCGGGAGTATACAAAGAATTATTAAGGAGTTCTTATGGCAAAAACCATCTATATCGCAGGACTAGGTTTGATTGGTGCTTCCATGGCACTCGGAATCAAGCGGGATCATCCTGATTATGAAATTTTAGGATACAATCGTAGTCAAGCGTCTAGAGATATTGCCTTGGAGAGAGGAATGATTGACCGAGCGACGGATGACTTTGCCAGTTTTGCTCCACTTGCAGACGTCATCATTCTTACCCTGCCAATCAAGCAAACCATTACCTTTATTAAGGAATTGGGCAACTTGGACTTGAAAGAAGGTGTCATTATTTCTGATGCTGGATCGACCAAGTCAGCTATCGTGGCTACAGCTGAAAAATATTTTGCTGATAAGTCCGTTCGCTTTGTGGGGGGCCATCCCATGGCAGGAAGTCACAAGACAGGAGCGGCTTCTGCAGATGTCAACCTCTTTGAAAATGCTTATTATATCTTCACGCCATCTAGTCTGACAACTCCGGATACGCTCGAAGAAATGAGAGACTTGCTGTCAGGTCTCCATGCTCGTTTCATTGAAATTGATGCTGAAGAGCATGACCGAGTGACTTCTCAGATTAGCCATTTTCCGCATATCTTAGCATCAGGCCTGATGGAACAAACTGCAAGTTATGCTGAAGAGCATGAAATGGCGCGACGCTTTGCGGCCGGTGGATTTCGAGATATGACTCGGATTGCCGAAAGTGAGCCTAGTATGTGGACTTCTATCCTCTTATCCAATCGGGATACCATTATTGAACGCATCCAGGACTTCAAGGGCCGTTTGGACGAGATTGGACAAGCTATCAGTAAGGGTGATGAAAATCAAATCTGGAACTTTTTCAACCAAGCGCGTGAGCAACGTCAGGCTATGGAAATCCATAAACGCGGAGGAGTAGACAGCTCATTTGACCTTTATGTAGATGTTCCCGATGAGGAAGATGTGATTTTACGCATCTTGGAATTGCTACGTGGAACTTCTTTGGTCAATATCCATATCAATGAGGAAAACCGTGAGGATGTTCACGGGATTCTGCAAATTTCCTTTAAGAATGCTCAGGATTTAAAACGTGCTGAGCAAGTCATTACAGAAAATACTGACTACACAGTCGTTATTAAATAAGGAGGACAATTATGTCAAATATTTATGATAGTGCAAATGCATTAAGTCGTGGACTACGCGAATTGCCTGAATACAAGGCAGTTAAAGAAGCTAGAGATGCCATCCAAGCGGATGCAGAAGCAAGCAAAATTTTTGCAGATTATATTGCTTTTCAACATGAAATCCAAATCATGGCACAAACTGGTCAAATTCCAGATACTTCTTTCCAAGAAAAAATGGAAAGCTTTGGCAAGCAGATTCAAGGTAACTCTCTCTTGTCAGAATTCTTTGCCAAACAGCAACAACTTTCTATCTACCTTTCTGATATTGAAAAAATTGTCTTTGAACCAATTTCAGAACTTTTAAAATAAGAATTTACCTCATAAAGTCAGGAATTTTTAAGAAATTTCTGACTTTTTATGATAAAATAAGAAAAAGTATTGTCAGTATGAGGTCTAGTATGAAGTTAAAAACAAACGTTAACCATTTGAATGGTAGTATTCGCGTACCTGGGGATAAGTCCATCAGTCATCGCTCTATCATTTTTGGAAGCTTGGCTGAGGGTGAAACGAAGGTTTATGATATCTTGCGTGGTGAAGATGTCTTGTCAACCATACAGGTATTTCGTGACCTCGGCGTAGAGATTGAGGACAAAGACGGTGTCGTTACCATTAAAGGTGTTGGAATGGATGGATTGAAAGCACCTCAGAAAGCCCTGGATATGGGGAATTCTGGGACCTCTATTCGTTTGATTTCAGGCGTACTTGCTGGCGCAGACTTTGAAGTAGATATGTTTGGAGATGATAGTCTTTCTAAACGCCCAATGGATCGTGTAACTCTTCCCTTGAAAAAAATGGGAGTCACCATTTCAGGTCAGACAGAGCGAGACTTGCCACCGTTACACTTAAAGGGAACGAAAAACTTAAGATCTATTCAATACGAATTGCCAATCGCTTCTGCCCAAGTCAAGTCAGCCTTGATTTTTGCGGCTTTGCAAGCTCAGGGACAGTCAGTCATTATGGAGAAGGAGTGCACTCGTAATCACACAGAAGATATGCTCCAACAATTCGGAGGTGATTTGAGTGTCGATGGTAATAAAATCACTGTTCAAGGGCCACAGAAACTTAGTGGACAAACGGTTGTCGTACCAGGAGATATTTCTAGTGCAGCCTTTTGGTTGATAGCAGGTTTGATTGTGCCAAATTCTCGAGTGGTACTTAAGAATGTCGGTATTAATGAAACACGTACAGGTATTATCGATGTTATCCGAGCTATGGGCGGGAAATTAGAGATTACTGATATGGATCCAATTGCCAAATCTGCAACCTTGACTGTTGAAACTTCAGATTTGAAGGGAACAGAAATTGGCGGAGCCTTGATTCCACGTTTAATTGATGAATTGCCGATTATCGCGCTCCTTGCTACCCAAGCTCAAGGTCAAACAGTTATCAAAGATGCTGAAGAACTCAAGGTCAAAGAAACGGATCGCATTCAAGTTGTCGCGGATGCTTTAAATAGCATGGGAGCAACTATTACTCCGACAGCAGACGGCATGATTATCAAAGGGAAATCTGCCCTCCATGGAGCCAAAGTCAACACCTTTGGAGACCACCGAATCGGAATGATGACAGCCATTGCAGCTCTCTTGGTTGCAGATGGAGAAGTTGAATTGGATCGAGCCGAAGCTATTAATACTAGCTATCCTAGCTTCTTTGATGATTTGGAGACTTTGATTCATGGCTAAGGTTTTACTAGGTTTTATGGGTTCAGGAAAAACTACTATTGCTAGAAAGCTGGATTCTGACTTCGTAGATATGGATGCCTTGCTGGTAGATCGACTGGGGATGCCGATTGCTCGTTTCTTTGAAGAAAAAGGAGAAGCAGCCTTCCGTCAGCTAGAAGAAGAGGTCCTAGCTGATTTGCTGAAGACAGATAAAGTTATTTCCACAGGCGGAGGGATAGTCATTTCTCCACGTAATCGTGCCTTGCTTAAGCAAAATACAGACAACATCTACCTTAAAGCAGATTTTGAGACACTTTACCAGCGAATTTCAGCTGATAAGGACAATCAACGCCCACTATTTTTAAAGAATAGCAAGGAAGGTTTAGCTGCGATTTTTAAAGAAAGACAGGTTTGGTATGAGGAAGTAGCTAGTAAAGTTATTGATGTGTCCAAGCTAAGTCCAGAGGAAATTATAGAGGAATTGACATGAAAATTGCCTATCTAGGTCCTAAAGGATCTTTTTCGCACCATGTGGTGCAGACGGCTTTTCCTCATGAGGAACTAGAGCCTTTTTCAAATATTACGGACGTTATCAAGGCCTATGAACAGGGATTGGTAGACTATTCAGTAGTGCCAGTTGAAAATTCTATTGAAGGTAGTGTTCATGAGACTCTGGACTATCTTTTCCACCAGGCTCGAATTCAAGCTGTGGCGGAGATTGTGCAGCCAATTCATCAACAGTTGATGGCGGTGCCAGGGCAAGTTAAAATTGAGAAAATCTTTTCTCATCCGCAGGCCTTGGCTCAAGGGAAGAAATTTATCGACGAACATTTCCCGAATGCTCAATTAGAAGTCACTGCCAGTACAGCATACGCTGCGCGCTATGTTTCCGAGCATCCAGATCAGCCTTTTGCGGCCATTGCCCCCAAAAGTTCGGCTGGAGAATATGGTTTGGAATTAATTGCTCAAGATATTCAAGAGATGGAAGCCAATTTCACTCGCTTTTGGGTGTTAGGTCTCAAGGCACCGCAAATGCCCTTGAATGCAAATGCTAAAAAAATGAGTCTAGCTTTGACCTTGCCAGACAATCTTCCAGGAGCTTTATATAAGGCGCTTTCTACCTTTGCTTGGCGCGGGATTGACCTAGCTAAGATTGAGAGTCGTCCCCTAAAAACAGCACTAGGTGAGTACTTTTTTATCATTGATGTGGACTATGCTGATAAAGAATTGGTCCATTTTGCTCAAAAAGAATTAGAAACGATTGGGATCCACTATAAAGTACTAGGAGCTTACCCTATCTATACCATACAGGATAAAGGGAAGGAGAAGGAATGACTAGAGAAAACCCTCTGACACACCATGAGAAACTACGTTACGACTATCTATTAAAAAACATCCACTATCTAAATGATAAAGAAAAGAGAGAGTTTGCTTTTTTACAAGCTAAGTTGGATGGTCAACAAGAAGCTCGTTCAGTTGTCGTAGAAGAAGCAGAAAGCCAAGACTATACGGAACCTAACACAGGCCTTCCGAGTTATACGAATCGAAGTCGAGCTAGTCGACGTAGTAGTCTACCGCAACCAAAAGCTAAGATTCCTAAGCAGAAGAAACCAAAGAAAAAAAGAGTCTTTCGCTTTAAACGCATACTTGCTTGGTTAGGAATGCTGTTGCTTTGTGCTGCAGTAGGAATGATTTTCATGTTCTTGAAAGGTTTCCAGTCAGCCAATCCGAATGGCTCAAGCGGGTCGAAAGATGCCAAGGCTGCCCAAGTTGAAGTCTTTAATGGACAGGATACAAGAGATGGTGTCAATATTCTTATCTTAGGAACAGATGGCCGTATTGGACAGAATAGTTCAGAAACACGGACGGATTCTATTATGGTTCTAAATGTAAGTGGTAAGGATAAAAAGCTTAAGCTTGTAAGTTTTATGCGTGACAACCTAGTATACATTGATGGCTACAGTCAGGTTGTTGATGGTCAAAAACAAGCCGACCATAAGTTGAACTTGGCCTACGAATTGGGGGAACAAGAAGGAAAACAAGGGGCTGAAATGGTGCGTAAGGTCCTTAAAGATAACTTTGACCTAGATATCAAATACTATGCCCTTGTTGATTTCCAAGCTTTTGCAACTGCCATTGACACCCTTTTCCCTGATGGTGTAACTATTGATGCTCAATTTTCAACTCTAAATGGTGTTCCAGTTACAGAAGCGACAGTCGGTGATGACTTGCATGCGACAGAAACAGAATCACCAACACAAACTATTAAAGTCGGAACACAACAAATGAATGGTTCAACTCTTCTCAACTATGCACGTTTCCGCGATGATGATGAAGGGGACTATGGTCGTACTCGTAGACAGCAACAAGTCATGACTGCGGTTTTACAGCAAATTAAAGATCCTACAAAACTTTTCACAGGTTCAGAAGCACTTGGTAAAGTATTCGCTATGACATCTACAAACCTTCCTTATACCTTCTTATTGACCAACGGTTTATCCGTCCTCGAAGGAGGTCAGAACGGTATTGAAAGACTAACAGTACCGGAACTTGGAGACTGGGTAGATGACTATGATGTCTATGGAGGCCAAGCCCTTCGAGTGGATCAAAAAGCTTACCAGAATAAGCTAGCCCAAATGGGATTCAGATAAAAAAATTAATTAAAATCAAAGCTTGAAACATCTAACTAAATGGGTGTCTCAGGCTTTGATTTTTCTTAGTATCTGATGGATTTTTAGGGCTTTTTTATGGTATAATAAAATGATATAACTCGTTATTGGACAGAAGAGGAGAGACATGAGTGATTTGAAAGCGATTCAGGCTCGTAGTCTGGAAATGGCTGAATATTTCGTCGCATTTTGTAAAGAACATGATTTGTTGTGCTATCTCTGTGGTGGAGGAGCCATTGGTGCCCTTCGTAATAAAGGTTTCATCCCTTGGGATGATGATTTGGACTTCTTTATGCCACGAAAGGACTATGAAAAACTAGCAGAGTTATGGCCTCAATATGCGGATGAGCGTTACTTCCTATCAAAGAGTTCTAAAGACTATGTAGACCGTAACCTCTTTATCACCATTCGCGATAAGGAGACGACTTGTATCAAGCCTTATCAACAAGATTTGGATCTTCCCCACGGCTTGGCTTTGGATGTTCTTCCCTTGGACTACTACCCTAAAAATCCAGCAGAGCGTAAGAAACAGGTCCGCTGGGCTTTGATTTATTCTCTATTTTGTGCACAAACCATTCCAGAAAAACATGGAGCTCTCATGAAGTGGGGTAGTACCATTTTACTAGGGTTGACTCCTAAATCGCTTCGCTATCGTATCTGGAAAAAGGCTGAGAAAGAAATGACCAAGTATGGACCAGCCGAAAGTGATGGCATTACAGAATTATGTTCAGGGCCAGGATACATGAAGAAAAAGTATCCAATTCAGGCCTTTGAAGACAACATCTTCCTACCTTTCGAGGGAACAGAAATGCCTATTCCGGTCGGCTATGACGCCTATCTCAGCACAGCTTTTGGTAACTATATGACACCACCGCCTGCAGATAAGCAAGTACCTCATCACGATGCCGTCATAGCAGATATGAATAAGAGTTATAGAGAATATATGGGAGAATACAATGCAAGAAAAAATTAGTATCATTGTTCCAGTCTATAATGTGGAGGCTTATTTGGAACGCTGTGTAGAGTCGATTTTAAAGCAGACTTATACCAATTTTGAATTGCTACTTATCAATGATGGTTCAACAGACCAGAGTGGTGACTTGTGTGATCAGCTGGCTTCTAAAAATGAGAACATCAAGGTTTTTCATCTTGAGAATGCTGGAGTCTCCAATGCTAGAAATGTAGGTATTCAAAATTCAACCGGAGAATGGATAACTTTTGTTGATAGTGATGATTTTATTACGTCAGATTATTTGGAAACTTTGATAAGCGCAGTAAGATCAAATATTTCTGTTGGTTTCTCAGTTGCTCGTTTGCATCATGTAAAAAATGGACAAGTGACAGATTTGCCTGTTTTTTCAGGTCAAGAGTCAGTATGGTCTGCTGAGCAAACCATGAAAGAACTATTGATGACTACTCGAACTTCTTTTTTTCCTGTTGCAAAATTATTTAAAAAAGAATTAATTGAAGATTTTACATTTAGTACAGATTATCATTTAGCAGAAGATGCTCTATTATTAACAGAAGTTATACTTGAAACAAAATGTAATAGTGTTTTTATAGACAAACCAATATACTATTATGATCATAGAGAGGGAAGTGCAACTACATCTGTGAATAATCATGTTTTTGATACTATAGAAGTATATAAAATCATTATTCCTAAAGTTTATCAATGTTTCCCTCAATTAAAACCCGAATTAGTAAATAGAGAATCTTGGTCTTATATTACAGTCTACGATAAAATAATCTTCACAGATTCGACAGAATATAAAAAAGAGAAAATTCAATTGAGAAAGTGGATAGTTAGTCATACCTCACAAATATTGAGAGATCCTTATTTTACTAGTTTTCGGAAAATAGCCATTTTGTCACTAAGAATTTCTCCATGGATTTATAGACAAATTGTAGGCTTGAATAAATAATATCATTAAAGGAGTTGAAGATGAATTTTTCAAAAACGAATGAATGCTTTGAAAAATCAAAACTGTGGATTTCTTATCTTTTTATTTTCATTTCGATTTTAAGTATGAGTTCACTAATTTATAAAATAACAAATCCGATTTATAAGGGACTTTCAGCAGTTGTTGTTCTGTCAATTTGTTTAACTTTATTTTTTAATTGGAAACGAATAGAGATAGATAAGAAGTTTCTTACCCTATTTGGTCTTTTAGTGGGCAGTCACTTTTTATCAGCGCTCATTAATAGATCTGGACACCTGCTCGGAAATATGGTTGAAATTTTCTTTATGCTGGCTTATGTTTTATTATTTACCATGGTAAAACCTGATCAGCTAAGGAAGTTATTAGGTATGATTGCAGGAACCATTCAGATTGTCTCATTTTCTTCGGCTATATTTGCTTTTGCTTTATTACTTTCAAGAGTTTTAATTCTATTTCAGATTGGAGAGAACTCTTATTATTACGGAGTAATGAATGGTCGATTATGGGGACTTGTTAACCCTAACGCCAGTGCGATTTTCTCATACATTAGTATAGTTTTTGCTATGTATTTAATACATAAGGGAAGCAAATACTCTGTTTATCTTAAAATTAATAATGTCGTTCAGTTAGTTTATTTTGCAACCATGCAAAGTAGGGGAGCTCTTTTATCAGTGCTTCTAATGCTAGTATTTTATTGTATTTTTGTCACTAGGGGAAGATTTGCCAAAAAATGGCTAACTTTTTTAGTAGCTAGTATCTTACTAACAGGTAGCAATATTGGTATTAGTTATTTAACTTCAGTATATATTTCAGCAGCTAAGGCAACTGTAATTGACTTAAATAAAGGTAAATCTTATTCTGAAACTGATTCGGATGTTGCTAAGAAAAATGGGGAACTTCACTTGATTGAAACAACTCCAAGTGGACGTACATATATTTGGAAAAATGCAATCAAAATGGGAAGTGCAAAACCTCTATTTGGTTATGGTGTTCGAAACGTATCAGATTATTACACAAAATATTTTAGTAAATTTGAAATTGAAAACTCACTTATTGGAGGTAATTTCCACAATATCTTTGTTACCATTTTTGTGAGTTCTGGATTTTTGGGCCTCATTTCTTTCATACTCATCATTGCTTATGTAGGTTTCCGTTTTGTTTCTTACATGATTAAATCAAAGAAAAATAGTGAGAAACTAATCATGATTCTATTCTTTGGAATTTTGTTTGGTCAGTTGTTTGAAAGCCAAATTATGTATTCGACCAACTTCATCAATATCATTTTCTGGTTAGTTGTAGGATATGGTTTAATGATCTGTGAGAAAGAAAAAAATATCCGTTACAAGGAAGTAACTGATATTTCTGAAATTCAACAGATGGAGTTAGAAATCATGGAGTATATCCATGAAGTCTGTCAGAAAATTGGTGTCAAATATTTCTTGTCCTATGGTAGTTTAATTGGCGCTGTTCGTCATAAAGGTTTTATTCCTTGGGACGACGACATGGATATTTGTATGCTACGTGATGATTACGAAAAGCTACAAGATTATTTGATTGCCCATCCAGATGAACGATATGAAGTTATGTCCTATAAAAATAATGTCAATTATGTCTATCCGTTCATGAAAGTTCAAGATAATCATACCTATTTAGTAGAAGAAGATGTTCGAATCGATTCAGATATGGGGATTTATGTTGATATTTTCCCTGTAGATGGGTATGAAGATGATCAGGCATTTAAAGATAAGATGACCAAGATTATTAAAAAGCGTCAATTAAGTTGTTACACATTTAAAGGAATTACGAATACTAAAAGTGTAGTCAATTCAATTATTCGCTATATTTCTGTTATTATCTTTTATTTCACTAACACAAATAAGTATGTTTCTCAGATTGATGAATTAGCCAAGTCTAGAAAAGTAGAAGATTATGAACTTGTAGACTATGTTATCTATAAAGATATGAATAAACCCGTTTGGAAACGTGAGTGGTTAGAAGAAGTTGAAAGTGGTAGCTTTGAAGGTAAGGAATTTATGATTCCAAAACATTATCATGAAATCCTAACTTCAGATTATGGAGATTACATGCAGTTACCACCAGTTGAGCAACAAATTTCGCATCATGACTTCAAATTGTGGAAGATTACTGAAAACCAATAGATTATTATTTAAACAAAGAAGTAAAGATTAGGAGTGACAAATAATGTCAGAAAGAATCTTAAGCCTTGAAGAAATCAAGCAAATTGAGCTTGGAATTCTAGAATACTTACATCAAGTTTGTGAAAAACACGACATCAAATATTTTATCGATTTTGGAACTTTACTAGGGGCAGTTCGTCATAAGGGTTTTATTCCTTGGGATGATGATACAGACATCTCTTTAGCTAGAGATGAATTTGAAAAGTTATACGCAGTTCTGAAAAATGATAACCATCCATACTATAAGCTGATTTCTTTTAGAGAAACCAAGGGATATCCATATAGTTATATGCGTGTTTACGATATTCGAACACGGAGAGATTCGAATCTTTTAGATCCAAGTGTTGTGCTTGGAACTTGTGTAGATGTCTTCCCGTATGATGGTCTTGTTACAGATGAACAAGATCGTAAGAAAATGAAGCTCTATAAGCAATTAATTCGTCTATCGTCTTTAAACTTTAAAGGAATTAAATACGAAAACGGAGGGGTTAAAAATCTTCCTCGTTATATTGCGTCAGCAATATTCAGATTTACATCTCCTCAATTATGGAATCAAAAACTTGAACAACTTGCCTTAAAATACAGTGTTGAAAATTCTACAGACTTAGTTTGTTCAACTTATGATTCATACTATCCAGCTGGTATTAAAACAGAATGGCTGTATGATACAATTGATATGCCTTATGAAAATCTAATCCTAAAAGTACCAAGAAGATATCATGAGATTCTTGTCTATGAATTTGGGGAAGATTATATGACTCCACCTCCTGCTGACAAACAGATACCAGGAAATGAGAAGAATTATTGGATTGATTAACGAAAGAGTATAGAATTAATAGAGAAAGCTGAATGCCTTATGAAAAGTTTTAAAAAATCAATATTACTTAGCGCCTTGCTTCTATCGGCCACAATAATTCAATCGCAAACAGTAAATGCAGATACTATCTCAGCAGGTGCTGGGAATCGCATCCATTTTATCAATACAAAAGCTAAATCTGGAAGTGATGCTATTCTTTTAGAGAGTAATGGACACTATGCTTTGATTGATATGGGAGAGGATTATGATTTTCCAGACGGAACTGATCCACGATACCCTAATCGCTGGGGAATTTCCATGGGAAATTATCAAGTATTAGAAGATCGCTTAGTTCGACATCTTGATCAGTTAGGAGTAAAGAAATTAGATTTTATACTAGGGACTCATGTTCATAGTGACCATATAGGTGGAGCAGATGAAATTCTTAATCGCTACCAAGTGGATAAGTTTTATTTAAAAAAATATTCAGACCAACGAATTACAAGTTCTTGGGGATTGTGGGATAACCTTTTCAATTACGATAATGCTCTTCGTGCTGCACAGAATAAGGGTGTTACATTAATTCAAGATATCAAAGATCAGGATAGTCATTTCAAATTTGGTGACATGGATATTCAGCTTTATAATTATAAAAATGAATATGATTCTGATGGGAACTTAAAGAGAGTTCTTGATGATAATTCCAATTCAATTGTAGCAGTAGTAACTGTAGCAGGAAAAAGAATTTATCTTGGTGGTGACTTAGATAACGCTGAGGGAGCAGAAGATAAGCTAGGTCCTGTGATTGGCAAAGTAGATATGATGAAATGGAATCATCACTATGATGCTAAAATTTCTAATACAATTGACTTCATTAATCATCTTTCTCCTAGTATGGTCATTCAAACAACTGGAGGTGACATTAATGTTGCTTCGACGAGAGATTATCTTCAAAAGAAAAACATTCAAGTGATTCACGCATCTAGCCAAACTCAGGATGCAACAGTATTCGATATTAGTGATAAAGGTTTTACGAACGTTTCAGGAGATTTTCCAAATATTCCTACTGTTGATGAGAAATGGTATCAAGAAGATGGTCATTGGAAATATCGTTTGAAAGATAGTCAGATGGCTATCGGTTGGCAAGAAATTGATGGGGGCAACTATTTTTTTAACGGAAAAGGTCAAATGCAGTCAGGACGGTGGCTTAATGTAAATGATGGTTGGAACCCATATGGTGAAGGAAATTGGTATTATCTTAATAAAGATGGTAGAATGCAGACTGGTGGGTGGTTCTATCATGAAAATACTTGGTACTATATCCAATCAAATGGTGCAAGACGATTTAATGAATTAGCTGAAATCGGTGGTCAAAAATATCTCTTTGATAAAGATGGTAAAATGCTGACTGGCTTACAAGTCTTTAATGGTAAGAAGATGCTCTTTACAAGTAGTGGTGCCCTTCAAACAGAAGGAAGCGCATCTAGTTGGCAAAAGCAAGGTTCAAACTGGTATTATTATGATGAAGATGGTATTCGGTCAGTTGGTAAAAAGAATATCAACGGCATTGCCTATTACTTTAATCAAAATGGTATCATGCAAACTGGCTGGGCCTTCCTTGATGGTCATTGGAACTATTTTGCTAGTTCCGGAGCTATGAAAACTGGCTGGGTCAAGGATAAAGATACTTGGTACTACTTAGATAAAGACGGTGTGATGCTAACAGGGCTTCAAGAGATTAATGGTTCTCGCTATTATCTCAATGCAAGTGGTGCTATGCAGACCGGTTGGAAATGGCTCGATAACCATTATTATTACTTCACAAGCAGTGGAGCGATGAAGACTGGCTGGTTAAAAGATAAGGACATCTGGTATTATCTAGATAAAGACGGTGTGATGCTAACAGGCCTTCAAGAAATTAATGGTTCCCGTTATTATCTCAATGCAAGCGGTGCTATGCAGACCGGTTGGAAATGGCTTGATAACCATTACTATTACTTCACAAGTAGTGGTGCTATGAAGATAGGTTGGCTCAAAGACAAGGAACAATGGTACTATCTCGACAAAGACGGTGTGATGCTAACAGGCCTTCAAGAGATTGATGATTCCCGTTATTACCTGAACTCAAGTGGCGCTATGCAGACCGGTTGGAAATGGCTTGATAACCATTATTATTACTTCACAGGAAGTGGTGCCATGAAGACTGGTTGGTTCAAAGACAAAGGTCTTTGGTACTATCTCGACAAGGAAGGTATCATGCTAACAGGCCTTCAAGAGATAAATGGGGCACGCTATTACCTCAATGCAAGTGGTGCCATGGGAACTGGTTGGAAACAACTGAATGGTAACTGGTATTATTTCCAAACAAATGGTTCTCTCCTAAGAAATGGAACAAGTCCTGACGGGTACAAGCTCAATGCAGATGGAATTTGGACGACTGTTACAACCGAGGAAACAACTCAGGGACAAACTGTGGCAAATAGTCAGGGGCACATTTTCGAAACAACAGAAGTAGAGAGAACACAACAAACAGAAAGCTCATCTGTTACGTCTGAGGAAAAAAATCAATCTACTGAACCTAAGACACAAACGAGCCAAGAAAATAATTAAGTTTCTAACTGATTTTTAATTAAATTTTTCTACAATAAAAACACCTATAAAGCTTAAGCTTTATAGGTGTTTTGTTAACTTCGTTTGATTTTTGCACGAACTAGATCTATTGCATAGTGAAGGGTTTTATCCTTAATGATAAAGAGAGCGAAAGCATAATAAATAGCACATCCGGCAATTGTAGCTACTACCATACTGAGCATAGCCATATTCACTGTGTATGAATGAATTTGGAAGAGAATTTTACAGATATAGTAAATTGGAATAAAGCCTAGTGACACAATTGTGTAGCGAGCTAATGTTCCAAAGATTTCTTTCAAATCCAAGAGTTTATGTTTTTGAATAAAGCGGATTTCAAGTAGAACCACAATTGCCTCAGCAATAATCGTTGTCCCGATGTAGTAGGCAGGAGTAAAGATGTTGTTGAAAAGGAGTAGAGAGTTTAGGATGACATTGACACCGCCACCGATAAAGTAGAAAGCTGTTAATCGGTTTTCATGATCATTGATAAAGATAATTTGCTTTCCAAGGATTAATTCGATAGCCCAGATAATGGTTCGAAAGGCAAAGACGCTTGTTACAATTCCTGCTTCTAAGTATTTCTCAGAAGAGTAAATAACTGTCGCATAAGTTCCTAAAACCATGATTCCGATACTAGTCGGAATCATGAGGAAGAAAAAGAGAGATGCACCTTGGTTGACCAGATACTTATAAGAATGAAAATCTTTTTTCCCTAAATAGTAACCAAGTCGAGGAATGCTGACATTGATGGCTCCACTCAGGACACTAGCAATCAGCATGACGATACTGGAGGCGATGGTGTAGTAGGAGATAAAATTCTCATCAGGACCCTTAGTAATGAACATACGGTCTAGCAAGGTGTAGAGCATATTGGCATTTGCTAAGAGTAGCATGGTCAAGAGTGGTTTTGAAGCTTTGAGAAGTTCGATGACTTCAATCTTGACAAAGGAAACCTCTCGTTTAATCCATAGGAAGCTGAGGAGATAGTTGATAATGGTCGTCGCACTCATGATTGTGGCATAAGGAACGATATCATCAGGTGTCTTAACGAAGGCGAAGATAGCAACCAACATTCCAATACGAATCACTAGTGTTTTATAAAGGATAAAAGAATAATTCTCATAGGCTTCATTCATCCATTCGATATTCAGAAATTGGAAGAGGGCTTGGATTCCAAGGATATAGTAAAGAATTTTTAGATTGACAATACTAGTATCAAAATAAATAAAGAGGAAATAAATAGCTGTTGTTACAACTGAAGTAATGAGCGAAATATAGAACAACTTAGAAAAGACATAATTAATCTTATTTTTATCATCCTTTACTTTACTAATTGCTCGAATCCCATAATTGTAAATCCCAAAGGCAGCTAGTGGAATGACAAAGCTCGCCCAGGTGTTAGCTGTGTTAAAGTAGCCGTAATTTGATTTACTAAGAATCCGTGTTAGATAGGGATTAGTAATCAGGGGAAAAACGATGTTTAAAATATTGACCAGCAAGCTAGCCAAAGCATTAACTTTTATATTTTTCATGAAACTTTCTTTCTTACATTCTAAAATAGATACTAGTATTATATCACATTCCAACGCCATTCTTTTGATAAAATCATTTAAATCTTGTATAATAGATAGAACTGAAAGTATGAGGTTACGAACTATGAAAATGAAACAAATCAGTGATACGACTTTAAAAATCACGATGTCTTTAGAAGATTTGATGGATCGTGGAATGGAAATCGCAGACTTTCTTGTTCCACAAGAAAAAACTGAAGAGTTTTTCTATGCTATTCTGGATGAGTTAGAGATGCCAGACAGTTTCTTGGATACAGGAATGCTTAGCTTCCGAGTGACACCGAAGCCTGATAAGGTTGATGTCTTTGTAACCAAGTCTAAGATTGACCAAAATTTGGATTTTGAGGATTTGGCAGACCTTCCAGACATGGATGAGTTGGCGAAAATGTCTCCAGATGAGTTTTTGAAAACATTGGAAAAAACCATGGCGGAGAAAACCAAAGAAGATATTGAAGCTATCCAATCTCTAGAGCAGGTTGAAAAAGAGGAAGAAGCGGCGATCGATGAAATTGCTAATCTAGAAGAAGGAAAAAGAGAACCTTATATCTACTACATCCTACGCTTTGACGACTTAACTAGCTTGGTTTCTTTTGCGAAAACCGTTGATTACCAAATGGAGACTTCAGAACTTTACAAAATGAACGACCAATACTATCTAACAGTCTTGGTTGATGTAGAAGATCACCCAAGTCTTTATCCAGCTTGGTTATTGGCTCGTATGCGTGAATTTGCTGATGATAGTGATATCAGCCGTTCAGTTCTCCAAGAATACGGTCAAGTCATCATCAATCACGATGCCGTCCAAGGGCTCCAAAAAGTATAAATTCATGTATAAACGAGACAGAGATGGCTATTCTCTGTCTTTTTCAATTTTAAAAGAAATAGAGAACAGTTGATAAGAAGTGAAACCATATCCCTAGCTTGCTAAAATGATGAAAAAACGATATCATAGAAAGGAGTAAGTGAGGTAAAGTATGGACCAAGGACAATTACAAAAAGAGGTAGAAGAAATCCTAGAAGATGTATTAGCAAAAGCTTCTCTCCATGAGGGAGCTCTCTTTGTTTTGGGCTTATCTTCCAGTGAGGTGATAGGAGGACACATCGGAAAAGCCTCTAGTCAAGAAATTGGAGAATTAATTGTTAAAAGAATCTTAGAAATCTTATCAGCTAGAGGAATCCACCTAGCAGTTCAAGGGTGCGAACATGTCAATAGGGCCTTGGTAGTAGAACGAGAGGTTGCAATCAAATACAATCTTGAGATTGTGAGTGTTCTTCCGACACTGAACGCTGGAGGATCAGGGCAATTGGCGGCCTTTCGCTATATGAAAGACCCAGTTGAGGTCGAATTTATCAAAGCTGATGCAGGTCTTGATATTGGAGATACGGCTATTGGGATGCATGTCAAGCATGTTCAAGTGCCTATACGTCCAGTTTTGAGATCAATCGGTCAAGCCCACGTAACTGCCCTCGCTAGTCGGCCAAAACTGATTGGAGGAGCGCGTGCGCAGTATCCAGAAGATTTTATAAGAAAAATATAGATAAAAAGTTGAAAGCTCTCACCTACTAAGCAGGTGGGAGTTTTTTGTGCCCAAAAAGATACCTTATTTTCCAAACAGATTTTAAGTATTTTTAGGATGGTAGGTTTATAATAGAACTAAAAAGTAGATATCTATATTCATATGATGAGTGAGAAAGGTGACAAAGATGAAAAAATGGCAAGCATCTGTATTGGTTTGCGCTAGTCTGGTTTGTCTATCAGCTTGTAAAAATCAGGCAACAAGCCAAACTGATAAGCAGAGTGGAGACAAACAAGGGCAGGTTAGCTCTCAAATTGCAAAACAAGGAGAAGTAGTTCCAGACTTTGAGCTCACGGGAGTTGATGGAAACACTTATCGACTATCAGATTATAAAAGAAAAAAGGTCTATATAAAATTTTGGGCTTCATGGTGTTCTATTTGCCTAGCTAGTTTGCCTGATACAGATGAACTGGCAAAAGAAGCAAGTGATGACTATGTCGTTTTGACAGTTGTTTCTCCTGGTCAAAAAGGAGAACAAGTAGAAGAAGCCTTTAAAAAATGGTATCAGGGTTTGGACTATAAAAATCTCCCTGTCCTTCTAGACCCGTCAGGAAAACTCTTAGCCAGTTACGGAGTTCGTTCATATCCGACTCAGGTTTTTATTGATAAAGAAGGCAAATTGGTGAAGACTCAACCAGGATTTATGGACAAGGGAACTATTTTAGAGAATTTAAAGACTATGAATTAGAGGCTTATTATGAATGATAAATTAAAAACCATATTCTTAATTGGAGTGATCATTTTCATCATCATAGGAATTTTGTTTCTTTTGGAAAAAAGGAACTCTATCTACACCGATAGCTCTCAAATTGAGAAGGCGGCAGTTAGCCAAGGTCAAGGTGCTAAGAAAAAAACGGAGCCAGATAAAAATGCTGACCTACATGAAATCTATCTAGCAGGAGGTTGTTTCTGGGGAGTCGAAGAATATTTTTCTCGAGTGGCAGGTGTAACAGATGCTGTTTCTGGCTATGCGAATGGCAGAGGAGAAACAACCCAGTATGAATTGATCGGCCAAACTGGGCATGCTGAGACTGTTCATGTAACCTACGATGCCAATCAAATTTCTCTAAAAGAAATCTTGCTCCATTATTTCCGCATTATCAATCCAATCAGTAAGAATAAACAAGGAAATGATGTGGGGACTCAGTACAGAACGGGAGTCTACTATGCAGATGAGAAAGATTTAGAAACGATTAATCAAGTTTTTGACGAAGTAGCCAAGAAGTACGACCAGCCTCTAGCGGTTGAAAAGGAAGCTTTAACTAATTTTATCGTGGCTGAAGACTACCACCAAGATTATCTACAGAAAAATCCAAATGGATATTGCCATATCAACGTCAATCAAGCAGCCTATCCCGTTATTGATGCTAGCAAGTATCCAAAACCGAGTGACGATGAATTGAAAAAACTCCTATCTCCAGAGGAGTATGCAGTGACTCAAAACAGTCAAACAGAACGCGCCTTTTCAAATCGTTACTGGGATAAGTTTGAAGCAGGCATTTATGTGGATGTAGCAACTGGCGAGCCTCTCTTTTCTTCGAAAGATAAATTTGAATCGGGCTGTGGCTGGCCTAGTTTTACCCAGCCTATCAGTCCAGATGTTGCGATCTACAAGGAAGACAAGTCATACAATATGGTCAGAACAGAAGTCAGAAGCCGAACTGGAGATTCCCACTTAGGACATGTCTTTACAGACGGGCCTCAGGACAAGGGGGGACTTCGCTATTGTATTAACAGCCTGTCTATCCGCTTTATTCCCAAGGATCAAATGGAAGAAAAGGGTTATGGTTATTTGTTGGATTATGTTGAGTAAATTTTCTCAACCATATTAGTTAAAAAGCCAGATCTCCTGTTTGGGGTCTGGCTTTTATGGTATACTTAGGATATGCATAGAAAAACAGTGATTGATTTTAGGGCTTTGGGCGAGAGATACACCTTTACCCAGCCTATTAAAGAGTTAAAAACCAGAGATTTAGCAGAAGTAGCAGACTTACTGGCACAAGTGGAAAGCTACCAAGAACAGGGCTATTATGTGGTGGGTTATGTCAGCTATGAGGCTGCACCTGCTTTTGAAGAGAAGTTAGCGGTTCACGAGGGCCCCTTATTAGGAGAGTATTTGCTTTACTTCACTGTTCATAACAGTGTTAAAACATCCAGCATTCCTCTGACTTATGAGGAGGTGGATTTGCCATCAAACTGGCAGGAACTAACATCTGCTGAGGACTATGAAAAGGCAATTGAACAGATTCACCATCATTTGCGACAGGGCGATACTTATCAGGTCAATTATACTGTCCAACTCAAGCAGAATTTAAGTGCTAATCCTTTTGCTATCTACAATCGTATGGTGGTGGAGCAGGAGGCGGGCTATAACGCCTACGTAGAGCATGATGATATGGCAGTGATTTCCATGAGTCCAGAACTCTTTTTTGAGCAAAACGGTCGTGAGTTGACGACTCGTCCTATGAAGGGCACAACTAAACGTGGTTTGAATAACGATGACGACTTGAAAGAGGCGGCTTGGTTGGAACAGGATCCCAAAAATCGTTCAGAAAACATGATGATAGTAGACCTCTTGCGAAATGACATGAATTGTATTTCTGATGTTGGTAGTGAGCATGTGGAGCGTTTATGCCAAGTGGAGCAGTATTCTACAGTGTGGCAGATGACTTCGACTATCAAGAGTCAGTTACGACCGGATGTTGATCTAGTAGAAATCTTCCGTTCGCTCTTTCCATGTGGCTCCATCACAGGAGCTCCCAAGATTGCGACCATGGAAATTATCAAGAACTTGGAACCACATGCGCGTGGAGTATACTGTGGAACTGTTGGCCTCCTACTTCCCAATGAACGACGGATTTTCAATGTGGCTATTCGAACTATTCAACTGCATGGAGGGCAAGCCATCTATGGTGTCGGAGGTGGCATCACTTGGGATAGTACTTGGGAGTCAGAATACCGTGAAGTCCATCAAAAGGCAGCTGTTCTTTACCGAAAACAACCTCGTTTTCAGCTGATTACGACAGGGAAAATCAGCCAGAAAAAATGGCTCTTTGAAAAGCAACATCTAGAAAGACTGCGAAAGGCTAGTCGTTATTTTGCCTTTCCATTTGATGAAAATAGTTTGAGACAAGAAATAGAGAAGGAGTGTCAAGCTTGTGACCTTCATCAAGACTACCGTTTGCGAATCAGTCTCAACAAGTCTGGAGAGATTGAAATTGAACGACAAGTATTGACACCACTTAGTTCTAGCTTCTGTCAGGCTAAACTTTGTCTGCAAGAAGCTGATTTGAAGCAGTCCTTTACCTACTTTAAGACGACACACCGACCACATTTGACAGTGGGAGAACAGGAAATTATCTATCACACTACTGATGGAAAATTGCTTGAAACCTCTATTGGGAATCTGGTCTTAAAAATGAATAGCAAGCTCTATACCCCACCTAGCACTCTTGGCATTTTACTAGGGATTTATCGCCAACATTTACTTGAAAGCGGGCAGATAGAAGAGAAGGTCTTGACCGTAGAAGATTTGAAAGAAGCAGAAGTTATTTATGCCTGCAATGCGGTTAGGGGCTTGTATGAGTTGAAAATATAATGACAATTGAATATTATTTGTGAACATTAAAGATTGAAATTGAAATAAAGTTAAGCATTTGATATAATGTAAGCGTCATTAAATTTAAAAATAGGGATAATTTAAGATGAAATCAAAAAAATATTTAGTAACAAGCATAGCGACAGCAACACTTGGCCTTGTTTTACTTACAGATACAACAGGGATGTCTCCTTTCTCAATACAGAAAGTTTCTGCTCAAGAAAAGAGTACGCCTAAGAATGGTAACGTAAAAGAGAATAATTCACCTAAGCAAGCAGAGAAATCTAAAGATAGCTCTCCGAAACAATCAGAAAAGCCAAAAAATACTGCTCCGAAACAATCAGAGAAGCCTAAATCTAGCACTCCGAAACAATCAGAGAAGCCCAAAGATAGCTCTCCGAAACAATCAGAGAAGCCCAAAGATAGCACTCCGAAACAATCAGAGAAGCCTAAATCTAGAGCTCCAAAACAATCAGAGAAGCCTAAATCTAGCGCTCCAAAACAAACAGAGAAGCCTAAATCTAGCGCTCCAAAACAGTCAGAGAAGCCTAAATCTAGCGCTCCAAAACAATCAGAGAAGCCTAAATCTAGCGCTCCGAAACAATCAGAAAAACCTAAATCTAGCGCTCCAAAACAATCAGAGAAACCAAAAGCTAGCGCTCCAAAACAGTCAGAGAAGCCTAAATCTAGCGCTCCAAAACAGTCAGAGAAGCCTAAATCTAGCGCTCCAAAGCAATCAGAGAAGCCTAAATCTAGCACTCCAAAGCAATCTGATAAACAAAAAAATACGACACCTAAACAGGATAAGCCAAAGTCTAAAGTCCAGTCTGGCTGGGTAGGCTCATCTTATTATGAAAATGGTGTTAAAGTCACTAATAAGTGGATTTTTGATAAAAAGGTTAACTCCTACTTCTATTTAAATGCATCGGGAAATTATGTCCAAAATGCCTGGGTCGGTAATTACTATCTCAAATCTGATGGTAAGAGAGCTAAGAACGAATGGATTTTTGATAAAAAAGCTAATTCTTATTTCTACCTAAATGCTTCGGGAAACGCTGTCCGAAATACTTGGGTAGGTAATTACTATCTTAAATCAGATGGTAAGAGGGTAAAAAGCGATTGGATCTATGATAAAAATTCTGGTTCCTATTACTATTTAACAGCTGAAGGAAGCATTGCCCGTAATAAATGGATAGGAAATTACTATCTTAAATCAGACGGTAAGATGGCCAAGAATGAATGGGTAGATGGTGGCCGTTATTATGTTGAATCAGATGGTAAAATGGCTAGGGATAAATGGGTAGATGGTAGCCGTTACTATGTGGGAAACAATGGTGTCCGGCAACAAAAACCAGCAGTCGGGAATCAAAACAATGCTGCTTTAATTGAAGCGAAAAAATATAATTCGTATTTACATATGTCAAAAAAAGAACTCTATGACCAGTTGACATCACAAGTTTCACATGGTTTTTCAAGTTCTGCAGCACAGTATGCCATCAATCACTTGAATGCGGATTACAAAGCAAATGCCTTAGTTAAAGCAAGAGAATACCGAAAATACAGCAATTTATCAAAGAAAGAAATTTATGAGAGGCTAACTTCTCCTCGGATTGGAAAATTTACAAAAGAAGAAGCAAACTATGCCATTCAAAAACTAGATTTAACACCAGAAGGAAGCATTGCCCGCAATAAATGGGTAGGATACTATTATTATAAATCAGATGGTAAGGTGGCCAAGAATGAATGGGTAGATGGTGGCCGTTACTATGTTGAATCAGATGGTAAAATGGCTAGGGATAAATGGGTAGATGGTGGCCGTTACTATGTGGGAAAAAATGGTGTCTGGCAACCAAAACCAGCAGTCGGGAATCAAAACAATGCTGCTTTAATTGAAGCGAAAAAATATAATTCGTATTTACATATGTCAAAAAAAGCACTCTATGAGCAGTTGACATCACAAGTTTCACATGGTTTTTCAAGTTCTGCAGCACAGTATGCCATCAATCACTTGAATGCGGATTACAAAGCAAATGCCTTAGTTAAAGCAAGAGAATACCGAAAATACAGCAATTTATCAAAAACAGAAATTTATAACAGGCTAACTTCTCCTTGGATTGGAAAATTTACAAAAGAAGAAGCAAACTATGCCATTCAAAAACTAGGGGATAAATAGTTATTG
>NZ_JBTHHZ010000001.1:355319-1052776 GCF_054353495.1 Streptococcus sp. V940
CATCACAAGTTTCACATGGTTTTTCAAGTTCTGCAGCACAGTATGCCATCAATCACTTGAATGCGGATTACAAAGCAAATGCCTTAGTTAAAGCAAGAGAATACCGAAAATACAGCAATTTATCAAAAACAGAAATTTATAACAGGCTAACTTCTCCTTGGATTGGAAAATTTACAAAAGAAGAAGCAAACTATGCCATTCAAAAACTAGGGGATAAATAGTTATTGATTATTAGATGTAACTTTTTCCATACAAAGCTTTGCATAGTATAAATCTTTTTGCTATACTATGTCTGTAAGCATTTCCATTAATAAATATAAAGGAGAAAAAGATGAGTCAAAAGATTATTGGGATTGACCTTGGTGGAACTTCTGTCAAGTTTGCAATTTTAACTCAAGAAGGAGAAATCCAAGAAAAATGGTCTATTAAGACTAACATTTTGGATGAAGGAAGCCATATCGTAGACGATATGATTGAATCTATTCAACATCGTTTTGAATTGCTTGGATTGGTTGCGACTGATTTCCGAGGCATTGGAATGGGATCACCTGGTGTGGTTGACCGTGAAAAAGGGACTGTTATCGGTGCCTACAACCTCAACTGGAAAACTCTTCAACCGATCAAAGAGAAAATGGAAAAAGCCTTGGGTATTCCATTCTTTATCGACAATGACGCTAACGTAGCTGCTCTTGGTGAGCGTTGGATGGGTGCTGGTGAAAACCAACCAGACGTTGTCTTTATGACTCTGGGTACAGGTGTTGGTGGCGGTATCGTGGCAGAAGGAAAATTGCTTCACGGTGTTGCAGGTGCTGCTGGTGAACTTGGACACATCACAGTTGACTTTGATCAACCAATCGCATGTACTTGTGGTAAAAAAGGCTGTCTTGAGACAGTAGCTTCAGCAACAGGGATTGTCAACTTGACTCGCCGTTACGCGGATGAATATGAAGGCGATGCGGAGTTGAAACGCTTGATTGACGACGGTGAAGAAGTAACTGCTAAAACTGTCTTTGACTTGGCAAAAGAAGGGGACGACCTCGCTTTGATCGTTTACCGTAACTTCTCACGTTACTTGGGTATTGCATGTGCCAACATCGGTTCTATCCTAAATCCATCAACAATCGTTATCGGTGGTGGGGTTTCAGCTGCTGGGGAATTCCTTCTCCAAGGTGTGCAAAAGGTTTATGATGAAAATACCTTCCCACAAGTTCGTACAACAACTAAGCTAGCTCTTGCAACTCTAGGAAATGACGCTGGAGTTATCGGAGCAGCATCTCTTGTCTTGCAATAAGAAGCAAAAGAAGGAGAAAATCACTATCTTGAAGCGAGTGATTTTCCTCCTTTCTTTTTTTATGCTATACTAGTTAAGAATAAACGTTGAGGAGAGAGTAAATGACAAAAGCAGATAAGATTTTTAAAGAAAATATTGAGCGAATTATCAATGAAGGAGTCTTTTCAGAACAAGCTCGTCCCAAGTATAAGGATGGAACAGTAGCTAACTCCAAGTACATCACAGGTGCTTTTGCGGAGTATGATTTATCTAAGGGTGAATTTCCCATCACAACCCTACGTCCAATTGCTATCAAATCAGCTATCAAGGAAGTTCTTTGGATTTATCAAGACCAGACAAATAGCCTAGAAGTTCTAAATGATAAGTACAATGTTCACTACTGGAATGACTGGGAAGTTGGAGATACAGGAACAATCGGTGAGCGTTATGGGGCTGTGGTTAAAAAACACGACATCATTAACAAGATTCTCAAGCAGTTAGAAGCTAATCCTTGGAACCGTCGCAATATCATCTCTCTCTGGGATTACCAAGCTTTTGAGGAAACAGACGGCCTTCTTCCATGTGCCTTTCAGACCATGTTTGATGTCCGTCGTGTAGATGGGGACATCTATCTGGATGCGACCTTGACCCAGCGTTCTAACGATATGCTGGTAGCTCATCACATCAATGCCATGCAGTATGTGGCTCTTCAAATGATGATTGCCAAACACTTTGGCTGGAAGGTTGGGAAATTCTTCTACTTCATCAATAACCTTCACATCTATGATAATCAATTTGAACAAGCTCAGGAATTGCTCCGTCGTGAACCATCAGATTGCCAACCACGTTTGGTATTGAATGTACCAGACAAGACAAACTTTTTTGATATTAAAGCAGAGGATTTTGAGTTGGTTGACTATGATCCTGTGAAACCGCAATTGAAGTTTGATTTGGCTATTTAATAACACAAAAAGAAGTTGGAAAATCCAACTTCTTTTTTATTGATTAGCGTGATACGCGACGGCGAGCTGCTTTTTTACGATTTTCTTCGATGAAAGCTGCTTTTTGTTCTTCTGGTTCAATCACTTTCTTTTTGAATGCGTATACTGCACCTGCAACAGCAGCAACAGTTCCTGCAACACCTGTTACGAGACCTTTAGCAAATCCTTTAGCCATGAGTCTTCCTCCTTTTATTTATAAATCAGACGGAAATAGCTTAAGATATAGCATTTTTCTGCCTGTCTATTTTGTGATATAATAATAGTAACGAAAAAATGGGAATTTTTCAAGGAAAAACGATGAAAAGCAAAATAATTGTGATTGTTGGTCCAACAGCTATTGGAAAGACTGCCCTAGCCATTGAAGTTGCTCAGCGATTTAATGGCGAAGTAGTCAGTGGAGATAGCCAACAAGTCTACCGAGGGCTAGATATTGGAACGGCCAAGGCAAGTCCGGAGGAGCAGGCAACTGTCCCTCATCACTTGATTGATGTGAGAGATGTAACCGAGTCTTACTCGGCTTTTGATTTTGTTTCAGAAGCAAAGGCAGCCATCGAGGATATTCAAAATCGCGGTAAACTTGCTATTATCGCTGGTGGGACAGGACTTTATATTCAGAGTCTACTAGAAGGATATCATCTAGGTGGCGAGACACCTCATGAGGAGATTTTAGCCTATCGTGCTAGCTTAGAGTCTTTTTCAGATGAGGACTTAGCCCATCTGGTGGATCAAGCAGGTCTTGAAATTCCCCAATTTAATCGTCGTCGTGCTATGCGTGCCTTGGAAATTGCTCATTTTGCTCAAGACTTGGAAAATCAAGAAAGCTTATATGAACCACTGATTATTTGCTTGGATGATGAGCGTAGTCAACTCTATGACCGTATTAATCACCGAGTAGACCTGATGTTTGAGGCTGGACTTCTAGACGAAGCTAAATGGTTGTTTGACCATTATCCAGATGTGCAGGCCGCTAAAGGAATTGGTTACAAGGAACTCTTTCCTTATTTTCGTGGAGAGCAGTCCTTGGCAGAAGCTAGTGATAGTCTCAAGCAAGCGACTCGCCGATTTGCCAAGCGCCAGTTGACCTGGTTCCGCAATCGCATGCAGGTGACCTTTTATCAGATAGGAGAATCTGGTGTGAAAGAGCGTATTTTAAGCCAGATTGAGGAGTTTTTAAATGATTGAAACGGAGAAAAAAGAGGAGCGAGTCCTGCTCATTGGTGTTGAACTTCAGGGCATGGATAATTTTGACCTCTCCATGGAAGAGCTAGCTAGTCTGGCTAAGACGGCTGGTGCAGTTGTAGTCGATAGCTACAGACAAAAACGAGAAAAATACGACTCTAAAACCTTTGTTGGTTCTGGTAAGCTGGAAGAAATTGCTCAAATGGTGGACGCAGAAGAAATCACAACGGTTATCGTTAATAACCGTCTGACACCTCGACAAAATGTCAATTTAGAGGAAGTCTTAGGTGTCAAGGTCATTGACCGTATGCAGTTGATTTTGGACATCTTTGCTATGAGAGCTCGAAGCCATGAAGGTAAGCTACAAGTGCATCTAGCTCAGCTCAAATACCTCTTGCCTCGTTTGGTTGGTCAGGGGATTATGCTCAGCCGTCAGGCAGGGGGAATTGGTTCCCGTGGTCCAGGTGAAAGTCAGCTGGAGCTTAACCGCCGTAGTGTTCGCAACCAGATTACAGATATCGAACGTCAACTCAAGGTGGTTGAGAAAAATCGAGCGACAGTTCGAGAAAAACGTTTGGAGTCAAGTACCTTTAAGGTTGGTTTGATTGGCTATACTAATGCTGGTAAATCAACCATCATGAATACCTTGACTAGCAAGACCCAGTATGAAGCGGATGAGCTATTTGCGACTCTAGATGCAACAACTAAAAGCATCCATCTGGGGGGCAATCTACAGGTAACCTTGACAGATACCGTTGGATTTATCCAAGACCTACCGACAGAATTAGTGTCAAGTTTCAAGTCTACCCTAGAAGAAAGCAAGCATGTAGATCTCCTGGTCCATGTCATCGATGCCAGCAATCCCTACCATGAGGAACATGAAAAAACGGTTCTGTCTATCATGAAAGACTTGGACATGGAGGATATTCCTCGCTTGACCCTTTATAATAAAGCAGATTTGGTGGAGAACTTTACGCCTACTCAAACGCCTTATGCATTGATTTCTGCTAAATCTAAGGATAGTCGCGAACAGCTGCAGGCTTTATTGCTAGATAAGATTAAGGAAATTTTTGAACCCTTTACTCTGCGCGTGCCTTTTTCTAAATCTTACAAAATTCATGATTTAGAAAGTGTTGCGATTCTAGAAGAACGTGACTACCAAGATGACTGTGAGGTCATCACAGGCTTTATTTCCGAGAAAAACAAATGGAGATTAGAGGAATTTTATGACTGATACCAAAACTTTAGCTCTCAAGTATGGGGGGTATACAAGTCTAGACAAGGTCTATCTGGACCAACTTTTAGCTGGTAGGTCTGAAGAGGAGCAGCTAGCCCTCATCACTCCTCCACCCAGCGTAGTGAATGCCTACTTTGCCGAGCTCTACCAGAAAAAGAGCCCAGAGGCTGCGACCGATTATTTTGCAGAAGTCAGCCAAGAACTGAGCCTCTACAATGCTGAACCAAGTTTCACGGAAGAAAGCAAGCCCTTTATTCGCCTCAATCTATCTGGTAAATCCTTTGGATTTTGCTACGAGAAAGAAGGACTAGGTCGCATTTTCTCAGAGAACGAGGAAGCAATTACGGATGAATTACTCTTTGAGATTGCGCAAATTTTTCCTCAACAGCTAGTTTTTGAGGAGTCTGGGAAAATTTACATGAAGGGAATCGGTGAAGAGGAAGTAGTCAGCCTGGAAAATCTTACAGCTTTGACAGATTTGGAAACCTTGGCAGATGGAAGAAAGCGACTTAAGGGATATAGCCAAGAGGATTTACTACAAGAAGCTAGAGCTTTTTCTGGCAAGCTTTATTATCGCTCGGAAAATCGCACCGCTATGTTATATATTGATTAATTAGAAAGTATCGAATGGATATTCAATTTTTAGGAACGGGGGCTGGTCAGCCCTCTAAAGCCCGCAACGTTTCAAGTCTCGCCCTGAAACTCTTGGACGAGATTAACGAAGTCTGGCTCTTTGACTGTGGAGAAGGAACGCAAAATCGCATTCTGGAAACTACGATTCGACCACGAAAGATCAGCAAAATCTTTATCACCCACTTACATGGAGACCATATCTTTGGTTTGCCAGGATTCCTTTCTAGCCGCGCTTTTCAGGCCAATGAAGAGCAGACAGATTTGGAAATCTATGGTCCCCAAGGCATCAAGTCATTTGTCTTGACTAGTCTACGAGTGTCAGGCTCACGCCTGCCCTATAAGATTCATTTTCATGAGTTCGACCAAGATTCTCTAGGGAAAATTCTTGAAACAGATAAATTCACGGTGTATGCGGAAGAGTTGGATCACACTATTTTCTGTGTGGGCTATCGTATCATGCAAAAGGACCTAGAAGGCACTCTGGATGCTGAAAAACTTAAGGCTGCCGGCGTACCATTTGGACCACTCTTTGGAAAAATCAAAAACGGTCAGGATGTCATCCTAGAAGACGGCACCGAGATTAAGGCAGCAGACTATATCTCAGCCCCACGCCCTGGTAAGATTATCACTATCTTAGGTGACACTCGAAAAACCAATGCCAGTGTGCGTTTGGCTGTCAATGCGGATGTCCTTGTCCATGAGTCCACTTATGGTAAGGGTGATGAGAAAATTGCCCGCAATCATGGGCACTCAACCAATATGCAGGCTGCGCAGGTGGCAACAGAAGCGGGAGCCAAACGACTCTTGCTCAACCACATCAGTGCCCGTTTTCTTTCAAAAGATATCAGCCAGCTTAAGAAAGATGCTGCAACGATTTTTGAAAATGTCCATGTGGTCAAAGACTTGGAAGAAGTGGAAATCTAGTTGCTAGAGAAAGGAGAAACATGCGAACCATTCTCATTACAGGTGCTAGTGGGGGTCTAGCCCAAGAAATGGTCAAACTCTTGCCAAATGACCAACTCATCTTACTCGGCAGAGATAAGGAAAAACTAGCTCAACTATACGGAAATCATCCTCAGGCAGAATTGATTGAAATTGATATTACCGACGCTCAAGCCTTAGAAGAACTAGTTGCTGAACTCTATCAGCGTTATGGCAAGATTGATGTTTTAATTAACAACGCTGGTTACGGAATTTTTGAAGATTTTGACAAGATTTCTGATCAAGACATTCATCAAATGTTTGAGGTTAACACCTTTGCTCTCATGAATCTATCACGTATGCTTGCTTCTGGTATGAAGGAGATTCGACAAGGGCATATCATCAATATCGTCAGCATGGCAGGTTTGATAGCAACTGGCAAGTCTAGCCTTTACTCAGCGACTAAGTTTGCGGCTATCGGTTTTTCAAATGCTCTTCGCCTTGAGCTCATGCCCCATGGTGTCTATGTGACGACGGTTAATCCAGGACCTATCCGTACAGGATTTTTTGACCAGGCAGACCCAGATGGGACCTACCTCAAATCGGTTGACCGCTTCCTACTCGAGCCAGATGCAGTAGCTAAAAAAATTGTTAAGGCCATCGGAAAAAACAAACGCGAGCTCAATCTCCCAGCCTTGTTAAATTTAGCTCATAAATTTTATACCCTCTTTCCCAAGTTAGCAGATAAGTTGGCTGGGGAAACTTTTAATTATAAGTGAGAAAGTTGTTCCCTTGAGGAATGGCTTTTTATTTTTTTCGGTTGCTAATTTGTAGAAAAATACCACATGAAAAACTGACAGTTTATAACGATTTATCCACTTTAAGGTATAATAGTGATAAGAAAGCAGAAAAGAGAGGATAAACTTCGAGTCTAACATAACTGAAAGTATATCTATAGCCGAAGCTTATGAAGTCAAGATAAAATAGGATTAAAAGAACTTGACCTTTTTCAGATTGATTAGACTGTAAATTGGAGTTAGGAATATTCTTAGAATAGATGAAGAAAATAAAAAAATAAAAAAATAAAAAAATAAAAAAATAAAAAAATAAAAAATGTTAAAACATCTTGACATTTTATATATTTGGAGTATAATAAAAAATGTAAAGGACTCTTAACATTGTTTTAACAGATTGGAGGAACAGGACCATGAGAAAAATGGATGAAATGGACAGAGCGATTCAGCTACGTTCTGAGGAATGGGGTTATAAAACTGCTCTATTTGGCTTATGTGGATGGACAGTATTTAATATTTATCAATCTATTACAAAAGGCATTGAACTTGAAATGTTACCATGTCTGATTTTATGTTTATCTATTTCTGTTCAAGGATTTGCACAAACTGCCATAAAACAGAAAATGATTGACGGTGATGAAGATTTCAAAGAACCTAATAAACTTGTTCAAGGAATATTTTTGATTATTGTTATCCTTATCGTAGTTTTGGCGATTGGCATTTATTGTTTTCAGAAAGACTAATGCTGTATGAAAAATAATATCAAACAGTTAAGAAAGTCTGAAGGACTACGTCAGGAAGATATGGCAAGAATATTAGGCGTTAGTCGACAAACCATAATTGCTATAGAGAATGACAAGTACAATCCTACACTTGAACTAGCAATGAAAATTGCAAGATTGCTACGACTACATGTTGAAGAAATTTTCATTTTAGAAGATTAAAGATATCAGATAGCATTTATTCTAATCATCTGATTCGTAATGATAGAGAGTTTTCCAGTTCATGGAAACTCTCTTTTTAAAGCTCAAAAAGAGTCTACTCAATTTTACCCTTGTCCATCAATATACCTATCGTAAAACTAGTATAAAAATTGCAAATAAACAGCTAAAATAGTATACTAGAACTAGCAATTATGAAAACGTTTGCGTTTTATTAAATTTAGGAGACAAATGATGGAATTAACAGCCATTTATCATAGACCAGAGTCAGAGTTTGCTTATCTTTACAAAGAAGGTCAGCTACATATCCGAATCAGAACCAAGAAAAATGATGTCCAGAAAGTTATCTTACACTATGGAGATCCTTTTATTTTCATTGAGGATAAGTATGAAGCTAAGAAAGAAATGACCAAAGTAACCTCAGATGCACTATTTGACTATTGGCAGGTTACGGTATCGGTTGATTTTGCACGGATTCAGTATCTCTTTGAGCTCCTTGATGAGGAAGGTCAGGGTGTTTTTTACGGTGATAAGGGGTGCGTAGAACATACTCAAGAAAACTTAGATGCTGATGGAAACGGCTTTAAGCTTCCTTATATTCATGAAATTGACGGTTGTCAGGTACCTGACTGGGTTTCAAATACCGTATGGTATCAGATTTTCCCAGAACGATTTGCAAATGGAAATCCTAATTTGACCCCAGATGGAGCTCGAGAGTGGGATGCTGCCATTGCACCTAATATTGATGATTTTTTTGGTGGAGATTTACAAGGGATTATTGATCATCTTGACTATCTGAAAGATTTGGGAATCACTGGACTTTACCTATGTCCGATTTTTGAAGCAACGACCAATCACAAGTATGATACGACGGATTATTTTGAAATCGACCGTCACTTTGGGGATAAGGAAGTTTTTGCTAATCTAGTCGAGGAAGCCCACAAACGGGGCATCAAGATTATGCTAGATGCTGTTTTCAATCATATCGGCTACCAGTCTGTCCAATGGCAGGATGTTCTAAAGAACGGCGAAAAGTCACCATATAAAGATTGGTTCCATATCCAAGAATTTCCAGTTACTGAGGATAAACTTCAGAATCCAAGACAACTCCCTTATCATACCTTTGCCTTTGCTAGCTATATGCCTAAGTTGAATACTGCTAATCCGGAGGTTAGGGACTATCTTTTAAGTGTTGCGACCTACTGGATTGAGAATTTTGATATCGATGCTTGGCGCTTGGACGTTGCCAATGAAATTGACCATCAGTTCTGGAAAGATTTTAGAAAGGCAGTTCTAGCTAAAAAGCCTGATTTGTATATTTTAGGTGAAATCTGGCATACTTCTCAGCCTTGGCTACAAGGGGACGAGTTCCATGCTGTCATGAACTACCCACTCTCTGAAAGTATCAAGGATTATTTCTTGCGTCAGCGTAAAAAGACAGAGCAGTTTATTTCAGAAATCAATAGCCAGTCGATGTACTACAAGCAACAAATCTCAGAGGTGATGTTTAACCTTTTAGATTCACATGATACAGAGCGTATCCTTACAACAGCTAAAGGAAATATCCAGCATGTCAAGGCTGCCCTAACTTTCCTCTATCTTCAAAAAGGGACCCCTTGTATCTATTATGGAACAGAGCTAGCACTAATTGGTGGACCAGACCCTGACTGCCGTCGTGTCATGCCTTGGGATCGTGTGTCTGTGGACAATGACATGCTGAATTTTATGAAGAAATTAATCCAAGTCCGTAAGGAAGTGGCAAGTATGATTCAGCATGGAAATTATCGCTTGGAAGAAGTGAAACTAGATGTCCTATCATTGAAGTGGAATTATGAAGGAAAAGAAGTTCAGGCAATCTTTAATCAGTCTTCTGAGAAATATACTTTAGACAGAGATTCAGTTGACTTAGCGAGCCATTGTCAGTTTGAAGATGGTCAGCAAGTCATCTTACCAGATGGATTTGTCATTACTGTTTCGAAATAAAGCAATCACCTGCAACAAGTACCTAGTTACAAAAAATGAAGGGATTATGTGACTTTAGATGCATAAAAAACAATAAGCTGTCCTACTAGAGGACAGCTTTTTGGTAAATTTCTCTAAATGTACATTCAGGTTTTTATAGTTTTCTACAAAATATAGAAAAAACAATCAAAAGTATGATTTTTACAGTCATAGTATTGAAGTTTCCTATATTATTTTATAAAATAGAAGTAATAATTACAAAAAAAGTACAGCGCTTTCAACAAAAAATGGAAGCGGTTACTTAACAAGGAGAACCCTATGGGAAAAGATTATTGGAATCGCAAAAGTATCTATAGCATCCGTAAATTTACGGTAGGAACATGCTCAGTGCTTATCGGGACTTGCTCTGTTTTATTTGGAGCAAATCTAGCAGGTGTAAATTCTGTATCTGCAGATGAGACACCAGTCGCTGTTGCTACAGAAAAAGTGGAGAAAGAAACTCCTAAAGAGGAAGCTGTAGATTCAAAAGCTTCTGAACAACCTGTAACAAAAGAAACTGTTAACAGTGAAGCAGTAGAAACTAATCATGAAGTAGAGAAAAAAGTGGAAGCCCCAACTACTGAGACTACTCCTGAGAAAAAAGAAACTTCTGATGTAGAAAAGCAAGCTCCAGCTGTGACTCAGGATCAATCTGCTAAAACAGAAAAACCAGAGCTCAAACCTGCAACTAATGATGAGGTAAAACAGTTGATTGAGGATAGAAAAGTAGAATTCAACCAAAACTGGCATTTCAAGCTCAATGCCAATGCTAAAGATGCAGTCAAGCCAGATGCCGATGTTTCTAGTTGGAAGAAATTAGACCTCCCTCATGACTGGAGTATCTACAATGACTTTGACCATGACTCACCTGCCCAAAACGAAGGTGGGCAACTCAATGGTGGTGATGCTTGGTATCGTAAGACCTTTAAACTCGATGAAGAAGACCTCAATAAGAATGTTCGTATCACATTTGATGGGGTTTACATGGATTCTCAGGTTTATGTAAATGGACAGCTAGTTGGTCACTATCCAAATGGTTACAACCAATTCTCATATGACATCACTGACTATCTCCATAAAGACGGTCGCGAGAATGTCGTAGCAGTGCATGCCATCAACAAACAACCAAGTAGCCGTTGGTACTCAGGAAGCGGGATTTACCGTGATGTTACCCTTCAAGTCACAGATAAGGTCCATACTGAGAAAAATGGAACAACTATCTTAACTCCAGACCTTGAAAAACAACAAAATGGTAAGGTAGATACTCATGTAACAAGTAAGATCGTCAATACTGATGATAAAGATCATGAAATTCTTGCTGAGTATCAAATCATTGAACGTAATGGTCAAGCTGTAACGGACCTAGTTCGTACAGCTAGTCAAGTCTTGAAAGCTCATCAATCAACAAGCTTGAATGCTATTTTACAAGTTGATAAACCAAAACTTTGGACAGTTAATAGCGACAAGCCTGCCCTTTACGAATTGGTTACACGTGTTTATCGTGACGGTCAATTGGTAGATGCTAAGAAAGACTTGTTTGGTTACCGTTATTACAACTGGACTCCAAACGAAGGTTTCTCTTTGAATGGTGAACGCATTAAATTCCATGGAGTTTCTCTTCACCATGACCATGGAGCTCTTGGAGCTGAAGAAAACTATAAAGCAGAATACCGCCGTCTTAAACAGATGAAGGATATGGGTGTGAACTCTATTCGTACAACCCACAACCCAGCTAGTGAGCAAACTTTGCAGATTGCTGCTGAGCTTGGTTTGTTGGTCCAAGAAGAAGCCTTCGATACTTGGTATGGTGGTAAGAAACAGTATGACTACGGACGCTTCTTTGATAAAGATGCCACTCACCCAGAAGCTAAAAAAGGTGAAAAATGGTCTGATTTTGACTTGCGTACCATGGTCGAAAGAGGCAAGAACAACCCTGCTATCGTCATGTGGTCTATCGGTAATGAAATCGGTGAAGCAGATGGAAAACCTCGTTCTCTAGCAACGGTTAAACGCTTGGTTCAAGTGATCAAGGCTGTTGATAAGACACGCTATGTCACTATGGGAGCAGATAAGTTCCGTTTTGGTGATGGTAGTGGTGATCATGAAAAAATCGCGAATGAACTGGATGCCGTTGGATTTAACTACTCAGAAGATAACTACAAGAAACTTCGTGCGAAACATCCAAATTGGTTGATTTACGGTTCTGAAACTTCTTCAGCTACTCGTACACGTGGAAGTTATTTCCGCCCAGAGCGTGAATTGGTCCACAGCAATCAGGCTTACCGTAATTACGAGCAATCAGACTACGGTAATGACCGTGTTGGTTGGGGTAAAACAGCAACAGCATCTTGGACTTTTGACCGTGACAATGCTGGTTACGCAGGTCAGTTCATCTGGACAGGTACGGACTATATAGGTGAACCTACTCCATGGCACAACCAAAACCACACACCAGTTAAAAGCTCTTACTTTGGTATCGTAGATACAGCTGGTATTCCAAAGAATGACTACTACTTGTACCAAAGCCAGTGGGTTTCTGTTGAGAAGAAACCAATGGTTCACTTGCTTCCTCACTGGAATTGGGAAAATCAGACTCTAAAAGAGAATGTAGCGGACGCAAATGGTAATATTCCAGTCCGTGCCTATTCTAATGCTGCAAGTGTAGAACTATTCTTGAATGGTAATACTCTAGGCAAGAAGACATTTACTAAAAAACAAACAAGTGATGGACGTACTTACCAAGAGGGTGCTAATGCGAATGAACTTTACCTTGAATGGAAGGTGGCTTTTGAAGCTGGTACTTTAGAAGCAGTAGCTCGTGACGAAGCTGGTAATATCATTGCTCGTGATAAGATTGTGACTGCTGGAGAACCTGCAGGAGTTCGTTTGATCAAAGAAGAAAATGCGATCGCAGCTGACGGAAAAGACCTCACTTATATCTACTACGAAATCGTTGATAGCAAGGGGAACGTGGTTCCAACTGCCAATAACCTGGTTCGCTTCCAATTACATGGACAAGGTCAGATTGTCGGTGTGGACAACGGGGAACAAGCCAGCCGTGAACGTTACAAAGAACAAGCAGATGGTTCATGGATTCGCAAAGCCTTTAATGGTAAGGGTGTTGTGATTGTCAAATCAACGGAGCAAGCAGGTAAATTTACCTTGACTGCTCACTCTGATTTCTTGAAATCTGGTCAAACAACAATCTTCACAGGTAAAAAAGACCAAGCAGAAAAAACTGTTTTAGGAACTGAGGTACCTAAAGTACGTACCGTTATTGGCCAAGAAGCGAAAATGCCTTCAAAAGTAGGATTTATCTACAGTGATGGCAGTCGTGTAAAACTTCCAGTAGAATGGTCCGCAGTTGATGTCAACCAACCTGGCATTTTTACTGTTAAAGGTGTGGCTGACGGAAGAGATGTGGAAGCGCGTGTTGAAGTCTTGGCACTCCAAGCAGAATTACCTGTAGTTAAGAGAATTGCACCAACTACAGATCTGAGTACGGTTGATCCATCTGTTAGCTATGTCTTGTCAGATGGTACTCTAGGAAGCTATGACGTTGATAGGTGGGAAGTTGCAGCTGAAGATCAAGCTAAATTAGCTATCCCAGGCTCTCGTATCCAAGCTAAAGGAATTTCAGGTGATGATGAAATCGCTGCAACCTTTGTAGTCGCAGAAGGTCAAGCGGCCTCACCAGTAGTACCGACTGTAACTGTTGCAGACCAGCCTGTAGAAGGGCTCTCAACTGACCAACCGGTTCTATACCATAAACTTGCTTATGGAGCTACTTTGCCTGAAGTCAAAGCTTTAGCTGAAAATGCGCAAGTTACTGTTATTCAAGCTAACGAAGCAAATGGTATGCGTGCTAGTATTTATGTTCAACCAAATGATGGTGGAGCACTTCAGACTTATGCTATCCAATTCTTACAAGAAGCTCCTCAGATTGAACGTTTAAGCCTAGAAGTTGAAAATGCAGACGCACTGAAAGAAGACCAAACAGTTGGTATCAAGGTCTTGGCTCATTATCAAGATGGAACTCAGGCCGTATTAAAAGCTGACAAGGTAACCTTCTCAACATCAGGTGAAGGAGACGTAGCTGTTCGTAAAGGTATGCTTGAATTGCATAAACCTGGTCAAGTAACTTTGAAAGCTCAATTTGAAGGAGCTGAAGGTCAGATTGACTTGAACATCCAAGCAAATACTGAAAATAAAGTTGTCCAGGTCATTCGTCCAGTAAGTGTCGTGACAGGTTTGAACCAAGAACCAAGTCTACCTGATACAGTAACGGTAGAGTACGATAAAGGATTTCCAAAAGTTCACAAGGTAACTTGGCAAGCAGTTGCTAAGGAAGACCTTGCTAAATACCATAGCTTTGATGTTCTAGGTAAAGTAGAAGGAATTGAAAACGAAGCTCATGCCAAAGTTTCTGTAGAAGGTATCATTGCAGTCGAAGAAGTGACTACAACAACCCCAGTTTCAGAAGCTCCTCAATTACCAGAAAGTGTTCGTACTTACCACTCAAACGGCCAAGTATCTTCAGCTAAAGTGACTTGGGATGCTATTGACCCAAGCCAGTATGCACAAGAAGGTAGCTTTACAGTGACAGGGCATGTGGAAGGTACTCAGTTACCAACGAAACTTCATGTGCGTGTTTCTGCTCAGACAGAAACTGGTGCAAACATTTCTGACCAGTGGACAGGTTCAGAGTTGCCACTTGCCTTTGCATCAGATTCAAATCCAAGCGACTCAGTAGCCAATGTCAATGACAAACTAATCTCATTTAATGATCAACCGGCAAACCGCTGGACAAACTGGAAACGTACAAGTGAAGCATCAGTAGGAATCCTCTTTGGTGATTCTGGTATCCTGTCTAAACGTTCGGTTGACAATCTCAATGTTGCCTTCCACGAAGACCACGGTGTTGGTGCACCTAAGTCTTATGTCATCGAATACTATGTAGGAAAAGATGTTCCAACAGTTCCTAAGAACCCAAGCTTTGTAGCTAGTGAAGACCACGTCTTTAACGATGACAATAACTGGAAACAAGTGACAAATCTTAAAGCTCCAGATCAAGTGAGAGCTGGAGAAATGACTCACTTTAGCTTTGATAAAGTCAATACCTATGCAGTTCGTATCCGTATGGTTAGACCAGATGGTAAATGGGGTACTTCCATTACAGAAATTCAAATTTTCTCTAAACAAGTAGCTCCAGCTAAGAAAGCTCAAGCTCAAATCCAAGTAGATGGAAAAGATTTGCCAAACTTTAACCCTGGCTTGACTGACTATTATCTAGAAGCTAAAGAAGACCAAGCACCAACAGTAACAGCAAGTGTATCAGATAATGGTATTGCTACAGTGATTCCAAGCGTTCGTGAAGGGGATCCAGTTCGTGTTGTCGTTAAGGCTGAAAACGGAGATATTCTAGGTGAATACCGTCTCCACTTTACAAATGATAAAGACTTGCTAGCAAGTAAACCTGTTGTTGCTGTGAAATCATCACGCCTGGTTGCTAAGGGGCATGCACTTGAGTTACCTGCGAAAGTCGCTGTTTACTTCACAGGTAAAGATGGCTATGAAGTCAAAGACTTGGCAGTTGAATGGGATGAAGTTCCGGCTGAAAATCTAGCGACTGCAGGTGAATTTACAGTTCGTGGTCGCGTTTTAGGTACTGATTTAACTGCTGAAGTGGCAGTACGTGTGACTGATAAACTCGGTGAAAACCTATCAGACAACCCAGACTTCGATGACGATAGCAACCGTTCATTTGCTTCTGCGACCAATGATATTGATCCAAATTCTCATGATCGTGTGGACTATGTTAACGATGGTTCAGATGATGAAACCCGTCGTTGGACTAACTGGTCTCCAACTCCATCTGATAATCCAGAAGTTTCAGTAGGGGTTATCTTTAGAGAAGCTGGCAAGATTGTTGAACGTACAGTTGCTGAAGGAAGCATTCGATTCTTCTCAGATGGTGGTACAGATGCACCTTCTAAACTAGTCTTAGAGCGCTATGTGGGACCAGAATTTGACTCGCCAGAATACTACTCTAACTACCAACCATACGATCCAGAACATCCATTCAACACTCCTTCTAACTGGGAGAAAGTTGAATACCGTGCGGATCAAGAGATTCAAGCAGGTACTGATATCCATGTAACCTTTGCCCCAGTTAAAGCTAAGGCTATGAGATGGCGCATGGATAGAAAAGCTGATACCAAGGGTGTAGCTATTACAGAAATGGCCTTCATTGCTCCAAGTGAGGAACCTAAGGATAGTACAGCTGCAAAACTTCTTGTGGATGGTAAAGAGATTGCTGACTTCTCTGAAGATCGTGTGGATTACCAAGTAACCTACAGTGGAAATCGTCCTCAAGTAACAGTAGAAGCTGGCGAAAACGTAGCAGCAACTATTGTTGATAGTGGTGATGATAAACTTCCAGTCTTGATTCATCTTGTTTCAGAAAGTGGTAAACATATTAAGGAATACCGCATTCAATTGACTAAGGCAGATGCTGAAAGCGCTAAGACAGAACCGGCTGTACACGAAGTTCCAGAGTTCACAGGTGGTGTGAATGGAGAAGAACCAGCAGTTCACGAAATTCCAGAATACACTGGAGGCGTGAATGGAGAAGAACCAGCAGTACATGAAGTTCCAGAGTTCACAGGTGGCGTGAATGGAGTTGAAGCAGCAGTTCACGAAGTACCAGAACATACTTTAGGAGCGAATGTAGTCGAACCAGCAGTTCACGAAGTTCCAGAATACACTGGTGGTGTGAATGCAGTCGAGGCAGCGGTGAACGAAGTTCCAGAGTACAAAGGTGGTGCCAATGCAGTCTTTGCAGCGGTAAACGAAGTACCAGAATATACTGGTGGCGTGAACGCAGCCGAAGCAGCGGTTAACGATGTGCCAGAGTACAAAGGTGGTGCCAATGCAGTCTTTGCAGCGGTGAACGAAGTTCCAGAATATACTGGTGGTGTGAACGCAGCCGAAGCAGCGGTCAATGAAGTACCGGAGTACAAAGATAATCAATCTCTTGTAGCCATGGCTATGTCACAAGACAAGACTTACCAGGCACCTGCAAGCCGTCAACATATTCTCCCTGAAACAGGTACTAAGGAAAATGCAACCCTTGCAACAGCAGGTATTGTAGGAGCGCTTCTTGGACTCTTTGCAATGGGCAAGAAGAAAGACGAAGAATAAAATAATCTGACAGTATTTAGATTATAGAGATTGGACAAGAAAACAATCTCAACTATAAAAAGTGGACAAACTAGTTTCAAGAAACAGAACTAGATCTTGTCCGCTTTTTTATGTTTCTTGGTAGCAAAAAATCCTTAACAAAGATGCGAAACTTGATAATTGAGTTTTCAAATAACAAAAAACAAATAAGAAAGCCCTTTGTGGCTTTTTTATTTTCATAAAAATGGTAAAATAGTAAGAGTAGAAATGGAGTTCTAGATATGAAACGAATTGATCAATTTGAAAATAAGAAAGTATTAGTCCTAGGTTTAGCTAAATCAGGTGAGTCTGCAGCTCGTCTCTTGGATAAGCTAGGAGCCATCGTAACGGTGAATGATGGCAAGCCTTTTGAGGGAAATCCAGCTGCTCAAAGCCTTTTGGAAGATGGTATCAAGGTTGTAACTGGTGGTCATCCCTTGGAATTGTTGGATGAAGATTTTGCTCTCATGGTGAAAAATCCTGGTATTCCTTATAGCAATCCTATGATTGAAAAAGCTCTAGAAAAAGGTATTCCAGTCTTGACTGAGGTTGAGTTGGCCTATTTGATTTCAGAAGCTCCAATCATCGGCATTACTGGGTCAAATGGGAAGACAACGACGACAACCATGATTGGAGAAGTTCTAACTGCGGCTGGGCAAAATGGCCTCTTATCAGGGAACATCGGTTATCCCGCAAGCCAGGTAGCTCAGACAGCAACAAATAAGGATACCCTTGTCATGGAACTTTCTTCTTTCCAATTAATGGGAATCCAGGAATTCCATCCTGAAATTGCTGTTATCACCAACCTGATGCCAACACATATTGACTATCACGGTTCTTTTGAAGCCTATGTAGCAGCCAAGTGGAATATCCAAAGCAATATGACAGCAGCTGATTACCTAGTATTGAACTTCAACCAGGAATTAGCTAAAGAACTTGCGACAAAGACAAATGCGACTGTAGTACCATTCTCAACACTTGAAAAGGTTGACGGTGCTTATCTTGAAGATGGTCTTCTCTACTTCCGTGGTGAAAAAGTCATGGCAGCTAATGAAATCGGAGTGCCAGGTAGCCACAATGTAGAAAATGCTCTTGCAACCATCGCTGTAGCTAAACTTCGTGGTGTGGACAATGAGATCATCAAGGAAACCTTGTCAGCCTTTGGTGGAGTTAAACACCGTCTCCAGTTTGTAGATGAAATCAAGGGTGTGAAATTCTATAACGATAGCAAGTCGACCAATATCTTAGCAACTCAAAAAGCCTTGTCAGGATTTGATAATAGCAAGGTTATCTTGATTGCTGGTGGGTTGGATCGTGGCAATGAGTTTGACGAATTGGTTCCAGATATTACCGGACTGAAGAAAATGGTTATCCTCGGTCAATCTGCAGAACGTGTCAAACGTGCAGCGGATAAAGCTGGTGTGGCTTATGTTGACGCGACTGATATTGCAGATGCGACTCGTAAGGCTTCTGAACTTGCAGAAGAAGGAGATGTTGTTCTCCTTAGTCCTGCCAATGCGAGCTGGGATATGTATGCTAACTTTGAAGTACGTGGAGATCTTTTCATCGACACTGTAGCGGAGTTAAAGGGATAATATGAAAAAAATAGTATTTACTGGTGGGGGAACGGTTGGACACGTTACCCTCAACCTTTTGTTAATGCCTAAGTTTATCGAAGATGGCTGGGAAGTCCACTATATTGGTGATAAAAATGGGATTGAGCATCATGAAATTCTCAAGTCAGGTTTAGATGTTACCTTCCATTCGATTGCAACAGGGAAATTACGTCGATATTTCTCATGGCAAAATATGGTTGACGTCTTTAAGGTTGCTTTTGGAATTCTTCAATCGCTCTTTATCATGCTTCGAGTTCGTCCACAAGCCCTCTTTTCTAAGGGTGGATTTGTATCTGTTCCTCCTGTTATCGCAGCGCGAGTATGCAGAGTACCAGTCTTCATCCACGAGTCTGATCTCTCTATGGGATTGGCCAATAAAATTGCCTATAAGTTTGCGACTAAGATGTACTCTACTTTCGAGCAAGCGTCTAGTCTCACTAAGGTAGAACATGTAGGAGCTGTGACCAAGGTTTCAGGTCCAGTTATGGAAGAACCTGAAGAAATGGTGGATATCCGAACTTCTTTCAACGACAAGTTACCAACTCTTCTCTTTGTTGGAGGTTCTGCTGGGGCGCGTGTCTTTAACCAACTAGTAACAGACCATAAGGAAGAGCTGACTAGTCGCTATAATATCATTAACCTGACAGGTGATGCTAGTTTAAATGAACTAAGTTCAAACCTCTACCGTGTTGACTATGCGACGGAACTCTATCAACCACTCATGAATATGGCTGACGTGGTCATCACTCGTGGTGGTGCCAATACGATTTTTGAACTCCTTGCTATGGCTAAATTGCATGTCATTGTGCCACTGGGTCGTGAAGCCAGTCGTGGAGACCAGATTGAAAATGCAGCCTATTTTGTCAAGAAAGGCTATGCTGAGGAGTTGCAAGAGAGCGATTTGACTTTGTCAACTTTAGAAGAAAAAGTAAATCAACTCTTGACCAACAAAGAGATTTACCAAAACAAGATGAAGAATTCTCAGGAATTAAAATCTGTGGCAGATTTTTATGAGCTACTCAAAAAAGATTTATCATAAGGAAAATTGATGTCAAAGGATAAAAAGAATCAGGACACTCAAGGCAAGGAATTGTCGGAGTGGCAAAAACGAAATCAAGAATATCTTCAAAAAAAAGCTGAAGAAGAGGCGAAACGTGCCGAAGAAGAAGCTCGTGAAAAAGAAGAACAAGTATCAGAGTCTTCTGAAAGCGCTCAAGAAGTGTCAGAATGGCAAAAACAACATCACGAGTATTTGAGCAAAAGAACGGAAGAAAACTCTACGAGTTCTGAAGAAGTGGACGAAGAATCCGAAAAATCTGAAGAGAAGGATTCGGGTACTAGCGATGAGACTTCAAATGAAGAGAAAGATTCGGAGGAAACTCCTCAAGAAGACTCTAAGAGTCAGGCTCAAGTAGAGAAAGAAAAAGCTGACGAAAAGGTTAAGAAACAGAAAAAGGCAAAAACCAAGAGTAAACCTCCAAAACCAGCCATTCCTTCTATACATATCTGGCGAGCAGTTACAATCCTCGTCCCAAGTTTTATAATCTTATTCTTGTCTATTTATCTTCTAAGCCCTCTAGCTACAATGAAACATATTGAGGTTACGGGCACTGTTCAGACAAGTGCAGACCAAGTTAAAGAAGCGTCTGGCATTCGTGACAGTGACTATACAATCAGCTTGCTTTTAAATAAAGATAAGCATGCGGAAATGGTCAAATCAAATCACTGGATTGAATCTGCTAAGATAACTTATCAATTCCCAGTTCACTTTACTATTGAAGTTAAAGAATTTGAGATTGTAGCCTACTCTGTTTCTGGAGATAGCCATTATCCAATCTTATCTAGTGGAAGCGTTGAATCGACAGCTGTTAATGCTGATAATTTACCTGAGAAATACATATCTGTTTTGTTTAACGATGCGGAACAGATTAAAACCCTAATTTCTCAGCTAAATGAAGTTAGTCCAGAAATTAAGCAAGAGATTGAGAAGATTGAACTTGCACCAAGCAAGGTAACAAGTGACCTTCTAAAGATTACCATGTATGACACAGACGAGATTTTGGTGCCACTATCAGAACTAGGGAAGAAATTACCATACTATAGTAAGATAAAACCACAGTTGACAGTTCCTAGCGGTATTGACATGGAGGTCGGTATTTATAGCTATAGTCTAGTGGATAAGGCTCTGGATGACGAAAGAGTCAAAGCCAAAGAAGAGGAAAAGAAGAAGCAGGAAGAAGAGAAGAAAAAACAAGCTGAGCAAGGAAATCAAGATCAAACAACACAGACGACTCAAACAACACAGAGTCGTTAAGTTTCAGATGATTCGTTCAGTTACTTGTTTTTACTTGACAAGTACTGCTTTAAATAATAGAATAGTAAAAAACCTTTAAAGCAGTCCAGAGAGGCAGCTAAGGTTAGACGGTGAAAGGGTGGAGACTACCCATTTTTCGTGGAACCTTGCTGTAGGCAGGTTCCTTTTTTCATGCTCTCTAGCTTACAAAGGTAAAAGGAGAAAAGTATGCGCGAAGCTCGTCCAGTCATTGCTCTTGATTTTCCAAGTTTTGAGGCAGTCAAGCAATTTTTAGCTCTTTTTCCAGCAGGAGAGAGCCTCTATCTAAAAGTAGGTATGGAACTCTATTACGCTACAGGACCTGAGATTGTTTCTTATCTGAAAGGTTTGGGACATAGTGTCTTTCTGGATCTCAAGCTCCATGATATTCCAAATACAGTCAAATCAGCCATGAAGGTCTTGTCTCATCTTGGCGTTGATATGACAAACGTTCATGCAGCAGGTGGCGTTGAGATGATGAAGGCTGCGCGTGAAGGACTTGGGAAAGAAGCTAAATTGATTGCTGTCACTCAGTTAACTTCAACCTCTGAGGAGCAAATGAGAGAGTTTCAAAATATTCAAACCAGTCTTCAAGAATCTGTCATTCATTATGCTAAGAAAACCGCTAAAGCAGGTTTAGATGGAGTGGTTTGTTCAGCTCAGGAAGTGAAGCTCATCAAAGAAGCTACTAGCCAAGACTTTATCTGTCTGACACCAGGTATTCGGCCTGCTGGAGCCGCTGTTGGAGACCAAAAACGAGTCATGACACCAGCAGATGCTTATCATATTGGTAGTGACTATATCGTTGTCGGACGCCCAATCACTCAAGCCACTGATCCAGTAGCAGCTTATCATGCTATCAAGGATGAATGGACACAAGACTGGAAATAAGAATAAAGTATAAAATACAAAGGAGAAACCCATGACACTTGCTAAAGACATTGCTAGCCATCTATTGAAAATTCAAGCTGTTTACCTCAAGCCAGAAGAACCCTTCACTTGGGCATCAGGTATCAAGTCACCGATTTATACGGATAATCGTGTGACGCTTGCCTACCCAGAGACACGTACCTTGATTGAGAATGGTTTTGTAGAAGCCATCAAGACAGATTTCCCAGAGGTAGAAGTGATTGCAGGAACAGCGACTGCAGGTATCCCACATGGTGCTATCATCGCTGATAAGATGAATCTGCCATTTGCTTATATCCGTAGCAAACCAAAAGACCACGGAGCTGGAAACCAAATCGAAGGCCGTGTAGCTCAAGGGCAAAAGATGGTTGTTGTTGAAGATTTGATTTCAACTGGTGGGTCTGTTCTTGAAGCTGTAGCAGCTGCTAAACGTGAAGGAGCAGATGTGCTTGGTGTCGTGGCTATCTTCAGCTATCAATTACCAAAAGCAGATAAAAACTTTGCGGATGCTGGTGTCAAATTGGTGACTCTTTCAAACTACAGTGAGCTCATTCACCTAGCCCAAGAAGAAGGCTACATCACACCAGAAGGACTTGCTCTCTTAAAACGCTTTAAAGAAGACCAAGAAAATTGGCAAAATGCTTAAGATATATAGAAATCAGGTAACCCCTAGGGTTACCTGATTTCTTTTGAAAGGTCCAGGTAATCAGTTTGAAATTTCAAGACAAAATTTTTGAAAGGATTCTGAAAAAGAGGTAAGATAGTTAATGTAAGTTAAAGTAAACGCTTACTTAACAAGGAGGACACTTTATGTCATATAAAACAAGCAATGCAGAAGGACCTGTAGATTTTATTAACACTTATGATTTGGAGCCAATGGCACAACAGGTCATTCCCAAAGCTGCCTTTGGTTATATCGCTAGTGGAGCAGAAGATACTTTCACTTTACGCGAGAACATCCGTGCCTTTAACCACAAACTTATTGTTCCTCATACGCTTTGTGATGTTGAAAATCCAAGTACAGAGATTGAATTTGCAGGTGAAAAATTATCTTCACCAATCATTATGGCGCCTGTTGCGGCTCATAAATTAGCAAATGAACAAGGTGAAGTGGCTACTGCACGTGGTGTGCATGAATTTGGTTCTCTTTATACAACTAGTTCCTACTCTACCGTTGACCTTCCAGAAATTACGGAAGCTCTTCAAGGAACACCTCATTGGTTCCAATTTTACTTTAGTAAGGATGACGGTATTAACCGCCATATCATGGACCGTGTGAAGGCTGAAGGCTACAAAGCGATTGTCTTGACAGCAGATGCTACTGTAGGGGGCAATCGTGAGGTCGACAAGCGCAATGGTTTTGTCTTCCCCGTTGGTATGCCAATTGTTGAGGAATACCTGCCAGAAGGTGCTGGAAAATCAATGGACTTTGTTTACAAGTCAGCCAAACAACGCTTGTCTCCACGAGATGTAGAGTTTATCGCAGAATACTCAGGACTTCCTGTTTATGTCAAAGGTCCACAATGCCGTGAAGACGTTGAACGTTCACTGGATGCAGGGGCTTCAGGTATTTGGGTAACTAACCACGGAGGTCGACAAATTGATGGTGGACCGGCTGCGTTTGACTCGCTACAAGAAGTGGCTGAAGCAGTAAATAAACGTGTGCCAATTGTTTTTGACTCTGGTGTTCGCCGTGGTCAGCACGTCTTTAAAGCCTTGGCTTCTGGAGCTGACTTAGTAGCCATTGGCCGCCCTGTAATCTATGGTTTAGCCCTTGGTGGTAGTGTTGGTGTGCGCCAAGTCTTTGAACATTTGAATGATGAATTGAAGACAGTTATGCAGTTATCTGGAACACAGACAATTGAAGATGTGAAACGATTCAAGCTTCGTCACAATCCATATGATCCAAGTTTCCCAGCTGATTCACATGATTTAAAATTGTATTAATAGTAAAATAAACCTCCACTCCATGTGGAGGTTTTTGAGTTATGTTTTTGTAAACATGAAAGAGAGTTTAAAAAGTGAACTTAACGAGTATATAAGAAAAATTTTAATACATTTTAAACTATTTTAAAAATTTTTAGGAAATTTAGTTGACAAATGTAGATTTTGAGAGTATACTTATTTTTATAATTGACAAATGTAGATTTTGGAGGTGTGCTGATGCAGATTTCGGATGCAGAGTGGCAGGTCATGAAGATTATCTGGATGCAGGGAGAACAGACTAGTACTGATCTCATAAAAGTATTAGAGAAAAGGTTTAGCTGGTCCAAATCCACGATCCAGACACTCTTGGCTCGTTTGGTGGAGAAAGAATGTTTGACTCGGGAAAAACAGGGCAAGTCCTTTGTCTATTCAGACCTGTTGACACAGGAAGATAGCAAGAAGTTACTTGTCCAAGATATCAAAGATAAGCTTTGTTCTCGAAGGATTAAGCAGTTACTAGCTGATTTGATTGAAGAATGTGACTTTACCCTAGCCGACTTAGAAGGCTTAGAAGAGGTCATTTCTAAGAAAAAAGCAAGTGCTGTAACAGAAGTAAAATGTAATTGTATGTAAAGGAGACGCTATGTTAAATCTATTTGTATCTATTGTTGTTTTAGGAATGATTGCTTTTATCCTCTTTTGGTTTTTCAAAAAACCGCAAGAAGATGCTAAGAGAGCCCAGCAAAAAAATGGCTATCAGGAGATTCGAGTGGAGGTCATGGGGGGCTACACTCCAGGAACTATTATCCTCAAAAAATCGCAACCTGCTCGTATTATTTTTGATCGAAAAGATCCTTCACCTTGCTTGGACCAAATCGTTTTCCCAGACTTTGGTGTGCATGCTGATCTGCCTATGGGAGACCAATATGTGGTTGAAATCACTCCTGAAGAAGCAGGTGAGTATGGTTTCTCTTGTGGCATGAATATGATGCACGGTAAGATGATTGTAGAATAGGAGAATGATATGACTGAAATTGTAAAAGCAAGTCTTGAAAATGGTGTTCAAAAAATCCGTATCACGGCAGAAAAAGGCTACCATCCAGCCCACATTCAACTGCAAAAAGGGATTCCTGCTGAGATTACCTTTCATCGTGTGACACCTTCAAACTGTTATAAGGAAATTCTCTTCGAAGAAGAAGGGATCCTAGAACCAATCGCTCAAGATGAGGAAAAAGTCATTCGCTTTACGCCTCAAGACTTGGGTGAGCATGAATTTTCATGCGGCATGAAGATGCAAAAGGGGACCTACACCGTTGTTGAAAAAACTAAAAAGTCTCTCAGTCTTTTACAGCGTTTTTGGATTACTAGTATCTTTACTGTGCCTCTTGTGATTCTCATGATTGGGATGTCTACAGGAGGAATTAGTCACCAAGTCATGCGTTGGGGCACCTTTTTAGCCACAACACCCATTATGCTGGTAGCTGGAGTTCCATATATCAGAAGCGCCTGGGCTAGTTTTAAAAAGCACAATTCCAACATGGATACCTTGGTTGCTCTGGGAACCATAGTGGCCTATTTCTATAGCTTAGTTGCCCTCTTCACTGGTCTGCCCGTTTACTTTGAAAGTGCTGCATTTATCCTCTTCTTCATTCTTTTGGGAGCAGTTTTTGAGGAAAAAATGCGAAAAAATACTTCTCAGGCAGTCGAAAAATTATTAGACCTACAAGCAAAGACAGCAGAGGTTTTGCGTGATGATGTTTATGTTCAAATACCTCTAGAACAAGTCAAAGTTGGGGATCTCATTCGCGTTCGACCAGGTGAAAAAATTGCCGTTGATGGGACTGTGTTAGAAGGTGAAACGAGTATTGATGAATCAATGGTGACTGGGGAAAGTATTCCAGTCGATAAATCAGTTGGAGATGCTGTCATTGGTTCAACCATCAATAATAGTGGTACGATCATCTTTAAAGCTGAAAAAGTTGGTTCTGAGACTATGTTGGCTCAAATTGTGGACTTTGTGAAGAAAGCGCAAACGAGTCGCGCCCCTATTCAAGATTTGACAGATAAGATTTCAGGGATTTTTGTACCAGCAGTTGTCATTTTAGGACTTCTTACTTTTTGGATCTGGTTTGTTTTCCTAGGAGAAAGCTTTGTGACGTCGCTCCTCTATGGAGTTGCTGTTTTGATTATTGCCTGTCCTTGTGCACTAGGACTCGCGACACCGACAGCACTCATGGTTGGAACAGGACGAAGTGCCAAGATGGGGATTCTTCTCAAAAATGGTACAGTTTTACAGGAAATCCAAAAAGTCCAAACAGTTGTTTTTGATAAGACAGGAACCTTGACCGAAGGGAAGCCAGTAGTGACAGATGTTATTGGTGATGAAAGAGAAGTGCTAAGTTTGGCTGCTTCACTGGAAGATGTATCTCAACACCCGCTAGCTCAAGCAGTTGTAAATCGTGCATCTGAACTAGGAATTAGCCTTTACCCAGTGGAAAACTTCCAAGCCTTGCATGGAAAAGGTGTGACTGGGATTATTAATGGTAAACAAGTCTTGCTGGGTAATGCCAAACTTTTAGCTGACCTTGCTATTCCACATGATTATCAAGAACGATTTGATTTGCTTGAGAAAGAAGCAAAAACAGTTGTCTTCCTATCCGTGGATGGTCAGTTAAAAGGCTTAATTGCCTTGCAGGATGTCCCTAAGGAAAATGCCAAAGAAGCTATTGCCAAATTGAAAAAACGTGGTCTTAGAACGGTCATGCTTACCGGAGATAATGCTGGAGTAGCCCATGCGATTGCAGAGCAAATTGGAATCGAAGAAGTGATCGCAAATGTCTTGCCAGAGGAAAAGGCACATGAAATTCACAAGCTTCAAAAGAATGGCAAATTGGCCTTTGTTGGAGATGGTATCAATGATGCGCCGGCCCTCAGTGTAGCGGATGTCGGAATTGCAATGGGCTCTGGGACAGATATTGCCATCGAATCAGCAGATCTTGTCCTTACAACCAACAATTTACTAGGATTGGCACGTGCTTTTGATATGAGTAAGAAGACCTTTAATCGTATTCTACTCAATCTTTTCTGGGCTTCTATCTATAACCTCATTGGTATTCCGATTGCAGCAGGAGTGTTTTCTGGTCTTGGTTTGGTACTCAATCCAGAACTTGCAGGATTGGCCATGGCCTTTAGTTCAGTATCTGTTTTAATCAGCTCTCTTATGCTTAATTTTACTAAAGTCGATTAATACTCTTCGAAAATCTCTTCAAACCACGTCAGCTTCATCTGCAACCTCAAAGCTGTGCTTTGAGCAACCTGCGGCTAGCTTCCTAGTTTGCTCTTTGATTTTCATTGAGTATAAAAAGGCGGTCTTAACCGCTTTTTTCTATTCTAAAACAGATTTTCAAAACGCTTCCAAACTGTACTGTAATAGAGAATGAAAGTTTCTGAGCATATACTTAGAAATCTAAAATCAAATGTGATAAATTAGGATTGTAAATTTACTGAATCGTTTTCAAATAACATATAAAAGCGTTTTTTGTAAATATATGAAATTATTTTGAAGGAGAGTTATCATTATGACTCAAGGGAAAATTACTGCATCTGCAGCAATGCTCAACGTATTGAAAACATGGGGCGTAGATACTATCTACGGTATCCCATCAGGAACACTCAGCTCATTGATGGACGCTTTGGCTGAAGACAAAGATATCCGTTTCTTGCAAGTTCGCCACGAAGAAACAGGTGCTCTTGCAGCGGTTATGCAAGCTAAATTTGGCGGATCTATCGGTGTTGCAGTTGGTTCAGGTGGACCTGGTGCAACTCACTTGATCAACGGTGTTTACGATGCAGCTATGGATAACACTCCATTCCTTGCTATCCTTGGATCACGTCCAGTTAACGAATTGAACATGGATGCCTTCCAAGAATTGAACCAAAACCCAATGTACAACGGTATCGCTGTTTACAACAAACGTGTAGCTTACGCAGAACAATTGCCAAAAGTGATTGACGAAGCTTGCCGTGCTGCCGTTTCTAGAAAAGGTCCAGCTGTCGTTGAAATTCCAGTAAACTTTGGTTTCCAAGAAATCGACGAAAACTCATACTATGGTTCAGGTTCTTACGAGCGTTCATTCATCGCTCCTGCTTTGAACGAAGTTGAAATCGACAAAGCTGTTGAAATTTTGAACAATGCTGAACGTCCAGTTATCTACGCTGGTTACGGTGGTGTTAAAGCTGGTGAAGTAATCACTGAATTGTCACGTAAAATCAAAGCACCAATCATCACAACTGGTAAAAACTTCGAAGCTTTCGAATGGAACTACGAAGGTTTGACAGGTTCTGCTTACCGTGTTGGTTGGAAGCCAGCCAACGAAGTGGTCTTTGAAGCAGACACAGTTCTTTTCCTTGGTTCAAACTTCCCATTTGCTGAAGTTTACCAAGCATTCAAGAACACTGAAAAATTCATCCAAGTGGATATTGACCCTTACAAACTTGGTAAACGTCACGCCCTTGACGCTTCAATCCTTGGTGATGCAGGTCAAGCAGCTAAAGCTATCCTCGATAAAGTGAACCCAGTTGAATCTACTCCATGGTGGCGTGCAAACGTGAAGAACAACCAAAACTGGCGTGATTATATGAACAAACTCGAAGGTAAAACTGAGGGTGAATTGCAATTGTATCAAGTTTACAATGCAATCAACAAACATGCTGATCAAGACGCTATCTACTCAATCGACGTAGGTGATACTACTCAAACATCTACTCGTCACCTTCACATGACACCTAAGAACATGTGGCGTACATCTCCACTCTTTGCGACAATGGGTATTGCCCTTCCTGGTGGTATCGCTGCTAAGAAAGACAATCCAGATCGCCAAGTATGGAACATCATGGGTGACGGTGCATTCAACATGTGCTACCCAGACGTTATCACAAACGTTCAATACGACCTTCCTGTTATCAACGTTGTCTTCTCAAATGGTAAATATGCCTTCATCAAGGACAAATACGAAGACACAAACAAACACTTGTTTGGTTGTGACTTCCCTAATGCTGACTACGCTAAAATTGCTGAAGCTCAAGGAGCTGTTGGATTTACAGTTGACCGTATCGAAGATATCGATGCAGTTGTTGCAGAAGCTGTTAAATTGAACAAAGAAGGTAAAACTGTTGTTATCGATGCTCACATCACTCAACACCGTCCACTTCCAGTAGAAGTACTTGAGTTGGATCCAAAACAACACTCAGAAGAAGCAATCAAAGCCTTCAAGGAAAAATACGAAGCTGAAGAGCTTGTACCATTCCGCCTCTTCTTAGAAGAAGAAGGATTGCAATCACGCGCAATTAAATAATTCCTCTCGTCGAAAATCACAAGTAAACATTGTAGATTTTATGCATTGATTTTCATAGAGAGAAACTTGAAAAGATCGGAGCAATCCGGTCTTTTTTTTCTTGTCTTTTCTGTTAAATTTGTTAAAATAGCTTCATAACAATTTTCTAAGGAGAAAAGGATGCCAACAACTTTCTTTCTATTATTTGGCTTAATGTCGTTAGGCTTTGCTGCCTTCACCTATTTTATGTTCGACATTTTTATCTTTAGTAATTACAGAAATGCCAAGAGATGCACCGAAAGAACGGAAGGAGTTATTATCCGATACTCTTATGCTCTTTATAACGGGATCAGTCTTCCAGTGGTTGAGTACACTGTTAATGGGAACCGATACAAGGTTTTAGGACCGAAATTTTTATATGCGATTTCAAATACAATCAGTACTCCCTTAGGTTCAATCGTATCTGATGTCAAAATGGACAATTTTGAAGATGGGGAAATTCCTCAGGTTTTAAGATATAAAATTTATAGGAACAGTTTCATCTCTTTAACCAAATCACCTTTAGAAGAGTATTTCCCAGTGGGTAGTAAGGTTGCTGTTTATTATGACCCTAAAAAACCAAAATATTCCTACGTAGAAAGACCTTTAAAACCAGGTCGTTATGCATGGTTGACTAAATGTTTAGTTTATTTCCTTGTTTTTCTGATGGTTGCTCTAGCTTTCTTTATAGTGTTCATTCTTCCAAATCTTGTGAACTAATAGTTTCTGGTAGATTTTTCGAAAGTATGAAATCCATATCGTTACTATTTTTATAAAATCTTCTCCCTACTTTATAAGATAAGAAAAAGAGTTCAATCAGAACTCTTTTTTTGCTATAATGAAGGGAGAAAAATCAGACAGGAGATCAAGATGTCAGAACCGTTATTTTTAAATTCTGTAATGCAAGAAAAAATCTGGGGTGGGACTAAACTTCGTGATGAGTTTGGTTACGACATTCCGAGTGAAAAAATCGGAGAATATTGGGCAATCTCAGCTCATCCAAATGGAGTGTCTAAGGTAGCCAGTGGCCGCTATGAAGGAACAGACCTCGCTACTTTGTATGCAGAACACCGTGAGTTGTTTGGCAACCGTCCAGAGCCTGTATTTCCGCTCTTGACCAAAATCCTTGATGCCAATGACTGGCTCAGTGTTCAAGTTCACCCAGATGATGCTTATGGACTAGAGCATGAAGGCGAACTTGGAAAGACAGAGTGCTGGTATATCATCGCTGCAGATGAAGGTTCAGAGATTATTTACGGCCACAATGCTAAGTCTAAAGAAGAACTCCGCCAGCAAATCGAAGACAAAAACTGGGATGCCTTGCTTACAAAAGTACCTGTTAAGGCTGGAGATTTCTTCTATGTACCAAGTGGAACCATGCATGCTATCGGTGCGGGAATCTTGATTCTTGAAACGCAACAGTCTAGTGATACAACCTACCGTGTCTATGACTTTGACCGCAAGGATGATAATGGCAACTTGCGTGAACTTCACCTCGAAAAATCAATCGATGTTTTGAATATTGGTGAGCCTGCAAACAGTCGTCCTGTGACTGTCAAAGCAGATGATTTGCGTTCAACTTTACTTGTCTCTAATGATTTCTTTGCTGTCTACAAGTGGGAAATCACAGGAAAAGTTGAATTTGAGAAGACGGCTGATTACAGCTTGTTGAGTGTCTTGGCCGGTCAAGGGAAACTGACTGTAGACGGAAAAGAATATCCAATCCAAAAAGGTAGCCACTTTATCTTACCAAGTGATGTTGAAGCTTGGACCTTGGAAGGATCAGATTTAGAATTGATTGTTAGCCATCCATAAAAAGAAAAGACTTGAGAGATATTCTCAAGTCCTTTTTTGTATTTACATAAATTGGGCGATAAAGACCACGATAATGATAATCGGGATAATGTAACGAAGAAGGAAGAGCCAGACTTGGAAAAGTCCTTGTTTCCAAGGTGTTTCATCAAGATGCAATTCCTCCATAGCGAGTGCTTTTTTAAAGATAAAGCCTGTAAAAAGAGACAAGCAGAAAGCACCGAAAGGCATGAGGAGGTTGGAAACCAAGAAATCCATGGCGTCAAAGAAGGTCTTTCCAAAGATATGGACATCAGCCATCACACCATAGGATAGGGCCGAAGGGATACCAAAGACAAAAGTCAATACACCTAAAATCATACTCCACTTAGCACGCTTACGATTGTTTTGGTTGGTGATATTTCCAACGTTGATCTCAAGCATGACGACTGAAGAAGTTATCGTCGCAAAGAGGAAAAGCAAGAGAAAGAGAATATAGAAAATAGTACCAAAAGGCATATTGTCAAAGAGTTGCGGCAAAACAATAAAGAGGAGACTTGGTCCACCTTCAGATTGGATATTAAAGGCTGACATCGCAGGGAAAATCGCAAGTCCCGCCATGATAGAAACTGAAATGTTCAAGGCTACGATGGACATACCTGATTGGACAAGCTTGGTCTTCTTGTCTAGGTAGGAAGCGTAGGTCAGCATGGCTGTAACTCCAAGGGATAGTGCAAAGAAAGATTGACCCAGTGCATAGAGAAGTCCAGCACTTGTTAGTTTTGAAAAGTCAGGTTTGAGGAAGTAAACGACGCCTTCCATAGCATTTGGCAAGCTAAGAGAACGCCCGATAATAATGACAAAGATGATAAAAAGTAGGGGCATCATAACCTTAGATGCTCTTTCAATACCTTTTTGAACTCCTTTAGATACAATAAAGATGTTTAGGAAGATAAAAAGAGCTTGAGACCCAAGGGCAATCCAAGGATTAGAAATAATATCTGTGAAGAGCTGGGCATAATCACTGCTAATCCCAACTTGGAAGGCTTTAGCAATAGCGATACCTAGATAAACTAAAACCCATCCACCAATAACACTGTAGAAAGATAAGAGGATGAAAAGGACAAAGGCACCGATCCAACCGATAAAATTGTAGTTCTTGTTATCGCCCAATTTTCCAAAGGTTTTGATTGCTGACACGCCAGCACTCCGACCAAGAGCAAACTCAGCAAGTAAAAGTGGAAATCCAATCAATAGTGTCGAGATAAGAAAGACCAGTAAGAAACCTCCCCCACCATTGGCAGCGGTCATATAAGGGAACTTCCAAACAGCCCCAAGACCAATAGCTGAACCAGCAGATGCAAGGATGAAGCCCAGTTTTGAGCCCCATTGCGATTTTTCAGACATCGTTAAAACTCCAATCTATTTTTAAAATAAGAAAAGGCTACTTGAGTTGTCAAATAGCCCTCTCTCAATTGCTCTTTTGAGCTTTTTATTTGATTGATAGACTTGATTATCCTATCATGTTTTCTGAAGCCTGTCAAGAAAACCATTTTCGGTTTTTCATACCTTTTTCAAAAGTTAAAAAAATTTTCTAAATAAAGCTTGACTCTGACCTAAGGGAAGGGTGTATACTATCAATGTGAGGAGAAAATCATGTACCATATCAAAGAAGCTGCGCAGCTTTCAGGCGTCTCTGTCAAGACCCTGCATCATTACGATAAGATAGGACTCTTGGTTCCGTTAAAGTCAGAAAATGGCTATCGAATTTACAGTCAAGAGGATTTAGAACGACTTCAGGTTATTCTTTATTACAAATATCTAGGTTTTTCTTTAGAAAAAATAGCAGAGTTATTGAAGGAAGATACGACAGATATATTGTCACATTTAACTAGACAGTTGGATTATTTAACCCAGGAGAGGCAACATCTGGATACCTTAATTTCAACCTTACAAAAAACCATTCAAGAACAAAAAGGAGAAATAAAAATGACCATTCAAGAAAAATTCACTGGATTTAGCTACCAAGACAATCAAAAATACCACCAAGAGGCGGTAGACAAGTATGGCCAAGAAGTCATGGATCAAGCCCTTGATCGTCAAAAAGGACGAGAGGATGAGGTTGCATCAGCCTTTAATCAAGTCTTTCAAGCCTTGGCACAAAACCTTCAAACTGGTTTACCTGCAACAGCAACCGAAAACCAAGAAGAAGCTGGCAAACTCTTGCAAGCTATTCGTACTTATGGATTTGACTGCTCTATCGAGGTCTTCGGTTATATCGGCCAAGGCTATGTCTATAATCCAGAGTTCAAGGAAAACATTGACAAATTTGGACCTGGAACAGCTCAGTACACATCAGATGTCATTGCTCACTATGTTCGAGCTCAGACAAAATAAAAGTCGGCGGAGTGATCTCTGCCGATTTACTGTTATTTGAGTTGGTAAAACCAGTCTTCCCCATCCTTATAGTAAAAGAATTCACTGAGGTCCTCTTCGAGAAAAACACGAAGCATATCAGACATATCCTCAGTAGCTAGTTTGAGATGAGATAGATTTTCAAAATCCTCCCACCAGACTTTTCCTTCGTCTGAAGATTGGAGCTCACCAGTAAAGTGTTCTGTTTTGTAAAAGAGGACAACATAACGAAAGTCCTCGTCATCATACCAGTCTTTGATACCACAGAGTTGGGGTTTAGAAATGGTCAGACCAGTTTCTTCCTTCACTTCGCGAATGACAGCATCGACAAAGGATTCGCCACGTTCAACATGACCACCAGGAAAAGTAATGCCAGGCCAGTTAGGACTAAGTCGGTCTTGAACTAGGACCTTGTCCCCATTTTTAATCAAGCACATGTTGACAAATTCGACTGATTCTCTTCTGATCATATTATTTTTCCTATTTTGTTAGTAATTTTTCTACCACGTTTAACTTTCGCATGGTCAGATCAACGCCGAACAGCTTTTCAAGATAGTTGGTATTAAGTTTTTTTCGTTTTGCAGTTCTAGGGAGATAGAGGTAAAGACAATGGTTGCCGATACAAATTTCTTCTTCACCATATTCACTATCCAATTTTTCTAATGGTAGACTTTGGATATCATTTTGAAAAAGGATCACATGTATTCGGTCAAAAAGATAGTGTTTTCCAAATGGGTTTTCTTGGACAATTTTTGCAAAATCATTTTTGTTCTTGATTACCATTTTTAAATCAGCACCAATTTTTTCCTTTATTAGAGTGTGAACCTGTTCTCGTATTTCTTCCAGAGATAAGTCACTTTCAAGAATGATATTCCCACTTTGAATATAGGTTCGAACGTGTTGAAAATCAGCCTCTATCAAGATATCTACTAGATAAGACATTTTAGGGATAGCATTTTTTCCATTAGGAGTAACTCCCCTTAGTAAGATAATATGTTCCAAAGTAGTTCCTTTCTTATCTAACATCCTTAGATACTAAATCATTTATAGATTAAGTTTGAGCCTGCCACCCAGCCAGTACAGAGGGCAGAAGTGATGTTAAAGCCACCCGTGTGGGCATTGATATCTAGTACTTCGCCAGCAAAGTGGAGTCCAGGAACCAGTTTGCTTTCCAGCGTTTTAGGATTGATTTCCTTGAGGCTGACCCCTCCCTTAGTCACAAAGGACTTGGCAAGAGACATCTTCCCTGTTACAGGAATCTTGAGGGACTTGATAGACTGGATAAGTTGGTCGCGTTCTTTTTCTGTTAGTTGTTTGACCTTTTCTGGGTAGCCTTGCACCAAGAATTCTGCCAAGCGTTCAGGGAGCAAAGTCTTCAAGGCATTTTTTAAGGATTTTTCACGGTTTTCTTCTAGAAAATTTACTAAGTCGCCTTCAGAAAGTTGTGGGAAAACATCTAAAGTCAGGATTTCGCCACCCTTGACAAAGCTAGACATACGCAAAGCAGCAGGACCAGATAAACCAAAGTGGGTAAAGAGCAGATCATGGGTGATGACGTGCTTGCCATAGCTGAGGGTTACATCATCTAGGGAAATTCCCTGCAAGGCTTTATGCGGGAAATCCGTCAATAAGGGACTTTCAGCAGCCTCAAGTTCGGTAATGGTGTGTTTGAAATGGCGGGCAATCTCGTGACCAAAACCAGTCGAACCAGTAGAAGGATAAGACTTACCACCTGTTGTGACAATGAGTTTATTACAAGTAAAGGTCTGGTCTGCGGACTTAAGGACAAACTGGTCGTCTATCTTTTTAACAGAAACAATCTCTGTTTGAGTAGCAATTTGCCCACCTAGCTCCATGATTTTCTTCTCCAGAGCCTCGATTATGGTACGAGATTTATCGCTGGCTGGAAAGACACGGCCGTGGTCTTCAACCTTGAGTTTAACACCATTTTCTGTGAAAAAGTTGATGATATCATGGTTATCAAACTGGGAGAAGACACTGTATAGAAATCGCCCATTTCCAGGGATGCCAGCGAGTAGATCGTCTAGAGTTCCGTTGTTGGTCACATTGCAACGACCACCGCCAGTTCCAGCTAATTTTTTTCCAAGTTTCCGATTTTTTTCAATGAGAAGGGTTTTCTGCCCGTAAAAGCTACTGGAAATCGTAGCCATCATACCAGCAGGGCCTCCTCCGATGACAATAGTATCAAAATGTTTCATAAGAGTATTGTACCATAAAAAAACAAGAGATGATTAGACATCTCTTGTCAGATTTATTAGTTGATTTCGTATCCCATGAGGAGCCCGCCTTCTTCCGCATAGAAACTGCAGAGTCCAGAAGTTGGGATGATTTTAATGTCAGCTTGTGGGTATTTTTCTCGTAAGAGCTCTGAGAGCTGTTGGCAGAATTTTTCATTGCTGCGGTGAGCCATGACGATACGCCCACCAGCATAGCCAGCTTTGATTAACTCTTCATAGGCAGCCTGAAGGGACTTTTTAGCACCACGAGCTTTTTGGAGGAGTTCTAAGGTTCCAGTTTCGCTTGCTTCACCAACCATACGAATATTGAGGAGCCCGACAACTGTACCGATAAGCTTACTCAATCGACCGTTTTTAACCAGGTTATCCACTTTAGCAAGAACGAACAACAACTTCGTTTTTTCTTGGTAAGTAGTAATCACTTCAACGACTTCTTCAAAAGAAAGTCCTTGTTTGATCAAATCATTGATCTTTTCGACGATTAGGTCAACTTCCCCACCAGCTGATAAGCTATCGATGACATGAATCTGAGTATCAGGGTGTTCTTCGAGATAAATATTCTTAGCTAATTGAGCACTATTGTGGCTACCAGAGAGAGTTCCAGTGATAGTCACTACAAGAATATGTTTGGCACCTTCGAATGCTCGTAAGTAATCATCAGGACTAGGGCAGGCTGATTTTGAAGCTTCAGAAGTCGCATACATAGTTTCCATCATCTTATCGATATCCAGATTGGCATCATCGACAAAGACTTGATCCGCTACCTGAATCTTTAAGGGAACACTGACAAATTCAGTATCAAAAGCAAGGTTTTCCAGCTGGCGATAATCACAACCAGAGTCAGCTACAATCTTCCAAGTCATAGAAATTCTCCATCTTTATCACTTATACATTGACAAAGGTTCTGTCTTTTTTTACAATTATATCATGAAAGCCCTTGAAACAAAAGTAGTACCTCTCTGTTGTCACAAGTAGAAAGAAATTGTTATGTCTGAACGTAAAATATCTGAAAAATCGCTTGAAAACCTTAGAAAATCAAATCAAGAATCTAATTTGCTAACCAGAGAAGCGATTGAAACAGCTCTTTTGCAACTCTTGGAGAAAAAGGAGTTGGCTAAGATTAGCATTTCTGAGTTGGTCAAGCGTGCTGGCGTTTCTCGTGCAGCTTTTTATCGAAATTATGAATCCAAAGAAGAGATTTTAGAAAGTGTCTTTAAACGTAGCGTCCATAACATCATGGAGCAGTTGAGTCATTACGATGTTAAAACAGATCTTTATCTTGTATGGGTTCACCTCTTTAGAGAAGCCAAGAAAGAAGCTAAGGTTATTCAGCTTGCCCTAGACTATCACTTAGAAAAAATCTTTGTGCAAGCCATGCAAGAATTTCTAGAAAAATACTATGGAAAATCAAAAGGTGTTAGCTCTTACCTACATTCTTTTTGGAGTTCGGCCATAGTATCGGTCTTGCTTAAATGGATCAAGGATGGAATGAAGGTTCCTGCTGAAAAAATCGCAGATCTACGCCTGCCATTTTTCAAAAAATAAAACATGAGGAGAAATGCTATGACAGAAAAAAGACTAGCTTGGGATGAGTATTTTGCTGCTCAAGCCCTATTGATTGCCAATCGCTCAACCTGTAAACGTGCCAAGGTAGGGGCTGTTTTAGTCAAGGATAACAAGGTTATTTCAACAGGCTATAATGGTTCTGTATCAGGAACAGAGCATTGTATAGATCATGACTGTCTGGTGATTGAAGGCCACTGTGTCCGCACCCTTCATGCAGAAGTGAATGCTATCTTACAAGGGTCAGAGCGTGGCGTTCCAAAAGGTTTCACAGCCTATGTCACTCATTTTCCATGCCTCAACTGTACAAAACAACTGCTTCAGGTAGGTTGTGAGCGTGTTGTTTATATCAACCAATACCGTATGGATGACTATGCCCAACACCTTTATCAAGAAAAGGGAACAGAATTAACTCACCTACCACTTGAAACAGTGCAGGCAGCTCTCCAAGAGGCTCACCTAATCTAGAAATTATAAAAAAAATAAATGGTTTAGAAAGCTTTTTAAACCATTTTTTGATATAATAAGAAGAATAAATTGAAAGAAGGAATTCTGAAAATGGGAAAACTTGAAGTTATTAATCATCCACTGATTCAACACAAATTATCAATCTTGCGTCGCACTGACACTTCTACAAAAGCTTTTCGCGAACTAGTAGACGAGATTGCAATGTTGATGGGATATGAAGTGCTTCGTGATCTTCCACTTGAAGATGTAGAAATCGAAACACCTATCACAAAAACAGTTCAAAAACAGTTGGCTGGTAAAAAATTGGCGATTGTCCCAATCTTGCGTGCAGGTATTGGTATGGTTGATGGACTATTGAGTTTGGTTCCAGCAGCAAAAGTTGGTCACATTGGTATGTACCGTGACGAAGAAACCCTTCAACCAGTAGAATACTTGGTAAAATTACCTGAAGATATTGACCAACGTCAAATTTTTGTAGTTGATCCTATGCTTGCAACAGGTGGATCAGCGATTTTGGCTGTTGACTCCCTCAAAAAACGTGGAGCTTCAAACATCAAGTTTGTCTGCCTTGTATCAGCTCCAGAAGGTGTGAAGGCACTTCAAGCAGCACACCCTGATGTAGAAATCTTTACAGCAGCTTTGGATGAACGCTTGAACGAACATGGTTACATCGTTCCAGGTCTTGGAGACGCTGGAGACCGCTTGTTCGGAACAAAATAAGATTCTAAAGTGATATTGAGACTATAGCCTAGTCTTAGTTTTGAAAGGAGGTTGAATTTTTGTATCTGTTATTAGGATAGAGCAAAAATTTGACCTTTTTTGACCAAGGATATATAATAATCCTATTAACAAAGAAATTAGAAATCAAAAGGAGAAATGAATGATTCCTGTAGTTATTGAACAAACAAGTCGTGGAGAACGCTCGTATGACATTTACTCACGTCTTCTTAAGGACCGCATTATCATGTTGACTGGACCAGTCGAAGACAATATGGCAAACTCAGTTATCGCCCAATTACTTTTCTTGGATGCCCAAGATAGTACAAAAGATATTTACCTTTATGTAAACACTCCTGGAGGTTCTGTATCAGCTGGTTTGGCAATCGTTGATACTATGAACTTTATCAAGGCAGATGTCCAAACTATCGTTATGGGAATGGCAGCCTCAATGGGGACTGTCATTGCATCAAGTGGAGCAAAGGGTAAACGTTTCATGCTTCCAAATGCAGAATACATGATTCACCAACCAATGGGTGGTACAGGTGGTGGTACTCAGCAGACTGATATGGCCATCGCTGCTGAACACTTACTTAAAACTCGTAAGACTTTGGAGCAAATCCTAGCAGATAATTCTGGCAAATCTGTTGAGCAAATCCATAAAGATGCTGAACGTGATTACTGGATGAGCGCTCAAGAAACTCTTGACTACGGTTTTATTGACGAAATTATGGCTAATAATTCTTTGAATTAAACTACTAAAGCAAGCTCGACTGAGCTTGTTTTTTTTGATATAATAGAAGGAAGATTGTAAGAAGGAAGTTGAATTATGTTTCAAAAAGAGAATCGGTCTGGTCTGATTATCTATTTATACTATAATCGCGATGCTAAAAAACTCGCAAATTATGGTGATATTTGTTACCACTCAAAAAAACATCGTTACCTACAACTTTATGTCCCAACAGAGGAAGTAGAAGAACTGGTAAATCGTTTAGGAAAAGAGAAATTTATCAAGAAAGTGAGAGTTTGTCATATCCAAGAATTGGAAACTCCTTTCGTTGGGAACCTATATAAAACTAGCGAAAACGTTATCATTTAAAAAGTGAGAGAAACTTGTTGACAATTTTCTGATAATTCGGTATATTCTTAACATGTAATTTAAATTGAACATTAAAAGGAGATAAACATGAAGAAAAAATTTGCATTGTCACTTGTAGCTCTTGCAAGTACAGCTCTTTTAGCAGCTTGTGGGGAAGTGAAGTCAGGAGCTTCAAACACAACTGGTAACCCAATCGATGAAAAAGTTGTAAAAATTGGTTTCAACTTCGAAGAAACTGGTGCTGTAGCATCTTACGGTACTTCTGAGCAAAAGGGTGCTCAACTTGCAGTTGATGAAATCAACGCAGCAGGTGGTATCGATGGAAAACAAATCGAAGTAGTCGACAAAGACAACAAATCTGAAACTGCTGAAGCTGCTTCTGTTTCAACAAACCTTGTGACTCAATCTAAGGTAGCAGCTATCGTAGGGCCTGCGACTTCAGGTGCAACTGCAGCAGCAGTAGCAAATGCTACACAAGCTGGAGTTCCATTGATTTCTCCAAGTGCTACTCAAGATGGTTTGACAAAAGGTCAAGATTTCCTCTTCATCGGAACATTCCAAGATAGTTTCCAAGGAAAAATCATCTCAAACTACGTTTCAAACAAATTGAACGCTAAGAAAGTGGTCTTGTATACAGATAACTCAAGTGACTACGCTAAAGGTATTGCAAAATCTTTCCGTGATTCATTCACAGGTGAAATCGTAGCAGATGAAACATTTGTATCAGGTGATACAGACTTCCAAGCAGCTTTGACAAAAATCAAAGATAAAGACTTTGATGCAATCGTATTGCCAGGTTACTACACAGAAGCTGGTAAGATTGTAAACCAAGCTCGTGGTATGGGAATTGATAAGCCAATCATCGGTGGTGACGGATTTAACGGTGCAGAATTTGTTCAACAAGCAACTGCTGAACGCGCATCAAATATCTACTTCATCTCAGGATTCTCAACTACTGTTGATGTTTCAGATAAAGCAAAAGCCTTCCTTGAAGCTTATCGTGCAAAATATAACGAAGATCCTTCAACATTTGCAGCTCTTGCTTATGACTCAGTTTACCTTGTAGCTAATGCAGCAAAAGGTGCAAAAACTTCAGTTGATATCAAGAACAATCTTGCTAAAACACAAAACTTCGAAGGTGTTACAGGTCAAACAAGCTTTGATGCAGATCATAACACTGTGAAAACAGCCTTCATGATGACCATGAATAATGGTAAAGTAGATGCGGCAGAAGTCGTAAAACCATAATTTTATAGATATCGTAAATGGGGAATGAGCTTTTACTCACTCCCTGTTTCGGTATTTATAAAGGGATTATTTTTTATAAAATCCTAAAAATAAAACTTAGAAAGAGTGAACCATATGCTTCAACAACTTGTCAATGGTTTAATCTTGGGTAGTGTCTATGCCTTGCTAGCCCTGGGTTATACTATGGTTTATGGAATTATCAAGCTTATTAACTTTGCCCATGGTGATATCTATATGATGGGTGCTTTCATGGGTTATTTCTTGATTAATGCCCTCCATTTAAATTTCTTTTTAGCCTTAATTTTGTCCATGATTGGTTCAGCTATTCTCGGTGTTATCATCGAGTTTCTAGCCTACCGTCCACTCCGTCATTCAACTCGTATCTCTGTATTGATTACTGCTATCGGGGTATCCTTCTTGCTTGAGTATGGAATGGTCTATCTAGTAGGTGCCAATACACGCGCCTTCCCTCAAGCAATCCAAACAGTTCGTTATGACTTGGGTCCAATCAGTCTAACAAATATTCAATTGTTGATTTTGACTGTTTCAATTGTCTTGATGATTCTTTTGCAACTCATCGTGCAAAAAACAAAAATGGGGAAAGCCATGCGTGCCGTATCTGTAGATAGTGATGCAGCTCAATTGATGGGGATTAACGTAAACCGTACAATCAGTTTCACCTTTGCCTTAGGTTCAGCTCTGGCTGGTGCAGCAGGTGTCTTGATTGCCCTTTACTACAACTCTCTTGAACCATTGATGGGAATGACTCCGGGTATTAAATCATTCGTGGCTGCCGTTTTAGGTGGTATCGGTATTATTCCTGGTGCAGCTCTTGGAGGTTTTGTAATCGGACTATTGGAAACTTTTGCAACAGCCTTCGGAATGTCAGATTTCCGTGATGCTATCGTGTACGGAATCTTGCTATTGATCTTAATTGTTCGTCCAGCTGGTATCCTTGGTAAGAATGTGAAAGAGAAGGTGTAAACAATGAAAGAAAATTTAAAAGTTAATATTCTCTGGTTGCTCCTTTTGTTGCTTGGATATGGTGTGATTAGCTTATTAGTTTCGTTTGGTATTTTAAACCTTTTCCATATTCAGATTCTAGAACAAATCGGTATCAATATTATTCTTGCAGTAGGACTTAACCTTATCGTTGGTTTTTCTGGTCAATTTTCTCTTGGACATGCTGGGTTCATGGCTATCGGTGCCTATGCAGCAGCCATTATTGGTTCTAAATCTCCAACTTATGGTGCCTTTTTTGGAGCTATGTTGCTTGGTGCTATCATTGCTGGTTTGGTTGCCTTGGTCGTTGGAATTCCTACCCTTCGTTTGAAGGGGGACTACCTTGCAGTTGCGACACTTGGAGTTGCTGAAATTATCCGTATCCTAATCGTCAATGGTGGTGATTTAACAAACGGGGCTGCCGGTATCCTTGGTATTCCAAACTTTACTAATTGGCAAATGGTATACATTTTTGCCGTGATTACGACAATTGCAACGCTGAATTTCCTTCGTAGTCCAATCGGTCGTTTAACCTTGTCTGTTCGTGAAGATGAAATTGCAGCTGAATCTGTCGGGGTCAATACAACAAAAATCAAAATTATCGCATTTGTCTTTGGAGCTATGACTGCAAGTATTGCAGGTTCCCTTCAAGCAGGATTTATTGGTTCTGTTGTGCCTAAGGATTATAGCTTTATCAACTCTATTAACGTTTTGATTATCGTTGTATTTGGTGGCTTGGGATCCATTACAGGAGCAATTGTCGCTGCTATTGTTCTTGGTATTTTGAATATGTTCCTTCAAGATGTGGCTAGCGTTCGTATGATTATCTATGCTTTGGCCTTAGTACTTGTTATGATTTTCAGACCAGGTGGTCTTCTTGGAACATGGGAATTGAGCCTATCACGTCTCTTTAAAAAAGGTAAGAAGGAGGGACAAAACTAATGGCATTACTTGAAGTAAAAAATTTAACCAAGCATTTTGGTGGTTTGACAGCTGTTGGAGATGTAACTCTTGAATTGAATGAAGGTGAACTTGTTGGTTTGATTGGACCGAACGGAGCTGGGAAAACAACTCTTTTCAATTTGCTGACAGGTGTGTATGAACCAAGCGAAGGAACAGTAACCCTAGATGGCCACTTGTTAAACGGCAAGCAACCCTATAAAATTGCTGCTCTTGGTCTAGGACGTACTTTCCAAAACATTCGTCTCTTTAAAGACTTAACTGTATTAGACAATGTTCTCATTGCATTTAGCAACCATCATAAACAACATGTATTTGCTAGTTTTTTGCGTTTGCCAGCTTTTTACAAGAATGAAAAAGAATTAAAAGCCAAAGCCCTAGAACTACTAAAAATCTTCGATTTGGACGGTGAGGCTGAAACCTTAGCTAAAAACCTAGCTTATGGTCAACAACGTCGTTTGGAAATTGTTCGCGCTCTTGCTACAGAGCCTAAAATCCTCTTCTTGGATGAGCCTGCAGCAGGTATGAATCCACAAGAAACTGCAGAATTAACTGAATTAATTCGTCGTATCAAGGATGAATTTAAAATCACCATCATGCTGATTGAACATGATATGAGCTTGGTCATGGAAGTTACTGAGCGTATCTATGTCCTTGAGTATGGTCGTTTGATTGCTCACGGGACACCAGATGAAATCAAGAACAATAAACGTGTTATCGAAGCTTATCTTGGAGGTGAAGCCTAATGTCTATGTTAAAAGTTGAAAACCTCTCAGTACACTACGGTATGATTCAAGCTGTACGTGATGTGAGCTTTGAAGTCAATGAAGGAGAAGTTGTTTCTCTTATCGGTGCTAACGGTGCTGGTAAAACTACAATTCTTCGTACCCTATCAGGTCTTGTGCGTCCAAGTGCTGGTCGAATTGAATTTTTGGGACAAGAAATCCAAAAGATGCCTGCACAAAAGATTGTAGCATCAGGACTTTCTCAAGTACCAGAAGGTCGTCACGTTTTCCCTGGCTTGACAGTTATGGAAAACTTAGAGATGGGTGCCTTTCTCAAGAAAAATCGTGAAGAAAATCAAGCGAATTTGAAAAAAGTCTTTTCGCGTTTCCCACGTTTAGAAGAACGTAAGAACCAAGATGCTGCAACTCTATCAGGAGGAGAACAGCAGATGTTAGCCATGGGTCGTGCACTCATGTCAACACCAAAACTCCTTCTTTTGGATGAACCATCAATGGGACTTGCTCCGATTTTTATCCAAGAAATTTTTGATATTATCCAAGATATTCAAAAACAAGGGACAACCGTTCTCTTGATTGAACAAAATGCTAATAAAGCACTAGCCATCGCTGACCGAGGATATGTTCTTGAAACAGGAAAGATTGTCCTATCAGGAACAGGAAAAGAACTCGCAGCATCAGACGAAGTCAGAAAAGCATATCTAGGTGGCTAAAAAGGTCTGTGGGACCTTTTTAGTCGGCAGATAAAGATTGCCAAGCAATCCACATCTAGTCTGGGAGACCTTTTTAGTTGGTGGATAAAAATTGCGTCAGCAATTAACATCTAGTCCGAGAGATTGTTTTAGTCGGCGGATAAAGATTGCCAAGCAATCATACAATCTACATAAGTATAAGATTAAGGGCTCTAAGTTGAGCTCTTTTTCGTAAAGTCCTTCAGATTTTTCTGAATCTTGAAAAAGAAATGAAAGCGTTTGATAGCTTTCCGTAAAAAGTGTATAATAAAACTATAAACATAAAGGAGATTTCCTATGGCAGTTAAAGATTTTATGACTCGTAAGGTCGTTTATATTAGTCCTGATACGACTGTTGCGCACGCAGCTGATTTGATGCGCGAACAAGGCTTACACCGTCTTCCTGTTATTGAGAATGATAAATTGGTAGGCTTGGTAACAGAAGGGACAATCGCTGAAGCTAGTCCTTCAAAAGCAACTAGTCTTTCAATTTTCGAGATGAATTATCTGCTTAATAAGACAAAAGTAAAAGACGTCATGATTCGAGATGTTGTTACTGTCTCAGGCTATGCAAGTTTAGAAGATGCAACTTATCTCATGCTTAAAAATAAGATTGGTATTTTGCCAGTTGTTGACAATGGACAATTGTATGGAGTCATTACAGATCGTGATGTATTCAGTGCCTTTCTTGAAATCGCTGGTTATGGTGAAGAGGGAATCCGTGTTCGTTTTATCACAGAAAATGAAGTTGGAGTTTTAGGTAAGATTGTTTCTTTAATCGTTGAGGAAAATCTTAATATTTCTCATACCGTTAATATTCCACGTAAAGATGGTAAGATTGTTATCGAAGTCCAAATTGAGGGAACGATTGATCTTAGTTCCTTGAAGAAGAAATTTGAAGAAGAGAATATTTTCGTAGATGAAATTACCAAAACTGCAGCAAAAAAACTCTAAAAATTAAACTATCATTGTTTTTTACTTGCGAAAAAAATTTTTTTCTAGTATAATAGTTTATTGTGAGCAAACCTCACTTACCCCTTGCAAAGGCTTGGGGTCATTAGACCAAAAGGAGGAACATATCAATGGCTAAATACGAAATTCTTTATATCATTCGTCCAAACATTGAAGAAGAAGCGAAAAACGCTTTGGTAGCACGTTTTGACTCTATCTTGACTGACAACGGTGCAACTGTTGTTGAATCAAAAGATTGGGAAAAACGTCGTCTTGCATACGAAATCCAAGATTTCCGTGAAGGACTTTACCACATCGTTAACGTTGAAGCAAACGATGACGTAGCTCTTAAAGAGTTTGACCGTCTTTCAAAAATCAACGCTGACATTCTTCGTCACATGATCGTCAAACTTGACGCGTAAGAAGGTAGATTATGATTAACAATGTTGTACTTGTAGGGCGTATGGTACGTGACGCCGAGTTGCGTTATACCTCATCAAATGTAGCAGTTGCGACTTTTACTCTTGCAGTAAACCGTACATTCAAGAGTCAAAATGGCGAACGTGAGGCTGATTTTATCAATGTCGTTATGTGGCGCCAACAGGCTGAAAATCTTGCTAACTGGGCTAAAAAAGGCTCTCTTGTCGGGATTACAGGTCGTATTCAGACTCGTAGTTACGATAACCAGCAAGGACAACGTGTCTACGTGACAGAAGTCGTAGCTGAGAATTTCCAAATGTTGGAAAGCCGTAGTGCTCGTGAAGGACAAAGTGGTGGAGCTTATTCTGCACCAACTGCTAGTCATGCAGCAACTACAAATTCAGTACCAGACTTTTCACGTGATGAAAATCCATTTGGATCAACCAATCCTTTGGATATTTCAGATGATGATTTACCATTCTAATGGACAATTAATACTATAAAGGAGAAAAAACATGGCTCAACAACGTCGTGGCGGATTCAAACGCCGTAAAAAAGTTGATTACATCGCAGCAAACAAAATTGAATATGTTGATTACAAAGATACTGAGCTTCTTAGCCGTTTCGTTTCAGAACGTGGGAAAATCCTTCCACGTCGTGTAACTGGAACTTCAGCTAAAAACCAACGTAAAGTAACAACAGCTATCAAACGCGCTCGCGTAATGGCTTTGATGCCTTTCGTAAACGAAGATTAAAGAAAAGACCCTTACGGGTCTTTTTTTTCACGAGCATGGAAATTGGATAGCGAGTTAAGACCCTTACGGGTCTTTTTTACGAGATAGTTTTTTCTGACCTTGGCGTGCTATAATGGTAATAGAAAGAGTAAAGGTGGGTAAGTCAAAGATGAATTGTACGATTAGAAATATGATTAAGTCTGATATTGAATCCTTATCTCATGGATTTATGAATCAGGGTTGGCCTGGTAGAGAGGAAATTTTAGCTAGATATTTTCTGGAACAGGAAAGTGGGGAGAGAGAAGTCTTAGTTGCAGAGATTGATGGTGCTGTAGTGGGCTACGTTACCATTTTGCCCTCTGCTAAACATGGTCCTTTTGCAGAAATCTATCCAGAATTATCAGATTTTAATGTGTTTGAGCCTTTTCGAAATCAAGGGATTGGGAATCAACTGCTAGAAGAAGCAGAAAAACGAATCAAGTTTGTTTCGAGTAAGGTCACTCTTGGTGTAGGTTTGCACTTAGGCTATGGCCCTGCCCAGAGATTATATATCAGACGGGGCTACATTCCAGATGGGACAGGTGTCTGGTATCGAAATCAACCCTTGGAAATGAATGCAACTAGCCAAAATAATGATGATTTGGTTTTGTATCTAGTAAAGGAATTCGGATAAGAGACAAGGATTTTATTGGGGATGTGGGATTTCTCTACTTTATGGTATAATGGAAAGAGTGAGTTGAAGGAGGTATTATAATGGATGCCAAGTTAAGATACAAGGCTAAGAAGATTAAGATTATCTTTTTTGATATAGATGATACTTTACGCAATTCAAAGACAGGTTTTGTTCCAAGTACTATTCCAACGATTTTTAAACAATTACGCGAAAAAGGAATCTTGACAGGAATTGCGACTGGTCGAGGCATTTTTGGTGTAGTCCCAGAGATTAAAGCACTCAAACCTGATTTCTTTGTAACCTTGAATGGTGCTTATATTGAGGACAAAAAAGGCAATGTCATTTATAGTAACAAAATTGCTAAAGATAAGGTTGAAGAGTATATTACTTGGACCAAAGAAGTTGGGATTGATTATGGTTTGGTGGGAAGTCATGCTGCTAAACTATCAAGGCGAACAGAGATGATTAGCCAGGCGATTGACCCGATTTATCCTGATTTAGAGGTGGACCCTGATTTTTACCAAAAAGAAGATATTTATCAGATGTGGACCTTTGAGGAGCAGGGTGATGACCTTGTGTTGCCTGAAAGTTTAGCATCGACTTTGCGTATGGTACGCTGGCATGAACATTCGTCAGATGTGGTGCCTATTTCTGGTTCTAAGGCAGCTGGGGTTGCCAAAGTGGTAGACCAATTAGGTCTTAAACCTGAGAACGTCATGGTTTTTGGGGATGGACTTAACGATTTGGAGCTCTTTGATTATGCAGGCATTAGTGTTGCTATGGGCATTTCTCATGACAAAATCAAAGAAAAAGCAGATTATATTACAAAAACACTAGAAGAGGATGGCATTTTTAATGCCTTAGAAGGATTCGGTATGGTAGAAAAAGAATTACATTTTCCACAAGTTAACATTGAAACAGTAGAAGGTCCAATTGTGACTATTAAGACAAATCATGGGGATATGCGTATCAAACTTTTCCCTGATCACGCACCAAAAACAGTAGCCAACTTTATTGCTCTGTCAAAAGATGGATACTATGACGGTGTGATTTTCCACCGTATTATTAAAGATTTTATGATTCAAGGTGGAGACCCAACTGGAACCGGTATGGGTGGTGAATCTATCTATGGTGAGTCATTTGAGGATGAGTTTTCAGAAGAACTTTACAATGTCCGTGGAGCCCTTTCTATGGCCAATGCTGGACCAAATACAAATGGTAGCCAGTTCTTTATCGTGCAGAATCAACACTTGCCATATTCTAAGAAAGAAATTGCTCGTGGTGGTTGGCCAGAGCCAATTGCGGAGATTTATGCAGAACAAGGTGGAACTCCTCACCTAGACCGTCGTCATACTGTATTCGGTCAACTTGCGGATGAAGCTTCTTATGAAGTTCTGGATGCAATTGCAGGTGTCGAAACAGGTGCAATGGACAAGCCAGTTGAAGATGTCGTAATTGAAACTATTGAAATTGAGGACTAAAATGAAAATCGGTGATAAGCTAGATGGCCGTATTACTGGGATTCAGCCCTATGGAGCTTTTGTTGAGTTAGAAACAGGAGTGACAGGACTGATTCATATTTCGGAGATTCGGACAGGATTTATCGAAAATATTTACGAGGTTTTAAAAATCGGTGATGAAGTCCAGGTACAAGTAGTAGATTTTGACGAATATACAGGGAAGGCTAGTCTTTCCATTCGTACCTTGGAAGAAGAAAAACATCAACTTCCTAGACGGAGACGTTTTTCGAATGATCGCATCAAACATGGATTCGCGCCGCTTGGTCGCATGATGCCTGTTTGGACACGAGAAGCCTTGGAACATTTAAAGAAAAACAGTAATTGATATCCTCTCAAATTATTGTGATGTTATTATATTTTGTTATAATAGAAGTATGAACGAAGAACAATTATTAAAATCAGGAGAGCGCATTAACCAACTCTTCTCTACAGATATCAAGATTATTCAAAATAGAGAGGTTTTCAGCTATTCGGTGGATAGTGTACTTTTGTCACGCTTTCCTCGTTTCCCTAAAAATGGGTTAATTGTGGATTTTTGTGCGGGCAATGGAGCTGTTGGACTGTTTGCCAGTAGCCGGACCAAGGCTAAAATTCTATCTGTTGAAATCCAAGAACGCTTGGCAGATATGGCTGAACGCTCAGTGCGTTTAAATGGGCTGGACGGACAGATGCAGGTCATCTGTGATGATTTGAAGAATATGCCTAGTCACATTCAGGGGAGCAAGGTTGATTTGATTTTATGCAATCCGCCTTATTTTAAAGTGGATCCAAATTCTAATCTGAACGAAAGTGAGCATTACCTTTTAGCTCGGCATGAAATTACAACCAATCTTAAGGAAATCTGTCGTAGTGCCCAGAGTATTCTCAAATCAAATGGGCGTTTGGCAATGGTTCATCGACCTGATCGATTATTAGATATCTTAGATACGCTCCAACAGCATAATCTGGCTCCAAAACGTCTGCAATTTGTTTATCCTAAACGGGAGAAGGAAGCTAATATACTTTTGATTGAGGCTATTAAAGACGGCTCCACTAGTGGTTTTAAGGTTTTACCACCACTCATTGTTCATAATAGTGATGGTACTTATACACCAGAAATTCAAGAGATTTACTATGGATCATAAGGCTTATATGTATGTGGTAGAGTGTCGTGATGGTTCCTACTATACAGGCTATACAACAGATGTGAAGAAACGGATTGCCGTTCACAATAGCGGTAAAGGTGCAAAATATACACGCGCTCGATTGCCGGTAAAACTCATCTTTGCAGAAGGTTTTGACAGCAAGGAAGAGGCCATGTCTGCTGAAGCTCTTTTCAAGCGCAAGACACGCATGCAAAAAGAACATTATTTCAAAGAGAGTCAAAAGAAGAATTTAGTCGATACTTTTAATATGTAATGAGGAGTCCTTTGGCTCCTCTTATTTTTGTCAAAAATAGAAAAAAATGCTACAATAAAGAGAATAAAGAAACGAGGTATTATCATGTCTAAGATTCTAGTATTTGGTCACCAAAATCCAGACTCAGATGCTATTGGTTCATCTGTAGCTTTTGCTTATCTTGCAAAAGAAGCTTACGGTTTGGATACAGAAGCGGTTGCTCTTGGAACTCTAAATGAAGAAACAACTTTCGTCTTGAACTATTTTGGTGTAGACGCACCGCGCGTGATCACATCTGCTAAAGCAGAAGATGCAGAGCAAGTCATCTTAACAGACCACAATGAATTCCAACAATCTGTTTCAGATATCGCTGAAGTAGAAGTTTACGGTGTGGTGGATCACCACCGTGTGGCTAACTTTGAAACCGCCAGCCCACTTTACATGCGTTTGGAACCAGTTGGATCCACATCTTCTATCGTATACCGCATGTTCAAAGAACATGGTGTAGCTGTTCCAAAAGAAATTGCAGGATTGATGCTTTCAGGTTTGATTTCAGATACTCTTCTTTTGAAATCTCCAACCACTCACCCATCAGATAAAGTCATTGCTCCTGAATTGGCTGAATTGGCTGGTGTGAACTTGGAAGAATACGGTCTTGCCATGCTCAAGGCTGGTACCAACTTGGCAAGTAAATCTGCTGAAGAATTGATTGATATCGATGCCAAGACATTTGAACTCAATGGAAACAATGTCCGTGTGGCTCAAGTGAACACAGTTGATATTGCTGAAGTATTGGAACGACAAGCTGAAATCGAAGCAGCCATCCAAGCCGCAATTGCAGCTAACGGCTACTCTGACTTTGTCTTGATGATTACAGATATCGTCAACTCTAACTCAGAAATTTTGGCTCTTGGTGCTAATATGGACAAGGTAGAAGCAGCCTTTAACTTCAAACTTGAAAACAACCACGCTTTCCTTCCAGGTGCTGTTTCACGTAAGAAACAAGTGGTACCACAATTGACTGAAAGCTTTAATGCATAATCATAGATGGGGAAGCCCATTGTTAAAAAGGAGTTTCGGCTCCTTTTTTGCTAGGAGAGAAGTATGTTAGAAAATGGCGATTTGATTTTTGTGAAAGATGATTCGGATATAGGACAGGCCATCCAGGAATCTACTGGTCACTATAGCCATGTGGCCATCTTTTTGGACGGACGGGTCTATCATGCCACGGTAGAAGGTGGTGTTCTTGCTCAGTCTCCTGATGAATTCTTTGAACACGAGAAAGTATATGACCTTTATCATTATGAGCAGATTGATTGTACAGAGGTCAAAAAGCGAGCAGAGAGTCTTTTAGGGGCTCCCTACAATGCGTCCTTTTATCCAGATGGAGATGGTTTCTATTGTTCCCAGTTTGTAGCAGAAATTCTCCCTATTTTTGAGACCATTCCCATGAAGTTTGGTGATGATACACAGGAAATCAGTGATTTCTGGAGAGAATATTATCGAGAGTTGGGGCTTACTGTGCCTCTCAATCAAGCAGGTACCAATCCTAGTCAATTAGCGACATCACCACTTTTAGTTTGTAAAGAAAGGAATCTTCATGATTCAGATTTTTAATCCCTCTCGCATGACGCGCCAGCCATTCTTTAGAGATTTAATTGATTTTCTAGACCAGCATGATGATGTGATCTTACGCGAAATCAAGGCTCAGTTTCCAGAGATACCAGTTGATAAGTTTTTGGAGGAATACATTAAAGCGGGTTTGATTTTGAGAGAAAACAAACGCTATCATCTCAATCTTCCCTTTCTAGAATCTACAGAATCTCTTGTACTAGACCAAGAAGTCTTTGTGAGAGATAATAGTCCTGTTTATCAAGAAATCCTGGAGAAAGATTTTCAGACAGAATTGCGCAATCAAACAAATGCAGCTATCCTAGAAGAGCACACCGATTTTGCAAGGGAAAAGATGACCTTGTCTAATTATTTTTATAAGGTTAAGCATCAGTATCCACTGACGGAAGAACAGCAGAGACTGTATGAAATTTTAGGGGATGTCAATCCTGAGTATGCTCTCAAGTACATGACTACTTTTTTGCTGAAATTTCTCAAAAAAGATGAAGTCCAGCAAAAGCGCAGAGACATCTTTGTCGATAGTTTAGAGGTCTTAGGCTATATCCGAAAAAATGATGAAGGGAAATATGAATTAGCAGTGGACTTGGACAAGGAAAGACTGATATTTTTGAAACACTAGAAAAGGCTAGGAAATTTTCCTAGCCTTATTTGATTAGAGATAACGTTCAGCAATAGTTGCATCACCTGGATAGTCTTCTTTCTTACCTTGAATGATTTGGTAGCAATCAGCTCCTTTACCAGCGATAATGACAGCATCCAGTTCTTGACTTGTAACAGACATAGCAGCCTTGATGGCTTGTTCACGGTCAGCAATCTTTTCAACAGGATGATGGATATAACTACTGATTTCGTCTGCAATGGCCATTGGATCTTCGTAGTTTGGATCATCGGCCGTTAGGAATACTTGAATTTCAGGATGTTGATTGAGGAGAAGTCCGAAGTCCTTGCGACGGCTTTCTCCCTTATTTCCAGTAGAACCAAGAACTAGAGCAATTTTTCCAGTCTGATGAGTTTCAACCACATTGATGAGTTTTTTCAGACTATCACCATTATGGGCGTAGTCGATGAAGACCTTGGCTCCATTATTCTGAGTCAAGACTTCCATACGACCAGGAACACGAGTGGCTGCAATTCCTTTTTTGATGTCTTCCAGACTAGCACCTAAACGGAGGCAGGCAAGTCCAGCTGCGACAGCATTTTCTTGGTTGAAATGTCCAATCAACTGGATATCATAATCTCCAGCTAATTTACCAGTAGCTGAGAAGCTAAAGGCTTTGGAGTTCTCAATTTGGTTATCAGATTGACTACCATAGAAGTCGTGTTCTTGATGTTCTACTTGTTCTTTCAAGACTGAAAAATGGTCCATATCACTATTAATGACAACTGCTCTGCTATTTTTCATCAAGAGACGCTTGTGGTAGAAGTAGTCTTCAAAGGTTGGATGCTCAATAGGACCAATATGGTCAGGACTGATATTGAGGAACACTCCTACATCAAAAGTGAGGCCGTAGACTCGCTTCACCAAGTAGGCTTGACTGGAAACCTCCATAATAAGGTGGGTTCTTCCATTCTTAACAGCCTGGGCCATCATGTCAAAGAGATCGATGCTTTCAGGTGTTGTCAAAGCAGACTTGAAGAAAGTTTTACCGTCCAAGGTCGTATTCATGGTTGATAACATAGCTGGACGATGTTGCTGATTTAAGATGTTGTAGGCGAAGTAAGCCGCTGTTGTTTTTCCTTTAGTACCAGTGAAAGCAAGGAGTTTCAGTTTTTCCTGCGGATTCCCATAAAATTCCATGGCAATCAAACTCATAGCCTTCTTAATATCGCTAACAACGATGACAGGAATGCCTACTTCATAATCCTGCTCCGCTACATACCAACCGAGTCCTTGTGAGATTGCCGAAAGAAGAAATTCCTTCTTAAAAGCAGCTCCTTTTACAAAAAAGAGGCTATTATCATTGGCTTTTCGGCTATCGTAGCAGATGCTAACAAAAGTTACATCATTAAAATAATAGTGGTAATGTCCTTGGTCGATAATCTCACGGAAGAGATCGTCTTTCTTTAAAATATCTAATACGGTTTCAATCTTTATCATACTTTCTATTGTAAACTGAAAGTCTGAATTTTACAAGTAACAAGGAAAAGTTTATAATGGAAGATAAGGAACATTTCCTAGTGATTAAAAATGAATGAGGAAGTTATGTCTAACGAAAATAATCATCAGCAGGCCCAGATGTTACGCGGGACTGCCTGGCTAACGGCTAGTAATTTTATCAGCCGCCTGCTCGGGGCTATTTACATTATCCCTTGGTATATTTGGATGGGAACATATGCTGCTAAGGCTAATGGTCTCTTTACCATGGGTTACAATATCTATGCTTGGTTCTTGTTGATTTCGACAGCAGGTATCCCAGTGGCGGTCGCTAAGCAGGTCGCTAAATACAATACCATGCATGAGGAAGAACATAGTTTTGCCCTGATTCGAAGTTTCCTTGGCTTTATGACGGTATTGGGACTTGCCTTTGCTTTGATCTTATATCTCTTTGCACCTTGGTTGGCTGATCTTTCGGGTGTCGGGAAGGATTTGATTCCCATTATGCAGAGTCTAGCTTGGGCTGTCTTGATTTTCCCATCTATGAGTGTTATCCGTGGATTTTTCCAAGGGATGAATAATCTTAAACCTTATGCCATGAGTCAAATTGCTGAGCAGGTTATCCGTGTGATTTGGATGCTCTTAGCAACCTTTATCATCATGAAGCTCGGTTCAAAAGATTATCTATCAGCAGTTACTCAATCTACTTTTGCTGCTTTTGTGGGAATGGTAGCTAGTTTTGCAGTCTTGCTTTATTTCCTTTATAAGGAAGGATTGCTCCAAAAAGTTTTTGAAACCCGAGATAAGATTGATAGTAAGAGTCTTTTGGTTGATACGATTAAGGAAGCTATTCCTTTTATCTTGACTGGTTCTGCTATTCAGCTTTTCCAAATCTTGGACCAAATGACCTTTATCAATAGCATGAAGTGGTTTACCAACTATAGTAATGAAGACTTAGTTGTCATGTTTTCTTATTTCTCTGCCAATCCGAATAAAATCACTATGATTTTGATTTCGGTTGGAGTTTCGATTGGTAGCGTTGGTCTGCCTCTCTTGACAGAGAACTATGTCAAGGGGGATTTGCCAGCAGCTTCTCGTTTAGTGCAAGATAGTATCACCATGCTCTTCCTATTCCTCTTACCTGCAACGGTTGGAGTAGTCATGGTAGGTGAACCACTCTATACAGTCTTTTACGGTAAGCCAGATAGTTTGGCTATGGGCTTGTTTGTCTTTGCAGTTTTACAGTCTACAATCTTAGGTTTGTACATGGTCTTGTCACCAATGCTTCAGGCTATGTTCCGTAACCGCAAGGCAGTCTTGTATTTTGTTTACGGCTCAATTGCTAAGATTGTTCTACAATTACCATCGATAGCTATTTTCCATAGTTATGGTCCTCTCATTTCAACGACTATCGGTCTTATCATCCCGAATGTCTTGATGTATCGTGATATCTGTCAGGTTACAGGTGCGCGTCGAAAGATTATTCTGAAGAGAACAATCTTAGTTACTATTTTGACTCTGGTTATGTTTATTCTAGTAGGACTCTTGCAATGGATTATTGGATTTGTCTTCCAACCAACTGGACGTTTCTGGAGTTTCCTATATGTCGCCTTAATTGGTACAATCGGTGGCGGGCTTTACGGAGTTATGTGTCTCTATACTCGTCTCTTGGATAAGGTTATTGGACAGGAAAAAGCAAATCAGTTACGAGCACGATTAAAATTATCATAAAAATTTATAAATAAAATGAATAATTTGAACTTTTCTATCCGAAAAAGTTTAAATTGTTCATTTTTTTATTTAAAAAATAGGATAAAATATAAAATTAGTAGAAAAAAATCTATAATTTGGTAAAAATTAGATAAAATCACTTGACTAAAAAAAACAATAGCTGTATAATGATACAAATATTTAAATTTGGAGGTTCTGTTTATGAAAAAGTCTAAGGCAAAATATCTGACGCTGGCAGGCGTTGTCCTAAGTGCAGGTCTGCTATTGGCGGCTTGTGGCAACTCAGCTAGCTCTTCAAAATCATACAACTATGTATATAGTAGCGATCCATCAAGTTTGAACTATCTCTTAGAAAACCGTGCAACTACTGGTGACGTTGCTACAAACTTAGTGGATGGTTTGATGGAAAATGACCAGTATGGAAATTATATTCCTTCATTGGCAGAAGATTGGACTGTATCCCAAGATGGTTTGACTTATACTTACAAACTTCGTAAGGACGCCAAATGGTATACAGCAGATGGTGAAGAGTATGCACCAGTGACAGCACAAGATTTTGTAACTGGTTTGAAATATGCTGCGGATAAAAAATCTGAAGCTCTCTATCTAGTTCAAGATTCTGTTGCTGGCTTGGATGACTATATCAACGGAAAAACAACAGACTTTTCAACAGTTGGTGTAAAGGCTATTGACGACCAAACAGTGCAGTATACTTTGAAACAACCAGAACCTTACTGGAACTCAAAAACAACTGCGACTATTCTGTTCCCAGTAAATGCAGACTTCTTGAACTCAAAAGGGGATGATTTCGGTAAAGTGGATCCAGCAAATATCTTGTATAATGGTCCATTTATTCTCAAATCATTCACATCTAAATCTGTCATGGAATACAAGAAAAATCCAAATTACTGGGATGCAAAAAATGTATTCGTAGATGAAGTGAAGTTGACTTACTACGATGGAAGCGACCAAGATGCCTTGGCACGTAACTTCATGGAAGGAGTTTATAGCTACGCACGTCTCTATCCAAATAGTTCAAGCTTTGAAGGAATTAAGGAAAAGAATAAAGATAATATTATTTACAGCATGCAAGATGCGACATCCTACTATTATAACTTTAACCTAGATAGACAATCTTATAACCATACTTCAAAAACAACTGATGCTGAAAAGACAGCCCAACAAGAAGCAGTTTTGAATAAATCATTCCGTCAGGCTATCAACTTTGCCTATGACCGTACTGCTTATGGTGCCCAATCTCAAGGGGAAGATGGAGCAACTAAGATTATCAGAAACTTGCTCGTTCCACCATCATTTGTAACACTTGATGGTAAAGATTTTGGTGATGTCGTAGCTTCTAAGATGGTCAATTACGGTCAAGTATGGCAAAATATGAACTTCGCTGATGCCCAAGATGCTTACTACAATGCCGATAAGGCCAAAGAAGTCTTTGCTCAAGCCAAGAAAGAATTGGAAGCCAAAGGTGTTCAATTCCCAATTCACCTGGATTTACCGGTTGACCAAACCTTTAAGAAGGGGGTGTTAGAGGCAAGTTCTTTCAAACAGTCTATTGAATCTGTTCTAGGTGCAGATAATGTCGTTATCGATATTCAAATGCTGACTACTGAGGAAATGGATAGTATTGGTTATCTAGCGAATACAGCTGCACAAAAAGACTATGACCTCTATAACGGTGGTTGGGGACCTGACTATCAAGATCCATCAACCTACCTTGATACTCTAAGTTTAACAAGTGGTGGCTCACTACAAAACCTCGGTTTGGAACCAGGAGAAAGCAATGCTAAAGCAACTGCAGTTGGTTTGGATACCTATACTAAGATGTTGGAAGAAGCCAATGCTGAACAAGATTTGAACAAACGTTATGATAAATACGCTGAAGCACAAGCTTGGTTAGTGGATAGCTCTCTAGCAATTCCAAACGTTTCTAAAGGTGGAACACCTACATTGAGAAAAACAGTTCCATTCTCTGGCGCCTTCTCTCAAGCTGGTAATAAGGGTGTTGAATCCTACAAATACGTGAAATTGCAAGATAAGATTGTCACAACAGCTGAGTATGAAGAAGCTAGACAAAAATGGCTGAAAGAAAAAGAAGAATCTAATAAAAAAGCCCAAGAAGATTTTGCTAAACACGTTAAATAATCAGTCTATTCAACAGGAAAAACGATAGTTTCTAAGGAAGCTATCGTTTTTGTATAGTTTGAAACTATAACTAGCTCTTGAAAACAAGAAAACGAAGGATCCAAAATAAGTGGTACAATAGTTACTATAGATTTGGAGGTATTGTATGAGTAAATCATTTCACATCAACACAATTTTAGCACAAGCAGGTATTAAGTCTGATAAGGCAACAGGTGCTTTGGTTACACCTATTCACTTTTCAACGACCTATCAACATCCAGAATTTGGTCAATCAACTGGATTTGACTATACCCGCACCAAAAACCCAACTCGTAGCAAGGCAGAGGAAGTTTTGGCAGCTATTGAATCCGCCAAGTATGCTTTGGCGACTAGTTCAGGTATGTCTGCGATTGTGTTAGCCTTTAGCGTTTTTCCAGTAGGAAGCAAGGTTTTAGCTGTCCGTGACCTTTACGGTGGCTCTTTCCGCTGGTTCAATCAAGTGGAGCAGGAAGGACGTTTCCACTTTACCTATGCCAACACAGAAGAAGAGCTGATTGCTGAGATAGAAAAGGATGTGGATGTACTTTATATCGAAACACCAACCAACCCTTTGATGTTGGAATTTGATATTAAAAAATTGGCTAAATTAGCTCATGCTAAGGGTGCTAAAGTTGTCGTCGATAATACCTTCTATAGCCCGATTTACCAACGTCCAATTGAAGATGGAGCAGATATTGTCCTTCATTCAGCGACAAAATACCTTGCAGGCCATAATGATGTTCTAGCCGGTGTAGTTGTGACAGATAATGCTGATTTGTACGAAAAACTCTTTTACAATCTCAACACGACAGGGGCTGTTTTGTCACCATTTGATAGTTATCAATTGATTCGTGGTCTTAAAACATTGTCACTTCGTATGGAGCGCTCAACAGCTAATGCTCAAGAAATCGTAGCCTTTTTGGAACAATCACCTGCAGTCAAAGAAGTTTTGTATACAGGTCGTGGGGGAATGATTTCCTTTAAAGTGGCAGATGAAAAACGTATCCCTCATATCTTAAACACTTTGAAAGTATTCTCTTTTGCTGAAAGTCTGGGTGGTGTTGAAAGTCTGATTACCTACCCAACCACTCAAACCCATGCAGACATTCCTGCAGAGGTTCGTCATTCTTATGGATTGACAGATGACCTCTTGCGCTTGTCTATTGGTATTGAGGATGCAAGGGACTTGATTGAAGATTTGCGTCAAGCTTTGGAAGGATGAGACTATGAGAAAATATGATTTTACGACTTTACCCAATCGTTTTGGACATCATACCTACAAATGGAAAGAAGCAGAGACTAACCGTCAAGTATTGCCAGCCTGGATTGCTGATATGGACTTTGAAGTCTTACCTGAGATTCGTCAGACTGTCCATGACTATGCTGAGCAATTAGTCTATGGCTATACCTATGCTAGTGATGGATTGATTGAAGCCGTTCAAAACTGGGAGGAAAAACACCATAGTTATCGCTTTGAAAAGGATGCTCTAGTCTTTATCGAAGGGGTAGTGCCAGCTATTTCAACAGCTATCCAAGCCTTTACCAAAGAAGGTGAAGCGGTTCTGATTAACACACCGGTTTATCCTCCTTTTGCTCGGAGCATTAAGCTCAATAATCGTAGACTAATCACCAACTCTCTAGTAGAAAAAGACGGACTTTTTGAGATTGACTTTGATCAATTGGAGAAAGACTTTGTCGAAGAAGATGTGAAACTCTACGTTCTCTGCAATCCTCATAATCCTGGTGGACGCGTTTGGGAAAAAGAAGTCTTAGAGAAGATTGGACAACTGTGTCAAAAACATGGAGTTTTGATAGTATCTGATGAGATTCACCAAGATTTAGCTCTATTTGGAAACAAGCACCAGTCATTCAATACGGTAAATGAAGATTTTAAAGAATTTTCACTGATTTTAAGTAGTGCAACTAAGACTTTCAACATTGCCGGAACGAAAAATTCCTACGCTATTATCGAAAATCCTAAGTTGAGACTTGCTTTCCAAAAACGCCAGCTGGCTAATAATCAACATGAAATCTCAGGTTTGGGATATTTGGCAACAGAAACTGCCTATCGATATGGTGAAGATTGGTTGACAGAACTCAAAGAACTGATTGAAGAACACATCAATTATGTAGTGGATGTATTTGGCAAAGAAACTAAAATCAAGGTCATGAAACCTCAAGGGACCTATCTCATTTGGCTTGATTTTTCAGCCTATAATATTAGCGATGAAGAGCTAAGAAAGCTTTTACGAGACGAAGCCAAAGTTATCCTGAACAGAGGTTTGGACTTTGGTGAAGAAGGAGTCCTCCATGCTCGCTTAAATGTAGCTATGCCGACATCTGTCCTAGAAGAAGTTTGCCAACGAATCATTTCTACTTTTTCAAATCTTTAAAAACTAGCCTTTTAGGAGAAAAGTCTTCCTAGAAGGCTATTTTCATAGGCAGAAATATGGTATAATTAAGAGATAAAGTAAAGGGGAAACTATGGCTAAATTGATTCCAGGAAAGCTTCGTATGGAGGGAGTAGAACTCTACGAAACTGGTCAGATTGAAATCATCAAAGAACAAGAACATCGCATCTATGCGCGTGTAGCGGATGAAGAAATTCGCTATAGTTTAGACGATGACTTGATTTTTTGTGCATGTGATTTTTTCAAAAAAAGAGGTTACTGTGTTCATTTAGCAGCTCTAGAATATTACTTGAAAAATGACCAGCTAGGACAGGAAATCTTACTCAATCTGGAGGCTAATCAGGAAGAGAAGGAAACTGTTGAGACACAGGTGACTTTTGGAGGAGAATTCTTGAAGTCTATCCAAGTTCCGCGTCAATCTAACATCTATCGGCTTTCTGCTCAAGGGCAGGTGGAAGCAGGAACCAATCGTATTATCTGGACTTTAAGAATTGGCCTTGCTCAGCAAGACAAGTTTTATGTGATTAGGGATATCCCTCTTTTCTTAAAAATCATAGAGTTTGCTAAACCCTACATGATAGGAAAATACTACGAATCTTCATTAAGACTCGAACAGTTTGATAAAGCCAGTCAAGACGTCTTGAATTTTTTATTAGGTTTGATTGAAGAGAAGCTTGACTACAATATTTTTTTCCAAAATCAAGGACGACATCTCTACTTCCCTAAAACCTTTTTTGAGCAGGGGGCTAATCTACTGATGGGATTAGACGCCTTTCAGTTTGACCACCAACTTTCGAGTTATCATCATCTTCTCTTCCAAGATTTTGATGGCCAAGCAAGTTTGTTTTCATTTAGAATTGAAGAAAAATCCAACTATTTTGAAATGGAAATTTTCGAACAGACAGGGCTTAATTTCTTTTACAGGGGACAAGTATTATTCTACAAGGGGAATTTTTTCCTGATGACGACAAAACAGGCTAGTTTATTAGATGCGCTTAGAAAAGTTCCTTTAGACAATGGTGGCAGAAAGATCTTACAGTTTGATACTCATGATCGAGATCTTTTAGCTTCGACCTTGTCACAGTTTAAATGCCTAGGAAAAGTAGAGGCTCCTGATTCACTACAAATACAATCCTTCCGTCCGTCTTTTTACATGGATCGTGAAGAGGATGGTTCTATTCGATTAGATATGCAATTTCAATATGAAACTTGCCTAGTAACCAATCGTAATGAACTAGAGAACCTCCCTTTTGCTAGTGATATTCAACTGGAAAAACAGATTTTTCAGTTGGCATTATCTGCGGGGTTTGAAGCGGATTTTCGTTCATGGCGTCAAAGTTTGAAAGCTGAAGCAGTCCATGCTTTCTTTCAGGAAGTTTTACCAGCCTTTGCAGCACTTGGAGAATTAAAGATTTCAGAGAGCATGCAAGATCTTTATCAGGTTCAAAAACCTCAAGTTCAGATATCATCCAAGGGAAGTCTTTTAGAAATTCAATTTGATTTTCAGGATATTGATCAAGAAGAAATCAATCGAGCGATGAAAGCTCTCGTTGCCAAGCAGGACTATTATATTAGCTCGTCTGATCAGGTCTATTATTTTGATGAACAGACAAAACGTATTCGACAAGATTTAGAAGACTTAGGAATTGATGAGATAGAGAGTGCTGCTTTCCAGGCTCGCAAGTCTTTGGCTTATACCTTATCTCATCTGTTTAAGGACCAGGATCAAGTTACTTTTACTGATGAATTTCGTCATTTGGCGCATCATTTAACGCATCCAGAGGATTTTCCGATGAAGTCCCTAGATATTCGAGCCCAGCTCAGAGATTATCAGAGAAAAGGGATTCAATGGCTTCAGATGCTAGACCATTATGGATTTGGTGGAATTTTAGCTGATGATATGGGACTTGGAAAAACTTTACAAGCCATCGCCTTTTTAAGTAGCCAACTTCAGGAGAATAGCCGTGTCTTGATTCTTGCTCCTTCTGGTCTCATCTATAATTGGGCTGATGAATTTAAAAAATTTGCACCGAATTTGGATGTGGCTGTCGTACATGGATTGAAACCTTATCGCGAGACTATTTTAGCAGAAAAACATCAGGTCTATGTGACCAGTTATGCCACTTTCCGTCAGGATAGTGAAATCTATCGAAATTTATCTTTTGATTTTCTATTTCTAGATGAAGCCCAAGTGATGAAAAATGCCCAAACCAAAATTGCTAAGATTTTGAGAAAGTTTGTGGTTCCATCAGTTTTTGCTCTTTCCGGAACACCAATTGAAAATAATCTAGGGGAATTATGGTCTATCTTTCAGATTGTATTGCCAGGACTTTTGCCAGCAAAAAAAGACTTTATGAAATTGCCTGCTGAGAGAGTGGCGCAGTTTATCAAACCATTTGTCATGCGTCGAAAAAAAGAGGATGTTCTTACAGAGTTACCTGATCTGATAGAAGTCGTTTATAAAAATGAACTGGAAGATCAGCAAAAGGCCATCTATCTAGCTCAACTTCAACAGATGCAAGAGCGTTTGGGACAAGTGACCGATGCAGAATTTCAACGAAATCGAGTTGAAATTTTAACAGGACTCATGCGTCTTCGCCAGATTTGTGATACTCCAGCTCTATTTATGGAAGATTATAAGGGAGATAGCGGGAAGCTTGATAGTTTACGAGATCTGCTAGGTCAAATTGCTGAGGGAAATCATCGTGTACTCATCTTCTCTCAATTTAGGGGAATGCTTGATCGCATCGAAAAGGAGTTGCCTCAGCTTGGCTTAACTTCCTTTAAGATTACTGGCTCTACACCATCACAGGAGCGTCAAGAAATGACCAAGGCTTTTAACCAAGGTGAGCGCGATGTGTTTTTGATTTCTCTAAAAGCTGGTGGAGTTGGTCTCAACCTTACTGGTGCGGATACAGTTATTCTGGTAGATTTATGGTGGAATCCAGCTGTTGAATCGCAGGCTATTGGCCGGGCCCACCGTATGGGACAAGACCAAGCTGTTGAGGTTTATCGTCTGGTAACTAGAGGCACAATTGAGGAGAAGATTCAAGAGTTGCAGGAAGAGAAAAAGAATCTGGTCTCAGAAGTATTGGATGGAACAGAGTCTCGTGGAAGTCTCACACTTACTGAAATTCAAGAAATATTAGGAATTTCTGAAGCCAAGACTTGAAAAATCAAGACTTTACGTTATAATGGAGTATTGAAAGGGAATAAAAATGAAACAAGTACGATTTCCAATAGTGTCAGATGATGAGATCATGCTGACAGAGATGCCATTTATGAATTTATATGATGAGTCGGATCTCATTAGTAATATCAAGGGAGATTACCAGGACAAAAACTACTTGGAATGGTCACCAATTACTACCGAAAAAAAACCACTGGTTCAAGCATCAGATAAGCTACCTGAAAAGAAGGAAAAATCCTATGCTGAACTTGCTCGTGAAGAAGCAAGAGCTGATCTAAAACGGAAACGTTCAGCAAAATATTTGACTCAAGATGTTAGTTTTACGAAACGTTATAAACCTTCAAATAATGTAGTAAGACAGGCAAATCAGCCAACAGCTCCATTCCAAAAGGAAAATCCTGGGGAACTAGCAAAATTTAGTGACAAACTAACTCAGAACCATTATATTTTGGCTGAAATGGCTCCACAGATGCAACAGACAACCAAAGAAGAGCATCTTGGACCAAAGAAAAATAATTATGATTTTTTAAAGAAAAGCCAAATTTATAACAAAAAAGAAAATCAATCAGAAAAAGAACGTAAAATTGCTCAAGAGTTGAACTTGACAAATATGACAGAGTAAAGGGGAAAAAGATGGCAAAAACCTATCATTTTATTGGAATTAAAGGATCAGGGATGAGTGCCTTGGCCTTGATGTTGCACCAAATGGGGCATAAGGTCCAAGGGTCTGATGTAGAGAAATACTACTTTACACAACGTGGATTGGAGCAAGCAGGTATCAAAATTTTGCCTTTTGATGAGAAGAATCTTCAAGGGGATTTAGAAATCATCGCTGGGAATGCCTTTCGTCCAGACAACAATGTTGAAATTGCTTATGCAGACAAGAATGGACTAAGCTATAAACGTTATCATGAGTTTCTTGGTAGCTTTATGCGTGACTTTATCAGCATGGGAGTTGCTGGAGCACACGGTAAGACTTCAACAACAGGTATGCTTTCTCACGTTTTGTCACACATCACTGATACAAGCTATCTAATTGGAGATGGTACAGGTCGTGGTTCTGAAAATGCCAAGTATTTTGTCTTCGAATCAGACGAGTACGAACGTCATTTCATGCCATATCACCCAGAGTACTCTATTATTACGAATATCGACTTTGACCATCCTGACTATTTCACAAGCTTAGAGGATGTCTTCAACGCCTTCAATGATTATGCTAAACAAATCACCAAAGGTTTGTTTGTCTACGGTGAAGATGCTGAGTTGCGTAAGATTACGGCAAATGCTCCAATCTATTATTACGGTTTTGAAGCAGACAACAATGACTTTGTAGCCAGTGATTTGCTTCGTTCTACTACAGGTTCAACCTTCACAGTTCATTTCCGTGGACAAGAGTTGGGTCAATTCCACATTCCAACTTTTGGTCGCCACAACATCATGAATGCAACAGCAGTAATTGGTTTGCTTTATACTGCTGGCTTTGACTTGGATTTGGTGCGTGAACACTTGAATACTTTTGGAGGCGTTAAACGTCGCTTTACCGAAAAGATTGTTAACGATACAGTCATTATCGATGATTTTGCGCATCACCCAACTGAAATCATTGCAACTCTAGATGCTGCACGTCAAAAATACCCAAGCAAGGAAATCGTTGCTATTTTCCAACCGCATACCTTTACTCGTACAATTGCTTTGTTGGATGATTTTGCACAGGCCTTGAATCAGGCTGATGCAGTTTACTTAGCTCAAATCTATGGATCAGCTCGCGAAGTGGACCATGGTGATGTTAAGGTTGAGGATTTAGCAGCTAAGATTGATAAAAAACATCAAGTTATCACTGTTGAAAATGTGTCTCCGCTCTTAGACCATGATAATGCTGTATACGTCTTTATGGGAGCAGGTGACATTCAATCATATGAATACTCATTCGAACGTCTCTTGTCAAATTTGACAAGTAATGTTCAGTAAGGAACACCATGGAATTTCCAATTAAAATAAGGGAAGTTCAGCAATCTGATATCGAGCAGGTTTGCTTGATACAGGAGAGTACTCAAAACTTCCAAGAAACATTTAATAGAGAAATAATAGAAGAACGTATCCGTAATTTTGCGGATACGTTTCTCTTAGCTAGTTTGGATGATCAGGTGATTGCTTATATTTTAGCGACAGATTTTGCTACATCCTCAGTAAGTAGATGGATAGCAGAGATGGCAGATGGAGAAGCTATTAGTAATGGAAATCTTGTTATTGATGCTTTATCTGTTCATCCGAATTATCAAGGGCAAGGATTTGGAACCTTGTTGCTTGCAGCCATGAAACAAGTTGCTCTTCAACAAAATAGTCCAGCTATTTATCTGGTCTGTAAAGATGAATTGCTGTCTTATTTTGAGATGAATGAATTTATAGAGCAAGGAATAGTAGATCTGGGATTCGGAAATGAAGTTAATTTTCTCATGTGCTGGAAGAATCCCTTTTATCAGGAGGAATTATGATTATTCGACAAGCTAGACTGAGTGATTTAGACCGTATTTTAGAGATTGAATTAGAGAATTTTTCTATTGAAGAAGCCATACCTCGATCTGTCTTTGAAGCACATTTAAAGGAAATAAAAACGAGCTTTCTAGTGGCTGAAAAAGAGGGAGAGATACTCGGTTATATCGAAGGACCAGTAGTCCCTCATCGTTATTTACAAGACCAGTCTTTCACTGAAGAAATAAAAGACCACAGTCGTCAAAAAGGCGGATATATATCTGTGACTTGTCTTTCGATAGCAAAAAAAGCTCAATCTCTAGGACTAGGGAAAAAACTCCTGACCGCATTGAAAGAAGTGGCTCTTAAGCATGAACGAGAGGGGATCAATCTGACCTGTCATGACTACCTTATTGAATACTATGAGAAGCATGGTTTTGTCAATGAAGGAAAGTCTAAGTCCCAATTTGCGGGAGAAGAATGGTATGATATGGTCTGGGAAAACAAGAATTAGTGAGTAGAAAGGCTTCTAAGGTTGCTTTTCTTTAGTTTTTAAGATATAATATTAAGGATTATCAACAAGGAGGTAAATACCTTTGAGCGAAAATTCAAATGAAGAAAAGTTGAGTTTTAAAGAGCAAATTTTGCGAGATTTAGAACGACTAAAAAAAGAAGCAAATGAAGTTGAACAAACGGATGACCTTTTTTCAACTTTAGCAAAACCTTCTGAAGCAACTTCAGAAAAAAAGGAACCAAGTATTTCGGAAGAGGAGTTGATTGCAAAATCAGTTGCAGCTGTTGATCAATTGATTGATAATGCCCCAACTGTTCCTGAGCGTCCTGTTCTTGTAGAAGAATTTCCAGAAGAAGCTGCAGAGGAAGTACAAGAAGAAATTCCAGAAGCAGTACAAGAAGAAGTAGTTGAGTCATCTCAATCAATTCCGGAAAAAGAAGAAAATAATTCAATTCCAACTAGAGTTTCAGTTTCTTATCGTGCATTTGATACTGTTCCAGAAAAAGAAACAGTAAACCTTGCGTCACACAAGGAAGAATTGACAAGTCAAGAAGCTACTGAAGAAGCAGACCTTCCTAGAAGAAGTCGGAGAGAGACTGTGAAACCAGTCAAGAAAAAGAAGAAGTCCCGCTTAAAAGGATTTTTAGTAACAGTTTTGGTATTATTGATTCTAATTGGTGCTGGTGGATTCTTTGGCCTTCGCTATGCTGAATCAGCTCTACAACCAGTAGATCCAAGTTCTAAACAATATATGTCAGTTCAGATTCCAGATGGTGCTAATACTCAAGAAATTGGCTCAGTTTTGGAAAAATCTGGTGTTATTAAGAACGGTTTGGTCTTTACACTTTATGCCAAGTATAAAAACTACACTGGATTGAAGTCTGGTTATTACAACTTGCAAAAGAGTATGAGTGTTGAAGATGTCATTAAAGAGTTGCAAAAGGGTGGTACACCTGAACCTCAGGAAGTTGCTCTTGCAGACTTGACTATTCCTGAAGGCTATACTTTGGAACAAATTGCTCAAACTGTTGGCCAACTTCAAGGTGACTTTAAGGAACCTTTGACAGCGGAAGCATTCATGGCTAAGGCCCAAGATGAGACCTTTATTGCTCAAGAGGTTGCCAAATATCCAAACTTGCTTGAAAGCTTGCCAGCAAAAGATAGTGGTGTTCGTTACCGTTTAGAAGGTTATCTTTTCCCTGCGACTTATACGATCAAAGAAAGTACAACTGTTGAAAGTTTAATTGATTCAATGCTTGCAGCTATGGATAAGAACCTTTCTTCACACTATGCTGCGATCAAAGAAAAGAACTTGACCGTAAATGAGCTCTTAACAATTGCATCACTTGTTGAGAAAGAAGGGGCAAAAACAGAAGATCGTAAGCTGATTGCAGGAATCTTCTATAACCGCTTAAACCTTGGTATGCCACTTCAAAGTAATATCGCTATCCTTTACGCAGAAGGAAAACTTGGTCAAAACATCAGTCTCTCTGATGATGCAGCCATTGATACATCTATTGATTCACCATACAATGTCTATACAAAAGTAGGTCTAATGCCTGGACCAGTTGATAGCCCAAGCTTGGATGCTATCGAATCAAGTATCAATCAGACTAAGAGTGAATATCTCTATTTTGTAGCCAATGTTCAAGATGGTAAAGTTTACTATGCAACAACACTAGAAGAACATGATCGTAATGTTCAAGAACATATCAATAGTAAATTACCTCAATCAAATAGCACAAACTAAAATTATGTGGTTTTCCACATAATTTTGCTTTAAAGCATATATTTATTAATTAAATCAAAAGAAAGTTGAGAAAAATGGTAGAAAAAACATATCCAATGACCTTGGAAGAAAAGGAAAAACTCGAAAAAGAATTAGAAGAATTGAAACTAGTACGTCGTCCAGAAGTTGTAGAACGTATCAAGATTGCTCGTTCATATGGTGATTTGTCAGAGAACAGTGAGTATGAAGCAGCGAAAGATGAGCAAGCCTTTGTTGAAGGACAAATCTCTAGTTTGGAAACTAAAATCCGTTATGCTGAAATTGTCAACAGTGATGCCGTCGCAAAAAATGAAGTTGCTATCGGAAAAACTGTAACAATCCAAGAAGTTGGAGAAGACGAAAAGGAAGTATACATTATCGTTGGTTCAGCTGGAGCAGATGCTTTTGCAGGAAAAGTGTCAAATGAAAGCCCAATTGGTCAAGCATTGATTGGTAAGAAAAAAGGTGATGTTGTTACAATCGAAACACCTGCTGGAAGCTATGATGTTAAAATCTTAAAGGTTGAAAAAACCGCTTAATGGTATAAAAAGAAGGAGTGAATTTAGGGAAAGCGTTTTCCATCACTCCTTTTCTTATTTTTTAAAAACTTAAGGAGACTAGATGAATTCAGAAAAAAAGTACAAAAAGAAGAGTAAAATGGAGCGTGGCCTAACCAATCGCCATGTTCAGGTTATGGCCATTGCTGGTACAATCGGGACAGGATTATTCCTCGGGGCAGGTCGCTCGATTAGTTTAACAGGACCTTCGATTGTCTTGGTCTATATGATTACGGGTGGCTTCATGTATCTCATGATGCGTGCTATCGGAGAAATGTTGTACCAGGACCCGGAGCAACACACCTTTATCAATTTTATTACTCGCTATCTTGGAAAGGGCTGGGGATATTTCTCGGTTTGGTCTTATTGGTTATCAGTAGTCTTTATTGGTATGGCTGAGATTACAGCAATCGCTCACTATGTTCAGTTTTGGTTTCCGTCTTGGCCATCTTGGTTGATTCAGGTTGTCTTTTTAACAATTTTAGGATTGGTCAATCTGATTGCAGTTAAAATATTTGGTGAAGTGGAATTTTGGTTTGCCATGATTAAAATCGTTGCTATTCTTGCCATGATTGCGACGGGTATTTTTATGGTCTTGACTGGCTTTGAAACTCCTTATGGATCAGCAAGTCTTGCCAATATCAGTGATCAATTCTCTCTTTTCCCAAATGGTGGGATGAACTTTATCATGGCCTTTCAAATGGTTTTCTTTGCTTACTTGATGATTGAATTTATCGGCGTTACAACATCTGAAACCAAAGATCCTCGAAAAGTCTTGCCTAAGGCGGTTAAGGAAATTCCTTTGCGAATTATCTTTTTCTACGGTGGGGCTCTCTTAGCCATCATGTCTATTATTCCTTGGCGTGAGCTTTCTGCGACGGATTCACCATTTGTAACGGTATTTGAACTTGTTGGTCTTAAGTGGGCAGCAGCCTTGATTAACTTTGTTGTCTTGACTTCCGCTGCGTCAGCCTTGAATTCAACTCTTTACTCAACAGGCCGTCACTTGTACCAAATTGCCCATGATTCACCAAATCGTTTCTTGAAAGCTATTAAGGCAGATACACTTTCACGCCACAACGTTCCTCAGAATGCTATCATTGCTTCTGCGGTATTGATTGGTCTTGCAGCCTTCATCAATGTACTTCCTGGCGTATCAGATGCCTTTGCTTTGATTACGGCTTCTTCATCAGGTGTTTATATCGCCATCTACATCTTAATCATGGTGGCCCATCTTAAGTATCGCAAGTCAAAAGACTTTATGGCAGATGGCTATCTCATGCCCCAATATCGCTTGCTAAATCCTCTGACTATGCTCTTCTTTATCTTTGTATTTGGAACTCTCTTCTTACAAGAATCGACTGTAATGGGAGCAAGAGGTTCAGCTATCTGGATTGTTGCTTTTGGTATTTATAGCCAATGGAAATTTAGAAAATAAGTCAGAAGCTCATCAACTCTGGTTGATGAGTTTTCTAGTTTGACAGCTCTTGGTAATAAGACTATAATCAAGCTATAAGTATCTTCGAGGAGGTTTGGATGCAGATAAGATTGGAAAATACAGAGTCTCAGAAATCGCAAATAATAGGAGACTTGATTCGCTCCTATAATCGTTCCAAAAGAGAAGTTGCTGAAAGTGAACCACTAAACCTTTATGTCGAAGATAAACATGGTGAAATCATGGCTGGCTTAGTAGCAGAGACTTTCGGGAATTGGTTAGAAATTGAGTATTTGTTTGTGAAGGAGGACTTGCGAGGACAAGGAATCGGATCCCAACTATTGCACCAAGCAGAAAGTGAAGCTAAAAAGAGAAACTGTCGCTTTGCTTTTGTGAATACCTATCAGTTTCAAGCGCCAGCCTTTTATCAAAAGCAGGGCTACAAGGAAGTCTTTACCTTAAAAGATTATCCCTACATTGGACAAAGACATTATTATCAAAAAGATTTGTAAACATAGAACTCTCTATCATGTAAGTGGTAGAGTTTTTTTGTAAAAAAAATCTCACAAAATGACAGATATATATTGCATAATGTAAAATATATGATATAATAAAGTTGGAAAAAGAAACGCGACTTTTAAAATTAAGGAGGAGGTAACAAGTGGTTAAGAATTTAAAATTAAAGTTAGCTCGAGTGGAGCTTGACATGACACAAGGTGATTTGGCAGAAGCTGTGGGTGTCACTAGGCAGACTATCGGCTTGATAGAAGCTGGAAAGTACAATCCTTCGCTTTCACTTTGCCAATCCATTTGCAGATGCTTAGGCAAAACTTTAGATCAATTATTTTGGGAGGAAGAAGATGAAAAATAGATTATTTTATTATCAATTACTTGATGAAAGAGAAGAACAACTGATGAATAAAGCAGGTGCAGAAACTTTTCACATTTCTATAGGATTATTATTCCTAACTTACTTAATTGCAGTATTTGCGCCAAGCCTTTTTAATCCGAGCATGATGCTCATCATTATCATTATTGGGACTTTTTACTTTTTCAACCGAGCTCGCAATCTCGGTGTGACCTACTATAGTCGGTTTCATTTTACGATTCAGGGATGTTTATTAGTGACACTACTCATCACAACTATTTTAATGCTACAAAACTATCAGTTCAATAAAGATATTTATCAGCATAATCCATTGAACTTCAAATACCTTTCTGCTTGGGGCTTTACCTATCTCTTTTATCTTCCTTGGGGCTTCATTGGAAATTTAGGCTTGAAAAGCTATGGTCAATGGGCCCAGAAAAAATATGAAGAAGATATGGATGAGCTCGAGAGCATAGAATAGCTTGTTAACTTTTTATCCATCTCGGTAAAATGTGTTATAATAGTACTAATTTATGAGAAAAGAAGAAACATTTTCATCTTTTTACAAATAGGGAAGAAGGACAGTATATGTACCCAGATGACAGTTTAACATTGCACACAGATTTGTATCAGATTAACATGATGCAGGTTTACTTCGACCAAGGAATTCATAACAAGAAAGCAGTTTTTGAAGTTTATTTCCGCCAACAACCGTTTAAAAATGGTTATGCTGTTTTTGCAGGTTTGGAACGAATTGTGAACTACCTAGAAAACCTGCGCTTTTCTGATAGTGATATTGCTTATTTAGAATCACTGGGTTATCATGGTGCCTTCCTGGAATATCTCCGTAATCTCAAGTTGGAATTGACGGTACGTTCTGCTCAAGAAGGGGACTTAGTATTTGCCAATGAACCAATCGTTCAAGTGGAAGGCCCTTTGGCGCAGTGTCAATTGGTTGAAACAGCCCTCTTGAATATTGTCAATTTTCAAACCTTGATTGCGACCAAAGCTGCTCGTATTCGCTCGGTCATTGAAGATGAGCCTTTGATGGAGTTCGGTACACGTCGTGCGCAAGAAATGGATGCAGCTATCTGGGGAACTCGTGCCGCCGTCATTGGTGGTGCCAATGGAACTAGTAATGTGCGTGCTGGTAAGCTCTTTGGGATTCCGGTTTTAGGTACTCATGCTCATGCCTTGGTTCAAGTCTATGGGAATGATTATCAGGCTTTCAAGGCTTATGCCTCAACGCACAAAAACTGTGTCTTTCTAGTAGATACCTATGATACTCTTCGCATCGGTGTTCCAGCAGCGATTCAGGTTGCGCGTGAACTTGGTGATAAGATTAATTTCCTTGGTGTCCGCATTGACTCTGGAGATATCGCCTATATTTCTAAAAAAGTTCGTCAACAACTGGACGAGGCAGGATTTACGGATGCTAAGATTTATGCATCCAATGATCTTGATGAAAATACCATCCTTAACCTCAAGATGCAAAAAGCTAAGATTGACGTCTGGGGTGTCGGGACTAAGCTCATCACAGCCTATGACCAACCAGCTCTAGGAGCAGTTTATAAGGTTGTTGCCATTGAAGATGAAAATGGTCAGATGCGCAATACTATCAAACTTTCAAACAATGCAGAGAAGGTTTCAACACCAGGTAAGAAACAAGTTTGGCGCATCACCAGTCGTGAAAAAGGCAAGTCAGAAGGTGATTACATTACCTATGACGGTGTCGATGCTGCTAGCATGACTGAAATTAAGATGTTCCATCCAACCTATACTTACATCAAGAAGACTGTCCGTAATTTTGATGCCGTTCCTCTCTTGGTAAACATCTTCAAGGACGGTAAGCTAGTCTATGATTTACCAAGTCTTCCTGAAATTCAAGCTTATGCTCGTAAGGAATTTGACAAGCTTTGGGACGAATACAAACGCGTACTTAATCCACAACATTATCCTGTTGACTTGGCTCGTGATGTATGGCAAGACAAGATGGACTTGATCGATAAGATGCGTAAGGAAGCTCTGGGCGAAGGAGAAGAAGAATGAGTTTGCAAGATACCATTATCCAACAACTAGGGGTTAAACCTGTCATCAATCCGCAAGAAGAAATTCGTCGTTCGATAGATTTTCTAAAGAAATACCTAAGAAAACATCCTTTCCTAAAAACTTTTGTATTAGGTATTTCTGGTGGACAAGACTCGACTTTAGCTGGTCGCCTTGCCCAACTAGCTATGGAAGAAATGCGAGCTGAAACCGGTGATGATTCTTATAAATTTATAGCAGTTCGCCTACCTTATGGAATTCAAGCAGATGAGGATGATGCCCAAAAAGCCCTTGCTTTCATCAAACCAGATGTTAGCCTAGTCGTTAATATTAAAGATTCTGTAGATGCAATGGCAGCGGCAGTAGAGGCTACTGGTAGTCCAATGTCAGACTTTAATAAAGGGAATATCAAGGCTAGAAGCCGGATGATTGCCCAATATGCACTCGCAGGAGCTCATAGTGGAGCAGTTATTGGTACTGACCATGCTGCAGAAAATGTCACAGGTTTCTTTACCAAGTTCGGTGACGGCGGTGCAGATATTCTTCCTCTCTATCGCCTCAATAAACGTCAAGGAAAACAACTATTGAAGGAGCTCGGAGCTGATCCTGCTCTCTATGAAAAAGTACCGATTGCCGATCTAGAAGAAGAGAAACCAGGATTGGCAGATGAAGTTGCACTCGGTGTAACCTACGCAGAGATTGATGACTACCTGGAAGGTAAACAAATCAGCCAAGAAGCCCAAGCAACCATTGAAAAATGGTGGCACAAAGGCCAACACAAACGCCACTTACCAATCACAGTGTTTGATACGTTTTGGGAGTAAAAAGGTCCGAGGGACCTTTTACCTTCTTGCCTAGAAATTAGAAAGCAAGAATAACCTCCGGGGGAGGTTTTTACCCCGAGTATAGAAACAGGAAAACGAGGTAGGTTCGGTAACTCGAAGAGTTCGATCTCGTAATCCCACCCCCGCAAGGCTGACTAGGCTTGAAAAAGCTTGAAAAAACGTATTTCAAGCCAGATAGCTATTGCGTCAAAGCGTTAATACCAGAAAAGGACGAGATTTTATATCCCGTCCTTTTTTATTTATAAAATTATGACTAATCAAAATAAAGCAAATCTTTGCTAGTACTTGTAAAGAGGTCGAAGCCATCTTTGGTAACAACACCGCAGTCCTCGATGCGGACCCCGACTTTACCAGGGATGTAGATACCAGGCTCAACTGAGAAGCACATGCCTTCTTCGATAACCATGTCGTTTCCTTCCATGATGGATGGGAACTCGTGAACATCCATACCGATTCCGTGACCGAGACGGTGATTGAAGTACTCGCCGTAGCCAGCTTTTTCGATAACTTCACGAGCCGCACGGTCAACCTCATGGGCAGTTACACCAGGTTTGATAAAGTCAAGGGCAGCTTGTTGGGCTTCCAGAGTCAAGTTGTAAATATCTTTCTTGAACTGGTCAGGTTTACCAACAGCGACTGTACGAGTCATATCTGATGCATAACCATTCACCATCACACCGAGGTCAAAGAGGAGAAGGGCATTGTTTTCAACCTTGTTAGCTCCAGGGATACCATGCGGATTTGCAGCGTTATCTCCTGTCAAGACCATAGTATCAAAGCTCATTTCATAGCCTTCACGTTTCATAGCAAAGTCGATTTGCGCAATGATATCAGTTTCCGTATTATCAAGAGAGATATTGTCAAAACCAACTTTAACAGACTTGTCGGCGTAAACACCTGCAACCATCATCTTTTGCACTTCATCGGCTGATTTGATCAAGCGCATACGTTGGATCAATGGAGTCAAGTTATCAAACTCAGCAGTTTCAAAGACAGTTTTCAAACCGTGGTATTTAGTCAAGATGAGATTGTCAAACTCAACTGCTACACGTTTGAAATCAAGCTGTGGCAAGGCATTTTGAATTTTCTTCCAAGGGTTTTCAGAGTCCACGTAGCCAACTACTGGGAAAGAGACAGTGCTAGTCGCACGTTCAACCTCAAGTGCTGGAACGAAGAGAAGCGGTTCTTGGTTTCTAAGGACAAAGAGGAACATTTGACGTTCGTGTGGATCACTGTAAAAGCCAGTGAGGTAATTAATTGTGACGGGGTCAGATACGACAGCGACGTCTAGCTTTTCTGATTCAAGATAAGTTAAGATTTGTTGTAATTTAGACATATGCTACCTTCTTTCTACCCCTCTATTTTTGCAAAAATTAGGAGAAAATGCAAGGGAGAAGGGGAAAAGAACCTAAAAAAATTCCAACAGCTAATAGCATGTTGGAATTTAAATATTAGTCGAATTCTGCCTTGCTCTTAACATCGCTATATTCTTCAGCAACTTCTTGGCTAAGGATATCCTCATAAGCTGGAAGGTCGATGTCCTGACCATATTTTTTCTTAAGAGCAGTAGTGACCAAGCGATAGGCTAGGTTGGCGTTACGAGATAAGATAGGCCCATGGAAATAAGAACCGAAAACATTTTTATAGTGAACACCTTCACCGACCTTTTCTTCGTTGTTGCCATTTCCATAGACAACCTGCCCCAATGGTTTTTGGTCATCTGAGAGGAAGGTGCGGCCTTGGTGATTTTCAAAACCATAGTAGGTTTCATCGAATTCTTCGTTATGAATTTTAATGTCACCAATGAATCGGTTATTGGTTTGGTTGAGTGTGTAATGTCCCATGACACCCAAGCCTTCAATGCGTCTTCCAGAAGCTTCAATATAGTATTGGCCTAATAGTTGGAAGCCACCACAGATAGCAAGAACGACACCATCGTTTTGGATAAAGTTGTCAATGCTATCTTTTTTATCGGGTAGATCACCAGCTATGATACTCTGTTCAAAGTCTTGACCACCGCCGAAAAAGGCGATGTCGTAGTGATTTTCATCGAAATCATCATGAAGCGAAACGATATCAATTGTTACATGTGCACCCAGCTTTTCAGCGACGTACTTGAGCATGAGGATGTTTCCATTATCTCCGTAGGTGTTCATGAGATTCCCATAGAGGTGGGCGATATTTAGTTGGTAAGGGTAATTGCCGTCTTTTGAGGAAAGTGAAGTATAAACCATTAGTTCATCTCCTTTCTAACAAGCTGACGATTGGCTAGTAGTTCTCGGAATTCTAGCATAGCCGTATAAGTCGCAAGGATATAGGCATGCTTGCAGTCTTGAGCTTCGATCGTTTTGATAACTTGTTCCAGGCTACTTGTTTCAGTGATCTTGTCAGCTGGATAGCCAGTAACACGTAGACGACGAGCAATTTCAGAATGACGAACTCCACCCGCATTGATTTCAGGAATGTCCATATCCGTAATTTGCTCAAAGTCAGCATCCCAAATCCAGCTGGTATCAATCCCGTCCGCATAGTTAGCATTGAGGAGAACAGATAGACTAAATGGGTAAGGAGCTAGTTTGATCATTTCGATGGCCTGGGTAGCACCAACAGGATTTTTAATAAGAACCAGTGTGCATTCCTTGTCACCGATATGGAAGGTTTCTTGTCGTCCAAAGACAGCACGACTCTTGTCAAATCCTTGTTTAATCAGTTGAGAATCAGCGCCTAGGTAACGAGCGATAGCAACTGCAGCCAGAGCATTGTAGATGTTGTAGAGACCACCGATTTGAATACCATATTCCTGACCATCAATAACAAAACGAGAACGATTGTTAGTCAACTCAACCAATTCTGTCAGACGGTAGTCCAAGTCAGGACGCTTGCATCCACAATTTTCACAGATATAAGCTCCCAAGTTAGCATAAGTGTTGAGCTCGTATTTCAGAATACTTTGACATTCAGGGCAGAGAATACCTTCAGTATTGTAGTGAGCAAGTTGCGCTGGACCTTTTTCTAGATCAAAACCAAAATACTGAACAGGATTTGAAATTGCAGGCTTGTAGAAAAGCGGACTATCACCGTTTAGAAGAACAGTAGCAGTAGGAACCTTTCGAATAGCGTCCAAAATCATGTTGTAGGTCGTATAGATCTCACCGTATCGGTCCATCTGATCGCGGAAGATATTAGTGATAACGAAAAGACTAGGCTGGATATAGTCACAGATATGTGAGAGACTAGCTTCGTCGATTTCAAGTACTGCAATATTTTTTCCAGTTTTTGAAGATTTTGCAGTCAAGAAAGTAGTCGTAATCCCTGTGATCATGTTGGCACCACTTGGATTGGTTAACACTTGACCATAAATTTCCTTTAGGATACCGACAGTGAGAGCGGTTGTCAAGGTTTTTCCATTGGTACCAGTTACCACAACAATTTCGTAGTTGTTTGCTAAATGTTGTAGAATATCTTTATCAAATTGAAGGGCGAGTTTTCCAGGCAGCGTACTTCCACGGCCAAGACGGCTCAAAATAAAGTGAGAAGAACGCCCAGCAAGAAGGCCCAAAGTAGTTTTAAATTTCATGTTTCTATTATATCATAAAAGCTAGAAAAGATAGATTTGAGATTTCAGTGAAGAAAAAACAGCCCGACGAGGGCTGCTTTCTAAAATTATACTCAATGAAAATCAAAGAGCAAACTAGGAAGCTAGCCGTAGGTAGTACTTGAGTACGGCAAGGTGAAGCTGACGTGGTTTGAATTTGATTTTCGAAGAGTATTAAATCGCAAACAAATCGTTTAGGTTCTCAGCCATAGTTGGGTGAGTAAAGATTTGTTTAGCCAAATCTGTGTATGGGATATGATGGTTCATAGCAAGAGTAATCAAATTGATAATTTCATGAGATTCTTGACCAAAGAGGGTCACACCCAAGATTTCCTTAGTTTCAGGGTTTACCACAGCTTTGAAGGCACCACGCAAATCGCCATTAACATGACCACGAGGCATGCCAGCAACTGGAAGTTCCTTGACAGCAACTGGTCCACCTGCTGCTCTGGCTTGGTCTTCAGTAAGACCAACTTGTGCCAAAGGTGGGTTGAGGAACATAGCGGTTGGAACAGCTCCACGTGTTTCAAGATTATAGCTACCATCCCCTGTCAAGTAATTAAAGACAATACGGAAATCATCTAATGAAATATAAGTGAATTGAAGACCACCATTGACATCACCTACTGCAAAGACACCTGGAACGCTTGTTTCCAAATGCTTATTAACCTGGATACCGCCACGTTCAGTCAAGGCAATATCAGTGTTTTCCAAGTGAAGAGGTTCAATATTAGGCTTGCGTCCTGTTGCATAAAGGAGCGCATCAAAACGGAAGTCTCCTTTATCAGTAACAACGACAACTTCATCGCCGTCATTCTTAACTTCAGATGTTTTAACACCTTGCTCAAAGACAATGCCGTCCTCTTCCATGTATTCCTTAGCCAACTTAGCAATAGATGGCTCCACACGTGGCAAGAAGCTAGTCGCTGCATCCAAGACAGTCACTTGGCTACCCAAACGGTTATAAAGACCTGCAAATTCAAGACCGATATTACCGCCACCAAGAATTCCAAGTTTTTCTGGCAATTTGTCCAAGTTTTGGATGCCTGTTGAGTCAAAGACGTTCTTACTTGTAGCAAGACCTGGGATTGGTAATACATTTGAAACAGCACCAGTGTTGATGACGATAGTTTCAGCTGTAAGCTCTTGGCGGTCATCACCAGCCACTACTTCGATGACCTTATTTGACACGAAATGTGCCTCTGCATCAATGACATCAACGCCATTGTCTGCCAACATTTTATAATTCTTAGCGTTAAGACGACCTGTCACCGCACCACGCTCTTTCATGGTATCGTCAAATGACCAGCCCTTTTCAGCTGCTACAATCATAGTCTTGGTTGGGATACAAGCAAAATTAATGCAAATACCACCATACATCGCTTTACTGCGCTCGATGACAGCAACTTTCTTACCAGCCGCATTCATCTTAGCAGCCAAAGTCTTACCGGCTTTACCAAATCCAATTACAATTAAATCGTATGTTAACATTTTTAAATCCTCCTATTTGATTTCATTCTAGCACAAGAAAAAAACTTTTGCACAAATCTGCTACGGGAAAAAATATTGGACTAAAATAGTCTCACGAAAGCTTTGGAGAATCAAGTCAAAAAAATAGAAAAATCGTTTACATGATTTAATCAAGTGGTTAGACTATCTTTTGGCCCTCTCTTGTGTTATACTAGATAAGTTGCAAAGAAAGCAGTACTTTTCTTTAGTGGAAAAGAAGCAACACGATCTTTCATATAAAGATATGAAAAACCGTCATGAAAAGAAAAGTATAAATTAAGCGCTATAGGGTGGCTTCGCACCACCTTTAGAAAGAAGAAAAACGTGAAATTTAATGAATTTAACTTATCTGCCGACCTTTTAGCAGAAGTTGAAAAAGCAGGATTTGTAGAAGCAAGTCCTATCCAAGAGCAAACCATTCCTTTGGCTCTTGAAGGAAAAGATGTTATCGGTCAAGCACAGACTGGTACAGGGAAAACAGCAGCCTTTGGCTTACCAACCCTTGAAAAAATTCGTACAGAAGAAGCAACTATCCAAGCTTTGGTGATTGCCCCAACTCGTGAACTGGCTGTTCAAAGTCAAGAAGAGCTTTTCCGATTTGGTCGTAGTAAAGGTGTGAAAGTCCGTTCAGTCTATGGTGGTTCAAGTATTGAAAAACAAATCAAGGCTCTTAAATCAGGGGCTCATATCGTAGTAGGAACACCGGGACGACTTCTTGACCTCATTAAACGCAAGGCTCTGAAATTACATGATATTGAAACCTTGATTTTAGATGAAGCAGATGAAATGCTGAACATGGGATTCCTTGAAGATATTGAAGATATTATCTCTCGTGTACCGGAAAATCGTCAAACCTTGCTCTTTTCAGCGACTATGCCAGATGCTATCAAACGGATTGGTGTTCAGTTCATGAAAGAACCTGAGCATGTGAAGATTGCTGCCAAAGAATTAACTACAGAACTGGTAGATCAGTACTATATCCGTGTTAAAGAACAAGAAAAATTCGACACCATGACTCGTCTCATGGATGTTGATCAACCTGAGTTGTCTATTGTCTTCGGTCGTACCAAACGTCGTGTGGATGAATTGACTCGTGGGCTTAAAATCCGTGGTTTCCGTGCAGAAGGAATTCATGGAGATTTGGACCAAAACAAACGTCTTCGTGTCCTTCGTGATTTTAAAAATGGCAATCTTGATGTCCTCGTTGCAACAGACGTAGCTGCTCGTGGTTTGGATATTTCAGGTGTGACTCATGTCTACAACTACGATATCCCACAAGACCCTGAGAGTTATGTTCACCGTATTGGTCGTACAGGACGTGCAGGTAAGTCAGGTCAGTCTATTACCTTCGTTTCACCTAATGAAATGGGGTATCTACAAATCATTGAGAACTTAACTAAGAAACGCATGAAAGGTCTTAAACCTGCAAGTGCAGAAGAAGCCTTCCAAGCTAAGAAGCAAGTAGCTCTTAAGAAAATTGAACGTGATTTTGCGAATGAGGAGATTCGTAGCAACTTTGAGAAGTTTGGCAAGGATGCTCGTCAATTGGCCTCAGAATTCAGCCCAGAAGAATTGGCCATGTATATTCTCAGTCTAACTGTTCAAGACCCAGACAGTCTTCCTGAGGTTGAGATTGCCCGTGAAAAACCTTTACCATTTAAACCATCTGGTGGTGGCTTCGGTGGCAAAGGCAAGGGTGGTCGAGGAGGCCGTCGTGGGGATGACCGTCGAGACCGTGATCGCCGTGGCAATGGACGTCGTGATGACTATCGTAAAGGTGGACGTTCAAAGGATCGCTTTGATAAAGAGAAGCGTTACCGTAAGGATACTAAAAAACCACGCAATACTTCAAGCGAGAAGAAAACAGGCTTTGTTATTCGTAACAAAGGAGATAAATAACAAAAAAAGCGATTCACTGAGGTGGATCGCTTTTATATATAAGGAGACCGAGAGTCATATGAAAAGTAATACGAGAAGTTTGTATTTATAAATTTGTTATCTTGTGATATTATTCTATCAAAAAATCAGGAAGCTGTCAATAAGAAAATAATAAAAAAATAGGAAAAATTTTCGAATACACTTGAATTGCAATTCAATAAACAATTTTCAGATAATTGTTGAAAAAGTCAGAATTTTATGATATAATGAAAGCGATTATATGCGAGGTAAAAAATGGCACATTTATTAGAAAAAACAAGAAAAATCACATCAATTTTAAAGCGTTCGGAGGAGCAATTACAAGATGAGCTTCCTTATAATGCCATTACACGTCAATTAGCAGATATTATTGACTGTAACGCTTGTATTGTGAATAGCAAGGGTCGTTTGTTGGGCTACTTTATGCGCTACAAAACTAATAATGACCGAGTAGAGCAATTCTTCCAATCAAAGACTTTCCCAGAAGATTATGTGCAAGGTGCGAACATGATCTACGATACGGAGGCCAATCTTCCAGTAGAGCATGATTTGACAATTTTCCCAACTGAGAGTCGTTCTGATTTCCCAGATGGTTTGACAACGATTGCTCCAATCCATGTCTCTGGTATTCGCTTGGGTTCATTGATCATTTGGCGTAATGATAAAAAGTTTGAAGAAGATGATTTGATTCTGGTTGAGATTGCCAGTACAGTAGTAGGAATTCAACTCTTGAACTTCCAACGTGAGGAAGATGAGAAAAATATTCGTCGTCGTACGGCTGTAACTATGGCGGTTAATACCCTTTCTTACTCTGAACTTAGAGCAGTATCAGCTATTCTAGCTGAATTAAATGGTAATGAAGGTCAATTAACAGCTTCAGTCATTGCGGACCGTATCGGTATTACTCGTTCTGTCATTGTAAATGCCCTTCGTAAACTTGAATCTGCAGGGATTATTGAAAGTCGTTCTCTTGGTATGAAGGGAACCTATCTCAAAGTTTTAATTCCAGATATTTTTGAAGAAGTGAAAAAGAGGGACTATTAATGGCTAAAGCGCTGATTTCGATTGATTATACAGAAGATTTTGTAGCGGATCATGGGAAACTGACTGCAGGCGCTCCAGCTCAAGCAATATCTGATGATATATATGGGGTGACCCAAAAGGCGTTTGAACGTGGAGATTATATCTTTTTTACCATCGATGCCCATGATGAAAATGATGTTTTTCATCCTGAAAGTAAACTATTCCCACCACATAATATTATTGGAACTAGTGGACGAAACTTGTATGGCAAACTAGCCGAGTTCTATCAGGAATATGCTGATGATAGTCGTGTTTTCTGGATGGACAAACGTCACTATTCGGCTTTTTCTGGGACTGATTTGGATATCCGTCTCAGAGAGCGTAGGGTAGATACAGTCATTTTGACAGGAGTTCTTACTGACATTTGTGTCTTGCATACGGCCATTGATGCTTATAATCTTGGTTATCAAATAGAAGTGGTCAAACCAGCAGTTGCATCCATTTGGCCTGAAAATCATGCCTTTGCACTTGGACATTTCAAGAATACACTTGGTGCGAAATTGGTTGATGAAAATTTGCTTGAAATTACAGAATAATACATTTCAAGATGAAAAAATCTGAAAAAAGTCTTGACAATTTTTTTCAAAGTTGATATACTAGTAAAGTAATCGACGCGGGGATGGCGGAATTGGCAGACGCGCAGGACTAAGGATCCTGTGACCGCTTTAGGTCGTGAGGGTTCAAGTCCCTCTCTCCGCATAGTAGTGAGCTAGCTTTGGCTAGCTTTTTATTTTTCATCAAAAAGAGCAAAAATATTTTTGCTCTTTTTTTGGTATTTCATAAACATTTCATATTTGAATATTATAATGGTTTTACAAATATGGAGGTGCTATATGAATCCCACTCAAAGAGCTTGGGCTTACGTCAGCAGAAAACGACTGAGAAGTCTCATATTATTCCTGATTCTATTTGTCTTATTGGCTGGAATATCGGCTTGTTTGACGCTCATGAAGTCCAACAAAACAGTAGAAAATAATCTCTATCGCTCATTGAATACATCTTTTTCTATTAAAAGAATAGAAGCAGATCAGACCTTTCAACTGTCTCAACTAGATGACCTTAAAAAGATAAAGGGTCTTGAGGAGATTTCCCCAGAGCTTAAGACAATAGCCAAGTTAACTGACAAAGAAGTGGTCACTGGAGAACAAAGTATCCAAAGGGATGATTTAACAGAAGCTGAAAAAAATCTCATTAGTTTGATTGCTTTGAAAGATTCATCCAAGGATGTTTCCTTTACAAGCTCTGCCTTTAGTCTTAAAGAAGGAAGACATCTCGAAAAAGGGGACAGTAAAAAAATCTTAATCCACGAAGATTTAGCCAAGAAAAACAATCTAAAAGTAGGAGATAAGATCAACTTAAGTCCTGGACAAGTAGAAGCTAGTAGTGGACAAAATCTAGATTATGAAATCGTAGGTATTTTCTCAGGTCAAAAACAAGAGAAATTTACCGGTCTATCATCAGACTTTAGTGAAAATACGGTCTATACAGACTACGAAAGTAGCCAAACTCTTCTTGGGAATAAGGAAGCTCAAGTAACTGCCGCTCGTTTCTATCTGGAAAATCCAAAAGATATGGATAGTATCATTCAAGAAGTTGAAAAGTTATCCCTGGAAACGAAAGGTTACCAAGTCGAGAAGGAAAATAAGGCTTTTGAACAAATCAAGGATTCAGTTTCGACCTTCCAAACCTTCCTACAGATTTTCCTCTATGGTATTATGATTGCTGGTGTAGGAGCGCTGATCTTGGTCTTGTCACTTTGGTTACGAGAGCGAGTCTACGAGGTTGGTATTTTATTGGCACTAGGTAAGGGAAAAGGAGCAATCTTTAGTCAATTCTGCCTGGAAATCATCATAGTTTCATTGGCATCTATTTTGCCTGCATTTGTTGCTGGGAATGCTATTACTTCCTATCTCTTGAAGACTGTACTAGCAAGTGGCGACCAAGCTGCCCTACAAGATACTCTGTCAAAAGCAACGAATTTTTCAACAAGTCTTCTATCATTTGGAGAATCTTATATCTTCCTACTTATAATTAGCTGCTTGTCAGTTGCACTTTGTTTCCTATTTTTATTTAGAAAATCACCGAAAGAAATTTTATCATCCATCAGTTAATAAAGGAGAAATCATGACTTTACTACAATTACAAGATCTTACTTATCGTTACAAGAACACTGCAGAAGCAGTATTGTATAAAATCAATTACGATTTTGAACCTGGCAAGTTTTATAGTATTATCGGAGAATCCGGAGCTGGAAAATCCACACTCTTATCTCTATTAGCAGGACTTGATAGCCCAGTCGAAGGAGCTATCTTATTCGAAGGCAAGGATATTCGTGAACAAGGTTATTCTTATCATCGCATGCACCATATCTCTTTGGTTTTCCAAAACTATAACTTGATTGATTATCTTTCTCCATTGGAAAATATCCGCTTGGTTAATAAAAAAGCTAGCAAGGATACCCTTCTTGAACTTGGTTTAGATGAAAGTCAAATCAAGCGAAATGTTCTCCAATTATCAGGTGGGCAGCAACAACGTGTAGCCATTGCTCGTAGCCTTGTATCTGAAGCACCAGTGATTTTAGCGGATGAACCAACAGGAAACTTGGATCCTAAGACTGCTGGAGATATCATCGATTTGCTCAAATCTCTCGCTGAGAAAACAGGCAAGTGTGTAATCGTTGTGACCCACAGTAAGGAAGTGGCACAGGCGTCAGATATTACACTTGAATTGAAGGATAAGAAACTGACTGAAACAAGAAAAAAATAGTAACTAAAACTTTTAAACATATTAAAAACGGAAGTAAATCTAGAAAGGAATCTTATGTTACACAACGCATTTGCCTACGTCACAAGAAAATTTTTCAAGTCTATTGTGATCTTTCTTATCATTCTCTTGATGGCTAGTTTGAGTTTGGTCGGCTTGTCTATCAAGGGAGCGACAGCCAAGGCTTCCCAAGAAACCTTTAAAAATATCACCAATAGTTTCTCCATGCAAATCAACCGTAGGGTCAATCAAGGAACTCCACGTGGTGCTGGGAATATCAAGGGTGAAGATATCAAAAAAATTACGGAGAACAAGGCCATTGAATCCTACATCAAACGGATTAATGCTATCGGTGATTTGACAGGCTATGAACTGATTGAAACGCCTGAAACCAAGAAAAATCTAACTCCAGATCGTGCTCAACGTTTTGGAAGTAGCTTGATGATAACAGGTGTCAATGACTCTTCTAAAGAAGACAAGTTTGTGTCAGGCTCTTACAAACTGGTTGAAGGAGAACATTTAACAAACGATGACAAATACCAGATTCTCATGCACAAAGACTTGGCTGCTAAACATGGCTGGAAGGTAGGGGACAAGGTCAAACTGAACTCCAATATCTACGATGCAGATAATGAAAAAGGAGCCAAGGAAACAGTAGAAGTAACGATCAAAGGACTTTTTGATGGACACAACAAATCTGCTGTAACCTACTCACAAGAACTTTATGAGAATACAGCTATCACAGATATTCACACAGCAGCCCAACTCTATGGTTATACAGAAGATACAGCTATTTATGGAGATGCTACCTTCTTTGTGGCTGGAGATAAGAACCTAGATACTGTCATGCAAGAACTAGGGTCTATCAACGGCATCAACTGGAAGATGTATAGCTTGATTAAGAGTTCATCTAACTATCCTGCCCTTGAACAATCTATCTCAGGAATGTACAAGATGGCTAATCTTCTCTTCTGGGGTAGCTTGAGCTTCTCTGTTCTTCTACTGGCTCTCTTACTGACACTATGGATTAACGCCCGTCGTAAAGAGGTTGGAATCCTCCTTTCAATTGGTCTAAAACAAGCAAGTATTCTAGGACAATTTATCACAGAAGCAGTTATGATTGCAATTCCAGCACTAATTTCAGCTTACTTCCTAGCCAACTATACTGCTCGTACTATTGGAAATACAGTTCTTGCAAATGTCACATCAGATGTGGCTAAGCAAGCTAGTAAGGCAGCACAAGCCTCTAATCTTGGTGGTGGTGCAGAAGTTGACGGCTTTAGTAAGACTCTTTCAAGTCTGGATATTTCCATTCAACCTTCTGACTTTGCTATCATCTTTGTACTTGGCTTGGTTCTAGTAGTACTAGTTATGGCGCTTGCTTCAAGCAATCTCCTCTTTAAACAACCAAAAGAACTTTTGATAGATAGTGAATAAAAAAACCTGCTACCTATTCTCATTCAAATGAGATATAATATAGGTAGCATTTTTGATAGAAAAGGATTTATATGAAAATTCTAATTGTAGAAGATGAAGATATGATTCGCGAGGGAATCAGTGATTATTTGACGGATTGTGGCTATGAAACGATTCAGGCTGCAGATGGTCTTGAGGCCTTAGAACAATTTTCCAATCACCAAGTTGCCTTGATTCTCTTAGATATTCAAATGCCTAAACTCAATGGTTTAGAGGTTTTGTCAGAAATCCGTAAAAGTAGTCAAGTTCCAGTCCTCATGTTGACAGCCTTTCAGGACGAAGAATATAAGATGAGTGCCTTTGCTGCATTAGCAGATGGTTATTTGGAAAAGCCTTTTTCTCTATCTTTGTTAAAAGTACGAGTGGATGCCATCTTTAAACGTTATTATGATACTGGTCGTATTTTTACCTATAGAGACACCGAGGTAGACTTTGACAGCTATAGCGCCAAAGTGGCTGGTCAAGAAGTTGCAGTGAATGCAAAAGAACTGGAAATTTTAGACTATCTGGTTAAAAATGAAGGTCGAGCCTTAACACGGTCGCAGATTATCGATGCTGTATGGAAGATGACAGATGAGATCCCTTTTGACAGAGTGATTGATGTCTATATCAAGGAACTACGGAAAAAATTGGATTTAGACTGTATTCTTACCGTGCGCAATGTTGGTTATAAATTGGAGAGAAAATGAGACGTTCAGGTTTATTTAAAAAAATTTTTATCTATACCTTCTCGGTATTTTCTACCTTGGTCATTTGTTTGCATTTGGCCATCTATTTCCTCTTTCCCCTGACCTATCTCAGTCACCGTCAGGAAAGCATCGGGCAAAAGGCTACAGAAATTGCCCAGTCTCTCCAAGGAAAGGACAGTCAAGATATTCAGGAAGTCCTTGAACTTTATTCTCAAAGCAGTGATATTAAGGGAGCTGTTAAGGGAGAGATGACTCAGGATAAGTTGGAAGTCAATGATAATCTTCCCATTAATAAAGAACGACAGACGGCTTCCTTGGTCATTGAAGAAAGAGAGGTTCAAACTAAGGATGGTCAGACGATGACCTTACAGTTTTTAGCTTCTATGGATTTGCAGAAAGAAGCAGAAGACATCAGTCTGCAATTTTTGCCTTATACGCTATTAGCTTCCTTCATCATTTCGCTCCTCATCGCCTTTATCTATGCTAGAACCATTGTTGCTCCTATTTTGGAAATCAAACGAGTGACTCGACGTATGATGGATTTGGATGCAGAAGTGAGGTTGCACGTGGATTCTAAGGATGAAATTGGCGATCTTAAAGAACAAATCAACAGCCTTTATCAGCATCTCTTGACTGTGATTGCAGATTTGCATGAGAAAAACGAGGCCATCCTCCAACTAGAAAAGATGAAGGTTGAGTTTTTGCGAGGAGCTTCCCACGAACTGAAAACACCTCTTGCTAGTCTAAAGATTCTTTTGGAAAATATGCAAGCAAATATTGGACGCTACAAAGATAGAGACCATTATCTGGGAGTTTCTTTGGGTATTGTGGATGATTTGACTCACCACGTTCAGCAAATCTTATCCCTTTCTTCAGTGCAAGAATTGCGAGATAAGAAAGAACAAATCAACCTTCTTGAAATGACAGATCTTCTATTAAAGGATTATAACTTATTAGCAAAAGAGAGAGAAATATCAGTAGTGAATCAACTCACTGTTCAACAAACTTATCTAAATCCTTCAGTACTCAAGCTGATTCTTTCCAATCTTATCAGCAATGCGGTGAAACACTCTGTTCAAGGTAGCTATCTGAAAATCGGAGAAAAAGATGGTTGGATATTTATAGAGAACGCCTGTACACCTGATGAACAAGATAAATTTGAACAGTCCTTCACAGCTTCTAGTCGACAAAGTAAGGGAGCTGGCTTGGGACTATTTGTAGTCAAAAGTTTATTGGAAAGCGAAGAAATTGACTATCGATTTGAACGCTATGAAGATCACTTAGTCTTTTATATGAACCTACCTAAAGACCTGTAAGAATAGGACTTTGAGGAAAGTTACATATTTTAAGATAGAAGAAATTCAATTCAAACTACAGGAAAAACTAGCTTTTTTTGTTAAAAAGTGATAAAATGAACAATGTAAATGGGATGACCCATAAAAATATACAGGAGGCCTGATAAAATGGCAATCGTTTCAGCAGAAAAATTTGTCCAAGCAGCTCGTGACAACGGTTATGCAGTTGGTGGATTTAACACAAACAACCTTGAGTGGACTCAAGCTATCTTGCGTGCAGCAGAAGCTAAAAAAGCTCCAGTTTTGATCCAAACTTCAATGGGTGCTGCTAAATACATGGGTGGTTACAAAGTTGCTCGCAACTTGATCGCTAACCTTGTAGAATCAATGGGTATCACTGTACCAGTAGCTATCCACCTTGACCACGGTCATTACGAAGATGCACTTGAGTGTATCGAAGTTGGTTACACTTCAATCATGTTTGACGGTTCACACCTTCCAGTTGAAGAAAACCTTAAATTGGCTAAAGAAGTTGTTGAAAAAGCACACGCTAAAGGTATCTCAGTAGAAGCTGAAGTTGGTACTATCGGTGGTGAAGAAGACGGAATCATCGGTAAAGGTGAATTGGCTCCAATCGAAGACGCTAAAGCAATGGTTGCAACTGGTATCGACTTCTTGGCAGCTGGTATCGGTAACATCCACGGTCCTTACCCAGCAAACTGGGAAGGTCTTGACCTTGAACACTTGCAAAAATTGACAGAAGCTCTTCCAGGCTTCCCAATCGTATTGCACGGTGGTTCAGGTATCCCTGATGTTCAAATTCAAGCAGCGATCAAACTTGGTGTTGCGAAAGTTAACGTTAACACTGAGTGCCAAATCGCATTTGCAAATGCAACTCGTCAATTCGTACGTGAATACGATGCAAACGAAGCAGAATACGACAAGAAGAAACTCTTCGACCCACGTAAATTCTTGAAACCAGGTTTCGAAGCAATTACTGCAGCTGTTGAAGAACGTATCGACGTATTCGGTTCAGAAGGTAAAGCTTAATCTAGCTTAACCATATAATAAGAAACCTGCCCTGAGGGTGGGTTTTTTGGTTTCTGGATATATACAGATTATACTGGAAAATTCTTTAACTTAAGTTGCTAAAAGAGTTTAATTTTTGTACAATAATGCTATGAAAACACTGAAAAAATCAGCCCTTGTCATTCTTACTTTCCTTATCTTGTTTTTAGTGGCTACATTTATCTTTCACTGTATTAGTCTAGAAAAGGAACAAGCCTCCCTAACCCCTATGGGTCAAAGAGTTCTCGTTAATGGGCATGAAATGAATGTGTACGTTGAGGGGGATGGTCCAGAAACTATAGTCGTTCTCTCGGGTGCTGGAATTGCCTCTCCAATCTTGGACTTTAAGAATGTGTCGGATTCCTTATCGAAAAAATATAAGATAGTCATCGTGGAGCGAGCTGGCTATGGTTATAGTGATGATAGCAATCATTCAAGAAACGTGATGGAGGTATTGTCTGAGACTCGTCAAGCTCTTTCTCAGGCTAATGTCACGGGGCCTTTTATTATTCTATCTCATTCCATGGCTAGTCTTGAGAGTCTGGCTTGGCAGGAAAAATATCCTGATGAAGTGAAAGCCTTGATTGGCCTGGATTGGGCACTGCCGTCAAGTTATGAGAATTTAAAGGTCAATCAGGCCTTGCTTACCGTGGCCTATTGGAGCAGCAAGATTGGTTTGTTACGCTATTTCCCAGAGTCTTTTTATATAAAAAATCCAACTCTGACCGAAAGTGAACGACAACAATATAAACTCCTAGCTTACAAGCAGTTGATGTCGCAAGCCATGCTTCATGAATCTCGTATGGTAAAGGAAAATGCTAAGAAAGTTCCCTCTAGCATCAATCCAAAAATCCCTACCTTGCTACTAGTTTCTAACGGTCAAGGTACAAGTTTTAGTCAATCCGAGTGGCAGCGCTATGCAGAGAAGTTTGCTAGAGAACAGTCTAATGTGAAAGTTATCTATATGGATGTACCACACGAACTTTATCATTATCAAAGTCATGAAATAGTTTCTCAGATTGAAGATTTTTTAAAGAGTAATTGAGGGGATAAAAATCATTTTAGACTGATGACAATAATTGAAGGGTGACAATTTATGAAGAACACTTATATTTTACTTAGACATGCTCATTCAAGATTTTCAAGTGATGATTTTAATAGAACTTTGTCAGAAAAAGGATTTTCATCTCTTGACCAGTTAGAGTTTTTGAATTCTTTTAATATTGATCATTATTTTTCTAGTCCTTATAAACGAGCATTTGAAACGATTAATAGCTCGCCAATTCAATTTGATAAAATAGTTCTTGATAATCGGTTACGAGAGCGAAAATTATCTTCAACCTTTATAAAAGATTCGGAGTTTGAAGACAGTATTAAATATTTATGGCAAAATCCCAGTGAATCTCTTTCAGGAGGGGAATCAAATCAAGATGCACTAGCTAGAGTACTAAATTTTTTAATGGAATTGGAAGAGAGATACTCAGAAAAAACGATTTTACTTAGTTCACACGGGAATTTGATAGGAATACTACTACATCACTTTGATTCCAGTTTTGATTATGAAAAATGGGAGCAGATGACCTTTCCAGATTGTTTTCTAATTGATAGAAATGGGATTGTGAAAAGAATTATGAAAGATTAGTTCTTTGATTAAATAGTGATTCATATGGATCAAAATAGTTTGCCTTTTTACAATTCGTAACCTGCCATTAGGGGCAGGTTTTTTGGTGTCTTAAGGAAACTATTAAACCAGAATTTCTGATTCAAAAGTATTATTTTAAGAGAGAAATCTCTAATTTCATAATCTATAAGCAAACGCTTGCATTCCTTTTTTTATTAGATTATAATAGGTTGGTATAAAGCCTTCTGTAATAATATTGAGAAGGTGTAGAAAGTAAGGATTTAGAATTTTTGTAGTCAAAAATACAATGTTGCTTCTTATTAAAGGGAGATAAATATGGCAATGATAGAAGTGCAACATCTTCAGAAAAATTTTGTGAAGACTGTTAAGGAACCGGGCTTGAAGGGGGCTTTGCGTTCCTTTATTCATCCTGAAAAGCAGACCTTTGAAGCGGTCAAGGATTTAACTTTTGAAGTTCCAAAAGGGCAGATTTTAGGATTTATAGGGGCAAATGGTGCTGGGAAGTCAACCACTATCAAAATGCTGACAGGGATTTTAAAACCGACATCTGGTTTTTGTCGGATTAACGGCAAGATTCCACAGGATAATCGCCAAGATTATGTCAAGGATATTGGGGTCGTTTTCGGACAACGTACCCAGCTATGGTGGGATTTGGCACTGCAAGAGACTTACACGGTCTTGAAGGAGATTTACGATGTGCCAGACTCGCTTTTCCATAAACGCATGGACTTTTTGAATGAAGTTTTGGATTTGAAGGAATTTATCAAGGATCCTGTGCGGACTCTTTCACTAGGCCAACGGATGCGGGCGGATATTGCGGCTTCCTTGCTTCACAATCCCAAAGTTCTCTTTTTAGATGAGCCAACTATTGGTTTGGACGTTTCGGTCAAGGATAACATTCGTCGGGCTATTACTCAGATTAACCAAGAAGAAGAGACTACTATTCTCTTGACCACTCACGATCTGAGCGACATTGAGCAACTCTGTGATCGGATTTTTATGATTGACAAAGGGCAGGAGATTTTTGATGGGACGGTTAGCCAGCTCAAGGAGACCTTTGGCAAGATGAAGACTCTCTCCTTTGAACTGCTACCAGGTCAAAGTCATCTCCTTTCTCACTATGAAGGCCTTCCAGATATATCCATTGATAGACAAGGAAATAACCTGACTATTGAGTTTGATAGTTCCCGCTACCAATCAGCTGATATTATCAAACAAACCCTGTCTGATTTTGAAATCCGCGATTTGAAGATGGTAGATACGGATATTGAGGATATTATCCGTCGCTTCTACCGAAAGGAGCTCTAAGATGGTCAAATTGTGGAGACGGTATAAACCCTTTATCAATGCAGGGATTCAGGAGTTGATTACCTATCGAGTCAACTTTATTCTCTATCGGATTGGTGATGTCATGGGGGCTTTTGTGGAATTTTATCTCTGGAAGGCTGTCTTTGATTCCTCGCAGGAGTCTTTGATTCAGGGCTTCAGTATGGCAGATATCACACTCTACATCATCATGAGTTTTGTGACTAATTTATTAACTGAGTCAGATAGCTCCTTTATGATCGGTGATGAGGTCAAGGAAGGTTCCATTATCATGCGTTTGTTGCGACCGGTGCATTTTGCGGCTTCGTATCTTTTCACTGAGCTTGGTTCCAAGTGGTTGATTTTTATCTCTGTTGGCCTGCCATTTTTAAGTGTCATTGTTTTGATGAAAATCTTATCTGGGCAAGGTATTGTAGAAGCGCTGGGATTAACGATTCTTTATCTCTTTAGCTTAACTCTGGCTTATCTAATTAACTTTTTCTTTAATATCTGTTTTGGTTTTACAGCCTTTGTGTTTAAAAATTTATGGGGTTCTCAAGTACTTAAGGCTTCACTAGTATCCTTTATGTCTGGAAGTTTAATTCCCTTGGCTTTCTTTCCGAAGGTGGTTTCAGATATTCTGTCCTTCTTGCCATTTTCATCCTTGATTTATACTCCTGTCATGATTATCGTTGGGAAATACGATGCTAGTCAGATTCTTCAAGCGTTTTTGCTTCAGCTTTTCTGGCTGTTAGTGATGGTGGGCTTGTCTCAGTTAATTTGGAAACGAGTCCAGTCATTCATCACCATTCAAGGAGGTTAGTATGAAAAAATATCAACGCATGCATCTGATTTTTATCAGGCAATACATCAAGCAAATCATGGAATACAAGGTGGATTTTGTGGTTGGTGTCTTGGGAGTCTTTCTGACTCAAGGTCTGAACCTCTTGTTTCTCAATGTCATCTTTCAACACATTCCATCCCTAGAAGGATGGACTTTTCAAGAGATAGCCTTTATCTATGGTTTTTCTTTAATTCCAAAGGGATTAGATCATCTCTTTTTTGACAATCTCTGGGCTTTAGGTCAACGCCTAGTCCGAAAAGGGGAGTTTGATAAATATCTGACTCGTCCTATCAATCCTCTCTTTCACATCCTCGTTGAGACCTTCCAGATTGATGCCTTGGGCGAACTCTTGGTTGGTGGAATCTTACTGGCAACAACGGCGACTAGCATAGCTTGGACTCTTCCAAAATTCCTGATTTTTCTAGTTTGTATTCCTTTTGCGACCTTAATTTATACTTCCTTGAAAATTGCGACAGCTAGCATCGCTTTTTGGACCAAGCAGTCAGGCGCCATGATATACATTTTCTATATGTTCAATGATTTTGCCAAGTATCCTATTTCTATTTACAATTCGCTCCTTCGTTGGTTGATTAGCTTTATCGTGCCTTTTGCCTTTACGGCTTATTATCCAGCTAGCTATTTCTTGCAGGGCAAGGATGTCTTATTTAATATCGGTGGTTTGATTCTGATTTCACTTGTCTTCTTTGTTATTTCCCTCAAACTCTGGGATAGGGGTTTGGATGCTTACGAAAGTGCTGGATCCTAAGAGCAAGAATCTCAAAGCCTTGTCTTAGGACAGGCTTTTTTATTGGTGATGAAAATTTCTTGACATCCTTCCTGATAGTGCTATACTATAAGGGTAAACGCCGATTTAGCTCAGTTGGTAGAGCACCGCACTCGTAACGCGAAGGTCACAGGTTCGATCCCTGCAATCGGCAGTGTGAAAGAAGTCCAATCGGACTTCTTTTCTCTTTCTATCCGTTTTCTGACCACATAGTCTGCCATGTCTACCACATAGGCAAAACCTATTGTTTGTGTTTTTTATTTCTGTTATAGTAGTAATTGTCAAAGGGAGATAAAACTTCCTAACAAAATAGAAAATGAGGTTATATCATGAAAAAAGTAGTAGGTATCGGATTTTTAGTCCTTGCAGTAGCAGTCTTGTATTTTGGTTTAGTTGGATGGCCAAGTTTGGATGTTAACATCTGGGCACTTTTTCCAGTAGGTCTTTTCTTATTCTTTACTCTTGAGAATTTGGTTAAAAAAGATTATAAGGCTAGTCTCATGAGCTTGATTATTGCCTTTATCATTGCAAATGCTATTTTTGACATCTTGCCACTTTCAAGTGGTTTGGTTATCGGTGCAGGAGTGCTAGCTTGCGTGGGAATTGGATTTCTCTTTCCTGACGCTAATAAGAAAGAAGCATAATAAAAAAGCCTCGAGATTTCTCGAGGTTTTTGCTTTATTTGCCTGCGTAATATTTTTGAATTCCTTTGACAATACCAGCCACCAATCTATTTTGGTAAGCATCGCTACGAATTTGTTGGTTTTCGTTGAAATTGTCAATGTAACCAAGCTCTAATAGAACTGCTGGTTTATCAGTTTCTCGAAGGACAGCAAAGCTACTTTGGAGGAGACCTGCATCCTTAGCACCAGTTTCAGCTAGGAGTGAAGAGTGGATATCAGCAGCAAGGCGATTACTTTCACTGATACGATCAGGATGGTTATGCCAGTAAGGATTGATCTTAGCGCGATAGCCCGAATCTTCTTCGTAAGAATAAGTTTGGATACCAGATCGGTTAGAAGCAGGGTTGCCACTAGCATTGAAGTGGATACTAATGAAAATATCTGAGTTTGTACTATTCACCATTTTTGAACGCTCAGTGATAAAGTCGACATAGACATCACTATCTCTCGAAGAAAGAACGGTATAACCAAGCCCCTCGAGTTCCTTGCGAAGTTTCTTGTATACTTGCATAGTGAGGTCTTTTTCATTCGTGTTATAGTATACAGCACCAGGATCTCTACCACCGTGTCCTGGATCTAAGAAAACAGTCTTCGTGTATTTTCCTTTTTCAAATCCACGACTTACAGGAATTTCGCCAATCCATTTCCCATTACTTTGAAATTGCTGTGCTTTTCCGTCGATTTTGCGAGTTCCTGTGACATAGATACCATTTTCATCCACATAGTAACGGGCATTGTAGTAACTGTCGTCAATCCATTCACTCTTAGCCATGTAACCACCTGACTTGAGGTAGTATGAGCCAATCCATTCACGCGCAGCATAAGTACCACTAGATTTCAAGTAGAACCAGCTGTTATAGCCTTTATCGAAAATCCATTCTTTTTCAGCCATAACACCATTAGCTTTTAGGTAGTAGTTCCCTTGCCATTGGTTATTTGTCATGCTGGCATCTTTGTTAAAGTAGTACCATGCACCACCAATTTTTTCCCATTTTTGTTGTGCAGCTTTACCAGAAGAGAGGGCATAATATGATTTTCCACCATGTTTTACCCAAGAATTTTCAGCCATAGCACCACTGTTAGAAAAGAGATATCCATTGAAAATTGTGTTGCTGAGCATGATACCGTCTTTATCAAAGTAGTACCATACACCACCAACTTTTTCCCATTTTTGCTGAGAGATTTTACCAGATGGCTTTGCATAATACCATTTATCTTTGACTTTACCCCAGCCACTATCGACCATAGCACCGCTAGAAGTTAGAATGTATCCATTGAAAATAGTATTATCAAGCATGATTCCATTTTTATCGAAATAGTACCATTTGCCGTGAATTTTTTTCCAGTTTAGAGCAGGTTTGTTTGCTTCATAGAAGCGCCAGATATTTTCTTCAAATACCCAACCATTCTTTTTGACTTCTGGAGCTTTTGTCTCTTCTTTCTTGTCTGAACTTGTAGTTGTAGTAGATGTTGTAGGGAGGCTTGAACTTGTTTCAGTAGAAGGAGCAATTTCCTTGGTTGAAGGGGTGCTCTTTTTTTCTTTTTCTGTAGTTGTAGTTTCTTGTGTCTTTTCTGCTGAAGTAGTCTGTAGGTGTTTTTCTTCAGCAAAAGCTGAATTTGTTGCAAATCCTAGAAAAGTAAGCGTGATGGCACTTGCCAAGAGCGTTTTTTTCACTTATTTGATCTCCTATTTTATTAATAATCTCTTTTTTAAATGTCATTAGAAAAGCACCTCATGTGGAAGAACTAGTCGCCAACTGTTGAGGTGCTGGCATGATTTATTTTTATTTCATCATGAAGATTTGAACAATCATAACGATGTATATGAGCAATGTGAGTAGAAAACCAGCTCTCCAAAAGAATTTAAGGAATTTTGGATAATAAAAGCTGCGTTTTTTGCTCAGGAAGTAAAAAGTTAGAATAATGGCTAGCAAAGATAGGGCTGCCCCCAAAATGGGAAGTTGATTATGGGTAAAAACCTTTGCACTGATTAAATAGTATTCAAAAATCAGAAAAGGAAAAGCCAAATCTGCAAAGTTAATCCCCTTTTTCTTTAACTTAAAAAATCTACTGAAGATAATAGCCAAAGCCAAGGTTAGTACCAAAAGCAAGACGGAAGCGAGTTTCATTAAAATCATAACAATATTGTATCATAAAATTTGAATAAAAGAAAAGCATATTCCTTGATTTAACAGTGTTTTTCTAAAAATTTTTGTTTAGAAACTGATTTTTTATACTATATCAAACATCAATGTGATTTACTTTGTAAAGTTGGAGTAGTTTGAACCTTCATGATAAATCTTTTTTATGGTGACAATAAAAAATATATATTAGTCAGGAGAGAAGAATAGTAGTAGAATGAGTAGCAAATAAAACAAAGGAGTTTCTTATGAAATTAGTTACTTTATGGTCAAAACTCTCACTAGGCATTCAATTATTGGTGGCTTTGGTCTTGGGTGTTATCGCTGCCCTTATCTGGCCACAATTTGCAGGCTTTTATCAATTTTTAGGTCAAGCCTTTATTAAATTGATCAATATGGTTATCATTCCGCTAATCTTCCCAACCATCGTTGTTGCAGTAGCTGGAGTTATCGGAAAAAAATCTTTTGGAAAAATCTTGACCAAGAGTTTGGTTTACTTTTTCGCAGTCACAACTGCTATTACCCTCTTGTTTGTATTTGCTAGTTACTATTTAGGATTTGGTCAAGGAGTGAATATAGGTCAATTTGGTGGAAACCTTGATGGGATTGCTAACAATGTCAAATTCAGCGAATTTTTGCTTGGTTTCATTCCATCAAATATCGTTAAATCTCTTTCAGATGGTGCTCTATTGCCAATTATCGTTTTTGCCATCTTTCTTGGTTACGGAATTGGGAATCTTAAGTCTGATAAATCTCAGAAGATTATCGAAGGTTTCCAAATCTGGATTGAAGCCATTTACAAGATTGTTGCAGTAATTATCAAACTATCACCGATTGGAATTTTTGGATTTATCGCTAAAGATGTTGCTACTACTGGTGTTGACAAATTGATTGGGCTTGGTCAGTTTGTAATTGGAACTTATCTGGCTTATGCTGTTTTGGTTCTCCTTATTTTTCCTTTGATTGCTGTATTCTTTAAAGTTCCGTATTTATCAGCCTTTCGTGAAAATTGGAGTCTTTTGACTTTGGCTTTTATTACGGGTAGTTCTAGTGTTGTCTTGCCATCACTTCTTAAAGATTTGAAAAAACAGGGGCATGACGAGCATACAATTGATTTAGTTGTTCCTTTAGGATATACTTTTAACTTAGAAGGAGCAGCGGTTTATTTCTCAGTAGCGACAATCTTTATCGCCCACGCCTATGGTATTCAATTTTCTTTATCAAGTCTCTTGTTTACTGTTTTACTCTTGACCTTGATTGGAAAAACTGCGGCAACTGTGCCATCAGGAGCTATTGTAGTTTTATTAGCTGCAGCACCTCAATTGGGCTTGCCAGTTGAAGGAGTGGCCTTGATTTTTGCAGTTGATTTCTTTGTTAATGCTGGTCGTACTATGATCAATGTTTTGGGACAAATCTTAACAGTCAGCGTTATTGAAAAAACAGAAGGATATATTTTAGAAGAAGAAAAGGAAAGCCAATTATCAGTCAGCTTTTCTTAAGGAGTTTATAAGTAATGAGTGAAGCAAAAGTTTATGTGATTCATGAGAATCTAGAATGGACTCAACATTTAGTGGAGTGGTTGGAAGAATTAGAAGTCCCTTATGAACTATGGGATCTGTCTAGTGGGATTTTAGATTTGCAAAGCCCACCGCCGCAAGGTATCTTTTACAATCGCATGTCTGCCTCTTCTCACACAAGAGGACATCGTTATGCGCCAGAATTTACAGAGCAAGTGATTACTTGGTTAGAAGCCCACGGACGCAAAGTTGTGAATGGTACCGGTGCTATCAACCTTGAAATTAGTAAAGTCAAACAATATTTGAAGTTAAACGAGTCTGGTATTGAAACGCCTGCGACAGTTGCAGTTTTGGGTCAAGAAAATATCATTGAGGCAGCAAGAAAGTTAAATATCTATCCTTTGATTACCAAGCATAATCGAGCAGGAAAAGGATTAGGAGTTCAACTCTTCCAAAATGAAGAGGAACTGGAAGCTTATGTCAATAGTCCTCTCTTTGAACCTTCGGTGGATGGGATTACTTTGTTACAAGCCTACATCAAACCAAGTGATGGACGTATCCGTCGTTCAGAGTTTATCAATCAAAAGTTCCTCTATACTGTTTCGATTGATTCTTCTGATGGTTTCCAACTTTGTCCCGCAGATGGTTGTCAAATCGGCAAGAGACCAGAACAACTGGAAACGTCTGAGAAATTCCAGATTACAGAACCTCTACCAGATTCTCGAAGAGAGGCCTATGAAAAATTCCTCAAAAATGCTCAGATTGAAGTTGCTGCTATTGAATGGGTTCAGTCAGAGAGTGGAGACATTTATGTTTATGATGTAAATACCAACACCAACTACAACCCTACTGCAGAAAAAAATGCCAATATCTTTGCACACAAACATTTGGCTCAGTATCTAAAAACAGAATTGCAAGCCCTCACTAGTGGACAATAAAGTACGAAATTCAAAAAATCCCCCAGTATCAAATGACTGGGGGATTGATTTGTTTATACTCTTCGAAAATCTCTTCAAACCACGTCAGCTTCGCCTTGCCGTACTCAAGTAATGCCTGCGGCTTGCGTCCTAGTTTGCTCTTTGATTTTCATTGAGTATGAATCGATAAAAAATTAATGATTTGCTATAAAGTTTGGATCCTTCAAGCTTTGAACACTAGCATTAATCACTGCACCAAGAATCAATATCTTAGCAATCAGAATGAACCAGAACATCATGACGACTACGATAATAGAACTGAAAAAACGGACGTCTACTAAGTAGTTGACATAATTATTGAAATAGGCTGAAAAGATATTTAATAAACTGATGATGGTTAAGACTACAAAAGTACTTCCTGGTAGAATGTAACGAATACGAGTTACTTTAACATTGGGAAGGAAGTAATAGAGCATGATCAAGATTGCAAAAAGGAGAGCATAGATGAGTGGACCCGTAAAGTCCTGAAGATAACTCAATATTGAATGCTCAACTTGCCAGTGGCTTTTAAGAAAGTTCAGTAACATATGACCAAACATACTTAAGAAGAGGGCCAAAGCAAAGAGAATTTGAAGACCAAAGCTGACTAAGAGGCTCATCAGTTGATGAGAGATGATGCCTCTGTTTTTTGCCACGCCATAAGCCTTATTAAAGGCTTTTTGAAGAAAATCCATGGATTTTGAAAAGGTCCAGAGGGCTGATAAGATAGCAAAACTTAGTAAACCTGTCGATGGTTGAGTCAGAACTTCTCTGGCAATTTTTGCAACCACTTCATAGATTGTATCTGGTAAAAATTCCTTGATTGTTAATAGAAAGTTGGAGATTGGAATTTGAAAGTAGGGTAAGATGTTGACCACTATCATGAGTAAGGGGAAGATTGAAATCAACCAATAGTAGGCAACAGCAACGCTGGTTAACTCACTATCAGAGGCTTGATAGTAGTGCATAAAAGCTTTTAATAAGGGTCTATCAATCAGCTGTTTCCACAACTTTTTCATGTTACAATCCTCCAAGTTTCTTTCTTGTTTAGTATAGATTTTAATTTCTTCGAACTAATTCCATCATATCATAAGGTAAGGTATTAGCTGATTCTTTTAAGGAATAGGTTTCTAAATTATTGACATTTTGGCGAAGCTTTTTAGCATACTGAGCTGAGATGAGTTTTAGTGCTTCGTATTCAAAAATACATTTACGCTCAAGGTAGTAACCTCTGAGCATTTCATCAATGTTATTGGGTTTGATACGATTGATAACCCGTTCCACAAAGGCTCCACTAGTAATCTGACTGGTTTCGCAAAGACGAGATTCCTGCATAAAGCTGATTAGAGAACTTTTATAAATCCCTTTGAGGTTTTCTAAACTTTCGATAATAATTTCAGTGTTGGCGAGATAGAGTTCTGCAATCTGATCATAGTCAATAGCCTGAAGTCTTTGTTTTTCCTTGTCTTTCCATGAACGCAATGTTTTTCCAAATGTGAGCAATTCATGAAGTAGAAAACGAAGAATGCGTATGGAAACAAGGAAGTAGTAGGTTAGTCGAGAAGCAAAGTTTCGCTTAATATTTTTCTCCATGTTTTTCAGATAGCGTTGGTAGACACGATAAGCACGATCTCCAATCTTTCCTTCTTCATAGGCTTGCTCCAAACCATCGCTTTCAATACTAAGAATCAAGAGTTTAAGAGCTTCCCAGTCTTCCTGAATTTCTTTGTTTTCTTGACTAAGAATAAGATTTTCAATACGACCATGGTAGTTGTCAATAGCTGCATAGAGTGGAACCTTGTTTTTGGTGTGCTCTAAATCCTTCTCTAGTTCCATGGCGACATCGTTTAAGATAGCGATGTGCATGAGCTGATCCTTAGAGGGTTCTTTCTCTTCAGAAAGGTGCGGGAGTACGAGTAATCCTGTAAGGAAACTGACCAGGGTGACACCAGCTACGAGGAAGAGAAGGAGAGAGTATTCCTGCTCTAAATCAGACGGTATCAAGAGAATAGTGGCAATGGATACAGTTCCTTTGACACCAGAAAATGTAAGGAGGAGCATGTCTTTGACATACTTGTCTAAACTTTTATGAAGCTTCTTAATCCGAAAAGCGTAAAATCCATAGATCATGACAAATCGGATCGCAAAAAGCAGGAAGGTCAAGAGGAACACACTGAGTAAGAGAAGCACTTTGTTGTAGAAAGCACTCTTGAGAATTGGTTCTGCAATCATTTCCAGTTCCATTCCAAGAACGACAAAGACAGAACCATTGAGCATAAAGGTTACAGTATTCCAAACAGACTCAGTAACTGTATCAACTTGTGCTTCAAGGAGATTTATTTTCTTGAAACGACTGGCTTTCAAAATCCCAGCAACAACAACGGCGATGATGCCTGAAACATGGATCTCTTCGGCTATGAAAAAAGTCAAGAGAGGTAAACTTAGTTCCAGCAAGAGCTCACTTGCGATATCTGTTGCACGAACGCTGAGTAGAAAGGTATGAAGGAAGCGATTGATTAAGGCTGTTATACAGCCGACTGCAAATCCCCCAACGATGGAAATGGCTAATGAAGTTCCGGCTTGGGTAAGGGAGAATGTTCCTGTTGTCCAAGCGATGAGAGCCATCCGAAAAGCTACGAGTCCAGAAGCATCATTAAGAAGGCCTTCCCCTTTTAGGATATTAGAGACCCGCTTTGGGAAGGAAAAGCGTTGAGAAAGGGATGCGAAGGCGACTAGGTCAGTAGGACCTAAGGCGGCACCAACTGCTACGCAGGCGGCTAATGGAAGGCTAGCCCAAAGGACATGAGCGACTCCTCCCATGCTCAGCGCTGAGATAAAGATAACTGGGAAAATCAAGTAGAGGACAATCCGCCAGTGTTTTAGGATAGAAGTAATGTCTGCTTCTTGAGCCTCGCGAAAGAGTAGTGGGCCAATGACTAAAGCTAGAAATAACTCAGTATCTAAGTGATATTGGTTGTTGGGTAAACAAAGGCCAAGTCCAATTCCCAGCAAAATCTGAATCAGAGGCATGGGTAAAAAAGGAAGCAGCTTGTTGGTTGTACTAGAAACAATGAGAACTAGTAAAAATACCAAGAGATAAAAAAGTAAATTCATTTTCCACCTCCCTATTTTTGTTTACGATAATTTTCAAAAAGTTCCTTTTGTTCTTGGATTTTTTGATCAATTTTTGAGCAGTCCCTATGCTCGATTTTCTTCTGAGAACGCTCCATTTCAAGTGATATCATTTTCTTCTTGATTTTCAGCATTTTTTTGCTCATATGGGCTTCATCCAAAACACCAACTGCACGTTCGTGTTGGGTTGATTCGACAAAGTTGTGACGAAGAGCTTCGATTTTATCTTTTAGGTATTGTTTATCCATGTCGATACCTTTCTAATTTTTCAATCATAACTAAAAATGGTGGATTGTTAATTTGGTTGAGGGTGCGATAGATAGTAGCGGTATATTCTTGTTGCGGTAACTGACTGACATAATCTAGGACTGCATCCCGTTCTATATCTCCACCTTCATGCCCGTAATAAATCATGATGGCTATTCGTCCTCCCTTGACAAGTAACTGACAGAGTTTTTCAAGTGCTTCGATGGTTGTTTGAGGTTTAGTAATGATAGACTTATCAGCAGATGGTAAATAACCGAGATTAAAAATACCTGCCTTAGCTTCTGTTACAAACTGATCCACTGTTTCATGACCTTGTAGAATTAACTCAACATTGGTCAAGCCAGCTTCTAGTAGGCGTTGACTAGTCTTTTCCAGAGCTTGTTCCTGTATGTCAAAAGCATAGACTTGTTTAGCTAATCTAGCGAGAAAAAGGGTATCATAACCATTTCCCATGGTCGCATCAACGACAATATCTTCTCGAGTGATGACTTGGGCAAGAAAATCATGCGCCATTTCAAGTGGTCTTTTCATTCATAAACTCCTGTTTTACAGCCTTGCATCCTTGAACACTACCTCGACGTCTCATTTCAGATTCAATGCTATTTAGAACTTCCCATTTATTGAGACTCCACATAGGACCAATCAACATATCTCTAGGTGCATCTCCTGTAATCCTATGGATGACGATATGTTTGGGAATGATTTCTAGTTGGTCACAGATGACCTTGACATAGTCATCTTGGCTCATTAATTGCAAACGACCCTCATGAAAGTCACGTTGCATCCGAGTATTGGTCATGAGATGAAGTAGGTGAAGTTTAATCCCTTGAATATCATTGTCAGTCACACAACGGCGAACATTTTCCACCATCATTTCATGAGTTTCACCTGGCAAGCCATTGATTAAATGGGCGACAATCTCAATTTTTGGATACTTTCTCAAGCGCTTGACTGTTTCCACGTAGAGTTCATAGGAGTGAGCACGATTGATCAAGTCAGAAGTTGCTTCATATGTGGTTTGTAAGCCTAACTCTACAGTAACGTGCATTCGTTCAGCGAGTTCTGCCAAATATTCAATAGTCTCATCAGGAAGACAGTCTGGTCGTGTACCGATATTAATGCCAACGACACCAGGTTCATTGATGGCCTGTTCATAGCGTTCGCGAATCACTTCCAATTTTTCGTGTGTATTGGTAAAATTTTGGAAATAAACCAGATATTTTCTAACGTCTGGCCATTTGCGGTGCATAAAGTCAATTTCCTTGTAAAATTGCTCGCGGATTGGTGCGTCAGGAGCGACGATAGCATCTCCAGAGCCAGAAACCGTACAGAATGTACAGCCCCCATGAGCCACTGTACCATCACGATTTGGACAATCAAATCCGGCATCGATAGGAACTTTGAAAGTTTTTTCTCCGAATAAATTTCGATAATAATCATTCAAGGTATTATAGGATTTCATAGCTAATATTATATCAGAAAACCCCAGTAAACTCAAAGTTAGTAAACAATTGAAGAGAAGTAAGAAATTTTTAAAATCAAAAAATCTTATATAAATCCTTTACAAAAAAAATTAAAGTGGTATAATAGAGGTGTGATTGGTGCAAACGTTTTCGTAAATCGTTTGCATTAAAATAAAAATAAGGAGATTTGAATGATGAAAGATACATTCAAAAATGTTTTGTCTTTCGAGTTTTGGCAAAAATTCGGTAAGGCTCTAATGGTGGTTATCGCTGTTATGCCGGCTGCTGGTTTGATGATTTCAATCGGTAAGACGCTTGCAATGATTAATCCTAACTTTGCGCCACTTGTTGTTACAGGTGGAATTCTTGAGCAAATCGGTTGGGGAGTTATCGTTAACCTTCACATTTTATTTGCTCTAGCTATCGGAGGAAGCTGGGCTAAAGAACGTGCAGGTGGTGCCTTTGCAGCAGGACTTGCCTTTATCTTGATCAACCGTATCACTGGTGCTATCTTTAGTGTTAGTGGTGATATGTTGAAAGATCCTAATGCTATGGTTTCAACAATCTTTGGTAACTCTATCAAAGTTTCTGATTACTTCATCAGTGTGTTTGAAGCTCCAGCATTGAACATGGGTGTCTTCGTAGGGATTATTTCTGGTTTTATTGGGGCGACTGCCTTTAACAAATACTACAATTTCCGTAAGCTTCCTGATGCACTTTCATTCTTTAACGGAAAACGTTTTGTACCGTTTGTAGTTATTCTACGTTCAGTAATTGCGGCAATCTTGCTTTCAATTTTCTGGCCACTTGTTCAAACAGGTATTAACAGCTTTGGTATCTGGATCGCTAACTCTCAAGAAACAGCTCCAGTCCTAGCACCATTCCTGTATGGTACTTTGGAACGCTTGCTCTTGCCATTTGGACTTCACCATATGTTGACAATCCCAATGAACTACACAGCTCTTGGTGGTACTTATGATGTGATGACTGGTGCAGCAAAAGGAACGCAAGTATTTGGTCAAGATCCACTTTGGCTTGCATGGGTAACAGACCTTGTAAACCTTAAAGGTACTGACGCAGCCCAATACCAACACTTGTTAGATACAGTACATCCAGCTCGTTTCAAAGTTGGACAAATGATTGGTTCGTTTGGTATCTTGATGGGTGTCATCGTTGCGATTTACCGTAACGTTGATCCAGATAAGAAACACCAATACAAAGGTATGATGATCGCAACTGCTCTTGCAACATTCTTGACAGGGGTAACTGAACCAATTGAGTACATGTTCATGTTCATCGCAACACCTCTTTACCTTGTTTACGCTCTTGTTCAAGGTGCTGCCTTTGCAATGGCTGATATTGTGAACCTTCGTGTGCACTCATTCGGTTCAATCGAATTCTTGACTCGTACTCCGCTAGCTATCAACGCTGGTATTGGTATGGATATTGTTAACTTTATCTGGGTGACAGTGCTCTTTGGATTTATCATGTACTTTATCGCTAACTTCATGATTAAGAAATTCAACTACGCTACTCCAGGACGTAACGGTAACTACGAAAATGCAGATGGTTCTTCTGAATCTTCAGCTGCCGGTGAAACTAAAGTTGCAGAAGCTTCTCAAGCAGTTAACATCATCAACCTTCTTGGTGGACGTGCGAACATTGTCGATGTGGATGCATGTATGACTCGTCTTCGCGTTACTGTAAAAGATGCTGAAAAAGTTGGAACAGAAGAACAATGGAAAGCAGAAGGAGCTATGGGACTTGTCATGAAAGGACAAGGGGTTCAAGCTATCTACGGACCTAAAGCTGACGTTTTGAAATCAGATATTCAAGATATTCTTGATTCTGGAGAAGTGATTCCTGAAACTCTTCCAAGTCAAATGGCAGCAGCTCAACAAGATGCTGTTGTATACAAAGGGGTGACTGAAGAAGTTTACTCAGTTGCTGATGGTCAAGTTATCGAATTGGAACAAGTTAAGGATCCTGTCTTCTCACAAAAAATGATGGGTGATGGATTTGCAGTGGAACCATCAAATGGAAACATTGTATCTCCAGTTTCAGGTACTGTATCAAGTATCTTCCCAACTAAACATGCTCTTGGGCTTGTGACTGCAGATGGTCTTGAAGTTCTTGTTCACATCGGTCTTGATACTGTAAGCTTGGAAGGAAAACCATTCGATGTGAAGGTTTCAGAAGGGCAAGCAGTAGCTGCTGGTGATCTCTTAGTTAAAGCTGACCTTGGTGCTATTCAAGCAGCAGGTCGTGAAACTACAACTGTAGTTGTCTTTACAAATGGAGACGCAATCAAGTCAGTTAAATTGGAACAAACCGGTTCTCTTGCAGCTAACACAGCAGTTGCGAAAGTAGAATTGTAATCGATTAGGGGTTGGAATCTATTTCCAACCTCTTGTTTATAGGAGAAAAGTATGAAGTTTTTAACACTCAATACTCATAGTTGGATGGAAAAAAATCCCGAAGAAAAATTTCAGCTCTTGTTACAAGATATACTTGAAAATAGCTATGATTTGATTTGTTTTCAAGAAATCAACCAAGAAATCACTTCAACACAAGTAGAAGCAGGTCCGCTATATCATCCTTTACCTTCAGCAGAACCTATTCACCAAGACCATTATGTGCGTCTTTTGGTAGAAAAACTAGCTGAAAAAGGTCTGGAATATTATTGGACTTGGGCCTACAATCATATCGGTTATGACCGTTATCATGAGGGTGTGGCTATTCTATCTAGAACACCGATTGAGGCGCGTGAGATTTTAGTTTCAGATGTAGATGATCCAACTGATTATCACACTCGTCGAGTTGCACTAGTAGAAACAGTAGTAGAAGGTAAAGAGCTTGCAGTTGCGAGTGTACATCTCTCTTGGTGGGATAAAGGTTTCCAAGAGGAGTGGGCACGATTTGAAGCAGTTTTAAAAGAGTTGAATAAACCGCTCTTACTAGCAGGAGATTTTAATAACCCTGCAGGTCAGGAAGGATATCAAGCTATCCTAACTAGTCCGCTAGGCTTACAGGATGCCTATGAAGTTGCAAAAGAGAGAAGTGGAAGCTACACTGTTCCTCCAGAAATTGATGGTTGGAAGGGAAATACAGAACCGCTTCGAATTGATTATGTCTTTACGACTAAGGATATCCAGGTAGAAAAGTTGCATGTTGTCTTTGATGGACAAGCAAGACCGCATGTCAGTGATCACTATGGTCTTCAAGCAGAACTTTCTTGGAAGAACTAACAAAGAATTTTACTAAAATAAAACGAGTCCCCCTTCGTTTATGCGAGGGGGGTTCCTTATTCAAGGGGTTAATATAGTTAAAGTTTTTAGTTGAATAACTTGTAAAATGAAATAAAATCCTTTAAAATAAAATGTGTTGGAGGAATTTATGAATGTAAATCAAATTGTGCGTATGATCCCGACGCTAAAGATAAATAATAGAAGATTAAACGAATTGTTTTATATCCAAACCTTGGGTATGAAACCCTTGCTTGAAGAGTCTGCTTTCTTATCACTAGGAGACCAGTCAGGCATTGAAAAATTGGTTTTAGAAGAATCGCCAAGTATGAGAAGCCGTAAGGTTGAAGGGATCAAAAAATTAGCTAGATTGATTGTAAAAGTAGCGAATCCATCCGAGATTGAAGCCTTACTAGCTAGAATGGAAAAACTTCCTCAACTCTATAAAGGAAACAAGGGATATGCTTTTGAAATCCTTTCACCAGAAGGAGATCTTGTCCTAATCCATGCGGAAGATGACATCAAAGATTTGAGAAAGTTTGATGAAACTGTTACTTTCCCAAAAGATGAGAAAGTGCAATATTTGTCAGCATTTGATATTTCAGTAGAGATTAACTTGCCTGAAGAAACGACAAGCCTGCTTGAAAAAGAGGAAATCGAAACTAGCCTTACTTTTAAACAAGCTCAAGGTAGTGATTTGCTTGTTGAAAATAATGTAACTTGGGATTTGTCTATGTTGAAATTCCAAGTAAAAGAACTTGAATTGGCTAGTCTCTGTCAACGTTTTGAAACTGCAGGTTACTTTATTCCTAAGTCTGAGAAGTTTTTCCTAACCAAGGATGCCAACAATATCGAATTGTGGTTTGAAGAAGTATGAAACAAGAAATCATTCAAAAAATAAAGCAACAAATTGAGGCAGGGATTTATCCTGGTGCCTCTTTTGCGTATTATCGGGATGGTGAATGGTCTGAATGGTACATCGGAGAAGCAGATCCAGAAATTGGAGAGCAGACTTGTCAAGGTTTAGTCTATGATTTGGCAAGTGTGAGCAAAGTCGTCGGAGTTGGAACTGTCTTAACTTTTTTATGGCATCAAGGTGAATTAGATATAGAAAAGTCAGTGACGGAATTATTACCTGACTCTGATTATCCAGATATTACCATTCGTCAACTCCTCACACATTCTACGGACTTGGACCCGTTTATCATCAATAGAGACCAGTTGAATGCCGAAGAATTGAAAGAAGCTATGTTTCATTTGAATCGACAAGAGAAGAGGGCTTTTCTATACTCGGATGTGCACTTTCTCTTGCTCGGTTTTCTCTTAGAGAACTACTTTGAAAAAGACTTAGACCAGATTTTACAAGAGCAAGTTTTCGATCCATGGAAGATGAAGGAAACTCAGTTTGGACCAGTTTGCAGTGCTGTTCCTACAGTTCGGGGACAGAAGGTAGGAGTGGTGCATGATCCTAAGGCACGTTTACTAGGCAAACATGCTGGGAGTGCAGGCTTGTTTTCAACCGTAAAAGATTTAAAAATCTTCCTTGAGCATTATTTACAGGATGATTTTGCTGCAGGATTAAGTCAAAATTTTTCAGATTTGAGTGATAAGGAACGCTCCTTAGCCTGGAACCTTGAAGGTGATTGGCTAGACCATACAGGCTATACTGGAACCTTTATCATGTGGAATCGTAAGAAGCAGAAAGCTGCGATTTTCTTGTCCAATAGAACCTACGAAAAAGACGAGCGTGCGCAGTGGATCATAGACCGTAATCAGGTCATGGACCTAATTCGTGAAGCAGACTAGGGAGGAAGTATGTCAAAAGCTCTTAAAGGAACTCTTTTTACAATGATTGCTGGTATTGCTTGGGGCTTGTCTGGGACCAGTGGTCAGTACCTAATGGTTCATGGGATATCGGCTCTAGTCCTAACCAATATTCGTTTAATTGTTGCAGGTTTGCTCTTAGTTCTCTTGTCCTATATAAAGTCTAAGGAACAATTTTTGGCTTTTCTAAAAGATAAATCAAGTCTGTTTTCTCTCTTACTATTTTCTTTATTTGGTCTCTTTCTGAATCAATTGGCTTATTTATCGGCTATTCAGGAGACAAATGCAGGGACAGCTACAGTGCTTCAGTATGTCTGTCCTGTTGGAATCTTGGCTTACACATGTATAAAGGATAAGGTAGCACCTACTATAGCCGAAATCCTTTCTATGATTTTAGCAATAGGTGGAACATTTTTAATTGCGACTCACGGTCAAATGGATCAGCTCTCTATGACACCAGCAGGTCTCTTTTGGGGCTTGTTCTCTGCTTTAACCTATGCTCTTTATATTATTTTACCCATTAAACTCATTCAAAAATGGGGGAGCATTCTGGTCATTGGTGTCGGTATGACCATCTCTGGGTTGGTAGCAGTGCCGTTTGCTGGGATTATTGGCGCCAGTATTCCTATGTCTTTTGATATTTTCTTAGCATTTGCTGGAATTATTCTCATCGGGACTGTTTTTGCCTACACGGCTTTTCTTAAGGGGGCAAGTCTGGTTGGGCCAGTCAAATCTAGTCTCTTGGCCTCTATTGAACCAATCTCTGCTGTATTTTTTGCTTTCATAATTATGGGAGATATCTTTTATCCTGTAGATTTTCTTGGTATGGCAATGATTTTATTGGCTGTGACTATTATTTCTTTAAAGGATTTAATGCTAGAAAAGAAACACAAGTCCATTTAAGAACAGAACAACCTTATAAAGAGGTTGTTTTTTTATACTCTAGTATCAATTTAATTAATTTTAAGATTAAAAGTTTATAATAAAGGTACAAAAATAAGCTAAACGGAGGAAATATGAATTTTATACAAAGTATTCATCCTGCTAAACCTTTAAGATACTTAAAATGGTTCGACATCTTAATCATCACTGTTTTAATGTTTGGAGAGTTTATCATCCGTTCTACTCAACAATTTATGGAGAGTTTATCACCTTCAACTCTTGCTAGTGTTGCGGAAACTACAACAAATGTTGCAAGTGATGGAGCAGCTTATTCTAGTAATTTTACTTTTCAACTGATGATGTTAGGGATTACTTTCCTTTATCTCTTGATTCGAAATTATGATTTTAAACAACTTCCTATACGTTTTTCCTGGTCTGTTTTCATCTGGGTTCCCCTTATCTTTGCTACTGTTGGTATTTTTGGTGATATTGTAACAACCCTTAGTGGTGAGTACAATTACTTTAATCCTCAGTTGATTCCTTTTATAGACCCAATGGAAATCATTAGAAAATTCATGTCCTTAACGCCAATGGCTATTGGCTATGCGCTTTTAAATGGTTTTTACGAAGAATTTTTCTTCTTGGGTTTACTGACTTCAGTAAAAGAAAAGCATCAGTGGCTGGTTCTAGTATACTCGGTAATCATACGGATTTCTTTCCATACCTACCAAGGATTACTCTGGGCCTTGGTTATTGGTCTTGTATACGGACTATTCTATTATTTCTTGTACAAGTATGTAGTCAAGAATTTACTGCCATTCTTTCTCATGCACGCTCTTGCAGATATGTTTGGTTCAAGTCTCTTGTACCTCTTGATTACTTGGAGAACTTAAGCAAAAAATCCACTCATTTGAGTGGATTTTTTTATGAATGCTTTTAGTCTTTATTTTCGTATGGCAAGATCAAGTTCAAAAGGATACCTGTCATTGCTGATAGGGCAGTACCTGAAAGTGTAACTGGACCAAGTTTAAGGATTGCTCCACCAAGTCCAAGTACCAACATTGCACTTGCAATGATAAGGTTACGCATTTGTCCGAAGTCAACACGTTCTTTGATCAAAACTTTCAAACCGTTGCTAGCGATAACCCCATAAAGAAGGATTGACATACCACCAAGTACGGCGCTAGGGATTGTAGAAATCAAAGCAGTGAATTTACCAAGGAAGCTAAGGGCAATTGCGATAAAGGCTGCGTTACGGATAACTGAGACAGAAGCGATACGAGTCATACCAATCACCCCTGTATTTTCACCGTAGGTAGTATTAGCAGGACCACCAAGGAAGGCAGATACAGATGTTGCAATACCGTCACCAAGAAGGGTACGGTGAAGACCTGGATCTTTCAAGAATTGACGGCCACAGATTTGGCTCAAGACCGTGTGGTCTCCAATGTGTTCTGAGATTGTTACGATCGCGATTGGTAATATTGCGATTGTCTCTGGACCAAAGTAAAGGTTGTATTCTTTGAAGGAACCACCTGTGCTAAATGGAAGGTAGAAGCCTGGAATTTCGAACCAGTTAGCTTGAAGAACAGGTGTGAAGTCTACTAGACCAAGAAAGACTGCAAAAATATATCCACCGATAATGGCAAATAAGAAAGGAATGATACGAAGGAATCCTTTTCCTTTTGTATTGATAAAGGCAGCGATGAGGAAGGTAACCACAGCTACAAGAGCATTTTTCCAATTGCCATCAGCAACAAGACCAGCATTTGTTACAGCTGAACCTGCAAGACCAAGACCAATTACGATAATCATAGGTCCGATAACGATTGGTGGTAAAAGTTTATCAATCCATTTTGTACCAGCAAAGCGGATGCTAGTTGAAACAAGAACGTAGATTAAACCAGTTAAGATAACCCCTGTTTGAGCGGCAGAAACATCGCCACCCATTTCCTTCATAGCAAGAGACATTGCAGTGATGAAGGCAAAAGAAGAACCGAGATAGACCGGAACTTTAAAGCCAGTAGATACCATGTAAATCAGTGTTCCGACACCTGATGCAAACAGGGCAACAGATACAGGCATTCCCAAAATCAATGGCACCAAGATGGTAGCACCAAACATGGCAAACACGTGCTGGAAGCTGAGTAGAATTCCCTTACCAAAAGAAGGACGTTGGTCAACGTCGAGTAACAAATCAACAGTTGATTCTTGTTTCATAAATACCTCACTTTTTGGGCATCAAAAAAGAGCCCATTATTTTACAGCAATAGGCTCTCAGAGTAAGACATCTTTAAAACATGGTTATCCCAATATTTAAAGAATTTCATATATATCTGCGTCTTCGTCACCTCACGGGATGACATTAAAAACCTTTGCTTAGGATAGTATAGCAGAAAAAATTCGTTTTGTAAACGAATTTTTCCTGAGCCTAGAAATAAGAGAGCGAGGTTTGATTTTGTAAATCATTTTTTCCCGAGCCAAGAAACAAAAAAGCGAGGTATAATCTTGTGAGTATTTATTTAAAATATCCTAAAGTGGTCGTTTATTTGGCATACCGGCCTTACGTGGATATTTGTTTGGAGTTTCTTTTTTCTTTTCTACAATGGTGATGTAGCGAGGGTCTCCATTAGGAAGTGTGTAGCTTATATTATCTTCAACCTTACTAAAGAGAAGGTTGAGAGCATTTTTGGCTTCTGTCAATTCCTCAGGAGCATTACTGGCCTTAAGAGCTAAAAGTTTTCCACCAACTTTAAGGTAGGGAATGGTTAACTCTGAGAGAACTTGCATGCGAGCAACTGCACGAGCTGTCACAATGTCGAATTGGGCACGGAAGTTCTTGTCTTGGGCAAAGTCTTCGGCGCGTCCATGGTAGAAATGAACCCCTTCTAAATCAAGCTCCTCAGCCAGAAGCTGAAGGAAGTTAATGCGCTTGTTCAGAGAATCAATGATGGTCACATCTAGCTGAGGGTAGAGAATCTTCATAGGGAGACTTGGGAATCCTGCACCAGCGCCAATATCAAGTAACTTAATTTCTTGGTTTTCTATCAACCCTTGTAGAATAGGAGCGATGGAATCATAAAAGTGCTTAAGGTAAACCTCTTCCTTTTCAGTAATGGCAGTCAGGTTGATTTTTTGGTTCCACTCGACTAAGAGTTCGAAATAGCGCTCAAATTGTGCTTTTTGCTGGTCAGTAAGATTAATATTCTGTTTAGCAAGTAGTGAGTAAAAAGTTTCTGGTTTCATAGTTCTGTCCTTCTTGTATATCATCTTATTTTACCACAAAAACATGGAAATTTGATATACTTGTACTAATCTAAAAGCAGAAAGGAGCTTTATGATGCAATGGATGTTTTTTGGAGTTCTTGCTCTATTTATTTTCTTGGTGATTGACTGCTATAATAAATTGGTGAGAAATCGTATGCAGACCAAGGAAGCTTGGAGTCAGATTGATGTTCAGTTGAAGCGTCGAAATGACCTCTTACCAAACTTGATTGAAACGGTTAAAGGCTACGCAAAATATGAAAGTTCTACACTTGAAAAAGTAACAGAACTTCGTAGACAAGTGGCAGCAGCAACCACACCCGCAGAAGCTATGAAGGCTAGTGATGCACTGACTCGTCAAGTATCAGGTATCTTTGCGGTTGCAGAGAACTACCCTGATTTGAAGGCTAGCAGTAACTTTGCACAATTACAAGAAGAATTGACTAACACAGAAAATAAAATTTCTTATGCACGTCAGCTCTATAATAGCGTCGTTAGCAACTACAATCTTAAATTAGAAACCTTCCCTAGTAATCTGATTGCGGCTATATTTGGCTTTAAAGCAGCTGATTTCCTTCAAACTCCTGAAGAAGAAAAGGCTGTTCCTAAAGTTGATTTTAGTGGTTTAGGTGATTAAGATGTTGTACAAACAAATCGCTAGTAATAAACGTAAAACTTGGCTTCTATTAATTGTTTTCTTTCTTTTGTTAGCCATAGTTGGTTATGCGTTTGGATTTCTGTTCATGAACTCAGGATTTGGGGGCGTGACGATAGCTATGATTATTGGCTTCATCTATGCCTTGACGATGATTTTTCAATCTACAGAGATCGTCATGAGCATGAATGGTGCGCGTGAAGTTGACAGGAATGAAGAACCAGTTCTTTATCATGTTGTGGAAGATATGGCCATGGTAGCCCAAATTCCTATGCCTCGTGTTTATGTGATTGATGACCCAGGTTTAAATGCATTCGCAACAGGTTCAAATCCTCAAAATGCGGCTGTAGCAGTAACTTCAGGGCTTCTAGATATTATGAACCGTGAGGAGTTAGAAGCTGTAATCGGCCATGAAGTGAGTCACATACGCAACTTGGATATTCGAATCTCTACGATTGCTGTTGCTCTTGCCAGTGCCATTACACTTTTATCGAGTATGGCTGGTCGTATGATGTGGTGGGGAGGTGCATCCCGTAGTAGAAGAAATAGTGACCGTGACAGTGGAGGACTTGAAGTGATTATGTTAGTTATTTCTCTCCTAGCCATAGTTTTGGCACCTCTTGCAGCAACTTTGGTACAGTTAGCCATTTCTCGCCAACGAGAATTTCTAGCAGATGCTTCAAGCGTGGAATTAACACGCAATCCTCAAGGGATGATCAATGCCCTCCTTAAGCTAGAAAATAGTCAACCAATGACTCACCATGTGGATGATGCTAGTAGTGCACTTTATATCAATGACCCTCAAAAACCAGGTTTCTTGAAAAAACTATTTTACACGCATCCACCCATTTCAGAACGGATTGAGCGTTTGAAACATATGTAAAAAACATCCAGAGGTTTTCTCTGGATGTTTCTTTTATGAGTTTAGTGCACGAGATTGTACTTTTTAAAGACCGAAAACAGGTCCATAAAGCGTCAGCGTATGTTTAACGTGATCGTAGTGGAACTTATCATAGTTTCGCCAAGCAGTGCGAGCCTGGTCGTTTAGTTTTAAGCTACCGAGTCCAATCAAAAGACTAGTACGTTGGTAAAAGGCTTCCAGCTCAATTAAGATGGCGTTATCTAGTTTCTCAGTTTTTTTAAGTGCTCTGAGAATTTCGTCTATATTTTGCTGTAAGCGTAGGTCATCTGGTAGTCCCTGTTTACAGCTTTGTATTGTTTGGTTTAATTCTGTAACGAGTTGATAGGCTTCTGTTAAAAGAGCTTTGTCTTCCATATGAGCGTCCTCCTTTGCTCATGTATTGATGCCTATAGTATAGCACAAAAAATAAATTTGTCATAATAAATATATCAAAAAACACAGAAAGATGTTTTAAAAGTTTAGAGGCTTTACTTGACCTCCTTTCATGGTATAATCAAGTGAGTAAATCTTTATGGAGGAAGTATGAAATTAAATATTCAAGAAGTTCGTAAGCAGCCTGAGGGTTTGTATTTTGAGCAACCTCTAGACTTGTCAGCTGACTTACGTGAGCGTAACCAAGAAATTTTAGACGTAAAAGATATTCTAGCGGTTGGGAAAGTACAGTATGAAGACCGTATGTATTTCTTAGATTATCAACTGTCTTATACCATCGTACTTGCTTCTAGTCGTAGTATGGAACCTGTTGAGTTAGCAGAGTCTTATCCAGTGACAGAAGTCTTTATGGAAGGTGCTACCAATCAACTGGACCAAGAAGTTCTAGATGATGACTTGGTTTTACCTATAGAAAATGGGGAAATCGACCTGGCTGAAAGTGTTTCGGACAATATCTTGCTAAATATCCCAATCAAGGTCTTAACGGCAGAAGAAGAAGCAGGTCAGGGATTTGTTTCTGGAAATGAATGGCAAATCATGACTGAGGAAGAATATCAAGCTAAACAAGCAGTCAAAAAAGAAGAAAGTAGTCCTTTTGCAGGTTTACAAGGGCTGTTTGATGGAGACGAATAGATGGTTTTATCCAAGAAACGTGCCCGTCATGTCATTGAGGAAATCATAGCTCTTTTTCCAGATGCAAAACCTAGTCTAGATTTTCGCAATCATTTTGAACTCTTAGTTGCAGTTATGTTGTCTGCTCAGACGACAGATGCGGCAGTAAACAAGGCGACTCCAGCTCTTTTTGAAGCCTTCCCTACGCCTCAAGCCATGGCGGACGCCAGTGAGAAGGACATTGCAAAACACATTTCTCGTTTAGGTCTGTATCGAAATAAAGCAAAATTTCTTAAAAAATGTGCTCAACAATTATTAGAAGATTTTGATGGTCAAGTTCCTCAGACTAGAGAAGAATTAGAAAGTTTGGCGGGAGTTGGGCGTAAAACAGCTAATGTAGTTATGAGTGTGGGCTTTGGAATTCCAGCTTTTGCGGTTGATACCCATGTGGAGCGCATTTGCAAACACCATGATATTGTTAAAAAATCAGCAACTCCACTTGAAGTAGAAAAACGTGTTATGGACGTTCTGCCACCAGAAGAATGGTTAGCAGCCCACCAGGCCATGATTTACTTTGGTCGTGCTATCTGTCATCCGAAAAATCCAGAATGCGAACACTATCCACAATTGTATGATTTTAGTTCATTATAAGGTCAAACATTGAATGTTTTTACTTGCTTTGAACTGGGCTTTGTGATATAGTAAGAACAATAAAATATTCCTTTAAACCTGTCCCGTGAGGCAGGCAAGGAGCTCGATAAAGTAGAAGGGTAAGTCTATGCTGTTTCCAGTATGGCTCGCTTAATGATACATTCTCAAGTCTCCTTGTCTAAGGAGACTTTTCTTTTTGGAGGTTTGTCATGAAGACAAAAGAAGTTGTAGACGAATTAACCGTCAAGCGAGCAATTACGCGTATCACTTATGAAATTATCGAACGCAACAAAGATTTGAACAAAATCATTTTAGCGGGAATTAAAACACGTGGTGTCTTTATCGCTCACCGCATCCAAGAGCGCTTGGAACAATTGGAAAACATCTCTGTTCCCGTTGTAGAATTAGATACCAAACCTTACCGTGACGATGTCAAAAGTGGTGAAGATACTTCCTTGATTTCTGTTGATGTGACAGACCGCGAAGTTATCTTGGTGGATGATGTTCTTTACACAGGTCGTACAATTCGTGCCGCTATCGATAACATTGTCGGACATGGTCGCCCTGCCCGTGTAAGTCTTGCAGTATTAGTTGACCGTGGACACAGAGAATTGCCAATTCGTCCAGATTACGTTGGGAAAAATATTCCAACTAGTCGTTCTGAAGAAATCATCGTTGAGATGACAGAACTTGATGGCCAAGATAGAGTTTTGATTACTGAAGAAGCTTAAAAGCTAAAGGAGTAGCTATGTCAGAAAATCAACAAGCAATCAAACATGTGGTGTCCATGGAAGATCTCACTGTAGATCAGGTTATAAAATTGATTAAACGAGGGATTGAGTTTAAAAATGGAGCCCAGTTGCCCTACGAAGACCATCCCATTGTTTCCAACCTTTTCTTTGAAAATTCGACAAGAACGCATAAATCTTTCGAAGTTGCAGAGATTAAACTGGGGCTGGAACGACTTGACTTTGATGTAAAGACAAGTTCAGTGAACAAGGGTGAGACACTCTATGATACAATCCTGACCCTGTCTGCGCTTGGTGTGGATATCTGTGTTATTCGACACCCAGAGGTTGATTACTACAGGGAATTGATTGCGAGCCCAACCATTACGACATCTATTATCAATGGTGGTGATGGCTCAGGGCAACATCCTAGTCAGAGTCTGCTTGATTTGATGACAATCTACGAAGAATTTGGCCGTTTTGAAGGGCTCAAGGTTGCGATTGCTGGTGACTTGGACCATTCACGTGTTGCCAAGTCCAATATGCAGATTTTGAAACGCTTAGGTGCTGAACTTTACTTTGCAGGACCTGAGGAATGGAGAAGTCAAGAGTTTGCAGACTATGGTCAGTTTGTAAGCATTGATGAGATTGTTGACCAGGTGGATGTACTGATGTTGCTTCGAGTTCAACATGAACGCCACGAAAGTGGAGCAGTCTTCTCAAAAGAAGAGTATCACGCTCAACATGGCTTGAACCAAGAGCGCTATAATCGCTTAAAAGAAGAAGCAATCATTATGCATCCGGCTCCAGTTAATCGGGATGTGGAAATCGCTGATCACTTGGTTGAGGCTCCAAAATCACGCATTGTTCAACAAATGACTAATGGAGTCTTTGTTCGAATGGCAATCTTAGAATCCGTATTGGCAAGTAGAAAAGCCAAATAAGACACAAAACGTTAAAAGACGCCAGTGAGCGTCCACGAGAGGTGAAAATATGACAAAACGACTTCTAGTTTTAGAAGATGGCACAGTTTTTGAAGGTAAGGCCTTCGGTGCAGATATTGATGTAACAGGGGAAATCGTCTTTAACACAGGGATGACAGGATATCAAGAATCCATTACAGACCAGTCTTATAATGGACAGATCTTGACCTTCACATATCCACTAGTAGGAAATTATGGGATTAACCGTGACGACTACGAGTCTATTAGTCCTACTTGTAAGGGAGTTGTAGTTTTCGAAGAGGCACGTAGAGCCAGCAACTGGCGTAACCAAATGACGCTGGACGAATTCTTGAAGGCTAAGAAAATTCCTGGAATTTCAGGCATTGACACTCGAGCTCTTACAAAGATTATTCGTAAACATGGTACCATGAGAGCGACTCTAACACATGCTGGCGATAGTATGGATCACATTGCAGATCAACTTCAAGCAACTGTCTTACCGACTGATAATATCAGACAAGTTTCTACAAAGACTGCTTATCCGGCTCCAGGTGTTGGTTTGAGCGTTGTTTTAGTAGACTTCGGCCTTAAACACTCTATTTTACGAGAGCTATCTAAACGTGATTGCAATGTGACTGTAGTTCCATACACAACTACGGCTGAGGAAATCTTGCATTTAAACCCTGACGGAGTTATGTTGTCAAATGGTCCTGGGAATCCAGAAGATGTACCAGAAGCTCTTGAGATGATCCGAGGTATTCTCGGGAAAATTCCAATCTTTGGTATCTGTATGGGGCACCAGCTCTTTGCGATGGCAAATGGTGCTAAGACATACAAAATGAAGTTTGGTCACCGTGGCTTTAACCATGCTGTTCGTGAAATTGCAACTGGGCGCGTGGACTTCACAAGTCAAAATCATGGTTATGCAGTTAGCCGTGAGGATTTACCAGAGCACTTAATCATTACCCACGAAGAAATCAATGACAAGTCAGTTGAAGGCGTACGTCACAGATATCTACCAGGTTTCTCTGTGCAATTCCACCCAGACGCAGCTCCTGGGCCACATGATGCAAGTTATCTATTTGATGAGTTCATCGAGATGATGGAAGCTTTCAAACAAGCAAATTAAAGACGAGTGAGAAATCGTCGGAGAATTTATGGAATTGAACACGGACGGAAAGCTCGGAATTTAGATAAACCAACAAGGATAGAAATCCTTCTATGGTTTCCTAAAACTCAGTCGCTTTCTTATCGTCCTTTGTATCTTATTTAATGTCGCTCTGTGAGGCGACGAATAGAAAGGCAGGTCGTTTCTTTTAGTCGCTATTAGGCGAACTAAAAACTCCCTGCACTAGATTTTTTACCGAATAGAATCGTTTCGCTAAGAAATCGTCGGAGAATTTATTTAATGTCGCTCAGTGAGGCGACGAATAGAAAGGAGAAGGGCAATCCGTATTTGCTGAACTGAATACGGGCTACGGACATTGCTAAAAAGATAGTTATTCCTAGAACTGATAGTTCTTCGTCATAACTTCTATTTTAGCTTTGTCCGCTTGACGCCCTTAATATCTTATAAATGCCTAAACGTACTGATATTCAAAAAATTATGGTGATTGGTTCTGGTCCGATTATTATTGGTCAGGCTGCTGAGTTTGACTATGCTGGAACCCAGGCCTGCTTGTCTTTGAAAGAAGAGGGGTATGAGGTTGTTTTGGTTAACTCAAATCCTGCAACCATCATGACGGATAAGGAGATTGCAGACAAGGTCTACATCGAACCGATTACACTTGAGTTTGTGACTCGTATTCTCCGTAAGGAACGTCCAGATGCCTTGCTTCCAACTCTTGGAGGTCAAACAGGGCTTAATATGGCCATGGAATTGTCTAAAAATGGTATCTTAGATGAGCTCGGAGTAGAACTTCTCGGGACTAAATTGTCTGCCATCGACCAAGCGGAGGACCGCGATCTCTTTAAACAATTGATGGAAGAACTCAAGCAACCAATTCCAGAATCAGAAATTGTCAACACAGTAGAGGAAGCAGTTGCCTTTGCAGCAACTATTGGCTACCCAGTTATCGTTCGCCCAGCCTTCACTCTAGGTGGTACTGGTGGTGGTATGTGTGCCAACGAGGAAGAACTGCGTGAAATTGCTGAAAATGGGTTGAAGTTATCACCAGTTACCCAGTGTTTGATTGAACGTTCTATTGCCGGTTTCAAGGAAATTGAGTATGAAGTCATGCGTGACTCAGCTGACAATGCCCTTGTTGTTTGTAACATGGAAAACTTTGACCCTGTTGGGATTCACACAGGGGACTCTATCGTATTTGCCCCTGCGCAAACCATGTCCGATTATGAAAACCAAATGCTTCGTGATGCTAGTTTGAGCATTATCCGCGCTCTCAAGATTGAAGGCGGATGTAACGTTCAGCTTGCGCTTGATCCACACAGTTTTAAGTACTATGTCATCGAAGTAAATCCTCGTGTATCTCGTTCTTCTGCCCTTGCTTCTAAAGCAACAGGTTACCCAATCGCCAAGTTGGCTGCTAAGATTGCAGTAGGCTTGACTCTAGATGAAGTTATTAACCCAGTTACAGGTTCAACCTATGCTATGTTTGAACCAGCCCTTGACTATGTAGTGGCTAAGATTCCACGTTTCCCATTTGACAAGTTTGAAAAAGGGGAACGTCGTCTTGGTACCCAGATGAAGGCGACTGGAGAAGTTATGGCCATCGGTCGAAACATCGAGGAATCTCTCCTTAAAGCTTGTCGCTCTCTAGAAATTGGTGTCCACCATAATGAAATGCCTGAGCTTGCAGATGTTTCAGATGATGACTTGATTGAAAAAGTTGTCAAGGCTCAAGATGACCGTCTCTTCTACGTATCAGAAGCTATTCGTCGTGGTTACACACCAGAAGAGATTGCTGACCTGACTAAGATTGATATCTTCTATCTTGATAAACTCTTGCATATTTTTGAGATTGAACAAGAACTTGGTTTTCATCCTCAAAATATCGATGTCTTGAAAACAGCAAAACTCAATGGTTTCTCAGATCGTAAAATCGCAGAACTTTGGAGAACTACAGCTGGTCAAGTTCGCCAACTTCGTTTAGAAAACAAGATTGTCCCAGTTTACAAGATGGTCGATACATGTGCCGCAGAATTTGAATCAGAAACTCCATACTTCTACTCAACATACGGTTGGGAAAATGAATCGATCAAGTCTGATAAGGAATCTGTTCTAGTTTTAGGTTCAGGTCCAATCCGTATCGGTCAAGGGGTTGAGTTTGACTATGCGACTGTTCACTCAGTAAAAGCAATTCAAGCAGCTGGCTACGAAGCTATCATCATGAACTCAAACCCAGAGACCGTTTCTACAGACTTCTCTGTATCAGACAAACTTTACTTTGAGCCCTTGACTTTTGAAGATGTGATGAATGTCATTGATTTGGAGCAACCAAAGGGTGTCATTGTTCAGTTTGGTGGTCAAACAGCTATCAACCTTGCTGAACCTCTAGCAAAAGCTGGTGTGACTATCCTTGGTACTCAAGTTGCTGACTTGGACCGTGCAGAAGACCGTGACCTCTTCGAACAAGCCCTCAAAGACTTGGATATTCCACAACCTCCTGGACAAACAGCAACCAATGAAGAAGAAGCAGTACTTGCTGCACGTAAAATTGGTTTCCCAGTTCTCGTTCGCCCTTCATATGTTTTGGGTGGACGTGCTATGGAAATCGTTGAGAATGAAGATGATCTTCGTTCTTACATGCGTACTGCGGTTAAGGCAAGTCCAGACCATCCTGTTCTTGTTGACTCTTATATCGTCGGACAAGAGTGTGAAGTCGATGCTATTTCAGACGGACAAAATGTCCTCATCCCTGGTATAATGGAGCATATCGAACGCGCTGGTGTCCACTCAGGTGACTCCATGGCGGTTTATCCTCCTCAAACCTTGTCACAAAAGGTACAAGAAACGATCGCAGACTACACCAAACGCCTTGCAATCGGCCTCAACTGTCTTGGGATGATGAACATTCAGTTTGTTATCAAGGATGAGAAAGTATACGTCATTGAAGTAAACCCTCGTGCTAGCCGTACTGTTCCATTCCTTTCAAAAGTAACCAATATCCCTATGGCACAGGTAGCGACTAAGTTGATTCTCGGTCAAACTCTTGAAGAACTTGGTTACCAAGATGGACTTTACCCAGAAAGCAGTCGCGTTCATATCAAGGCACCAGTCTTCTCCTTTACCAAGCTAGCTAAGGTAGACAGCCTTCTTGGCCCTGAAATGAAGTCAACAGGGGAAGTTATGGGATCAGATACTACCCTTGAAAAAGCTCTCTACAAGGCCTTTGAAGCTTCTTATCTACACTTGCCAACCTTTGGGAATGTTGTATTTACTATCGCAGACGATGCAAAAGAAGAAGCCTTGGATTTAGCTCGTCGTTTCCAAAATATTGGCTACGGAATCCTTGCAACTGAAGGAACAGCAGACTTCTTTGCAAGTCATGGATTGAAGGCTCAACTCGTTGGTAAGATTGGTGATGATGAACATGATATCCCAAGCTACGTTCGCAAAGGAAAAATTCAAGCAATCATTAACACAGTTGGTACCAAACGAACAGCTGATGAAGATGGTGAGCAAATCAGACGTTCAGCAATTGAACATGGAGTTCCTCTCTTTACAGCTCTAGACACAGCAGATGCCATGTTAAAAGTATTAGAAAGCAGAAGTTTTGTTACAGAAGCCATCTAAATAAAAAAATGATTCTCGTAAGGGAATCATTTTTTATTAGAATGAAAATATTCTTACGATTTTCATATCCATTATTATGTAATTGAAATTTTTAAAAATGTTATTTTCTTATACTATAAAATTTAAAATATTAAACCGTTTTCACTTGACAAAAATTGGTCTATACCATATAATAAAATAAAGAAATATGGAGGAACAATTATGAAAGTTATTCAAGTGAAAAATCCTGAAGAAGGCGGAAAAGTAGCTTTTGAAATTTTAAAAGAAAAGTTAGCAAACGGTGCTCAAACATTAGGGCTTGCGACTGGTAGCAGTCCACTGGAATTTTATGGGGAAATCGTTAAGAGTGACCTTGATTTTTCAAATCTTACTAGTGTAAACTTGGACGAATACGTAGGACTTGATGGCGATAACCCACAATCTTATCGATACTTTATGCAAGAAAATCTCTTCAATAAAAAGCCGTTTAAAGAAAGCTTTTTACCTCGTGGTGTCAAAGACAATGCTGAAGAAGAAGTAGAACGCTATAATCAAATTCTTGCTGATCATCCAGTCGATTTGCAAATTTTGGGAATTGGTCGTAACGGTCATATTGGCTTTAATGAACCAGGAACTCCATTTGATAGTCAAACCCATCTTGTAGATCTTGATCAGTCTACTATTGAAGCAAATGCTCGCTTCTTTGATAAGATTGAAGATGTACCAACACAAGCTATCTCAATGGGAATTAAAAATATTCTTGATGCTAAATCAATTCTGCTCTTTGCTTATGGTGAATCAAAAGCAGAAGCTATCGCTGGAACTGTTGAAGGTCCTATTACTGAAAGTCTTCCAGCAAGTAGTTTGCAAAACCATCCGGATGTAACTATTATTGCGGATGCTGGAGCACTAAGCCTATTAAAAAATTAAAAGATATCATTCTATCATTTGTGCTATTCAAACAATTAGTTTGGATGGCTTTTTTTAAACTGTAGTAAGTAAAAAACAAAAAATAATTGCAGGACATGACAGGAAATAAAAAGTATAAATAACACAAAAACGTTTTTAGGATACAATAAATATATAAAACAATTATTTTGTAATCACATTTCAAATTATTTTATGATTAAAACTAGACTTTAATAAAAAATACTGGTATACTGAATTCGTTTACTGTTAAACAATTAAATTTAAGGAGACAATTTAAGGTGAATAAGAAAAAAATTACATTTTTTTCGTTTATGATTTTCGTATTTACTGTTATATTTTCTCTTAGCTTGAGCAAAGCTTTTGCAGAAAATACAACCAGTGGCAAGACTGTTGACACAATTACTTCACTCAATATTACGAATGATAAAGGTGGTAATCTTGATGAAGATTTGCAACAATGGATTACATTCAGGCTAAATGCAAATTATGACTTAACTGATAAAGATGTTAAGGCTGGGGACACAACTGTTGTAGATTTATCAGAATTACTTTATATAGAATCAGAAAATTTCGAGATTCGTGATGAAAATACAAACGAAGTAATCGCAAATGCTAAAATTGATGAAACAAAAAAACATATCGTCTTAACCTATACTGATTATGTTGAAAAACACTCTGATACCAAAGGTTCTTTCTATGTCTATACTCGAGTAGATTTCCAAAAACACCCTGAAGAAGGAGAAATCCCTGTCGAGGTAACGATTAATGGGAAAACACAAGTAGTTGGAAAAGTTAACTTCACTGGTGTTGGAGATGGAAATCCTGTGTTGCTTTCTAAAACAGGATGGGTAAGTAGTGAGGATCAAAAGACTCTTTCATATACCATTTCAATCAACCGTACTAAGGAAAGTCTTCAAGATGCTACAGTAGAAGATACATTGAAGTTTTCTAACGCAACTTATATCAAAGATAGCATTCGAGTGATCAAAGGTAAGTTTGAGTATGTCAATGGTCTTTGGGAATTTACTGATAGAACAGATGTAACAGACCAACATACTGTTACAGTAAGTGAAGATGGTCAGTCATTTGTTATTGAACTTGGTGATATCACAGAAAATGACCAATACCGCATTGAATATAATGTTCAAGCCAATTATTCACCGGCAGACGGAGAAGTATTAAATAATGATGCTGTCCTAAAAGGTAAAGGAAAGGCTATCAAATATGTTGAGCAATCCACTGTCGTTCAAGTAGCAGGTGGTTCTGGGGTTGGATACGTATTTACGATTAATATTCATAAAGTTGATGATGAAAATCAACCAGTAGCTGGTGCTAAGTTTAAAGTCGTACGACAAGCTAATAATCAAGTTATTGGAGAATACATTACAGATGCTGAAGGAAAAATTACAGTAACTGGTCTTTTAAAAGATAAGTATATTCTCACAGAGGTTGAAGCACCAAAAGGTTATGTTATGAATGCTGCAGATACAGAAGTAAATGCAACAGATTTTGGAGCAGATAAGTCAGTTACGAAAACAATTGTCAATCCAAAAGAACAAACCACAACTACTTCAACAACGACAACAACAGAAGAGCCAACGACTACTTCAACAACGACAACAACAGAAGAGCCAACGACTACTTCAACAACGACAACGACAGAAGAGCCAACGACTACTTCAACAACAACGACAGAAGAGCCAACGACTACTTCAACGACAACAACGACAGAAGAGCCAACGACTACTTCAACAACGACAACAACAGAAGAGCCAACGACTACTTCAACAACGACAACGACAGAAGAGCCAACGACTACTTCAACAACGACAACAACTGCAAAACCAGATGTTCCTGGTACGACTACAACTGAGGAAAAACCAAAACTTCCAAATACTGGGGAGTCTACTAGTTTAGCACTAGTTATTGCAGGTGTTGTGATGTTTGCGAGTGCTCTAATTCTGAAAAAGAATTCTTCTAAATAATTGATTTAGAACAACTATAATTTTTAAAAGAGAGCTCTAATGTCCTCTTTTTTATGAATGAAATGAATAGATTACACTATTTTTTCTTGACAATTTATATCATTCCATGTAAAATAGAATAGATCTTGAACTTGAAGGGAGTGAAAAAAATGTCTAAAACAGTAGTACGTAAGAATGAATCTCTTGACGATGCACTTCGTCGTTTCAAACGTGCGGTTACTAAAGCTGGTACTCTTCAAGAAACACGCAAACGTGAATTCTATGAAAAACCTTCTGTAAAACGTAAACGTAAATCAGAAGCAGCTCGTAAACGTAAAAAATTCTAATTGAAATGAAAGGCTAGGCTTGTCTAGTCTTTTTTTTTGCACACTGTTTAGAGATAGGATGAACTTATGAAAGAGTATATAAAAGAATATCAAAAGATGCGCGAAAAACGCTTTAAGGATTGGGGTTATTATTCAACTCCTATAAACTGGCAGGAATTTGAAGAGTCTAATCAGAGGATTTTTCAAAAGTATTTGAAGGATTCGAAAGTATTGTCCGATGATGTTTTAAGGACAAAGTTGTATAGTAGCTTATTGCTAGATGATATCAAGTATTTTGCATACTATATAGCTTTTTTAGACGGAGATTACAAACAATTAAATAATGCTCTGTAGCAAACAGGAAGAGAAGAATTGATTAGAGGTGGTTTGCTTGCAAGTGGAACAATCTATACTAATGGTATTTTAAGGGGCTTATTTACCTCTTTTGCATGTAACGATTTTTCAGTCATTTCATCCTATATACCCAAAGACTTGCCTTTACTGAAAGGAACCTATTATCCCCAAAATGTCATCAATCTTTTGCACGCTATTTATTATCAGGATGAAGACAGATTATCAGAGTCTATCATATTGGCACAACAGTTTCTAGACAAGAAAAAACGAACAGGTATGGAAGAATTTTCTGTTCGATACTTTATAAACTTGGCAAGAAAAGACGCAGCTGGGATAAGCCAAAACTTACAAAACTTATGCCTAGCTTATCAGAGACGGGGTTATCCCTTTGAGAAAATAGATAAATGCTTCGCTGATGAAGTTCATGGTCTTTATCGCTTGGTGAAATATTTTGATGATTCCATGTTTGAAGAGGTTAGTATGCCATCTCATAAGACTTTTCTGCATGAATTTGAAAAATGGCAAGTTCACAATCAGTTTCCACAAGGACAACAGTTCTATATCTATCCACAAGATATGGCTGATGCAAACAAAATACTAAAAAATGAACTTCCGAGAATTCACATAGAAAAATCAGGAAGGAATTTGGGAATAGATGTTGATCGATTTGCCGTTGATTTGGCTAAAGTATTGAATTCATGATTGTCTTATTTTCTAAATAAATGACTTGGTTACTAAGAAATAGAAAGTAATAACTAAGAAATAGATGTTCACCCACACTTGTCAAATTCAGATCGGTCTAAATTGATTCGTTGTTCAAAAAATTGTAGAAGTTATACAATAAATTATTTGAAATATAAAAACAATCATCATTTCAATTGAATTTTAAAGAAAAATGTAGTAAAATTGTAATAAAATAGTGTAATTTTACACGGAGGTAAATAGGGATGAAAAACCAGAAAAGGTTTGGTAAATTATTAATCACTTTATTGTCTACAGGTGTGCTTTTGGCCGCTCTTCAAAGTCAAGAAATCATCACTGCTGAAGAAACAACGACAGCTGAGCAAATTTCTACAACAAATGCTGAAGCAACAACTACTGGTGAAGCTGTAACAACTACAGAAACTCCTGCACGTGAAGCAAGAGAAGTAGCTGCAGAAGTGACTGGTACTATTAAAAACCATGATATTAAATATTATGAATACTATACAGATGTAGACCTTTCTTTTTCACTTACAGAAGATGATGTGAAAGAAGGAGACTATGTTACAGTTACATTAGAAAACGTCGCTATCTTAAATCAATTAAATGGCAAGGATGTCACTTACGAAGGTAAGACAATTGGTAAAATTTCAATTGTTTCGTTTGAAAACGTCAATAAAGCACGTCAAGGTTCAAACGATACAGCTCAAATGCGACAAGCTGAATTGGAATCAACACGCTCGACATTAAAAATTACATTTACGAAAGCTATCGAAGCTGAAAAACCAGATGTATTGAAACAAGTCAAGTTCCAAATTACATCAGATAACGCTTATAATGGAGCTGTAATCGCAAATAAAGACTACACTTTAAACCAAGTGATTAAAGTGGGATCTTCTTCTGTGACAAGTACAGTTGATATTCCGAAAGTAGAACAATTTGCTACTGAGACAAATTCAATCAACTTCACACCTTCTGGAAATACGATTAAATTCAAGGCTGATGGATCATATGAAACGACTACACAATTCCAAGTTCGTGGAAGTGAAGGTATGAAAGTTGGTTCAACTGTTGAGTTAGAATTCAATGATGCTTCAGGTATAGAGTGGAAAACAAGTGGTGATACTGCACTTAAAGTAGGAGATACATTTACTTCAAGATTTATCTTGCCTGTATATAGTACATATGAAGTCAATGAATATGGCGCATATGTATTCCCAACAGGTGTTGAGCCAACATTCAAAGTCACTTCTATTACAGATAAGAAAATCACGTTTGAAATGATTTCAGGAGATGTTCCAAAAGAATTAGGTGTATTCTTCGGTGTTGGTCAAAACCGTATTAATATCATTGATAAATCTAAGATTGATCTTGAAAAAATGCAATATGATCTTTCGAAAGTAGCTACGGCAACTATTGATGGGAAAAATTCAAAGGGTATCTATATTTACCGTATCATTAATGACTCTGCAGGTGCACAATTAGTTCTTGATACGCTTGTCACAGACTACAAAGATATCGATACAAAAGAAAATCTTAAACCACAGGATAAGGGTTGGAAAGATCCAGCTACTATTGATGGATATGAGTTTGTAAAAACAGAAAAAGACCGTGAAGGAAATCGTATCCACTGGTATAAAAAAGTAGAACAAACTACGACAACAACAACTAGTACTACGACTACAACTACCACGACAACAACAACTAGTACTACGACTACTTCAACAACGACAACAACAGAAGAGCCAACGACTACTTCAACAACGACAACAACAGAAGAGCCAACGACTACTTCAACAACGACAACAACAGGAGAGCCAACGACTACTTCAACAACGACAACAACAGGAGAGCCAACGACTACTTCAACAACGACAACAACAGAAGAGCCAACGACTACTTCAACAACCACAACGACAGTAGAGCCAACAACAACTACAACAACAACAGAAGAATCAACTACCACTACTACAACAGTTGAGACAACTCCAGGTAAATCAAGTGAAGAAACTCCTTCAGGTAAAACAACTGAAGAAACAAGACCTGAAACTACGTCTACAACATCTGAACCTAAAAAGGAATTGCCAAATACTGGTTCTAAAGAATCATTGTTTGCAACTGGTGTAGCACTCTTGGTAGCTGGTCTTGGAGTCTTGGGATTAAAGAAACAAGATAACTAAAGCGCACTATCTATTATGAAATAATAGTCAGAAGGATTAGACAACAATTTGTTGTTTAATCCTTTTTTGTATCGTTCAAATGTCATCAGATAAATTAATAGCGTAAATACGGTAAAAAATACAAACTTCTTCCTACAATCTGATATAATAGTAAGAGAACTCGATTTAAGGAGAAATATATGTCGGTTTTAGTCAAAGAAGTAATTGATAAGCTTAGATTAGACATTGTCTATGGGGAGCCTGAATTACTTGAAAAGGAAATTAATACTGCAGATATAACGCGACCTGGTCTTGAAATGACAGGCTATTTTGATTACTATACTCCAGAGCGTATTCAATTGTTGGGTATGAAGGAATGGTCTTACCTAGTTTCTATGCCTTCTCAAAATCGTTACGATGTCTTGAAAAAAATGTTCCTACCAGAAACACCTGCAGTTATTGTTGCGCGTGGTCTAGTTGTTCCTGAGGAAATGTTAAAGGCAGCTAGAGAATGTAAAATCGCAATTTTAACAAGTCGCACAGCTACAAGTCGTCTTTCTGGAGAACTGTCTAGTTATCTGGACTCCCGCTTAGCAGAACGTACTAGTGTACACGGTGTCCTAATGGATATCTATGGTATGGGTGTTTTGATTCAAGGTGATAGTGGAATCGGTAAGAGTGAGACAGGTTTAGAACTAGTTAAACGTGGTCACCGTTTGGTAGCAGACGATCGGGTAGATATCTATTCTAAGGATGAAATGACTCTCTGGGGTGAACCTGCTGAAATCTTGAAACATCTGATCGAAATTCGTGGAGTAGGGATCATCGATGTCATGAGTCTATACGGTGCCAGTGCAGTTAAGGATTCTTCACAAGTTCAGCTAGCTGTTTATTTGGAAAATTATGATACACATAAGACCTTTGATCGCTTAGGGAATAATGCTGAAGAACTAGAAGTTTCTGGAGTTACCATTCCACGTATCCGCATCCCAGTTAAAACAGGGCGCAATATTTCTGTTGTTATCGAGGCGGCAGCTATGAATTATCGTGCAAAAGACATGGGCTTTGATGCGACGCGTCTGTTTGAAGAAAGATTGACGAAATTAATTGAAAAGAACGAGGTGCAAAATGATTGATCCAGTTGCTTTTCAAATAGGTCCATTTGCCATTAGATGGTATGCACTTTGTATCGTTTCCGGTCTTATCTTAGCGGTATATTTGGCAAGTAAAGAAGCTCCTAAAAAGAAAATCTTATCAGAAGATATTCTGGACTTTATCTTAGTGGCTTTCCCTTTGTCAATCATCGGCGCGAGACTTTACTATGTTATTTTTAAATTTGACTATTATAGCCAACATTTAGGGGAGATATTTGCTGTCTGGAATGGTGGTCTTGCGATTTACGGCGGTCTAATTACCGGAGCGATTGTACTCTATATTTTCGCAGACCGTAAATTAATCAATACCTGGGATTTCTTAGATATTGCAGCACCAAGTGTCTTGATTGCTCAGAGTCTAGGACGTTGGGGGAACTTCTTTAACCAAGAAGCTTACGGTGCAGTTGTAGAAAACCTTGATTATTTACCTGGTTTTATTAAGAATCAGATGTATATTGATGGCTCATATCGACAACCAACCTTCCTGTACGAATCTATCTGGAATCTGATTGGGTTTGCTTTAATTATTATTTTTAGACGCCGATTAAATGGCATTCGTCGTGGTCATATCACAGCCTTTTACTTAATTTGGTATGGTTTTGGACGTATGATTATTGAGGGAATGCGTACAGATAGTCTCATGTTCTTTGGACTTCGAGTATCTCAGTGGTTGTCTGTTCTATTAATTGGACTTGGTATTTATATTATCGTTTATCAAAATCGGAAAAAAGCACCATTTTATAATGTAAAAAAGGAGAATTAAAATGTTAGAAGTTGCTTATATTATTGTGGCTATTGCCTTGATTGTATTTATTGTTTATTTGATTATTACGCTTCAAAAAGTTGGACGTGTAATTGATGAAACAGAAAATACTGTTAAAACGCTAACTTCAGATGTAAATGTTACTCTACATCACACAAACGAACTTCTTGCCAAGGTCAATGTTCTTGCTGATGACATCAATATCAAAGTTGCAACCATTGATCCACTCTTTACAGCAGTTGCAGACCTTTCTGTTTCTGTTTCTGATTTAAATGAGCAGGCTCGTGTCTTGAGTAAAAAAGCATCATCTGCAGGTTCAAAAACATTAAAGACTAGTGCAGGCTTATCTGCCGTTCGTATTGCAAGTAAATTTTTTAAAAAATAAAAAGGAGATAACTCATGGGTAAATTATCATCAATCCTTTTAGGAACTGTTTCAGGTGTGGCTGTTGCCTTGTTTCTAACAAGTGAAAAAGGGAAACGTGTTACTAGTCAGGCACAAGACTTTATTGAAGATCTGAGAGAAGATCCAGAATATGCTAAGGAACAAGCAATCGAAAAATTGACAGAAGTCAAAGAACAAACCAGAGATTTCGTTCTAAAGACAAAAGAACAAGTAGAATCAGGCGAAATTACTTTGGATTCAGTTCTTGAAAAATCTAAATCTTTAGCTCAACAAGCGACTGAAGCTTCAAAAGAGACCTTAAACAGTCTCAAGGAACAATTGGAAGAAAAAGTAGTTGTTGAAGACCCAGAAGACGGTCAAGAAATCATCATCGAAATCGAAGAAGATTAAAATAGAAATCACCATTTTTGATTCCCTTAGAGTCGGAGATGGTGATTTTTTTCTTGAGTGAGGTCTTTGTGGTATAATAAATACTATGCAGAAGAAACCGACATCAGCTTATGTGCACATTCCATTTTGCACACAAATCTGTTATTATTGTGACTTTTCTAAGGTCTTTATTAAAAATCAACCAGTAGACAGCTATCTAGAACATCTACTGCAAGAATTTCATTCTTATGACATTCAGAAGTTGCGTACTCTCTATATTGGGGGAGGGACACCGACAGCCTTGTCTGCGCCACAGTTAGAGGTGCTTCTGGATGGATTGACTAAAAACTTAGATTTGTCAGTCTTAGAAGAATTAACCATTGAGGCTAATCCTGGTGATTTGGATGAGGATAAGATTGCAGTTTTGAAAAATTCAGCAGTCAACCGTGTTTCATTGGGTGTCCAAACCTTTGATGACAAAATGCTGAAAAAAATTGGTCGTAGTCATTTGGAGAAAGATATCTATGAAAATATAGATCGTCTCAAGTTAGCAGGATTTGATAATATTTCCATTGACTTGATTTACGCTCTTCCTGGTCAGACTATGGGCCAGGTCAAGGACAATGTTGCAAAGGCCATCGCTTTGGATATTCCCCACATGAGTCTCTATAGCTTGATTTTGGAAAACCATACAGTCTTTATGAATCGTATGCGTCGTGGGAAATTACCACTTCCTAAAGAAGAAGTAGAAGCTGAAATGTTCGAATATATCATTGCTGAATTAGAGCGTGCTGGTTTTGAGCATTATGAAATTTCAAATTTTTCAAAACCTGGCTTTGAAAGTCGTCACAATCTTATGTACTGGGATAATGCTGAGTATTATGGTATAGGTGCAGGTGCGTCTGGCTATGTAAACGGTGTTCGCTATAAAAACCATGGGCCTATCCGCCATTATCTAAAGGCAGTAGAAGAAGGCAATTCTCGCATCAATGAGGAACACCTGAGTCTAAGGGAACAAATGGAAGAAGAGATGTTCCTTGGCCTTCGTAAGAAGACAGGAGTTTCAAAAGCAAGATTCGAAGAAAAATTTGGCACATCTTTTGACAATTTATATGGTCAAGTTGTAAGAGATTTATGTCATCAAGGTCTTTTACAAGTAGAAGGTCAACAAATACGAATGACAAAAAAAGGTCTCTTTTTAGGAGATACAGTAGCAGAACGATTTATATTGGAGTAGAATTATGGGCTTAACTTATCAAATGAAGATGAAAATTCCTTTTGATATGGCTGATATGAATGGCCATATCAAGTTGCCAGATGTTATCTTGTTGTCCCTTCAGGTATCAGGGATGCAGTCAATTGAGCTGGGAGTGAGTGACAAGGATGTTTTAGAACAGTATAATCTAGTCTGGATTATCACTGATTATGATATCGATGTTGTACGTTTACCTCAATTTGCTGAGGAAATTACCATCGAAACAGAGGCCTTGACATACAATCGTCTATTTTGCTACCGCCGATTTACTATTTATGATGAAGCTGGTCAAGAAATTATTCACATGGTAGCCACCTTTGTCCTTATGGATCGTGAGAGTCGGAAGGTTCATCCTGTAGTTCCAGAAATTGTCGCCCCTTATCAGTCTGAGTCTTCTAAGAAACTCCTTCGTGGGCCAAAATATGCAGAGATGGAAAATGCGATTAGTAAAGATTACCATGTTCGTTTTTACGACTTGGATATGAATGGCCACGTCAATAACAGCAAATACCTAGACTGGATTTTTGAGGTCATGGGGGCAGATTTCCTAACCAATCATATTCCTAAAAAAATCAACCTCAAGTATGTTAAGGAAGTTCGACCAGGTGGTATGATTACTTCTAGTTACGAATTGAATCAACTAGAAAGCAATCACCAGGTCACAAGTGATGGCGACATCAATGCTCAGGCAAAGATAATTTGGCAAGAAATTAACACAGATTAGAAAGAAATATATGACTTATAAAGGCTATTTGATAGATTTAGACGGTACAATTTATAAAGGAAAAGATAGAATTCCAGCGGGAGAAGCTTTTGTTCATGACTTGCAAAAGCGTGGGATTCCCTACCTTTTTGTAACTAACAATACAACTCGCACACCTGAAAGTGTTCAGGAAATGTTGGCAAATCAATTTAACATCGACACACCTGTATCGACAATCTATACTGCAACCTTAGCGACTATTGATTACATGAATGATTTAGGTCTTGAAAAGACTGTTTATGTAATTGGAGAAGCAGGGCTCAAGGAAGCCATTCAAGCAGCTGGTTATGTTGAAGATAAAGAAAATCCAGCCTATGTGGTTGTAGGTTTGGACTGGCAAGTTGACTATGAAAAATTTGCTACTGCAACCCTAGCTATCCATAAAGGTGCTCATTTTATCGGCACCAATCCAGATTTAAATATTCCAACAGAACGTGGACTTTTACCTGGTGCTGGTTCACTGATTACTCTTCTTGAAGCAGCAACTCGTGTAAAACCAGTTTATATTGGAAAACCAAACGCGATTATTATGGATAAGGCTGTTGAACACCTAGGACTTGAACGCCAAGAAATTGTCATGGTAGGGGATAATTATCTTACTGATATTCGAGCTGGTATTGACAATGGCATTCCAAGTCTTTTGGTGACGACAGGATTTACAAAAACTGAAGAAGTAGCGGATTTACCAATCGCCCCAACCCATGTCCTCTCAAGTCTAGCGGAGTGGAATTTCGATGAAAACTAAATTTACTTTTGTAGGAAGTCTTCTCTTTCTCCTCTCGCTTGCTATTTTATTGACCATCTACCTGTCTTGGTTGGTTTACCCTCTGGAGATTTCTTGGTTAAATCTGACAAGTCGTGTTCATGTTCAACCTCAGACCATCCAACATAACTTTAATGTTTTGATGAATTATTTGACCAATCCATTGAGTCAAGTATTAGCAATGCCAGATTTTCCTTCGTCTGCCTCTGGAATTCACCACTTTGTCGTTGTAAAGGGACTCTTTCACCTAGCGCAAGGAGTAGCAATCGTAACTCTACCGATTTTCTACCTTTTTTGGAAGCGAGTCATTCAGAAAGGTTTTCTGTCTCTATATCGCAGAGGTCTCTTGATTATGCTGTCTTTACCTTTGGTTCTTGGTTTAGTTGGCGTCTTCATTGGGTTTGAACAATTCTTTACCTTGTTTCATCAAATTCTATTTGTAGGTGATGATACCTGGCTTTTTGATCCCGCTAAAGATCCAGTCATTCTTATTCTACCAGAGGATTTTTTCCTGCATGCCTTTCTCCTATTTTTCTGCTTGTATGAGTTAATTTTTGGATTCGTTTATCTACTAAGTTGGAAAAAATTACCGAAAAGAGAATAAATGTAAAAAATGTTTTAAAAATTGTACGAAAAACCTATTTTTCTTTAAAAAGTAGGTTTTTTTACGGAAATAACTAGTCAAGCGCTTTATTTTTTTGTATAATAGAGTTAGAAAAGTATGCAAAGAAGAGAATAGCATGATTACACTATTTTTATCACCGAGTTGTACATCATGTCGTAAGGCAAAGGCCTGGCTTGATAATCATAAAGTGCCTTTCCAAGAGCACAACATTATGACCAGTCCTTTATCAAGAAAAGAATTGCAACACATTCTTTCCTTGACCGAAAACGGTACCGATGACATCATTTCAACTCGTTCAAAAATTTTCCAAAAGTTAAATATCGATGTGGAAAGTATCTCGGTGACAGAGTTGCTTAATTTAATTGAGCAATATCCTAGTCTTTTGCGTCGTCCAATCATCATTGATGATAAACGTATGCAGATTGGCTTTAATGAAGATGAGATTCGTGCATTTCTTCCTCGTAGTTATCGTAAGCAAGAATTGAAAGAAGCTACATTAAGAGCTGGTATTAATTAGATGAATAAACAGTATAGTTACCCACTAGATTTGTCGTGGAGCACTGAAGAACTTGCTTCAGTGCTTTCTTTTTTTAATGATGTTGAAGCTGCCTATGAAACACAGGTAGATGCTAAGAAACTATTAGATTCCTACAAGGTATTCAAGTCAGTTGTGCCTAGCAAAAGCGAAGAAAAACGTTTGGGACGTGAGTTTGAATCAGTTAGTGGATACTCTTTCTACCGTGCAGTCCAGTTGGCCAAAGAAAAAGGAGAAGGGAAGATTTCACTTGGAAAATAAATTTACATTTGCCAAAGAAATTGTCAGGGAAGCTGGGGAATACATTCTCCAGCATATGAAAGAGGATCTCCATGTTGAGAGAAAGTCTTCCCCTACAGATTTGGTAACTAAGTTAGATAAAGAAGTTCAAGCCTTACTCATTGAGAAAATTCGTTCTCGCTATCCAGATGATTTATTTTGTGCAGAAGAAGGCTGCATGCGTGCAGCAGTAGGACAAGGTTGTGTATGGATTATTGATCCTATTGATGGAACCAACAACTTCGTAGCACAGGGTGAAGATTTTGCTGTTATGCTGGCCTATTTTGAGGATGGTATTGGCAAGTTTGGGATTATCTATGATGTCATGAAAGGCGATTGCTATCATGGTGGAGGAGATTTTCCGCCCTGTCGTAATGATCAACCTTTGCCAGTCTTTAAAAAGAAACCCTTGAGAGAATTTTTGGTAGCTGGTAATTCTGGTATGCTAGAAAGCAACGAATGGGGCTTGGCAGATTTAGGAAATGCTGCACTTGGGACACGAGTGTATGGCAGTGCTGCCATTAGTTTTGCTAAGGTGTTATCCGGTCGACTTTTAACTTATATCACTTATCTTCAACCCTGGGATTATGCAGCAGCAAGTATCCTAGGTGAGAGTTTGGGTTATAAGGTGTTTACGATTGCTGGAGAAAAAGTTGATTTTCAAACGCGACAGGCTGTTATGATGGTACCAGTCGAGATGCAAGATGAAATTCAATCCTATATCTACGAAAGGAAATAATCTACATGCAATTTCCAGATGGATTTGTAAAAAAATACGAAACAATATTGGGAGATGAGGCAAGAGCTTTTCTTGCCTCTTTTGATGATGAGGCTGTTTCGGCTTTTCGTATCAACCCTTTAAAAGAAAGACAGCCTTCTTTTTCAGATGCTATTCCCAATACACTCTGGGGTTACTATGGCAAGGTTTCAGGGAAATCACCAGAGCATGTAACTGGCTTGGTCTATTCACAAGAACCTGCCGCACAAATGGTAGCTCAAGTAGCCCAGCCAAAGCCTGGAATGAAGGTCTTAGACTTGGCAGCGGCTCCCGGTGGGAAATCCACTCAACTGGCCTCCTACCTTGCAGGAGACGGTCTTCTTGTTTCAAATGAGATTTCAAGCAAACGATCAAAGATTTTAGTTGAAAATATGGAACGCTTTGGTGCGACTAATGTCGTTGTGACCAATGAATCTGCAGACCGTTTAGCCAAGGTTTTTAAAGGCTATTTTGACCTAATCGTTTTAGATGCACCTTGCTCAGGCGAAGGGATGTTTCGTAAACAACCTGATGCTATGGATTATTGGAGTGTCGATTATCCTAGTCAGTGCGCTAGTTTACAACGTGAAATTTTAGCAGATGCAGTTACTATGTTGGCTGATGGTGGTCGACTAGTCTATTCAACCTGTACCTGGGCGCCAGAAGAAAACGAAGAAATCGTCCAATGGTTACTGGATAGCTATAATTTTGAATTGATTCCAGTTGAACATATCAATGGAATGGTCCCCGGGATTGACTTACCTGAGACAGCTAGAATGTACCCACATCTCTTTAAGGGAGAAGGTCAGTTCGTGGGCCATCTTCAGTTTAAAGGTCAAAACAAGGCTGGGAAGTTCAAACCTACTAAATCCAATTTATCTCGTGAACAGCTTTCCTTATGGCAAGATTTTGAGAAGAAGCATCTTAAAGAAAAACTGACTGGTGTTCTACAAGTTTTCGGTGACCAGCTTTATCTCTTGCCAGAAATCCTACCAGATTTAGAAAAACTTAGAATTGCTCGTAATGGTCTTCATCTCGGAACTTTTAAGAAGAAACGTTTTGAACCAAGCTTTGCTCTTGGCCTGGCTTTAAAACCGAGTCAAGTAAAGCAAGTTATTGAGATTCATCAAGAAGATTTTGTCAAATACGTATCTGGTGAAACAGTTCAATTGTCTGAAACTCAGCAAAATGGTTGGTATCAAGTTTTAGTTGGTGGGAATGGTCTGGGCTTTGCAAAAGTGACCGGAAATACCTTGAAGAATTATTTCCCTAAGGGCCTGCGATTCAGGTGAAAAACTAGTCAAAATCAGTATTCTATGTTATAGTGGAAGTATGGATTTTTTGCATAGATCATTAGGAAAATAGGGCAAAATTCCAAGCTATTCATCATTATTTTCAAGGAGACAAATAGTGAAAAAATTTAAAAAACTCACCCTCTCTCTTGCAACTCTTTTACTTGCTGGTTCGCTAGCAGGATGTGCAAGTTGGATTGACCGTGGGGAGTCTATGACGGCTGTCGGTTCAACTGCCCTTCAACCTTTAGTCGAGGCGGCAGCAGATGAGTTTGCGTCAGCTCACATTGGTAAAACAGTCAATGTTCAAGGTGGTGGTTCAGGTACAGGTCTGTCTCAAGTCCAGTCTGGGGCGGTTGATGTTGGAAACTCTGATGTGTTCGCTGAAGAGAAAGATGGTATCGATGCGTCCGCGCTAGTTGACCATAAGGTTGCTGTTGCTGGATTAGCTGTCATTATTAATAAAGAAGTAGATGTCGATAATCTGACGACAGAACAACTTCGCAAAATTTTTACAGGTGAAATTACCAACTGGAAAGAAGTTGGTGGTAAGGATTTAGCTATTTCTATTATCAACCGTGCTGCGAGTTCAGGTTCTCGTGCTACCTTTGACAGCGTGATTATGGATGGAAAATCAGCAGTTCAAAGTCAGGAACAAGATTCAAACGGAATGGTTAAATCAATTGTTTCTCAAACGCCTGGTGCCATTTCTTACCTAGCCTTTGCCTATGTTGATGATTCAGTTGGGACTATCAAACTCAATGGGTATGAGCCAATCTCAGAAAATGTTACAACTAACAACTGGCCTTTGTGGTCTTATGAACACATGTATACCCTTGGTGAGCCAAATGAATTGGTAGCTGAATTTTTAAACTTTGTCCTTTCAGATGAAGCTCAGAATGGAATCGTAAAAGGAATGGGCTATATTTCTGTCAAGGAAATGAAGGTTGAAAAAGATGCTGCAGGTACTGTGACAGCGATAGAAGGGAGTCAATAATGAATCAAGAAGAATTATCAAAAAAATTGCTCTCTCCTTCAAAAAACTCTCGTCTTGAGAAATTAGGAAAAGGGCTAACCTTTGCATGCCTATCTTTGATTGTTATCATTGTGGCTATGATTTTAATCTTTGTAGCCCAAAAAGGTTTGTCGACCTTCTTTGTCAATGGTGTGAATATCTTTGATTTTCTTTTTGGTGCAACTTGGAATCCGTCAGGTAAACAATTTGGTGCCCTTCCAATGATTTTAGGTTCCTTTATTGTTACCATCCTGTCAGCTCTTATTGCAACACCATTTGCCATTGGTGCAGCTGTCTTTATGACAGAAGTGTCACCAAAAGGAGCTAAGATTTTGCAACCAGCTATTGAACTTCTAGTTGGGATTCCTTCGGTAGTTTACGGATTTATCGGTTTGCAGGTCGTCGTACCTTTTGTACGTAGTGTCTTTGGTGGAACAGGTTTTGGTATTTTATCGGGGATTTTCGTTCTCTTTGTTATGATATTGCCGACTGTAACCTTTATGACAACTGATAGCTTACGTGCAGTGCCTCGTCACTACCGTGAAGCAAGTTTAGCCATGGGAGCGACTCGTTGGCAAACCATTTGGCGTGTGACTTTGAAGGCTGCTCGTTCAGGTATTTTTACAGCTGTAGTCTTTGGTATGGCGCGTGCTTTCGGTGAAGCCCTTGCTATTCAGATGGTTGTCGGTAACTCAGCAGTTGTTCCAACTTCATTGACGACACCAGCAGCGACTCTGACATCTGTTTTGACCATGGGAATCGGTAATACCGTTATGGGAACTGTTGATAATAATGTTCTTTGGTCATTGGCCTTAGTATTACTTTTGATGAGCTTGGCCTTTAACAGTGTCATTAAACTGATTACAAAAGAGAGAGGAAAGAAAAACTATGCACGCTAAGAAATTAGATAAACTTGCAACAGCTGTCCTCTACACCATCGCAGGAATCATTGTGACCATTCTAGCTTCCTTGATTCTTTATATCTTGGTTCGAGGCTTACCTCATGTTTCTTGGTCATTCTTGACTGGAAAATCATCCTCCTATCAAGCAGGTGGTGGTATTGGGATTCAGCTCTATAATTCCTTCTTCCTTTTGGTGATTACTTTATTTATCTCAGTCCCTTTATCAATGGGAGCTGGAATTTACTTGGCTGAATATGCAAAAAAAGGTCGTGTTACCAATTTCGTTCGTACCTGTATTGAAATTTTGTCTTCTCTACCATCCGTAGTTGTGGGACTCTTTGGTTACCTCATCTTTGTAGTCCAGTTCGAGTATGGATTTTCGATTATTTCTGGTGCCTTGGCTTTGACCGTCTTTAACCTACCTCAGATGACTCGTAACGTTGAAGACAGTTTGAAGCACGTTCACCATACGCAACGTGAAGCAGGTTTGGCGCTTGGACTTTCTCGTTGGGAAACTGTCCTTCATGTCGTTATTCCTGAAGCCCTTCCAGGTATTGTAACGGGGATCGTGCTTGCATCAGGTCGTATCTTTGGTGAAGCTGCAGCCCTTATCTACACAGCAGGTCAATCTGCACCAGCTCTTGACTGGTCTAACTGGAATGTTCTCAGCGTAAGTAGTCCAATCTCAATCTTCCGTCAAGCAGAAACCTTGGCTGTCCATATCTGGAAAGTCAACAGTGAAGGAACTATTCCTGATGGAACACTTGTTTCAGCAGGTTCTGCAGCGGTGCTCCTAATCTTTATCTTAATCTTTAACTTTGGAGCACGTAAACTCGGAAGCTATCTACATAAGAAATTAACCGCAGCCTAAAGGAGAAGCCATGTCAAAATATAATTGGGATGAAAGGCATATTATTACTTTTCCAGAAGAAAAAGTGGCCCTCTCTACTAAGGATTTACATGTTTACTACGGTAAGAATGAATCCATCAAGGGCGTGGATATGCAATTCGAAAAAAATAAAATTACGGCCTTGATCGGACCGTCAGGTTCTGGGAAATCAACCTACCTACGTAGTCTCAATCGTATGAATGATACTATTGATATTGCTAAGGTTACAGGACAAATTCTCTATCAGGGAATCGACGTTAACCGCCCTGAAATCAATGTTTATGAAATGCGTAAACATATTGGAATGGTTTTTCAACGTCCAAACCCATTTGCTAAATCAATTTACCGCAACATCACATTTGCACATGAACGTGCAGGTATTAAGGACAAGAAAATCCTTGATGAAATTGTAGAAACCTCACTTCGCCAGGCTGCCCTCTGGGATCAGGTCAAAGATGACCTCCATAAGTCAGCCTTGATGCTTTCAGGTGGTCAGCAGCAACGTCTCTGTATCGCACGTGCTATTTCAGTTAAACCAGATATCCTCTTAATGGATGAGCCGGCATCAGCTTTGGATCCGATTGCGACAGCTCAGCTCGAGGAGACTATGCTTGAGTTGAAGAAGGACTTCACCATCATCATCGTGACCCACAGTATGCAACAGGCTGCGCGTGCGAGTGATTACACTGGATTTTTCTACTTAGGTGATTTGATTGAGTACGATAAAACGTCAAATATTTTCCAAAATGCCAAGCTACAGTCTACCAATGACTATGTAACTGGACACTTTGGTTAGAAAGGAAACAGTATGACAGAACCGATTTTACAGGTTTCAGACCTGTCTGTTTATTACAACAAAAAGAAGGCTTTGAATAGTGTTTCCTTATCATTCCAACCTAAGGAAATTACTGCCCTTATCGGTCCCTCTGGATCTGGGAAATCAACACTTCTAAAGGCTATTAACCGAATGGGTGACCTTAATCCTGAAGTGACGACAACTGGATCAGTGGTTTATAATGGGCACAATATCTATAGTCCGCGTACCGACACGGTTCAATTACGTAAGGAAATAGGGATGGTTTTCCAACAACCCAATCCCTTCCCCATGTCTATCTACGAAAATGTTGTTTATGGACTAAGAATTAATGGAGAGAAAGACAAGCAAGTCTTGGATGAAGCTGTGGAGAAAGCTTTACAGCGTGCTTCAATCTGGGATGAGGTCAAGGATCGCTTGCATGATTCAGCAATTGGTCTTTCAGGTGGACAGCAACAACGTGTCTGTGTAGCCCGTGTTTTGGCGACTAGTCCAAAGATTATCCTCTTGGATGAGCCGACCTCAGCCTTAGACCCTATCTCGGCTGGAAAAATCGAAGAAACCCTATATAGTCTTAAGGACAAGTACACCATGCTATTGGTTACTCGTTCCATGCAGCAAGCATCTCGAATCTCTGATAAAACAGGCTTTTTCCTCAATGGAGATTTGATTGAATTTAACGATACCAAGGAAATGTTCCTCTACCCTCAACATAAGGAAACTGAGGACTATATTTCAGGTAAATTTGGATAAGGAGAGAAAAGATGTTACGATCTCAATTTGAAGAAGATTTAGAGAAATTGCACAACCAATTCTACGCTATGGGACAAGAAGTTCTTTCCCAAATCAATCGTACAGTACGTGCCTTTGTCACCCATGACCGTGACTTAGCAAAGGAAGTTATCGAAAAAGATGCAGATGTCAATGAATATGAATTGAAACTTGAAAAGAAATCATTTGAAATTATTGCCCTTCAACAGCCAGTTTCACAAGATCTGCGTACAGTTTTAACCGTTCTAAAAGCTGTTTCTGACTTGGAGCGTATGGGAGACCACGCTGTATCTATCGCTGAAGCAACTATTCGTATGAAGGGTGAAGAGCGTATCCCAGAAGTTGAAGAAGAAATTAAAAACATGGGACGTGATGTGAAAGATTTTGTAGAAACAACCCTCGAACTTTACCTAAACGGTTCAGTTGATAAGGCCTATGAAGTTGCAACCATGGATGAAAAAATCAACCATTACTTTGAAAATATTCGTGATTTGGCAACTGAAGAAATCAGAAAGAATCCAGATGCTATCGTCACAGGTCGTGATTACTTCCAAGTGATTTCTTACTTGGAGCGCATCGGCGACTATGCAAAAAATATCTGTGAATGGGTTGTTTACTTTGAAACAGGTAAAATTGTAGAATTGTAAAATTGATTAAATATACACAAAAAGGAGCTTAATAATGAATAAAAGCTTCTTTTTTTGTTTAATAAAATGAAAAAATAAATAAATATTAAATTTATACTTGACAAACGAGGTTTGCTGAGTTATAATTATACAAAATTGACAGAGAGGTTGTTTATTTATGAAATTAAAAAAATGGATATTTGTCTTATGTAGTTTTCTTGCAAGTTTCTTTTTAGTAGCTTGCCAGTCATCTAGCTCAAGCTCACAGTCTGCAGTAGAAGCAATCAAACAAAAAGGTAAATTAGTTGTCGCAACTAGCCCAGACTATGCACCATTTGAGTTTCAAGCACTTGTGGATGGCAAGAACCAAGTCGTAGGTGCTGATATTGATATGGCACAAGCTATCGCTGATGAACTTGGAGTGAAATTAGAAGTTTCCAGCATGAGTTTTGATAATGTCTTGACCAGTCTTCAAACAGGGAAAGCAGATTTGGCCATTGCGGGAATCAGTGCAACCGAAGAAAGAAAAGAAGTCTTTGATTTCTCAATTCCTTACTATGAAAACAAAATTAGCTTCCTAATCAGAAAAACTGATCTTGAAAAATACAAAGATTTAGATTCTCTAGCAAGTGCAAATATTGCAGCTCAAAAAGGAACTGTCCCTGAATCTATGGTCAAAGAGCAACTTCCTAAAGCGCAGTTGACTTCATTGACAAATATGGGAGAAGCTGTTAATGAACTTCAATCAGGTAAGGTTGATGCTGTTCATATGGACGAGCCAGTAGCCCTCAGCTATGCCACAAAAAATTCTGACTTGGCTGTCGCAACAGTAAGCTTAACTATGAAAGAAGGCGAAGAAAATGCAGTTGCTATCAAGAAAGGCAACTCAGATTTGAAGGAAGTAGTTGATAAGGTTATTCAAAAACTGAAAGATGACGGTACTTATCAAACATATCTTGAAAAAGCTGCCAAGCTAACAGAAGTAGAGCAATAAAAAATAACAGAGGCTGGGACAAAAGTCCTAGCCTCTCAATTGTCATTGGATTATCAAGCAAGACGCAGTGGTTGAGTGGGCTCTACTACGCTGATTTCATCAGCTTTTACAGCCTTACTCAACTGTGCGGAGGTGGGACGACGAAATCGAATTCTAACGAATGACCGATTTCTGTCCCACTCTCTGTTTTTAAGTAGTTTAAAGTTGTTTCAAGATTTTCTAAAGGAACCTTAGCAAATTGATAAGGGCAAGTCTCAATGTAGGACGATTCGAAAAAGTCTAGATTTAAAGAGCTATGTTTGAGGCTTGCAATTTTAGGATAGTTCTTAAGGTCAAGCAAGACACCGTCATGAAGCGGATAGCTCGGTAGGGAAATGGGATAAGCTTTTAAAAGTTTCTGAACCTGATCCTGACTTTTCTCTTGCAGTGCCAATCTTGCTACTCTATTTTTTTCAAAGAGTTGACTATCAATATAGAGAGATAAAGCCTTTTGCATAATGAGGTTGTTATCATAGTCCAGAATGTTTTTATAAGAGACAAAAGCTTCTTTCATAACATTTGGAAGTATGAGAGCAGTGATTCGAAGTGCAGGGAAAATACTTGTTGAAAAAGACTTGATGTAGATCACCAAATCATTTTGGTCCAAATAATGAAAGGTTTGTCCCATTTTAGGATCTAGATCTCCCAGATAATCATCTTCAACGATATAAATTTGATATTTGGCTGCTAGATCAAGGATAGCACGTTTCTCCTCTTCAGAATATGAATGACCAAGCGGATAGTGGAATCGAGGAATGGTGTAGAAAAATTTAATGTTACCACTTTTAAAATGTTTCTCAAGTTCTTTCAGGTCAATGCCATCCACGCGACGTTCAATGGTTTGATAGGGAATATTTTGAGCCAGCAGAAGTTGGTTCATTCGGTGATAGGTTGGTTGTTCGACAAGTATTTCTTGGCCCTTTCCTGGAAAGTCAATTTGAGAAAGAATAAACAGTGCTTGTTGGGTTCCAGTTGTCATGACTAATTGATCGGAATTACTATAGATAGCTTGGTCAAACAGTAGTTTCTGAACAGACTTTCGTAATTCTTCTAAACCCTCTTGGTGTTCATAGTAGTTGTAGAGATAATTTTCTCGACCGATCAAGCTTTCATTGACACAAAGACGAAAATCATCATAGGCAGCAGCATGTTCGTCATTGACCGAGATAACGAGGTCTTCGTGGCTAGCTTGTTGTTCTAAAACATAATAGCCACTTTGAGGTTTGGAGTAAATGTATTTCTCGTATCGGAGTTCCAAAAGTGCACGCTGCACAGTATCTTTACTACAGTGGAAGTCTTGACTGAGTTTTCGGATAGAAGGTAGACGACTTCCTGTTTGAAGTTTTCCTGATTCAATCTCTTCTTTTAGATAGTGAACAACTTGTTCGTACTTACTTTCTTGCTTCATTCCAGACCTCTCTTGATTTTGTTACATTGTACCCTTTTTTTAGTTGTTTGGCAATGTTATACTCTTCGAAAATCTCTTTAAACCGCGTCAACGTCGCCTTGCCGTATGTATGTTACTGACTACGTCAGTTCTATCCACAACCTCAAAACAGTGTTTTGAGCTGACTACGTCAGTTCTATCCACAACCTCAAAACAGTGTTTTGAGCTGACTTCGTCAGTTCCATCTACAACTTCAAAACGGTGTTTTTAGCAACCTGCGGCTAGTTTCCTGGTTTGCTCTTTGATTTTCATTGAGTATTAAAAGGCAGTCTAGCATTCAATTCTAATCAGAAATGTGATATACTTAGTAAGTAAAATTTTCAAAGAATAGTGAGATGATGAAGGTGCAAGAACCAGTGAAATTATTCCAATACAATACTTTGGGAGCTTTGATGGCAGGACTTTACGGCGGGACCATGACAGTTGGTGAGTTACTTGAACATGGAGATTTAGGGCTAGGAACCTTGGACTCTATTGATGGGGAGTTAATTGTCTTAGATGGTAAAGCCTATCAAGCTAAGGGTTCGGGTGAGAAGCCTGAAATCGTTGAAGTTTCACCAGACGCGCTGATTCCCTATGCAGCAGTTGTACCCCACCAGGCAGAAGTTATTTTCCGCCAGCGTTTTGAAATGACTGATAAGGAACTAGAAAAACGTATTGAATCCTACTATGATGGAGAAAATCTTTTCCGTTCGATTAAGATTCATGGTGATTTTAAACACATGCATGTTCGCATGATTCCAAAATCGACAAGCGAAACGAAATTTGCTGAGGTTGCGACTCATCAGCCTGAATATAGAGCTGAAAATGTGACAGGGACTATTGTTGGTTTATGGACACCTGAAATTTTTCATGGTGTCAGTGTCGCAGGCTATCATTTGCACTTTATTTCCGATGACCTAACCTTTGGAGGTCATGTCATGGACTTTGTCATCAAGGAAGGAATCGTAGAGGTTGGAGCTGTCGATCAGTTGGATCAACGTTTCCCAGTCCAGGATCGTCAGTACCTCTTTGCTAAGTTCAATGTTGATGAGATGAAAAAAGATATCGATCAGGCTGAATAAAAGGAGAAAAGTATGAAAATTCATGTAATAATCACAATGATAGCTTTATTTGTATTTCTCATAGCTGCCATTTGGTTCTCAAAAAAGAAGTACAAGATTAACCTTTCAGTTTTAGGACTTGGGGCAGTTGCATTTTTTGTCTCATCTCAGGTCTTAGAGAAAATCGTTCATCTCTTGGTTCTTCATCCACAAAAGGATGGGACAGTTCCACTCATGACGGGAAATCCCCTTCTCTATGTGATTTACGGGATCTGTATGGCTGCTTTGTTTGAAGAAACGGCTCGACTTGTCTTTTTTAAATGGTTAGAGAAGAAGAGAGCTTTGAAAGATTCGGATGCCCTCGCCTATGGACTTGGTCATGGTGGCTTGGAATTGCTCTACCTCGGAATGGGAAGCTTGATTAGTCTTTTGATCCTCTTTTCGTTATTAGAGTCTTCAAATCCAGATTTGGCAACTCTCCTTCCCAAAAATACACTTGAAACAGTACAATCTCTATCTGGATGGCAGGTTTATTTACTCGGTGTTGAACGTGTGCTTGCTCTTGTTATGCAAATTGGTCTCTCTTTCTGGGTTTATCAAGCAGTCCGTCAAAAGAATTGGATTTATCTAGTAGCTGCTTATGGTCTACATGCCCTATTTGATTTGGCTCCAAGTCTATCTCAGGTTGGTTGGATTTCAAATCCGCTTCTTGTTGAAGGATTGTTAGCAGTGGAAGTTGTTCTATTTGTATACTTTACAAAAACTATCTTGTATAGAAAATAATCATGCAAAAGAGGTCTGACCTCTTTTTTACTTGTGTGAATAAAAAAGCTTTTCAAATCGTCGAAAAAAATCGCTAAAAATGGTATAATGGAATGAATTTTATAAAAGGATAAGAAAGATGACTGTATTAGAAAAATTAAAAGAAACATTAGAAGGAATTGATATTCGATTCGATGAGCCATTGAAAACTTATACCTATACCAAAGTCGGAGGGAAGGCAGATTACTTAGCTTTTCCTCGCAATCATTATGAGATGGCCCGTGTGGTTAAGTTCGCTAATCAAGAAAATATCCCATGGATGGTTCTTGGAAATGCCAGTAATATTATCGTCCGAGAAGGCGGAATTCGTGGCTTTGTCATTATGTGTGACAAGCTCAACAATGTTTCAGTCGATGGTTACACCATTGAAGCAGAAGCGGGAGCTAACTTGATTGAGACCACTCGAATCGCTCTACGCCATAGTTTAACAGGATTTGAGTTTGCCTGTGGAATTCCAGGAAGCGTCGGTGGTGCTGTATTTATGAACGCTGGTGCTTATGGAGGTGAGATTGCTCATATTTTGCAGTCTTGCAAAGTATTGACCAAGGATGGGGAAATCGAGACTTTATCAGCCAAGGACTTAGCCTTTGGTTACCGTCATTCAGCTATTCAAGATTCTGGAGCAGTTGTCTTATCAGCAAAATTCGCCCTTTCTCCTGGGAATTATGAGACCATCAAACAAGAAATGGAGCGCTTGACCCACCTTCGAGAACTCAAACAACCTTTGGAATATCCATCATGTGGTTCTGTCTTTAAACGTCCAGTCGGGCATTTTGCAGGACAATTGATTTCAGAAGCTGGTTTGAAGGGCTACCGTATCGGTGGTGTAGAAGTCTCAGAAAAACATGCAGGCTTTATGATTAATGTTGCCGATGGGACTGCTCGAGATTATGAAGACTTAATTGAGTCTGTTATCGAAAAGGTTAAAGAACATTCAGGTGTTACCCTAGAGCGAGAAGTTCGTATCTTGGGTGAGCACGAATAACATTATTATTACACATTATACAAAGATTGGGATTCTTTCGCTAGATATGGTTTGGGTCAATTCCTTACAGTTATTGCTAGCATTTTACAAGGTCCCAATCTGTTAATTTACGAAGAAAAAGGAATTTAGAGGAATTGAAAAAACCAATTATCGAATTCAGAAACGTTTCTAAAGTTTTTGAAGATAGTGACACTAAGGTTCTCAAGGATATTAACTTTGAGTTGGAAGAAGGAAAGTTCTACACGCTTTTGGGAGCTTCTGGTTCAGGAAAATCAACCATTCTCAATATTATCGCCGGTTTGCTGGATGCAACGACGGGTGATATTTTACTGGATGGCGTGCGAATCAATGATATCCCTACTAATAAGCGTGATGTTCATACGGTTTTCCAATCTTACGCCTTGTTCCCGCACATGAATGTCTTTGAAAATGTTGCCTTTCCATTGCGATTGCGTAAGGTCGATAAAAAAGAAATCGAAAAACGTGTCTTAGAAGTTCTCAAGATGGTACAGCTTGAAGGATATGAAAAACGTTCTATCCGTAGGTTATCTGGAGGACAACGTCAGCGTGTAGCTATTGCGCGTGCAATTATCAACCAGCCTCGAGTGGTGCTCTTGGATGAGCCTTTGTCAGCACTTGACTTGAAGTTGCGGACAGACATGCAGTACGAACTGCGTGAACTGCAACAACGCTTGGGTATCACCTTTGTCTTTGTTACTCACGACCAGGAAGAAGCCTTGGCCATGAGTGACTGGATTTTCGTTATGAATGACGGTGAGATTGTTCAGTCTGGGACACCAGTTGACATCTACGATGAGCCTATCAACCACTTTGTTGCAACCTTCATCGGTGAATCAAATATCTTGCCAGGGACCATGATTGAGGACTACTTGGTCGAGTTCAATGGCAAACGATTTGAAGCGGTCGATGGTGGGATGAAGCCAAATGAACCGGTCGAAGTCGTGATTCGTCCAGAGGACTTGCGCATTACTCTTCCAGAAGAAGGAAAACTTCAAGTTAAGGTCGACACGCAGCTATTCCGTGGAGTGCACTATGAGATTATCGCCTATGACGAACTTGGTAACGAATGGATGATTCATTCGACTCGTAAGGCCATCGTGGGTGAGGAAATCGGTCTGGACTTTGAGCCAGAAGATATCCACATTATGCGTCTCAATGAAACAGAAGAAGAGTTCGATGCTCGTATCGAAGAATACGTAGAAATCGAAGAGCAAGAAGCTGGGCTAATTAACGCTATCGAGGAGGAAAGAGATGAAGAAAACAACCTCTAAACTCTTTGTAGTGCCCTACATGCTTTGGATCGCCCTCTTTGTATTGGCACCCTTGGTCTTGATTTTTGGACAATCATTTTTCAACATCGAAGGCCAGTTCAGTTTAGATAATTATAAATCTTACTTTGCGTCACAAAACTTGACCTATCTTAAAATGAGCTTCAACTCTGTTCTCTATGCAGGGATTGTGACTCTAGTGACGCTTCTTATCAGTTATCCAACAGCCCTCTTTTTGACTCGTCTCAAACACCGTCAACTCTGGCTCATGCTGATTATCCTTCCAACCTGGATTAACCTACTGCTCAAGGCTTATGCCTTTATCGGGATTTTTGGTCAAAATGGCTCTATTAACCAATTTCTAGAATTTATCGGAATCGGTTCTCAGCAGTTGCTCTTTACCGATTTCTCCTTTATCTTTGTCGCAAGCTATATTGAGCTTCCATTTATGATTTTGCCCATCTTCAATGTTTTGGATGATATGGATCACAATCTCATCAATGCCAGTTATGACCTCGGTGCAACTAAGTGGGAAACCTTCCGCCATGTCATCTTCCCCCTTTCTATGAATGGAGTGCGAAGCGGAGTCCAATCTGTCTTTATCCCAAGTTTGAGTCTTTTCATGTTGACTCGTTTGATTGGGGGGAACCGAGTGATTACCTTGGGGACTGCTATTGAGCAAAACTTCTTGACCAATGACAACTATGGTATGGGTTCAACTATCGGTGTGGTTCTTATCCTGACTATGTTTATCACTATGTGGGTGACTAAGGAAAGGAGAGAACGATGAAAAAATTATCAAATCTTTACCTAGCCTTTGTCTTTATCGTCCTCTATTTGCCAATCTTTTACTTGATTGCTTATGCCTTCAATGCTGGGGATGATATGAATAGCTTTACAGGCTTTAGTTTGACTCACTTCGAGACTATGTTTGGTGATGGAAGGCTCATGCTGATTTTGGTGCAGACCTTTTTACTAGCCTTTCTATCAGCCTTGATTGCGACTGTTATTGGGACTTTCGGCGCCATTTACATTTACCAATCACGTAAAAAGTACCAAGAAGCTTTTCTATCTCTCAATAATATCCTCATGGTTGCTCCCGACGTTATGATTGGTGCTAGCTTCTTGATTCTCTTTACCCAACTCAAGTTTTCACTTGGTTTTCTGACGGTTCTTTCCAGTCACGTAGCCTTCTCGATTCCTATCGTAGTGCTCATGGTTCTGCCTCGATTGAAAGAGATGAATGGAGATATGATTCATGCGGCCTATGACCTTGGAGCTAGTCAGTTCCAGATGTTCAAGGAAATTATGCTTCCTTACCTAACGCCGTCTATCATCGCAGGCTACTTTATGGCTTTCACCTATTCATTGGATGACTTTGCCGTGACCTTCTTTGTAACCGGGAATGGTTTTTCAACCCTCTCAGTCGAGATATACTCTCGGGCTCGTAAGGGAATTTCGCTGGAAATCAATGCTCTTTCAGCCTTGGTCTTTCTCTTTAGTATTATCCTAGTTGTCGGATATTACTTCATTTCACGTGAGAAGGAGGAACAAGCATGAAACGACTCTATTCATTTTTAGCAGGAATTTTAGCCATTATCCTCGTCTTGTGGGGGATTTCCTACCATTTGGACAGTAAAATCAATAGTCGTGATAGTCAAAAACTGGTTATCTACAACTGGGGAGACTATATCGCTCCTGAACTTCTGGAGAAATTTACGGAAGAAACAGGAATCCAAGTCCAGTACGAAACCTTTGACTCTAATGAAGCCATGTACACGAAAATCAAGCAGGGTGGGACAACCTATGATATTGCCATCCCAAGTGAGTACATGATCAACAAGATGAAGGATGAAGACCTCTTGGTTCCACTGGATTATAGTAAAATTGAGGGAATTGAGAATATCGGTCCAGAGTTTCTCAACCAGTCCTTTGACCCAAATAACCAGTACTCTATCCCATACTTCTGGGGGACTTTGGGAATTGTCTACAATGAAACTATGGTAGAAGAAGCACCTGAACATTGGGACGACCTCTGGAAACCAGAATACAAGGATTCTATCATGCTCTTTGATGGGGCGCGTGAAGTGCTTGGTTTAGGTCTTAATTCACTAGGCTATAGCCTTAACTCAAAAGATCCTCAACAACTGTCACAAACGGTTGATAAACTGTATGAGCTGACTCCTAATATTAAGGCAATTGTGGCGGATGAGATGAAGGGTTACATGATTCAGAACAATGCTGCTATCGGTGTGACCTTCTCAGGAGAAGCCAGCCAGATGCTGGAAAAGAATCCAAACCTCAAATACGTTGTACCGACAGAAGCAAGTAACCTCTGGTTTGACAATATGGTTATTCCTAAAACGGTCAAGAACCAGGATGCAGCCTATGCCTTCATCAACTTCATGTTGAAGCCTGAAAATGCTCTCAAGAATGCTGAGTATGTTGGCTACTCAACACCAAACAATGCTGCCAAGGAAATGCTCCCAGAGGAGACAAAAGAGGACAAGTCCTTCTATCCAGACGCAGATACGATGAAACACCTAGAAGTTTATGAGAAGTTTGACCATAAATGGACAGGAATCTACAGTGACCTCTTCCTACAATTTAAGATGTATCGGAAGTAGTGGCTTTCCAACTGTCGTAAATAATTTCAATTAAAGTAAAACAAAACAAAACCTAGCTATGAGTAACTAGTAAAGTTTCTATAGCTAGGTTTTATTATTGTTCCAAGTGCTAAGTAGTAATAATTTGTGAATCGTGTTATAATTTTTCTAATCATAAGGAATTTATCTTTTCATAAAAAAGTGATTTGGAAAGTATTTGTAGGAGTATTATGTCTATTTCGTTTACTTATTGTGGAGTTGCTTGCGGAGTCATTTCTTTAGATGATAAATTTTATATCGGAATCGATCCAGATTTATCGCCAAAAGGTACTTTGGTCCAGTTCAAAGGTTTTCTATCTGAGAAAAAGACCGATGTTTATCATGATAAATCTCTTCTTAATAAAGTTGATGTATGGCTAATAACTCACGGTCATCAGGATCATTTAGATGATGTTGGCAAGAGATACCTGAAGGACAAAACGATCATTTCTCCTAACAGAAAAATTACAGAAGGATTGTCATGTTTAAAAAATATGGTTTTAAAATGGGGAGAAGAGCAACATTTTTCTGTTGATGAGTATCAAATTGTTATTAAAGCTATACCAGCTTTTCATGCGAGTAATTTTATAATGCAAAAAATAGTTGGGAAAGTTAATGGTTATCAAATAACAATCACAAGGCCATTGCAAACTAAAATAATCTACTTTACAGGTGACACAATTTTATATCCAAGATTGACTGATTTTGTTCCCAAAAACATAGATGCTATTTTTGCAAATCTTGGAGCCGTTAAATCAGATTCATTTGGTGGTCCATTCACAATGAATTTAAAGATGTTACAGCAATTAGAATCTATACTTCAGCCCCGAAAAATCTATCCAATTCATATTGACGATTATAGTCATTACCAGACAACAAAAAAAGAAGTTGAAGATGCTAAATATAAAACTCTTTCTGTAGGCGAGACGATTAGCATCTAGTTTTCAGAATTTATTGCTTGATGCAGTATCTTTAAGATGATAAATCTTGACGAACCTTTCTAAAAACGGTATAATACTAGAGTTGAGAATTGATTTTCTCTCCATCTTAGTCCAGAGAATTGGCGGTGCTGCGAGCCATCTAAGATAGAAAATCATGCTACTCGATTGTAACAATTGCATAAGAATCAAGAATGACAAGTTCATTGAATGAAGGTGGTACCGCGGTTTTTCGCCCTTCGTGATATGGATTTGTCTTTTATTTTTGGAGGTGCTTATGAGAACATTTCTTGTCAAACAAAAATTTCGCCTAGGTGGTGAACGCTTTGATATCAAAGATGAAATGGGCAATGTCGCCTACCAGGTTGAAGGTTCATTTTTTCAGATTCCAAAGACCTTTACCATCTATGATGAAGCGGGTGAGCAGGTTAGTGAGATTAGTAAAGAAATCTTGACCTTCATGCCACGCTTTGAGATTCAACTGAGTAATGGAGATCGTTTTTATATTCGGAAGAAGTTGACTTTCTTCAAAGATAAGTATGAGTTTGACAATCTCGGTCTTCGTATCGAAGGAAATATCTGGGATTTAAACTTTAAGCTCTTCGATGATCGTGATCAAGTGATTGCGGATATTGCTAAGGAACTTTTCCATTTCACTTCTACCTATACCGTGACCGTCTACGACGAATCTTATGCAGATCTAGTCATTTCCCTCTGTGTCGCTATCGACTATGTAGAAATGCTAGAAAGTCAATCAAATTAGTAAAAAGGAGACATCATGAAACAATTATCTAGTGCACAAGTCCGCCAAATGTGGCTTGATTTCTGGGCGACCAAAGGTCACTCAGTAGAACCATCTGTTAGCTTGGTTCCAGTAAATGATCCAACCCTTTTATGGATCAACTCTGGGGTAGCAACGCTTAAAAAATACTTTGACGGGACCATTATCCCTGAAAATCCACGTATTACCAATGCGCAAAAGGCTATCCGTACCAACGATATCGAAAACGTAGGGAAGACTGCGCGTCACCATACTATGTTTGAAATGTTGGGAAACTTCTCTATCGGGGATTACTTCCGTGATGAAGCCATTACCTGGGCTTATGAGCTCTTGACAAGTCCAGAATGGTTTGACTTCCCGAAAGACAAACTCTATATGACCTACTACCCAGCAGATACGGATTCATACAACCGCTGGATTGAAGTGGGAGTGGATCCAAGTCACTTGATTCCAATCGAAGACAACTTCTGGGAAATTGGTGCTGGACCTTCTGGACCAGATACAGAAATCTTCTTTGACCGTGGGGAAGCCTTTGACCCAGAAAATATTGGTATTCGCCTTCTCGCAGAAGATATCGAAAATGACCGTTACATCGAAATCTGGAACATTGTCTTGTCACAATTTAACGCGGATCCAGCAGTCCCTCGTAGCGAGTACAAGGAATTGCCACACAAGAACATTGATACGGGTGCTGGTTTAGAGCGTTTGGTAGCCGTTATCCAAGGTGCTAAGACTAACTTTGAAACTGACCTCTTCATGCCAATCATCCGTGAAGTTGAGAAATTGTCTGGTAAGGTCTACGACCAAGATGGCGACAACATGAGCTTCAAGGTTATTGCGGACCATATCCGTTCATTGTCGTTCGCTATCGGTGATGGTGCCCTTCCTGGAAATGAAGGTCGTGGTTATGTCCTTCGTCGTCTCCTCCGTCGTGCCTCTATGCATGGTCAAAAATTGGGCATCAATGAGCCTTTCCTTTACAAACTGGTTCCAACTGTTGGTAAAATCATGGAAAGCTACTACCCAGAAGTCCTTGAAAAACGTGATTTTATTGAAAAAATCGTCAAGAGCGAAGAAGAGTCATTTGCTCGTACCCTTCACTCAGGTCAACACTTTGCAGAAACAATCGTAGCAGATTTGAAAGAAAAAGGCCAAACGGTTATCGCTGGTCAAGATGTCTTTAAACTCTACGATACTTATGGATTCCCAGTGGAATTGACAGAAGAAATCGCTGAAGAAGCGGGTATGACAGTCGACCGTGAAGGTTTTGAAGCAGCCATGAAAGAGCAACAAGAACGTGCGCGTGCATCAGCTGTCAAAGGCGGATCCATGGGGATGCAAAACGAAACCCTTCAAAACATTACTGTTGAGAGTGTCTTCAACTACAATGCTAGCCAATTGTCCTCTAAGTTAGTGGCTATCGTAGCAGACAATGCGGAAGTAGAAGCTGTTTCAGAAGGAACTGCATCATTGATCTTTGCAGAAACTCCATTTTACGCTGAAATGGGGGGACAAGTAGCTGACCACGGACAAATCTTGGATGCTGCTGGAAATGTCGTAGCGACTGTAACAGACGTTCAAAAAGCGCCAAACGGACAAGCTCTCCATACCGTTGAAGTTCATGCTCCACTTGCTTTGAACCAAGAATACACCTTGGCAATCGATACCAACCGTCGTCATCGTGTCATGAAAAACCACACAGCGACTCACTTGCTCCATGCAGCTCTTCACAATATCCTTGGCCACCATGCAACTCAAGCAGGCTCACTCAACGAAGTAGAATTTCTTCGCTTTGACTTCACTCATTTCCAAGCGGTAACCCCTGAAGAATTGCGTGCTATTGAACAACAAGTCAATGAAAAGATCTGGGAAGCCATTGCAGTGGAAACTGTTGAGACAGACATCGACACAGCTAAAGAAATGGGTGCTATGGCCCTCTTTGGTGAGAAATACGGTAAGGAAGTCCGTGTTGTAACGATTGGTGACTACTCAGTTGAACTTTGTGGTGGTACTCACGTAGGTAACACTTCTGAAATTGGTCTCTTCAAGATTGTTAAGGAAGAAGGGATCGGATCAGGAACTCGTCGTATCTTAGCAGTGACTGGTAAGGAAGCCTTCGAAGCTTATCGTGAACAAGAAGATGCACTGAAAGCAGTCGCAGCAACCTTGAAAGCCCCTCAACTCAAAGAAGTACCTCACAAAGTTGAAGGACTTCAAGAACAACTCCGTCAATTACAAAAAGAAAATGCAGAATTGAAGGAAAAAGCTGCAGCAGCAGCGGCAGGTGATGTCTTCAAGAATGTTCAAGAAGCAAACGGCCACCGTTACATTGCGAGTCAAGTTTCTGTTTCAGATGCAGGTGCTCTTCGTACCTTTGCAGATAACTGGAAGCAAAAAGACTACTCAGACGTCCTTGTTCTTGTCGCAGCCATCGGTGACAAGGTCAACCTTCTTGTAGCTAGCAAGACAAAAGACATCCACGCAGGTAACTTGGTTAAAGAATTAGCTCCAATCGTTGATGGACGTGGTGGTGGTAAACCAGACATGGCCATGGCAGGAGGAAGCAACCAAGCCAAGATTCAAGAATTATTGGATGCAGTATCAGGTAAATTGTAAACAGAAAATCTACCAATTTTGGTAGATTTTTTGCTTGTAATAGATACTTTTCTTTAACGAATTACAAGATAAAAAACTTTCTTAGAGAAATAAAATTCATCATTAGAATGAACAGTTGCTAAAGAAACAATGCATTCAAGACACATAAATATAAAAAAAGTGTTCACCAGGTATAAAAAATGTATAATTTTTGTAGATTATTTTTCTCAATTGTGATAAAATTAACTTGAGCCATTGTGTTTCAATTAATATAAAGGAGAAAAAAGATGAAAAGGAAAACGTCCTTATGGAAAACCTTTTTGAAGAAAGGTTTTGCCCTATTCACCATATTGATGATGCTAGGACAAATGAGCCAAGGAACTGTATCGGTTCTGGCTAAAGAGCTAGCAGTAGGAGATAATGGTGCCTTAGATGTTAGCCTCTTGTATGGTGATAAACAAGACCATCCTGGTGGGATGGCCTATAGTACGGGTGACACGATGTCTGGGTACATCCAGATTACACCTAAAAATTTGACAACAGACCTTGATGATGTTGCTGTGAATCTAGTGTTACCAGGGAAATACCTGGATGAGGTTAATATTCCCGATTTCAATAGTAGTTCGCAACATGATGCACCCGTTGTGACCAAGGTAGGAGATGACTACCATGTAACTCTGCATTTTACGAACTACCAAAAATCTGAGGTTTTAACCCTACCATTCATCGCCAAGTTTAAGTTAGGATTTCCTCCGACCAACTACTCGATGGATATTACAGGGATGTTCAATATCAACGGTGCTGAGACTGCTTTAAATAGTATCACTTGGAAACCTCAATACAAGGACTATATCTTAACCAAGTTTGTCAATCAGAACTATGATGCGACCATGTCCAGAGACTATGCGGAAGCATCTCCAGGGATTGTAACTGGAGCAGATGGAAAAAAGTACATCGAAAAAACTACTTCGGTTCCGTTTGCCTTCTTGTTAGATGGGATGCGTGGACAGTACAATGGTGCCTATCGTCAGTTAGAATCTGCAACGATCACAGATAAGCTCCCCACCTATACTGACAAAGATGGAAAAACTCGTACAGCCGTTCTAGATACAGAAAAATCAGAAGGCTGGGTTGATAACGGAGACGGAACTGTATCAAAAACTTTTGTAGCAGATGAAAATAAAAATGTTCAAAGTTACCACTCAGATTTGATGCAAAAGATTCAAGACAAGAGTTTCTTGTACTTGAAATTCCCTGATTTGGTCATGGAAAAAGACCAAACTTTAGAGGATGTCTTGGTTAAAGATTTGACCAACACTGCGTCTGTAGTGGGGATTCCTGCAGAACGTGGGGAGGGAGAACCGGATGTAACGGCTGAAGATTCTCTCATCTTCCGACTCACTTCACGTGATTTGGAAGGTAAAGGAGCTTTTGCCAAACAAGCAGAAGGCAATGTCTACGACTCGACAGACTACAAGTCAGCCAATTATAAGTGGTTATTGAAATACAATAACATCACTCCATTTGCTCAAAAGAATATTGTCTTTTATGATGAGCAAGTGGACTCACGCTTGAAGTTTACTAAGATAGAATATACTCGTATGATGATTGGAATCTATGGAAATGGACCTTTGATCAATCAATACGTGAAGCGCATCATCCTTACAATGGAAGATGGTTCGACCAAAGAAATTCAACCAGAGGCAGACAAGGATGGATTTGGAAGCACTGATTTGACTAAATATGGTACAGTTGTCGGATGGAGACTGGAGATGAAAGACGACTTCGAGCTTCCATCGGGTCAAGGGATTTATATTTCTACCTATACAGCCTTCAAGGATCCAGAAAAGACTCATATTGATCAGAATGATGATACCAAGAATGCCTATGAAAATACCGGACGGATTACTTACAAAACCCAGTCAGGGGCAGAAAGAGATCAATCTGCTAAATGGCAGTTCAAACTGCTTCCATTGACAGAAAATGTTAATCTGACCAAGAATACAGATTATAACAATGTCCAATTCACAGATGGAAAAACCATTCGTTTTGCCCTATCTGCCGATAATGTTCGCTTGGATCCAGGTAAGGACTACAAGGATTTGCGAGTCATTGACCTCTTTGATCCAAATACCTTGGACATTGACTTCAATTACCTAGATCAATATTTTGATAAGAACGGTCGCTATTATAGCCCTTGGTATAAATCCTATGAGGTCATCGAAAACTACCACAACTCTGGACGTTCTGCCTTGATTTTCCACTTGGATCAGAAGGAATTTATCAAACGCTCTCTAGAGACTGGTGGTCAAGTTCGTTTACCATTTATCTATACTAAGCTTAAAGGTAAGGATGACGGTGGAATCTTTACCAACCATATCTATATGGCAGGAGAAGGACTTTGGGATTTAGAAACTGCTAACCCTAATAAAGTTGCAGTAGATAACTTTGATTTAAATAACAATGGTTCTACAACGGATAAAATCCCACATGCAGAATCAAACTATACCATCGTTGCTGCTGAGGGTGTTTATTCTCGTAAGTTTATTGCCAAGAATGACGATCTGTCTGACGCATCAACAGTAACTCGTACCTTTAAACCAGGGGAAACCTTTAATTATAAATTAACAATCAAAAATAATACAGATACTCCTGTTGAAAATACTGTTATTTTTGATGCCCTTCCAAAAGTAGGTGATGTCAATACACTTGATGCTTCAGCCCGTAAGACAGAATACACTGTAAGTCTTCGCGGTCCTATCACTGCGCCAGAAGGATGGACAGCATACTACACAACAGATACCACAGTTACATCTAGTACCATGGCACAAGCTGCAGATAAAGATATTTGGTCAACAGATATCACAGACTTTAGTAAAGTAACAGGAATTAAGATTGTTGCTAACGAAGGAACCACTATTGGTGCTCGTAGTCAAGTAGATATTGCTGTACCTGTTGTCAATCCAAGTGAATTGACAGACCAAGTTAAGCAATTGATGCTAGATCGCACAGAAGATAACAAGGATAATGGTGGTCGTTCAGGTGTCGTACAAGCTCATAACCAATTTGGTTATAAGGCTAAAGGCCATGAAGGAAACCGTGAGTCCAATACAGTAACTTCTCAAATTTTTGGCGCTAGCTTCCATGTGAAGAAAGTTGATAAAGACGATACTAGCAAGGGATTAGCTGGTGCTGAGTTCAATTTATTGGATGCTAGTGGTGCAGTCCTTGCGACCCAAGTTTCTGATAAAGATGGAAATGTTGCTTTTACAACCTTAACAGAAGGAACTTATACTCTTAAAGAAACTAAAGCACCAACTAATTATAAGTTGGATGAGACTGAACATGCAGTCGTGGTGACCTACGATGCAGATCAACAAATCTATCATGTCACAATTGACGGAGAAGCTATTGGTTCAAAAGCTTCACCAAAACTAATCACAAATGAGAATGATATCAAATATCTCAATCTAGAAGCGACTAAAGTTTGGGATGACCAAGACAACGTAGAAGGTCTTCGTCCTGAATCCATCGAGTTCCAATTGTACAAAAATGGAAAAGCAGAAGGCAAACCAGTAGCACTTTCAGCAGGAAGTGACTGGAAAGTAACCTTTAGCAATCTTCCAGATAAAGATAGCAATGGTAACCTTATCAGCTATACAGTAAAAGAAGTTAAAGTGCCAACTCTTTACACAGTTGATAAAGAAGAAGCTCAGTTTGTAGATGGAAAAGCAACAATTACCAATAAGCGTACTCCTGAAACAACAGAAGTAACTGTGAAAAAAGTTTGGGATGATGCTAAAAATCAAGACGGTCTCCGTCCTGCTAGTATTACAGTTCATCTCTTAGCGAATGGTGAGAAAGTCCAAACAGCAACAGTTTCTGGTGAGGGTGAAACATGGAGTTATACCTTCACAAACCTACCAGTCTATAAAAAAGGTCAAAAAATCATCTACACTGTGACAGAAGATACTGTAGCAAACTACTCAACAGCTATCGACGGTACAACTATCACAAACACTTACAAACCAGGTAAAACTAGTTTAACAGTGACTAAGAAATGGGATGATGCCAACAACCAAGATGGCCTTCGTCCAAAGACTATCAAGGTACAACTCTATGCCGATGGTCAAGAATTAGGTAAAGTAGTAGAGCTTTCTGAAGACAACAAATGGACTTACACCTTCTCTAATTTGGATGAGAAAAAAGATGGCAAAGCTGTTCAATATACAGTGAAAGAAACAGAAGTGCCAGAAGGTTATACTCAAACGGTTGAAGCAACCAATCCAGGTCAGGTAGTGATTACGAATAGCCACACTCCTTCTAAGACTAAAGTTCAAGTAACTAAGAAATGGGATGATGCCAACAACCAAGATGGTATTCGTCCAGCAGCAATTACGGTTAGACTCTATAAGGATGGTGCACCTACAGACCAGACTCTTGAATTGTCAGAAGCTAATCAATGGCATGGAACCTTTGAAAACCTTGATGTAAATGCAGCTGGTAAGGCTCTTAACTACACTGTAAAAGAAGAGAATGTCCCAGAAGGCTATACCCTTTCAATCGATGACAAGGATCCAGCTCATCCTGTCTTGACCAATAAGCATGAACCAAATGTCACTCAGATCCAAGTAACTAAGAAATGGGATGACGCTAATAACCAAGATGGCCTACGTCCAAAAGAAATTCGTGTCCAATTGTATGCGGGTGATCAAAAGCTAGGCAAGGAAGTTGTCTTGTCTGCAGACAATAAATGGACTCATACCTTTGAGAAACTTGCTGAAAAAGCAAACGGACAAGAGATTCACTATTCTGTGAAAGAAGTGGACGTTCCGGAAGGTTACACTGTAACAGAAGAGAGCAAGGAGAAGGGCGATGTCGTCTTGACCAACACGCACACTCCAAGTACGGTGGATATTCCAGTCACTAAGATCTGGGTGGACAATGACAACCAAGATGGTCTTCGTCCGGCTAAAATCACTGTGAAGCTTCTGGCCAATGGCGGAGAAGTGGCTCGCAAAGATATTACAAGCGAGACCGATTGGAAAGAAACCTTTACTGGCCTTCCTAAGTTTAAGGATGGCAAGGAAATCGTCTACACCCTTCAAGAAGAAAAGGTTGAAAATTATTCACCAAGCATTGACCAAGAAAACTATACTATTACCAATACGCACACTCCAGGTAAGACCACCCTCTCTGTAACCAAACAGTGGGATGACCAAGAGGACAAAGATGGCCTTCGTCCGAAGAGTGTGAAAGTGCAACTTTATGCGGATGGTAAGAAATCTGGTGAAATCATTGAATTGTCAGCTGAGAACAAGTGGACTCATACCTTTGCGGATTTGGACAAAAATGTCAAGGGCAAAGCTATCACCTACACGGTGGAAGAAGTCGATGTTCCAACAGGTTATCAAGTGACGAAAACCGATGACGGTCAAGGTAATGTTGTTCTGACAAATAAACATGAACCAAGTATTCCTCCAACTACAACAACTGAAGAACCGAAAAAGAAAGTTGAGTTGCCAAATACTGGTTCGACTGAATCTATTCTTAGCCTAATCTTAGCTCTTGCTGGAGTTAGCCTTGCAGCTTATCTGCTTAAAAAGAAGAAAAATTAAGAGTAAGCTTCAATAAAATCTTGTTTAAGAATCCAAAAAAATAAGAGGTTCATAGGGCCTCTTATTTTTATTATGTAAAGCTCTTAAATGCGAAACTAAAAACCCCAGTCGGAGTGATTGGGGTTTTTAGTTTCGCATTTTAAACGATACCTTGGGCAATCATAGCATTTGCTACGTTCTCAAAGGCTGCAATATTTGCACCTGCAAGGTAGTCAGTACCAAGACCGTATGTTTCTGCAGTTGTTTTAGCTGTGTTGAAAATGTTAGTCATAATATCTTTCAAGCGACCGTCAACTTCTTCACGTGTCCATGAAAGACGAAGGCTGTTTTGGCTCATTTCAAGAGCAGATACAGCTACACCACCAGCATTGGCAGCTTTGGCAGGTCCATAAAGGATTCCGTTTTCCTTGTAGACTTTGATAGCTTCAAGGTCGCTAGGCATGTTGGCTCCTTCAGAGACACAGATAACGCCTTGAGCAACCAAGCGTTTCGCAGCTTCACCGTTGATCTCGTTTTGAGTCGCACATGGAAGAGCGATATCGTAGTTACCAGTGTAAGTCCATACAGAACCTTCATAATAAGTAGCAGTAGGTTTTTCTGCAGCGTACTCAGTTAAACGAGCACGACGGTTGTTTTTAACATCTGACAAAAGGTCGAAGTCGATACCATTTTCATCAATGACATAACCATTTGAGTCAGATACAGAAATAACTGTAGCACCAAGTTCAGTTGCTTTTTGAAGGGCAAACTGAGCAACGTTACCAGAACCAGAAATAACCACTTTCTTACCAGCAAAGCTGTTTCCGTTAGCTTTGAGCATTTCTTCAGTGTAGTAAACCAAACCGTAACCAGTCGCTTCTGGACGAATCAGGCTACCACCAAATCCAAGAGGTTTACCAGTCAAGACACCAGCATCAAATTGGTTGAGGCGTTTGTATTGTCCGTAAAGGTAACCAATTTCACGTCCACCGACACCGATATCACCGGCAGGTACGTCAAGAGAAGGTCCGATGTATTTTTGCAATTCAGTCATGAAGCTTTGGCAGAAGCGCATCACTTCAGCATCAGTTTTGCCTTTAGGATCGAAGTCGGATCCACCTTTACCTCCACCGATTGGAAGTCCAGTCAAAACGTTTTTAAAGATTTGTTCGAAGCCGAGGAATTTCAAAATCCCTTGGTTTACAGTTGGGTGGAAACGAAGTCCGCCTTTATATGGTCCAACAGCAGAGTTAAATTGAACACGGTAACCACGGTTAACTTGAACTTTTCCATCACGGTCGACCCAAGGAACACGGAAAGAAATTACGCGCTCAGGTTCAGTGATACGTGCCAAGATGTTTTCTTCAATATACTCAGGGTGTTTTTCAAAGACAGGTTCCAAAGTAGTGAAGAATTCTTCAACCGCCTGGAGAAATTCAGCCTCATGCCCGTTACGAGCTTTTACAGTTTCAAACACGCTTTGGATATATTCTTTAGCAGATGTCATATCGTTCTCCTTTTTTTGTTGTCATATTTTATTACATGAGACATTATAGCAGAAAAAATTTTCAGTGTAAAGAAAAAAACATAAATTTTCTAAAAATTCTTTCAATTTGACTAAGCTAGTTTTATTAGTTGAATTAGAAACCTTTTTATAGGGTCAGTTTTATTAAAAGGCTCCTGCCAAAGTATGGTATAATAATAAAGAAATAATGGATTTTGGAGGAATAGAATCATGGTATCAACGAAAACACAGATTGCTGGTTTTGAGTTTGATAATTGCTTGATGAATGCAGCAGGTGTTGCTTGTATGACAATTGAGGAATTGGAAGGTGTCAAAAATTCAGCAGCAGGAACCTTTGTCACTAAGACTGCAACCTTGGAATTTCGTCAGGGAAATCCTGAACCACGCTATCAAGATGTTCCACTTGGTTCTATTAACTCTATGGGGTTGCCAAATAATGGTTTAGACTATTACTTGAACTACCTTTTGGAATTGCAAGAAAAAGAACCAAATCGTACCTTCTTTCTATCTTTAGTTGGAATGTCTCCAGAGGAAACTCATACCATCTTGAAAAAAGTACAAGCAAGTGACTATAAAGGTTTGACAGAACTCAATCTATCTTGCCCAAATGTACCAGGTAAACCTCAAATTGCCTATGACTTTGAAACAACTGATCGTATCTTATCAGAAGTCTTTGCCTACTTTACAAAACCTCTTGGAATTAAGCTTCCACCTTATTTTGATATTGTACATTTTGATCAAGCGGCAGCTATTTTTAACAAATACCCACTCAAATTCGTCAACTGTGTCAACTCTATTGGAAATGGTCTTTATATAGAAGATGAGTCTGTCGTGATTCGACCTAAGAACGGCTTTGGTGGAATTGGTGGAGAATACATTAAACCAACTGCCCTTGCCAACGTCCATGCCTTTTATCAACGCTTGAAACCAGAAATTCAGATTATCGGGACTGGTGGTGTCTTGACAGGACGGGATGCCTTTGAACATATCCTTTGCGGAGCCAGCATGGTTCAGATTGGTACAACCTTGCATAAAGAAGGCGTAGGTGCTTTTGACCGCATCACTGCGGAGCTTAAAGCCATCATGGAAGAAAAAGGCTACCAAAGTCTAGAGGATTTCCGTGGAAAATTGAATTATATGGATTAACTAGAAGCTAAACTAAAAAGAAAGGAGAATAAATGCTAGCCATAGAAGAAAGTCGAAAGCTATCCTTAGCGAACCTTCCTAGTTTGACCCTGTTTACAGGGGCTGATCAAGGCCAGTACGACATCATGAAAACTCAGGTTCTAAAGCAAATCGGATACGATCCTGCAGATTTGAATTTTGCTTATTTTGACATGAAAGAAGTAGACTACAATAGCTTGGAACTTGAGCTGGTCAGTCTTCCTTTCTTTGCGGATGAAAAAATTGTTATTTTAGATCATTTTCTCGATATTACAACTGCAAAAAAACGCTATCTAACTGATGATGAGCTCAAGGCCTTTGAAGACTATCTGGAAAATCCTGTAGAATCAAGTAAATTAGTAATCTTTGCTGAAGGCAAGTTAGATAGTAAGAGACGTTTGGTCAAATTACTCAAGAGAGATGCAACTGTGTTTGAGGCTCTTGAACCTAAAGAGCAAGAGTTGCGAGCCTATTTTCAAAAGTGGACTCAGGAACAAGGACTTACTTTTGATGGAAATTCCTTTGAACAGTTGCTTATCAAATCTAGTTTTCAATTCAGTGAAATTCAGAAAAACCTGCTCTTCTTACTGTCTTATAAGGATAGTGGTCTGATAACAGAAGAAGATATTGTTGAAGCAATTCCAAAGACTTTACAGGATAATATTTTTGATTTGACCCAATTAATATTAACTAAGAAAATTGATCAAGCACGAGATTTAGTTAAAGATTTGACCCTACAGGGTGAAGATGAGATTAAACTGATTGCCATTATGCTGGGGCAGTTTAGACTCTATACCCAGGTAAAAATATTGCAAGAGTCTGGTCAGACAGAATCACAGATGGTCAGCCGTTTAGGTCACTATCTTGGTCGCAATCCGAATCCCTATCAAATCAAATTTGCCCTTCGTGACACGCGAGGATTGTCCCTGAATTTCCTACAAGATTCTATTCGTTATCTCATTCAGGCAGATTATCAAATTAAGACTGGTGTTTACGAAAAAGGGTACTTGTTTGAGAAGGCTTTATTGCAGATTGCGAGCCAGTCAAATTGAGCAAATAACTTGAAAAAAAAGGTTGTTTGCGTTATCATTTTTATATAGAAAGAAAAAGAGGTATTACAGATGGCTATTATCTTACCAGATCTTCCATACGCTTACGATGCATTGGAACCATACATTGATGCTGAAACAATGCATTTACACCATGACAAACATCACCAAGCATATGTAAATAACGCAAATGCAGCTCTTGAAAAACACCCTGAAATCGGTGAAGACCTTGAAGCTTTGCTTGCAGATGTTGAATCTATCCCTGCAGATATTCGTCAAGCTCTTATCAATAATGGTGGTGGCCACTTGAACCATGCTCTTTTCTGGGAATTGATGACTCCTGAAAAGACAGCTCCTTCAGCAGAACTTGCAGCAGCAATTGATGCAACATTTGGTTCATTCGAAGAATTCCAAGCAGCATTTACTGTAGCAGCAACTACTCGTTTCGGTTCTGGATGGGCATGGTTGGTTGTTAACAAAGAAGGTAAACTTGAAGTGACTTCAACAGCAAACCAAGATACACCAATCTCAGAAGGTAAAAAACCAATCTTGGGCTTGGACGTTTGGGAACATGCCTACTACGTGAAATACCGCAACGTTCGTCCTGACTACATCAAAGCTTTCTTCTCAGTTATCAACTGGAACAAAGTAGACGAGCTTTACGCAGCAGCTAAATAATCGCATTTGATAACACCCCTTTTTAGTTGGATTTTGGGTCTAGCTTTAAAGGTGTTTTTTTGTTTCCTTTTTTAGAAGTAACTGTCTCATGATTTTCCTTTGTTGGATTGGCTTTATTTATGGTATAATGATAAGATAGAAAACGAAGGAGAAATCATGAATATTCAACAATTACGCTACGTTGTTGCTATTGCAAATAGTGGTACTTTTCGTGAAGCGGCTGAGAAAATGTACGTTAGCCAACCCAGTCTATCTATTTCTGTAAGAGATCTGGAGAAAGAGCTAGGATTCAAGATTTTCCGCAGAACTAGTTCGGGTACCTTTCTTACTCGTCGTGGAATGGAATTTTATGAAAAAGCCCAAGAGTTGGTTAAAGGATTTGATATTTTCCAGAACCAGTATGCCAATCCTGAAGAGGAAAAGGATGAGTTTTCAATAGCCAGCCAGCACTATGATTTCTTGCCACCAACTATCACAACTTTTTCTCAAAGGTATCCAGACTATAAAAATTTCCGTATTTTTGAATCTACAACTGTTCAGATTTTGGATGAAGTAGCCCAAGGTCATAGTGAGATTGGGATTATTTACCTCAACAATCAAAACCAAAAGGGTATCATGCAACGGGTTGAAAAGTTAGGGCTTGAAGTAATTGAGTTGATATCTTTCCAAACGCATATCTATCTGCGTGAAGGACATCCTTTAGCCAAGAAAAAAGAGTTGGTTATGGAGGATTTGGCAGATTTGCCAACAGTTCGTTTCACACAAGAAAAGGATGAATATCTCTATTACTCAGAAAACTTTGTGGATACAAGTGCCAGCTCTCAAATGTTTAACGTAACAGACCGCGCTACTTTAAATGGAATTCTTGAAAGAACAAATGCTTATGCGACTGGTTCTGGATTCTTAGATAGCGATAGTGTGAACGGAATTACCGTTATTCCATTAAATGATAATCTCAATAATCGTATGGTTTATGTCAAACGTGAAGAAGTAGAATTGAGCCAAGCAGGAACTTTATTTGTAGAGGTCATGCAAGAGTATTTTGATCAGAAGAGGAAGGCATGAAAAAAAGAGGAATAGTAGCAGGAATCATAGCTGCCTTAATCGTGTTAGATCAATTGGTAAAAGCTTATGTCGTTCAGAATATTGCTCTAGGTGAAGTTAAATCATGGATCCCAAATCTAGTTAGTTTAACCTATCTGCAAAATAGAGGGGCTGCCTTTTCCATGCTTCAAGATCAACAGTGGTTTTTTGCAGTGATTACTCTAGTAGTTATGGCAGGGGCTATCTGGTATTTGCACAAGCATATAGAGGATTCCATCTGGACAGTCTTTGGATTGGTTCTGATTATTGCAGGTGGTCTGGGAAACTTCATTGATCGCATTAGCCAAGGATTTGTCGTGGATATGTTTCACTTAGACTTTATCAATTTTGCGATTTTCAATGTGGCTGATAGTTATCTGACAGTAGGGGTCGTTGTGTTATTGCTTGCAATGCTAAAAGAGGAAATGAATGGAAATTAAAATTGAAAGAGGCGGGGTACGTTTAGATAAGGCTTTGTCAGATTTGACAGAATTGTCTCGTAGTCTCGCCAATGAACAAATCAAGTCTGGTCAAGTCTTGGTCAACGGCCAGGTTAAGAAAGCCAAGTATACGGTCCAAGAGGGGGATATAATCACCTATCAAATTCCCGAACCAGAGGTTTTGGAGTATGTAGCTGAGGATATTCCTCTAGAAATCATTTATCAAGGTGAGGATGTAGCAGTAGTCAATAAACCTCAAGGAATGGTTGTTCATCCAAGCGCTGGTCATACTAGTGGTACCTTGGTGAATGCCCTTATGTATCATATCAAAGACTTATCAGGAATCAATGGTGTGCTGCGTCCAGGGATTGTCCATCGTATCGATAAGGACACATCTGGGCTTCTCATGATTGCTAAAAACGATGAAGCGCACATGGCGCTGGCTCAAGAATTGAAAGACAAGAAATCTCTTCGAAAATATTGGGCTATTGTTCATGGGAATCTTCCAAATGACCGAGGTGTCATTGAGGCGCCGATTGGTCGTAGCGAGAAAGACCGTAAGAAACAGGCCGTGACTGCTAAAGGAAAACCAGCAGTGACCCGTTTCCAAGTCTTAGAACGCTTTGGTGATTATTCTTTGTTAGAGTTGCAACTGGAAACAGGGCGAACTCATCAAATACGTGTGCACATGGCTTATATCGGCCATCCTGTCGCTGGGGATGAGGTTTATGGTCCTCGTAAAACCTTGAAAGGACATGGACAATTTCTCCATGCCAAGACGCTAGGATTTACCCATCCAAGAACTGGGGAAACGCTGGAATTTACTGCTGATATTCCAGAAATATTCAAGCAAACCTTGGAAAAACTTAGAAATGAACAATAAAAAAGGACTCAATTGAGTCCTTTTTATTTGCGTTTTTTCTTAGCTTTTTTCATTTTGTTGGCCATGCGTTTCATGGATTGCTTCATAGCAAATTCACCGATTTTACCCTTGAGACCTCCACCAAGCATCTGGCTCATATCAGGCATTCCGGCTCCTCCAAGAGCAGACATATCCGGCATACCACCTTGTCCCATCATACCTTCAAGGGCTGACATATCCATGCCACCAGGCATGTTTTTAGGAAGGTTGTTAGGGTTGATGCCCATTTGCTTCATCATCTTGTTCATGTCACCAGACATGACACCTTGCATGAGTTGTTTGGCTTGATTAAAGTCCTTAATGAACTTGTTGACATCGATAAAGGTATTACCAGAACCAGCTGCAATACGACGACGACGGCTTGGAGTGAGCAAATCTGGATTTTCACGTTCTTCAGGAGTCATAGATGAGACGATGGCACGTTTGCGAGCAATTTGTTTTTCATCCACCTTCATATTTTGAAGGGCAGGATTGTTGGCCATACCAGGAATCATCTTGAGCAAATCTTCCATTGGCCCCATATTTTGCACCTGATCCAACTGATCGATGAAATCGTTGAAATCAAAGGTGTTTTCCCGCATCTTTTCAGCCATTTCAAGGGCTTTTTGCTCATCGTACTCTTGGGAAGCTTTCTCAATCAGAGTCAGCATATCTCCCATACCGAGAATACGGCTGGCCATGCGGTCAGGGTGGAAGGTTTCAATGTCGGTAATCTTTTCACCAGTACCAGTGAATTTGATTGGTTTTCCTGTGATATGACGAACAGAAAGGGCCGCACCACCACGAGTATCCCCGTCAATTTTGGTAAGGATGACACCAGTAACTTCTAATTGAACGTTAAATTCTCGCGCAACGTTTGCAGCTTCCTGACCAATCATGGCATCGATGACGAGAAGGATTTCATTTGGTTGAGCAAGAGCTTTAACATCACGGAGCTCGTTCATGAGAAGTTCGTCGATTTGTAAACGACCGGCTGTATCAATCAAGACATAGTCGTTATGGTTGGCTTTAGCTTGCTCCAAACCTTGGCGAACAATCTCCACTGCAGGAACTTCGGTTCCAAGAGAAAAGACAGGAACATCAATTTGTTGTCCTAGTGTTTTAAGCTGGTCAATAGCTGCAGGACGATAGATGTCGGCCGCAATCATCAGAGGACGAGCATCCTCTTCTTTTTTGAGTTTGTTAGCAAGTTTTCCAGCGAAGGTTGTTTTACCAGCACCTTGCAAACCGACCATCATGATAATGGTTGGGATTTTTGGAGACTTGATAATCTCAGCTGTGTCTGAACCAAGAACTTCAGTCAACTCTTCATTAACAATCTTGATGATTTGTTGAGCTGGATTGAGGGTATCAATGACTTCATGCCCGACCGCACGTTCACGAATTTTTTTGATAAAGTCCTTAACTACTGGGAAGGCAACGTCGGCTTCTAAAAGAGCCAGACGAATTTCCTTGGTTGCTTCTTGGATATCGCTCTCGGTAATTTTTCCTTTTTTACGTAGATTTTTAAAGACGTTCTGCAAACGTTCTGTTAAATTTTCAAATGCCATATTTATTCCTCTTATTCTCTATTGTCAATACTTGTTAAAATCTCAACTTGCTCTTGGAGAAAAGCATCTTCTGGATAGCGCTCAATGATCTGATCAAAAATCTGACTGCGGACAATGTAGTCAGAGTACATATGAAGCTTCATCTCATAGTCTTCCAGAATCTTTTCTGTACGTTTGATATTATCATAAACGGCCTGGCGACTGACACCGAATTCTTCAGCAATTTCAGCCAAACTATAGTCATCTGCATAGTAGAGTTCGATATAGTTCATCTGCTTATCAGTCAAAAGGGCTGCATAAAACTCAAAAAGAGCATTCATTCGATTGGTTTTTTCAATTTCCATAAGATTTATTATACCAAAAAAAAGCCTGATTCGCTAGCTATGGATAGTTTTTAGATAGAAGTCACAAATAAGTTTTTTTACTCTTATTTTCTGACGATAAGGTCTTTTTTTGATATAATGGATAGGATTATAATGTTTTAGAAAGAGGTAGTCATGAAAGAATTAGAATCCGTGTTACAAGACCGTTTTGAACTTGTTTTTACAGATAAAAGCTTACTTGAAACAGCTTTTACCCATACCAGTTATGCCAATGAGCACCGCCTCTTAAAAATTTCACACAACGAACGCTTGGAATTTTTAGGAGACGCTGTTCTGCAATTATTGATTTCAGAATATCTGTACAAAAAATATCCAAAAAAACCAGAGGGTGACCTGTCTAAACTCCGTGCCATGATTGTACGTGAAGAGAGTTTGGCTGGTTTTGCCCGTGACTGCCAGTTTGACCAGTTTATCAAGCTAGGTAAGGGAGAGGAAAAATCTGGAGGCCGTAATCGAGATACGATCTTGGGCGACGCTTTTGAAGCCTTTTTGGGTGCCCTGCTTTTAGATAAGGATCTACTTACGGTAAAAGAGTTTATCTACCAGGTCATGATACCGAAGGTTGAGGCTGGTGATTTTGAGATGATTAAAGACTACAAGACTCACCTCCAAGAATTACTCCAAGTCAATGGTGATGTCGATATTCGTTATCAGGTGATTTCGGAAAATGGTCCTGCCCATGATAAGATGTTTGAGGTTGAAGTCCTTGTCGAGGGTCAAAGTTTAGGTAGGGGTCAAGGACGATCAAAAAAATTGGCCGAACAAGAAGCCGCTAAAAATGCAGTTGAGGAAGGACTGGATTCATGTATTTAAAGGAAATTGAGATTCAGGGATTTAAGTCCTTTGCTGATAAGACCAAGGTTGTTTTTGACCAAGGAGTTACAGCGGTTGTAGGACCAAATGGTTCTGGAAAATCTAACATAACAGAGAGTTTACGCTGGGCTCTTGGGGAATCCAGTGTCAAAAGTCTTCGTGGTGGGAAGATGCCAGATGTTATCTTTGCAGGGACAGAAAGTCGGAAGCCTCTAAACTATGCTTCTGTAGTTGTTACTCTAGATAATCAGGACGGTTTCATCAAGGATGCAGGACAGGAAATCAAGGTGGAGCGCCATATCTATCGTACTGGGGATAGTGAATACAAGATTGATGGTAAAAAAGTCCGTCTTCGTGATATTCATGATCTTTTCTTAGATACCGGACTTGGACGTGATTCCTTCTCCATTATTTCCCAAGGGAAGGTCGAAGAAATCTTTAACTCCAAACCTGAGGAACGTCGCGCTATTTTTGAAGAAGCAGCTGGAGTTTTAAAATATAAAACCCGTCGTAAAGAAACAGAAAGTAAGCTGCAACAAACTCAAGACAATTTAGACCGTTTGGAAGACATCATCTATGAGTTGGATAATCAAATCAAACCATTGGAGAAGCAAGCAGCAACAGCTCGTAAATTCATGGACTTGGACGGTCAGCGTAAAGCCATCTACTTAGATGTTCTAGTTGCACAAATTCAAGCCAATAAGACTGAATTGGATCTAACAGAAGAAGAATTAAACCAAGTCCAAGAACTGTTGACTAGTTATTATCAAAAACGCGAGTCACTAGAACTTGAAAATCAATCTCTCAAGAAGCAGAGACAAGATTTACAAGCAGAGATGGCGAAAGATCAAACTAGTTTGATGGATTTGACTGCTCTAATCAGTGATTTTGAACGGAAATTGGCCTTGTCTAAACTGGAGACAGAGCAGGTTGCTCTCAATCAACAAGAGGCTCAAGCTCGTTTAGCTAGTTTGGATGAAAAGAGAAATGCTCTTATTCAAGAGAAGGAAGAAAAAGAAGCAAATCTCAGTCAGTTAGAAGAAAATCTAGCAGTCAATACCAAGGAGCTCAATCGTTTAGAAGCTGAGTTAGAAGCATTTTCTGATGATCCTGATCAGATGATTGAGCAACTGCGTGAGCGCTTTGTTGCTTTCTTGCAGGAAGAAGCAGATGTCTCTAACCAGTTGACACGGATTGAGAATGACCTTGAAAATAGTCGCCAACAGACTCAAAAGCAAGAAGAACAATTGGAGTCCTTGAAGGAACAATTAGCTTCTGCTAAATCTAAGTCTGGTGAGCAAGAAACTGCTCTTAAATCAGCAAAAGAAAAAGTACAGACCTTGCTTGCTGACTATCAGACGCATGTTAAACAGGAAGAAGAACAAAAGCAGGCTTATCAAAGTCAGCAAAATCAACTTTTTGACCACCTAGATAGTTTGAAAAACAAGCAGGCCAAGGCGCAAAGTCTGGAAAATATTCTTAAAAACCATAGTAATTTCTATGCAGGTGTTAAGAGTGTTTTACAAGAAAAAAATCACCTGGGCGGTATTGTCGGAGCGGTCAGTGAACATTTAACTTTTGATGTTCGTTATCAAACAGCTCTTGAAATTGCCCTCGGGGCAAGTAGCCAACATATCATCGTTGAAGATGAACAGGCTGCGACTAAGGCTATCGACTTCCTTAAGCGAAACCGAGCTGGTCGTGCGACCTTCCTGCCTTTAACAACTATTAAGGCTCGTAGCATTTCTAGTCAGAACCAAGATGTGATTGCCTCAAGTCCAGGTTTTCTTGGAATGGCAGATGAACTGGTTACTTTTGATGCCAAGCATGAAGCTATATTTAAAAACTTGCTAGCTACAACAGCAATCTTTGATACGGTAGAGCATGCGCGTGATGCGGCTCGTAAGGTACGTTATCAGGTTCGAATGGTAACGCTAGATGGTACAGAATTGCGAACAGGTGGTTCTTATGCTGGTGGTGCCAATCGTCAAAATAACAGTATTTTCATCAAGCCTGAATTGGAGCAGTTACAAAAAGAGATTGCTCAAGAAGAAAAGCTTTTGCGTCAAGAGGAAGATAATCTGAAGTCAGTTCAAGATGCTTTGACTACCCTCGCTCAGACTTTGGAGACTATTAAGTCTCAAGGAGAGCAAGCTCGAATAGAGGAGCAAGGCTTATATCTGGCTTATCAACAAACTTGCCAACAAGTCGAAGAACTCGAAACACTTTTAGAACTTCAGGAAAAAGAATTAAACAATCTAAGAGGTGGAGATTGGCAAACTGAAAAAGAAAAATGCCAAGAACGTCTTTCAATCATCGCAACTGAAAAGCAAAAGCTAGAATCAGAAATTGAAGAAATCAAGTCCAATAAAAATGCGATTCAAGAACGTTACCAAAACTTGCAGGATAAACTTTCTCAAGAACGTCTGCTCAAAACAGAAATGATAGGGCGAAAACGTTACGAAGTTGCGGATATTGAGCGTATCAATAAAGAACTTGAATATCTTGATATGGAGCAAGAAGAGATTGAACGTCTTCTCCAAGAAAAGGTAGACAATCTTGAAAAGGTTGATACGGAACTTTTGACCAAGCAGGAAAGAGAAGCCAAGAGTCAGAAGGAAGAAATTCAACAAGGACTCATTCGTAAGCAGTTTGAACTGGATGATATTGAAGGTCAATTGGATGATATTGCCAGTCATTTGGATCAAGCTCGTCAGCAAAATGAAGAATGGATTCGTAAGCAAACACGTGCAGAAGCAACTAAAGAGAAGATTACGGACCGCCTTCGCTATCTTCAAGGTCAACTGACTGAAGAATACCAGATTAGTTATACGGAAGCTTTAGAACAAGCCAATCCGTTAGAAGATTTGGCTGTCGCTGAACAAGAGGTCAAGGATTTAGAAAAATCTATCCGTTCACTTGGTCCAGTCAATTTGGATGCTATTGAACAGTTTGACGAAGTTCACGAACGCTTGGAATTCTTAAATAGTCAGCGTGATGACATTCTTTCGGCTAAAAATCTTCTTCTTGAAACTATTACAGAGATGAACGATGAAGTGAAGGAACGGTTTAAATCAACCTTTGAAGCGATTCGTGAATCCTTCAAAGTAACCTTTAAGCAGATGTTTGGTGGTGGTCAAGCGGATCTAATCTTGACCGAGGGAGATTTATTGACAGCAGGTGTTGAAATCTCTGTTCAACCGCCAGGTAAGAAAATCCAATCTCTCAACCTCATGAGTGGTGGAGAGAAGGCCTTGTCAGCTCTTGCTTTGCTTTTCTCAATCATTCGTGTCAAGACCATTCCATTTGTTATTTTGGATGAAGTAGAGGCTGCACTCGATGAAGCTAACGTTAAACGCTTTGGAGATTATCTCAATCGATTTGACAAGGATAGCCAATTTATCGTTGTTACCCACCGTAAGGGAACCATGGCAGCAGCAGACACTATTTATGGGGTAACCATGCAAGAATCTGGTGTTTCTAAGATTGTATCTGTTAAACTAAAAGATATAGAGAATATGGATGCTTAGTTAGTTCCTGTGACAAAGGTTCAAGCTAAAGCATGTAGGAAGACCTTCGAGGAGTCAGAAGGATAAGGTAAATAATTTGAGGAGTTTTTATGGATTTCGATCTATTCCTAATGATTTGTAATTATATTGGGACAATAGCCTTCGCTGCATCAGGAGCCATCAAAGGCTTTGGTAAACGATTAGATATTTTTGGCATTAGTTTATTGGCCATTGTAACAGCAGTAGGTGGGGGGATTTTGAGAGATTCTATTATTAGTCGTTTCCCCTCCTCTCTTGCTGATCCTAGCCCGATTTATGTCTCTATCCTTGTAGCGGTTATCATGTATGTCTTTGTGACTTCAAAACAAGCCAATGCAAGTCAAGAAAAAAAATTCTACAAGTGGCTGAGAGAAGCCTATCTCATCTTTGATTCGATTGGGTTAATCATCTTTTCTTTGATTGGAGCGACAGCCTTAGCTGATAGTAAATTGAACTTGATGTCTGCAGGGATTTTGGCTTGTTTAACGGGTGCAGGTGGGGGTATCATCCGAGATCTTTTGATCAATGAAGTCCCAAGTGTTCTAAAAGAAGACATTTATGCTCTTCTGTCTTTTGTAATTGGCGTTATTTATTACTGGTTGGCCTTTGTCCTCCATTTTCCAAGAATTACTGCCTTTATCATACTCTCGATAGTTGGCTTTGTGATTCGACTATGTATTATTAAGTTCAAGCTCTCTTTACCAAATATGGATAAAAAGACTTGGAATTGATTGATAAGAGGAAAGTTGAAATTCCTAATTCCCTTTTTTTGAAAATACTAGTTACATCAAGCGCCTAGTCTCAAATGGATTAGGCGCTATTTGCTTTTTCTATGGTATATAGAAGATAGATTTATAACTGGAGAATATGAGTATTTATGATTAAAATAGTTGCAACAGAAATGAGGATGAACTAAATAATACAATGGAAGAAAGTAATCCCTTGAAATATAGGGATTTTTATTTTTATAACCCATATCTAAGAAGTTGTAAAAAATGGATCTGCCATGACTAAACTTTTAAATCGTTAAAATGTTAGTAATCGTTAAATCATATTTCCCAATCCAGTTAGAATTAGTCGTTAATAAGTTATTCGTACTTGATGCTGGAGAAATGATATTGTTGAAAATGATACAATTGGGGGATAAAGGGCTTATTTTTACCCAAAATTAGGATGGTTTTCCTAAAAATAGACCTTAGTGGATGCAAATGTTCTAACGATAACTTTTGGTAAACGTTAGATTATGCATCTAGCTATAAATGTTGATATAAAGACGTTTTTACTAGAACAAATTAACGAAGTATCGCTATTCAGTATAGGAAGGGGTGAAAAACCACTTGACTTTTTAATTATAAAGGTAATGACTTTTATAATGGTAAATAAAATGAAAATTTGGTATAATAGATAGCATTGAGAGGTGTAGTTATGGAAATAAAAAAAGAAAATAAAAAACCTATGGAATTTCACAATATGACTGATTTTCTAAAAGGTCAGTCATCAAAAATAATAACGAATTTATCTAATGAAGATAATACAGCTTTTGTATTGAAAAATGGAAAACCATTAGCAGTTATAATTTCAAATGAAAGATATGAACGATTATTAGAAGCAGGAATTGATATTACAGAATTTTAGTAGGAGATATATCTAAGGAGAAAATTTTAAATGGCATTTACTATTGATATAGACGAAGGAAAATGGAGCAAGAAAATTTTAGAAATTCTTCTTGTAGATAGAACAACGAATAGAAATATAATCTGGGGAACAGATGATTATGAGATATTAGGTAAAGAGTACTGTTCTCACTATCCTATTCATTTTAGCCTTATTACTGGTGATAATTTAAATGTTATTCAACCTAGGATACTAAAGACTAAGGAAAGTCAAGGGGATAGAACAAAGAAAAAAGCAGAGGTATTTACACCTAGTTGGATATGTAATGCTCAAAATAATTTAGTTGATAAGGCATGGTTTGAAAGAGAGGAAGTTTTCAATATTGAAAAAGAAAGGACTTGGGAATCTACTACTAAAAAAATAGAATTTCCTAAAGGAAGAACATGGAAAAAATATGTTGATGAAAGAAGGTTGGAAATTACTTGCGGAGAAGCACCTTATTTAGTGAGTAGATATGATACTGTAACGGGTAACCCTATAGATTTGTATAAACGAATTGGTTTTTTAGATAGGAAAATGAGAGTAGTAAATGAAAATACTACTAGTGAAGATGAATGGCTTAAATGGTCAGAAAGAGCATTTCAAAGCGTTTACGGATTTGAATTCCAAGGAGATAGCTTACTTATAGCGAGAGAAAATTTACTCGTTTCGTATTGTGACTATATGCAAGAAAAACTTAAAAGGGAACCAGAAGAGAAAGAACTTTTAAAGATAGCAAAGATAATTTCGTGGAATTTATGGCAAATGGATGGTCTAACATATACTATACCATATAGAAAACCGACCGAACCCAATGAACAGATGACGCTATTTGATTTCACGATGAAAGAAGAAAATGCTTTCTGTGTTATAAAAGACTGGCGAGCAAGAAAAAATATCACTTTTAAAGACTTGCTAAATAAAGAGGATGATGCAAATGAAAGAAAATAAGATAGAAGCTATAGATATACTAGATAAGATTATTATTGGTCGTGTAGAGCCCCATATCTATGCATTTACGACAAATACAGTACCAAATTATTTAAAGGTTGGCGATACATACAGACCAGTATCAAAAAGATTAAACGAATGGAGAGAATTTTTCCCAGATCTTGAAAAACAATATGAGAATAAAGCCACAATTGATGAAGAAACTTATTATAGAGATTATTCCATTCACCAATATCTTGAAAATGATTTAAATAAACAAAGATTAAAGCCGTATGATTTAGAAGATGGCATTTATTATAGTAGAGAATTTTTTAAAGATACTAAAATAACAGATATTGATAATGCTATTGAAGATATAAAGGAAAATTATCAAGCTAACTCAAGCAAGTATGAATATTATAGTTCTAAAAATAGACTACCTCAGACATATCATTATGAGAGGGGTGGAGATTGGGACTTAAGACCAAATCAAGAAGCTGCTGTAAATAGTTTTATACAGGCTGTGAGAAATGGACGTAGAAATCTACTAATGTATGCCGTTATGCGTTTTGGAAAATCGTTTACTTCACTTTGTTGTGCTTTAGAAATGAAAGCTCAAACTGTCTTAGTAGTGTCAGCTAAAGCAGATGTTAAGGATGAATGGAAGAAAACCGTTGAAAGTGCAGGAAACTTTTCAGAGTATGTTTTTATAGAATCATCTGATTTGTTGGCTAATGAAAATGTAATATCTGAGAAGCATTCCGAAGGAAAGAAAGTCGTTATATTTCTCACGCTTCAAGATCTTCAAGGGGATAACATTAAGGATAAACATAAGGAGCTTTTTGCGGAACAAATAGACCTTCTCATTGTGGACGAAACACATTTTGGGGCAAGAGCAGCATCTTATGGAAAGATTCTAAAGAATGCTGGTTATGATAAGACTGATGAAGAGAATATCAGTAAACTTGAAGATGAAAATATAGATGTTGGTGAGGCGGATATTGAAATTAAGAAAATAAATGCAAAAATAAGACTGCATTTATCAGGAACACCTTATCGCATTTTGATGGGAAGTGAATTTGAAAAAGAGGATATTATTTCTTTTGTTCAATTTTCAGATATTGTGAAAGAGCAGGAAGAATGGGATAGGAAACATCTTAATAATGATGATGTAAATGAATGGGACAATCCATATTATGGATTTCCTCAAATGGTTCGTTTTGCCTTTAATCCTAACAAATCTTCTCGTAAAAAAATGGAAGCTTTGAGGAAAAGTGGTGTTAGCTTTGCTTTTTCAAAATTATTTGAACCGATTTCTATTAAAAAAGATGCGAGTAATCAAGGACATAAGAAGTTTAAAAACGACTCTGAAATTTTTGATTTGCTTAAGGTCATTGATGGAAGTAAAGAAGACGAAGAGTTATTAGGGTTTTTAGATTATGACAAAATCAAAGAAGGTAAGATGTGTAGACACATGGTTATGGTTTTGCCATACTGTGCTTCTTGCGATGCGATGGAAGAGCTTATTAATACAAATAAAGATACATTTAAGAACTTATGTGAATATGAAATAATAAATATTTCAGGTGTTGAGGCAAGAAGAGAATATAGTAAGCCCGACGATATTAAAAGAAAGATTAAAGAGTGCGAAGAAAACAATCAAAAAACATTAACATTAACTGTGAATAGAATGTTAACGGGTTCAACTGTAGAACAATGGGATACTATGCTTTATTTTAAAGATACAGCTTCCCCACAAGAATATGATCAATCTATTTTCAGATTACAAAATCAGTATATTAGAACATTGTCGAGTGAAAATGGATTTATCAAGGAAAACTTAAAGCCCCAGACACTGTTAGTTGATTTTGATCCGAATCGTCTATTTAGAATGCAGGAACAAAAATCTCTTATTTACAATGTAAATACAGAAGAAAATGGAAACAGTAAGCTGAAAGAAAGAATTGTGGAGGAGCTTCGTATTTCTCCGATTATTATGATGAATCATAATAAAATAAAACAAGTAGATGCTACGAATATTTTAGAGGCAGTAAGTGAATACAATAATCAAAGAAGTATTTCAGATGAGGTAGTGGATATACCTGTTGATTTAGCTCTTTTAAATGATGTTGATATACGAAAGGTTATAGAAGCTCAAGCCGAGTTTAATTCAAAGCAAGGATTAACCATAGATCCAAATCAAGGTGATGGTGAAGACTTGGATATAGAAGAGCCAAAAGATGATAAAAAAGATAGTGGTGATAAAAAAGATAGTGGTGATAAAAAAGATAGTGGTGATAAAAAAGATACACCAACTGAAGATTATACTGAAACAAAAACAGATGATGAGGTTAAAAAACTAGAAAGTCAAGTTAAGACGTATTATCAAAGATTACTTTTCTATTCTTTCTTAACAAAAGATAAGGTATCTTCTTTAGATGATATTTTAAATACATTGGAAAGACATGATAACCAAAGAATTGCAAGTAACCTATATTTAGATAAAGTTGTTCTGCAAAAGATTAGCGATATGATGGATCCGTTTAAGAGAAGTAGTTTGGATTATAAAATTCAAAATATATCTATGCTTGCATCAGATGAAAGACTTACTCCTCTTGACAGGGCGATGACTTCAATTAAAAAATTCAATAGGATGTCAGAATCTGAGGTCATAACACCATCAAGAGTATGTGATGAGATGGTTGTATTACTACCAGAAGAAGGCTTAAGAGAAATGGTAGATAAGCAGGATAAATTACTGGATATTGCAAGTAAATCAGGAGAATACGCTGTAGCTCTTTATAAAAGATTAACAGCTGAACTTGGATATGCTCATAAAGATATAAAAGATATAATTTATTCAATTCCAACATCATCTATAGCATATGAATTTACAAGAAGGTTCTATGAAATATTGAATTTGAATGTGAGTAATATATCAAGCGAGTTTAATGCGTATGATTTGATTGATGTGAGAAATGGAAATGGAGAAGTAGACAACACAAAAATTAATAACTTGCTTAAACAAGATAAAAATTTTAGTGAAATTACTTTAAATGATGAGATAGAGGTAGGTGATAAGAAAGTGAAATTTGGCGCAATAGTTGGGAATCCACCATATCAAGAAATTATTAGTAAATCTAAAGGAAATAAATCACTAGGAAAACAACTTTTCCCAAACTATATAAAACTAGCAATGGATGTTACAGATGCATATGCAACATTAATAACTCCATCAAAATGGTTCACTGCAGATGCACAAGATAATTCCTTCCCTAAGCTAAGAGAATATGTAAAGAGAAACAATCACTTTAAAAAAATAAAAACGATGGTTAATGGTGCATCGGTTTTTGAAGGAACAGAGTTAGGATCAGTAAATTATTTTTTATTTGAAAAACAATATACTGGCAATACTGAATTTATACATGATAAAGAAGAAAATAGTGCATTTAGACCATTGTTTGAAGAAGACATGGAACAAATAATATCTATGAATTCTATGGTATCCATATTAAATAAAGTCAGAAATCATAAAGATTTTAATACATTGATGACGATTACAAAAGGAAGAAATGCTTTTGGTATTACAGGTAAGGAGGTTAATAGCAAGACTTCTGAAACCTATTTTGATGGTTCATATTCAGTAAGGTGTTCTTATGATAGGATAAGATACACAAAAGAAGAAGAAATCACAAAGAATAAAGACCTAGCTAACAGATATAAAGTGTTTATGTCTAAGGCTAACGGTGCTGCCGGTGTTTTGGGTGAGAAAGATGCAGTTGCAATATTAGGAAGGCCATATATTGGTTCTAATCGTTCTGTTTGCACAGATTCTTTAATTCCTATTGGAGATTTTCCAACTGAACAAGAGGCTATTAATTTATCAAGGTATTTATTAACCAAATTTTTAAGATTTATGGTTGGCATTCTAAAATCATCTCAAAATATTTACCAAATTGTATATAAATTTGTACCAATGCAAGACTTCACTAATCAGTCCGATATAGATTGGTCAAAATCAATATCTGAAATTGATGAGCAATTATTTGATAAGTATGGGCTAACAAATGAAGAAAGAGAACATATAAAATCTTCAATTAAGGATATGTAGGTGAAAATAGATGACTAAAAATAATGAGCTAAATTCCCAAACTAAGTTCCACTGGTTTTACTAATGCTTGATTTCATCGCTTTTGTAGCCAAAATGAATCGAAAAAAGAGTGCACAAAATCTCCTCATCTGAAAGCGTTTCAGATTAAGTTCCGCTATGGTGGAAGTTAGGAGTTTTTACAGGCGAAATGCCAGCTGTAAATCAGATTGAACTAAATCCATTCCATCAACAAAAAGAAAAAGTTGTGATACTAAAAGAAGAAAATGTTACGTTAGAGGCGTGGGCACCCTTTGCAGAAGGTAGAAACAATATCTTTTCGAATCCAGTATTAGAGAAAATAGCTAAAAAACATAATAAGTCAGTTGCACAAGTCATTATACGTTACTTTGTAGAACAAAATATTGTCGTGTTAGCGAAAACTACAAAACAAGAACGTATGAAAGAAAACTTAAATGTATTTGATTTTACTTTAGACTTAACAGATAAAGAAGAAATTGCAGCGCTAGATCTAAAAGAAAGTCAGTTTGTAGACCACGCTTCTCCAGAACGTATTCGCCAAATGGCAAAATACAAACTAAATTTAGAATAGTAAAACTACATAACAAATGTAAGCAATGTTATTTTGTAAATTTACAAAAATAGAAGTCCACTTCAAAAATGGTCAGGTCATAGAAATATGATCTGACTGTTTTTATGAATGGAATGAGACATTCATTTTATGATATAATATAAAGGATTAACAGAGATGAGAAATGATGGGGATTGCCTAAATCGTTAAAAATGCGACACGAAATTGTTATAGGCGAAAGTTCTAGCAGTGAAGTTAGTAAGGGAACTAGCTTGACCACTAAATAGTGGCAAGCGTATGAGATTGAGATGATTTATCATCCAATCTAATTGTTCCGTTGCACACCCTAAATGCCCTTTGCACACCCCTAATTCAAAAAAAGGAGATAATTGTATGATAAAACTCATTGCCACAGATATGGACGGTACTTTTTTGGATGGTGCCGGCCAATTTGATATGGAACGTTTAAAAGCTCTTCTCTTATCATACAAAGAGAGAGGTATCTACTTTGCTGTAGCATCGGGACGTGGTCTTTTGTCCTTAGAGAAACATTTTGCGGATGTCAAGGATGAGATTATCTTTATTGCTGAAAATGGGAGTCTGGTTCGTTTTCATGGACAAGACCTCTATGAAGCAACCATGCCACGTGATTTTTACCTATCAACTTTTGAAAAACTAAAGACTTCACCATATTTTGATGAGAAGAAGATGCTTTTGACTGGTAAAGAGGCTTGCTATGTGCTCGATACGGTGGATGAAACCTATCTTATGTTTAGCCATCATTACAATGAAAATATTCAAAAAGTAGCCAGTCTCGAAGATATTACCGATGAGATTTTCAAATTCACAACCAACTTTACTGAACAGACAGTAGAAGCTGGTGAAGCTTGGGTCAATGAACATGTGCCTGGTGTTAAGGCTATGACTACTGGTTTTGAATCAATCGATATTGTTTTAGACTATGTTGATAAAGGAGTTGCTATTGTTGAGCTAGCAAAAAAATTAAATCTGGATATGGACCAAGTGATGGCCTTCGGTGACAATCTCAACGACCTTCACATGATGCAGGTTGTAGGTCATCCAGTTGCACCTGAAAATGCACGTCCAGAGATTTTAGAACTAGCCGAAACGGTTATTGGACACCACAAAGACCAATCAGTTATCGCTTATATGGAGGAATTGTAATGGCAGATATTAAATTAATTGCTTTGGACTTAGATGGTACTTTGCTAACGACAGATAAGAAATTAACAGAACATACCAAGGCAACTTTGAAGGCTGCGCGTGAACAAGGAGTCAAGGTAGTCCTAACAACTGGACGCCCTCTAAAGGCTATGGATTTCTTCCTCAAAGAGCTTGGTACAGATGGTCATGATGACGAATATACCATCACATTCAACGGCGGATTGGTTCAGAAAAATACAGGTGAGATTCTTGATAAGACAGTCTTTTCCATCGATGATGTGAGCCGTATTTATGAAGAAACTGAAAAACTAAATATTCCATTAGATGCTATTTCTGAAGGCATCGTTTATCAGATTCAGTCTGACCAAGAAAGTTTATATGCTCAGTTTAACCCAGCTCTAACTTTCGTTCCAACAGCTTTTGAAGATTTGTCTAGTCAAATTACATACAATAAGTGTGTTACAGCCTTTGCCCAAGAACCGCTGGATGCAGCTATTCAGAAGATTTCTCCTGAATTGTTTGACAAATATGAAATTTTTAAATCACGTGAACTCTTGCTAGAATGGTCACCAAAGAATGTTCATAAAGCGACAGGACTAGCTAAGTTAATTGAGCATTTAGGAATTGATCGAAGTCAAGTGATGGCTTGTGGCGATGAAGCCAATGATCTTTCGATGATTGAATGGGCAGGTCTTGGTGTAGCCATGCAAAATGCTGTGCCTGAGGTCAAAGCAGTTGCAAACGTGATAACACCTATGACTAACGACGAGGAAGCAGTCGCTTGGGCAATTGAAAAATATGTACTGAAGGAGAACTAAAGAATGGGATTATTTGACCGTTTATTTGGAAAAATAGAAGAACCAAAAATTGAAGATGTTGTCAAAGAAGCTTTGGAAAATATCGACTTATCGGATGATAGTGAGAACATTGAGACACCAGTAACTGAAGATATCCAAGCGAAAGAAGCAGAAGAGCTTATCTTACCTGTAGAAGATCAGGAAGAAATCAATGAAGACTCACCTGAAGTAGAGGTTGTAGAAGAAGCTATCAATGAAACACTTGATGAAGTTGAAATTCATCAAGAAGAACCAAATCAAGTTGAAGAGGTAGAAAGTTCTCAAGTCGAATTGGATCAAGTTGAAGAAATTCCTTCAAGTGAAAGTGACGAGGAAGAAACTGTTCAACCTCAATCAGAAGAGACAGAACCGGAATTAGCTGAAGAAGTAGAAGAAGATCAAGTAATCGAAGAAACTCCTCAAGTTCAAGAGACTGTACAGGAAAAGTATGATCGCAGTCTCAAAAAAACACGTACGGGCTTTGGGGCTCGTTTGAATGCCTTCTTTGCTAATTTCCGCTCAGTTGATGAAGAATTCTTTGAAGAACTAGAAGAACTTTTAATCATGAGTGACGTTGGTGTGCAGGTAGCTTCAAATCTTACTGAAGAATTGCGTTATGAGGCTAAACTTGAAAATGCCAAGAAACCAGAAGCCCTTCGTCGTGTTATCATCGAAAAATTGGTGGAGCTCTACGAAAAAGATGGGGAATACAATGAAAGCATTAACTTCCAAGATGGTTTGACAGTCATGCTCTTTGTAGGAGTTAATGGTGTCGGGAAAACAACCTCAATCGGTAAATTGGCACATCGTTACAAACAAGCTGGTAAGAAAGTTATGCTGGTTGCTGCGGATACTTTCCGTGCTGGTGCAGTTGCCCAGTTAGCTGAATGGGGTCGCCGTGTCGATGTTCCAGTGGTTACTGGACCTGAGAAAGCTGATCCAGCCAGTGTGGTCTTTGACGGAATGGAACGTGCAGTAGCGGAAGGTATTGATATTCTCATGATCGATACAGCCGGCCGTTTGCAAAACAAAGAAAACTTGATGGCAGAGTTGGAAAAGATTGGCCGTATCATTAAACGTGTTGTACCAGAAGCACCTCATGAAACCTTCCTAGCTCTCGATGCTTCAACTGGTCAAAACGCTCTTGTACAAGCTAAAGAATTTTCAAAAATCACTCCATTGACAGGGATTGTATTAACCAAGATTGACGGAACTGCCAGAGGTGGTGTCGTTCTTGCTATTCGTGAAGAATTGAATATCCCTGTTAAGTTGATTGGTTTTGGTGAAAAAATCGATGATATTGGTGAATTCAATTCTGAAAACTTTATGAAGGGTCTTTTAGAAGGTCTGTTATAAAAGAAAATCCTGCAAGAATTCTTGCAGGATATTTTTTCTATTCTAGTCGACCATCTTTGCGATAAGCGATATCTGGTTGCCAGGTCCACTCAGCTCCGTATTTTTCAAGTAAATCAAAGCTAGCTTGAGGTCCCATACTACCAGCCTTATAGTCATGAAGTGGAGCACCGTTTTCAGCCCAAAGCTTCTCAATACGGTCAATCAATTTCCATGATGCACTCACTTCATCCCAGTGGCTAAAGTTTGTTGAGTTATTGTTCAAAACATCGTAGATCAGTTTTTCATATGGGTCTGGTGAAGCACCTGTAGCAGTCGCGTCTGTTCGATAGTCAAGAGAATTTGGCGCAAGGCTAAACTCTTCACCCACCTTCTTACCGTTAAGGCTAAGAGAGAAACCTTCAGTTGGTTGGATGTAGATGGTAAGCACATTCGGTGCTAGTGGTTCTCCAAAAATTGAATCCATTTGTTTGAAGACAATGTTCACGTGTGTTCCTTTTTCAGTTAGGCGTTTACCTGTACGGAAGAAGAAAGGTACACCACGGAAGCGATCAGTATCTACAAAGAAGGCACCTGAAGCAAATGTTTCTGTCATAGATTCAGGGTTGACATTTGGTTCGCTGCGGTAAGAAATATATTTCATGCCATCAACTTTACCAGAACGATATTGACCACGGATGAAGTGCTCTTTAAGTTCCTCGTCTGTAGGGTGGTAAAGGTTCTTGAAGACCTTGATTTTCTCTGCGCGAATGTCATCCTTGGTAAAGCTTGCAGGTTTGTCCATAGCAAGGAGTGACAGAAGCTGAAGTGTGTGGTTTTGAACCATATCACGAAGGGCACCAGACTCATCATAGTAGCCACCACGCTCTTCAACACCTAGACGTTCTGCAAATGTGATTTGCACATTATCGATGTGCTCACGATTCCAAACATTTTCAAAAATCATGTTGGCAAATCGAATGGCATAAATGCTCTGAATCATTTCCTTACCGAGATAGTGGTCAATACGATAGATTTGATCTTCGTTAAAAGTAGCAAGGAGTTCTTCGTTTAGTTTGCTTGCAGTCTCATAATCTGTACCAAAAGGCTTCTCAACAATCAAACGTTCAAAGCCTTTACCGTCAACGATTTGCTCTGACTTGAGGTGCTTGGCGATGGTACCAAAGAATTGAGGTGCCATTGAGAGGAAGAAAAGCTTGTTGTGTTCAGCTTGATATTTTTCGTTTAACTCAGCCTGAAGCTTGCGTAATTCGATGTAGTGCTCAGTGTCATTAACATCGTGACTTTGATAGTAAAAATGACTAGCAAATGCTTGAGCCTCTTCTGCGCTATCTGCCAAGTCTAAAATAGATTCGACAACAACAGATTCGAAATATTCCTTACTCCAAGGTCTACGAGCAGTTCCAATAACAGCAAAATGATCAGACAAATTACCTGATTTGTAAAGTCTAAAAAGTGAAGGGTAGAGCTTGCGTTTAGCCAAATCTCCACTAGCACCAAAAATTGTAACAATAACTTTAGATGACATCCAGCTACCTAATTTCTATTTACTTTCCTAGATATCCTAGGCATGAGGAATCCCCATTTTCATACCTTTTATTTTATCATAATTTTCTAAAAAATCCAAAATTCAAATACAAGTGAGAAAAAACTGCAAGGTAAATCTTGCAGTTTTTTTAAGCGTTGAGAACCTTGTCTAAGAATTCTTTCAGACGAGGGTGTTGTGGGTTATCAAAGATTTGATCAGGTGTACCATCTTCTAGGAATTCACCGTCGGCGGTAAAGATTACACGATTGGCAACCTTACGAGCAAATCCCATTTCGTGGGTTACGATGATCATAGTCATGCCTTGTTCAGCCAATTCTTTCATAACGTTCAGAACATCGCCGACCATCTCAGGGTCAAGGGCAGAAGTTGGTTCGTCAAAGAGCATAACATCAGGGTTCATTGCTAAACCGCGGGCGATAGCCACACGTTGTTTTTGACCACCGGATAGACTTTCAGGATTAGCATTGGCCTTGTCAGCAAGCCCGACTTTTTCGAGGAGTTCCATACCCAATTTTTCAGCTTCAGCCTTAGTCATTAACTTATGTTCTACAGGAGCGAAAGTGATATTTTCCAATACAGTCATATGTGGAAAGAGATTGAAGTGCTGGAACACCATTCCGATATTTTCACGAACATGGTCTACGTTGGTAGATTTATCCGTCAAATCATAGCCATTAACTGTGATGCTTCCTTTTGTTCCTTCTTCGAGAAGATTTAAGCTACGCAAGAAAGTTGACTTACCTGAACCAGAAGGTCCAATGATACAAACAACATCTCCTTCATAGAATTTCGCTGAAATTCCTTTAAGGACTTTGTTTTTACCATATTGTTTATGTAAGTTATGAACGTCAATTTTTAATTTTGCCATTATTGAATCCTCTTTTCTAAGCGTTTCGCTAATCTAGTTAGAAGAGTGATAATCACAAGGTAGAAGACTGCGAGAATTGCATACATTTTGAAACTTTGATAGTTACGAGCAATGATAATCTTACCAGTCTGGAAGAGTTCTACCAAACCGATTGCAGATACGATTGTTGTATCTTTAAGAGCGATAACAAATTGATTGACAAAGTTTGGAAGCATGAGCTTGGTTGCTTGTGGCAAGACAATCTTACGCATGGTTTTTCCATATGAAATACCAAGGCTTCGGCTGGCTTCCATTTGTCCAACAGGTACGGCCTTGATGCCACCACGAACAATTTCAGCAATGTAGGCAGCTGAGTTTAGGGAGAGGGCAATTGTACCAGCGACAAAGTCATTGATTGGACTTTGTTGACCTGTAAGAGATTCGATAAAGTTAGGAATGCCCCAGAAAATGAAGGCTGCGAGAATCATCAATGGAATACCACGGATAACGTCAACGAAAATCTCTGAAATCAAACGGAGTGATTTATAAGGGCTGACACTAAACATACCAAAGATTATACCGATGAAAATCGCAATTACAAATGAAATAAGTGCTAATGATAGGGTAATTCCAAGTCCGCTGAGAAGTTGTTTGTAGTTGTTTTTCAATAATCCCCAAATAGTTGTTTCGTCAGCGGTTGAACTTGTAGTAGTAGAATCGCTAGCTAGATACTTATCAAGGATTTTTTGGAATTCTCCATTTGCCTTAAGGTTTGCAAGCCCTTTGTTAAACTTCTCTAGCAATTCTGGATTGCTTCCTTTTTTAACTGCAAAGGCAGTTTCACCGATTGGTGTACCTGCTATTGGTGTTTTTAACTTTTGTCCTTGACTAATAGAGTATTTAATAACAGGTTCGTCGTCCATAACGGCATCAATTGAACCAGTGTTTAAGCTATCATACATAGATGCAGCATCGGAAAAAGTTTTGATCTTGTAACCGTACTTGCTTTGATTCTCAGTTAGGAAGGTTTGTGAAGCAGTACCATTTTTCACACCTACAGTCTTACCGTTCAAATCTTCATAAGAAGAAATAGAGCTTGATTCCTTAACACCAAGAATAGTATTTGCTGTATAGTAAGAATCAGAGAAATCAAAAGTTTCTTTACGAGCATCAGTCACTGACATACCTGCAATGATACCGTCTGCTTGTCCAGATTGGACTGCGTTAATAGCAGCATCAAAGCCTGGATTGGTAATCTCGATTTCAAAGCCTTGGTCTTCAGCGATAGCTTTGATTAGATCCATATCGATACCAGTGTATTGATTGCTTGAGTCCTGGAAAACAAATGGCGCAAAAGATGAGTCACTGGCAATAACATACTTGGTTTTTTCTGTGTCAGCTTTTGCTATTCCTAGTGAAAGAATAGGAAATAAAATTAGCAAACAAGCTAGAATTTTTTTCTTCATGTGATGTCTCCTTTCAAGATATTTTCAAATTATATCAAAAAAGTTAAAGAACGGCAAATATTTTATATTTCTATGTCACAAGATATAACATAGAATAAAATGAGGTAGTCTGTTGAGAAAAAGAAACTCTTTCCTTTTTATGGTAAAATAGAAGGAGTACTTAGAAAGGGGAAAAAGATGATTGTTAAGTTTGACAGAGGCTTGCTTAAAGTTCAAATTGCATTGGGCCTGTTTTTTTCTCTCGTTCCATTGTGGTTGATTATTTCTTCCCTTTTAAATGATTCTTTGTATGAGGATTATTTTGGTAAACTCTTTGTCCTTTTCCTTCTTCTGCTTCCGCTATATTTCGGTATTTATGCGGTAGATGGTATGATGAATTTTAGTAAAACAAAGAAATTAATAGAAGTAGATGAGCAGTCCTTCACCTATTATGGAAAACTTTTTGGCCGAAAAACGTTTGAAATCCCCTTATCTGATATTGACCTTGTCATGAAAGATTGGTCAAGTCCCATAGCCGATATTAAGCGCTCTTCCTCTCTTCTTTATTATTTGAAGCGGATTGAATACTTTTTATACCCCCAATTTGAATTGGGTGATAATAAAAGATACCGGGTTCTGATGATACTATTCAAAGATAGTGAGACGGCGATCAAATTCGATAAAAAACTTGGTTTTCAGTTGCCAAAGAAGAGAAAATATGTTGCAAAGAACCAAATCATACGAATTCCCGTGGATAGAGGAGAGGTTTTCTCAGATCAAGAAATGAATGACTATATAAACGAAAGGAACTGTCATGATAGATAGAAAAGTAAATAACAAATTTAAACTGGTATCCAAATACCAACCTTCTGGGGATCAACCGCAAGCCATTGAACAGTTAGTAGATAATATCGAGGGTGGTGAGAAGGCGCAAATCCTGATGGGCGCGACTGGTACAGGGAAAACCTACACCATGAGTCAAGTGATTGCGCAAGTTAATAAGCCAACCTTGGTCATTGCCCACAATAAGACACTAGCAGGCCAGCTCTATGGGGAGTTCAAGGAATTTTTCCCAGAGAATGCTGTTGAGTACTTCGTATCTTACTACGATTACTACCAGCCAGAAGCCTATGTGCCATCGAGTGATACCTATATCGAAAAAGATAGCTCGGTCAATGATGAGATTGATAAGCTTCGTCACTCCGCGACTTCAGCGCTCTTGGAGCGTAATGATGTGATCATTGTTGCATCTGTGTCTTGTATCTATGGTTTGGGTTCTCCGAAAGAATATGCTGATAGTGTGGTAAGTTTGCGTCCGGGTCTTGAGATTTCTCGCGATAAACTGCTCAATGATTTGGTGGATATTCAGTTTGAACGCAATGACATTGATTTTCAACGTGGAAGATTCCGTGTACGTGGGGATGTGGTGGAGATTTTCCCAGCCTCTCGTGATGAGCATGCCTTTCGTGTAGAGTTTTTCGGGGATGAAATTGATCGTATTCGTGAAGTCGAAGCTCTAACCGGTCAAGTTCTGGGCGAAGTGGATCATTTGGCGATTTTCCCAGCGACTCACTTTGTGACCAATGACGACCACATGGAAGTAGCTATTGCTAAGATTGAGGCTGAGTTGGAGGAGCAGTTAGCTGTCTTTGAGAAGGAAGGTAAGCTCCTCGAAGCGCAACGCTTGAAACAACGAACAGAATACGATATCGAGATGCTTCGTGAGATGGGCTATACAAACGGCGTTGAAAATTACTCCCGTCACATGGATGGACGCAGCGAAGGAGAGCCTCCTTATACACTTCTTGATTTCTTTCCAGATGATTTCTTGATTATGATTGATGAGAGCCACATGACCATGGGGCAAATCAAGGGCATGTACAATGGGGACCGTTCTCGTAAGGAGATGTTGGTCAACTATGGCTTCCGTTTGCCATCTGCCTTGGACAACCGGCCACTACGTCGTGAAGAGTTTGAAAGTCATGTTCACCAGATTGTCTATGTGTCAGCGACACCTGGTGATTATGAACACGAGCAGACTGATACCGTTATTGAACAAATCATTCGTCCGACTGGTCTTTTGGATCCAGAAGTTGAAGTGCGCCCAACTATGGGGCAAATTGATGATCTTTTAGGTGAAATCAATGCCCGTGTTGAAAAGAACGAACGTACCTTTATTACAACCCTGACCAAGAAAATGGCCGAAGACTTGACTGACTACTTCAAAGAAATGGGTATCAAGGTCAAATATATGCACTCGGATATCAAGACTTTAGAGCGAACAGAGATTATCCGTGACCTGCGTTTAGGAGTCTTTGATGTCTTGGTAGGGATTAACCTCCTTCGTGAAGGGATTGATGTTCCAGAGGTAAGTTTGGTTGCTATTCTCGATGCTGACAAGGAAGGTTTCCTTCGTAATGAGCGTGGACTCATTCAGACTATTGGTCGTGCTGCCCGTAATAGCGAGGGGCATGTCATCATGTATGCTGATACTATGACTCAGTCTATGCAAAAAGCCATCGATGAAACAGCCCGTCGTCGTAAAATCCAGATGGCCTATAATGAAGAGCACGGCATTGTCCCACAAACGATTAAGAAGGAAATCCGTGACCTGATCTCTGTAACCAAGGCAGTTGCCAAGGAAGAGGACAAGGAAGTCGATATCAATAGCCTTAACAAACAAGAACGTAAAGAATTGGTTAAGAAACTGGAAAAACAAATGCAAGAAGCCGTCGAAGTGCTTGACTTTGAACTAGCAGCCCAGATACGTGATATGATGCTGGAAGTCAAGGCTTTGGATTAGATAGGAGAGAACTTTTGAAAATTCTAGTCATCAATGGACACCCTGATAAGGAGAGTTACTGTCAGGCTATTTTTCAAACCATTGTAGAAAATATTGACTCAGTTCGCCATGAACTTGAAGTCATCAACCTTAATGAAGAGGACTTTGATCCTGTTTTACGTTATGGCTATCGAAAACGTATGGAAGAAGATTCTTTTATCCTTCGTTCTCAGGAATTAATCAAATGGGCAGATCATTTGATCTTTGTTTATCCTATCTGGTGGAGTAGTATGCCGAGCCTTATGAAGGGCTGGATTGACCGGGTCTTTACTCCGGGGATTGCTTACTCTGCTAATGATCAGGGGAGTTTTATCTGGAATTACCTTAGAGGCAAGCAGTTTAAAAAGTTATTAAAAGGGAAAACAGCCAGTATTTACGCAACCTCCATGGCGCCCACTTGGTGGTACAAAATCTTTTCGGGTCCTATCAACATTCCAGATAGCTATGGCATCTCAGTTTTGAAAAATGCCGTCTTGAATCATTGTGGTATCAAAACAAAGAAAGTTTCAATTTTAGGCGAGTTAGGGCGTGAGGTGAATACAAATTCTACAAGACAAAAATATCTGCAAAAAGTAGCTGAGGAAGTCAAGTCGTTGGATTAGTGAAATAAATTTAAATATGTTTAACTAGGAGAATGTAGTAATGAAAAAAGCGTTAGTGTTGAATTTCAGTTTTATCGCAATTATCCTCTCAGCCTGTTTTCTGAGTTTTGTAGTCATTTTAGTAGCTACCTTTCATACTACTTTTTCTGGACCAAATCAAAAAGACATTGAGGCAGCAGCAAGCAGAACACTGAAATTATATGGTTTTAAAGGTGATGTGAAGGTTACGAAGTTTTCTAGATATAGATGGCCTTCTGAAGATTATGAAATTGAATATGATTATACTGAAGAAGTTAGTGGAAGGAAGATCACTGTAAGTGACAGTTTAATTTATTTTCCTAAATCTCCAGGAAATTCTAGACGGACGAGTGAAGAACTAGCCTACGATGGAACTATTGAAACGATGTTACATCAATTTTCACATATAGCAGATCAGCTACTCAACCAGAATCCTGTCAGTGTTTCTAACAAAGAAAAGGTAGAGAGTTTTTTCAAGCAATATGAAAATCCCAATTTGGAATTCGTAAGTAGTTACTGGAGTGTCGATACTGAATCTGACAATATCCAAGACTATTATGCCCTCATAGAAAAGAACCATAAGGAAGGAAAAGCTTTTCAAGGTTTATATGACCTCCCTATTGATGAATTTCTGGAAAAAGGAATTATTAAAGGAAGTGTTAGATATAAAGACACTGTTTTAGAAGAGGGTGAGAAAGATTATTTCGATAGTGAAGGCGGACTGACAGGATTTATTTCAAATGGGATCGAAAATGCTGAGTTGCCAGATGCCTTTTATGAGGTTTCTTACTACTATGGTGCTAAAGGATATCGTTCAGGTAGTGGTGTTTCTTTAAAGATTCAGAATCATAAACTGATAAGTTACGAAAAGAACAAAATTAAGAAATTTTAAATCTTAAAATTTAATCTTGAACCTATACGTTTTAGAATATATTTTTAATAGAAAGAAGTTATTATAAAATTGAAAGAGAAAACTTATGAGAACTCATCGGGCTTAGATTCTGTCCGTTTTTGGTTACAAGGGCATCGATTTGTCAAATTTATGCTTGATATGTTCTTTTATATCAGCTTGTTCCTAGTTATAGAATTTACAACATCACAGAACAAAAGCATTCCAGCTGATTTTCGGTACAGAGAACTCTTATTTCCCTTGCAATTGAATCTTTTTATCTTGGGTAATAGGTTCTATGCTCTCTTTTTCTCAGTGAAAACTAAAAAAGAAAGGACTCTTAAAAGATTTTGTGAACCCTTTATTTATATCAATATCCTTAGCTTCATTTTTCAACTGATTGGAGTGAGAAAGAGAGAAAGAGTCGTCCTGTCGCCTTTGTTTTCACTTGACTCAGCTTATATCTGGTTCCCTATTGCCATCTACCTTCTAGTCTTGATTTTAACTTTGGCAATCTTCTTTCTCTCTAAAGGTTCAAAAAAAGGAGTAGATGAAAATGAAGATGAGTAGACAAATGAAGTACAAGACAAGAGAAAAGTCTTCTTGGACTAAGAGCTTTTATCTTTGGATGGAAAGACACCGAAAGATTGGTCAACTCTTGGATACGAGTGTGTTATTTGTATCTATGTATTTCTCATTTTTTGCCGTCTCTTTCATTGGTTATCCATTCCCAAACTTAAACTATCTTTTCCCCTTATGGATCAATCTTTTCTTTCTGATCTTCTCAACCTATTGCCTTGCCTTTCGTTTTAGAAGTGATAAACTTCAGAAATGGCGTTACTTTTCATGGATATTTATTGGTTTAAATGGTCCTCTTTTTCCCTTACATCTCTTGGTAGGACTGAATTGGCTAAGTCGTCGTAAGACAACGAATTACCCTCCTCTAATTTCTATGGATCCAGCCTATGTCTGGGCTCCTATTGTAAGTTATCTCTTTTTCTTTTTCTTGGGGCTGGGCATTCTGCTTTTGGTTATACGGACAGAAAAGAGAAGAAGGAGACGTAAATGGAACGAAAGATTAAGAAACGAATGAGAAATAATGACAGTACACAGAAAAAATCAAAAAAGTCCCATAAGCCAAATCGTAAAATGAGCTGGCTAGATAAAGTAAAATTGTGGTTGTTACAACATTCAAAATTAGCTTTTCTATTAGATAGTAGTATATTTTTTTTATCAGCTTTTGGGGTATTCTATTTGTTGTTTGGAACAACTCTTATTCCAAAACCCTATCAAAACTTCAATTATGTCTTTCCGCTCTTTCTGAATCTTATATTCTTAGTGAACATGCTTTATCAAGGTGCTTTTAGAGATAATTTTGATGGAATGCTTACAGTACAAGATTTTGCAGATCCATTCTTGTACCTAAATGGAGTAGGTTTGTTGTTTCACTCATTTTTCGGAATAGTGGGTCGAAATAGAAAGACTATTCCTCCCTTGCTAACATTAGACCACCGCTACATCTGGTTTCCAATTCTTACTTATATAACCTTCTTCTTAGTGGCTACTTTGATTATTTTAATTTCCAAGTATATTGAAAAGAAAAAGGGAAAAGAAGAAAATAGGTAAAATCCACTCAAATGAGAAAGAATAAAAAAAATTCAAATACAAAAAAGAATCTCTCAATGAAAGAAAGTTTTCATCTTTGGCTAGATTCTCATAAATTTTTAGGATTCTTCTTGATCCTCGGTCTTATCCTAGCAATAGGACTAAGTTTGAATCTAGTTTTTGAAAGTCTTCCTATTCCTTCGCCATACAGAGATATCAACTATAGTTTTCCACTATATATAAATCTTTTTTGTCTGGTATATCGGTTATTTGACTATTGGTTCCTAGACTTGTCTGGGGCAAGGATGACAATAAAAAGATTTGCAGATTTATTTATTTATCTTAATAGTATCGGTTTAATAGTCCATCTCTTTATTGGAATTAGCGGAAAAAACAGTAAAGGGATTTTACCTTCTCTCTTATCCCTAGATCACCGCTATATTTGGTTTCCTATAGCAACCTATCTAATCTTTTTTACTGTAGCTGCTTTAACGATTTTGTTTATGAAATTTATTGAAAATAAGAGGAGTTAATTATGAGAAAACATCTAACTATATTTAGGATTCTTTACCTACTGTTCTTGGTATTTGCCCTACTCCATTTTATCCTAGGTTTATTTGGTTTAGCTTTTACCCCAGTTTTGTGGAATATCTGGTTTTTTGGTCTCTGCTTAACCCTATTTATCCATCCATGGACCATCTTTTATAAAACAAGAATCTTTCAATGGCATCATTTGATTTTTCAAGCTCTCAGCGGTTTCTTTGCCCTCCTAATCTGGGTTTTGATTTTCTTCTTTTTATCTATGGTTCCAGATTCATCTATGCCTATCAATATAGATTATCAGGTGAATAGTAAAGATAAGGAAATTAGAATCATCAGAGGTTCCTTACTCCATGAAATTCATGAATATCATGACTTAGTTAATCCTTTGATTATGAAATCTAAAGTTAAGTATAAGATAGAAAATTAAAGATTAGAAAGTGAGTCCTATGTCTCGAGCACAATTAACCATTCTTACCAATATTTGTATGATTGAAGATCTAGAAAAGCAGCGCGTGGTTATGCAGTATCGTTCACCCGAAAGCAATCGCTGGTCTGGCTATGCTTTTCCAGGAGGCCATGTTGAAGACGGAGAGGCTTTTGCCGAGTCAGTTATTCGTGAAATTTATGAGGAAACAGGTCTGACGATTCAAAATCCTCAACTTGTCGGCATTAAAAATTGGCCCTTAGATACAGGTGAGCGTTATATTGTCTTTTGTTACAAGGCGACTGAGTTTACTGGTACTCTACAATCATCTGAAGAAGGAGAAGTGTCCTGGGTACAAAAAGACCAGATTCCAAATTTGGATCTGGCTTATGATATGTTACCTTTGATGGAGATGATGGAAGCTCCAGACAAGTCTGAATTTTTCTACCGTCATCGTACAGAAGACGGATGGGAAAAAAGAACTTTTTAATCCTTTACCAAATACCCTAACTTGTCCAAGGCCTTCTCGATATAGAGGAGGTCTTGTTCGTTTTCAGCTTCGACTAGGTGATAATGGACGCCATCTGTTAATTCAGAAAGTGGTCTAAAGTCAGACCGTTCGACTTGCTCTAAAAAATGCTGAACGTCACGGCGACAAGAGAGTTTGAGCAAGGTTTCAATTTCCCCGTAGACAGGATGATCAATTAAGGTATTCTGAACACGTCCCCCATTATCGACGATAGCTAGAAGTTCTTGACCGATTTCTTCCATCTCGTGCTTTACTTTAAACAGCTTGTGAACATACGGATTGGTTTTGCTTTCTTTATAAATATAGCCACGATTGGTTGATAAGATAGGAGCACCATCTGCACGAAGAACTGCAATGTCCTGAACGATAATCTGGCGAGTGACATGAAAATGTTCTGCTAAGCTTTTTCCGTTTTGAGGTTTTTGAGCTTCTTTTAAGAGTTGTAGAAGTGCTTCTTTTCGATTTTTTGTCATATTCTTCTTTCTTAACGCTTAACGGCGTTTTTTCAATGCTTTATAAACAGCCAATGCTAGGTAATAGTCTACCATACTATGAATAATTGTACCAATACCAACCAGTACAAAGAGAACATAGAACATATTTTTTAGGTCTGTTCCTGTACTAGCATAGAAGATAATACAAGCAAAAACTTCTGCGATGGCATGAACCAAACCTAGTATAAAGTTAAAAATCAAAGAGGATTTAGGATTATCTAAGGTTTGAGGATGTTTTTGCAGATAGAAGGCGCCCAAAGTGCCGAAAAAGATATGGGAGAAAGCTCGAAGTACAATGACAATTGGATAACCAGCCATGAGGAATCCTAGGCTAGAAGCTATAATGACAAAGATTGCCATCCAAGGAGAAAGGAACATAGCAATAAAGATTGCAACGTGGCTTCCTAGGGTGTAAGAAGCGGGCGGAATAACAATCTTGAAGGGCATCGCCAAGGGAATCAAAATAGCGATAGCGGTTAGCAATGCGGTTAAAGTCATGAATTGTGTTTTCTTTTGTGTATTCATAATAACTCCTTTTATGTGTATATACAGTTGTATAGTACACTAAATAATATTATCCGTCAAGGGAGAAATTGAATTTTGAAGGAAAAATAGTTAAAATAAAGTAAAGTAAAGTATCTTAGAAAGAATAGAGAGTCAAGATGGTAGATATTCTTTATCCAATTTTTATCATTCATTACATATCTAAGCAGATAAAAACAGAAATCAAAGTATCAAAATTTACCACATTTTCAGCCTATAGTTTCTTAATGATTTCGATAATAAGAATCGCATTTGGTTCCTTAGCTCTGATTGTTTTCTCGATACCCATATTCGGTTTCCTCTATTTCAGTATCATAGGGCTCATTCTTTATCACATTAGTATTATTTATGGCATAATCCTACTTTTCTTGTCATTAACTTTTTTCTTAGACAGTCAAAAATCTAATCAGGACATTCAAACCACGGAAAATACTCCATTCATATTTCATGTGTTAATGTTGATCTTTCATGCGCTCTTAATCTATAATACCTTGGTACCAATCTTTACCATTTACTGAGAAAATATTTAAATATTCTTCTCTAAGTGGCAGTAGAATTGAGAAAAAACTCAGATTTTTTTAAAAAATACTTGCTTTGATAGAATTCTTGTGATATACTTATAAACGGTTTGAAAAAACTGCCTAAGACAGTAGGGGAGCAAGACTCATAAATATCCTACCGAGGACAAAACGTATCATGTAAAAAGAAGCGTATTGTACTTTCGTGTCTAGGTTTGGGCGCGTTTTTCTTTTGGAAAAATTCCCCAAGCAAAATAATTACGGAGGTGAACACACTAATGAGTGAAGCAATTATTGCTAAGAAAGCGGAACTAGTTGACGTAGTAGCTGAGAAAATGAAAGCTGCTGCATCAATCGTCGTTGTAGACGCTCGTGGTTTGACAGTTGAACAAGATACAGTTCTTCGTCGTGAGCTTCGTGGAAGCGAAGTTGAGTATAAAGTTATTAAAAACTCAATCTTACGTCGTGCAGCTGAAAAAGCTGGTCTTGAAGATCTTGCATCTGTTTTTGTTGGACCATCTGCAGTAGCATTTTCTAACGAAGATGTTATCGCACCAGCGAAAATCTTGAACGACTTTGCTAAAAACGCTGACGCACTTGAAATCAAAGGTGGTGCAATCGAAGGCGCTGTCGCATCAAAAGAAGAAATCGTTGCTCTTGCAACTCTTCCAAGTCGCGAAGGACTTCTTTCTATGCTCCTTTCTGTACTTCAAGCGCCAGTGCGCAACGTTGCTCTTGCAGTCAAAGCGGTTGCAGACAACAAAGAAGACGCAGCTTAATCATAAGCTACGCAGCGTAGCCTAGCTACAAAAAAATAACAAAATTAAATTTAAACTTATTTGGAGGAAATAACAATGGCATTGAACATTGAAAACATTATTGCTGAAATTAAAGAAGCTTCAATCCTTGAATTGAACGACCTTGTAAAAGCTATCGAAGAAGAATTTGGTGTAACTGCAGCTGCTCCTGTAGCTGTTGCTGCAGCTGGTGCTGCTGACGCTGGTGCTGCTAAAGACTCATTTGACGTTGAATTGACAGCTGCTGGTGACAAAAAAGTTGGCGTTATCAAAGTTGTACGTGAAATCACTGGTCTTGGACTTAAAGAAGCTAAAGAACTTGTTGACGGTGCACCAGCACTTGTTAAGGAAGGTGTTGCTACAGCTGAAGCTGAAGAAATCAAAGCTAAATTGGAAGAAGCTGGAGCTTCAGTTACTCTTAAATAATCAATTATCGATTGTTTAAGGCTGAAAGCCGAGTTTAAAAGCCTTTTGTTATTAGTAAAGGCGCTATAATAGGAGATGTTTCTTTTGAAACTTCCCCACAAACACCCCCACAAAATTATGTGGGGGTGTTTGTGAATTTGATTGAGGGGATAGAAGTATGGTCAATGTATATTTTTATAATAGTGCTACAGATTTTAAGAAAAATAACCCCAATAACCATAATAACAACTCATCTATAAGTTGTACTGATAAAGATTTTATAAGATATCTTATAAGATTAGGAGCTTTTAGTAATACAAAGCTTAGTTCTAATGGAATGAAATTCTATTTTAGCTTAGTTAAAATGGCAATTAAATCGAAAAATGGAACCTTTGAAATTACAGATGACTATTTTAACGCAGAAGCATCAATAAAAATAGCTATTTCTTATTTTATTGGTAGCATGACAGCTTATGCAATAGCAGAGAAAGTATATAAAGTTCCATTTTTATTTCATTTAAAAGATCCAGTTATTAAAAACATAACTCGATATGATGGTTATAATAATAAAAGTCCTGATTTTTTTGGTTTTAAAAATTCTAATTTTTTTACTCCAATTTTGATAGAAGCTAAAGGTACTTATAGATCTAAGTTACCAACTCCAACTGTTTTAATGCAAAAACTCAAGTAAATGCAATCAAATCTATCGATTTCAGAAATTCTTTAAGATCAATCACAAAGTTTGATAGACATGTAGTTGGGGCTTATTTTAAAAATAGAGAATTAAATATCTGTGATATTGATCCGGAAGATACTGGTATAATTACTTATGAATTTGATGAAGATTTTGAAATCTTAATGTATTATAAAAATATAATGTTTCTTATATTATTCAACTATAAAAACTCTAACACTATAACAATAAATAATAATAATTATATTTTTGTTGAATTTGAAGGTTATAAAATTGGGTTAAATACTTTTATTTTTGGAACTTTGGAGAAATACTTTAGAATAGAAGAGTATGAAAAACTTCATATTAATTTCAAAGATTTAAAATATAAGTATGAAACGGGTTTATTTGAAACTGTATTTAACTATTCATCTGAAATATATAGTTCTTATGAAAATCATTTGCAAGAAGATTCATCAATTTCTATCGGAAAAGATGGAATAATCGTCTTCTAGTTTATATCTCAATGTTGATTAGCCTTATAATTTGATTGTTAAAACTAGATAATGGAAATTTCATTTGAACTCATCTCATAAAACACTCCCACAACTTTATGTGGGAGTTTTTATTTTTTATAAAATTGATGTATAATTATATTGTATTATTTACTAATCTATTTAAGAATTTATAGATTTTATTTTATCAATTAAAATATTTTGTAGGAGTTATTATGGCGATAAAAGAATTAAGTTTAAAAGGTTCTATGAACCGATCAGTTCAAGCGATTATGCCATTAGATGAAGATAAGGAAGCCTTTGGGAAAAAGTTAAATAATTATCTTACTCTTTTATATGATAATCAAAGGGAATCTGAGGAATATCAAAAGAATTTATTGAAATCTTTTCTCGAAAAGCTTTTACCACATAATTTTATAAATACATCAAATAGAATAGATTTAGCTATTTATAACGGGAAAGATTCAAATTCTACTTTAGGTGTTATTTTTGAACATAAAAGTTTAACAAATAAATCAGAGATGATGGCTAAAGATAAAATTAATTCTAAGGCTTTTCAGGAGATTGTAGCTTATTACTTAAGAGAAAGATTATTTGAACATAATATAGAGATAAAAAAATGCATTGTTACAAACGGTCTATCATGGTTTGTGATTGAAGCAAAAGAAATCGAAAAACATTTTACAAAAAACAAGAAGTTAGTAGATCTTGTAACTAAATTCAAAAATAATCAACTATCTAGTAATACGACTGATTTTCTTTATAATGAAGTAATCTCTCCAGCAATAGATTTAGCGATTGATAAAGGGATAGAAATAGCCCATTTTGATTTACGAGATGCACTTGTCAAAAATAGTAAGTCAATTGAAATAAAGAAAAATAATCTGACTCAATTATACCGTTTCTTTACTGCAGAAAATCTTTTAAATAAGGAGATATTTACTGATTCAAATAAGTTAAATAAGAATTTCTATGATGAGCTTTTATACTTGATGGGACTTGAAGAATCTAAAGTAGGAACTTCAAAAATTATTTCTCGATTGAAACCGTCTAAACGCCAACAATACTCATTTGTTGAAAATATTATTGATAAGTTGGAAGTTAAAGATGTTCCAAAAGATAGACAAGAAGATATTGCGATTCAATTAACCGTCATTTGGATGAATAGAATTCTATTTTTAAAACTTTTAGAATCTCAGTTAGTTCTATTTAACAAAGACGAATCATATCGCTTTTTAACATATGATAAATTATCGAGTTTCGAAGAAATTTATACATTGTTCTTTGCTGTTCTAGCTAAAAAAATAACTGATAGAAAAGAACGAGTTCAAAAAAAATTTGGTTATATTCCCTATTTAAATTCATCTCTTTTTGAAGAAAATGAATTAGAAGTTTCTCGGGATGGTATTGGTATTGATCGTTTACCAGAAGGTGATATTGAAATTTATTCGAAAACATCGCTTAAAGGTTCTAATAATAAAAGAAAAAGTGGAAAAATAAATTTTATTCAGTATTTATTTGAATTTTTGGATTCCTATGATTTCTCTACTAGTATTTCTCATCATGAAAAATCAAAAAATGACCTTATTAATGCTTCAGTTCTCGGTTTGATTTTTGAAAAAATTAATGGTTATCGAGATGGCTCTTTCTATACACCAGGAAATATTACTATGTATATGTCTCGAAGAGCTGTACGAATGGCAGTAGTTGATAAAGTAAACGAGACAATGTCATGGAACTGTGAAGGCATAGAGGATTTGAAACTAAAAGTTCGCTCTATGGAAATTGCTAAAAAGATTAGTGATACAATTGATCAGATTAAAATTTGTGATCCTGCAGTAGGTTCAGGCCATTTTTTAGTATCTGTTTTAAATGAAATTATTGCTTTAAAAAGTGATTTAAATGTTCTTTTTGATTCTCAGGGAAATTATATCGGTAATATAATTCAATGTTATGTTATTAATGATGAGTTAATTATTCAAGATATGTCTGGCAATAATTTTGTGTATCAGGTGGGAAATGATTTAGCAGAAAGAATTCAAAAATCTATATTTACTCAAAAAAGACAAATTTTAGAAAATACCTTATTTGGTGTAGATATAAACCCAAGCTCAGTAAATATTTGCCGTTTGCGTCTATGGATTGAACTATTAAAATCTTCGTATTACTATATAGATGAAGAGATTAATCAACCAGTTTTAACAACTTTACCTAATATTGATATTAATATTAAGGTCGGGGACAGTCTACTTCATAAATTTGATTTTAATTATGAGTTTGACTTACGTAGAAATGATTTCAAAGAATATCTAGATTTAGTTCGCGAATATAAAGATACAAATAATAAGGCAACAAAGGCAAATATATGGGATAAAATAGAAAGACTAAAATATTCTTTTGATGACTTAGCTTCAAGTCCAGAATTAAAAAAACTACATAAACTGATCTCCGAAAAAAATAAAGCAGGAGCAATTAGTCTTTTTGAAGAAGAGAATAATAATAATAAGGAATATTTGTTATTAAGTAAGCAACTTGAAAAAGCTAAGAAAGAATTTGATGAACGTTTGAAAAATCCCCTTTATGCAGGTGGCATGGAGTGGCGAATGGAATTCCCTGAGATTTTAGGAGAAAATGGTGAATTTATTGGATTCGACTTAGTTATTGGGAATCCACCCTATATCTTTGCAAGTAATCAGTCATTTAATGAAGAAATGAAGCTTTACTATTCAAAAACCTATCCTTTAAATAATTATCAAGCAAATACATTTGGACTATTTTTAGAACTTGCTTTCTCATTAATAAGAAATGGCGGTGGTGTATCTTATATTATTCCTAACTCATTTTTAACTATTAATCAATATAAACCTTTACGTCATCATATTTTAAAAACGTTTGACGACATATCTTTTATTAATTCTAAAGATAAAATTTTTGATGAAGCAGCTATTGATGTTTGTATTGTTGACATGTTCAATAAACGACCAGAAAAGGTAGTTCTTGGAGAAATTACAAGGGGTGAAGTAAATATTATAACGGAAACAGAATCAGAATTACTTTTAAAACAAGATGTTATTACTATTTCAACAATTGATGAACATTCAACAAATATTTTATTAAAACTTGAAAGTAATTCTAAAGCACTTGAGGATAATTATGGTCATGTAAAAGATGGTTTGAAGATTTTTGAGAGAGGAAAAGGAACACCAAAACAACCTGATAATAAAGAAGAGTTTCAAATATTTAAAAATTCTAGACCTTTCTTTTCAAATGTAAAAGTTGATAATAGTTATAGAAAATTTTTAACAGGTTCTGATTTACAAAGATATAAAATCAACTGGTCAGGTCAGTTTTTATCATATGGAAAACATTTAGCAGCACCCAGAAATTCAACAATTTTTGAAGGAGTTAGGATCTTAATTGCAAGAATTCCAGTAAAGTCAAGCTATATTTTCAGAGCGACTTTAGTAGAAGAAAATTTTGTGCATGAACAAAGTATTGAAGTAATAAATGAAATTACCATAAATCCAAGATTTTTAATTGGAGTTTTAAATTCTAAGGTCCTTTCTTACTATGCTATTAATAAATTTGATTTTTTGCAACGAAATACTTTCCCTCAAATGCGATTAACTCAAATTAAGAAATTCCCAATACCAAATTCGACAAAAGAACAACAAGATTCAATAGCGATACTGGTAGAGCAATTGATGGATGAAATGAAGAAAGAAACACAAGATTCTGAGTTGATTAACAAACTTAATCTTGATATTGATAATCTAGTCATGGATTTATTTGATTTAACAGAAGATGAGAAGAAAATTGTTTCTGAATTTACTTTATAAATATTGGAGATGGAATGAGTTTTTTTGAAGATGAATTAATAAAAAAAGTTTCAGTAAGATTTCGAGAGTTAAGAGGTTCAAGACAAATAGAAACGATTTCGTCTGGTCAGGTATCTACAATAAAAAGAATAGAATCAGGGAAGAATATAAAAAGTGGTAATTTTATTCCAGATAGCTTATTGGAAGATTACTCCCGAATATTTAAAATAAAAAAAGTTCGATTAATATTTGGTACAGATAGTGAAATTGAAGAGCTTTTAGAAATTACATTTGATAACTATTTTCAAGAAATATTATCGAAAAAGAAAATTAATGATGAATTAGATAATTTTAATAAATCTTTTATTGATTATTTATGTATTTTTGCTAAATTTTCGACATGGTATAATCTGGATATGACTCAAGTGTCTGATATTTCTTTTGAGGCTCCCTGGATACTTATTAAAAGAAAATTAACTCGTTCTTTTAAAAATAATGTAATAAAGGATATATTTAATGATATGAACCGTTCGTTTAAATTCGTTGAAATAAATCAGTATTTTGAAAGATGGCTTGAAAATGATTTATCTGATAATTTTTTCCCTGAGAATATTGAATTATTGAAAAAGAATACTATTTTCAAAATTGGGTATATGGTTGATACCTTAATGAAAGAGTTTATAGAGAGTGATATACCAATTATAGAAAATGATTCAATACCTTTTAATTTTTCAAGAGCACAAAGAAATCCAGATTATATGCCCACTTATATAGTTAAAACGAAAGAAGGAGATAAATTAGTAAGAAAGGATAGGCCAAATGAGAAAGATGGAGTTTATCCAACAAAATTAGTTAGGTTAAATAGAAACTTAAATAAGGATGAATTCACAGATTTAGTTAAGGAGAATATAGCTAAATTTGGAGGTCATGTCCCAGGGATTTTAACTATAAATAGTCGAGCATCAAAGTATATCCAGCTAGAACTAAACGATTTGATGCTTAATCATGTAAAAGAGCTTACAAAATATCAAAATTATCTTTTAAGCTTAATCAGATTATCTGAATTGGAAAATTTTTTATAAGTTAAAGAAAAAGAAGTATAAGTCTATTATATTTCTTTTTTTATTTGAACAATTTATTCAAACGATTGATATCAATGGATTTTTTAACATTATCTATGATTATGTCTACGATTTAATATAAAAATATAGACGAAAGTTTAGACTAAATCATAAATTATTTAATTTATAATTAATTTATCAGATTACAGCAATAATGTGATAAAAATTGATAATAGAGTTGCAAATCTATTTTCAAATGAATAAAGAAGTTGCTGATTCTTTGTTTAAAATAAAAAGAGGTAAATAATTATGACACTAAAAAATTTAAGAAACTTTTTAAAGTTTGATAAATCATTTTTTGATAACAAAGAACTTGTATATTTGGGTTCTAAACTTACACAAGATAACAAGTTAAAAGTGAGCTTGCTTATTGTTAAAGATACTTCAGAATATCAGAATGGTCAGACCAATCTGGGAGAGCAAGTAGTTGTAACTGTAAATAACAAAGGGATTGATGATTATTCTTCATTTAAACCATTAGAAACAGTTTGTAAAATTGTTAATATTAGTAAAGCAACTGTTTATGGCGAGTATCAAAATCAATTGTCAATTACTGCCGATGTAATTTTATATTCACAAGGAAATAAGCAACATGAAAAGAGTTAGTATAAACTGGGTATTTCCCTTCTGGGCAAGTCGGATAATATTCTTATTATTTATAATATTGGTTCTTTCTATTGATTTATATTTGCTACCATTGTTCAATTTGAGATTAAGTATAAATCATATTTTTATTATATATTCTTTAGAAATACTACTAGGTTCTTTGTTTGTTTACGGTCAATTTAATAGGAGTAAGTATTTAAATCAGAAAAAATTATTTAAATTTATTAAATTAAACCAATTATATATTACACAGATAACTGAAACTAAAGAAAAAAAATATATTGAAACCTTGGAAATGGAATGGATTGATAATAAAAAAGATGCAAGTACCTGTACGATTAGAGTATACAATATAGGTGGACTTCTAAGCCATAAAGTTAATGACCTCGGAAGCAAGTTGGAGGCATACTTAGGGAAAAGATTGATATCTAATGAAAAGCAGTTAACATACACCGATTATACTTTTGAATTAATAAAAGATGAACGTTTAAAAGTATCGGATTTAAACTTAGAAAAAGATAGAAATTCGACAGCAATTCAACTCACAAAAAAAATATCATACGATATTAGCAAAGTTCCTCATGGATTAACAGTTGGTACAACAGGTTCAGGGAAAAGTATGTTCTTAAACTATAAACTTTTGCAATATGCATCGATGGGTGCTGATATTTATATCTGTGATCCGAAAAATGCAGATTTAAGTTTACTGAGGTATGTTAGTGGTTTTCCAGAAGAGAATATCGCTGTTACTTCTAACCAAATCTGTAAAATACTGAGAGTTGTAAATTTTCAAATGATGAATAGATACGATAAATATTTTTCTAGTCAAGAATCATTTGGTAAAGATTTTACAGATTTTGGATTAAAACCAATCGTAGTATTTATTGATGAAGTCACAGCTTTTGTAAAAGTATCTGATAAAAAAATTGCTGAAGAAGCCATGTCTTACCTATATAACTTAGTAATGATGGGAAGACAAGTCGGAATACTAACCGAGGTCTCTCTGCAGCGCCCAGATGCGAGTATTCTTGATGGTGCAATTAGGGATCAATTAGGTTGTCGAGTTGCACTTGGCAATTTATCAGAAGATGGATACAGAATGGTCTTTGGTTCTAATTTTAAGGACTATAAATCAATTGAAATAAAAGGAGGAGGCCATGTACAGATTGATGGAAAAATGACTTTACCAACTTATTTTGAAACTCCATTTTTTGATAAAAAGTTTGACTTTTTAAAAGAATTGGAAAAATATTATTAGAGCACTTTCGAAAGTAAAGAATAGGGGTGCTCAGCTCAGAGAGCTAGAGCAAGTGGAGCGTCCCTCTTTCTTTACTTTAAGAAATGTGCCCAGCAATAGAAGCTTGCTTCTATTGCTTTTAACTTGATAAACGTCAAACAATAGAACAATAAGGAAAGTTAGGAGTGAAAGTAAATAATTCAAAAGTACATGCAGGAGCTATCGTAAAATCTTATAGATATGGTAATACCCTAGAATTAACAACTTCTAATGGAATACACAAGCAGACCATAAAAGTACTTCCGAATAAAAAATACGTTGTTTTGGAGACTGGGGAAATATTTGATATGGATACAAGTGGAGAGACAAGAAGTGATAATATAAAGTCAACTCGTATTACAATGAGAAAGTTAAGGCGTCTTATTACTCATAACTTCAATGGTGATAAAAATGAACTTTGGATAACGTTGACCTATGCTAAGTACACTAATGAAATTGAAATTGTTTATAGAGACTTTAAATTATTTATAAGAGATTTAAGAAAACAATATTCAGATTTAGAGTATATCAATGTTATTGAACCACAAGCTAGTGGGAGTTGGCATTGTCATCTGCTTATAAAAGCTCCTAAAAGAAGTTCTCTTTATATTCCAAATAAAATTATTGAAGAATGCTGGAAAAAAGGTTTCACTAAAACTAAAAGGCTTAAAAATAGTGATAAAGTAGGTAATTATGTTGTCGCATATTTAACTAATTTAGAAATAGATGATAATCAGAATACAAAAAAATACGTCAAAGGTGCACGACTATATTTATATCCTAAAGGTGTCAGGATTTATAGGTGTTCTAGAGGAATTAAAAAACCAATTGAAATAACAGCTACTAAAGGAGAAGTAATGAGTATCAATGGACTAGATATTGATTTAGATGCCAATTATTCAAAAAAAACAAATCATATTATTAGCACAGGTGATGAAATTAGTTATATTACAGAATTCTACAATATAGGAGATAAGAATGAAGACAGTTAATCATAAAGATATTATGAAGCTTGGATTTTCTAAAACAGCTTCAAAAGAAATAATTAAGCAAGCAAAAAATATTGCTATAAATCAATTTGATGAATCTTTGAATTCTTCAAATAATTTGGTAAAATTAAGTAGATCGCCTTTCGATAACAAAAGACTTGATCTTGCACCTAGTTCTATTGTGGAAGAATTACTCGGCTTTCAATTTACTTAATGAAAGGAATTGAAAGCAATGTCAAAGAAATATAAAGGAGTATTTAGAGATAGTAAAGGAAGAATTTACTGTCAGACAGAATTCAAAGCATCAGCTACAGGTAAACGTCAAAGATTTAAAAGATATCGTAATATATGGGGAAAATCTTTTTCTACTGAAAAAGAGGCATATGATGAGTTATGTCGAGCAAGAGTTGAATTTTACGACAAATTTGATTATAGCGACTATAATCTCAATTTTGAACAGTATATGTTGGAGGTTTTTTTACCTTACTACAAACAAACGGTACAAGATAGCACATATAGAACCGCAATCACTCAATTTGATACATTCATTGAGAGATTTGGGAAAATGAAATTACGAGATATTAAACCTCGTGACTGTGAAAAATTTCGTTTAGAACTTATTAATAAGTATTCTGCGAATTATGCAAAATGTGTTTGGATACGATTTAAACAATGTTTAGGTTATGCAGAGAGAATGGAATATCTCAAAACATTCCCGTGCAAGAGCCTGGATAATCCAAAAGGTAAAAGACCAGATACAAAATTCTGGACTTTTGAAGAGTTTAAGAAAGTTCTTTCAACTTTTGATTTAACTGATTATGAAGATCTTCATCGTTTTACTACAACCTGGTTGTACTATATGACTGGTGTACGTGTTAGTGAAGGTTTTGCTTTACTTTGGTCAGATTTTGATAAAGAGAATAAACGTATCTTTGTTCACTCAACTTTAGAAGCTTTAAAAGGTGGTGTCTATAAGCGTAAAGAGCAGACAAAAACCGAAGCAGGTATAAGATATATAGACTTAGATGATGAAACAATAAAAGTGCTTGAACGTTGGCGCTCAATTCAGATTTCTAATTCTAGTCAAGATTATATTTTATCTAAGTTTGGTGAACCAATGGTAAAAAGCACTTTGACAAGAATGTTGAAACGTCATGCAAAGTTGGCTGGAGTCCCAGAAATAACTGGCAAAGGATTGCGTCATTCACATGATTCATTTATGATCAATGTTCTGAAAAAGAATGTTTTAGAAGTATCACAGCGTTCTGGAAGAATTGATAAAGCTACAACATTAAACACATACAGTCATTACTATAATGCAAACAATACAACTCTTGGAAATGAAATTACTCAACTTCTTAAACAGGAAGGAGTTGGAGCGACACCCCTATATACACCCCTACAAAAATAAAGTAATAAAAAATAAGCTTTATACTTAGTGTTTTGAGTAACACGCTCAAATTACTCTTAAATAATAGAGCGACTACATTTGTAGCTTAAAAACATGATTAAACCGCTATTCTTAGGAGTAGCGGTTTTTCTTTTTTGATGAATTATGTGGAGGTCTTGTCGTGAAATTTTCAAATGCTAATAGTTTCAAAGCTAAAATCAAGAATATTGCAAAAGAAAAAGGGATCTCTTTCTCAAAAGATTAGTCAAATATTTGAAGAATACGGTGCGAATATGTTGGATGTATTCGGTTGTTATATGTATAAATTAAACAATTGTGTTACAATGAAACCATATAGAGTTTTAAGTTTTCTCAAAAACTTTCTATAACTAAGAACACATAAGGAGGTAAAATGGTGAAGCATTCTAAAATAACAAAAGTTTTTCAGCTTTCGCTCGTCATCATATTTATTTTAGTCTTGTTAGGGCTCTTTGTTCCCCAGCAGTTTCAAAATATTAGTTCTTACTTAAAAAATCTCTTAACAACTAGTGTTGGCTGGTTTTACTTGTTATTGGTTACGGGGATTTTAATTTTTTGTGTCTTTTTAATTGTAAGTCCGATAGGGCAGATTCGCTTGGGTAATCCCACGAGTCGGCCAGAGCATTCGACGACGTCATGGATTGCCATGATGTTTTCTGCTGGAATGGGGATTGGTCTGGTCTTTTATGGGGCAGCAGAGCCTTTGAGTCACTTTGCTATCTCGACGCCCAATGCAGAAATTGGCAGTGCGGATGCTCTTGCAGATGCTTTTCGTTTTACTTTTTTTCACTGGGGATTTCATGCTTGGGCGGTCTATGCCCTGGTGGGATTGTCTTTGGCTTATTTTGGCTTTCGTAAACGGGAGAAATATCAGCTCTCAGTCGTCTTTAAGCCTCTTTTTGGAAAATATGCGGACGGACCAATAGCAACCATTATCGATACCATCACCATTATTGCGACAGTGATTGGGGTAGCGACAACGCTCGGCTTTGGTGCCTCACAAATCAATGGCGGTCTCTCCTATGTCTTTGGTATTCCTAATAATAGTCTTGTGCAAGTCATCATTATCATCATTGCGACAATTCTTTTTCTTATTTCTGCCTTATCAGGTTTAGGAAAGGGTGTTAAAATCCTATCTAATACAAACTTGATTTTAGCTGTTGTCTTGCTTGCTGGAGTCATAGTTTTGGGGCCAACGGTTAAGATATTTGACACCATGACAGACTCTATCGGCCTTTATTTTCAAAACTTCTTCCGTATGAGTTTTCGGGCGGCGGCTTTTGATGAGACCAAGCGGGCTTGGATTAACCAATGGACCATTTTTTACTGGGCATGGTGGATTTCCTGGTCACCTTTTGTGGGCGTCTTTATTGCCCGTATCTCAAAAGGTCGGACTATTCGCGAATTTTTGACAGTAGTGCTTTTGGCACCAACAGTCCTTAGTTTTATCTGGTTTTCTGCTTTTGGTACCTTATCTACTTCACTACAAGATTCGGGGGTTGATTTGATACGTTTTGCCACAGAAGAAATTCTTTTTGCCTCTTTTAATGAATATCCTCTGGGAAGTGTCCTTTCACTCCTGGCAATTACTTTAGTTTTAACCTTCTTTGTGACCTCGGCGGATTCTGCCACCTATGTTTTGGCCATGTTGTCTGAAGATGGCGATCTAAATCCAAGTAATCGTAATAAGGTGATTTGGGGTGTCATGCTGGCCTTGATTGCTATTGCACTCATGTTTTCTGGTGGATTGACAGCTTTACAAAACACGCTCATTATTGTCGCTTTTCCATTTTCTATAGTACTAGTGTTGATGATGTGGTCGCTTATGAAAGAGTTATATCACGAAAAAGAGCAAATGGGACTCGCCATTACACCAGACCGATATCCTGAGAAGAATCAACCGTTTAAATCTTATGAGGAAAATTAGGAGGATGGCATGGAGTTAAGAGTGCTTCGTTATTTTATTACTATTGCTGAGGAGGGGAGTATCTCCAAGGCAGCTGAGAAGCTGGAGCTTCATTTACTCTTAAATAATAGAGCGACTACATTTGTAGCTTAAAAACATGATTAAACCGCTATTCTTAGGAGTAGCGGTTTTTCTTTTTGTTCTAGAAGGGGCAAAAAAGGGGCAACGATGTTAAATTGGTGTGTCTAGTTTAGATGATTTAGAAAAGATTCCTTATGAAAATAATTTTACTTTTTAATTGCATTTTGTTATAATAGACGCAAGAAAGAATATCTTATCGGTAAATCCTAAGCGAGCCTGAGATAGTGAGAGTCAGGTGGTTGAGAGATGAGTGTGGCGCTTTTGGTATTTTAATAAAGATAATGAAGTAATAAATTAGGGTGGAACCGCGTTTTTAACGCCCCTAGGTCACTTGACTTAGGAGCAAAGACACGGTTTTTTTGTATCCTGAGTCAGACTCAATCATATAGAAAAAGGAGTAAAACATGTCTAAAAAATTGACTTTCCAGGAAATTATCCTTACTTTGCAACAATACTGGAATGATCAGGGTTGTATGCTTATGCAGGCTTATGATAACGAAAAAGGTGCGGGGACCATGAGTCCTTATACTTTCCTTCGTGCCATTGGGCCTGAACCATGGAATGCGGCTTATGTAGAGCCATCTCGTCGTCCAGCTGATGGTCGTTACGGAGAAAACCCAAATCGTCTCTACCAACACCACCAATTCCAAGTGGTTATGAAGCCATCTCCATCAAATATCCAAGAGCTCTACCTTGAGTCATTGGAAAAATTGGGTATCAACCCATTGGAACACGATATTCGTTTCGTTGAAGATAACTGGGAAAACCCATCAACTGGTTCAGCTGGTCTTGGATGGGAAGTGTGGCTTGATGGTATGGAAATCACTCAGTTCACTTACTTCCAACAAGTCGGTGGTTTAGCAACTGGTCCTGTTACTGCTGAGGTTACCTACGGATTGGAACGCTTAGCTTCTTATATCCAAGAAGTCGATTCTGTTTACGATATTGAGTGGGCTCCAGGTGTAAAATACGGAGAAATCTTCCTTCAACCAGAATATGAGCATTCAAAATACAGCTTTGAAGTTTCTGACCAAGATATGCTTCTTGAAAACTTTGAAAAATTTGAAAAAGAAGCTGGACGTGCTTTGGAATTAGGCCTTGTACACCCAGCCTATGACTACGTTTTGAAATGTTCACACACCTTTAACTTGCTTGATGCTCGTGGAGCGGTATCAGTTACAGAACGTGCCGGTTACATTGCCCGCATCCGTAACTTGGCCCGTGTAGTAGCTAAAACTTTCGTCGCAGAACGTAAGAAACTCGGATACCCACTGCTAGACGAAGCCACTCGTGCTAAACTCCTAGCAGAAGAGGAAGAATAACGATTGGTAAAAAGTACTAGCGATAATCAAATTATTCCATTTGTTTTAAATTTAGAGGTAAAGAAGTTGAGTGATTCTGATTTCACCAAATATGATTTAGCTGAAGCTATTTTTCGTGATAGAAAATTAAATGAAGGTTTTAATAATATTGGTTTCGAATTTGAAAAACAATCTGATATGCAATTTGATATTGAAAGTGAAAATCAATATGAAATTATCAAAAAAAAGGGCACGTATTCTTTTGATATTATAGAACCGAATGGTGATGGAGAATACAATGAATTGTTTATTCAATTATATTTCACAATATTTGATAAAACAGAGAATATTAGTCAAAAGTTAAAAGAATCACTATATGAGATTATCAAAAAAAATTTTGAGAATAAGAATTTAATTATTGGACATGATGATCTGAGTCTTACTAATACACTTTTAGTAATTCAAAAATTTTGTTTTAAAAGATCTGGAGAGGAATAAAACATGACAAAAAACTTATTAGTAGAACTAGGACTCGAAGAGTTACCAGCCTACGTTGTCACACCAAGTGAAAAACAACTCGGCGAAAAAATGGCAGCCTTCTTGGATGACAACCGCCTTTCATATGAAGGGATTCAAACCTTCTCAACTCCACGTCGTTTAGCTGTTCGTGTACTTGGTTTAGCAGACCAACAAACAGATTTGACTGAAGATTTTAAAGGACCTTCTAAGAAAATTGCTTTGGATGCAGAAGGAAACTTTTCTAAAGCAGCACAAGGGTTTGTCCGTGGAAAAGGCCTGACTGTCGATGACATTGAATTTCGTGAAATCAAAGGTGAAGAATATGTCTACGTAACCAAGCATGAAGCTGGAAAACCAGCGGAAGAAGTTCTGACTGGAATTCCAGAAGTCTTGGCTAGCTTAAGTTTCCCTGTTAGCATGCGTTGGGCAAACAATACTTTTGAATATATCCGTCCAGTCCACACTTTGACAGTGCTTTTGGATGATGAAGCTCTTGAACTAGATTTCTTAGATATTCATTCAGGCAGAGTGAGTCGAGGACATCGCTTCCTTGGACATGAAGTTGAAATCCGTCATGCTGATAGTTACGAAGAAGACTTACGCAAAGTCTATGTCATTGCTGATAGTATTGAACGTGAAAATATGATTCGTGAACAAATCAAGGAAATTGAAGAAGAACAAGGTGTTCAAGTACAGATTGATGAAGGACTTTTAAACGAAGTCTTAAACTTGGTCGAATATCCAACCGCTTTTATGGGTAATTTTGAGCCTAAATACCTAGAAGTTCCAGAAGAAGTTTTAGTAACTTCAATGGAAACTCATCAACGTTATTTTGTTGTCCGTGATCTTGATGGAAACCTAAGACCAAACTTCATTTCAGTTCGTAACGGAAATGCTGAACACTTGGAAAATGTCATTCGAGGAAATGAGAAAGTTTTGGTTGCCCGCTTGGAAGATGGAGAATTCTTCTGGCGTGAAGACCAAAAACTCAAGATTGAAGATTTAGTTGCTAAACTTTCACACGTTACCTTCCATGAAAAGATTGGATCACTTCGTGAACACATGATTCGTACAGGGCAAATTGCTATCCTGCTAGCAGAAAAAGCTGGTCTATCAGTTGATGAATCTATTGATCTTGCTCGTGCTGCAGCCATTTATAAATTTGACCTCTTAACCGGTATGGTTGGTGAATTTGATGAGCTTCAAGGGATCATGGGTGAGAAGTATGCGATTCTTGCAGGTGAAAATGCTGCAGTGGCACAAGCAATCCGTGAACACTACCTTCCAGACTCAGCAGACGGCGCTCTTCCTGAATCTAAAGTTGGAGCAATACTTGCACTAGCCGATAAATTAGATACTCTCTTATCTTTCTTCTCTGTTGGTTTGATTCCATCTGGTTCTAACGACCCTTATGCCCTTCGTCGTGCAACACAAGGGATTGTTCGAATCTTAGAAGACTTTGGATGGAATATTCCAATGGACGAGTTGATTGCGAGTCTTTATGCTTTATCGTTTGATAGTTTAACTTACGATAACCAAGAAGAAGTGCTTAACTTTATCAAAGCTCGTGTTGATAAGATGATGGGTTCTACTGCAAAAGATATTAAAGAAGCAGTTCTCGCAAGTTCAAACTTTGTTGTCTCTGATATGATTGAAGTAGCAGAAGCTCTTTCAGAAGCTGCGAAAACTGAAGATTACAAATCATCAGTTGAGTCATTATCTCGTGCCTTTAACCTAGCAGAAAAGGCAGAAGGTTCAGTCAAAGTTGATGTAAGTCTCTTTGAAAATGAACAGGAAAAAGAACTAGCTCAAGCGGTAGAAAACCTAGAATTGAAAGGTTCAGCAAGCGATAAATTAACACAACTATTTGCTCTTAGTCCAGTTATTGATGCATTCTTTGACAATACCATGGTTATGGCAGAGGATATTGATGTTAAGAATAATCGTTTGGCTATTCTAGCTGAACTTGTCAATAAAGCAAAAACAGTGGCTGCTTTTAACCTTCTTAATACAAAATAGTAATTGAAAAATAGATTGGAGGTCCAAATATGATACCAGAAAAAATCGCTCGTATTAATGAACTTGCTAAAAAGAAAAAAACAGAAGGCTTGACTGCGGAAGAAAAAGTAGAACAAGCTAAACTTCGTGAAGAATATATCGAAGGCTATCGTCGTTCAGTACGTCACCACATTGAAGGAATCAAAATCGTAGATGAAGATGGTAATGATGTGACTCCTGAAAAACTTCGTCAAGTGCAACGAGAAAAAGGTTTACACGGCCGTAGTCTTGATGATCCGAATTCATAAATAAAAAAATTCTCGGTTTGTGTGCGAACCTAGATTTCTATTATTAAAAAGGAACCCAAAATGGTTCCTTTTTGTTAGTTATTAGTTACTAGCACCAGAAGTAGCATCTGCGCCACCACCGTGGCCGCCATCGGCTGAGTCAGAAGCGCCAGAAGTAGCATCGGCATCTCCGTGACCTCCAGCAGCAGGAGCAAAAGGTCCGCTACCGCCTACCAAACGTTGACCAGTTTCTTTCAAGTACCAGTCAAGCCATGGTTGGAAGTTAAAGACAATTTCATTGATACCAGCATATGATCCATCAGGATAGTACATAGCTTGGTAGTTGTGAGTATTGATAACACCTGCAGGTGAACCAGGAACAATTGTACGTACGTATTCTTGGTTGCCATTGCGAAGCGTACCAATAACCCACTCAACGTTTTTCATACGTGCTGGAGGGAGTGAATCATGAAGAGTAGACATACGACCGCCTGATTGGGAAGGAACTCGCTTCGCAAACATTGTATCAGGGTCTTGGTGAGCGTTGTTGTAGTAGAGGAATTGATTGTTATCGTCAGCGTATGTCAATTCAAAAGGCATAGCTTTCAAGAACATATCGATTTGGTTAACTGTAAGGATACCATGGTCAAGTTTAACGTATGTATCACCTGATACAGCTCCTGTGATTTCTGCAACTTTTTCTACCCATTGTGGATCATCAGGGTCAACTTCTGTAATAGTTGTGGCAATTGGTTTTCCACAATCCAAGTCTTCTGGTTCAATTGGTTTTGGTTTTTTCAAATTAGATACGACTCCTACGTATTTGACAAAGTTATCTAAGCAAGTTTCAAGGAATTTAACAGTTCCTTCGTTAATAATATTTCCTTTTGCATCAAAAGCTTCTTTGGCTTTTCCAAGAAGGAATTCATTACCTGGTAATGTGTAGGCATTTACTCCTGGTGCATCAAGAATTTTACGAAGGTGAACTTGAGCACGTGAAGTTCCTTGATCGTAGTATGAAGCACCCACAATCATAACTGGTTTGTTTTCAAATGGATGAACTTCGTATGAAAGCCATTCAAGGACTGACTTAAGTGAAGCAGAAATAGTGTGGTTGTGCTCTGGAGTAGCAATAATCACACCATCAGCTCGAGTAATTTTGTTGTAAAGAAGGCGTAACTGGAAGCTCTCGTCCCATTTTTCGTCTTGGTTAAACATTGGAACTTCATCGATTTCCAAAACTTCTAGTTCAAATTTAAATTTAAACTGACGGCGGATGAACTCCAAGAGTTTGCGGTTATATGATTGATCGTAGTTTGATCCAACAAGTCCAACAAATTTCATTCTTTCGATCTCCTATCTTACAAATTTTCCCAATCAAAATCTTCAGCATCTTTGCGAAGAAGCTCTTGTGCGTTACGCAATTTCTCAGTAACTTTAACAAAGATACGGAAGTCATCAAAGATGGCATCCAATTTCTTGATGACATCAAGATCTACCAAGTCACCATTTTGATCAAATGCTTGAAGAGAATGTGAAAGCAAGAATTCATCTGGGAGAACATTTGCTTTGATTTCAGGAGCATTAAGAATTTGACGAAGTTGCAATTGAGCACGTGATGAACCGAGTGTACCATATGAAGCACCTGTAATCATGACAGGTTTGTTCAAAAGCGGGAATACACCATATGAAATCCAAGCAAGAGCGCTCATAAGAACAGCTGGGATTGAGTGGTCGTATTCTGGAGTACCGATAATAACTCCATCAGCAGCTTCGATTTTAGCAGCGATTTCCGTAGCTTCAGCTGGGATTTGTTTGTCAGCTGGTTTATTAAAAACAGGTAGATCTTTAATTTCTACCAATTCGATTTCTGCTTTATCAGCAAAGTGTTTCTGCATATATTGAAGCAGTTGGCGGTTTGTGGAACGTTTTGAGTTAGTTCCTACAATAGCAATAAGTTTAAGCATGGGCTTTCCTTTCTCTTTTTGCATTATTAATGATTTATCGTTGGATACCAGATGAACAAGCTAAGCGTCCATCTTTGTCAATGAGGATGGCTTCGATACCATCAATATTTTCGACTTGCCACATAATAGAGGCGCTACGTTCGCCAAATAATCGTGTGGTCCATATCTCGCCATCGACAGAGCGTTCAGATATAATGGTTAAACTAGCTAAATCCGTTTCAATAGGATAGCCTGTTTCACTATCGAAAATGTGATGATAATCCTTGCCATTGATTTCAAGATGCCGTTCATAAATCCCAGATGTAACCACTGATTTTCCAGTAATAGACAAGGTCATCAGGTGATTACCGCGTGGATTATTTGGATCTTGAATGCCGATTTGCCACGGACGTTCATCTTTTAATTGGTTGTTCCCAATTGTAAGGATGTTTCCTCCAAGATTGATAAGAGCAGAAGTGACGCCGTTTTCTTTTAAGAAAGCTGCAACCTTATCTGCACTGTACCCCTTTGCTAAACACCCTAAGTCAATTTTCATTCCCTTTTTTTCTAGGAAAACTGTAGAATTGACTGAATCGAGTTTAATAAAATGAGGGTCTATTAGTGCTAAGGCTGAAGCAATTTCTTCAGGGCTTGCAACCTTTGCATCGGAAAAACCGATACGCCAGGTTTGAACCAAAGGCCCTATACCAATATTGAGATGACTTTTAGGTGCTAGACTGTGTTCTAGACCTAATGAAATCAGCTCAAACAAATCAGGGTGGACTTTAACTGGGGCAATACCTGCCTGATAGTTAATTTCCATTAATTCAGATTCAGTACTGTTAGCATTGAAGCGGAATTCAAGTTCCTTTAGCAAATCAAAAGCTTGACGGAGAAGATTATCGGCTTGTTCATGTACTAAGGAAATAGTAATCGTAGTTCCCATTAATCGCTCAGATGATGAACTAAGAGGCAAAGAATCAACTCCCTTCAAATCACTCGGAAATAGCTACAAATCTTAAATTAAAAAGAAATTAAGAATTTATAATTTATTTCCATATAAATAGAATATCATAAAGTCAGCGTTTTCACAAATAATTTTTTACAAAAAGTCAAGAAATATGCTTAAAAAAATAAAAACAGCTCCAAATCAATGAGGACTCTTTGAAAACAAATTGATATATCTTTCAAAAACTTTCTTAAATAACATCAAACGGGTTAAAAGTCTTGAAAACGTTCACAGATAATGGTATACTTGAAAGGTAAATAAAAAAATAAAGGTAGGATTTATCTTATGAGTAAAATCGTAGTCGTGGGTGCTAACCACGCTGGAACTGCATGTATCAACACAATGTTGGATAACTTTGGAAACGAAAACGAAATCGTTGTATTTGACCAAAACTCAAATATTTCATTCCTTGGATGTGGAATGGCTCTTTGGATCGGTGAGCAAATCGACAGTCCTGAAGGCTTGTTCTACTCTGATAAAGAAACGCTTGAAGCTAAAGGTGCGAAAATTTACATGAACTCACCAGTTCTTTCAATCGACTATGACAATAAAGTTGTAACTGCAGAGGTTGAAGGTCAAGAACACAAAGAGTCTTATGACAAATTGATCTTTGCGACTGGTTCAACTCCAATCTTGCCTCCAATCGAAGGTGTTGAAATCGTTAAGGGCAACCGCGAATTCAAAGCAACACTTGAAAATGTTCAATTTGTTAAGTTGTACCAAAACGCAGAAGAAGTTATCGAAAAACTTGCTGACAAGAGCAAACACCTTGAGCGTATCGCTGTTGTAGGTGGTGGTTACATCGGTGTTGAGCTTGCTGAAGCTTTCGAACGTCTTGGAAAAGAAGTTGTACTTGTTGATATCGTTGACACTGTATTGAACGGATACTATGACAAAGACTTCACACAAATGATGGCTAAAAACTTGGAAGACCACAACATCCGTTTGGCACTTGGTCAAACTGTTAAAGCTATCGAAGGTGAAGGAAAAGTTGAACGCTTGATCACAGACAAAGAAACATTTGATGTGGATATGGTTGTTCTTGCAGTTGGTTTCCGTCCAAACACTGCACTTGCTGATGGTAAAATCGAACTCTTCCGTAACGGTGCTTTCCTTGTTGACAAGAAACAAGAAACATCTATCCCAGGTGTATATGCTGTTGGTGACTGTGCAACTGTTTATGACAACGCTCGTAAAGACACTAGCTACATCGCTCTTGCTTCAAACGCTGTTCGTACTGGTATCGTTGGTGCTTACAACGCTTGTGGACATGAGCTTGAAGGAATCGGTGTTCAAGGATCAAACGGTATCTCAATCTATGGTCTTCACATGGTTTCAACTGGTTTGACACTTGAAAAAGCAAAAGCTGCAGGTTACAATGCAACTGAAACTGGATTTAACGACCTTCAAAAACCAGAATTTATGAAGCATGACAACTATGAAGTAGCTATCAAGATTGTCTTTGATAAAGACAGCCGTGAAATCCTTGGTGCTCAAATGGTATCTCGTGATTCAGCAATTAGCATGGGAATTCACATGTTCTCACTTGCTATTCAAGAACACGTTACAATTGATAAATTAGCATTGACAGACCTATTCTTCTTGCCACACTTCAATAAACCATACAACTACATCACAATGGCTGCACTTACAGCAGAAAAATAATTGATGATATGTCAATAAAAAAGTAACTTCAACTATTGAAGTTACTTTTTTATTTTAAGGTTAAGAAACCTCGTCTCTTGCTGGGAAAGTAAACCCTTCTCCAAGGATTTCGTGAGCTTCCGTGATAGTGATAAAGGCCATCGGATCAACTGTATGAATCATTTCTTTCATCTTCACGATTTCATTTCTTGCGACAATACAGTAAATAATCTTTAAGTCCTTTTGGCTATAGTAGCCTTGTCCTGAGATAAAGGTAACACCACGACCGAGTTCTTTGTTAATTTTATCGGCTAATTCCAACGGTTTTTGAGTGATAATCATAAATCCTTTTCCAGCATATCCACCTTCGCCAATCAAGTCGATAACTCTAGAGACAATGAAGTCAAATAAGAGAGTATAGGTTACAAGACGTAGGTCTTGGAAGATGATTAAAATCAGCATCAGAATTAGAAAATCAAGTCCAAAAAGCAATTTTCCAACAGAGATATTGGTGTATTTATTAAGGATACGAGCGACGATATCAGTACCACCAGTTGTTCCACCCGCGTTGAAAATAACACCAAGTCCAACACCTAGGAGGACACCAGCTACTAAAGCAACCACAACGAGATCTCCTTCAAGGTTAAACTGAAGAGGAATCTTCTCAAAGATAGCTAACCAGACGGAGACGGCAATGGTTCCAAGTAGACTGGAATATAGTGATCTTAGTCCAAATATTTTCCAAGCTAGTAGGAAGAGAGGGATATTAATCAAGATATTCATCAGCGAAATAGGGATGTTAAAGAGGTAATAGGTAATCAAGGTTATCCCTGTTGCTCCACCTTCGAACAAGTGATGTGGAACAACAAAATAAGTAAGTCCGAAGGCGAAGATAGCAGCTCCGAATATAATAGTTATAGTTGGTTTAATATGCCGTAGCATTGAGCTCCCCTCCTATTTTTGTGTAAAAGTGAAGTAATAATATTTTTAAAATAAGACTGATATTACAACCTCATGGATTCAATTTTCTCGGAATCAGGTGTAACACGAAGAGTTTTTTGACCGGTATAGGTAACAAAACCAGGTTTTCCACCAGTCGGTTTATTGAGTTTTTTAACCTCAATCATATCCACTTGAACGAGATTAGAAAGACGTCCTTTCGAATAGTAGGCTGCGAGTTCTGCAGCATCCGTCTTGACTTCGTCAGAAGGATTGAGATTGCCTGAGATGACTACGTGGCTTCCTGGGATATCCTTAGCATGGAACCAAAGTTCTTCTTTCCTCGCAATCTTAAAGGTTAATTCCTCGTTTTGAAGATTGTTTCGTCCAACGAGAATAATGGTTTTCCCATCGCTAGCCAGATATTTCTCTGGCTTTTTACGCTTTTGAATTTTTTCGCGTTGGCGTCTTCTAATAAAGCCTGTTTGAATTAATTCTTCACGAATTTCAGCAATTTCATCTAATCCAGCTTGGTTGAGAACTGTCTCAACGCTTTCCAGATAAAGAATAGTAGATTTTGTTTCTTCGATTAATTCAGTCAGATATTTCACAGCCTCTTTTAACTTCTGATATCGTTTAAAGTATTTTTGAGCATTTTGACTAGGTGTTAAGGCCTTATCAAGCGCGATTGTAATTGGCTGATTGGTGTAATAATTGTCTAAGACAACTTGGTCTTGGTCATTTGGAACTTGATGAAGAAAAGTCGTTAGTAACTCACCTTTTTGTCGGAATTCCTCAGCATTTTCAGTAGCCTGTAGTTCTTTTTCTTGCTTCTTAAGCTTTTGACGATTTTTTTGTAGTTCATTTTCAACACGACGAATGAGTTCACTAGCCTGTTGTTTGACGCGATCGCGTTCTGCCTTATCCTTGTAAAAAACATCAAGAAGTTGAGATAAGCTTGAAAAACGTCCTTCAATTTTAGTTGAAAAAGGGACACAAGAAAAAGACTTATCAGTTAAGCATGGGTTGGTTTCTTGCTTAAAAAAGTCACGAAAATTAGAAAGCCTATCATCAGTTAATAAATTCTCTAATTCAATTGCCGTATCACGGCCTAAACCTTGAAAGAGGCTTTGAAGGTTTTTAGCTGTCAATTCCTGTGTTTGTAGGATTTCAAAAAGTTTTTCATCCTTGATGGTAAAAGGATTGAGGGCCTCTGTACTTGGTGGGGCTATGTAAGTTGCACCAGGTAGGAGTGTACGGTAACTATTTTGAGAGAAACCAATGTGCTTGATAACTTCAAGAACTTTGCTGCTAGACTTATCTACGAGGAGGATATTACTATGTTTACCCATAACCTCAATGATGAGGGTGGCTTGAATATCGTCCCCAATCTCATTCTTGTTAGAAACAGTGATTTCAACGATTCGATCGTTTTCAATCTGGTCGATAGACTCGATAACAGCACCCTGTAAATATTTCCTTAAAACCATGATAAAGGTAGAAGGTTGAGCAGGGTTTTCAAAAGTCGTTTCTGTCAACTGGATGCGTCCAAATACAGGATGCGCAGAAAGGAGCAAGCGATGACTTTGACGATTGCTACGGATTTGTAAGACCAATTCTTGGTCAAAGGGTTGATTAATCTTTTGAATGCGACCGTTTAGTAGTTCAGCTCGCAATTCCTCAACCATGTGGTGTAAAAAAAATCCATCAAATGACATTGTTTTCTCCTCTTGAATGTATTCCATAGTATTATATCAAAAAGGTAGAATAAAATCATAGAAATATGGTATAATAAAGCCAAGTAAAGAGAATCGAGAAACGCATGTATATTGAAATGGTAGATGAAACTGGTCAGGTTTCTAAAGAAATTTTAAAGCAAACTCAAGAAATTTTGGAATTTGCTGCCAAAAAGTTAGGAAAAGAAGACAAGGAGATGGCAGTAACTTTTGTGACCAATGAACGGAGCCATGAACTCAATCTAGAGTTTCGTGCTACTGACCGTCCAACAGATGTTATTAGCCTTGAATATAAACCTGAATTAGAGATTACCTTTGACGAAGAGGATTTGGCAGAAGATCCTGACTTAGCAGAAATGATGTCAGAATTTGATTCTTATATCGGCGAGTTATTCATTTCAATTGATAAAGCGCATGAGCAAGCTGAAGAGTACGGTCATAGTTTCGAACGTGAAATGGGCTTTTTAGCTGTGCACGGTTTTTTACACATAAACGGTTATGATCACTACACTCTGGAAGAAGAAGCGGAGATGTTCGGTTTACAAGAAGAAATTTTAACAGCCTATGGACTCACAAGACAATAAACGAAAATGGAAGAATCGCGACTTGCTTTCAAGTTTAGATTTTGCCCTGACAGGTATTTTTACTGCCATAAAAGAAGAGCGTAATATGAGAAAGCATGCAGTGACTTCTCTCTTAGTTCTACTTGCAGGCATTGTTTTTCAAGTTTCCAGAATTGAATGGCTCTTTCTCCTATTAAGCATTTTTTTAGTAATTGCTTTTGAGATTTTGAATTCTGCTATTGAAAATGTAGTGGATTTGGCTAGCCATTATCACTTCGATATGCTTGCAAAGAAGGCTAAAGACATGGCTGCAGGTGCAGTTCTTGTTGTGTCTTTATTTGCTGCAGTGACTGGACTTATCATTTTCATCCCTAGGATTTGGGATTTGCTATTTTAAACATTATAGAGGTAACTATGACATTTAAATCAGGCTTTGTAGCTATTTTAGGACGTCCCAATGTTGGGAAGTCAACTTTTTTGAACCACGTCATGGGGCAAAAAATTGCCATCATGAGTGATAAGGCGCAGACAACGCGCAACAAGATTATGGGAATCTACACGACCGATAAGGAACAGATTGTCTTTATCGATACGCCAGGGATTCACAAACCTAAGACAGCCCTTGGAGACTTCATGGTAGAGTCGGCCTATAGTACTCTTCGGGAAGTCGATACGGTTCTCTTTATGGTGCCGGCAGATGAACCACGTGGGAAGGGTGACGATATGATCATCGAACGCCTCAAGGCTGCTAAAGTACCAGTCATTCTCGTGGTAAACAAGATTGACAAGGTTCATCCAGATCAACTCTTGGCTCAAATCGATGATTTCCGTAATCAGATGGACTTTAAGGAAATTGTTCCGATTTCAGCCCTTCAAGGAAATAATGTTTCGCGTTTGATTGATATTTTGAGCGAAAACTTAGAAGAAGGTTTCCAATATTTCCCATCAGATCAAATCACCGATCACCCAGAACGTTTCCTAGTATCAGAGATGATTCGTGAAAAAGTGTTACACTTAACGCGTGAGGAAATTCCACACTCAGTTGCAGTAGTGGTTGATTCTATGAAACGAGATGAAGAGACTGACAAGGTTCATATCCGAGCGACCATTATGGTCGAGCGTGACAGCCAAAAAGGGATTATCATCGGTAAAGGCGGTTCCATGCTCAAGAAAATTGGAACCATGGCTCGTAAAGATATCGAACTCATGCTAGGAGACAAGGTCTTCCTAGAAACATGGGTCAAGGTTAAGAAAAATTGGCGCGATAAGAAATTAGATCTTGCCGATTTTGGTTACAACGAAAAAGAATATTAAGAAGAGGTGGGCAGGAGCCTGCTTCTTGTTTTTAAAGAAGGAGGAACTATGCCTGAATTACCAGAAGTTGAGACTGTCCGACGTGGTCTGGAAAAATTAATTCTGGGGAAGAAGATTTCAAACATTGACATTCGTTACCCCAAGATGATTAAAACTGATTTGGATGAATTTCAAAAGGAAATGCCTGGTCAAGTCATTCAATCAATGGGACGTCGTGGCAAGTATTTACTTTTCTATTTATCCGACAAAGTTCTAATCTCTCATTTGAGAATGGAAGGCAAGTATTTTTATTACCCAGACCAAGTGCCAGAACGTAAACACGCCCATGTTTTGATTCATTTTGAGGATGGCGGAACTTTAGTCTATGAGGATGTCCGTAAATTTGGTACCTTGGAACTGTTAGCACCCGAACTCTTGGATTCTTACTTTATTTCAAAAAAACTTGGTCCGGAACCGACTGAGAAGGATTTTGATTTAGGGAGTTTTAAACTTGCCTTGAAAAAATCTAAAAAACCAATCAAATCGCATCTTCTCGACCAGACTTTGGTTGCAGGGTTGGGAAATATCTATGTTGATGAAGTTCTTTGGAGAGCGAAAGTCCATCCTTCTAGAACCTCTAATAGTTTAACAGCACAAGAGGCTAGAAAAGTCCATGATGAAACGATCAATGTTTTAGGTCAGGCGGTTGAAAAGGGTGGTTCAACAATTCGTACTTATACCAATGCATTTGGAGAAGATGGCACCATGCAGGAATTCCATCAAGTATACGACAAGGCAGGTCAAGCTTGTTCGCGTTGTGAAACCATCATCGAAAAAATTCAACTAGGTGGTCGTGGAACCCACTTTTGTCCTAAGTGTCAAAGGAGGAAGTGATGGGGAAAATAATCGGAATCACCGGTGGTATTGCGTCAGGGAAGTCCACTGTCACAGAATTTTTAAGACAAAAAGGGTTTCAAGTTGTAGATGCGGATGCAGTCGTCCACCAACTACAAAAACCTGGTGGACGACTCTATCAGGTTTTAGTGGAGCATTTTGGGGAGAAAATCCTTCTTGAAAATGGTGAACTGAATCGCCCCTTGCTTGCTAGCCTTATTTTTTCAAATCCTGAAGTGCAAGAATGGTCTAAGAGAACCCAAGGCGAGATTATTCGTGAGGAGTTAGCTGCATTACGAAATCAGTTGGCTCAGACAGAAGCTCTCTTTTTCATTGATATTCCCCTGCTTTTTGAGCAGAACTATGCTTCATGGTTTGACGAAACTTGGCTAGTCTATGTAAATCGTGATGTTCAATTGGAGCGATTAATGAAACGGGACCAAATTTCAAAAGAAGCAGCTGAATCCCGTTTAAACTCTCAATGGCCTTTAGAAAGAAAAATTAGTCTGGCTAGTCACAGTCTAGATAATAATGGAAATCGGGAACAGTTGATAGCTCAAGTAGTTAAGTTGCTTGAAGAAATGTGTCTATAAATTAACATTGTTAGAAAGGAGAATTTTGGTATTGTTTGTTCAAATCATCTTAGATTGAAATAGTATCAAATACAAAAAATCTAGTGCGTGTAAAAATTAATCTAAAATGCTCCTCTTGTGGCAGCATGAATTATCTAACCAGTAAGAACTCCAAAACTCATCCAGATAAGATTGAAGTCTTAAAGTATTGTCCCAAAGAAAGAAAAGTGACTCTACATCTTGAATCTAAGTAGAAATTATGGTAGAATAATAGGGATTTTAAGGAGTTTGATATGTATAACCTATTATTAACCATTTTATTAGTATTATCTGTTGTGATTGTGATTGCAATTTTTATGCAACCAACTAAAAATCAATCTAGCAATGTATTTGATGCCAGCTCAGGTGATTTGTTTGAACGTAGCAAAGCGCGTGGATTTGAAGCCGTAATGCAACGTTTGACAGGAATCTTAGTCTTTTTCTGGCTAGCCATTGCCTTAGCATTGACGATATTATCAAGTAGATAAGAAAATAATGGGCGGGACTAGGTCTTTGCCTATTTTTATTTTTATACTCTTCAAAAATCTCTTCAAACCACGTCAGCTTACATCTGCAACCTCAAAACGGTGTTTTGAGCAACCTGCGCCTAGCTTTCTAGTTTGCTCTTTGATTTTTATTGAGTATTAAGTGATGTTTGAGAAGGTTTTACACTAAAAAAAATTTAACAATCTAGAAAGAAAACATGAAAGATAGAATAAAAGAATATTTAAAAGAAAAGGGACGAGTCACTGTCAATGACTTGGCCCAAGCTCTTGGAAAGGATGGTTCCAAGGACTTTCGAGAGCTCATTAAAACCTTGTCCCTGATGGAGAGAAAGCACCAAATTCGCTTTGAAGAAGATGGTAGTCTCACCTTGGACCAAAAGAAGAAACACGAGATTACTCTTAAAGGAACTTTTCATGCCCATAAAAATGGCTTCGGCTTTGTTAGTCTTGAAGGCGAGGAAGACGATCTTTTTGTAGGAAAAAATGATGTTAACTATGCTATTGATGGCGATACTGTTGAAATTATAATCAAGAAGGTTGCGGATCGCCAAAAAGGAACTGCAGCTGAAGCAAAAATTATCGATATTTTAGAACACAGTTTGACGACGGTTGTTGGTCAAATCGTTCTTGATGAGGAAAAACCCAAGTATGCAGGTTACATCCGTTCAAAAAATCAAAAGATTAGTCAACCAATCTACGTTAAGAAGCCAGCTATTCAATTAGACGGTACAGAAGTTCTCAAGGTCTTTATCGATAAGTACCCAAGTAAGAAACACGATTTCTTTGTCGCTAGTGTGCTAGATGTGGTTGGACATTCTACAGATGCAGGAATTGATGTCCTCGAGGTCTTGGAATCAATGGACATTGTATCTGAGTTTCCAGAGGTTGTTCTCAAAGAGGCAGAAAATGTGCCAGACGCTCCATCAGAGAAGGATCTGGAAGGTCGTCTGGACTTAAGAGATGAAATTACCTTTACCATTGATGGGGCTGATGCAAAAGACTTGGATGATGCTGTTCATATCAAACCATTGAAAAATGGAAATTTTGAACTTGGAGTTCATATCGCTGATGTCTCTTACTATGTGACAGAGGGTTCTGCTCTTGACAAAGAAGCTCTCAATCGTGCGACCTCTGTCTATGTGACAGACCGTGTGGTCCCAATGCTGCCAGAGCGCCTCTCAAACGGTATCTGTTCTCTTAACCCTCAAGTGGACCGCTTGACCCAGTCTGCTATTATGGAAATTGATAAACATGGTCGTGTTCGTAATTATACGATTACACAGACTGTTATCAAGACAAGTTTCCGTATGACCTATAGTGATGTCAATGACATCCTAGCAGGTGACGAGGAGAAGAGACAAGACTATAAGAAAATTGTTCCTAGTATCGAACTTATGGCCAAACTCCATGAGACTTTGGAAAGTATGCGAATTAAGCGTGGTGCTTTAAATTTTGATACCAATGAAGCTAAGATTTTAGTCGATAAAAAAGGCAAGCCAGTTGATATTGTTCTTCGTCATCGTGGTGTTGCTGAACGTATGATTGAGTCCTTTATGTTGATTGCTAACGAAACAGTTGCCGAGCACTTTAGCAAGCTGGAACTTCCTTTTATTTATCGAATTCACGAGGAGCCTAAAGCTGAAAAAGTTCAGAAATTTATTGATTACGCTTCAAGTTTTGGATTACGAATCTATGGGACTGCCAGTGAGATAAGCCAGGAAGCCCTTCAAGACATCATGAGTGCTGTTGAAGGCGAGCCATATGCGGATGTATTGTCCATGATGCTTCTCCGCTCGATGCAGCAGGCTAGATATTCTGAACATAATCACGGTCACTATGGATTAGCTGCAGACTACTACACTCACTTTACCAGCCCCATTCGTCGTTATCCTGACCTTCTTGTTCACCGGATGATTCGTGACTATGGACGTTCTAAGGATGTAGCAGAGCATTTTGAACAGGTTATTCCAGAGATTGCGACCCAGTCTTCCAACCGTGAGCGACGTGCTATCGAGGCAGAGCGTGAAGTCGAAGCCATGAAAAAAGCTGAATACATGGAAGAGTACGTTGGTGAAGAGTATGATGCAGTTGTTTCAAGTATTGTTAAATTTGGTCTTTTTGTTGAATTACCAAATACAGTTGAGGGATTGATTCACATTACCAATCTACCTGAATTTTACCATTTTAATGAACGCGATTTAACCCTCCGTGGGGAGAAATCAGGTATTACCTTCCGAGTGGGACAACAGATACGTATTCGTGTCGAAAGAGCCGATAAGATGACTGGTGAGATCGATTTCTCCTTTATTCCAAGTGAATTTGATATCATTGAAAAAGGTTTGAAAGGCTCTGGTCGTAAGGATAGAGGGCGTCGTTCAGATAAGAAAGAAGACAAGAGAAAATCTGGTCGCTTAGGTGATAAGCGCAAGCATTCTCCAAAAGACAAGAAGAAAAAGAGCAAGAAACCTTTTTACAAGGAAGTAGCAAAGAAAGGAGCCAAGCATGGCAAAGGGCGAGGGAAAGGTCGTCGCGCAAAATAAAAAGGCGCACCACGACTATACAATCGTAGATACGCTAGAAGCAGGAATGGTCCTGACAGGAACAGAAATCAAGAGTGTTCGAGCTGCTCGCATCAATCTGAAGGATGGATTTGCCCAAGTGAAAAATGGGGAAGTTTGGCTGAGCAATGTGCATATTGCACCCTATGAAGAAGGAAATATCTGGAATCAGGAACCCGAACGTCGTCGTAAACTCCTGCTCCATAAGAAACAAATCCAGAAATTGGAGCAAGAAACCAAAGGGACAGGGATGACCTTGGTTCCTCTTAAAGTTTATATCAAAGATGGCTATGCCAAGTTACTTTTAGGACTTGCTAAAGGGAAGCATGATTACGATAAACGTGAGTCAATTAAACGTCGTGAACAAGATCGTGATATTGCGCGTGTCATGAAAGCTATTAACCACCGATAGAAAGAGTGAAGAATATGGAAAAACTAGTTGCCTACAAACGCATGCCTGTCTGGAATAAAGACACCATGCCAGAGGCTGTTCAAAGAAAACACAATACTAAGGTCGGAACCTGGGGCAAGATTACCGTATTAAAAGGGACTCTTAAGTTTATTGAGTTGACCGAGGAGGGAGAAATTATAGCTGAGCACCTCTTTGAAGCAGGTGCTGATAACCCTATGGCGCAACCGCAAGCCTGGCACCGAGTAGAGGCCGCAACAGACGATGTAGAATGGTACTTGGAATTTTATTGTAAAGCAGAGGATTATTTCCCCAAGAAATACAATACTAATCCAGTCCATTCGGAAGTCTTAGAAGCTATGGATACAGTAAAACCATGTAAGGCACTAGACCTAGGATGTGGTCAAGGAAGAAATGCACTCTTTCTAGCTCAACAAGGCTTTGATGTCACAGCTGTAGATCAAAATGAGCTATCTCTTGAAATCTTGCAAAGCATTGTGGAGCAAGAAGATATAGAAATGCCTGTAGGTCTCTACGATATCAATTCGACTAGCATTGGACAAACTTATGATTTTATCGTATCAACGGTTGTTCTTATGTTTTTACAAGCAGATCGCATTCCAGCTATTATTCAAAACATGCAGGAACAAACCTCAATTGGAGGTTACAATTTGATTGTGTGTGCCATGGATACGGAAGATTATCCATGTTCTGTTAATTTCCCCTTTACCTTCAAAGAGGGTGAGTTGGCAAATTACTACAAGGACTGGGAATTAGTGAAGTACAATGAAAATCCTGGTCATCTCCACCGTCGTGATGAAAACGGAAATCGTATCCAACTACGCTTTGCAACGATGTTGGCTAAAAAAGTAAAATAAATGTATAAAAGGAATAGAGAGCAGTAGTTTTCTATTCCTTATTTGTTACCCTAATAAGAAAGGAAAATCTCAATTTATGCTATACTAGAAGTAGGAGAAGTCGATGAAATTAAACAGAATTGCGATAGTTTTTCAACGATTCTGATCGACCACTATTCTTTCAGACTTTTTTGTCTAGGAGGTCTTAAGATGACTAGTCTTTTAATTGAACTATACGATCGTCATACCATTGAAAAAAACGTCTACCAAGCTTTTGTCAGTGATTGTGGTGAGATTTTATACCTTTCTACTAGAAAAATTGCTGAGGAAGATAAGCTATCCTTGAAACATTTTCTAATGGAACAAGTTCCACACTTAAAACAAGTACATTTTCGACAATTCCACCTAGAAACTATCTGCCAGGAATTAGACGTATTTATCAATGATTTTGAGTCAGTGACCATCGATGTTTTTGGTGGAGATAATCTAATAGCAATAGTTCTATATCAGTATGGTTTGGAGAAAGGTATTCCCATTATTGCTATGGATGTTGAACAAGGAAAGCAGTATGCCTGGGAAAGGGGTAAGATTTATGATAAAAAGTTAGAGATTCCTAGTTTATCCATTGAACAATTGATAGCTTTACGTGGTGGAAAAGTCCTTAAATCAAGAAGGCCTCAGCATTCTAATAAGCAAGTGCTAGCTATTAAAAAATTGGCCAAATATGCTATCGAAAATCCTGAAAAATGGTATCAGATTACCCAATTCTTTGCACTGGCAAAAACAAGTGATTTTCACGCTGAAACAGCAAAAGTTTTGGAGAGTAATGGAAAAATTTATTCTTACCCTAGTAGCTTGATTCCTTTGTTCACAAAAGCTAATTTATTGAAAGTAGAAGAGGAAACAACGGATACTGTCACTTATACATTCCCAACACCAGAAGCACATCTGTTATGTCGAACAAAAGGGCATATTTTAGAATTGTATATCTATTTACTAGCCCTCGAGTCGGAGTATTTTGATGAATGTATGATTGGTACTGAAATTGACTGGAATGGGATTTTCCCTGAGGCTGACAATGTTCAAAATGAGATTGATGTTATTCTTCGTAAAGGTCACTCTGTAGTTTTCATTTCTTGTAAAATGACTGATCTAGCAGTTGAAGCTATTAACGAACTTGAAGTTTATGCCAATCATTTTGCAGGTGATAATTGTTTGAAAATGATTGTTTGCTCTGGAAAAATCAATCCTGTTTACAGTCATCGTTGTCAGGAATATGGTGTAATGGTGATAAAGCAGGATCAAATACAAAATCTTATTCCCATGTTACGGAAATATATGAAGAACAAACGTAAATGATACTAGATGTTATAGTGAAGAAGAGTCTGGGATAATAGTTCTAGAATCTCAATTGTCTTTGGATTGTCGAGCAAGACGCAGTGGTTGAGTGGGCTCTACTACGCTGATTTCATCAGCTTTTACAGCCCTACTCAACTGTGCGGAGGTGGGACGACGAAATCGAATTCTAACAAATTACTGATTTCTGTCCCACTCTCTTTTCTTATCCTTTTCGAATAAAGTAGAAAAGGGGGATATATGTTTCTAGCTAGAGATAAAAAAGGTCATTTAATTAACGCGTTAGAGAATGAAGTAAAGAAACAAGCTTATTATTGTCCAGCTTGCGGAACGAGTGTTCGCTTGAAAAAAGGAAAAAATGTAAGAACTCATTTTGCGCATGAAAGTTTAAAAAGTTGTGATTTTTATCATGAGAACGAAGGACCAGAACATTTGGAGAATAAGGTGGCACTTTTTAATTGGGCTAAGAAAGATACTGAAGTAGAAATGGAATATCCGATTCCTGAACTTAAGCAAATCGCAGATATCCTCATCAACAAGCAATTAGCACTGGAAGTTCAGTGTAGTCCCATTTCTTGCGAACTTTTACGGGAGAGAAGCAATGGTTATCGAAGTTTGGGAATTCAAGTTCTTTGGCTACTGGGAGAAAAGCTCTGGCTAAAAGAGCGACTAACTAAACTTCAAAGAGATTTTCTTTATTTTAGTCATAATATGGGATTTTATCTTTGGGAGTTAGACCATAAAAGACAAGTTTTGAGGCTCAAGTACCTCCTTCACCAAGATTTGAAAGGGAAACTCCATTATCAGCTCAAGGAATTTTCTTATGGCAAAGGAAATCTCCTAGAAATTTTACGCAGTCCCTACCAGCAGCAAGAGCTAACTGCTTTTTCTGTCGAACAGGACAAGAATATTTGTCATTACATTCAAAAACAACTCTATTATCAAAACCCCTATTGGATGAAACAACAAGCCCAAGCTTACTTAAGAGGAGAAAATCTTTTAAATCTAAAAAAACAGGACTGGTATCCCCAAGTAAGGCCGATAGAACATGGTCATTTTTGTCAGATAAGTCAAAATCTATATGATTATTACCGCAACTTTCAGGCTTATTATGAACTGAATCCACAAAATCAGCAACAAAAGCTCTATCCACCTGCCTTTTATCAGCATTATTTCTCGAAAAATATGGTAAAATAGAAAGGATGGAGGAAATTTATGGTATTACAACGAAATGAAATCAATGAAAAAGATACATGGGATCTATCAACGATCTTTGAAACAGACCAAAAATGGGAAGAAGAACTAGCTCTTCTAACTGAGGATACAAAACAAGCTGCTAGTCTTGAGGGACATCTCTTGGATAGTGCAGAGAGTCTTCTTGACATTACAGAGCGTTATCTAGAATTGAGTCGTCGTCTTGAAAAACTTTATGTTTATGCACATATGAAAAACGACCAAGATACACGAGTAGCTAAGTATCAAGAATACTATGCTAAAGCTATGGCTCTTTATAGTCAACTTGATCAAGTCTTTTCTTTTTATGAGCCAGAATTTATGGCTATCACAGAAGAGCAGTATCAAAACTTTCTAGCAGAAGAACCAAAACTCCAACCATATAAACACTTCTTTGATAAACTCTTGCAAAATAAGGATCATGTCCTTTCACAACGTGAAGAAGAGTTGTTGGCGGGTGCTGGTGAAATCTTCGGTGCTGCTAGTGAAACTTTTGCTATTTTAGATAATGCAGATATCGTCTTTCCATTTGTTAAAGATGAAGATGGAAATGAAGTACAGTTGTCACATGGCGTCTATATGCGCTTGGTAGAATCTAAGAACCGTGACGTTCGTCGTGGAGCATATGAAGCCCTATACTCTACCTATGAGCAATACCAGCACACTTACGCTAAAACACTACAGACCAATGTCAAAGTGCAAAACTATCGCGCTAAGGTTCGTAACTATAAGAGTGCGCGTGAAGCAGCTCTTGCGGCCAATTTTGTACCTGAAAGTGTTTATGACAACTTAGTGTCTGCTGTTCGTAAGCATTTGCCGTTATTGCATCGTTATCTAAATCTACGTTCGAAGATTTTAGGTATTCCAGATCTTAAGATGTACGATGTTTATACTCCCTTATCTTCAGTAGAATACAGCTTTACTTATGAGGAAGCATTGAAGAAGGCAGAGGAAGCTTTAGCAGTTCTTGGTGAAGATTACTTGAGTCGGGTGAAACGTGCCTTCAGCGAACGTTGGATTGATGTTTATGAGAATCAAGGGAAGCGATCAGGTGCCTATTCTGGTGGTTCATATGATACCAACGCCTTTATGCTTCTTAACTGGCAGGATAACCTCGATAATCTCTTTACTCTTGTACATGAGACAGGTCACAGTATGCATTCTAGCTATACTCGCGAAACCCAGCCTTATGTCTATGGAGATTACTCAATCTTCTTGGCCGAGATTGCGTCAACAACCAATGAAAACATCCTGACAGAAAAATTATTGCAAGAAGTTCAAGATGATGCAACACGCTTTGCGATTCTCAACAACTTCTTGGATGGTTTCCGTGGAACAGTATTCCGCCAAACTCAATTTGCAGAATTTGAACATGCTATCCACCAAGCCGATCAAAATGGTGAAGTCTTGACAAGCGAGTTCTTGAACAATCTCTATGCAGACTTGAACCAAGAATACTATGGCTTGAGCAAGGAAGACAACCCTCAAATCCAGTACGAGTGGGCTCGAATTCCTCATTTCTACTATAACTACTATGTATATCAATATTCAACTGGTTTTGCAGCAGCTTCAGCCTTGGCTGAAAAGATTGTTCACGGAAGTCAAGAGGATCGTGACCGTTATATTGATTACCTCAAGGCTGGGAAGTCAGACTATCCACTCAATATCATGCGTAAAGCTGGTGTTGATATGGAAAAAGAAGACTATCTCAACGATGCCTTTGCAGTCTTTGAACGTCGTTTGGATGAGTTTGAAGCCCTTGTTGAAAAATTAGGATTGGCATAAGATGGTTGAGTCATACAGTAAAAATGCTAACCATAACATGCGACGACCTGTTGTTAAGGATGAGATTGTGGAATTTATGCGCCACAGACAAAAGCAGGTGACTGGTTCTTTAAAAGAACTAGAAAACTTTGCTCGTAAGGAGAATATTCCTATCATTCCTCATGAAACAGTCGCTTACTTCCGTTTCCTGATGGAAACTATTCAACCAAAAAATATTTTAGAGATTGGGACGGCAATTGGTTTTTCTGCACTTTTGATGGCTCAACATGCCCCAAATGCAAAGATTACAACCATTGACCGGAATCCTGAAATGATTGGTTTTGCCAAGGAGAATTTCGCCAACTTTGATAATCGCCAACAAATCACTCTCTTGGAAGGCGATGCGGTAGATGTCTTGTCAACATTGACAGAGACCTATGATTTTGTTTTTATGGATTCTGCAAAATCTAAATATATTGTCTTTTTACCAGAAATCCTCAAACATCTTGAAGTTGGTGGAGTAGTTGTCTTGGATGATATTTTCCAAGGCGGAGACATTGCTAAGGATATTATGGAAGTCCGACGCGGGCAACGAACCATTTATCGTGGTTTGCAAAGACTATTTGACGCAACTCTAAACAATCCGGGATTAACAGCTAGTCTAGTTCCTCTTGGAGATGGAATCTTGATGCTAAGAAAGAATCAAGCAGAAATAGAACTGCCTGATGTTGATTAATTTCAGATATTTTTAAGACAATTTAGTAAAATAGATAAGGTAAACATTTATCTAGTGTATAAAAAGGAGTAAATATGAAGAAAAAATTATTGGCTGGTGCCATCACTTTGTTATCAGTAGCTACTTTGGCTGCTTGTTCAAATAGCTCTCAAGGAGCTGACCTCATCAGTATGAAGGGTGATGTCATTACTGAGCACCAATTTTATGAAGAAGTGAAAAACAACCCAACTGCTCAACAAATTTTGCTCAATATGACAATCCAAAAAGTTTTTGAAAAACAATATGGATCTGAAGTAAGTGACAAAGAAGTAGAAGATGCGGTAGCAGAAGAGCAAAAAAGATATGGTGATAGCTATCAAATCGTTCTTTCTCGTGCTGGTATGACAGCAGAAAGCCGTAAAGCTCAAATTCGTACAAGTAAACTAGTTGAATATGCTGTTAAGAAAGCCGCAGAAGCTGAATTGACAGATGAGAACTACAAAAAAGCTTACGATGAGTACACACCAGAAGTAACTGCTCAAGTGATTAAACTTGACAGTGAGGATAAGTCTAAAGAAGTACTTGCTAAAGCACAAGAATCTGGAGCTGACTTTGCACAATTGGCTAAGGATAATTCAACTGACGAAAAGACAAAAGCAAATGGTGGAGAAATCACATTCGACTCTGCATCAACAGAATTGCCAGACGTTGTTAAAAAAGCAGCCTTTGCCCTTAATGTTGATGGAATCTCAGATGTGATCACAGCTCCAGGTACACAAGCTTATTCAAACAGTTTCTATATTGTGAAATTGATCAAGAAAACAGAAAAATCTTCTAACTGGGAAGATTATAAAGAAAAATTGAAGACAGTTATTCTGACTCAAAAACAAAATGATGCTACTTTTGTTCAAGGTGTAATTAGTAAAGAGTTGCAGGCGGCAAATATCAAGGTTAAAGATCAAGCCTTCCAAAATATCTTTACTCAGTACATTCAAAGTGATACAACAACTCAAACGACAACTACATCAGCAGCAGCCGAAACAACAACAACTGCAACTGAAACGACAACAACATCTTCAAACTAAAGATGAAAACTCTATCTTTCTACTCTTGAAAGGTAGAGTTTTTTTGAATATAAGCCCAAAATATAAAAAAATGTTTGTGAATTCTAAAAGCTTAAATTCTAGGCTTTAACGGATAAGAGTTTTTTTCTAGTCTAAAAAGTGGTATAATAGCATGTAAAACTAGAATTAATAGAAAATTAAAAATTTAGTAGATGGTGAAATATGAAAATTAGTAAAAGGCACCTGTTGAATTACTCTATTTTAGTGCCCTATATTCTCTTATCCGTTCTGGGATTAATAGTGGTATATTCGACAACAAGTGCATCCTTGATTCAGGAGGGTAAGAGCGCCTTTCAATTAGTTCGAAATCAGGGCTTGTTTTGGATCGTTAGTTTGTTGCTTATTGCAGTAATCTATAAGCTGAAACTTGGTTTTCTTCGAAACGAACGTTTGTTATTTATCGTTATGTTTGCTGAGTTAGTGTTACTAGCTTTAGCTCGTTTGATTGGGATTCCCATCAATGGTGCATACGGTTGGATCAAAGTAGGACCTATTACTGTTCAGCCTGCGGAATACTTGAAAATTATCATCATTTGGTACTTGGCTCAACGTTTTTCAAAACAACAAGAAGAAATTGCCGTTTATGATTTCCAAGTTTTAACTCAAAACCAATGGTTTCCTAGAGCGTTTAACGATTGGCGATTTGTACTTTTAGTCATGATTGGTAGTTTGGCTATTTTCCCTGACCTTGGAAATGCTACAATTCTCTTTTTGGTAGCATTGTTGATGTACTCAATTAGTGGGATAGCTCACCGATGGTTTGCAACTATTCTTGGAGTATTGACCAGTTTATCCTTTGTTTCTCTAACAACCATTAAGCTTGTTGGTGTTGATAAGTTTTCTAAGATTCCAGTATTTGGATACGTAGCTAAACGATTCAGTGCTTTCTTTAATCCATTTGATGATGTCGCTGGTGCAGGACACCAGTTGGCAAATTCATACTATGCTATGGTAAATGGAGGATGGTTTGGACTAGGATTAGGAAACTCTATCGAAAAACGAGGCTATCTACCTGAGGCACACACGGACTTCGTTTTCTCTATTGTGATTGAAGAGTTTGGATTTGTTGGTGCCAGTCTTATTTTAGCTCTATTATTCTTCCTAATTCTTCGTATTATTTTAGTGGGGGTACGAGCAAAAGATCCGTTCAACTCTATGGTAGCAATCGGTATTGGTGGAATGATTTTAATTCAGGTATTTGTTAATATCGGAGGGATTTCAGGATTGATTCCTTCAACAGGTGTAACCTTCCCATTCCTTTCACAAGGGGGGAATAGTCTCCTGGTTCTATCAGTAGCTATCGCCTTTGTCTTAAATATCGATGCTAGTGAAAAACGTGCAAAACTATACAGCGAATATGAAGCACAACTCTAAGAAAATGTGACAAGGAGAAAAATATGTCTCTTCAAAAACTAGAAAATAACAGAAACAAAACTGTAGTCCAAGAAGAAGTTCAAATCTTGACAGACTTACTTGAAGATATCACGAAAAATATGCTTCCTGCTGAGACTTTTGACAAGATTATGCAGTTGAAGAAGCTATCATCAAATCTAGACTATCAAGGACTAGATAAGGTAGTGAGAAGTCTTTCAAATGATGAAATGGTCTACATCTCCAGATATTTCTCTATTTTACCACTTTTGATTAACATCTCCGAAGACGTAGACTTAGCTTATGAGATTAACCATCTAAACAATATTGATCAAGATTATCTTGGTAAATTGTCAACAACCATTGAAATGGTTGCTGAAAAAGAAAATGCGGCTGAAATTCTTGAACATCTGAACGTGGTGCCAGTATTAACAGCCCATCCAACTCAGGTTCAACGTAAGAGTATGCTGGACTTGACTAATCATATCCATACTCTCTTGCGTAAATACCGTGATGTGAGAATGGGGCTTATTAACAAAGAAAAATGGCATAATGATCTTCGTCGCTACATTGAGATTATCATGCAGACGGATATGATTCGTGAGAAGAAACTAAAAGTAACGAATGAAATCACAAACGTGATGGAATATTACAATAGTTCTTTCCTACAAGCTGTACCAAATCTAATGTTAGAATATAAGCGTCTTGCAAAAGAGCAGGGAATTGACCTAAAACAAGCAAAACCTATCACCATGGGAATGTGGATTGGTGGAGACCGTGATGGTAATCCATTTGTAACTGCCGAAACTCTCATGCGTTCAGCAACCATTCAAAGCGAAGTCATCTTCAACTACTATATCAGCAAGATTTCTAGTCTCTATCGTACTTTCTCTCTTTCTACTAATTTATCCAAGACAAGCAAGGCTGTTGAAGAAATGGCTGCGCAATCTAGTGATACATCTGTCTTCCGTGAAAAAGAACCTTACCGTCGTGCTTTTCACTTTATCCAATCTAAATTAATTCAAACGCTTTTGAATCTAAAAGAGTGGGCGGTTGTTGGTTCATCAGCAGATGAACGTCATCATGTTGAACGTCTTCTTGGCGCTCAAGGGCATCAGCAAGGAGAAATCACTGACTATATCAGCAATCGACTCTCGGGAGCCATTCAAGAATTAGCAGATGATCGTCCTCCTCACTACGAAACAGTTGAAGAGTTCAAGAAAGACCTTTATATTATTAAGGATTCATTACTTGAAAATAAGGCAGAAGCTTTGCTTACTGGAGAGTTTGCCGAGCTTTTGGAGGCTGTAGAAGTCTTTGGTTTCTTCTTGGCATCTATCGATATGCGCCAAGACTCAAGTGTTCATGAAGCCTGTGTTGCTGAATTGTTAGCATCTGCTGGAATTAACGATCATTATAGCAATCTTTCAGAAGATGAAAAATGTGAACTACTAATACATGAATTATTAGAAGACCCTCGAATCTTGTCAGCTACTCATGCTGAAAAGTCTGAACTTCTTGAAAAAGAATTAGCCATTTTCCAAACTGCACGTGAATTAAAAGATCGTTTGGGAGAAGACGTTATTCGTCAAACAATTATCTCTCATGCAACTAGTGTATCTGATATGCTGGAATTAGCCATTATGCTCAAAGAAGTCGGTCTGGTGGATGCTGAAAAAGCTCGTGTTCAAATCGTTCCTCTTTTTGAAACGATTGAGGACTTAGATCATTCTGAAGAAACAATGAGAAAGTATTTCTCTTTACCACTTGCTAAGAAGTGGATTGATTCTAGAGATAATTACCAGGAAATCATGCTTGGCTACTCTGATAGTAACAAAGATGGTGGATATCTCTCATCTTGTTGGACACTCTATAAGGCTCAAAAACAATTGACCGCTATTGGTGATGAATACGGAGTCAAAGTAACCTTCTTCCATGGTCGTGGTGGTACCGTTGGCCGTGGTGGTGGACCAACTTATGATGCCATTGCTTCTCAACCACTCAAATCAATCAAGGATCGAATCCGCTTGACTGAACAAGGTGAAGTTATCGGAAACAAATACGGAAACAAGGATGCAGCCTACTATAATCTTGAAATGTTGGTATCTGCGGCTATTAATCGTATGATTACACAGAAGAAGAGCGATACCAATACTTCAAACCGTTATGAAGAGATCATGGACCAAGTAGTAGAACGTAGTTATGATATTTACCGTGAACTCGTATTTGGAAATGAGCTTTTCTATGATTATTTCTTTGAATCTAGTCCAATCAAAGCTATTTCAAGTTTCAATATCGGTTCTCGTCCCGCAGCTCGTAAAACAATTACCGAAATCGGTGGTCTGCGCGCGATTCCTTGGGTTTTCTCATGGTCACAAAGTCGTGTCATGTTCCCAGGATGGTATGGTGTTGGTTCAAGTTTCAAGGAATTTATTGACCAAGATCCCAAAAATATTGAAACGCTTAGAGAAATGTATCAAAACTGGCCATTCTTCCAGTCTCTTCTTTCCAACGTGGATATGGTCTTGTCAAAATCAAACATGAATATTGCTTTCGAGTACGCAAAACTTTGCGAAAGCGAAGAAGTGCAAGCAATCTACTACACTATTCTTGATGAGTGGCAATTGACCAAGAACGTTATCTTGGCTATTGAAGGACATGACGAGCTTTTAGCAGAAAATACCTATTTGAAAGAGAGTCTGAACTATCGCATGCCGTATTTCAACATCCTTAACTATATTCAGTTGGAGTTGATCAAACGTCAACGTCGTGGCGAACTATCTCCTCATGAAGAAAAATTAATCCATACAACTATTAACGGAATCGCTACAGGACTACGTAATTCAGGTTAATTTTAAGATATTTTTTTATAAAAACCGTAAGAATTTTACATTTTTAAAAAAATAATTCATGAAAACCCTTGACAAGTTTTAGTAAAATGATATAATTTAAGCATTCAGAAAGTAATCATTGAATTTTTTTAGCGAGTCTGTGGTTGGTGAAAACAGATAATTGAAGATGACGAAAATTGGGCTGAATGTTATTAAGAATTTGAAATCATAAGAATTCGGTGTGCACACCTTACAGTGCGACTCGTGAAGCGAGATTGAGAGATAGGGGGATACCCTATAATTGAGGTGGCACCGCGCATCGACGTCCTCACACAAGTTTTTTGTGTGAGGACTTTTTCTATGGGGAGGATAAATGATGGAAATCAAACGATGGCGACGCTTGGTAAAGTTATATTGAAAGTATAAAGAACATTACTAAGTTTAAGTGAAATAAGGAGAAATAGATATGAATAAACGTTTAATTGGTATTATTGCAGCACTAGCACTTGTAGTTGGAGGAAGCTTGGTCTACTCTAACTTAACGAAACAAGATACTAAAACCGAGACAGCTAACAAAACTGCTAAAGTTGGTGTTCTACAGTTCGTCAGTCACCCATCGCTTGACTTGATTTACCAAGGTATCCAAGATGGACTTGCTGAAGAAGGCTATAAAGGTGATCAAGTTAAAATCGACTTTATGAATTCAGAAGGTGACCAAAGTAAGGTTGCCACAATGAGTAAACAATTGGTGTCAAATGGAAATGATGTTGTTGTCGGAATTGCGACACCTGCAGCTCAAGGTCTCGCAAGCGCAACAAAAGACCTTCCTGTTATCATGGCAGCTATTACAGACCCAGTTGGAGCTAACCTTGTACAAAACTTGGAAAAACCAGGTGGAAACATCACAGGGGTATCTGACCATAACCCTGCTGAACAACAGGTTGAATTGATTAAAACATTGACTCCTGATGTCAAGACAGTTGGAGCTCTTTACTCAAGTAGCGAAGATAACTCAAAATCACAAGTCGAAGAGTTCAAAGCTTACGCAGAAAAAGCTGGTTTGAAAGTCGAAACTTTCGCAGTTCCATCAACTAACGAAATTGCTTCAACAGTTAACGTTATGACTGGAAAAGTAGATGCAATCTGGGTTCCAATTGACAACACAATCGCATCTGCGTTCTCAACTGTAGTATCAAGCAACCAAACAGCTAAAAAACCAATCTACCCAAGTGCGACTGCCATGGTAGAAGCAGGTGGTTTGGCATCAGTCGTTGTGGACCAACACGATCTTGGTGTGGCTACTGGTAAGATGATCGCTAAAGTCTTGAAGGGTGAAAAACCAGCTGACACTCCAGTCAATGTCTTCTCAACTGGTAAATCAGTTATCAACAAGAAAGTTGCTCAAGAACTAGGAATTACTATTCCTGAATCAGTTCTAAAAGAAGCTGGACAAGTCATTGAATAAGAATGAAGGAGGAGTTGGAGACATCTCCTCCAATTTTTAGAATAAAGGAAATCAATCAAACATGCTTATATCTATTATTTCACAAGGATTCGTCTGGGCTATTCTGGGGTTGGGAATCTTTATGACCTTTAGAATTTTAAATTTCCCAGATATGACAACAGAGGGTTCCTTCCCACTAGGAGGAGCTGTAGCAGTAACTCTTATTACACAAGGGGTTAATCCTTTTCTTGCTACCTTGGTAGCTGTTGGGGCAGGTTGTCTTGCAGGTTTAGCAACAGGGCTTCTATATACAAAAGGAAAGATTCCAACACTCTTATCTGGAATTTTGGTCATGACTTCCTGTCATTCCATTATGCTCATGATTATGGGAAGGGCTAACCTTGGTCTCTTGGGAACTAAACAAATCCAGGATGTTCTTCCATTTTCAACTGAAGTTAATCAATTGTTTACAGGTTTGATTTTTGTGACTTTGGTTATTTTAGTCATGCTTTTCTTCTTAGATACTAAATTAGGACAAGCTTATATCGCGACAGGAGATAATCCGGATATGGCCCGTAGTTTTGGTATCAATACTGGACGTATGGAGCTTATGGGTTTGGTCTTATCAAATGGTGTCATAGCTCTTGCAGGAGCTCTTATCGCTCAACAAGAAGGTTATGCGGATGTTTCTCGAGGAATTGGGGTTATTGTTGTTGGTCTTGCTAGCTTGATCATCGGTGAAGTACTCTTTAAGAGTCTTACTCTAGCAGAACGATTGGTTACCATTGTTGTTGGTTCTATTAGCTACCAATTCTTAGTATGGGGAGTTATTGCTCTTGGCTTTAATACTAGCTATCTCCGTCTATACAGTGCTCTTATCCTAGCAACTTGTCTAGTTATTCCAACCCTTAAGGATAAATACTTGAAAGGAGTCAAGTTAAGCAAATGACAGCAATTGTAGAATTAAAAAATGCCACAAAAATTGTGAAAAATGGCTTTGACGAAGAGAAGATTATCCTCAACGATGTTTCGCTTGATATTTATGAACATGACTTCATCACAATCTTGGGTGGAAATGGAGCAGGGAAATCAACCCTCTTTAATAGCATTGCAGGAACTTTACCTTTAACCAGTGGTAGTATTCGCATCATGGGAGAGGATGTGACTCATTTCAGCCCTGAAAAACGGGCCAAGTACCTTTCTCGTGTCTTTCAAGATCCAAAGATGGGAACAGCTCCACGTATGACCGTCGCAGAAAACCTTTTGATTGCCAAGTTTCGTGGAGAAAAACGCGGTTTATTTCCAAGAAGACTCTCAGCCTACAAGGAAGCATTTCAAGCAACCATTGAGAAGGTTGGAAATGGCCTAGAGAAACACTTGGATACACCGATTGAATTCTTGTCAGGTGGACAAAGACAGGCCTTGAGCCTCTTGATGGCAACCTTGAAACGTCCTGAACTCCTTTTGTTGGATGAACATACGGCAGCCCTTGACCCTAAAACAAGTGTGGCCTTGATGGAATTGACAGATGACTTTGTCAACAAGGATCATCTGACAGCATTGATGATTACCCACCATATGGAAGATGCTCTCAAGTATGGAAATCGTCTCATTGTTATGAAGGAAGGACGAATCATCCAAGATTTGAACAAGGATGAAAAAGCCAAGATGAAGATTTCAGATTACTATAAACTGTTTGAATAAGATCACTCATTTACAAAAAACTTAGGGATAAAATTTTACCTCTAAGTTTTTTGTTGAAGCAAATAGAGATTTTTTTATTTATATATTTTTTTCAATTTTAAGTAAATGTGTAATTTCCTAAAATTTTACTTTCGAAAATGCCTATTTTCTATGAAATAAAAGCATGTAAAAGGTATGAAATGGTTTACTTTTTTTCAGAAATAAAGTATACTATATAAAGTAAACTGTGATAAAATGGAGGTATTGTCTATGGTTGACAAGAGAGTCATCGAAGAAATCAAAAACAATACCAATATTGTCGAAATCATAGGAGAAGTGATTTCTTTACAAAAATCTGGACGGAACTTTTTGGGGCTCTGTCCTTTTCATGGTGAAAAGACCCCTTCCTTTAACGTGGTCGAAGATAAGCAATTTTACCACTGTTTTGGTTGTGGTCGTTCCGGAGACGTCTTTAAGTTTATAGAAGAGTATCAACAAGTAACTTTTGCGGATGCGGTAAGGATGTTGGGCGAACGTCTCGGAATGCACCTTGAAGCTCCTGCACATAACCCTGTCCCACACACGTCACCCCATCAAAATCTCTACGATATGCATGACAAGGCTGCACGCTTTTATCATGCAATCCTAATGACGACTAAAATGGGTGAGGAGGCGAGAAACTATCTCTATAAACGTGGCTTGACTGATGATGTCATTAAACACTTTATGATTGGTCTAGCTCCAGCAGAACGCTCTTATCTTTATCAGCGTTTAGCAGATGATTATAGTGAGAAGGACTTGCTGGATTCAGGTTTATTTTATCTATCTGAAAGTAACCAATTTTTTGATACTTTCCATAACCGAATTATATTTCCACTCTCAAACGACCAAGGAAAGGTGATTGCTTTCTCTGGACGGATTTGGCAAGAGACAGATTCTCAAACTGCCAAGTATAAAAATAGTCGAGCGACGGCGATTTTTAACAAGAGTTACGAATTATATCATTTGGATAGGGTAAAAAAAGGCTCAGGTAAAGCTCCTGAAATTTATCTGATGGAAGGTTTTATGGATGTTATTGCAGCCTACCGTGCTGGTATTGAAAATGCAGTAGCTTCCATGGGAACGGCCTTGACTGCTGAACACGTCGAACATCTCAAACGCTTTACAAAAAAAGTGATTATCACTTATGACGGTGATAAGGCAGGACAAGCTGCAACTGCTAAAGCTTTGGACGAGCTTAAAGATCTACCTGTACAAGTAGTCCAGATTCCTGATGCAATGGATCCTGATGAGTATTTACAAAAGAATTCACCAGAGGATTTGGCTTATCTTTTATCCAATACTCGAATCAGTCCGATTGAGTTTTATATCCATCATTACAAACCTAGTAATAGTGAAAATCTCCAAGCACAGATTGAGTTCATTGAGAAAATTGCACCTCTTATCGTCAAAGAACCTTCTATCACAGCCCAGAACACCTATATTCATTTGTTGACGGATCATTTACCATCTTTTGATTATCAACAAGTTGAGCACATTATCAACGAAAGTCGTGTCAGACAAAGACAAGAAAAAGTGAAGCAGGTTGTTAATCCGACACCAATTACTATGTCGGTTTCTAAACAATTGACGGCAGTCATGAGAGCTGAAGCACATATTCTTTATCGTATGATGGAGCACCCCCTTGTTTTGAATGATTATCGTTTGAGAGATGATTTTGTATTTGAAACTCCAGAGTTTCAGACCTTGTATGGACTCTTGATTGATAATGGTTCGATTTCTTCTGAAGACTTGGCAAATCAGACTAGAGAAGTGGAAAATGCTTGGTACCAGGTGTTAGCTTTGGATCTACCTTCTGAGATGTCTCCAGAAGAACTAAAGGAAGTGGAGGAGTCTCGTAATCGTGCTCTTTTGAATCAACAAAACTTGCAAATTAAAAAGAAAGTTCAGGAAGCTAGTCATGTAGGCGACACAGATACTGCTTTAGAAGAGCTTGAACGCTTAATTGCCCAAAAAAGAAGAATGGAGTAAGAATGGCAAAAAAACAAAAAGAAGTAACAACTTTTGATGTCCAAGTTGCAGAATTTATTCGTAACCATAAAAAAACTGGTACTGCGACAGATGATGAAATTAACAATGTCCTTGTAATTCCTTTTGCTCTTGATGTAGAAGGCATTGAGAACCTTTTGCAACGGATTCAAGATGCAGGTATTGCAATCACTGATAACGAAGGAAATCCGAGTGAACGTGTCTTAAGTACAGAGGAAGAACCAGAACTTAACGATGAAGACTTAATTGGTTCAACATCTGCCAAAGTGAATGACCCTGTACGCATGTACTTGAAGGAAATTGGTGTCGTACCTCTTCTTACTAACGAAGAAGAAAAAGAATTAGCTCTTGCTGTTGAAGCAGGAGATGTTGAGGCGAAACAACGTCTAGCAGAGGCTAACCTTCGTTTGGTAGTTTCTATCGCGAAACGCTATGTTGGACGCGGTATGCAATTCCTAGATTTGATCCAAGAAGGAAATATGGGATTGATGAAGGCAGTTGATAAGTTTGACTACTCTAAAGGATTCAAATTCTCAACTTATGCAACTTGGTGGATTCGTCAGGCCATTACGCGTGCCATTGCTGACCAAGCTCGTACCATTCGTATTCCAGTTCACATGGTTGAAACAATCAACAAACTTGTTCGTGAGCAGCGTAACCTTCTTCAAGAGTTGGGACAAGATCCTACTCCTGAACAAATTGCTGAACGTATGGATATGACTCCTGACAAGGTTCGTGAAATTTTAAAGATTGCGCAAGAACCAGTTTCTCTTGAAACACCTATTGGTGAAGAGGACGATAGCCACCTTGGTGACTTTATCGAAGATGAAGTGATTGAAAATCCGGTTGACTATACAACTCGTATCGTCTTGCGTGAGCAGTTGGATGAAGTTCTTGACACCTTGACTGACCGTGAAGAAAATGTTTTGCGTCTTCGTTTCGGTCTTGATGATGGTAAAATGCGTACTCTAGAGGATGTTGGTAAAGTCTTTAACGTTACTCGTGAGCGTATTCGTCAGATCGAGGCGAAAGCTTTGAGAAAACTTCGTCAACCAAGCCGAAGCAAACCGCTTCGTGACTTTATCGAAGATTAAGATTGGAGGATTGAACATGGCTTACACAGAAGAGCAAATTGAAACGATCAAAACGAAAATCTTATCTGCATTAGAAGAAGTAATAGACCCAGAATTAGGAATCGATATCGTCAACCTAGGTCTGATTTATGAGATTCGATTTGATGGCGATACTGGTGAGACTGAGATTGATATGACTTTGACAACTATGGGTTGTCCCTTAGCAGATCTCTTGACCGATCAAATTTATGATGCTATGACAGATGTACCAGAGGTTACTAACGTTGAAGTGAAATTAGTTTGGTATCCAGCTTGGACTGTTGAAAAAATGAGTCGCTATGCACGTATCGCTTTAGGTATTAAATAGAATGATATAAAAAAAGAAATAGTATAAGTGTTAGGAAATTCCCTAGCTTTTATGCTATCTCTTTTTTAATTTGCTGATTTTCTTTCAATAAAATGATATAATGGATAGTATGGAAAAAGAGAAATTACGCATCAACATGCTAAGTTCGAGTGAAAAGGTAGCAGGACAAGGTGTTTCTGGAGCTTACCGTGAACTTGTGCAACTTTTGAAACGTGATGCGAAAGACCAACTAATTGTAACGGAGAATCTTCCTGTAGAAGCTGATGTTACTCATTTTCATACAATCGACCTTCCCTATTATCTTTCAACTTTTCAAAAGAAGCGTTCAGGTCGTAGGATTGGTTATGTTCACTTCTTACCTGATACCTTAGAGGGCAGTTTGAAAATTCCGTTCTTCTTAAAAGGGATTGTTAAACGCTATGTGTTTTCTTTTTATGACCGTATGGAACACTTGGTTGTGGTTAATCCTACTTTTATCGAAGACTTGGTTGCAGCTGGTATTCCTCGTGAAAAGGTGACATATATTCCTAACTTTGTTAACAAAGAAAAATGGCACCCACTTTCTGCAGAAAAAGTAAGTCAACTTCGACAAGATATGGGGTTGAGTGAAAATCAATTTGTAGTAGTAGGAGCTGGGCAGGTTCAGAAGCGTAAGGGAATCGATGATTTCATTACTCTTGCTGAGGAGCTATCGGACATCACCTTTATTTGGGCGGGAGGCTTCTCATTTGGTGGGATTACAGATGGTTATGAACGTTATAAAAAAATCATGGATAATCCTCCAGAGAATCTGATTTTCCCTGGAATTGTTGAGCCAGAAAGGATGAAAGAACTGTATGCTTTGGCAGATTTGTTCTTACTTCCTAGCTATAATGAGCTCTTTCCGATGACTATTCTAGAAGCTGCGAGTTGTGAAGCTCCCATTATGCTTCGGGACTTAGATCTTTATAAGGTGATTCTAGAAGGCAATTACAGACCAACCACCGATGTGGAAGAGATGAAACAAGCTATTATGGAATATAGAGAGCATCCAGAAGCTTTGAAAGAGTTAAAAGAAAAGGCCAAGGCTATTTCAAGAGAATACTCAGAGGAGCATCTCCTTGAAATATGGCTAAAATTCTATCGGGAGCAAGCGGCTTTAGGAAAAAAATGAGGTAGTATATGCGAATTGGATTATTTACAGATACTTATTTCCCACAGGTTTCGGGTGTTGCAACCAGTATTCGAACCTTAAAAACAGAGCTTGAAAAGCAAGGGCATGCAGTCTTTATCTTTACGACAACCGATAAGGATGTCAATCGTTATGAAGACTGGCAGATTATTCGTATCCCTAGTGTTCCTTTCTTTGCCTTTAAAGACCGTCGTTTCGCTTACCGTGGATTTACGAAAGCTCTTGAGATTGCTAAACAATACAAACTCGATATTATTCATACCCAAACTGAGTTTTCTCTTGGTTTATTGGGAATTTGGATTGCTCGAGAATTGAAAATTCCAGTCATTCATACCTATCATACCCAGTACGAAGATTATGTCCACTACATTGCTAAGGGCTTGTTGATTCGTCCAGGTATGGTCAAGTATCTTGTGAGAGGGTTTCTTCATGACGTTGATGGAGTCATTTGTCCGAGTGAAATTGTACGCGATCTTTTATCTGACTATAAGGTAAAAGTTGAAAAGCGTGTTATTCCTACTGGAATTGAACTTGCCAAATTTGAACGCCCTGAGATTGGTCCTGAACACATTAGTGATTTAAGGGATAAACTAGGGATCCAACAAGACGAAAAGATGCTTCTAAGTCTTTCTCGAGTTTCTTACGAGAAGAATATTCATGCAGTTCTTAAAGCTTTACCAGATGTCCTAAAAGAAGAACCAAATGTTAAACTGGTTGTAGCTGGAGATGGACCTTATTTAGACAATCTTAAGGAGCAAGCAGAAGATTTAAAAATTAAAGATTCTGTTATCTTTACAGGTATGATTCCGCCAAATGAGACGGCACTCTATTATAAGGCAGCTGATTTCTTCATATCGGCTTCTACGAGTGAGACTCAGGGATTGACTTATCTGGAAAGTTTAGCTAGTAAGACACCTGTTATTGCCCATGGTAATCCATATTTGGATAATCTCATCAATGATAAAATGTTCGGAACTCTTTATTATGAGGAAAGAGACTTGGCAGGAGCTATTCTTGAGGCTTTACTTGCTACACCGTCAATGGATGAAAAACACTTGGCTGAAAAATTATATGAAATTTCTGCTGAGAATTTTGGTAGAAGAGTCCATGAATTTTATCTAGACGTCATTATTTCAAATAATTTTGCCAAAGAAACAGGGGTTGACGAACCGGTTACAAAACGTATTTTAAAGACAGTCTTCTATATTCCGCAACAGGCTGTTACTATGCCAGTTAAAGGTTCGAAGCGAATGCTTAAGGCATCTAGAAAACAATTAAGAAATTTAAGAAAATACTTGAATGATTAAATTCTTTCGATGAAAGGAAAAAACGATGAAAAAGAAATTGATGAGAAGTGGTAGAGATCAAAAACTTGGTGGAGTCTGCGCAGGAGTAGCACATTATTTTGATATTGACCCTACAATTGTTCGTGTTATTTGGGGAGTTTTAGCTTTCTGTTATGGCGCAGGACTTATTGCTTACTTGATCTTGTGGGCAATCGCTCCTGTATCAAATGAATTTTAAAAATAGAGTATTAGAGTAAAGGAGAAAACATGGCATTCGGTGATAATGGTAAACGTAAAAAAACCTTCTTTGAAAAACTAACAATGTTTGTCGTTTTAGTGATGTTATTTGTAACATTGGCAGGTATCTTTGCTACTGCCATTGGTGTATTTAGCAGATTCTAAAAAGCTAGTCATTCTATTGATTAGTAATGAGTTAGGTGACTGGGATTTCCCAGCCCTTTTTAAAGTGAGAAAAGAATATGAGTATGTTTTTAGATACAGCCAAGATTAAGGTCAAGGCTGGAAATGGCGGCGATGGCATGGTTGCTTTTCGCCGAGAAAAATATGTCCCTAATGGAGGACCATGGGGTGGTGACGGTGGCCGTGGTGGTAACGTTGTTTTCGTTGTAGACGAAGGTTTACGTACCCTTATGGATTTCCGTTACAATCGTCATTTCAAAGCCCAGTCAGGTGAAAAAGGAATGACAAAAGGAATGCATGGTAGAGGAGCAGAAGACTTGATTGTTCGTGTGCCTCAAGGAACAACTGTGCGTGATGCTGAGACTGGGAAAGTTCTCACTGATTTGATAGAGAACGGACAAGAGTTCATCGTGGCTCACGGTGGTCGTGGTGGTCGCGGAAATATCCGTTTTGCAACTCCTAAAAATCCTGCGCCAGAAATCTCAGAAAACGGAGAACCTGGTCAAGAACGTGAATTACAGTTAGAACTTAAAATCCTTGCGGATGTTGGTTTAGTTGGTTTCCCATCTGTAGGTAAATCAACACTTCTTAGCGTGATTACCTCTGCTAAGCCAAAAATTGGTGCCTACCACTTTACGACAATTGTTCCAAATCTTGGAATGGTTCGTACCCAGTCCGGTGAATCCTTTGCCGTTGCAGACCTTCCTGGATTGATTGAAGGTGCTAGCCAAGGTGTTGGCTTAGGGACCCAGTTCCTTCGCCATATCGAGCGTACTCGCGTTATTCTTCATATCATTGACATGTCAGCTAGTGAAGGACGTGATCCCTATGAGGACTATTTAGCAATCAATAAGGAACTTGAATCTTATAACCTTCGTCTTATGGAGCGTCCACAGATTATTGTTGCCAATAAAATGGATATGCCTGAGAGTCAAGAAAACCTTGAAGAGTTCAAGAAAAAATTGGTTGCTAATTATGATGAGTTTGAGGAGTTACCGCCAATCTTCCCAATTTCAGGTTTGACTAAGCAAGGACTTGCACCGCTATTAGATGCAACGGCTGAGCTTCTTGATAAAACGCCAGAATTCCTTCTTTATGATGAGTCAGAGATGGAAGAAGAAGTATACTATGGCTTTGATGAGGAAGAAAAACCATTTGAGATTGGCCGTGATGACGATGCAACTTGGGTTCTTTCAGGTGAAAAACTCATGAAACTCTTTAATATGACTAACTTTGACCGTGATGAGTCTGTCATGAAATTTGCGCGTCAGTTGCGTGGTATGGGAGTTGATGAAGCTCTTCGTGCTCGTGGAGCTAAGGACGGCGACCTTGTCCGTATTGGAAAATTTGAGTTTGAATTTGTAGACTAGGAGATAGCTATGGGTGATAAACCAATATCTTTCCGAGATGCTGATGGAAATTTTGTTTCTGCTGCAGACGTCTGGAATGAAAAGAAATTAGAAGAACTTTTTGATCGCCTCAATCCCAATCGTTCATTGAGACTTGCGAGAATGAAGAAAAAAGCCGAAGAAAAAAAATAAGAACAAAAGAACCCGTGATATTTGTATCACGGGTTTTCTGGTTTACTAACTATTTTTGATATGGGATTTCCAGACTAGATTTCTCAAGGTCTACAGTTAATTGATAGTCAGTATTATCACGTACAGTAATTTCAAAGTCTGTAGTATAAAGAACGAGACGGAGAGTATCGCCTTCTTTTAGTTTATAAATAGTTGGTTGGAGTTCAAACTGGAATTCCATCCATTCATCTGGTTTAACTTCTTCAATTTTCAATAAATCATGACGATTTTGGAGGTTGAGGTAGCCTTTGGTAATAACACGTTGGGCATTTGGGCTAAATGGTAGTTCGCAAAGGTTTTCCAGCATATGGTAACGACCATTATCAATAGTACGAGCAGCCAAGACTCCAGGATAAGGTTGAAGGTATTTCTTTTGACCAAGTTCGAGAAGTTGAGCAGAAAGAAGACCTTTATTGGTACTTGATTTGAGACGAAGGTTTAGTTTAACACGACCATTGATATGAAGATCTTCAGTCACTGGCAGGTCAATAGTTACCTGATTGACTTTTCCTTGATAGAGTTCATTATTAAAGGTTTGGTAAGTCTTTCCAAATCGTTCGAAGTCAGAATCTTGGTAATGATTTTGGATGACAGCTTCCTCAGTACCTAAAGAGAAAGTTTTATGGTCAGTTTGATTTCCAAAATCTTCAAGTGAGAGCCAAGTTTGAGGAGCAGTATTGTCTTGCCAAACGACACTTGGAAGTTGGTAGTTAGTGCTTTGACACAATAATTTCTGTGTCAAAAGGGCATTCATGGATTCACGGAAATCAATAGACTGCCAGTTGTTCATATAAACATGGGCGCCGTTATGGTAAAAGAGATGTTTTTTAATATTGCTTGGAAGAGCATTGAACATTTGATAGACATGAAGTGGTTTTACATTCCAGTCTTGTGAACCGTGGGTAAAGACAACTTCAGCCTTAACCTTTTTAGCATTAAGAAGGTAGTTTCTGTCATGCCAAAATTGGTTATAATCTCCAGTTTTACGGTCTAGATTTTTCTTAAGTTCTTCTATGGAAGCTTTATGAGCATCGTTCCCACGAATATAGTCACCAGCTAAGAGATTGCGAGAATAAGTTAATTCATCTAATGAATCGAAGTCCTCACCAGGATAGCCACCTGGGCTTGTCACAAGACCATTTTCACGGTAATAGTAGTACCATGATGAGATACCTGCTTCAGCAATGATGACTTCTAAGCCGTCAACTCCTGTGCTAGCAAGACCGTTAGACATTGTCCCTAGGTAAGAAAGACCAGTAGTTGCCACTTTACCATTTGACCAATCAGCTTTTACTTGACGTTTACGACTATGATCCGTAAAGGCACGACAACGACCGTTAAGCCAATCAATAACATTCTTATAAGCTTCAACTTGGCGGTAATCTCCGTTGGTCATCTGACCTTGAGAATCCCTGGTACCAAGACCTGATACGTAGATATTGGCAAATCCTCTTGGAAGGAAGTAATCGTTAAGTGTGTAACTGCTATTGATATGAGTGAGTTTTTCTTCAGCTTCAGAAACAAGTTCAGCATCCCCAACGGCTTCAACTAAGTCCAGGGTTGGATTTTCTAACGTAATTTCATGTGGTTCCTTGACTTCTAGTTCAGCTTCCATCTTATAGAGAGCCTTATCGCTTGCTTTGTCATTGGTTCCTTGATGGTATGGACTTGCTGTCATGACAGCTGGTATCTTTCCATTGTATGCTGGACGAATGATATTTACCTTGATGAGGTCAGGTAGACCATCTTTATCAGAATCAACACGAGTCTCTACATAAACTACTTCATGAATAACATTGTTAGTTGAGTAAGTCGCTAAACTCTTGCCATTGAAGTAGTGATAGTTATTGTCCTCAGGAATAAGACCATCACTAACTAACTGATCGATAAGGGTGTTCCCTTTTTTAGTGCGTGTATTTAAAAGCTGGTAGAGATTGTCGATTAAATCTCCGTAAACGATCGGAAACGCTGTTTCTTTGTGAAAAGCAAGACCATCTTCAAAGTCTACTAAGTAACTGAATCCAAGTAGTTGAAAGGCAACAGTGTAGAAAATTTCTACTGTCAATTCACGATCTGAATTAAAGAAAGTAAGCAAATCAGTTTCTTTATCAACTGCTAAAGTAGTGAGGGGATAATCCGTATTTTTATAATTGAAAAAACAAGTTCTAACAAAAGCTTCAAACTGTTCTTTATGTGAAGCTGAAAGATCAAGCTTGAATCCAAGCTCAGATAATTCTTGTAAAGCTTGTTGGTTTGTAACGGGATAATAACTAAATTGATTAAAACGCATGGATATCTCCTTTTAAAGAATCATTCAAGAGTCATTATATCAAAAAATCATAGAAAATAACAGAAAGAGTAGAGTATGTCTGATAGTCAGGTATGATAAGAGAGTAGATACTAAAACATGGACAATTTTCATTTTTTGAGTATCCTATAAGGATATGCTATACTAGATATATGTTAGATTTGGAGAAATATGGCGTGTCCATGTGGGAAGAGGAGAAAATTCTGTCTTTCCGTCAAAAACTTTTAGCCTGGTATGATGAAAATAAGCGGGTTTTACCTTGGAGAAGGAGCAAGAATCCCTATCATATCTGGGTGTCTGAAATCATGTTGCAACAGACAAGAGTCGATACCGTCATTCCCTATTATGAACGTTTTCTAGAATGGTTTCCGACTGTAGAGACTTTAGCAAATGCACCTGAGGAACGTTTATTAAAGGCATGGGAAGGTCTTGGATATTATTCGCGTGTTCGCAATATGCAAACTGCAGCTCAGCAGATTATGAATGAATTTAATGGAGAATTTCCTTCAACTTACGAAGGTATTTCAAGCTTGAAAGGGATAGGTCCCTATACAGCTGGAGCTATTTCAAGTATTGCATTTAATCTAGCACAGCCTGCAGTTGATGGGAATGTCATGCGTGTTTTGGCTCGTTTATTTGAAGTCAATCACGACATTGGCAATCCAAGTAATCGCAAGATATTTCAAGCCATGATGGAAATTTTGATTGATCCAGAACGTCCAGGTGATTTCAATCAAGCCTTGATGGATTTGGGTTCAGATATTGAGGCACCCGTTAATCCGAGGCCAGAAGATAGTCCAGTTAAAGATTTTAGTGCGGCCTATCAAAATGGAACAATGAATCGCTATCCCATTAAAGCGGCAAAGAAAAAGCCAGTTCCCGTCTATCTTAATGCTTTAGTTGTTCAAAATGCTAAAGGACAGTTTTTACTAGAAAAAAATGAAAGTGAAAAGTTACTTGCTGGATTTTGGCATTTTCCCTTGATTGAGGTAGATGAATTTTCTAAGAATGAAGAACTAAATCTCTTTAATCAGGTAGCTGAACCATCTATTAAACTTGGGCCATCACCGCAAGAAAGTTTTGAGCAGGATTACGATTTAGAAGTTGAGTGGCAGGATAGTCATTTCGAAGAAGTCAAACATATCTTTAGCCATCGAAAGTGGCATGTACGAATCCTATCCGGGCAAGTAGTTGATAGCAAAGAATATTGTGATAAAGAGGTTGTTTGGTTAACTCCTGAAGAGTTTGAACTCTATCCACTAGCAAAACCTCAACAAAAAATTTGGCAAGCATATTTAAAAAGATAGGATAATACCAGTCTTTCGTGTCTTCTTTGCATTTTTTTGGTATAATTGATATAAGGAAAAAGGTGACTATATGAAAAAAATATTGATTGTAGATGATGAAAAACCAATCTCAGATATTATTAAGTTTAATATGACCAAGGAAGGTTATGAGGTTGTTACAGCCTTTAATGGACGCGAAGCCATCGAATTATTTGAAGCTGAGAAACCAGATATTATTATCTTGGATTTGATGCTTCCAGAGATTGATGGTCTTGAAGTGGCTAAAACAATTCGCAAGACAAGTAGTGTTCCAATTATCATGCTTTCAGCAAAAGATAGTGAGTTTGACAAGGTTATTGGTCTTGAACTTGGTGCGGATGATTATGTGACCAAGCCATTTTCAAACCGTGAACTACAAGCGCGTGTTAAGGCTCTTCTTCGTCGTACGGAGTTAGTAGCAGTAGATAACCAAGAGGAAGATACTAAATTGCAAAGTCTTCAAATTAGGGATTTAGAGATTCTTCCAGATGCTTATGTAGCCAAAAAATATGGAGAAGAATTAGACTTAACTCACAGAGAGTTTGAGTTGTTGCATCATTTAGCTTCTCATCTTGGTCAAGTTATTACCCGTGAACATCTCCTTGAGACTGTTTGGGGTTATGATTATTTTGGTGATGTTCGTACTGTCGATGTTACCATTAGACGTCTACGTGAGAAGATTGAAGACACACCAAGTAGACCTGAATATATCTTAACTCGTCGTGGTGTGGGTTATTATATGAGAAATAATGATTGATATAATTAAACAAACAATTTTAACCAGAGATTTCGTCTTTGTACTCATATTAATTGGTTTTATTATGCTTGTTAGCTTTCTCTTGCTTGAAGGCCGTAGGGATAATATTCGACTCAAACAGTTAAATCAAAAGATTAAAGATTTAATTGCTGGTGATTATTCTCAGGTATTAGATATGCAGGGGAATACTGAAATCACTAACATTACGAATAACTTAAATGATTTGTCTGAAGTTATTCGTCTAACTCAAGAAAACCTTGAGCAGGAAAGTAAAAGATTGCATAGTATCCTATCATACATGACTGATGGGGTTCTTGCAACCAATCGTCGTGGTCAAATCACTATGATTAATGATATGGCTAAAAGACAACTTGGAGTCGAAAGTGATGACGCGCTCAATCAAAACATTTTAGAGTTGCTCAAGATTGAAGATGAGTACGAGCTTAGAGACTTAATTACGCAAAGTCCTGAAATGATGATTTATTCCCAAAATGTAAATGGGGAGTATATTAGTTTGCGTGTGCGTTTTGCCTTGATTCGTAGAGAATCCGGCTTTATCTCTGGTTTGGTAGCAGTTCTACATGATACGACTGAACAAGAGAAGGAAGAGCGCGAGAGAAGGCTTTTCGTTTCCAACGTTAGTCATGAATTGCGAACTCCATTGACCAGTGTCAAATCTTACCTAGAGGCCTTGGATGAGGGTGCATTATATGAACCTGTTGCTCCTGATTTTATCAAAGTATCTTTAGATGAGACCAACCGTATGATGCGAATGGTGACGGACCTCTTGCATCTATCACGTATTGATAATGAAACTAGCCATTTAGATGTTGAATTGATTAACTTTACAGCATTTATCACTTTTATTCTCAATCGTTTTGATAAGATGAGAAGCCAAGATGAGGACAAGAAGTATGAATTAGTCAGAGACTACCCTATTAATTCTGTTTGGATTGAGATTGATACAGATAAGATGACTCAGGTAATCGATAACATTCTAAATAATGCTATCAAATATTCTCCTGATGGTGGTAAAATTACGGTTAGTATGAAAACCACTGATGACCAGATGATTTTATCTATTTCGGACCAAGGACTTGGGATTCCTAAAGAAGATTTACCGAAGATATTTGACCGTTTTTATAGGGTTGATAAGGCTAGAAGCCGTGCACAAGGTGGTACTGGTTTAGGTCTTGCGATAGCAAAAGAAATCATTAAACAACACAATGGATTTATCTGGGCTAAGAGTGAATACGGTAAGGGTTCAACCTTTACCATTGTTCTTCCTTATGATAATGATGCTGTAAAAGAAGAAGTATGGGAGGATGAAGTAGAAGACTAGAATGAGTGAAACAGGCTTTAAATATAGTATTTTAGCATCGGGTTCTAGTGGAAATTCCTTCTATCTAGAAACCCCTAAGAAAAAGATTTTAGTGGATGCCGGTTTATCTGGTAAAAAAATTACAAGCTTATTGGGTGAAATCAATCGTAAACCAGAAGATTTGGATGCTATTTTGATTACGCATGAGCATGTTGACCATATACATGGTGTTGGAGTTTTAGCTCGTAAGTATGGCATGGATCTTTACGCCAATGAAAAGACCTGGCAAGCTATGGAAAATAGTAAGTATCTAGGTAAAGTTGACTCTTCACAAAAGCATATCTTTGAAATGGGGAAAACCAAAACATTTGGAGATATCGACATTGAGAGTTTTGGAGTTAGCCATGATGCAGTTGCTCCCCAATTCTACCGTTTTATGAAAGATGACAAGAGCTTTGTTATGCTGACGGATACAGGCTATGTTAGTGACCGTATGGCTGGCATTGTCGAGAATGCAGATGGCTACCTGATCGAGTCAAATCATGATGTTGAAATCCTGCGAGCTGGATCTTATGCTTGGCGACTCAAGCAACGCATCCTGTCTGACCTTGGTCACCTCTCAAATGAAGATGGAGCAGACGCCATGATTCGTACACTAGGTAATCGTACCAAGAAGATTTACCTAGGACATCTATCTAAAGAGAATAATATCAAGGAGCTAGCCCACATGACCATGGTCAATCAGTTAGCTCAAGCAGATCTTGGAGTAGGAGTGGATTTTCAAGTTTACGATACATCTCCAGACACTGCAACACCACTAACAGACATATAAAAAAAGAAGGCCTCACCTTCTTTTTTTTATGCTTTTTACAATCCAGCAAATTCTTTGATTTCTTGTGCTGACATAGAAGAGTCGCAACGGACATTGATTTGGCCATCTGCAATGTGAACAAATCCTGGTACGGTTGGGATTCCATAACGTGAACGGAAATCTTGCAATTCATTGAGTTGGCTTGGTTCTTCACTGTTGATGAAGTAGATGTGTGCTTTGGTTTCAGCAACCACACCAGCCAAAGTGCCAGCAAATTTACGGCAGTAAGGGCAAGTTTTGCGACCGATAAAGAATGTAGCAGTTTCTTTTTTATCAAGAGCTTCTTGCGCACGCGCAACAGTTGTCACTTCAAGATCTTTAATGTTTTCTAAAAATTGTTCCATGAGTTTTCCTCGCTTTCTTTTAAATCTAGTATGCCATAAAGTTTTTAAAAATGCTTAGATTTGATACGAAAAAAGATGAGATTGGTTGATCTCATCTTTTAATTGTTTATTTTACAAAGGCATTGATTTCAGCTTCGATATTAGCAATCTTAGATTGTGAATCTTCGTTGCTTTCTCCAACAACGGCAATGTAGAACTTGATTTTTGGTTCAGTACCGGAAGGACGAACTGCAATCCATGAACCATCAGCAAGTGTGTATTTCAAGACATCACTTGGAGGAGTAGTCAAGGCTGTTACAGTACCATCAGTGGCAGTGGATGTTTGTGCTTTAAAGTCTTCTACGACTGTGATTTCTGTTGCGTTCCATTCTTTTGGAGCATTGTTACGGAATTTCGCCATGATCGCTTTGATTTGTTCAGCACCATCAACACCTGAGAGAGTTACAGAGATTGTTTTTTCTGCGTAGTAGCCGTATTCTTTGTAAATTTCTTCGATACCGTCAGCAAGTGTCAAACCGCGTGAACGGTAGTAGGCAGCAAGTTCAGCAACGACAAGAACGGCTTGGATGGCATCTTTATCACGTACGAATGGCTTAATCAAGTAACCGAAGCTTTCTTCAAATCCCATCATGTATGTGTGATTGTGTTTTTCTTCGAATTCTTGAATTTTTTCAGCGATAAATTTGAAACCAGTCAAGACGTTGAACATAGTTGCGCCGTAGCTTTCAGCAATCTTCGTTACCAAGTCAGTTGATACAATCGATTTGCAGAGGGCTGCATTTTCAGGAAGAGTTCCAGCATTTTTGTGAGCTTCCAAGATATACTTAGCCATGATGGCACCGATTTGGTTCCCTGAAAGGTTAAGGTAGCTTCCGTCTTTTTGAAGGACTTCAACACCGACACGGTCAGCGTCAGGGTCGGTTGCAACAAGAACATCAGCGCCTACTTGACGACCAAGTTCTTCAGCAAGTGCAAAGGCTGCTTGGCTTTCTGGGTTTGGAGATTTAACAGTTGAGAAGTCTGGGTCTGGAGTTGCTTGAGCTTCAACGACTTGAACAGAATCAAATCCTGCTTGAGCAAGAGCACGACGAGCTAACATTTCACCAGTACCATGAAGTGGGGTGTAGACAATCTTCATATCTTTACCAAATTCTTCAATCAAGGCAGGGTTGATGTTAACGTCCTTCACCTCTTTGAGGTATTCAACATCGACAGCTTCGCCGATAACTTCAATCAAGCCAGAAGCTTTTTCAGCTTCTACATCAGCGACTTCTACAGCGAAAGGATTGTCGATAGCACGGATGTAGGTAGTCAAAGCGTCTGCATCGTGTGGAGGCATTTGTCCACCGTCTTCACCATATACCTTGTATCCGTTAAACGGAGCAGGGTTATGGCTGGCAGTAATCATGATACCTGCGAAACAATTGAGGTGACGAACAGCAAATGATAGTTCTGGAGTTGGACGGAGACTTTCAAAAACATACGATTTAATACCGTGTTTTGCAAGAACTGCAGCAGATTCAAAGGCAAACTCAGGAGAGAAGTGACGGCTATCATAAGCGATGGCAACACCACGTTCTTTTTCGTTTCCACCTTTAGATTCAATCAAACGAGCCAAACCCTCAGTTGCTTGGCGAACAACGTATATATTAATGCGGTTTGTACCAGCACCAATTAAACCACGCATACCAGCAGTACCGAATTCAAGATTTGTGTAAAAGGCATCTTCCTTTGTTTTTTCATCCATGCTTTCCAAATCACGACGAAGATAGTCTGGAAGATCTGCGAAATCAACCCATTTTTGGTAGTTTTCTTGGTAAGTCATAAGTTATCTCCTTTAATATATAATCTAATCGCCTTCATTATACCACGATTTAAAGTTTTAGTAAAACGTTAGCGTGGCTCAGTTCTTTGAATTTAAGTTCCATTTTAATCATAGAATGAGTAGAAATTTATTATATTTAAAAATTTACAATATTTTTAAAGCGATTTCCTTTTTTTAGTTTGAAAATTATTGACTATATGGTACAATATAGTAAATAATAAAAGGAGTTTTCTATTATGAAAAAAGTTCTTAAGCACTCAGCTTTAGTTTTAACTGCTTTAGCATTGGTAGCTTGTGGAAATAGTAAAAAAGCAAGCGATAATGGTACTGCATCTAATTCAAACTTTGAAGTTTCTGTTAAAGACGGTATGTATGTTCTTCCTAAAGATGAAGATTCAAATTCTCACTACCTTGCACTTCAAGTTGAGATTAAAAACAATCGTGATAAACAGTTTAGTTTTACTAGCCATGATATCACGCTTTATAACGAAAAAGACGAAAAAGTTGAACCAATTCAAATTCATGAGTCAGACAGTAAAACTAAATTTATGTCATACGGAGATAGCATCTCTAAAGGCAAGAGTGTTGCTGGTTATGTAGTTTATGAAGTTGATAAAGATGCAAAATATGAACTTCACTTTGCCCCAAGCTTTTACGATGATGTAAAAGAAAATCAAAAAGGTAAAAATGACGTAGCTATCAAGGTTGATCCAAGTCAATACGAAGACAATATTGATGAAGCCAAAGAAGCTATGAAAAAATATGTTGATGCTGTTTACCTAGATGGTGAAAACACTGGTGGTGCATCAAACGTAAGCTTTACTAATGATAAAACTCAAATCGTCGCACTTGAAGATAAAAAATCAGACAACAAGAAATCAGACGATAAGAAATCTGAAGAAAAGAAAGATGATAATAAGTCTGAAGACAAAAAATCAGATGACAAAAAATCTTCAAACGATTCTGATGTGATCACAAATGACGTGAAGGCAGATAGAGAAGAATTTATTAAGAAATTCATCGAGTCATTCGGTAAAGGATTCTACAACTACAAGCCTTCTGATTCTGAACTTCGTACATTTGCAGAAGCATATATCAAAGCGAATGCAAAACGAGCAAAAGTTGATTACAAAGTAAAAACTTATTTGCCGGACTATGCAGTTATCTATGTAAGACCAGAAACAATCGACTTGGATAACTTGAATGTTTATGAATTGAGCCGTAAATTCTATGACGAAAACAAAGGTAAATACAGCAGCTACTCAGAAGCTATGAAAGCTGGTGAGAAGTACATTTTAGAAAATGCACCAAGTCAATTTGATTCAACTCCTCTTGATACTAGCGATAATATGCAAAAAGAAGGATACGAAATCAAGATGACCAAGAAAGACGGTAAATGGACAATCGACACATCTTCTAAGAACTATAACTTAAAAGATATGGCACGTACATTCCGTGGTGGTATTGGTTATTAATATCTAAAAGTTCGAGTTTAAAACTCGAACTTTTTTTATTTGAATTGTTAAAAACAGAAAAAGATAGTAAAATAGTTACATGATTATTTTACAAGCCAATAAAATCGAACGTTCTTTTGCAGGCAATGTTCTATTTGAAAATATTAATCTACAAGTAGATGAAAGAGATCGTATTGCTCTCGTTGGGAAAAATGGAGCAGGTAAGTCTACTCTACTCAAGATATTGGTTGGTGAAGAGGAGCCAACCACTGGTGAAATCAACAAGAAAAAAGATGTTTCTCTCTCGTATTTAGCACAGGATAGTCGATTTGAATCAGAAAATACTATCTATGACGAGATGTTACATGTTTTTGACGACTTACGTAGTACAGAAAAACAACTTCGCCAGATGGAGTTAGAGATGGGGGAAAAGACAGGTGCAGATCTCGATAAGCTTATGTCAGACTACGATCGTCTATCTGAAGAATTCCGTCAGGCTGGAGGTTTTACCTACGAAGCTGATATTCGCTCTATTTTAAATGGTTTCAAGTTTGACGAGTCTATGTGGCAGATGAAAATTGCCGAGCTTTCTGGAGGTCAAAATACACGTTTAGCTCTGGCAAAAATGTTACTTGAAAAACCAAACCTTTTAGTTTTAGATGAACCAACTAACCACCTGGATATTGAAACCATTGCCTGGTTAGAAAACTACCTGGTAAACTATAGCGGTGCACTCATTATCGTCAGTCACGACCGTTATTTCCTAGATAAGGTAGCAACCATAACGCTCGACTTAACCAAACATTCTTTAGATAGATACGTAGGTAACTACTCAAGCTTTGTGGAACAGAAGGAGCAGAAACTTGCAACGGAGGCAAAAAACTACGAAAAGCAGCAGAAGGAAATTGCTACTTTAGAAGACTTCGTCAATCGAAATCTCGTTCGAGCATCGACAACCAAGCGTGCCCAATCTAGACGTAAACAGCTGGAAAAGATGGAGCGTCTGGATAAGCCTGAAGTTGGTACTAAATCAGCCAATATGACCTTTCACTCTGAGAAAACATCTGGTAATGTTGTTTTGACGGTCGAGAATGCTGCAATTGGTTATGACGGTGAAATCTTATCAGAACCCATCAACCTCGACCTTCGTAAGATGAATGCTATAGCAGTTGTAGGTCCGAATGGGATTGGGAAGACAACCTTTATCAAGTCTATTGTTGATCAGATTCCTTTTATAAAGGGTGAGAAGCGTTTCGGTGCAAATGTTGAAGTTGGCTACTATGACCAAACTCAAAGTAAGTTGACACCAAGCAATACAGTTTTAGATGAACTATGGAATGATTTTAGATTGACGCCAGAAGTGGAAGTCCGAAATCGTTTAGGCGCCTTCCTTTTTTCAGGTGATGATGTTAAGAAATCAGTTGGCATGCTTTCAGGTGGAGAGAAAGCTCGCTTGTTATTGGCTAAACTATCAATGGAGAATAATAACTTCCTGATTCTTGACGAGCCAACCAACCATTTGGATATTGATAGTAAGGAAGTTCTGGAAAATGCCTTGATTGACTTCGATGGAACTCTTCTATTTGTCAGCCATGACCGTTATTTTATCAACCGTGTAGCTACACATGTTCTGGAATTGTCCGAAAATGGTTCGACCGTCTATTTGGGTGATTATGACTATTATGTTGAAAAAAAAGCAGAGTTGGCAGCAAGTCAAGAGGAAGAAGCGGCAGCTTATAGCCAAGAAAAAGAGGCTTCTCCAGTTAATGACTATCAAGCCCAAAAAGAGAGTCAAAAAGAACTTCGTAAGTTGATGAGACAAATCGAAAACCTAGAGGAAGAAATCGAAGAATTAGAAAATAAAGCCCAAGCTATTTCTGAACGAATGCATACCACTAATGATGCAGATGAACTCATGCAATTACAAGCAGAACTTGATAATATTAGCCAGCGCCAGGAAGAAGCTATGCTTGAGTGGGAAGAATTGTCGGAAAAAGTTTAAAAACAAAAAAGCAACGTCAACTGTTGCTTTTTCGTTTATATCTATCCACCCTGAGGGAATCGAACCCCCATCTCAAGAACCGGAATCTTACGTGATATCCATTACACTAAGGGTGGAAACTATCATCATTATATCAAAAATAGGAGTTTTACTCAAGACTAAAACCAATATAAAAAGAGGAAGAAAAAAGGGTTTAGACAATATCTAAATCCTTTTACATTTTTATTTTTTTTCAAGAAGTGCTTTGATTTCTTGAAGAACTTCCAATTCAGTTGGAGCTGCTGGAGCTTCTTCAGCAACTTCTTCTTTCTTACGAAGGTTTTGAGCTTTTTCAATAGCTTTAATCATGAAGAAGAGAACAGTACCAATTACAACGAAGTTGATAACAGCGCTCAAGAATTTACCATATGTAACACCATTCCAAGCAAGCTCAGCGATGTTTTGTACATTCGCAGCTTCCAAAGCTGGGTTCAATAGAAGTGGAGTGATGATATCATTAACAAATGAATTGATGATAGCACCAAAAGCAGTGGCGATGATCACACCGACAGCAAGGTCAACGACGTTGCCACGGAGCAAGAAATCTTTAAGATCCTTTAACATAATAATTTCCTTTCAAAATTTTATCAAATTTTTACACACACATTATATCGTAAATTTATGTTGAGTGCAAGAAAAGTGCTCATTTATTTTTAAAAACAAAAAGCTTGCTAAATAGGTAATTTAAAACAACAATTGTAACTTGAGCAAACCCTATTTCAATTGTATTAATTATATTAATATCATTACCTACAAATTGACCAATTATATGAGGAAACTTGGTGACAAAAATAAAGGTTAGTGCCATATCAAGTAAGAAGGTAAAAAATCTAGCTCCAGAGAATTTAATGAGACGTCCAAACCAATTTTCTCGCTTTTGTTTAAAAACAATAGTGTCATTGGTAAAGAAAGCAAATAGAATACCTGTTATATTACCTAGAGCAGTAGCTGTTAATTCTTGCTGAGTCAAGTAAAAAATAATCATTCGAGTCCCTACAGAAACAACAGTAGTAGCAACGCCGAAAAATAAATAAGATAAAATTTCGTTATCGAAGAATTTTTTAATGTATCTTTTCATAAGATTAGTATAGCATAAAGCCTTTAAATGTGCTATACTAACAAAGTTGACTTGCTCAACCCTTGGTGCTTAGCTTCTTTCACCAAGCATATTAAACGCGGTGGAGCCGCTAAAGGAGAAAACATGAAAAAACTTACTGTCCGCGATTTGGCTGACATTGCCATTGTCGCAGCAATTTATGTGGTGTTGACAATCACACCACCACTCAATGCCATTAGCTACGGAGCTTATCAATTCCGTATTTCTGAAATGATGAATTTCCTGGCTTTTTACAATCCTAAGTACATTATCGGTGTTACTCTTGGATGTATGATAGCTAATTTCTTCAGTTTTGGACTCATTGATGTCGCTGTAGGTGGAGGATCAACTCTTGTCTTCCTAAGCTTAGGAGTTTGGTTGTTCAGTAAATATAGTAAAGACTATCTTTTTAATGGATTGATTCGAAAAGATCATTTCTTCTTTTCAATTCTATTTTCAATTTCAATGATTACCATTGCTGCTGAATTGCATATCGTAGCAGAAGCACCATTCTTCTTTACCTGGTTCACTACCGGTATCGGAGAATTCGCTTCACTAATTGTCGGTGCGATTATCATTGGTAAAATTGGTCAACGTATTGATTTGACTAGATAAAGATATCTTATCAACCATTCGTAAAAAGGGCTGAACTTTGTTCAGTCTTTTTCTTTGTCCATGAACCTAGAAGCTAAACAAAAGTGATATAATAAGGTAGAAAGGGCGGTTTAATTATGATAGATTATTTTTTGATTGGGATAACATCGATGATGAAAAGTTCGGTTTTGACTTTTGCTATTTCCTTTGTATCCTTCCTTCTTTTATTGATTCTTTGGCGTCGTTATGTCATTGTGCGTCAAAGTGGTGGAAACTTTTTTGCCCCGTTTCATATTGCTAAGGGAAGATTTTATATCCATAATGCTTATGTTTTTAGAAAGCGAATTATACCACTCAATAATATTAAAAAGATTGAGGTCCATTTTATTCCAAGTGTTAAATTGAATGGAGCTAGATATTTTTTGTGTATTGAAGAAAAGAGCGGAAAAGCTCTAGCCTTTTTCTTTGGCCAATCAAAAGAGAATGATAAGCTTGTCAGGAATCTAAAAAATGAAACGAAAAAATACAATATCAAGATCCGTATTTTAGAATAATAGGTTTTAATTTTTTAAAATTTCAGAAAGCCTTTCCATAAAGTTGATTTTATGTTATAATATTCACAAATAAAAGTTTTAGGAGTTTATATGGTCTCATCAGAATTTATTTCAAAAATCGAATTTGCTTGTAAGAAAAAGGAAAGTCTTTACAGTCAAAGTAAATTCAAATATGCAATTCGTTCAATGTTTGCAGGTGCTTTCCTTACCTTCAGTACAGCAGCAGGAGCTGTTGGTGCAGATTTGATTAATAAGATTGCACCAGGTAGTGGACGCTTCCTTTTCCCATTTGTTTTCGCTTGGGGATTAGCCTATATCGTGTTTCTGAATGCTGAGTTAGTAACATCAAACATGATGTTTTTGACAGCTGGTAGTTTTTTGAAAAAAATTAGCTGGAGAAAAACAGCTGAAATTCTTCTATATTGTACTTTCTTTAACTTAATCGGAGCTCTTATTGCTGGCTGGGGATTCGCCCATTCTGCAGCTTATGCAAACCTAACCCATGATAGCTTTATTTCTGGAGTTGTGGAGATGAAGTTGGGCCGTTCAAATGAACTAGTTTTGCTTGAAGCAATTTTGGCTAATGTCTTTGTAAACATCGCCATTCTTTCATTTGTTTTAGTTAAAGATGGTGGTGCCAAACTTTGGTTGGTTCTATCAGCCATTTATATGTTTGTATTCTTAACAAATGAGCACATCGCTGCAAACTTTGCTTCATTTGCTATTGTTAAGTTCAGTGTTGCTGCTGATTCAATCGCAAACTTCGGTATTGGAAATATTCTTCGTCACTGGGGTGTAACCTTCATCGGTAACTTTATCGGTGGTGGTCTACTGATGGGATTACCTTACGCCTTCTTAAACAAGAACGAAGATACATATGTAGATTAAAAGTTGGATTGATTCCAACTTTTTCTTTTTGTTTATCCATGCTATAATTAATGTAGTAATGTTAAATACAGAGGAAAATCATGAACGAAATTAAATGTCCAAATTGTGGGGAAGTTTTTACAGTAAATGAAAGCCAGTATGCAGAACTCTTGTCGCAGGTACGAACAGTAGAGTTTGATAAGGAATTGCACGACAGAATGAAGCAAGAGTTGACATTGGTGGAGCAAAAAGTCTTAAATGAACAACAGTCAAAACTTGCTCGAAAAGACCAAGAAATAGCCCAGCTTCAAAGTCAAATTAACAACTTTGACACCGAAAAAGAATTAGCTAAGAAAGAAGTAGAGCAAAGTGCGAGTCAAAGTCTACTAGAAAAAGAAAAAGAAGTTCAAGCACTGGAGAATCAATTAGCTACCTTGCGCTTGGAGCATGAGAACCAACTACAAAAGACTTTATCTGACCTAGAGAAAGAACGGGATCAGGTTAAAAATCAGCTCCTTTTACAAGAAAAAGAAAACGAGCTTTCTCTTACTTCGGTTAAACAAAATTATGAAGCCCAGCTGAAGGCGGCCAATGAGCAGGTTGAATTCTACAAGAATTTCAAGGCCCAACAATCAACCAAAGCAATCGGAGAGAGTCTTGAGCAGTATGCGGAAAGTGAGTTCAACAAGGTTCGTAGTTTTGCCTTCCCCAATGCTTACTTTGAAAAAGACAACAAGGTCTCTGCTCGTGGTTCTAAAGGGGATTTCATATTTAGGGATTTTGATGAAAATGGGCTAGAATTCATTTCCATCATGTTCGAGATGAAAAATGAAGCTGACGGCACAGAGAAAAAGCATAAGAATGCGGATTTCTACAAGGAGTTGGACAAGGATAGACGAGAAAAGAACTGTGAGTATGCTGTTTTGGTATCTATGCTTGAAGCTGATAACGACTATTTCAACACAGGGATTGTTGATGTTAGCCACGAGTATGAGAAGATGTATGTGGTTCGTCCTCAGTTCTTTATCCAGTTGATTGGTCTCTTACGTAATGCGGCTCTTAACTCTCTTAAATACAAGCAGGAATTAGCACTAATTCGTGAGCAAAATATTGATATCACTCACTTTGAGGAAGATTTGGACGCTTTCAAGGTTGCCTTTGCCAAGAACTACAATTCTGCTTCTGTTAACTTCGGCAAAGCAATTGATGAAATCGACAAGGCTATCAAACGGATGGAAGAAGTCAAGAAATTCCTAACAACATCAGAAAACCAACTCCGCCTCGCAAACAATAAGTTGGACGATGTTTCCGTTAAAAAATTGACTCGTAAAAATCCAACTATGAAAGCAAAGTTTGATGCTCTGAACGGGGAATAGAAAGCAGTGGAAAATGAATTATTAGTATTGAATACTGAAGAAGTAGATGAATCACAAAGTTTAAATTATGATGAATTGGAAGAACTACTTGAGCAACAATTTGAGATGGAATTTTCTAATCTTGAATCGTTACAAACAGAGTTTAAAGAAATAGGATCACCTGATAAGTTAAGTGAAGTTATTTTAGATGAAATTTGGAATCAATTTGGGAATCAGATTGGTTTAGATATGACAAGTGACACGCTTCTTAAGCAGTATAATGATAATAAAGACAGACCAAAAGAATATACCAAAAAGATTGGTGAAGATATTCTGAAAGATAAAAGATATACTGCTGCAAATAAAGCTATGAAAGAAAAACAAAAATTAGGAAACTTGAAGGATGAATACACCGGAAAAACATTAAAAGTAAATGAAAAAGCTAACTTAGATCACGTTGTAGCACGTAAACAAATTTTTGAAAATCCTTGGAGGAAGATTGCCGATATAAATACTGAAGATTTAGCAAACAAATCAGAAAATTTTGCTGCAACAAACGAATCACTCAATAAAAGTAAAGGAGCAAAATCCAATAGTGAATATATAAAGAATAGAGAAGCGAGGGAAAAAAATCTCAAGGATCAAGTCAAAAGAGCTAATGAGAAGATTGATAAGAAGAATATCTCAGATGCAGAAAAGAAAAATCTTAAAGCTGAAAATGAAAAAAGATTAAATGATAAATTAGCAGCTGATTCGAAGAAAATGCTCAAAGCTGAGAAAACAGCGAAGAAAGCTATCAATAAGGATATTGCAAAGAAAGCTTCTGTCAGAATGGCCAATAAAGCTGGTAAAGACGCGGTTAAAGCTATGTTTGTTGCTGCTCTATTTGGAATGTTAAAAGAAATAATGAATGCTTTAGTCCGTTTTTTCAAATCTAAAAAACGTTCGTTTGATACATTCTTAGATGAAATGAAAAATGCACTTTATTCCTTCTTTGGTAAAATTAGAGATTTTATCAAAGTAGGTATTGACAGTTTTGTTGGGAGTATAGTGGGAGAGATTATTGGAGCTTTTGCTCAAAAACTGAAAAAGTTACCAAACTTGATTAAACAATTATTTGGTTCTATCAGAGAAAGTATTTCTTATTTATCAAACCCAGAAAATCAGACACATTCCACGGCAATTAAGATAGCTCACATTTCAAAAATTATTACTTCTGGTTTAGTTGCTGTAGGAGCAATGTTTTTAGGAGAATATTTTGAAAAGTATTTATTAACAATACCAAACTTTGGAAATCCAATACCATTATTAGGGACCATAGCAAATATTTTAGGGATGTTCCTAGCAAGTTTACTAACTGGAATCTTGGGGGCGATAATCATTAACGGGCTAGATGGCTTTATATCAAGGAAACTACAAGATGAGAACAAAAAACAACAAGCTGATAAGAAGAACGAATTGCTAAGAATTCAGGATGTTCAAATTTTTGTTGCTGAGCAGAATGTTGCTGTTAAGAGAAATGATATCTTCAGTAGGATGGCTAAGAATCATCAAAAACTAAGAGAACTCCTTGGTAATGTTCAAGATGAGTTTTCTAATTCAAAGATTGATTTCAAACAACGATTATTAGCTAATGAAATGTACTTTGATGAAAAGCAAAGTGAACTTGAAGAAATGCAAAGTGCATTAAACGATTTATTATAGGAGAATGTTATGTCAGAAGAATTAGAGATTCAGGTTTTGGTAAAGTCTGAAAAATTTAATGAGAAAAAAGAAGCGTTAAAAGCTTTTAGTGAAGAGATTCCAGAACAATCAGATTTACCAACAGTACCTACAAATGATCCTATGTTAGGATTTTTTGGTATGGAATATGATGTCAAAGGACAACACTTAAATGAGCTTAGTCAAGCTGTGCAGGATAGAATGATTAAGCAAAACGATCACATAAAGAAAATTATTCAAGAATTTAATACCATTTATGAAACTTTTCAGTTATTAGATGATGACTATATTAAAAGAATTTCAAAGTCTTTGATTGCTGCCAAAGAGGCAAATAATAAAGCTATGCAGGGATTGCACGAGATAGAAGAATATCAAACTGGTAATAAAAAATTATTAGATGATGTTTTTAAACAGAATAAAGATCTAATTGATATATTGAAGAAACATCATAAAAAACTAGAAGAGTTAGAACAACTTGAAGAGAAGCAAAGTGAAATTCAAATTGAAATTGATAGTTTAAAAGCGAAGCTAAAAACATTAGTGAAAATAGAAAATAGTTTTAACGATTTGCATATACAAGTTGAAGAAACACAAAATGAACTGAAAAACGACGTAGATAAGATGGATGTTCGATTAATAGACGAAAGTAAAAATCTTACTTTAATAGTCGAGAAATTTCAAACTGAACTAGAGGAAAAACAAAAAGAGATTAGTTTCCTTAGAAAAGGATTCTATGCCTTAGGAATCTTATTCGCTCTAATAGTAGTATTTCTGTTATTTAAAGGAATGTAGATGATTAGTGAAACTTATTTAAAATTGTTAAAATCAGAAGTGAAAAAGCTTGATGACTTAACAAATAAATCTTATGAATTTGAGACTGTTATTCAAGAAATTGTTGATAATAAAAAGCATTCAGAATTAGAATTTATAAAGCGTTTAGGAAATTTGTCAAATAATGATAAATTTCCTAAAATTAAAGAAAGACAGTCAACGGTTTTAGAGTTAATGTATAAATATCTTGGTTCTAGATTAATAGATAGTGAGTACGCTATTTTAAAAGAAATCAATACCAAATCATTTGATGAGCTGTCTGATGAATTAAACTCCCTGATAGGATTAGAAAATGTAAAGAAAGAAATAGAAGATCTAGTAATCTTTAACAAAGTTCAGAAAAACCGAGAAAAGATTGGGTTAAAAAAAACTAATAGAACGATGCATATGGCTTTCCTAGGGAATCCGGGTACAGGTAAAACAACAGTTGCTAGAATTGTTGGTAATATGTATCGTTCTCTAGGAATACTAAGCAAAGGTCATTTTATTGAAGCAACTAGAACTGACTTAATAGCTGAATACCAAGGGCAAACTGCTTTAAAAGTTAAAAGACTGATCCAAAAAGCTAAGGGGGGCGTTTTATTCATTGATGAAGCATACAGTATCACAGAAAATGAAAAAAGTGATAGTTATGGTAGAGAGTGTTTAACAGAACTTACAAAAGCTTTGGAAGACTATCGTGATGATTTAGTTGTAATTGTAGCAGGATATGATGACCTAATGAAGAAATTTTTTGAATCTAATCCTGGTTTAAAATCACGTTTTAATTACTTTATTAATTTTGAAGATTATTCAGTAAATCAAATGTTCGAGATTTTTCTATCATACTGTAAGAACGAAGACTATATTTTAGAAAAATCGGCTGCAGATAAGTTAAAAACATTTCTTGAAAAACAAAGTGATATTTCCGAAAATAAGAATGCGAATGGTCGATTTGTAAGAAATGTATTTGATAAAATAGTTATGAATCAAGCAAAACGTTTAAGTAAACTTTCTTTGGTTACAAAAGAGAATTATTTAACAATTCTTGAAGAGGACATATTTTAAATAAAATAGAAAGCAAAACATGAACGGTATTATCAACTTAAAAAAAGAAGCGGGGATGACCTCGCATGATGCGGTTTTTAAACTGCGTAAGATTTTAGGAACCAAGAAAATTGGTCACGGTGGTACCTTGGATCCGGATGTGGTGGGCGTTTTACCCATTGCTGTAGGGAAAGCGACTCGCATGGTAGAGTTCATGCAGGATGAGGGGAAGGTCTACGAGGGGGAAATCACTCTGGGATATTCTACAACGACCGAGGATGCTAGTGGGGAAGTTGTCGCAGAGACTCCTGTTTTGTCTCCACTGGATGAAAAACTTGTCGATGAAGCCATTGCTAGTCTGACAGGGCCTATCACCCAGATTCCACCAATGTACTCAGCTGTCAAGGTCAATGGTCGCAAGCTCTATGAGTATGCGCGTGCTGGTCAGGAAGTCGAGCGTCCAGAACGTCAGGTGACCATTTATAGTTTTAAAAGAACCAGTCCCATTTGCTACGAGGATAAACTTGCGCGTTTTACCTTCCGAGTAAAATGTAGCAAGGGAACCTATATCCGTACCTTATCGGTTGACTTGGGAGAGAAGCTTGGTTATGCAGCTCACATGTCTCATCTTACACGGACTAGTGCAGCTGGTTTACAGTTAGAAGATTCCTTGACCTTAGAAGAAATTGCCCATAAAGTAGAGGCTGGTGAATTAGACTTTCTTCATCCTCTAGAGATTGGTACAGGAGATTTAGTAAAAGTAAACTTGACTCCTGAGCAGGCAGAGGAAGTTCGTTATGGTCGTTTTATTGAGTTAGAGTGTAGCGAGAAAGAAGTTGCCGTTTTCGAAGGTGAGAAGCTACTTGCTATTATGGAGAAACGTGATCATCTCTACAAACCAAGAAAGGTTTTCTCTTAAAATTATACTGAATAAACGATTTTTATCTACTAGTCTAAAGATGAGATGCTCTCATTTTTTTAAAATATTAGCCGATAAATAGTTTTTACATTTTATGTTTTAAAAACCATTGAAAATACAGTGTTATTTGACAGTTTTGCTTACTTATGATAAGATTTAATTTAAGAAAAGCTAGAGAAAAATAGAGGATATTATGAGTATTGAAATGACTGTCAGTGAGATTGCTGAGGTCTTGGGACTATCCCGACAAGCAATCAATAATCGTGTCAAAGAATTACCAGAAGAAGATATTACAAAAAACGACAAGGGTGTTACTGTTGTTACTCGCAGTGGATTGATCAAACTTGAAGAAATCTACAAAAAGACTATCTTTGAAGATGAACCGGTTAGTGATGAAGTTAAGCAACGAGAACTCATGGAAATTCTTGTTGATGAAAAGAACGCTGAGATTATCCGTCTTTATGAGCAATTAAAAGCTAAAGATAAGCAACTGGCTGAAAAAGATGAACAGATGCGTGTCAAAGATCGCCAAATCGCTGAAAAAGATAAGCAATTGGACCAACAACAACAGTTAACCCTTCAAGCTATGAAGGATCAAGAAACACTTCAGTTGGAGTTGGATCAAGCTAAGCAAGAAGTTCAGGCATCGAAGAAAGGCTTCTTTGCTCGCTTATTTGGCAAATAAGAAAAAACTGCTTGGTTTCTAGGACTAGACCAGGTGGTTTCTTTTTACAAATCAATAAGGATTGATAAGATGGAAACATTAAGAGAATATATCTCATTTGATTTAGAATTCAATAAACACCAGGATAAGACTCATTTGATTCAAGTATCAGCAGTGCATTTTAAAGAAGGTGAAGAAGTAGGAGCATTTGACTCTTATGTCTACACTGATGTTCCTTTGAAGAGTTTTATTAATGGTTTGACGGGGATTACTTCAGAGACATTGAAAGGCGCACCAAAGGTAGAAGAAGTCCTCCAAAAATTTCAAGATTTTGTTGGTGATTTACCCCTTGTTGGTTATAATGCAGCAAAAAGTGATTTACCAATTCTACTAGAGCATGGATTTGACTATAGTCAGCAATATCTAGTTGATGTCTATAACGAAGCACTGGAGCGACGTAGTTCCGATCTTCATGGAATTGCTAATCTAAAATTACAAACTGTGGCTAATTTTCTAGGTTTTAAAGGGCAATCTCATAATAGTTTAGAGGATGCTCGTATGACTGCTCGAGTGTATGAAGCTTTTCTGGAGTCAGATGAGAGTAGACTATTACTCAATTCTCAGACTAGTCTCAATTCGAATCCATTTGGTGCTTTAGATTTATCAAAACTTTTTGATTAGGAGTTTTTATGAAACCTGAAAAACCGAAAAAATTGGGTTTTAAAAAGATTTACCTTAATCTGGATAAAATCCTCTTTCTATTCTTTCTAATTTTTATGTTGGTTGACTATATCTGGTTGCCATTAAACTCAGTGATAGCTGGATTTTTACTAAGTCAGACTGGATATTTGTTTATTTCCTACAACAATATTTTTGAGATAATAAAAAATGCACCCATAGTTAGTCTTGGCTTCGTAATCTTAATAGCTATCAATTTACTGGTAGCCTATTTTCAACTTAGTATTCTCTTTATAGGAGCTCGCCACCTCCTATATCACGAAAAAAGGACTCTTATAGAATATAGTCGAAAAGTATTTCGTGAAAGCCTTGCTTTTATGAAGAAGATGACTATTTCAAAAGCTTTGTTTATCTTTCTTTTCGTAGCCATGTTGTTCCCTTTTATCAGAAAGATATTTAAGATTTATTATTTCAATAAAATCGTTATACCAGAGTTTATTCAAACCTACATGGAAGATAAGTACTGGATGTGGTGGATAGCCATTATTATCTTATCACTCTTATTCTTCTATGTTTCTGTTCGCTTGATGTTCACTCTACCTAAGGTCTTTTATGAAAAGATGACGGTCAAGGAAGCGATCATTTATAGTTTGGATAAAACTAGAAATTATTTTTGGTTTTATGCCTGGCATTTATTCTTAATTATTGTAAAAACCAATCTATTCTTCTATCTTCCTCTCATTCCAATATTATCTATTCAGTATATAGTGGATAGCCTTACTCAGAGAGAATCTCTACTCCTTGCTATTTGCAATTTTGTTCTTATCAAAAATTTCCACTATATGGCATTAACCTATTTCCTTGTCAAATTCACATCTTTCTTAACGGGAGAAGAACTTGATATTATGCCAAGACGCGAGAAGGACCATATCATGAGATGGGGGGTCATGGTGTGTGCAAGTATTTTCTTTGCGATTGAAGGATATAATTATCTAGAAGCTCCTGTCGTCAATCCACCGCTTGTGATTTCACATCGTGGTGTATCAAATGGCAATGGTGTACAAAATACCATTCAATCCCTAGAAAAAACATCTCAATTAAAACCAGATTTAATCGAGATGGATATCCAGGAGACTAAAGATGGTCAATTTGTTATGATGCATGATGCTAATCTTAGAGGATTAGCTGGTATCAATAAAACACCACAAGATTTGACCTTAGAAGAGTTAAAGCAGATTGACATTCATGAGAACGGTTATGAAACGAAGATTTCAAGTTTTGATGATTATCTGACTCGTGCAAATGAATTACATCAGAAACTACTCATTGAAATTAAGACCAGCCACAAAGATAGCCCGCAGATGATGGAACATTTTCTAGAAAAATACGGTGCAAAAATTAAGGTTTATGGTCATCAAATGCAATCCTTGGATTATAAGGTTATTGAAAAAGTAAGAGAGTATGACAAGGATATTTCTGTCTACTTTATTCTTCCCTATAATTCTGTTTTTCCTAGAACGGTTGCGACAGGCTACACAATGGAGTACTCTACTTTGGATGAATATTTTGTCACGAAACTATGGAATACTGAGCAAAAACTTTATGTATGGACAATCAATAGTTCCGAATCTTTTAATAAGTCTTTTCACCTAGGTGTTGACGGAATGATTACGGATGACTTGGAAAAAATAAAAGAAGAACTAGAAACTGCTCAGGAAGATCCTGAATATAGTGACTTATTGCTAAATAAAGCAACTGAATTATTTGCTTTTTAACATAAATTAAAAGAGGCTGGTTCACAGCCTCTTTTTGATAACCTAATTAAAATGGTAACTTACCAGCAAATGCTCCAAGTTTCTTTTTAGTAGTTTCATCAATTTGATCAAGAGCAGCGTTGAGCGCTTGAACAGTCATGTCAGAAAGTGTTTCGATGTCTTCAGGATCCACAACTGCGGGATCAAAATCAATTTTTACGACTTTTTTATCACCTGTTAAGGTAGCAGTTACAAGGTTTTGAGCAGAAGTTCCAACAAATTCTGTGGCAGCCAATTCAGCTTGGCTTTGCTCCATTTGTTTTTGAAGTTTTTGAGCTTGACGCATCATGTTTTGCATATTCATCATGGCGGTAGTTAGCTTCCTTTTCTTTTATTTTCCATTTTATTTTAACAATTTTAATTGGAAAAGTCTAATTAAAATTTCAGGATCTCTATACATATCAACCAATGTTTAAGGTTTCTTTAAGCTTTCTATATTATTCTGAAGGACTCTATTTTAACCAAGAAATAAAAATGCAAGGATTAAATTCTTTTATGTTCAAAACCTAAAGTGATCTTGCCATCAGTTTCTAACTAGAGAGAACTATTATTTATTTCAAGATAGTGCTAGATTATGGTATAATAGTAAGGAATGAGTTTTTAAAATAAACCAAAGGAGTATCAAAATGATTTACGCTGGAATTTTAGCAGGTGGAACCGGCACGCGCATGGGTATTAGTAACCTACCCAAACAATTTCTTGAGTTGGGAGATCGCCCAATCTTGATTCATACAATTGAAAAATTTGTCTTAGAGCCAAGTATCGAAAAGATTGTGGTTGGAGTTCACGGAGACTGGGTAACACACGCAGAAGATTTAGTTGAAAAATTCCTTCCACTCCACAAGGATCGTATCATCATCACAAAAGGTGGTGCAGATCGAAATTCTAGTATTGAAAAGATCATCGAAGCTATCGATGCTTATCGTCCAATCACTGAAGATGATATCGTGGTCACACATGACTCAGTTCGTCCTTTTATCACACTTCGAATGATTCAAGATAACATTGCTCTCGCACAAAATCATGATGCTGTTGATACAGTAGTTGAAGCTGTGGATACCATTGTTGAAAGTACAAACGGTCAGTTTATCACAGATATTCCAAATCGTGCTCATCTCTATCAAGGGCAAACTCCTCAAACCTTCCGTTGTAAAGACTTCATTGATTTGTATGGTTCTTTATCAGCAGAGGAAAAAGAAATTTTAACAGATGCATGTAAAATCTTTGTCATTAAGGGTAAAGATGTAGCCTTAGCAAAAGGTGAATACTCAAACCTTAAAATTACGACAGTTACAGACTTGAAGATTGCTAAAAGCATGATTGAGAAAGACTAGAGACATGATTAATCAAATTTATCAACTGACAAAACCAAAGTTTATTAATATTAAATATCAGGAAGAAGAAATTGATCAAGAGAATCATATCCTCATCCGACCAAACTATATGGCTGTTTGTCACGCGGATCAGCGCTATTATCAAGGTAAACGAGATCCAAAAATTTTAGCCAAAAAACTACCAATGGCTATGATTCATGAGTCTTGTGGTACAGTCATTTCTGACCCAACAGGTACCTATAAAGTTGGCCAAAAGGTTGTTATGATTCCAAATCAACCACCTATGCAAAGTGATGAGGAATTCTACGAAAATTACATGACTGGAACATATTTCCTTTCAAGTGGTTATGATGGGTTTATGCGAGAATTCGTTTCTCTACCTAAGGATCGTGTGGTATCATACGAAGATATCGAAGATACAGTTGCTGCCATTACAGAGTTTGTCAGTGTTGGCATGCATGCTATGAATCGTTTCATGACGGTATCTCACAGCAGACGTCAACGTATCGCTGTCATTGGTGATGGAAGTTTAGCCTTTGTCATGGCTAATATTATCAACTACACCTTGCCTGAAGCTGAGATTATTGTTATCGGACGTCATTGGGAGAAATTAGAATTATTCTCATTTGCAAAAGAGCTTTACATTACTGATAGCATTCCAGAGGATCTTAGTTTTGACCACGGTTTCGAATGCTGTGGTGGTGATGGATGTGGACCTGCTATTAATGACTTGATTCGCTACATTAATCCACAAGGTACCATTTTGATGATGGGTGTTAGTGAGTATAAAGTTAATATCAATACTCGTGATTCATTGGAAAAAGGCTTGTTATTAGTTGGATCTTCTCGTTCTGGAAGAGTTGACTTTGAAAATGCCATCCAAATGATGGAAATTAAGAAATTTGCCAATCGTTTGAAGAATATCATTTATCTAGAAGAACCAGTAAGAGAGATTAAGGATATTCATCGAGTTTTTGCAACGGACCTTAATACTGCCTTTAAGACAGTCTTTAAGTGGGAAGTCTAATGGAGGAAGATTGTGAAAGAAATCGTTAAAGAAAAGATTGCTTCTTTATTATCTGGTGACGAAGAAATTCAGAGTGTTGAACAATTGGGTGGAATGACTAATCAAAACTACTTGGTTAAATCAACCTCAAACCTGTACATCGTTAAGTTTTTCGGAAAAGGTACGGATAAATTAATCGACCGCCAGAATGAAAAGTTCAATCTTGAATTGTTGAAAGATTTGAAATTAGATGTAGAGAATTATCTTTTTGATATTGAAGCTGGTATCAAGGTTAATCAGTACATCGAAAATGCTGAGACACTTGATTCAACTACCATTAAAACTAAATTTGAGAAGATAGCTCCAATTTTACAAACAATCCATGCGTCTGGTAAAGAACTAAGAGGAGAGTTTGCACCTTTTGAGGAAATCAAAAAATATGAATCCTTGATTCAAGGGGAGATTTCTTATCCTAATTATGATGCTGTCAGAAAGTCTGTATTTTCTCTGAAAGAAGAGCTTGAACAAATCGGAGTTGATAAGAAATCATGTCATATTGATTTGGTTCCAGAAAACTTTATTGAAGGACCAGATGGCCACCTTTATCTCATTGATTGGGAATATTCATCTATGAATGATCCTATGTGGGATTTGGCAGCCCTCTTCCTAGAATCTGAATTTACAAGTGCAGAAGAAGAAGACTTTTTAAGTCATTACGAGAGTGATAATACTCCAGTTTCAAGGGAGAAAATTCGTATCTATAAGATTTTACAAGACATTATTTGGAGTCTTTGGACTATTTACAAAGAGGAAAATGGTGCAGATTTCGGAGATTATGGAATCACTCGTTATAATAGAGCTGTAAAAGAATTGCAGTCTCAGGGAGGTATTGATGAAGACTAAAAATGGAGTTTCCTTTGGACTTATCTCAGGTATTTTTTGGGGATTAGGCTTAACCATTAGTGCCTATATCTTCTCTATATTTACTGACCTATCACCTTTTGTAGTGGCAGCAGCACACGACTTTCTGAGTATTTTTATCCTGCTAGGATATCTTCTCGTTAAAGAAGGCAAGGTACGTTTTTCAATCTTCTTGAACATTCGAAATGTCAGTGTCATCATTGGAGCCTTACTTGCTGGACCTATTGGTATGCAAGCTAACCTCTATGCGGTCAAATATATTGGTAGTTCATTAGCATCCTCAGTTTCAGCGATTTATCCTGCGGTTTCTGTCATTCTCGCTTTCTTTTTCTTAAAGCATAAGGTTTCGAAGAATACAGTGTTTGGTATTTTGTTAATCATTGCAGGCATTATTGCTCAGACTTACAAGGTTGAACAAGTTAATTCCTTCTATATCGGAATCCTTTGCGCATTAATTTGTGCGCTTGCTTGGGGAAGTGAAAGTGTTCTAAGCTCTTTTGCAATGGAAAGTGAACTCAGCGAACTCGAAGCCCTCTTGATCCGACAAGTAACTTCCTTCTTGTCCTATCTTGTCATTGTTCTCTTCTCGCATCATTCATTTGCGGAAGTGGCAAACAGTCAATTGTTTGGTCTATTAATTGTCTTTGCGGCATTTAATATGATCTCTTATCTTGCCTACTATATGGCTATCAATCGATTGCAGCCAGCTAAAGCTACTGGATTAAATGTGAGTTATGTAGTATGGACTGTTTTATTTGCAGCAATTTTCTTGGGTTCGCCCCTTAATTTGCTGACCATCATTACTTCACTTATCGTAATGGCTGGTGTTTACATTATTATTAAAGAATAAAGGAGAAAACGCGTGAAAGCGATTATCTTAGCAGCGGGATTGGGAACTCGTTTGAGACCCATGACAGAAAATACTCCCAAAGCCTTGGTACAAGTCAATCAAAAACCTTTGGTTGAATATCAAATCGAATTTTTGAAAGAACGTGGAATTGATGACATTATCATCGTTATCGGTTATTTAAAAGAACAATTCGACTATCTTAAAGAAAAGTACGGGGTTCGATTGGTCTTCAACGATAAGTATGCTGATTACAACAACTTTTACTCTCTTTACTTGGTAAAAGAAGAATTGGCTAACAGCTATGTTATTGATGCGGATAACTATCTTTTCAAAAATATGTTCCGTAATGATATCGAACGTTCAACCTACTTCAGTGTTTATCGTGAAGATTGTGATAATGAGTGGTTCCTAGTTTACGGAGAGGATTACAAAGTTCAAGATATTATTGTCGATAGCAAAAATGGACGCATCTTGAGTGGGGTATCATTCTGGGATGCTCCAACAGCTGAGAAGATTGTTGGATTTATTGACAAGGCATATGCAAGTGGCGAATTTGTGGACCTCTACTGGGATAACATGGTCAAAGATAACATCAAAGAACTAGATGTATATGTAGAAGAGTTGGAAGAAAACTCTATCTATGAAATCGACAGTGTTAAAGATTATCAAAAATTAGAAAAGATTCTTTCTTCACAAAAATAAGCGACTTTTATGAACTGACACCTTACCTATTTTTACTTGACATTTTAGGTTTGATACAGTATACTAGTGAAAATTCAACCTTTAAGGGCAGTCCAGAGAGACTCACAAGGTGTCAGAGAAAAGAAGCTACAATGGAAACAAGTAAGCAAGTGCTTATTTGCTACTTTTGTGTAAATATCTTAACTGAAACCTTGCAAGTGCAAGGTTTTTCTTTATCTGATCCCCTTAAAATTTAAGGAGGAAAAGTTATGAATCCAAATTGTAAAAAACGAATGGGTGTAATTCGATTGGAAGTTATGAGAGTAGTATCTCAGCAGGAAATCGCGCCAGCAATCTTTGAGCTTGTACTTGAAGGAGAAATGGTTGAAGCTATGAAAGCGGGCCAATTTCTTCATTTGCGTGTACCTGATGATGCCCATCTCTTACGTCGTCCAATTTCGATTTCATCAATAGATAAGGCGACTAAGCAATGCAGACTTATCTATCGAGTTGAAGGAGCAGGGACAGCAATTTTTTCAAGCTTAAAAACAGGTGATAGCATAGATGTTATGGGCCCTCAAGGAAATGGTTTCGATTTATCTGATTTAGACAAGCAGAATCGTGTTCTACTAGTTGGTGGTGGAATCGGAGTGCCGCCCTTACTCGAAGTGGCTAAACAACTACATGAGAGAGGTGTAGAAATTACGACTGTTCTAGGATTTTCTACTAAAAATGCTGTCATTTTAGATGATGAATTAGCCAAATATGGTCAAGTATATGTGACAACAGATGATGGATCTTATGGTATTAAAGGAAACGTATCGGTAGTGATTAATGAATTTGACACAGAATTTGATGCCATCTACTCTTGCGGTGCGCCTGGTATGATGAAATATATCAATCAAACCTTCCATGACCATCCAAGAGCTTATCTATCTCTAGAATCCCGTATGGCTTGTGGCATGGGAGCTTGCTACGCTTGCGTATTGAAAGTACCAGATAGTGAAACAGTTAGTCAACGTGTGTGTGAAGATGGGCCTGTATTTAAAACAGGAACTGTTGTTTTATAAGGAGAGTATCATGACTACAAATCGATTACAAGTCTCTCTACCAGGCTTAGAACTAAAGAATCCTATCATTCCTGCTTCAGGCTGTTTTGGTTTCGGACAAGAGTATGCCAAATACTATGATTTGGATCTTTTAGGATCTATCATGATTAAGGCTACAACCCTTGAACCACGCTTTGGAAATCCTACTCCACGAGTGGCAGAAACACCTGCTGGTATGCTGAATGCCATTGGTCTACAAAATCCAGGACTAGATGCCGTTCTCTCTGAAAAATTACCTTGGTTGCAAAGAGAGTATCCTAATCTCCCTATAATCGCAAATGTTGCTGGATTTTCAAAGCAAGAATACTCAACCGTTTCTAGTGGTATTTCCAAGGCACCTAACGTGAAAGCCATTGAGCTCAATATTTCTTGTCCAAACGTCGATCATGGGAATCACGGACTTTTGATTGGGCAAGACCCAGATTTAGCTTATGATGTGGTAAAAGCAGCCGTAGGGGCATCAGATGTGCCAGTTTACGTTAAATTGACACCAAGTGTAACTGATATCGTGACCATCGCAAAAGCAGTAGAGGATGCAGGTGCTAGTGGTCTCACTATGATTAATACCCTTGTTGGTATGCGCTTTGATCTCAAAACTAGAAAACCAATCATTGCCAATGGTACTGGTGGAATGTCTGGGCCTGCAGTTTTTCCGGTAGCTCTTAAACTAATCCGTCAAGTAGCACAAACTACTAATCTTCCAATTATCGGTATGGGGGGAGTCGATTCAGCTGAAGCCGCTCTAGAAATGTACTTAGCTGGTGCGTCAGCTATTGGTGTTGGAACAGCAAACTTTACCAATCCATATGCCTGCCCTGATATCATTGATAACCTACCGAAAGTTATGGACAAGTATCAAATCGAAAGTTTGGAACAACTGAGAAAAGAAGTGAAGAGTAGCCTGTAATCTTTTTAAATTCGTAATATTTTGAATGCTTTCTTCTTTCTGGTATAATATGACTATGATTGTAACAATACCTATAAAAACTGAAAAAGACATTGCAACACCAGGTCCAACAGTCCTCGTTTTAGGATATTTTGATGGAATTCATCTAGGACATCAAAAATTATTTAGTATTGCTGGTGAAATTGCTGCAAAGAAGAGATTAAGCGTTGCTTTAATTACCTTTCATGAATCACCAAAATTAACCTTAAAACCCTATTCACCAGAAAATTTACTTCATATCCTGAATGCAGAAGAACGTGAACGCAAGTTTAAACGAGCTGGCGTCGAGAATCTTTATTTAATGGACTTCTCAAGTCGTATCGCTAATATGACAGCTCAAGAGTTTGTAGATACTTTTGTAAAAGAAGTTAAAGCAGATACCATTGTAGTTGGATTTGACTATAGTTTAGGTTCTGATAGAAAATCAGCTGAAGATTTAAAAGAAATCTTTGATGGAGAAGTAGTCGTAGTACCTGCTGTAGAAGATGAAAAAGGAAAGATTAGCTCTACTCGTATTCGTCAAGCTATCCTTGAAGGGAATGTGAAAGAAGCAGGGCAATTACTAGGAAGCCCTCTTCCGACAAAAGGAATTGTGGTACATGGTAATGCTCGTGGCCGTACAATTGGATATCCTACTGCAAATCTCGTGCTTTTGGACCGCACTTATATGCCAGCAGATGGTGTCTATACTGTTGATATTGAAATCAAACGAAAACTCTATAGAGGAATGGCCAGTGTCGGAAAGAACGTGACCTTCGATGGAGAGGAAGAGCGTTTTGAAGTGAATATCTTTGATTTTGATGAAGATATTTATGGCGAAACAGTAACCGTCTATTGGTTAGATCGTATCCGAGATATGGTGAAATTTGACGGCATTGAACAACTGGTAAAACAGCTCGAAGAAGATGAAAAAGCTGCAAGAAAATAAAAATGAAGTTCGAATGAAAATTCGAGCTTTTTATTTTGTTAAAATCTTAGAAAAACTAGGATTAGAGATGAGATATGAAATAAAGTCTGATATAATTTCATTAAGGGACTAAAGGAGATTTTAATGTTTAAAGAAAAAAGAAATAAAAGCTTTACCGCAGTTCTTTTGATTTCAATCGTATTCTTCGCACTCGCTACTATATCTGGATTCTTAGGTCAAATGCACAAGAAGCCTACAGAGAGGTTTGCAGATACGACTGATACTGGAAAAGAAGTTACTATGTCAGTCTACGGTATCTATCCTGAACCTGTTGGTGAAGTTGACGGTGGAACAGTTGTTTATATTGTGCAATATAGTAACGAAGGTGAAGGAAAATTTGCTGTAGTTGAATCTAAAGTGAAAGATGAGTCAATCAATAAACTTCTTGAGAATGCAGATAGTCTTGCTGATAATCCTGGAACACTGACAGGTATTCAGTTAGAACCCCTCACTAATACCAATTTTATCAATACTTCAAAGAACACTAAGATTATAAATCTTGACGAATTTATTAGCTCTATTCTTCCTGCTAAATCAGTTGTTGCTCGTAATATGAATACAAGAATCTATCTCAGTCTCAGTGAATATTCTCGAGACAGCCTGAGCTATATTTTTGGTGTTGTGATTTTCTCTGGTATGGGATTAATGACCTTAGTCGCAGCCTTTATCATACGAAAGAAAACAATTGATTCGTTCAAAGAACTTTATCGTTTGTATCCTGAATTAGAAGGAAATCTTGAGATGCTTGATACTCTAGCCGAGTTCTACAACCAAGACTTGAAAGTTATTTTGTATAAAAATCATCTCATTACTTATTATAAAGGGACCCAAGCTCTAGATCTTAGAGATGTGTGGAGAATCTATTTAGTACGTACAAGTTATAGTCGTTTTACAAAAGTTTATCAGTTTGTATATACTCGAAAAGATAGTTCTAAGAAGTATAGCTTAACTATTCGAAATACTAATAGAGTAGAAGAACAATTAGAAGAATTCTGGAATCTTCTTCCAAAAAAATTTCCTGAGATCAACATTGGTAGTTTATAAGAAAGCATCTTTTAGGGTGCTTTTCCTTTTGGGTAAAATTTTGGAAAAAGTAAATTTATAACTTGACATCTTAAATGTTAAGGAGTAGAATATTTACTGGTTAATTAAATGGTTAAGTTTATGAATCCAATATATTTGGCTAAACAATACTAGAAACCTATAAAAAGGATTAGAACATTTTAATTGTTTTTATAAATATTTCTAGTCATAAACTTAACTGGTTAATGACGCAGAATTTATAGTGTTGCCTAAATCTTATATTTAGTAGTAAAAATAGAAAGTGTGTTTAGATGAAAATCAATAAAAAATATGTTCTTGGTTCTGTAGCTCTTTTAGCCTTAAGCCTTTCAAGTTATGAATTAGGGCGTTATCAAGCAGTACAGACTAGTAAAGAGTCTAATCGTGTGGCTTATATAGATGGAAATCAGGCTAGTACTAAGACCGAAAATTTGACGCCAGATGAGGTGAGTCAGCGAGAAGGAATCAATGCGGAACAGATAGTCGTTAAGATTACCGATCAAGGCTACGTAACTTCACATGGAGACCATTATCATTACTTTAATGGTAAGGTTCCTTATGACGCTATTATTAGTGAAGAACTCTTGATGAAAGATTCGAATTATCAACTTCGAAATGAGGATATTGTCAACGAAGTCAAGGGTGGCTATGTCATTAAGGTTGATGGTCGCTATTATGTATACCTCAAAGATGCTTCACATTCCGAAAATATTCGTAGTAAGGATGAGATCAATCGTCAGAAGCAGGAACATGGACATGGTGGCGGAGTAAAGGTTAGTAATGAAGTCGCTGTAGCAAGAACTCAGGGACGTTATACGACGGATGATGGTTATATTTTTAATGCTAGTGATATTATTGAGGACACGGGTGATGCTTACATCGTTCCACATGGCAATCATTTCCACTATATTCCTAAGAGTGACTTGTCTGCCAGTGAATTAGCTGCTGCTCAAGCCTTCTTATCCGCTAAAGGTGGTCAAACAAGCTCAGTTGGGTATCGACCGTCAACAAATTCTTCTAGCAGCTCATCAGATGCTTCGGATAGTAGTACATATAGACAAACGAATCAAAGCAATGTTGAGGCAAATACTAGAAGATGGACCCCAAGTGTTAGCCCACAAGTGGATAATAGTTATCAAGCAAGTCCAAGTGAAGATGTATCTGGTCTTTTGAAACAACTTTATGCCTTGCCACTCAGCCAACGTCATGTGGAATCCGATGGTTTGCTCTTTGACCCTGCTCAAATCATGAAAAGAACAGCAAATGGGGTAGCAGTACCTCATGGGGACCACTATCATTTTATCCCTTATAGTCAAATGTCAGCTTTGGAAGAAAAGATTGCACGGATTATTCCAGTAAAAGGACAAAATAATGGAAACAACAAGCCAGTAAATGCCCAAAAGCCAACAAACAGTACAGTTGAGCATACGTTTTTAGGAAATTCAATTAAAGCTTATGGTAAGGGGCTGGATGGCAAACCATACGATACTAGTGATGGATATGTATTCAGTAAAGATTCTATCTATTCAGTTGATAAATCAGGCATTATAGCGAGACATGGAAATCATTTCCATTATGTGGGATTTGGAGAGTTAGAACAATTTGAATTAGATGAAGTTAGCAAGTGGATGAAGGAAAAAGGTCAAGCTAATGATAGTGTTATTCCTTCAGAGAAAATGAATAACGAAGATAAACCAAAATTTAATTCAAGAAAAGTGACTAGCAAAGTTACCAAAGATGGTAAAGTTGGTTATGTTCTTAAAGAAGACGGGAAAGAATACTTCTATTCTCGAGACGAACTTGATCTTACTCAAATTGCTTTTTCTGAACAAGAACTCATGCTTAAGGATCGAAATCATTATCGTTATGATATAGTAGACACAGGGATTAAACCAAGATTAGCTGTAGATGTCTCAAGTTTGCCGATGCATGCAGCAAATACTACTTATGATACTGGAAGTTCATTCATTATTCCACACATTGATCATATTCACGTTGTGCCTTACTCATGGTTAGAGCCTGATCAAATTGCGACTATTAAATATGTCATGCAACACCCTGAGGTTCGTCCTGAAGTTTGGTCTAAGCCGGGTCACGAGGACTCAGGTTCCGTTATTGCTAATGTGACTCCTCTTGAAAAACGCGCTGGAATGCAGAATTGGCAAATTATCCATTCTGCTGAAGAAGTTCAGAAAGCTCTTGCAGAAGGTCGTTTTGCAACTCCAGATGGTTATATTTTTGATCCGAAAGATGTATTGGCAAAAGAAACTTTTGTATGGGAAGACAAATCATTTAGTATTCCAAGAGCGGGAGGTGGTTCATTGAGAAGTATCACTAAATCCGACTTGTCAGAAGTAGAATGGAAACAAGCACAAGACTTAATAGCAAAAAGAATAAAAGAAAAAGAATCCCAAAATGGGACGTTTACGAATAATAATAAAGAATTAAAACCTGATTCAAACAATACTGAAAATAGTGATAAAAATAAGACTGGTGTAGATAAAACTGAGGAACAACCGAAGATTAATATAGGCGTCAATGAGACTGGTACAACCGATAAAATTCCTTCAGAAAACAAGGTTGAAGATAAAGAAAACTCCAAAGAAGAAAGTGACGATGATTTACCAGACTACGGATTGGATAAAGTAACTTTAAATGAACATATAGAAAAGTTATCAAAAATTGCTCAAATCGATCCTAAGTTTCTAATTTTTCAGCCGGAAGGTGTTCAGTTTTACAATAAAAATGGTGAATTAGTAACGTATGACATTAAGACACTAAAACAAGTAAAGCCTTAAAATATTTTTATTAATTATAATCTACTCGAAAGGATATTGTTCGATTTTTGATTGAATAATGTCCTTTTATTTGTTAAAAAACTGAAATTTGCTGTCTTAAAAAATGAATCAAGGAGTTCTAAAACAATGATTTTATTTTTGATGACAAAAAAACTTGACTTAATAAATAAAAAAAGATAAACTATTTACTAGTTAATTAAATGGTTAAATACTAGTTAAGGAGTTGTTATGAAAAAAAGAAGCATTCTATGGGTCATGATTACCTTCTTTGTTCTCATTTTAGGGGCATGTGGACAAAAGGCTAGTCAAGACAATCGCAATGAAACTAAGGGAATGAAGATTGTGACTAGTTTTTACCCTATCTATGCCATGGTCAAAGAAATTTCTGGTGACCTAAATGATGTTCGGATGATTCAGTCGAGTTCAGGTATCCATTCATTTGAACCTTCTGCAAATGACATTGCAGCCATTTATGATGCAGATGTTTTCGTTTATCATTCTCATACCTTGGAATCATGGGCGGGAAGTTTGGATCCAAGCCTGCAAAAGTCTAAGGTAAAGGTCTTAGAAGCATCAGAAGGTATGACCTTGGAGCGCGTGCCTGGATTAGAAGATATGAAAGCAGGAGAAGGGATTGATGAGAAGACCTTGTATGATCCTCATACTTGGCTTGATCCTGAAAAGGTTGCTGAAGAAGCCCAGATTATCGCTGATAAGTTATCCGAACTAGACAGCGCTAACAAGGATACTTATCAGAAAAACGCAGAAAGTTTTAGTGCCAAAGCTCATGATTTGACCAAGAAATACCAACCCATCTTTGAAAAAGTCAATCAAAGAAATTTTGTAACTCAACACACAGCTTTTTCATATTTAGCTAAACGCTTTGGATTAAATCAACTTGGAATAGCTGGTATTTCACCAGACCAAGAACCAAGCCCGAGACAGTTAACCGAAATTCAAGAATTTGTAAAAAATTATAAGGTCAAAACTATCTTTACAGAGAGTAATGCTTCGTCTAAAGTTGCTGATACACTTGTCAAATCAACAGGTGTGACTCTTAAAACACTCAATCCTTTAGAGGCCGATCCACAAAATGATAAGTCCTACTTGGAAAATTTAGAAGACAATATAGCTATTTTAGCTGAAGAATTGAAATGAGGAGTTTATGAAAATTAATAAAAAATATCTAGCAGGATCTGCAGTGGTCCTTGCATTAAGTGTCTGCGCTTACGCTTTAAATCAACATCAAGCGCCTGAGAACAAAGAAAATAACCGTGTATCCTATGTTGATGGGAAAGAGTCTGATGCTAAAAAGAATGAGAATCTGACACCTGATCAAGTTAACCAAAAAGAAGGAATAGAAGCTGAACAGATTGTTACTAAAATTACAGATCAAGGCTATGTGACTTCCCACGGTGACCATTTCCATTTCTACAATGGTAAGGTGCCTTATGATGCCATCTTTAGTGAAGAATTGGTCATGAAAGATCCAAACTATCAACTAAGTGATGGAGATATTGTCAATGAGATTAAAGGTGGCTATATCATCAAGGTGGATGGCAAATATTATGTCTATCTGAAGGATGCTAGTCACGCAGATAATATTCGTACCAAAGACCAAATCGAGAAACAAAAACAAGAACACACATCAGATAGTGGCAGTACAAGTAAGGAAGTTATTGCTGCCAGAGAACAAGGTCGATATACAACTGATGACGGTTACGTCTTTAATGCTGCAGATATTATTGAAGACACAGGTGACGCTTATATCGTTCCTCATGGTGGCCATTATCATTACGTTCCTAAGAGTGCTCTATCTTCAAGTGAATTGGCTGCCGCTCAAGCTTACCTTGCTGGAAGAGGAAGTCAACAAAGTCTAACAGACTACAAACCGATTCCAAGTGTTGAACCAAGTCATCAAGTAGAGAAACCGGCTACAAGCAGTCCAGTACAAGAAGAAAATAATCTTCAAAAACTTCTAGAACAGCTTTACGCTTTACCAGTTAGTCAACGCTATAAAGAATCTGATGGTTTGGTATTTGACCCGGCTAAAATTACCAGTCGTACGCCTAATGGAGTTGCTATCCCTCATGGAAATCATTACCATTTCATCCCCTATACTAGTTTATCTGCTTTGGAGCAAAAGATTGCACGCTTGATACCACTTTCAGGTCTAGTAACACCATCAAATCCTGTAGAAATTCCAAGTAAACCAAACGAAGATCATAACCATGACCATGGCCACGAAGATGTTGATCATCAACACGAAGAAGACCATGACCACGATCATGCTAATCATCGACACGGTGAAGACCACGATCATGGCTTTGCTATTGATCGAGTAATTAGTGAGGACGACCAAGGTTTCGTAGTTTCACATGGAGACCACAATCATTATTTTTACAAGAAAGATTTGACAGCTCAACAAATTAAAGAAGCTCAGGAACACTTGAAAGGTAAAACCGAAGTTAAACCTAATCCATCAGATGATCACCATGATGAAGACGGGCATGATCACCACCATGGTGAAGACCATAATCACGGTTTCGATGCTGATCGAGTGATAAGTGAAGATGATAAAGGATTTGTTGTTTCTCATGGGGACCACAATCATTATTTTTACAAGAAAGATTTGACGGCTCAACAGATTAAAGAAGCTCAGGAACACTTGAAAGGTAAAACCGAAGTTAAACCTAATCCATCAGATGATCACCATGATGAAGATGGGCATGATCACCACCATGGTGAAGACAACGATCACGGATTCGATGCTGACCGAGTGATAAGTGAAGATGAGCAAGGTTTTGTAGTTTCACATGGAGACCACAATCATTATTTTTACAAGAAAGATTTATCAGCAGAGCAGATTAAGGCTGCACAAGACCATCTTCATGGCCATCAGCAGACAGAACCTGTTAAACCTCTTGCCAAGACGGTTGAAAGTTTCTCTCGAGATGCCAGCGATGAAGAAAAAATAGCTTATATTTCTAAAACATATGGCGTTCCTCTTGAGGCTATCAGAATTTCAAATGGATTCTTTGTATTTGGTAATCCAGACCAGGCTTATGACCCAACTCACATTCACCCTTACGCTGTTCGTAAGGAACACGTTCGTATTCCGATTCAAACTGGAGATGCAGAGCTTGATTTCCTAAACGAACTCTATACAACTGCTCTACGTGATGGTGTTTCTCCTTATAGCTTGCAGGTTGAAAATGGTAGCTTTGTTATCCCTCATGGTGACCATAACCACTACATCAAGGTTCAAACTAAAGGTTATGAAGTCGCTTTGAAAAACAAAATTCCTGCATTACAGTTAACTTACCAACCTGGTGCTTTTGATGAAAAAGTAGTCCAGTATAAGATTGATCAACTCCTGGCAGAGAGTCGTGAAGTCTATAAAGATAAACCAATTTTACAAAGACAGATTGAACTTGCTTTGGGGCAATTTTCTGAGAATATGAAGAAGCTATCAACTAACTCTACTGCAGGTTATTTGGCAGCTTTGGATTTGTTTGATAAGCAGTATATTCACATTGACTCAAGTGTCAAACCAACAGAAATCAGTCCTTTAGACAAGAAATATCAAGCTTTAGTAGATAAGATTAATACCTTAGACACAGATGCTTATGGACTTCCTAAGAAGGATTTATTGACTCAGCTTCAAGAAAACAAACTAGCCCAAGATGAAGCAGGTTTAGATGCAGTTGAAGCTAAGTTGCAAGCTTTGCAAGATTTTAATGACCGTACTGGAGTTACAACAGTAGAATACATCAAGTATTTCTACCAACATCTATCTGACGGTCGCTTAAATGACACTCTTAGAAATAAAGTTGCCAACCTAACGTGGACTCTTTACCAGTCACAATCATTCCTAAAGGCAACAGATTTAAATAAACTCTTCCCTGAAATCTACCAAACAAAAATGGAAGTAGAGGAAGCACTGAAAAATGAGCCAGTTGCAAGCAAGGCTTCTGAAACAATCTTAGATACAGAAAAAGTGGATGGACATAGTGCTAAAACTGCAGTCTATGAGTTCTTGAAAGGTTTGTATGATGATCTCAAACCTGAGGAACAAAGTAACCATGTCTTAAAAGGGCAAGTAGAAGAGTTACTAACAAAAGCTGAAGAATTAGTGAATCAAGTCAATGAGGAGGGGGTTAAAGCTTCACTCTCTGACGAAGTGAAAAATCTGAAGGTTGCTATGGAGAAAGAAGACGCAGACCTTGATGAATTAAATACACAGGTTCAAGATCTCTTGAAACGTATTTCACTAACAATCCAAAATGAACGTGATAATTCGAAACAAGACCCAGAGGTTTTAGTTCTTTACCAAAAACTCTATAACGGTGTCATTGCTCTCCATACTTATTTGGAAATGAATAATGGTTCTGATGCGGACTTTGATAAAGTAGATGCCTTGTTTGATAAGCTAAGTGCAGCAAGCAAAGATAAGCAGGCTCTTCTAGCTCTTGCCCAAGAAATAGTCTTGTTAAATCAAGAGCTTAGATCTAAAGCAACGCCAAGTCAAGAAACACCTGTTGAAGCAAAACAAGAAACACCAGGTCAAGCTAGCACCGAAGTAACAAGTGAAGAATCAAGTTCACATTTAACAACTACAAGTCCTGAAACAAGTGACAAAGAAGTAAATTAAAAAGAAGTAGCATTGCTACTTCTTTTTTAGTCTTTATAAGCTACAATTCCAATAATAGTATCAACTGCACGTTCCATGGTTTGAAGGCTAACGTATTCAAAACGGCCATGCATGTTTTCACCGCCAGCGAAGATATTCGGCGTTGGAATTCCCATAAAGGAAATCTTAGAACCATCTGTTCCTCCACGGATAGGCTCGATAATTGGTGTAATATCAAGACTTTCCATTACTGATTTAGCGATGGTGACTGGAGTCATATCCTTTTCGATGACTTCTTTCATGTTGTAATACTGGTCTGTCAAAGTCAAGGTTACACGATTGCTACCAAGTTCTTGGTTCATCTTATCAGCGATAGCTTGCATAGCAGCTTTACGCGCTTCAAAGGTTTCTTTTTCGAAGTCACGAATGATATAGCTAGCACGCGCTTCCTCAACACTACCAGATACATCCATGAGATGGTAGAAACCTTGATAGCCCTCAGTCAACTCAGGACGGTCACCAGCTGGGAGTTGGTTGTGGAAGTCAATTGCCAACTGAAGAGCGTTAACCATTTGTCCCTTAGCTGTTCCAGGGTGTACATTACGACCTTGGAAGTGAAGTTCTGCACCTGCCGCGGAGAAGGTTTCATACTGAAGTTCACCAAGAGGTCCGCCGTCAACTGTATAAGCAAAGTCGACATCGAAGTCTTCTGCATCAAATTTATTGGCACCAACACCAATCTCTTCATCAGGTCCAAAGCCGACACGAATTTCGCAGTGCTTAATTTCAGGATGAGCAGTCAAGTATTCGATAGCTGTCATGATTTCGGCAATACCTGATTTATCATCGGCACCGAGAAGGGTAGTTCCATCAGTAGTAATCAATGTTTGGCCATGATATTTCTCTAAGCTCTTGAAATCTGCAGGATCAAGTTTGAAACCAGAATTCCCAAGTTCGATAACTCCCCCATCGTAGTTTTCAATAACTTGCGGGTTAACACCTTCAGCATTAAAATCAGCCGTATCCATGTGGGAGATAAAACCAATCTTACGAGTTAAACTTGGATCGTTAGCTGGAAGTGTACCGATAGCAAAACCGTTTGGCAAATAATAGACATTTTGCAAACCGACACGTTTCATTTCTGGGATGAGGACATTAGTAGCAAAGTCTACTTGACTCTGAGTGCTTGGTGTAGTAGTAGAATTTTCGTCTGAACGTGTGTTAACCTTAACATAAGTTAAAAAACGCTCTAGTAATGTAGGGTATTTCATCGTGACTCCTTTTTATAATTTTTTATTTACCTAAACAGAATTGGCTAAACAATTGAGTAATAAGTTCATCTGGCGCTGCATCACCTGTAATTTCTCCGAGGATTTCCCAGGTTCGAGTTAAATCAACTTGAAGCAGATCAACTGGCATGCCCAGTTCAAGACCTTCGTTAACTGCTTGTAAGCTTTCAACAGCCTTTTCGATTAATGAAATATGACGGGCGTTGGATAGATAGGTAGCATCTTGTTCGACCAAGCCAGCATTTTCAAAGAAGAGGTTATTGATGCGCTCTTCAATCTTATCAATGTTTTGATTTTTAAGGACTGAAATACGGATGACATCATCTGGAAGTTCAGAAGTTTCAATCGCTTCTGGCAGGTCAGTTTTATTAAGTAGGATGATTCGATTAGTATCTTGACTAATTTCAAGAAGTTGGCGGTCTTGGGTAGTCAGAGGTTCACTAGCATTTAGTACTAGTAGAACTAAGTCAGCTTCCTTGAGGGCTTTTTTGGAGCGTTCAACCCCGATCTGTTCCACGACATCATCCGTTTCTCGGATACCAGCAGTATCAATCAACTTCAGTGGAACACCGTTGATATTGACGTATTCTTCGATGACGTCTCGAGTAGTCCCTGCAATATCCGTTACAATGGCTTTATCTTCGCGCAGGAGGTTATTAAGTAGACTTGATTTCCCAACGTTAGGACGACCAATGATGGCCGTGGCAATTCCTTCGCGGAGGATTTTCCCACGACGTGCTGTCTTTAGGAGATTGGTCAAGAGTTGTTCAAACTCCATAGTTTTTTCGCGGACAACAGCAGTAGTGGCTTCTTCTACATCGTCATACTCAGGGTAATCAATATTAACCTCAACCTGAGCCAAAGTATTGAGAATTTCCTGACGAGTATTGTTAATGAGGTCAGACAGGGATCCATCAAGTTGTTTGACTGCTATATTCATAGCCTTGTCAGTCTTAGCGCGAATGATATCCATAACAGCTTCAGCCTGAGTCAAGTCCACACGACCATTGAGGAAGGCACGCTTGGTAAATTCTCCAGGTTCTGCCATGCGAGCACCTTCACGGATAGCCAATTGCAGGATTTCATTGGTTACGGCGATTCCACCGTGAGTGTTAATCTCGATAATATCCTCACGAGTAAAGGTCTTCGGAGACTTCATAGCCCCAACCATGACCTCGTCCATAACCTTACCAGTCAAAGGGTCAATAATGTGGCCGTAGTTCAGTGTGTGGCTAGCAACCTTACTCAAGTCTTTGCCTTTAAAAATCTTTTGCGCAATGGCAAAACTGTCTGTTCCGCTCAAGCGGACAATACCAATGGCTCCTTCACCAAGCGGAGTCGAGATTGCAGCAATGGTATCAAATTCACGTGTAATCATGTTAATTCCTTTTTAAAAATCTAAGCCTTTTATTTACTAATATCTCTTAAAATTGTAACAAAATAAAGTTTTTTATTCAACGAATGCCACTTATAAAGAAAAGCCTAAGCAGATCGCTTAAGCTTTACTTAGTGCGCATTTCCCCTTGTGGGAAGTAAGTTCCTTCAGGCATATCATTGATGATGACATGAACAGCAGATTGTGGTGCACCAGTGTTACGAACCACAGCTTCGGTTACTTCCTTTGCTAGGGCTTTCTTTTGCTCGAGCGTGCGACCTTCAAATAAATCGATGCGTACAAATGGCATAATAGCTTCCTCCACTAGTTTTTGATTTCTTCTATTTTACCACATTTTGCCGTTTAAAGCTTTTGGAAAATATGATATACTAGAATGTAGCAGAAAATTAGAAATGGACGTGAAATAGAAACATGGCACAGTTGTATTATCGTTATGGGACCATGAATTCAGGAAAGACCATCGAGATTCTCAAGGTAGCCTATAACTATGAGGAGCAAGGAAAGGGAGTTGTGATCATGACTTCGGCTCTGGATACAAGAGACGGTATAGGCTATGTGTCGAGTCGGATTGGCATGAAGCGACCAGCCATTGCTATCGATGATACTACGGATATTTTTGGTTTGATTCGAGACTTACCTGAAAAACCCTACTGTGTTTTGGTCGATGAAGCCCAGTTTCTGAAGCGTCATCATGTTTACGACCTAGCGCGTGTTGTCGATGAGTTAGACATACCTGTTATGGCATTCGGTTTGAAGAATGACTTTCGCAATGAGCTGTTCGAAGGATCTAAACATCTATTGTTATTAGCAGATAAAATTGATGAGATCAAAACCATTTGTCAGTATTGTAAGAAAAAGGCGACCATGGTGTTGCGCACGCAGGACGGTCTGCCAGTCTACGATGGTGAACAAATCCAGATAGGTGGTAATGAAACCTATATCTCGGTTTGCCGTAAACATTATTTTGCCCCTGAAATCAATAAGGAGAATCAATAAGAATGAATATCTATGATCAACTACAAGCTGTAGAAGACCGTTATGAAGAATTAGGAGAATTGCTGAGCGACCCTGATGTGGTCTCTGATACCAAGCGTTTTATGGAGCTTTCAAAAGAGGAAGCTTCTACTCGTGATACCGTAACTGCCTACCGTGAATACAAACAAGTCCTCCAAAACATCGTTGATGCTGAAGAAATGATTAAAGAGTCTGGCGGAGATGCCGACTTGGAAGAAATGGCCAAGCAAGAACTCAAGGATGCTAAGGCAGAAAAAGAAGAGTACGAAGAAAAATTGAAAATCTTGCTTCTTCCAAAAGATCCAAACGATGATAAGAACATCATCCTTGAAATCCGTGGAGCTGCTGGTGGAGATGAGGCAGCACTTTTTGCTGGTGACCTTCTAACAATGTACCAAAAGTATGCTGAAGCCCAAGGCTGGCGCTTTGAAGTCATGGAAGCCTCAATGAACGGTGTCGGTGGTTTCAAAGAAGTGGTTGCTATGGTATCAGGTCAGTCTGTATACTCTAAGCTTAAGTATGAGTCTGGTGCCCATCGTGTTCAACGTGTGCCTGTGACAGAAAGTCAAGGGCGTGTTCATACCTCGACAGCAACTGTCCTCGTCATGCCTGAAGTGGAAGAAGTAGAGTACGATATTGATCCAAAAGACCTTCGTGTGGATATCTACCACGCATCTGGTGCTGGTGGACAGAACGTCAATAAGGTTGCGACTGCCGTTCGTATCGTCCACTTACCAACCAATATCAAGGTGGAGATGCAGGAAGAACGTACCCAGCAGAAAAACCGTGAGAAGGCTATGAAGATTATTCGTGCGCGTGTTGCTGACCACTTTGCTCAGATTGCTCAAGATGAACAAGATGCTGAACGTAAGTCTACTATCGGTACTGGTGATCGTTCAGAGCGTATTCGTACTTATAACTTCCCACAAAACCGTGTAACAGACCACCGTATCGGCTTGACTCTACAAAAACTTGATACAATTCTAGCAGGTAAATTGGATGAAGTTGTAGATGCCTTGGTTCTTTATGACCAAACACAAAAATTGGAAGAATTAAACAAATAATGAAATTAGCTCAAATTTTTAAAGATTTTGAGGAAAAGTTGATAGTACAAGGAGAGGAAGCAGAAAGCCTCTCCTTTGTCTATCGTAGCTTAAAAAATCTATCTTTTACAGACTTCGTCTTTGCCCTCCAGCAAGAAGTAACAGAGGAAGAGAAGCAATTTGTGGAAGAAATTTTCAAGAAATTAGCAGCACATATACCTGCCCAGTACATAATTGGGCATGCAGAATTCTTTGGGATGCAGTTAAAGGTTGATGAGCGAGTCTTGATTCCTCGCCCAGAGACAGAAGAGTTAGTGGAACTCATTTTGACTGAAAATCCTGAGAAAAATCTTAACGTACTAGATATCGGAACAGGAAGCGGAGCCATTGCCCTTGCTTTAGCTAAAAATAGGCCAGATTGGTCGGTTACAGCTGCGGATATTTCACAGGATGCATTAGAGCTTGCAACAGAGAATGCCAAGAGCCAAGATCTAGATCTCACATTTATCAGAACTGACTGTTTCTCTGAAATTTCTTCAAAATATGATATAATTGTATCCAATCCACCATACATTTCTCGAGCAGATGAGGTAGAAGTCGGCTTGAATGTTTTGCATTCAGAACCACATTTGGCACTTTTTGCTGACGAGGATGGCCTAGCTATCTACCGTAGAATAGCGGAAGACTCCAAGGACTATCTAAATGATGGTGGTAAGATTTATCTTGAAATTGGCTACAAACAAGGTCAAAATGTGCCCGCTCTCTTTATGGAAAATCTTCCCGAGAAGCGAGTTCGAACCCTTAAAGACCAATTTGGCCAAGATAGGATGGTAGTCATTGATGATGGAGAAAATTAAGCAAGAGTTGGAAAAAGGTGGAGCTGTAGTTTTGCCGACCGAAACAGTTTATGGTCTCTTTGCAAAAGCGCTAGATAAAAAAGCTGTTGATCATGTCTACCAGCTTAAACGTCGTCCAAGAGACAAGGCACTTAATCTCAATGTCGCTCATCTAGACGATATCTTGAACTTTTCTAAGAATCAGCCACCTTATTTACAAAAACTTGTTGATGGTTTTCTTCCTGGTCCATTGACCATTATCCTAGAAGCTAATGACAAGGTCCCTTACTGGGTCAATTCAGACTTGACGACTATTGGATTTCGTATGCCCAGTCATCCCGTCACTCTAGAATTGATTCGTGAGTTTGGTCCCTTAATTGGCCCGTCTGCAAATATTTCAGGACATACAAGCGGTGTTAGCTTTAAAGAAATTTTAAAAGACTTTGGACAAGAGGTTTTGGGAATAGAAGATGATGCATTTTTAACAGGTCAAGATTCGACTATTTTAGATTTGACTGCTTGTAAGGCTAGAATTCTACGCCAAGGTTCGATAACTCGAGAAGATATCCTTGCCAAGATACCTGAAATTCCTTTTGAGGAGGTATGATATGCTACGTGCTTTGAAAGCAACAGATGTTGCATCGATTCATGAGATTAACAAAGATGCTTTAGGTTATGATTTTAGCCCTGAGGAAACGGCTAGTCAACTAACCAAATTATCCCAAGACTCACATCATTACCTACTTGGTTATGAGGATGATACTAGTCACGAACTAGTTGGTTATATTCACGCAGAGGTTTATGAGTCTCTTTATTCTAAAGCAGGATTCAATATCTTAGCCTTGGCAGTGTTGCCACAAAGCCAGGGTAGAGGTTTTGGTAGAGATTTACTTGAAGGGTTGGAGAAAGAAGCGAAAAGACGGGGTTGTGAGTTTATTCGATTAAACTCTGCAGACCATCGTCTTGGTGCGCATGCATTTTATGAGAGAGTTGGTTATACTTGTGATAAAGTGCAGAAACGATTTATTAAGTTAATTAAAGGAGAAAAACTATGATTTTTGACAAAGAAGATTTTAAAGCTTATGATGCTGATCTTTGGAATGCTATTGCCAAAGAAGAGGAACGCCAACAAAATAATATTGAATTAATCGCTTCGGAGAACGTTGTATCTAAGGCTGTTATGGCAGCTCAAGGGTCAATCTTAACCAATAAATACGCTGAAGGTTATCCGGGACGTCGTTACTATGGTGGTACTGATGTAGTGGATGTTATCGAAAGTCTAGCTATTGAACGTGCGAAAGAAATCTTTGGTGCTAAATTTGCCAATGTCCAACCTCACTCAGGAAGTCAAGCTAACTGTGCAGCATACATGGCCTTGATCGAACCAGGTGATACGGTTATGGGGATGGATTTAGCTGCGGGTGGACACTTGACTCACGGAGCTTCTGTCAGCTTCTCAGGTCAAACCTATAACTTCGTTTCATATAGCGTTGATCCGGAGACAGAGCTATTGGACTTTGATGCCATCTTGAAACAAGCTCAAGAAGTGCAACCAAAACTTATCGTTGCTGGTGCCTCAGCCTATTCTCACATTATTGATTTCTCTAAATTCCGTGAAATTGCGGATGCTGTAGGCGCAAAACTCATGGTCGACATGGCCCACATTGCTGGCTTGGTTGCAGCTGGTCTTCACCCAAATCCAGTTCCATACGCACATATCACAACGACAACGACTCACAAAACTCTTCGTGGACCACGTGGTGGGTTGATTTTGACAAACGACGAAGATCTTGCTAAGAAAATTAATTCCGCTATTTTCCCAGGTATCCAAGGTGGACCATTAGAGCATGTTGTTGCTGCTAAGGCTGTAGCCTTTAAAGAAGTATTGGATCCAGCCTTTAAAGAATATGCTGCTAATGTTATCAAGAACAGCAAGGCCATGGCAGATGTCTTCTTGCAAGATTCTGATTTCCGGATTATCTCTGGTGGTACTGAAAACCACCTCTTCCTTGTTGATGTAATCAAGGTTGTAGAAAGTGGAAAAGTAGCCCAAAACTTATTGGATGAGGTCAACATTACCCTTAATAAAAACTCAATCCCTTACGAAACATTGTCACCATTCAAGACAAGTGGTATTCGTATCGGAGCGGCAGCAATTACTGCTCGTGGTTTTGGTGAAAAAGAAAGCCGTCAAGTTGCTGAACTTATTATTAAAGCCCTTAAGAATGCAGAAAACGAAGCTGTCTTAGAAGAAGTGAGAAGCGCAGTCAAATCTTTGACAGATGCCTTCCCATTATATGAGGACTAATATTTTATGGATATTTATATTAAGAAAGCCATTATCCATCAGTTCAGCCCTGATGACACAGAGTTGTTCTTGGCGGATAAGTTTCTCAATATCACTCCTAAAATCGAGGAATACTTGCGTAAAAAAGTGGAGCGTGTGTATTCGGATGATGCTAAAACTGGTATTTTTGAAGAGGATAATCCTTTTTTCAATCACATCAAAGAAGATTTAATGGAAACATCTGTGACAATTGCTAATCTCTGGAAAGAGGAATTCTCTGTATCTGAAAACCAAAAGACTAATGACTTGGTTTTTGTCCAGTTTTCAAAAGAGGGAGTAAACCACTTTGCCTTTCTACGAATTGCATTGCGTGAAACCTTGACACACCTGGGTGGCGAGGTTGACAATCCAATCAAACTGACTCAAAATAACTTACCTGGGTTTGGAACTGGAGCGGATGAAGCCCTAGTTGTTAATCTTCAAAGTCGCAAGTATCACTTGATTGAAAAACGCATCAAGTATAATGGAGCCTTTTTAAACTATTTTTCTGAGAATCTTATCCAAGCACAACCAAAGATTTCACCTAAGAAATCTATTAAGGAACTAGAAAAAACGGCTCAAAAGATTGCCGAAACCTTTAACACAGATGATTTTCAATTTCAATCTAAAGTTAAATCAGCAATTTTCAATAATCTTGAAGAGAATAATGAGCTTTCTCCAGAAAAATTAGCCAATGATCTTTTTGACAATAATCTTACTGCTCGACTTAGCTTCATTGACCAGGTTAAAGAAGCAGTACCAGAGCCAGTACAGTTTGATGAGATTGATGCCAGTCGTCAGTTAAAGAGATTTGAGAATCAGAAACTATCCTTGTCAAACGGAATTGAACTTATCGTACCAAACAATGTCTATCAAGATGCGGAATCAGTTGAGTTCATTCAAAACGATAATGGAACCTATTCTATCTTAATCAAAAACATCGAGGATATACAAAATAAATAATGTTTAAATTTATACGAAGAATGCTGGTACTAGCAGTCTTCCTTTTCGCTGGATATAAAGCTTATCTGATTCGTCAGGATGTCAAACAAGTCATGACCTACCAACCCATGGTTCGCGAAATCTTGAATGAAGGAGATACTCCAGCAAACGAAGAGCTTGTGCTCGCCATGATTTATACAGAAACTAAGGGTAAAGAAGGGGACGTGATGCAGTCAAGTGAATCTGCTAGTGGCTCTACTGATACCATAAACGATAATGCAAGTAGTATTCGGCAAGGGGTTCAAACCTTGACAGAAAATCTCTATCTAGCTCAAGAAAAAGGAGTAGATGTCTGGACAGCCATTCAAGCTTATAACTTTGGACCTGCTTATATCGATTTTATCGCCCAGAATGGGAAAAAGAATACTCTTGTACTAGCTAAGCAATACTCCAGAGATACAGTTGCGCCTATATTAGGAAATACAACAGGGAAAACCTATCGCTACATCAATCCCATTTCTATTTTTCAGGGTGGAGAACTTTATGTGGATGGTGGAAACTATTATTACTCTAGACAGGTTCAGCTAAATCTCTATATTATGAAAATTTTTAATCTATTTTAAGAGAGTGGGACAGAAATCGTTAATTCGTTAGAATTCGATTTCGTTGTCCCACCTCCGCACAGTTGAGTAGGGCTGTAAAAGCTGATGAAATCAGCGTAGTAGAGCCCACTCAACCACTGCGTCTTGCTCGACAATCTAAAGACAATTGAGAGGCTAGGACTTTTGTCCCAGCCTCTTTTATAAGTTTTCTTTAAGGATACTTTAATATGCTAGAGTGGAAAAGGAGGAACGTCTCATGCGAAAGAAATTCTTTCTAACTAGTGCTGCAGTACTTTTAGCAGTTGCAACACTGCAAAGCGCCCAGGCAGCTACTGATGTTCAAAAAGTAATTGATGAAACCTATGTACAACCTGAGTACGTCTTGGGTTCTTCATTGACGGAAGATCAAAAAAATCAAACACTTAAAAAACTTGGCTATGATGCCTCAAAAGATACTAAAGATTTGAAGACTATGACACCAGATGTCTACTCAAAAATTATGAATGTCGCAAACGATTCAAGTCTTCAACTTTATTCATCAGCAAAAATTCAAAAATTAGGAGAAAAATCTCCCCTTGAGGTCAAGATTGAGACACCTGAAAATATCACTAAAGTAACGCAAGATATGTACCGTAATGCGGCTGTTACCTTGGGTGTGGAGCACGCGCGTATCACCGTTGCGGCACCAATTCCAGTTACTGGTGAAAGTGCCCTAGCAGGTATTTACTATTCCCTTGAGTCAAATGGTGTAAAATTACCTCAGGAAAATAAAGACTTGGCTCAGGAAGAGCTCAAGGCCTTGTCAGATATTAACGATGAAAACAAGGACAAATCAGGCTTTGATGCCAATAAACTGAACGTAGCCCTTGCTGATATCAAGGCTGCTATTGCTAAGGCTAAAGAGTCTAAGGGTGAACTTACAGAAGATGATGTTCGTAAGATTGTTGAAGACACTTTGAAGAACTACAAACTGGATCAAGTTGTTACAGGCAACCAAGTCAATGTCATCATCAACTTTGCCTTTAATCTTTCTAAGAGCGATATTCTTAACAACGAAGACTTTACTAAGACGCTAAAAGATCTGAAACAAAGTATCGTTGCACAAGCAGGTGATAGTTTCAGCAATATCGACCTAAACTTTGATGCCAATAAAGCTATTCAAGACGGTGGAAACATCCTTAGCTCAATTTGGCAAGCTATCCTTGATTTCTTCAAGAGTTTTGGTGCTTAGATTAATTCATGGTATAATAGATGGTAACAGGATTGTTGCCGTCTTTTTTTGTCGGCTTATAGAAAGTGAAAATTATGTTAAAGAAAAATGATATTGTAGAAGTTGAGATTGTCGATTTGACTCATGAAGGAGCAGGTGTTGCCAAGATAGATGGTTTGGTCTTTTTTGTAGAGAATGCTCTACCGACTGAAAAAATCCTTATGCGAGTCCTTAAAGTCAATAAGAAGATTGGCTTTGGTAAAGTCGAGGAATATCTTACACAATCTCCACATCGTAATCAAGACTTAGATTTGGCTTACCTGCGTTCAGGCATTGCCGACTTGGGACATCTAGCTTATCCAGAGCAACTCAAGTTTAAAACCAAGCAAGTAAAAGACAGTCTTTATAAGATTGCTGGAATCACGAATGTAGAAGTTTCAGATACTCTTGGCATGGAAAATCCTATCAAGTATCGTAACAAGGCTCAGGTTCCTGTTCGTCGCGTTAATGGTGTTCTGGAAACTGGCTTTTTCCGTAAGAATTCTCATGATTTGATGCCACTAGAAGATTTTTACATCCAAGATCCAGTGATAGACCAAGTTATTGTAGTTTTACGAGATTTGCTCCGTCGTTATGATTTAAAACCCTATGATGAGAAGGAACAGTCTGGCTTGATTCGTAACCTTGTTGTACGTCGTGGCCATCATTCAGGTCAGATCATGGTTATTTTGGTGACATCTCGTCCTAAAATTTTCCGAGTTGAACAGTTGATTGAACAAGTCATCAAGCAATTTCCAGAGATTGTGTCTGTTATGCAGAATATCAATGATCAGAATACTAATGCCATTTTTGGAAAAGAATGGCGGATTCTCTATGGTCAAGATTACATTACGGACCAAATGTTGGGGAATAGCTTCCAAATTTCTGGACCAGCCTTTTATCAGGTCAATACCGAAATGGCAGAGAAGCTTTATCAGACAGCTATTGATTTTGCGGAGTTAAGAGAAGAGGATGTGGTGATCGATGCCTACTCAGGAATCGGGACTATTGGATTATCTGTCGCTAAGCATGTCAAGGAAGTCTACGGGGTGGAAGTTATCCCAGAAGCAGTAGAAAATAGCCAGAAGAACGCAGAATTGAACGGTATTACCAATGCCCACTATGTCTGTGACACAGCTGAAAATGCCATGAAGAATTGGCTCAAGGAAGGCGTTCAACCAACTGCCATCCTGGTCGACCCACCACGCAAGGGCTTGACCGAAAGCTTTATCAAAGCAAGCGCTCAAACAGGAGCTGACCGCATCGCCTATATCTCATGTAATGTCGCAACCATGGCGCGTGATATCAAACTATATCAAGAGTTGGGATACGAATTGAAGAAAGTCCAGCCGGTGGATTTGTTTCCACAGACGCACCATGTTGAGGCGGTAAGTTTGCTAGTCAAGGAGTAAAACGACGAAGATTAGCATTTACTTCCGCCCATGCGATAGCTGTCCGTGATTGACAAGTGCTAGCACGCAGACAGAACGGAGATAGCGAACCGCTGAGTGTGTCGCTCTGCTCGTAAAAGCTTAGAAACCTTTGAACGAAAGGGATAATGAAAGCCTTGATTGCAAGGCTTTTTGCTTTATGGTGGGTAAGTATCAGAGTGAGAAAATTTTTGGAATGAGTAGAAGTGATAGCTAGAAATTATCAGTTTCTATTTCCATTTACCCTGTGGGTACGTGTTTGTTTCCATTGACAAGGAGTTTGTGGGAATAGAAATGTACCCACCTTGTTTGAATCAAGTGAAGTGTAGTTGAAGGAAATCTGTTGAAAGCAATACTTCATTTTACCGAATAAGTAATAATTTAGGCAACTTCAAATCGATTAAAAAAAACTATTTTAAAGGTTAAGAGTAGACAAAAATTGTCCACTCTTTTTTGCAAACTCAATTTATCAATAAATGAAATGAGGGAATGTAAAATGAAATATTTTGAGGTTGAGTTAGAAAATCCTGATGAATTTTTAAAACTACAAACAGAAGATTTTGTGAAAGCTAATCGCTTGCTACTAAGGAAGATAATCCAGAGCGTTACAGTCTATGAAGAAAACTTCGTCATATCCTTTAAATCTGGCATCGAATTGGAAGTATGAGTCTCATTCCATAACTTTTATATTGAACATATCATCTTGTTGTGTTATACTATAAATTGATATAAACAAAGATGTAGGAGGAACCGAAACTATGACAGCCTCAATGCGTTTAAGATAAGCTGGCAATAAAAAAAGCAGAATCTATACCCGATGATAGGCTTTTTTGTTGTGCTTATTTATACGATATTGAGCATTCATTAGTTACGGTGAGGATATTGGTTATTTAACTATACCTTTATTTAACTATGTCTTTAATATGAATGTTTCCAAATTGTATGTATGCAGACCAAAAGCCACATTGTGGGGTTTGGCCTGCATTTTTTATTGCCTAGAATGCTATTCAAAATAGAAATTCAAGCAAAATAATATGCAGGAGATAATATAAATGGAAAAATACAACAATTGGAAACGAAAATTTTATGCAATATGGGCAGGGCAAGCAGTATCATTAATCACTAGTGCCATCCTGCAAATGGCGATTATTTTTTACCTTACAGAAAAAACAGGATCTGCGATGGTCTTGTCTATGGCTTCATTAGTAGGTTTTTTACCCTATGCGATTTTGGGACCTGCCATTGGTGTGCTAGTGGATCGTCATGATAGGAAGAAGATAATGATTGGTGCCGATTTAATTATCGCAGCAGCTGGTGCAGTGCTTGCTATTGTTGCATTCTGTATGGAGCTACCTGTCTGGATGATTATGATAGTATTGTTTATCCGTAGCATTGGAACAGCTTTTCATACCCCAGCACTCAATGCGGTTACACCACTTTTAGTACCAGAAGAACAGCTAACGAAATGCGCAGGCTATAGTCAGTCTTTGCAGTCTATAAGCTATATTGTTAGTCCGGCAGTTGCAGCACTCTTATACTCCGTTTGGGATTTAAATGCTATTATTGCCATCGACGTATTGGGTGCTGTGATTGCATCTATTACGGTAGCAATTGTACGTATACCTAAGCTGGGTAATCAAGTGCAAAGTTTAGAACCAAATTTCATAAGGGAGATGAAAGAAGGAGTTGTGGTTCTGAGACAAAACAAAGGATTGTTTGCCTTATTACTCTTAGGAACACTATATACTTTTGTTTATATGCCAATCAATGCACTATTTCCTTTAATAAGCATGGAACACTTTAATGGAACGCCTGTGCATATTTCTATTACGGAAATTTCCTTTGCATTTGGGATGCTAGCAGGAGGCTTATTATTAGGAAGATTAGGGGGCTTCGAAAAGCATGTATTACTAATAACAAGTTCATTTTTTATAATGGGGACCAGTTTAGCCGTTTCGGGAATACTTCCTCCAAATGGATTTGTAATATTCGTAGTTTGCTGTGCAATAATGGGGCTTTCGGTGCCATTTTATAGCGGTGTGCAAACAGCTCTTTTTCAGGAGAAAATTAAGCCTGAATATTTAGGACGTGTATTTTCTTTGATCGGAAGTATCATGTCACTTGCTATGCCAATTGGGTTAATTCTTTCTGGATTCTTTGCTGATAAAATCGGTGTAAATCATTGGTTTTTACTATCAGGTATTTTAATTATTGGCATTGCTATAGTTTGCCAAATGATAACTGAGGTTAGAAAATTAGATTTAAAATAAACAATATTGGAGGAATATTTATGTATCTTATTTTCATGTAACTCTTCCTGCTAAAATCGCAGGGTTTTCCCTGCATACAAGCAAATGAAAGCATGCGATTATAGACAGGAGGAAATGTTATGGAATTAATATTAAAAGCAAAAGACATTCGTGTGGAATTCAAAGGACGCGATGTTTTAGATATAAATGAATTAGAAGTATATGATTATGACCGTATTGGTTTAGTAGGAGCAAATGGTGCTGGAAAAAGCACTCTACTCAGGGTACTTTTAGGAGAATTAACTCCCCCAGGATGTAAAATGAATCGTCTGGGTGAACTTGCCTATATTCCCCAGTTGGACGAAGTAACTCTGCAGGAGGAAAAAGATTTTGCACTTGTAGGCAAGCTAGGTGTTGAGCAATTAAATATACAGACTATGAGCGGTGGTGAAGAAACAAGGCTTAAAATAGCACAGGCCTTATCGGCACAGGTTCATGGTATTTTAGCGGATGAACCTACGAGCCATTTAGACCGTGAAGGAATTGATTTTCTAATAGGACAGCTAAAATATTTTACAGGTGCACTGTTAGTTATTAGCCATGACCGCTATTTTCTTGATGAAATAGTAGATAAAATATGGGAACTGAAAGATGGCAAAATCACTGAGTATTGGGGAAACTATTCTGATTATCTTCGTCAGAAAGAGGAAGAACGTAAGAGCCAAGCTGCAGAATACGAACAATTTATTGCGGAACGTGCCCGATTGGAAAGGGCTGCGGAGGAAAAGCGAAAACAGGCTCGTAAAATAGAACAGAAGGCAAAAGGTTCTTAAAAGAAAAAAAGTACTGAAGACGGAGGGCGTTTAGCTCATCAAAAATCAATAGGAAGTAAGGAAAAAAAGATGTATAATGCTGCTAAAACCCTAGAGCACAGGATTGCGGCCTTAGGAAAAGTAGAAGCTCCGGAAGGCATTCGCAGAATTCGTTTCAGGCAAAGTAAAGCATTGGAGCTCCATAATCCATACCCTATAGTCGGTGCAGAAATTAATAAAGTATTTGGGGATAAGGCTCTGTTTGAAAATGCATCTTTTCAAATTCCGTTAGGAGCAAAAGTGGCGTTAACTGGTGGTAATGGAATCGGAAAAACAACTTTAATCCAAATGATCTTAAACCATGAAGAAGGAATTTCTATTTCGCCTAAGGCAAAAATAGGTTACTTTGCACAGAATGGTTACAAGTACAACAGTAATCAGAATGTTATGGAGTTTATGCAGAAGGATTGTGACTACAATATATCAGAAATTCGTTCAGTGCTAGCATCTATGGGGTTCAAACAGAACGATATTGGAAAAAGTTTATCTGTTTTAAGCGGTGGAGAAATTATAAAATTGTTGCTTGCTAAAATGCTCATGGGTAGATATAACATCCTAATAATGGATGAACCCAGTAACTTCCTTGACATACCAAGTTTAGAGGCTTTGGAAATACTAATGAAGGAGTACACCGGAACTATCGTGTTTATCACCCACGATAAACGATTACTCGAAAATGTAGCAGATGTAGTTTATGAAATTAGAGATAAGAAAATAAATCTGAAACATTAAATTTAAGGTAGTCGCTGGTCAGTATAGTCTGTTCTGGTTGGCGACTCCATTGTTAAAGAGTATAAAGACTTTAGATTTTATGAATATTAAAAATAGGAACAGTCAATTGAACTGCTCCTATTTTTCTGCTAAATATATTGTAGTTTTCTTATATGTATAATGATAGATTAGCGGATTCTCATCTACGGTACTTACTTCAAATATGAAGAAGTGATCGCGGTTATCTCTGGACTTTTCCTTATTGAGGACAAAGTAATTCTTACGTGAAGTCGCCATTGTTTTTAGGATATCATCAGTTAGGAAGGTCAATGGAATATTCATGTTAGAGTAGCGGTAGAAGTCACGTTCAAAATCTTGGTAGCTCTCGCTATAATAGTCCATTTGTAGGTGATTACGCTGAAACTCAAGCTGATTCATAGAGCACCTCCTCGACAAGTTCAATACTAATAATGTCTTTTAATTTCAAATTGATGTGACCTGTTGTAGTTTTTATCAAAATGAAATCTTTGGTCAGACTTGGTATTGTTCCAGTGTAGGAAACACGCTTGTTTTTTTCAATCACTTGAATGCGTGTGCGTAGCTGCCCGGCGTATACTTGACTGAGGAGTAATAATTTCTTCTCTAGTGATAAGTCAGACATGTACGTTACTTTGTTTGTATCATCAGAGAGTGCTGATGCATGTTCAGATAGGAAAAAGCCCATCCATTTTTGCATCTTTGTATCCTGGTACTCTCTTGCTGATTGAAATGGTAAATATGAACGGTCAATCATATCAAATCCTTTCTATGCAGAGGCAAGGGTATTTTTATCAAATTGAATCGTAAAACCTTGAATTCCCCCACCTGTGTAACATTCTTTAAAGCGATTGATTACCTCAGTATAGATTATCACAGATGAGCTTGTTGGCTTAATGCTAAATGTAAATTCCAATGGTAATCGGTTTTCAGATTTAGCATGTACTAGTCGTATCGATATTTCAGTTGTTTTGAGTTTTCTCTGACGAAGTTTTGAAGTTGCTGTTTCAACGATTCCATGTAAAAATCTTTCAAGCATTTCAATATCATTACATCCTTTGCTACGGATTTCTGAAAATTGTACTGTATTTTTTTCTTGTTTCATTTTAATCCCTCCAATCCACCCGCGGAATGACCACCGATAAGTTTACTGCGTTCAATATTTCTGGAACCTTCAGTTAGGACGGTTCCTTTTTGTATGGCTAAAAAACCAAACTGTTCTCTGACAACATCAATAGCTGTCTGAAGTCTATTATCTTTTTCAATTTGTTCTACATCATCAAAGAGTGATAGTAGAGTATAGCTTTCATCTACGAAGCCACTATAAGATACACCAATTTGTCTCACTGCACCAGAGGTGTATTTTTTCGGAATAATACAAGTACATGACTCACCATTGTTTTGGGGAGATTTGCGGGTTCAATTTTATTCTGAGCATTTATAGATTTTTTCATCTCAGTCCTAGAATAGCCAATATGAATAGAAACGACAGTAGTCAATACTAGGGCTACTGTTCCGTTCCACAGTATCATTTAAAAATCATTTTCACACCCTTTCGTCTATTAGTATAGAAGAAAGCTCTCAGCACACGTGGAGTGTGTTGCTCTGCTCGAAAAAGCGTAAAAACCTTTTAACAAAAGGGATACTGAAAAGCCTTGATTGTAAGGCTTTTTTTGTGTTTTTATGATAGAATATAGGTAGTTATAATCGACAGCAACTAAGAAGCAGTAAAAATATTATTCATAAAATAATCAAGATAAGGGCAATAAAATGACAGAAATTGATAAAAGAAATTTAAAAAATTATCTTTATATTACATTTGGAATTACTTATATAACATGGGGGCTTCTCGCCATAATTACGCAATTTCATATTTTGGGATTAGAAACGATTATAGGGAGAACATTACATATAGTAGGTGCACTTGGACCAGCTATTGCAAGTGGCTTTTATTTGAAAAGGAATAATATAAAATTTAAACATTTTGTATTTAGTAAGAAAGAAAATAGTAGTATTTATTTCATAATTCACCTCTTGGCAATTTTGATACTATTCTCTGTATCTTCCTTAGAACTAAACGGAGTATCAATTTATCTGATGCCATTATTCTTTATACAACTAATTTTTTTTGGTGGTGGACATGAAGAATTAGGATGGAGAGGAATATTACAACCATTACTTGATAAAAAATATACTTATTGGCAATCTAATTTGATTGTAGGATCAATTTGGGGGATTTGGCATCTGCCTTTATGGTTTATAGTTGGAGAAAGTCATCAAGGATTTCCTTTCATTTTATTTTTTATATATACATTATTTTTAAGTTTTGCTTTAGGACTTCTTTACCGTCAAACCCAATCAGTGGGGTACTGTATATTATTTCATGCGTTCGCAAATTTGTTAAATCACTATTTTGTGTTAAAAATTAATCTTATTTTTATTATCATTTTTATTGCTTATTTGATTTATACGATATTGGCGAGTAATAGAATTAGTAAGGAAAAGAATTTGTATCCAAAATAAATGGATATACTCTAGAAAATGAAGATGATTTTGTTCAAGGGAATAAAGTAGAAATAACGAACATTTAGATGAAAGGTTTAGAGTAAACATGAGTCTCTTATTTGAAGAATTTAAAACCATTTGTTTCCGTTTAAATCGAGTCGGAATTACACCGACACTGATGGGTTCTTTGGGATTGGAGTTTAGAACGAAAGAAAATTGGGGGCCGTCTGACATTGACATTCATGTACCTGGTGACCCTAGAGGTTGGGAAGCACCTGACCATCTCAGAATTTATGACTGGGACAAGATAATGAAAGTGATGAAAGACTTAGGCTACGTCTTAATAGATATTCATGAGCATGAATTCCAAAAGGATAGAGAGAATGTTGAATTTGGAAGTATCGATTCCTTACTTGATTTTGCAGGAGTTTCGGAATCGGATATAGAGCTTATTCACATTGAAGGCATCACTTTTCGTCTTCCAAGTCTGGAGCAGTATCTAAGTATTTACAAAGCTTCTTCTCAAGACTCCTATCGAAATGAACAAAATAACAATAAGGATTTTAAAAAGATCGAGTGGCTGGAAAGACATTTGTAAATTATCATATGAAAAGTAGTAAGTTGTAAGACTGGCTGTTATGTTATTTTTATTATCATTTTTATTGGTTATATAATTTATACTATATTGGCGAGTAATAGAATTAGTAAGGAAACAACATTTTAAAATTTTGATTAGGATATCCATTATTGAAAGTAACGTGTGGTCATTCTAGATAATCAATGTTAGAGACCTTTTATTTGATGAGTCATCACTACTTGTTCAAACTGATTGAACAAGTATTTATCTAGTGAAAGTCCTTTAGTAAGGAGTTTAAATATGAAATTCCATGAATTTGGTGATAAGAATTTGCCTTCTATCTTACTGATACATGGCGGTGGCAGTTCTTGGTGGAATTATCTTCGTCAAGCACGGATTTTATCAAAAGACTACCGTGTTATTTTACCCACTTTGAATGGCCACGGTGAAGAATATCAAATCGATTATGTTTCTACGGAAGATTCTGCTTTGGAGATCCTAGACTATGTCAAAGCCAACTGTGGTGGAAAGGTGTTTGCGATCGGTGGCGTTTCACTTGGTGGTCAAATTGCCATGGAGCTTTTGTCATTAGACAGCGAGATAGCTGAGAAGGCCATCATAGATGGAAGCCTCTGTATTCCTCAACCAAGGTTAGCTAAAATCAGCATTTTTCTAGTAGCTCTATTTGGTAAACAGATGTTCAGTAAATTCTCTTGCAAACTTCAATTAAGCATGATGACCAAACTCTATCCTAAACTGGCTTATCCAGAGGAAATAAAAGCATATTATTTGAAGGATCTGCCAAGGACGTCTATCAAAACATTGGTGACCATTTACAAAACCTATATGGGACGTTACAAGTTGAAGGACACAATTTCTGCTAGCAAGGCGCTGGTTCTGTATATCTATGGTGAAAAAGAATTAAACTGTGTGAAAGCATCGGCGAAATTATTTCAGCAGCTACATCCCAACACGATCCTGTATGAAGCAAAGGGCTATAACCATGGCTATTTATCAGCTTACCTGCCTCAAGAGTGGATTAATTTGGTAGTGCCATTTTTAAAGAGCGATTCATTGGAAATGTGTAATGAATCTGATATATCATAAGGAGGAATCTGATGCTAGGAGCAATTGTGGGAGATATTGTTGGTTCTGTTTATGAATGGGACAATATTAAAACGAAAGACTTTCCATTATTTAGGGATGACTGTTTTTTCACAGATGACACTGTCATGACCTGCGCCGTTGCAGAAGCAATTATGAACGGCGGACAGAAGGATGACTTTATTGATGCCATGAAGAAATATGGTTGGATGTATCCTGATTCTGATTATGGTGCTAGATTTAACCGGTGGCTGATGACCGACAACCGTGAGCCTTACAATAGTTTTGGGAATGGGTCTGCGATGAGCGTTTCTCCGTGCGCTTGGGTGATGGATGCCACAACAGACGAGTTGCCGTCCGATGGGAAACGTCTGGCACAACTTTCTGCAGAGGTGACGCATAACCATCCAGAAGGAATCAAAGGAGCGATGGCTACAGCGGATGCGATTTTTATATGCCGTTATTTCCTTGACGGTGATGGTAGCGATAACCCTGCGGAAATCAAAAGATGTGTTAAGGAACATATCGAGAAAGAGTATGGATATGACCTTTCTAAAACGTTAGATGAAATTCGTCCTACGTATCGATTCAATGAAACGTGTCAGGATACCGTTCCTCAAGCTATCGTTGCCTTTCTAGAAAGTACAGATTTTGAAGATGCGATTCGAAATGCGATTTCTCTTGGTGGAGACAGCGATACTCTTGCTGCAATCACAGGAAGTATCGCCGAGGCAGCTTATGGAATTCCTCAGTGGATCAAAGACAAGGCCTTTAGCTATCTAGATGAGCCTTTGAAAGAGGTGCTTAGACGATGGGAAAAGGAAGTTGGCTGAATTTATAGAAATAAGGCTATCGCTTGGCAATATTTAAATACCAAAGAAGGCAATACAATCGGCTGCCTTCAATCTCAGAAAAATAACTTAACATGTGCGAAGTTGATGGCGTGACCAATGTGCACTTTGAAACGGGTGGAACCTGTGGATATATTTCCGATAACTGAGCATGTTGAGGCGTGTGCTCTTCTCGTTAGGACAGATTTCTGTGATGATTTGATTTTGACAAAAACTGATTTAATAAAGTAGGTGATTTTAATGACTCGTTCACCAGAGAAATTTATTCTCGAAATGAAAGAAATAAATTCTAATATTGAGATCCTTGGAACGTATACCAAGGCCGTCGAGCGAGTCCAAGTCAAATGCAAGACTTGTGGAAAGATATGGAATCCGTTAGCATATAGTTTGCTCCAAGGAAAAGGGTGCCCATCATGTTCTGCAAAGAAAGGCGCAATAAATAATAGTGGAAAAACGGGATTAAAAACAACAGAGCGGTTCATAGAAGACTTAAAAGTTGTTGACGATTCTATAGAGGTACATGGTGAATATATTAATGGACATACAAATATAAAACTACACTGTTCACGATGTGGAAATGATTGGGAAGCAAAACCGTATTCGATTCTTGCTGGGCATGGATGCCCAAGGTGTGCAAAAAGCGGAACCAGCTTTATGGAACAAGCTATTCTACTATGTTTCCAAAGTGTACTTGGACCAGATAAGGTTCTTTCTAGAGATAAAAAGACAATAGGAATGGAACTTGATATCTTTATCCCTTCGCTGAAATTCGCAATTGAACCAGGTAACTGGTGGCTCCATAAGAAATCAATACAAAGAGATAAGCAAAAACGGGTTTTGTGCTCTGAAAAAGGAATCAGGCTTATCACAATTTATGATAAATTCCCTAAGGGACAGACAGCACCTTTTGAGAATGATGTGTATACATTTGCAGAAGATTTAAATATTGCGAATCACTCAATTATCAGAAGTCTTATACAAAAATTATTTAGTGAAGTCGGATTGAATGAAAAGATTGATGACGAAGAGTGGGAGCAGATTGAAAAAAATGCATACTCTAATGCAAAAGCAATGACACAAGATATTTTTGCGAGAAGGATGTCTGTTGTGAATCCGTCAATTGCAATTCTGGGCACTTATCAGAATGCAAATAGAAGGTTATTGGTGCGTTGTAAGCAATGTGGATTTGAATGGGATGCTGTTCCGGCAAACTTACTTTCCGGAGATAGTTGCAGAAAGTGTGGAACTAAATTAGCGCATGTAAGTTTTGTAAATAACCAGGAAGAATTTGAACAAAAGATTGCTATTGTTAATCCTAATGTAGAAATTATCGGTAATTACACAGGGAGACATTCGCCAGTAAAGGCTAGATGCAGAATCTGCGGTTATGAGTGGGAGCCGATTGCGTCTAGTTTGCTTCGAGGAAGCAGTCATAAAGGCAGCAGATCATTGCATAAAATTTAAACATAACAAAGAGAAAAAAATATGAAGTTAAGCAACCTTATTTGACAATCGTTAAAGAGGTATGCCTATTTACATTAACGTAATAATGTTGAGGAGGGTTATCGATGGTTATATTAGAATTGTACCAAAACAATTATTCAAAGGATTTAGTCGTATTTGAGACTATAGGAGAAGGGAAAGAATTTGTAGCCAAAATACCTGGATATACTCTAGAAAATGAAGATGGTTTTGAAGTAGAGTATGTTAATCCTAAACATTTGCCGGATTATATGGAAATTGTCTTCAATGGAAATATTGTTCCTTTATCTAGACTTTCGTTTAATCCTGAGGAAAATGTTGAGATCGTTTGGAAAGAAATTTCGAATCTATCGGTTAAAAACGATAAAGTGATTGAAGGAACTACAAAAATCGACGCGTATGTCGTGAATAACGATGAAGTGAGAGCCTATGTCGAAACCAGAGAATCTAACTTCCGCAAGGCAAAAGCATTCTTAGAAAGCAAAGGATATGAAGTGGATAGAAGCTTTTTCGGAAGTGAAGACGGCGAAGCGATTCTCTACAGAAAGAAAGGCACCGAAGATTGGCACTTCTTGTGTCATTTAGACCCGCTGTTTGTTGAGATTGAAGATGTCGAAGAATATGTGAAAGAATCGATGGAAGAGTTTTTGTATAGTTAAACTTATGAATTCTTCACAAAAAACCAATCGAAAGAAAATATCGGTTGGTTTTTTAATGCTCATCTTGTAAACTTGCTAAATAAACTAGAATCAAGTACAATGAGTTTAGATAGTTCTATATGTATAGTTTTTAACTCAATATAAAACTACCTATCTAATACGATATCAAATAAGTGAATGAGAAACAAAAAGGTTTTTTAATTGATCTATATTGTTTTTAAAATCCTTAAGGAGAATTATAAATGAAAAAAATTATGGTAATCATCAATCCAACCTCTGGTGGCGAAAAAGCTTTGGATTATAAGGTGAAACTGGAGAATAAAGCTAGAGATTATTTTGAAGATGTGGAAATTAAAATTACGGAGAAAGCGCAAGACGCCACAAACTTTGCTGAAGAAGCTTCTCGTGAGCGATATGATGCTGTTCTTGTTTTTGGTGGAGATGGGACTGTCAATGAAGTAATCTCTGGTATCGCGGAAAAAGACTACATTCCTAAACTTGCGATTATCCCAGGAGGAACTGGGAATCTTATCACCAAACTATTAGAAATCAATCAAGATATTGATGGTGCCATTGACGAACTCGATTTTAATTCTACGAATAAGATTGATATCGGAAAATCAAATGGGCACTATTTCGGATACATTTTTAGTATTGGTTCACTGCCAGAAGCTATCCACAACGTTGGGATAGAAGATAAAACGAAGTTTGGCATGCTCGCCTATGCGATTAATACCATGAAATCTGTCGTAACAGATCAAGCATTTAATATTACTATTGAGACAGAAAATGGAAATTACATTGGCCCAGCCAGTCATGTCTTGGTTCTCCTTACCAATTATTTTGCTGACAAAAAAATCTTTGATGAAGACAAGGATGGTTATGCCAATATTTTGATACTAAAAGATGCCTCAATCCTTACAAAATTGTCAGTTATCCCTGATTTATTAAAAGGGGATGTCGTCGTGAATGAGAATATCGAGTATATAAAAGCTCGTCACATCAAAATCTCTTCAGATAGTGAATTAGAAACGGATGTTGACGGTGACAAATCTGATGACCTACCAGTAGAAATCAAGGTATTAGGGCAGCATATCGAGGTCTATTCTAAGTCGAAAGAATAAGATTTTTAAGTTTAAATCATTTATTTAACGATATTTTATCAAAGGAAAACCTATGAAATTTAAAAGATTAGCAACTATTGGCCTTAGCTCAATGCTTCTTTTAAGCTTAATGGCATGTAGTCAAGTTCAAAAGACATCTGATGGAACTACTGAAACTTCAGCCAGTCAATCACAGTCCAATCAGGTTTCTTGGAAAGCCACTTATAGCAATTTGAACAGTAAACCTAGTGAAGAAGAAGTTCGAAAAGCCTTGACTGCACATTTGGATAAAGAAAGTGTTGATGCATTTTTCAATCTTGTAAATGATTATAACGCGACTGTTGGTTCAGTAGGCTTAACTGGGGATTTTTCTACATTTACCAAAACAGACTATGATGTTGAAAAGATAAGCAATCTATGGACCCCCAAAAAAGGTGATTTTGTTGGTACCAACTGTCGCATTAACAGTTATTGTTTATTGAAAAATTCCATCGAAATCCCTAAGTTAGAGAAAGATGATTCCCTCTTGTTTGTCGATAACGATGCCATTGATAAAGGAAAGGTCTTTGGTGAGGAAGAAAAGGATGCTTTTGATATTTTATTCTCAAGAGTCAAGACCGAAGCAACGACAGATGTCAAAGTTCATGCTGAAAAGATGGAAAAATTCCTTTCTCAATTCAAGTTTAATGAAAATGCAAGAATGCTCTCCGTAGTCGTCCATGATGACTTGGATGGTCAATCCCTCTTTATTGGCCATGTCGGCATACTTGTACCAAGCGAGGACGGCTATCTCTTTGTCGAAAAGTTAACCTTTGAGGAGCCTTATCAAGCCATCAAATTTACGACCAAGGAAGATTGTTACAAATATCTAGATACAAAATACGAAAACTATACTGGTGAAGGTCTAGCTAAACCGTTTATTATGGATAATGATAAGTGGGTTCAATTTTAAGGGAGTAGACATTATGGATGTATTGTTTGGAATGATAGTCTTATTCCTAATTGGAGTATGGGCTGTTTGGGTTATCAAAGGAAACCAGCATAGACCTAGAAAAAATGAACGATTTATTGGGTATATCAATAAATACGATAGTGATGGAGAACCTTATCAAGCCGAAGTTTGGGAAGTTACTGAAGATGAGGAGTAGACATATGGAATTACAAGATTTTACAGAAAAAGAACAAGAAATGATTAAAAAGGGACTAACTTTCTCTAAACTTAGCGATAAGGAAACAACCGATAAGATTATCGCTCTAATCCCTCAAGAATACATTAAGCGTATCCCGTTTTTTGTTAGAAAACATGCGATTACTCGTACGATTAAGAGAATCTCTCTTGAGTATCCGGAATTGTACGCTGTTGCTGAACAAGAAGGCCAACTTCCAGAAAAAGAAGCTCAAGAATTACGACAAATTCTTACAGATATTTTCCAAGAGAAAATGAAAAAGCATAAGATCAAGTAGGAGAGCCTAAACGCTCATCTATTTGATTATATACTTACTAATGACTAAAGCTAATACTTCATCATTCCCACATGCTATGCTGGGCTCTGACTCCATAGCTATCAATCGAACCATCTGAATTGAACTTGGATTCAATACGGTATCTTTTCCAGAGGTCGTAATCTGCTGTTTGGATGGTTAGTATAAAGTTGGTATCTTTATCAAAGACGTTATAATCAGCTGGATTAACTTCAAAGATATCGATTAATTTTCGTGTTTGAAAATCTTGGAGCTTTAGATTTGCTAGCTTGACATGATTGATAGAAATTTCCTGCAGTTTTTGATCGTCCTTGGGAGTTCTATAGTAGGTAATGATGCAGTTTTTGAGTTGATCAGTATCTCTTCCTGTAGGAGTAAGGCTCATAAAGCCATAAGACTGATCATCACGCTTGACTTCAAGAAGCTGTCCGTAGTAAAAGTGGTCATTTCTTGGATTGGTGATGGGGCTCTCTGGACTTTTATCTTCGAAACTAAATCCTTGATCCAAAAGCTCGGAAGCCTGGGTTTCCCCGATAATGACAGTGGTATCTTGAATGTTTACTGGAACAGGTTGAGCTGGAAGACCACTCATCATCATGCAAAACATAAAAACATAACTCGTTAAAAAGGCTGACCCAATAAAAGCATTGGTTGATGCATAGGCATGACTGTTTTGAAAGTTTTTTCTTATAGTTAATACGATTAATTTACCAATACTTTTTAAAACCATACTAACAAGTACGATAAAAAATTGTTTTTTCAAACATTCATAAATGGCTTGCGGAAAGCTATTACCATGATAGTAGAAGACAGCCAATACGAGTAGATTTACGATTAAATGGATTAGCAAGAACCAATGAATCTCTTTAAGGGCATTAGCATCAGTGATTTCTTCATAGTCAACGTGAATTCTTCCTTGAACAGCATGGCCAAGTTTATAAATCCATTTGGGAATGTCTTTGCCTTTTTTAACCGCAACTACAAGTCTAATATAGAGATAGATAGTAAAGGATAAGGATAGAAAGAAAAGAGCATAAAATCCTAAAACAATAGTAGTGAGCATGACTACTTCCCCCGTTTTTCAATTGCTAGAGAACAATTTTGTTAGCTCCATTATAGCACTTTCTAGGGAAATAGAACTAGAAATATCAGCTGTTTCTTTAAAGATAAAAAGATGAGAATCATTGCCATTTAAGCTTTACCGATTGTGCTGATAGAAGGCGGCCCTTCTTCTTACTAGTTTTATTAGTTGGGAATTGGGAATTAAAGAGAAAGATAAGATTTGAGAGAGAACATAAAGGAGTAGAGAACCATGGGTAGAACGGTGATTATAGGTACTTTAATAGTTTTTACAATCTTTAATCTGCTACTCGGTCTGGGTTTTTATCTCTTTCTAAAAAAGAGGAAAGAGAATGGGCAGTCATTGTATGAAACTCCAGTAAATCAACAAACTCGAACAGAAAAACTGGGTCTAGGAGAGATTTTGGTCTACCTGTCCCTGATTGCAATAGCAGGGATCTTTGCTTTTCAGACCTTAAATAGAGGTGGTGTGGGGAATTCTATTTTAGCCAAAATGATCCTCCTCCCTGCTATAATGGCCCTTTTCAATGCAAGAAAAAGGACTGGAAAGTCTTTACTTGCCCTCCTTATAACCTTTATGGTCTTTCTAGTAGGAGTTATGTTTAATCTTACGATTGGTTTGCCACCTCAAACACCAATTTTGCAAATTAATGAAAGTAAAATCATTTTAGCAGAAACCAAAGCAAGTGATCTGATGGAAGCTGGGTTTGATATCTATGTCAGACAAGGTGATGGTGCTAGTGACTATGAAGACCTCCTGACAGATGGCAATTTCCAAAAGTATCCAGGCGATAAAACAGTCACTATCGAAAAAGGCTTCAGACTTGATAGCAATGCTATTCCCTACGCTCCCTATCTCTTGGCAAAAGATGGCATAGTTCTTGGGAGTATTTCCTTTTACGGGGAAGAAGATAAGGACGTGGTTCTAGAAGATTCTAAGGTTATTCAGGTCCGATTTAACAAGGAAAACATTGAAGCAGCTAAAGAACATTCTATCACTTTGAAATTGGATGAACTCGACTTGACTACTCGACTTGATATCCCGCTTGTTCAAGAAACTTTTAAAAAGCATCTATGGTCAATCCCCCCATCAAATACAAGTGATGTCACTCAATTGTGGTATGGATTACAGTGGTCAAGTAACAGTGGCTCTCTATTTTGGAATGATTATTACAGCCTTATCCGTCTAGATGAAAATTATTTGATGACTGATTTTGAACTAGCTGCCAAAGTAGCGCGTGAAGAATAATACGATTTTGAATAGTTGAATTTGCTTATGCCTATCTAAAGGAATTAATCTATTTAGTTCCTTTTTGTTTTTTGATTTAAATGTAAAACGATTTCTATTTCTTGGTTGAATAAATTACACGAACTAAATATTAAATTATTTAAAAAAAGTTCTAAAAATACTTTACAAGATTGTGAAATCATGGTATAGTAATGAAGCTTAGAAAATGAGATGATGTTTTCTAGCAAATATAAACCCGAGTAAAAAATGCCTACGGACAGGCAGGGTTGAATGCCGAAGCGTGGTTGAAAAGCCACATTATTGATAGGGTTAAAAGCCTACTTTTATAAGTTGATGTTAGGACACTTGTCCTAATTCGTAAAGATTTGTTAGTGTGGTGAAAGCACACGTCATCTTGTGAAACGATCAATAAAGTACGTAATATTTGCTACTAGAGAGTTAGGAAACATCAGGAACAGACATACTCAAAAGAAACAAACAAAAACACGTCAGTAGATTGTAGAGCAGGTGCCAACCTGCTCTTTTTTTCATAAGTATCCTTTAGAGCCTTACATAAGGTGAAAAAAACTATGATAAAGGAGTATGTCTCTATAATGTTAAATCAAAACCAAGCTCCTATTTATGAGGGACTGGTCAAGTTACGAAAAAAAAGAATTGTACCTTTCGATGTACCAGGTCATAAACGTGGCCGCGGGAATCCGGAATTAGTGGAACTTTTAGGGGAAAAATGCGTTGGTATTGATGTCAATTCTATGAAGCCCTTGGACAATCTAGGACATCCCATTTCGATTATCAGAGAAGCGGAAGAGCTAGCAGCAGAGGCTTTTGGTGCTGCTCATGCCTTTTTGATGATTGGTGGGACAACTTCATCTGTTCAAACCATGATTCTCTCCACTTGTAAAGCTGGAGATAAGATTATTCTTCCGCGTAATGTCCATAAATCAGCTATTAATGCACTCGTTTTATGCGGAGCTATTCCCATCTATATAGAGATGAGTGTGGATCCCAAAATCGGTATTGCTTTGGGGCTTGAGAATGACCGTGTTGCCCAAGCAATTAAGGACCATCCGGATGCCAAGGCTATCCTCATTAACAATCCAACATATTATGGGATTTGTTCAGATCTTAAGGGGTTGACAGAGATGGCACACGCCGCAGGAATGAAAGTCTTAGTAGACGAGGCGCACGGTGCTCATCTGCACTTTACAGATAAACTTCCTCTATCCGCTATGGACGCAGGAGCAGATATGTCAGCTGTATCCATGCATAAATCTGGTGGGAGTTTGACTCAAAGCTCGCTCCTTCTCGTTGGTAATCAGATGAATCCTGAATATGTGCGTCAGATCATTAATCTGACACAGTCAACATCAGCATCCTACTTGCTAATGGCTAGTCTCGATGTTTCTCGTAGAAACCTAGCCCTTCGTGGTAAGGAGTCCTTTGAGAAAGTTATTGAGCTATCTGAGTACGCACGTCGTGAAATCAATGCCATCGGTGGCTACTATGCCTATTCAAAAGAACTAGTAGATGGTGTATCAGTATGTGATTTTGATGTAACCAAGCTGTCAGTTTACACTCAGGGGATTGGTCTAACTGGTATCGAGGTTTATGATCTCTTACGAGATGAATATGACATTCAGATCGAGTTTGGTGATATCGGGAATATCTTAGCCTACATTTCGATTGGTGACCGTATCCAAGACATTGAACGCTTGGTTGGTGCTTTAGCTGATATCAAGAGACTCTACTCACGAGATGGGAAGGACTTGATTGCTGGAGAATATATCCAGCCTGAGTTGGTGCTATCTCCTCAGGAAGCATTCTATGCAGAGAGAAGAAGCTTAACCTTGGACGAGTCTATTGGCCAGGTCTGTGGGGAATTTGTCATGTGCTATCCTCCAGGTATTCCAATCCTGGCACCAGGTGAACGGATTACACGAGAGATTGTTGATTATATAAAATTCGCCAAAGAGCGTGGTTGTTCCCTCCAAGGTACTGAAGATCCAGAGGTCAATCACATCAATGTTATTGAGAGAAAGGAGAACTAGATGGATTTATGGTTTTCTGAAGTTCATACTCCAGATGTTAAGTTAACGATGAGAACAGCCAAACAGCTGTATTCTGGTCAAAGTGAATGGCAGGATATCGAGGTTCTTGACACGCCAGCCTTTGGAAAAGTGTTAATTTTAAATGGTCATGTCTTGTTTTCAGATGCAGATGATTTTGTATACAACGAAATGACCGTCCACGTTCCCATGGCTGTCCATCCTAATCCAAAGAAAGTCTTGGTTATTGGGGGTGGTGACGGTGGTGTTGCCCAGGTTTTGACACTATATCCTGAATTGGAACAAATCGATATTGTAGAACCAGATGAGATGCTGGTTGAGGTTTGTCGAGAATACTTCCCAGATTTTGCTGCAGGACTTGATGACTCTCGCGTCACTATTTACTACCAAAATGGACTGAGATTTTTGAGAAACTGTGAAGATGATTACGACATTATCATTAACGATGCGACAGATCCATTTGGCCATACGGAAGGGCTCTTTACCAAGGAATTTTACGGCAATAGTTACCGTGCTCTCAAAGAGGACGGAATCATGATTTATCAGCATGGTAGTCCCTTCTTTGACGAAGATGAGTCAGCTTGCCGAAGTATGCACCGCAAGGTTAATCAAGCCTTTCCAATCAGCAGGGTTTACCAAGCACATATCCCAACTAGTCCTGCTGGCTATTGGTTGTTTGGATTTGCATCGAAAAAATATCACCCTGTCAAAGATTTTGACAAGGAAGGCTGGAAAAAACGCCAGTTATTTACGGAATATTACACTGCAAACTTGCATATTGGTGCCTTTATGTTGCCTAAGTATGTAGAAGACATTTTAGAAGAAGAGGAAGGAAAAAAATGAGTCGTTTATTAGTGATCGGATGTGGGGGGGTTGCCCAAGTTGCTATTTCAAAGATTTGCCAAGATAGCGAAACTTTTAAAGAAATTATGATTGCTAGCCGTACAAAGTCAAAATGTGATGACTTGAAGGCTAAATTAGAAGGCAAAACAAATACTAAGATTGAGACAGCTGCTCTTGACGCTGACAAGGTAGAAGAAGTGATTGCCTTGATTGAAAGCTACAAACCAGAAGCAGTTTTGAACGTAGCTTTGCCATACCAAGACTTGACCATCATGGATGCTTGTTTAGCAACAGGTGTCCACTATATCGATACTGCCAACTATGAGGCTGAGGACACAGAAGACCCTGAATGGCGTGCTATTTATGAGAAACGTTGTAAGGAACTTGGTTTTACAGCTTACTTTGACTACTCTTGGCAATGGGCTTATCAAGAAAAATTCAAGGAAGCAGGCTTAACAGCTCTTCTTGGTTCTGGTTTTGACCCAGGTGTAACCAGTGTCTTTTCAGCTTATGCACTCAAACATTACTTTGACGAAATCCACTATATCGACATTTTAGACTGTAATGGTGGTGACCACGGTTATCCATTTGCGACAAACTTTAACCCAGAAATCAATCTACGTGAGGTTTCTGCACCAGGTTCTTACTGGGAAGATGGAAAATGGGTAGAAGTCGAAGCTATGTCTATCAAACGTGAGTATGATTTCCCTCAAGTTGGTCAAAAAGACATGTATCTCCTTCACCATGAAGAAATCGAATCATTGGCAAAGAATATTCCAGGAGTTAAACGCATTCGTTTCTTTATGACCTTTGGTCAATCTTATCTAACGCATATGAAATGCTTGGAAAACGTTGGGCTTCTTCGTACAGATGCGATTAACTTTAACGGACAAGAAATTGTTCCAATTCAATTCTTGAAAGCCTTGCTTCCAGATCCTGCAAGCCTTGGCCCACGCACTGTTGGAAAAACAAATATCGGATGTATCTTTACAGGTGTCAAAGATGGCGTGGAAAAGACAATCTACATCTACAATGTTTGCGACCATCAAGAGTGCTATGCAGAAGTCGGTTCACAAGCCATTTCTTACACAACAGGTGTTCCAGCCATGATTGGGACAAAATTAGTAATGGATGGTACATGGAAACAACCAGGAGTTTATAACCTTGAAGAATTGGATCCAGACCCATTCATGGAAGCTTTAAATAAATACGGTTTGCCATGGGTTGTGGTTGAAAATCCACAAATGGTGGACTAATGAAGTTAGAACAAGTACCAACGCCAGCTTATGTCATAGATTTAGCAAAACTAGAAGAAAATTGTAGTATTCTGCACCAGGTTCAGGAAAAGGCAGGTTGTAAGGTTTTACTAGCTCAAAAGGCTTATTCTCTCTATAAAACCTATCCTTTGATTAGCCAGTATCTATCAGGTACGACAGCTAGTGGACTCTATGAAGCCAAGCTGGCTAGAGAAGAATTCCCAGGGGAAGTCCATGTATTTGCGCCTGCTTTCAAGGAATCAGATATGGAAGAGCTACTGCAAATATCGGATCATATTGATTTTAACTCAGAGAGACAACTTCGAAAGTATGGTCAACGTTGTCGTGAGGCTGGTATCAGTGTCGGTCTTCGCATCAATCCTCAATGTTCAACGCAGGGTGACCACGCGCTTTATGATCCATGTGCTCCTGGCTCTCGTTTTGGAGTAACTTTGGATAAGATACCAAGTGATTTATTGGATTTGGTTGACGGACTTCATTTTCATACCCTCTGTGAGCAAGGGGCAGATGATTTACAAACGACTTTAAAAGCAGTAGAAGACCAGTTTGGAATCTATTTGCATCAAGTTAAATGGCTCAATATGGGCGGCGGACACCACATCACAAGAGAAGATTACGATGTGGATTTGCTGATTTCTGAGATTAAACGCATTCGAGAAACTTATAACCTTGATGTCTATATCGAACCAGGTGAAGCTATTGCCCTTAATGCGGGCTATCTAGCGACAGAAGTCTTGGATATTGTTGAAAACGGGATTGAGACCTTGGTGCTAGATGCCTCTGCAAGCTGCCATATGCCAGATGTTCTTGAGATGCCTTATCGTCCCCCATTGAGAGATGGATTTGAAGCGCAAGAAAAACCTTATACTTATAGACTATCTTCAAATACTTGCCTGACAGGTGATATCATTGGGGATTACAGCTTTGAAAAACCGATTGAAATCGGTGATCGCCTCTATTTTGAAGACATGGCTATTTACTCCTTTGTCAAAAATAATACCTTTAATGGCATTGGGCTTCCAAGTTTGTATCTCATGGATAAAGAGGGTGAGTGCAGTCTAGTCAAAGCCTTTGGCTACCAAGACTTTAAGGAGAGATTATCATGATGGACAGTCCAAAGAAATTAGGTTATCGTATGCCTGCAGAGTATGAACCCCATCATGGAACTCTCATGATATGGCCAACTCGACCCGGATCTTGGCCTTTTCAAGGAAAGGCTGCAAAACAAGCATTTAGCCAGATTATCAAAACCATTGCCCAAGGGGAAACAGTCTACCTTTTAGTAGACCAGGATTATCTATCTGAAGCGCAATCCTATCTAGGAGACAAGGTTGTCTATTTAGATATTCCGACAAATGATGCCTGGGCACGCGATACTGGTCCGACTATTCTCCTCAATGATCAAAGGGAAAAGTTGGCGGTAGATTGGTCTTTCAATGCCTGGGGTGGCGCTGTTGATGGTCTCTACCAAGACTATGAAGCAGATGACCAAGTAGCCAGTCGCTTTGCAGAAGTCTTAGATATACCTGTTTACGATGCCAAACCATTTGTACTGGAAGGTGGAGCTATACACAGTGACGGTCAAGGAACCATTCTTGTCACAGAAAGCTGTTTGCTCAGTCCGGGTCGTAATCCTCTCCTGACTAAAGAGGAGATTGAAAAGACCTTACTAGAGAGCCTTGGTGCCGAAAAAGTCATTTGGTTGCCTTACGGTATTTATCAAGACGAGACAAATGAACACGTCGACAATGTTGCAGCCTTTGTTGGTCCTGCAGAAGTTGTTTTAGCTTGGACGGACGACCAAGAGGATCCTCAGTATGCCATGTCTGCAGCAGATCTAGCTCTTTTAGAGAAGGAAACCGATGCAAAAGGCCGGAGTTTCACTATTCATAAACTTCCAATCCCAGCTATTCATCAAGTAGTGACGGAAGATGATTTGCCGGGCTATACTTATGAAGAAGGCGAAGAAGAACGCTATGCAGGTGAACGTTTAGCAGCTTCCTATGTAAATTTTTACATTGCTAATAAGTCTGTCTTAGTACCGCAATTTCAGGATGCTAACGACCAAGTGGCATTGGATATTCTGACTCAGTGTTTCCCAGACCGTGAAGTTGTCGGAATTCCTGCAAGAGATATTCTATTAGGTGGTGGAAATATCCACTGTATTACCCAACAAATTCCAGAATAGGAGAAAAAGATGAGAAATGTAACGGTTGCAGCTATTCAGATGCAATGCGCTAAGGATGTGGAAACCAATATCCAAACAGCTGAACGTCTAGTTCGACAAGCTGCAGACAAAGGAGCTCAAATTATTCTCTTGCCTGAATTATTTGAACGTCCCTATTTCTGTCAGGAACGTCAGTATGATTACTACCAGTATGCCCAGTCGGTGACAGAAAATACGGCTATTCAGCATTTTAAAGTGATTGCCAATGAGCTAAAGGTAGTTTTACCAATCAGTTTCTATGAAAAAGATGGTAATGTCTTATACAATTCCATTGCTGTCATTGATGCGGATGGAGAAGTACTAGGAGTTTATCGTAAAACTCATATACCAGATGACCATTATTATCAGGAAAAATTCTTTTTCACACCTGGAAACACAGGCTTCAAGGTCTGGGACACTCGCTATGCCAAGATTGGTATTGGCATCTGTTGGGATCAATGGTTCCCTGAAACAGCCCGTTGCCTTGCTCTAAATGGCGCAGAATTACTCTTTTATCCAACAGCTATTGGTTCAGAGCCTATTTTGGATACAGATAGTTGTGGTCATTGGCAACGTACCATGCAGGGACATGCAGCAGCAAACATTGTGCCAGTTATTGCAGCCAATCGTTATGGTTTGGAGGAAGTCACTCCTTGCGAGGAAAATGGAGGACAAAGTTCTAGTCTTAACTTCTACGGTTCATCCTTTATGACCGATGAAACAGGAGCTATTTTAAGTCAAGCAGAACGACAAGATGAAGCAATCCTCTTAACCACTTATGACCTTGACAAGGGAGCAAATGAACGCCTGAATTGGGGCCTCTTTAGAGACAGAAGACCAGATATGTATAAAGATATTGTCAGATAATAACAAAAAGTAGCCCCCTCAGGCTACTTTTTAAAATTCTTTGTAAACATAAGTATTTTCGGGTTTGTCTACTTTGATAAAGGACTGGACTTCAAGGGTTGGGAGGACTTGGTTGAGTTCTTTGTGATAGTGATTGCTAATCTTACCTTTGACTCTGACCCAAGTGTTATTTTCGTACTGATTAGTGTTTCCTGTAGTCAAAAGTCCAAAAACTCCTGAATCAGCGATACAGTGCATAATACCAAAGCGAAAAATAAATTGACTATTGGTATGATTTGGATCGTTGTAGACAAAGCCAATAAACTCGATTTCCTTGCCTTCAAATTCGTTTGGAAAATCGTAGATAGCTTCCATAACTTCCAGGTAATTTTCATCATTGATAACTATACTAGATTGGGCTAAGTATTTATCAGCACTCTTCCGAATAATATTTTCATGAGCTGTTTGTGAATAAAAGCGACTGGTATCCGGCTTAAGATACTGACTGCTCGTTCCTTCACTTGCTTGGATTGCCTTGTCAGTTCCTTCCGACAAAGGGAAATAATATCCTTTTGCCGATACTGTTTGTGAATCCAGAGTGACTGTTGGAAAAGTAAATCCAACTAACAAAGGTAAACTTAAGAGGGCAAAACTAGCAAGCTTGGCTGAAAAACTATGTAAGTGACTATGTTCTTTCAAACGCTTGATGCAAATATAGGCTTGGACGATGGCTAGTAACAATGACAAAACCATGCTGATATAAGCCAGATAAGAGTAGTGGAGGTTTATATACTGATTGAGCTTACCTGATAGGTGCAGATAAAGGGTTAAGATAAAATAGCCAAATAAGATAAAAAATCGAATCATAGCATCCCCCCGACTAGACAAGAATAGACAAGAACAACAAGAGTTACAATTGTCATGAATTGCCAAATAAAGCGAGTTTTGAGATAATTCTTCATCATGAGGAGATTCTTGACATCAAGCATGGGACCTATAACCAGAAAGGCAAGCACTGGAGCAAAACCAAAACTAGAGAGAAGTGAAGATCCAATAAAGGCATCCGCTTCACTACAGAGGGATAGTAGGAAGGACAAGACCATCAGAAGAACAATCGCAAGTAGTGGTGATGCGCTGATAGATGTCAGGATACGAGTTGGAACATAGACTTGGACTATGCTGGCAAAAAGACAGCCAAAGACCAAGTAACGCCCCATATCAAAGAATTCATCAATAGCTTGGATAAAGACCTGAAGCAGTTTTTGACTTTTAGTCAAGTGAGAAAAATCATGCTCATGACAAGCCAATCTATTTTCTTTTTGGATAGGTTCCTCCCAGACAAAACCAAGAAAGATACCCAATATAGTAGCAACTAGAATAGCGCCCAAAGCTCGGAGTAAGACCATTTGAATTGAATTACCAAAGGCTGAATAAGTCGCAAAAAGTACGATGGGATTGATGATAGGAGCCGTTACTAGAAAAGGTACCGCTGTATAGCTAGGAACCTTCTTTTCTAAAAAGCGGTTGATGATCGGAACGATTCCACACTCGCAAGAAGGGAAGAGGAAACCGATGAAGCTACCAAAAAAGATTCTCCCCAAGCGATTTTTAGGGAGAAATTTATAAACCTTCTCAGGAGTCACATAGACTTCAATGGCACCAGAGATGATGCTACCGATTAAGACAAAGGGTAAAGCTTCAATGATAATTGAAAGAAAAATGGCGCCAGCTTGTAACACACTAGAAGGTAAACTTTGAAAGAGTGTCATCTATTTTTTCTTTTCTGCCTTATCTTTCTTTTCTTTGTCATCTGGAAATGTTACTTGCTTCAAGTCAGGTAGTTTAGCGAATTCTTCGAACATCTTATCTAAGTCATCAGTTTTTGTAAATTTAACAGCCATAAGGCATACCTCGATTCTTTTAGTTAACACTATTATACTATTATTTCTAAGAAATAGTTGGATTTTAAAATAAACATGGCTTTTATCTTTATAAAGTTGAAATAAAGCAACAAATTAATGAAAACAAGCTTTCTTCCTTATGGTATAATAGTTTCATGGATAAAAAATATGAAAAAATTTCCCAAGATTTGGGTGTAACTTTAAAGCAGATTGATACTGTCTTGTCTTTGACAGCAGAAGGAGCAACTATCCCCTTTATCGCCCGTTATCGGAAAGATATGACCGGAAGTCTAGATGAGGTAGCCATTAAAGCTATCATCGACCTCGATAAGAGTTTAACTGCTCTAAATGATCGAAAGGAAGCGGTCTTAGCAAAAATCAAAGAGCAAGGCAAGCTAACTAAGGAGTTAGAAGAAGCAATTCTATCAGCTGAAAAACTCGCAGATGTAGAAGAACTCTATCTTCCTTATAAAGAGAAACGTCGCACCAAGGCAACGATTGCGCGTGAGGCTGGTCTCTTTCCTCTTGCTCGTTTAATTTTACAAAATGTTTCTGACCTAGAAAAAGAAGCAGAAGCATTTGTTTGTGAGGGTTTCGAAACTCCTCAAGAAGCTTTGGCTGGGGCTGTAGACATCTTGGTTGAAGCACTATCCGAGGATGTTCATTTACGTTCAATGACCTATCAAGAGGTACTTAGACGCTCTAAGATTACTTCTCAAGTCAAAGATGAGAGTCTTGATGAAAAACAAGTTTTTCAGATTTATTACGATTTCTCAGAAACAGTTGCAAACATGCAAGGTTACCGTACGCTTGCCCTTAATCGTGGTGAGAAGCTAGGCATTTTGAAAATTGGCTTTGAGCATGCGACTGATCGGATTCTATCTTTCTTTAGTGGTCGTTTTAAACTTAAGAATGCTTATATTGACGAAGTTATTCAGCAATCTGTCAAGAAAAAAGTATTACCAGCTATTGAGCGTCGTATTCGTACAGAATTAACAGAAAAGGCAGAAGAAGGAGCTATCCAACTCTTCTCAGAAAACCTTCGTAATCTCCTTCTCGTTGCACCTCTTAAAGGGCGCGTGGTTCTAGGTTTTGACCCAGCCTTTCGTACAGGTGCTAAGCTTGCAGTAGTTGATGCGACTGGTAAGATGTTGACAACACAAGTTATTTATCCAGTCAAACCAGCTTCAGCTCGTCAGATTGAGGAAGCTAAGCGAGATTTGGCTGATTTGATTGGCCAATACGGTGTTGAAATTATTGCTATCGGAAATGGAACTGCTAGCCGTGAGAGCGAAGCCTTTGTCGCTGAAGTACTTAAAGATTTTCCTGAGGTCAGCTATGTCATTGTAAATGAGAGTGGGGCATCTGTCTACTCAGCTAGTGAACTTGCTCGTCAAGAGTTTCCAGAGTTAACTGTTGAAAAACGTTCTGCTATTTCTATTGCTCGTCGCTTGCAAGACCCACTTGCTGAGTTGGTTAAAATCGATCCCAAATCCATCGGTGTCGGTCAATATCAGCACGATGTTAGTCAAAAGAAACTGTCTGAAAGTCTTGACTTTGTTGTTGATACAGTAGTTAACCAAGTCGGTGTCAATGTCAATACAGCTAGTCCAGCCTTACTTTCGCACGTAGCTGGGCTTAACAAAACAATCTCTGAAAATATCGTGAAGTACCGTGAAGAAGAAGGTAAAATCACTTCACGCACCCAAATCAAGAAAGTCCCTCGTTTAGGAGCAAAAGCCTTTGAACAGGCTGCAGGTTTCCTCCGTATCCCTGAAAGTAAGAATATCCTTGACAATACAGGTGTTCACCCAGAAAACTATGCTGCTGTTAAGGAACTCTTCAAACGTTTGGACATTAAAGACCTAAATGAAGAAGCGCAAGCCAAACTCAAATCTATTTCAATCAATGAAATGGCCCAAGAATTAGACCTCGGTCAGGAAACCCTTAAAGATATTATTGCAGATCTTTTAAAACCAGGACGTGATTTCCGTGATTCTTTTGATGCTCCAGTTCTTCGTCAGGATGTCTTGGATATCAAAGACTTGAAAGTTGGCCAGAAGCTTGAAGGCGTTGTACGTAACGTCGTTGACTTCGGTGCCTTTGTTGACATTGGTATTCACGAGGATGGCCTGATTCATATCTCTCACATGAGCAAGAAATTCATCAAGCATCCGAGTCAAGTCGTTTCAGTTGGTGATTTGGTAACCGTTTGGGTAAAGAAAATCGATGTCCAACGCGAAAAAGTAAATCTGTCGCTCCTTGCACCAGATGAATCTAACTAATTACGTTCGACAAGTTTCTTTAGAAGACTTTGGGAAACCTTTCAAACACCAAGCTCAATGGAATTCTCGTCTACGGTCGACAGGTGGGCGATTCTTTCCAAAGGATGGGCATTTGGACTTTAATCCTAAAGTCTATCAAGAACTTGGTTTAGAGGTTTTTCGGAAAATTGTCCGTCACGAACTCTGTCATTATCATCTATACTATGAGGGCAAGGGGTATAAACATAAAGATGTAGCCTTTAAGAAACTATTAAAAGAAGTAGACGGGCTCCGCTTTGTTCCTCCCTTATCAAGTGTTAGTCAAACACCAGCTCTAGTCTATACTTGTCAGACTTGTCACCAAACCTATCAACGAAAGCGACGAATTAATACCAAACGTTATCGTTGTGGTCTCTGTCGTGGCAAACTCATTTTGCAAAATCCGCCTAAGGACTGATGCAGGGTGTTTTAGTTCATGTTATACTTATTTCAAGAATACCGAAAGAGGTACAAACTATGAATAAAAATTTTTACAAAATGAGACGAAATCGTATGATATCAGGAGTACTTGCTGGACTCTCTGATAAATGGGACCTTGATGTTACTCTTGTACGCTTCATTTTTGCTATCTTTACAATCGCAAACTTCGGACTTGGAATCATCATCTACATCATCCTAGCCTCTATCTTGCCAACAAAGGAAGATATCGAAGCAGAAATGTACGGAACTGGGCCACGTAAGATTAAAGAGGCTGAAACAATCGATGATGATAAAGGTTGGTTTTGGTGAGATTTAACAGTAAATATTTATTATTTGCACTATGATACTTAAAAGAAGTAGCATAAATGATTGAAAATCCCTTGTGGCTAAATAACCACAAGGGATTTTGGTATTTAATTATATTCTGGTTCGTATTTAGAAAGACGAATTACCTGATCAGCCATTTTCCAAATACTAGGATTGTGAGTTGCGATGATAATTGTTCTATTAGCATTACGAAGTTCAAGGAGAATTTCCATAATTTCCTTGGAATTTTTGGGGTCTAGCGAGGCGGTAGGCTCATCAGCTAGAATTAAGGGAGGGTCTTTCAGGATAATCTTAGCAAGTGCTATGCGTTGAGCTTCACCACCAGATAATTCATAGATGTTTTGGTTGAGACTTAGATAATCCAGTCTGACAGCTTGCAGTGCTTGAAGAAGAAGTCTCTCTTTCTCTTGTTTTTTGTTTTTCTTTTTACCAATCAGTCCTAGCTCAAGGTTTTCTCGGATGGTCTGACTTTCTAATAGTCCAAAATTCTGGAAGAGATAACCTAGTTCGTTACGATAAAATTCCTCATTTTTTAGTGAAGTCAAAGACTTTCCTTTGTAAACTATTTCTCCTTTATCGAAAGTCTCTAGTTTTGCAAGCATATTGAGCAAAGTGGTTTTTCCACAACCACTGTCTCCTATCAAAGCATACACCATACCACTTTGAAAATTCAGATTCAAGTCTGAAAAAATAATACGAGAACCAAATTGTTTCCAAATATGTTGCAATTCAATCATGCTATCCTCCTTTGATAATGCTAACATAGGTTTTGCTTTCCTTCTTATCAAAGATCTTCAATAGAAGAACGGCTAAACTTAAAAAGCTGAAAAATAGGATCAGGGTAATCCAGATATTCTTAGAAATAATGAAAGCTAGACCACTTCCGAGAAAGAGAGCTGCTATTTGAGAAGTGATATATCTATTGTGTAATTCAAAGAAATAATAGCCTGCTATTTTTTTCAAGAATATGGTTTTGCGAAAAGCTTCAAAATAGAGCAGATTTAAACTTGTAAACAGCAAAATTGAAGTCAAAATAGCAAACATAGCACTCGCTAAGTTACTAAAAATTTCGATTTTAATTTTTTGATTTAACTGGAGATAGATTTCCCTAGCAGACGATAGCCCTGAGACCATTTGATCAAGTTGATAGTGTTTCAAAAGTTCTTGTGTCTGGTGGAGGTCTGTAAAATAGAGATATTCTAGATTTGTAAACCAGAAGATGGAGGAAGCCTTACCAAGTGCTTTAGGAGAAAGCACAAGAAAGATGGGTTTTGATAACCATTGATCATAAGCGATATGGGTGGTATTATAAATGAATACATCTTTTTTTGATCAGTATAAGTTATACTAACTTCGACTCTATGCTTTGTATCACTACTGTATAATTGATTAGTTAAATCTTCTTGTATGTTTTGTTTTATTTGTTCCTCATTTTTCTTTTGTTCTTGAGGTAGTATTACAAGAACCTGTCCATCTTTTAGATTATTGATTTTTTTAAAGGTTTCTGATGTTAACTCTATACCTTCTTTTTTGAAGTAGTCAGGTGTTACATAGAGAATATTTTTCCCTTCCAAGTCATAGGGATTTTGTTCAGAATCATTATGAGTTGAAAGAGAATGTTTTATAGCTTGAATAGCGAGATTATGTTTGACTAGAAAGGCATTTCCATTTTCTAAAGAATATTGAATAAAGTCAAACCATTTATCAGCATTTGTCTGCAGTTCATCTATATTTTTCATCTGACCGGAACGCCCTGTTTGAAGAGTAACAACATTGGAGCGTTGTTCCCAAGTAGCTTGTCCAGCCTCATTTTTCTCAAGTATATGATAGTAAGTAGACATACGTCCAAATCCTACAATAACCAGTAGAATGGCAAGTACCTGACCAAAGTAGAGAATGCGTAGAATTGACTTGATTGGTAATTTTCCTTTGATGATAGAGAGGAGATGAACTTTTTTTAAAGAAATGGTAAAAAGAAAGGCAATTAGAAGACTAAGTAAGAGAAGTAGGCTATTGTAAAGAATAAAAAGTATTCCTAGAAAAGTCTGAACTTCATAAGGATATCCCAAGGAAATGAGCAAGATACATGCTATCAGCAAAGCAGGTAGACCAAAAAGAAGGATATCAAGTCCGTCTCTTGCGAGAGAACGAAAGAAGAGATGGCTCAGCCGCTCTCCAGAAATCAATCTAATCCCTGACTGAGAAAGAGATTGAATCTGACCGATAACAATTAAAGCTAAGAAAGTCAGCAAAAAGATTAACATACTGATGAGCTGATCAGGTTGGGTAAAGAGGGCAAGTACAAAGGATACTCTATCATTTTCAAATGCATTCGATTTTTCTAGTCCAAGTTCTTTCAGATGAGTGGCCAATTCTTGACTAGTTAGGGATCCGCTGATAATATTGTAGTTGTTGAGAAGATCGCTCTTGTGAATGCTTTCTTGACTTGCTGGAGGCATCCAGTCTGGGAGTTTCCCATCTCCAAAAACTTCGTAGTAAGTTTGTGATTTTCCATCACTATCTACTTCCCAAATGGTTCTTGCGATAAGACTATTATGTTCTTTAGCAAGACTATTTAATTCTTCTTTAACGGTAGAATAATCTGCTTGCCCACTTAATACTGCTGCACCCGGGAACAGGATTTGTGGAAGAGAGTCTTTCCAAAAGGACAGAGTGGCAATGAGAAAAAAAGTTAAAAGAAGATTGCTGATGAAGAGAAATATACGTTTCATAGGAACCTCTTTCTAAAAAGAGGGGCTGAACCTCCCTCCTTATAGCAGTGATACGAATGATAGTTTAGCACCTTTAAAAATAATTAGCAGAAAGCCAATTCTTTTACAAGATGTTAAAGAAAGCCTTTTCATAACTTAATTTTACTATTTTTTTAAGAATAAAACAAGCAATGACAGGACTTCTTATAGTAGCCATTTTCAAAAAAATTCCTTAATCTTACAAAAATGTAAGATAAAAGAGGCTGAACCAATTAATGATAATAAAGGTTGGTTTTGGTAGTTTCTCTTAATTGTTTATATTTTGATAGCAAAAGAGGCTGGGACAAAAGTCCTAGCCTCTCAATTGTCTTTGGATTGCCGAGCAAGACGCAGTGGTTGAGTGCGCTCTACTACGCAGATTTCATCAGCTTTTACAGCCCTACTCAACTGTGCGGAGGTGGGACGACGAAATCGAATTCTAACGAATTACCGATTTCTGTTCCACTCTCTTTTTTAAATACTAAACAACTGACCCAATAGATAGGTAACTCCCATGGTCAAAAGACCGATACAAAGGTTACGAATCATAGCTGTTTTAGTTGGGGCTTTCCCAAGTTTGGCACTGGTGTAACCTGTAATCAATAGAGAAATCGCAACGATAAAAACAGTAGCAGGGATTCGGTAGTCACTTGGAAAGATGGTAATGGAAAGCATTGGTGGTAGACTACCAAGAACAAAAGCTATGAAACTAGATGCTGCAGCATGCCAAGGATTGGTAAACTCTTCATACTCGATTCCGTATTTTTCTTCGACTAGCGCCTTAAGTGGATTTTTTAAAAAAGCTTTGTTAACTAATAGTTGGGCTGATGTTTCACATTCACCATTTTGAAGATAAGCAGCATAGAGAGATTTCTTTGCAGCCTCGATATCCTTATCCAAAAGTAATTGCTCTCGAGCTACAGCGGCTTCTTCAGTGTCTTTTTGAGTGGATACTGAAACATATTCACCTCCAGCCATAGAGAAGGCCCCCGCTAAGATGGCAGCCAAACCTGAAAGAAAGATTATCCAGATATTACTGGTCGCACTGGCAACCCCGATAACAACTCCAGCGATGGAAATGATCCCGTCATTGGCTCCGAGTACACCAGCACGTAAAATATTTAAACGACCAGCGAAGTTTGAATCAATTTCATGTGTAATTTCTGACATAGTCTTCTCCTTTTTATCCATTATAAAGTATGGGAGAAGCGAAAACAAACTTTTTAAACTATCTGAAAAAAGTTCTACAATTTTAATAATAGCCATAGCTATTGCTTATGCCAATATATAACAAAGTTGTATTTGTAACTGACTGTCATAGATGATACAATTAATTTAATGAAATCTTTGGAGGTCTGATGATGACTCGTGAATTTAAATTTGAAACTCTTCAATTGCATGCAGGACAAGTGGTAGATGCTACTACCAAGTCTCGTGCTGTCCCTATTTATCAAACAACATCTTTTGTATTTGCAGATACACAGGAGGGTGCAGACCTTTTTGCCCTTCAAAAAGCTGGAAATATCTATACTCGTATCACAAATCCTACTACATCAGCCTTTGAAGAGCGTATTGCAGCTCTAGAAGGCGGAGTAGGGGCACTTGCCACAGCTTCTGGAATGGCAGCTCTTACTTATACTATCCTTGGACTTGCTCACGCAGGTGATCATGTTGTTGCAGCTTCAACTATCTACGGTGGTACCTTTAACCTGTTGAAAGAAACCCTTCCTCGATACGGAATCACCACAACTTTTGTTGATATTGATAATCTAGAAGAAGTAGAGGCAGCGATTAAAGAGAGTACCAAACTTGTTTTGATTGAAACTTTGGGTAATCCAGTTATCAACATTCCTGATATTGAAAAAATAGCTGAAATTGCTCATAAACATCAGATTCCTTTGGTTGCAGACAATACCTTTGCAACACCATATCTCATTAATGTCTTTTCACACGGTGTAGATATCTCAGTTCACTCGGCAACTAAATTTATCGGTGGACACGGTACAACTATTGGCGGTGTCATTGTTGATAGCGGTAAATTTGACTGGGCTGCTTCAGGGAAATTCCCTCAATTCGTCAATGAAGATCCAAGCTACCATAATTTGAGCTATACTCGTGATGTTGGTGTTGCAGCATTTATCGTTGCTGCTCGCGTTCAATTGCTTCGCGATATGGGAGCTGCCCTTTCACCATTTAACTCATTCTTGCTCCTACAAGGCCTTGAAACGCTATCTCTCCGTGTTGAACGCCATGTGCAAAACGCTGAGAAAATCGTTGATTTCCTTGTCAACCATCCAAAAGTTGAAAAAGTTAATTATCCAAAATTAGCTGATAGCCCTTACCATGCCTTGGCTGAAAAATATTTACCAAAAGGTGTTGGTTCAATCTTTACCTTCCATGTTAAAGGTGGAGAAGCAGAAGCTCGTAAGGTGATTGATAGCTTAGAAATCTTTTCAAACCTAGCCAATGTGGCAGATGCAAAATCATTGGTCGTCCATCCAGCAACTACAACTCATGCTCAATTGTCTGACTCTGATCTAGAAGCAGCAGGAGTAACTAAAAATCAAATCCGACTTTCAATCGGTCTTGAAAATGTCGATGATTTGATTGAAGATTTACGACTAGCACTTGAAAAAATCTAAAAATAACTAGTTTTTATGAAATTAAGCATCCTTCTCACGAATAATAAAGTGAGGAGGATTTTTATGTATAGTATTTCATTTCAAGAAGATTCACTTTTACCAAGAGAGAGACTAGTCAGAGAAGGAGTAGAAGCACTCAGCAACCAAGAATTACTGGCAATATTACTAAGGACAGGGACAAAACAGGCCAATGTTTTTGAAATAGCACAGAAGGTCTTAAATAAGCTGACATGTTTAACTGACCTCAAAAGAATGAGTCTACAGGAATTGCAGACTCTATCGGGTATTGGACGTGTTAAGGCTATTGAATTACAAGCCGTTATTGAATTAGGCTACCGTATCCATAAAAGGGAAACAGTGGAAATGGAGAGTATTCTTAGCAGTCGAAAACTAGCTAAAAAGATGCAGTCTGAGCTTGGAGATAAAAAACAAGAGCACCTAGTGGCGCTCTATCTGAATACTCAAAATCAAATCATTCACCAGCAGACTATTTTTATCGGGTCTGCCACGAGAAGCATTGCTGAACCGAGAGAAATTCTCCACTACGCTTTGAAGCATATGGCAACATCTGTGATTCTGGTTCATAATCATCCATCAGGAGCAGTAGTTCCTAGCCCCAATGATGACCATGTTACGAAGCTTGTTAAAGAAGCCTGCGAATTAATGGGATTGGTCTTATTAGACCATTTAATTGTCTCTCATTCTGATTATTTTAGTTACCGTGAGAAGACGGACCTGATATAGGATTATTTTTTGAAGTTTAGGGGACCCTGCTCAATCGCTTGTAAAGCATAGGACTCAACTTCGTTCATATCAATTTTAGGAAGAGGATCAATTGTAGGGACTAGCAACTTTTCTTGCACGATAAAGTCAATAATAGCATTGAAGTCCTGAATTTTATAATACTTTTTTGAGTGGATCAAGATATCTCTATAAAAAACAAGCGAAGAACGAAATCCGCCTTTAAATTTTGCATCTGCCTTTTTACAAATAGGTTGAAAAATGGTCAATTTCCTTGCTCTTAACAGATGAGAAAACATTAACATCTAAATTTCTCAAAAGGTCATGAGTAGAAGGTGGGGTAAGTTCATTCATAATTAATTAGCTAATTTATCGAATTTACAATTCATTGACAACATAGTCGAAAAGTGTTTTATCTTTGGGGCGATTTTCAAAGAGAAATTCTGGATGCCATTGAACACCGAGATAAGGGAAACCGTCCGTACTTGTAACAGCTTCGATAATACCATCTTTAGGATCATGTGCTACAACCTGAAGATTAGGAGCTAAATCTTTGATGCTCTGATGGTGGAAAGAGTTGATATGAGAGATTTCTCCATAAATTTCTCGAAGAATAGTATTTGGTTCTGTGACAAGACGCTGAGTGGTGTATTCAGCGGAAGTATCTTGCCAATGATCTTCGATATCTTGATAAAGAGACCCGCCCATGGCTACGTTAAAAAGTTGAGTACCACGACAGACAGAAAAAATTGGTTTATTTTTCTTGATTGCTTCTTTAATGAGGGCTAACTCAAAAATATCACGTTGAAGGTGGTAATCGTCGCTATCAATAGCTTTTGGCTCACCATAGTATTTAGGGTCAACATTTTGTCCACCGGTTAGAATCAGTTTATCAATTAAGCTAATGTAGTAACTGGCCATTTCTTCATCACCAATTGGTAGGATAATGGGGATACCTCCAGCTTCCTTAACTCCTTCAACAAAGCCTTTGGCAGCATAACTCATCATAAGCTCATCGTCTGGATGGGCCTTTTCGTTTCCTGTAATCCCAATAACTGGTTTATTCATAAATATTTACACTTTCTAATCCTCTTTACGCATGAAATAGAGGAGGGTTTGAAGTTCGCTTGTAAGATCGACATACTGAACAACTACGTCTTTAGGAAGATGTAGGTGCACAGGAGAAAAACTAAGAATACCTTTGATACCGGCGTCGACTAATAGTTCTGCAACTTCTTGAGATTTAACACTAGGAACAGTAAGAATGGCAGTTTTAACATCACTATCCTTGATTTTGTCCTTTATTTGTGAGATTCCATAGATTGGAACACCGTCAGGAGTTTTGGTGCCAACCTCAGGATGATCATCTAGGTCAAAAGCCATGATGATTTTCATCTTGTTACGCTCATGAAAGCGGTAGTGGAGGAGGGCATGTCCCATATTTCCAATACCCACAAGCATCACATTGGTAATAGAATTATCATTTAAAAGATCAGCAAAAAAGTTCATGAGCTTTTTGACATCATAGCCAAATCCACGACGTCCAAGTTCCCCAAAGTAAGAGAAGTCACGACGTACAGTGGCAGAATCAATTCCAATTGCTTCTGCAATTTGTTTGGAATTGGCTCTTTCAATTTTTTCAGCATTAAATCTTTTAAAAATACGGTAATAGAGAGAAAGTCTCTTTGCTGTTGCTTTAGGAATAGCAGACTGTTTTTCTTTCACAAAATCACAACCTTTCTATCTACTATTTTATAGAAAGCTTGTGAAAAATGCAACAATAACGAAAAAAAAACTAAGAAAAATCTTAGTTTATCTTAGTTTCGTGGTAAGTCCTTAAAAAGCGGTAGAGATTACCTAGAAGTCCCTGATAAATTTCAACTCCATTATGTGTTAATGAAGTAATAAGAGTAGTATCAGGAAGGGTTACACAGCCTGATAGAGAAAGCATCAGAGCTTCGTAGTCCTCGTATTCTTGAATACGCTCTACTTGATAGGAGTCCTTGTAAGTTAATCGAAACATAATGACCTTCTATCTTTCGCTTTTTGTAAATACACCACGTTCAACAAGACTATCCATCAAGAAGTAGAATTTCTCTTGGTGAATGTGAGTTTCTTCTGATTTGAAGATATCAACCAAACGTAGACCAAATTTATCAGTGATGTTGATTTTGACCCCAGTTAAGTCTTTGTTGATGATAATCTTAAGTTGAAAACCTTCTCCACTGTTTGGAACTTTTTCAAGAAGGCGTGTTAATTCATAGTTCCCAACTTTTGTCTCAAAAAAAGTATTATCTTTAAGCGTAAATTTTTTTACAGTTGGGCTAAGTGTGTAATCATAACGGCAATTTTTTAGTTTAATCGTTTGTTCGAATGCCATTGAGTTATCCTCCGATGATATTTTTAAGAGTTTTAGCAAGAGTAATCATTTCTTGTTCTGTATTTTGAGGTGAAATGCTGACGCGAACTGACTCGTGTAAGCGAGGAGAGTCTTCACCGTAGAAGGCTTGAAGAACATGACTGACCTGAACAACACCAGCTGTACAAGCAGAACCTGTTGAAATAGAAATACCTTCAAGGTCTAAACGAAGTAGTAGTAGATCGTTGCGTTGATCTGGGAATCCGATATTTAGGACATAAGGTAGTTGCTCTTTACTTTGATTGAGATAATAGGTTGCTCCAGCCATTTCAGTTAGAAAAACTTCCTGTAGTTTTTGAACTTTACTAAAGTTAATCTCTAGATGATCGATATCATCCTTAAGAGCTGCAACCATACCTATAATTGCGGGAAGATTTTCTGTTCCTGCTCTTTTTTTCTGTTCTTGATCTCCACCATGTAGGTAAGGATCAAAATCTGTAGATGCAGCGTATAGGAAACCTATCCCCTTTGGACCGTGAAATTTATGAGCAGAAGCACTGAGGAAATCTATTCCTAGTTCTTCAGGAAGAATTTCTAGCTTTCCGACAGCTTGAACAGCATCTACATGATAAGCTGCTGAATGTCCTTTTAAAATCTGACCAATTTCAGCGATTGGCAAGAGAGTACCTGTTTCATTATTGGCATACATGGTTGAAACTAGAATAGAATCTTCACGGAGTGCATTTTTAACTTGCTCTGCTGTGATTTCTTGATTTTCAGGTTCTAGAATTGTCACTTCAAACCCAAATTTTTCAACTAGATATTCAATAGGTTCAAGCACAGCATGATGCTCGATAGCAGTAGTAATAATGTGTTTTCCGCGATTTTGATGACGAAGACAGTAGCCGATAATAGCAGTATTATTACTTTCTGTACCACCAGAAGTGAAGAAAATGTGTTGGGGTTTTGTACCTAGTAAACCTGCTAATTCTTGACGGGCTTCACGTAATAATTTACCTGCCTGACGCCCATGACCGTGAATACTAGAAGGATTGCCATAAGTCTCCTGCATGACCAGAGTCATTGCTGAGATAGCTGCAGATGACATAGGTGTCGTAGCAGCATTATCTAAATAAATCAAAAACTCACCTAATTTCTATTTAAATTTAAATAGTGGACTAACTGGTTTTCTTTCATGAATACGAACCATGGCATCACCAATTAGTTCGCTTGCGGTAATATATTGTACATTTTTAGGTTTTTTACTTTCTGTCAATACAGAATCTGTCACCAAGACTTCCTTGATATCAGTTGCATCTAACAACTCCGCAGCACCGTTAACGAACAATCCATGGCTGGATACCACGTAAATTTCAGTAGCACCATCGCGTTCCAAAATTTTAGCAGCTTCAGAGAAAGTACGGCCTGTATTAAGAATGTCATCGATTAAGATTGCTTTCTTACCTTCAACCTCTCCAATAATGTAACCTTGGCTACGTTCAGAATCATCTTGAGCATAGTCAATGATAGCAATCGGAGCATCAAGGTATTCAGCAAGGCTACGAGCACGCTTTACACCTGAGTTTTTAGGGCTGACAACAACCACATCTGGACCAGTTAAACCTTTATCAATGTAGTGTTTTGCAAATAGCGGAATAGTATAAAGGTTATCTACAGGAATATCAAAGAAACCTTGTACCTGAACAGCATGAAGGTCCAGTGTCAATACACGACTAACCCCAGCTTTTACCAACATATTTGCAACAAGTTTAGCTGTAAGAGGTTCGCGAGAAGAAGCAATACGGTCTTGACGAGCATAACCAAAGTATGGAAGAACAACGTTAATGGTATTTGCGCTAGCACGAACACAGGCATCAACCATGATTAATAGTTCCATCAAGTGGTTATTTACAGGGTAGCTGGTTGATTGGATGATATAAACATCATATCCACGAACACTTTCTTCGATATTAACTTGGATTTCACCATCTGAGAATTGACGTGATGATAACTTTCCAAGTGGAACACCTGCAGCATCTGCAATTTTTTGAGCTATTTCATGATTAGATGAAAGTGAAAAAAGCTTCATATTTTTTGTATCTGACATCGATAAACCGTCCTCTATAAACTAAGTAAATCAGTGAAAAAAACAATTCTGAAGGAAAGTGTTTTCTTTCACAGATTCTATTATTTTTTATCCCTTCTATTTTATCAAAAAAAGAAGATAATTTCAGTATTTTTTCATATTTTCTATAAATCTCACTAATTTTGAAGGAGCTTTCTTATATTGGATTTCATTCGCACATAAAAACTCTTGAAAATCAAGGTTACCTTGGTCGCTGTTTTCTACTTCCAGTTCAAGTTCATAATCAACAATATCGAAGTAATGGTTTTGATCAAGGGCCATGAGTCCAATAGCTGTTTCTTTTTCGTAGCGAACAGTCGTTAAACAACCCAAAACAGCCCAACCATTTGGTGAGAGTCCTCGACTTTTTAGTTCTTCCATAATCATCCCCTGAGGGAGTTTACATTCTTCAAGGCAATATTTAGCTTCCTCAAGAGTAAGCGCTTGGTTGTATTCCATATTTCCAACTGCTTGAGGAATTTTTATGGTCAACTCAGCGCTTGTATCAAAAGTACGAATGCGCATAGCAATTTTGTGTTGACGAAGGTGAAAATCAGGCGTGTCTAGGTAGTAATTTTTTTGTGTAACTGGTGTGACTTCTAAAAATTGAGTTTGCAATCGGTCATATTCTTCTTTGCTAAGAAGTGTCTTCATTTCAATTTCTAAATGTTTCATTTTAACAACCTTTTCTTTATATTTGAAAGCGATTTATGGTATAATAATCATTGTATTTATTGTATATGATTTTTCATAGAAAATCAAAAACTAGATAAATTAAACTGTTTAAAGAATTGGATGCAATAGTTATATGATTACAGAATGGGAAGAATTTTTAGATCCTTACATTCAGGCTGTCGGAGAGCTAAAAATAAAACTCCGAGGAATACGAAAACAATATAGAAAACAAAACCGACATTCTCCGATTGAGTTTGTCACTGGTCGGGTGAAACCGATTGAAAGTATCAAAGAAAAAATGGCACGTCGTGGAATTGGCTACGACACACTTGAACAAGATTTGCAAGATATTGCAGGTTTACGTGTCATGGTTCAATTTGTAGACGATGTGAATGAAGTTGTTTCTATCCTTCGTAAAAGACAGGATATGAGAGTTGTTCAAGAACGTGATTATATCAATCATCGTAAGGCGTCAGGTTATCGTTCTTACCATGTGATTATAGAGTATACGGTTGATACCATTTATGGCGCGAAAACGATTCTAGTTGAGATTCAAATTCGTACCTTGGCTATGAACTTTTGGGCGACAATCGAACATTCACTCAACTATAAATATCAAGGAGATTTCCCAGAGGAAATCAAAGAAAGGCTTGAGATTACTGCCAGAATTTCTCATCAGCTAGACGAAGAAATGAGTAAAATACGTGCTGATATTCAGGAAGCACAAGCGCTCTTTGATCCTTTGCACAGAAAGTTAAATGACGGGGTAGGAAACAGTGACGATACCGATGAAGAATACAGGTAAACGAATTGACCTAATTGCCAACCGTAAACCTCAGAGTCAGAAAGTTCTATTTGAGTTAAAAGACCGATTAAAAAAGAATAATTTTATCCTGAATGATAAAAATCCAGATATTGTCGTTTCTATTGGTGGGGATGGCATGTTGTTGTCTGCGTTTCACAAGTATGAAAATCAACTGGATAAGGTTCGGTTTATTGGAGTGCATACTGGACATTTAGGCTTTTATACTGACTATCGGGATTATGAGTTGGACCAATTGGTCACAAATTTACAATTGGATAATGGAGCTCGTGTTTCTTATCCACTATTAAGTGTTAAAATCTTTCTCGAAAACGGAGAAGTTAAGTCTTTTCGGGCACTAAATGAAGCAAGCATTCGTCGTGCGGATCGTACAATGGTTGCAGATGTTATTATCAACCATGTACCCTTTGAACGATTTCGTGGTGATGGTTTAACAGTTTCAACTCCAACAGGCAGTACAGCCTATAATAAATCACTCGGTGGAGCAGTCCTTCATCCGACCATAGAAGCCTTACAATTAGCTGAAATTGCTAGTTTGAACAATCGAATTTATCGAACACTTGGTTCTTCTGTTATCGTTCCTAAAAAGGATAAGATAGAAATAATACCTACACGGAATGACTATCACACAATCTCAATCGATAATAGTATTTATTCTTACCGTAATATCGAGAGGATCGAGTACCAGATTGACCATCACAAAATTCATTTTGTAGCGACACCAAGCCATACCAGTTTTTGGAATCGAGTTAAAGATGCCTTTATTGGTGAGGTGGACGAATGAGGTTTCAGTTTATTGCCGACGAACATGTCAAGGTCAAAACCTTTTTGAAAAAACATGAAGTTTCAAAAGGCTTACTTGCCAAGATTAAGTTTCGAGGTGGTGATATTCGAGTTAACGGGCATCCGCAGAATGCAACCTATCTCTTAGATATCGGAGATGAAGTCGTCATTGATATTCCGCCAGAGGAAGGATTCGAGACACTTGAAGCAATTGATTATCCTCTAGATATTCTATTTGAAGATGATCATTTCTTGATTATCAACAAACCCTTTGGAGTCGCTTCAATCCCTAGTGTCAATCATTCCAATACCATTGCCAACTTTATCAAAGGTTACTATGTAAAACAAAACTATGAGAATCAGCAGGTTCACATTGTGACACGGCTTGATAGAGATACCTCTGGATTGATGCTTTTTGCTAAACACGGCTATGCGCATGCCAGATTAGATAAACAGTTGCAAAAAAAGGCTATTGAAAAGCGTTATTACGCCTTAGTCAAGGGAGATGGTCATCTGGAACCTCAGGGAGAAATCATAGCTCCGATAGCCCGAGATGAAGATTCAATCATCACTCGACGAGTAGCAAAGGGCGGGAAATATGCTCACACTTCCTATAAAATAGTGGAATCATATGGGAATATCCATCTAGTTGATATTCGTCTTCACACTGGTAGAACTCATCAAATTCGAGTACATTTCTCGCATATAGGGTTTCCATTGCTAGGAGATGATCTTTATGGGGGAAGTTTAGAGCATGGTATAGAACGCCAAGCTCTACATTGCCATTACTTATCGTTTTATCATCCTTTCTTAGAAGAGCGGTTAGAGCTGGAAAGCTCACTGCCGGATGATTTCGACACACTTATAACACAGTTATCAAATAATAAATTATCTTAAAAGGAGTCAAAACTCATGGAAGTTTTTGAAAGTTTGAAGGCCAGCTTAGTTGGTAAAAATGCACGCATCGTCCTACCTGAAGGTGAAGAACCACGTATCCTTCAAGCAACGAAGCGCTTGGTAAAAGAAACAGAAGTTATCCCTGTACTATTAGGAAATCCTGACAAAATTAAAATCTATCTTGAAATTGAAGGAATTACAGACGGTTACGAAGTTATCGATCCAGAACATTACCCACAATTTGAAGAAATGGTAGCTTCTCTTGTTGAACGTCGTAAAGGAAAAATGACAGAAGAAGAAGCGAGAGAAGTACTCATCAATGATGTTAACTACTTTGGTGTTATGTTAGTTTATATGGACTTAGTAGACGGTATGGTTTCAGGTGCTATTCACTCGACAGCTTCAACCGTTCGTCCAGCTCTTCAAATCATCAAGACTCGTCCAAATGTTAGCCGTACATCAGGTGCCTTCCTCATGGTTCGTGGTAGTGAACGTTACTTGTTTGGTGACTGTGCTATCAACATCAATCCTGATGCCGACGCTCTAGCTGAAATTGCTATTAACTCAGCTATCACAGCCAAAATGTTTGGTATTGAACCTAAGATTGCTATGCTTAGCTATTCAACTAAAGGCTCAGGTTTTGGTGAAAGTGTCGATAAAGTTGTTGAAGCAACTAAGATTGCACACGACTTGCGTCCAGACCTTGAAATTGACGGTGAATTACAATTCGATGCTGCCTTCGTTCCGGAAACTGCAGCACTTAAAGCTCCTGGAAGCAACGTAGCTGGACAAGCTAATGTCTTCATCTTCCCTGGTATTGAAGCGGGTAACATTGGTTACAAGATGGCAGAACGTCTTGGTGGATTTGCTGCTGTTGGACCTGTTTTGCAAGGCCTTAACAAACCAGTAAATGATCTTTCGCGTGGATGTAACTCTGACGATGTTTACAAACTAACTCTGATTACTGCATCGCAAGCTATCCATCAATAATCATTTTATCCCTCTTTTCCTCTTGGTAAAGGGGGATTTCCCTTTTTAAAAGGCACAATTCACCTGCAAAAATAGCCAAAATATGGTAAAATAGTCAGTAATCATCTATGTTTTTTAGAATAAGTTTGTATGAAGAAAAGGAAATAAAATGGCAACTATTCAATGGTTTCCTGGACATATGTCCAAAGCACGACGTCAGGTTCAGGAAAATTTAAAATTTGTTGATTTTGTGACAGTTTTAGTAGATGCACGTTTGCCCTTGTCTAGCCAAAATCCAATGCTGACTAAAATCATCGGGGACAAACCAAGACTATTGATTCTAAACAAGGCAGATCTTGCAGACCCTGCATTGACAAAAGAGTGGCGTCAGCATTTTGAATCACAGGGGGTTCAAACACTCGCTATTAATTCTAAAGAGCAAATTACGGTAAAAGTCGTGACAGATGCTGCTAAGAAACTCATGGCGGATAAGATTGCTCGTCAGAAAGAACGTGGTATTCAAATTGAAACCTTGCGTACCATGATTATTGGAATTCCAAACGCAGGAAAATCAACTCTGATGAACCGTTTAGCTGGTAAGAAAATTGCTGTAGTTGGTAATAAACCGGGTGTCACAAAAGGCCAACAATGGCTTAAAACCAATAAGGATTTAGAAATTTTGGATACTCCTGGTATTCTCTGGCCAAAATTCGAAGATGAAACCGTTGCTCTTAAACTTGCACTTACAGGAGCAATCAAGGATCAGTTACTTCCAATGGATGAGGTAACGATTTTCGGTCTCAATTACTTTAAAACGCATTATCCTGAAAAGCTTCAAGAACGATTTAAACAAATGAATCTGGACGATGAGGCTCCAGAAATTATCATGGATATGACGCGTATCCTTGGTTTCCGTGATGATTACGATCGTTTTTACAATCTCTTTGTCAAAGAAGTTCGTGATGGAAAACTGGGTAACTATACCTTAGATACATTGGATGATCTCAATGGCAACGATTAAAGAAATAAAAGAATCATTAGCAAAGATAACTGATCTTGAAAGTCCCTTGTTTAAGGAATTTGAAAAAGATTCTCGTTCAGGTGTACAAAAGGAAATTGAAAAGCGTAAAAAAGCCCTTCAAGCAGAAATTGATGAAAATCTCCGCTTAGAAGCCATGCTTAGCTATGAAAAAGAGCTTTACGAGAATGGAATAAGCTTCATTGCTGGAGTTGATGAAGTTGGTAGAGGTCCTCTAGCTGGACCTGTCGTTGCTGCAGCAGTCATTCTGCCCAAAAATTGTAAAATTAAAGGTTTAAATGACAGCAAAAAAATTCCTAAGAAAAAACACGAGGAGATTTTTCAGGCTGTCAAAGAGAATGCCCTAGCAATCGGTATTGGGATTATGGACAATCATGTCATTGACCAAGTCAATATCTATGAAGCGACGAAACTAGCTATGAAAGAAGCTATCTCTCAACTTGAACCTCAGCCAGAACATCTTTTGATTGATGCTATGAAGTTGGACTTGCCGATTTCTCAGACATCCATCATCAAAGGGGATGCCAACTCCTTATCTATTGCAGCAGCTTCGATTATAGCTAAAGTTACTAGAGATAAGATCATGGCAAACTATGACCAAGAATTTCCAGGTTATGATTTTTCTCAAAACGCTGGCTATGGAACTGCTAAGCATCTAGAAGGAATTGAAAAGCACGGTGTCACACCCATTCATCGCACCAGTTTTGAACCGATTAAAACACTTGTTGCGTCAAGTAAAGATAAGAATTGAGAGGGAAAATTATGGGAGAACAGTCGGAAACACTTAGTTCCAAGAAAGAATTTGCCTTTGCGTCAAGTACAATTCTATCTCAAGTAGGGCGAGGAATTATCGTTGGATTAGTTGTAGGCCTTATTGTTGGGTCTTTTCGTTTTTTGATTGAAAAAGGCTTTCATATCGTTCAAGGACTATATCTAGACCAAGAAAATCTACTTCGAAATCTATTGATCATTTTATTGTTTTATATTCTAATTTGCTTGCTTAGTGCCAAATTAACACGCTCAGAAAAAGATATCAAAGGTTCTGGTATTCCTCAAGTTGAAGCCGAGTTAAAAGGTCTCATGTCTCTCAACTGGTGGAGTGTCCTCTGGAAGAAATATATTCTTGGTATTTTAGCAATTGCTAGTGGACTCATGTTAGGGCGTGAAGGTCCCAGTATTCAGCTAGGTGCCGCTGGAGGAAAAGGAATTGCTAAATGGCTCAAGTCTAGCCCTGTTGAGGAGCGTTCTTTGATTGCTAGCGGAGCTGCGGCTGGTCTTGCTGCAGCCTTTAATGCACCGATTGCGGGGTTATTATTTGTAGTAGAAGAAGTCTATCACCATTTTTCACGATTTTTCTGGGTTTCTACCTTAGCTGCTAGTCTAGTAGCAAACTTCGTTTCTCTTCTCATCTTTGGCTTAACACCTGTACTTGATATGCCTGATAATATTCCTCAAATGAGTCTTAGTCAATATTGGATTTATCTGGTTATGGGGATTTTTCTTGGAGTTTCTGGATATCTATATGAGAAAGCCGTTCTAAATGTCGGGAAAGTTTATGATTGGATTGGGAAAAAGGTTCACATAGACAAAGCTTATCATCCAATTTTTGCTTTTATCCTGATTATTCCTGTGGGAATATTCCTACCTCAAATACTTGGTGGGGGAAATCAGGTTGTCTTATCCTTAACAGAACAGGATTTTAGCTTCCAAATTCTCTTAATTTACTTCATCATTCGCTTTATCTGGAGCATGATCAGTTATGGAAGTGGACTACCAGGTGGTATTTTCTTACCAATTTTAGCTTTAGGATCCTTACTTGGTGCTCTAGTCGGTGTTATTTGTGTCAATCTTGGCCTTGTTACCCAGCAGCAATTTCCTATCTTTGTGATTCTTGGAATGAGTGGCTATTTTGGGGCTATCTCAAAAGCACCTTTGACAGCTATGATTCTTGTGACTGAGATGGTCGGGGATATCCGAAATCTAATGCCATTAGGTATGGTGACCCTAGTTGCCTATATTGTTATGGATCTGCTTAAAGGGGCGCCCGTCTATGAAGCCATGCTAGAAAAAATGTTACCTGAATCTGCAACTGATGATGGAGAAGTTACACTAATTGAAATTCCAGTATCAGACAAAATTGCTGGTAAGCAAGTACATGAACTCAATTTACCTCATAACGTACTCATCACAACCCAAGTACATAATGGGAAAAGTAAGACAGTTAATGGATCTACAAGGATGTATCTAGGTGATATGATTCATCTCGTAATTCCAAAAAGTGAAATTGGAAAAGTGAAAGATTTATTGTTGTAGGATTAGTTGTTTACATAACTTATGTTATGTCTTGTATATTGTTGGTCTAAAATTACTAATTAAAATGATAGACCGAATCATATGAATAAAAACTCTATTCCTAAATAATGGTATCGAGTTTTTATATTGTATTTTAATAAACTGTAGATAAACTGTAGAAGCTTTAGAAATTTTTTAAGTCAGTAAATTAATGATCAATGATTCAGTTAGCCAATCTAGACGTTTTTTAGAATTGTATAGCTTATTTGAACATTCATAAATCTCCACTATAACATCTTTCCGAAAAACTATAATTTTCTTGAAAAATATATCTGACTATGCTATACTACTAGTATAGAAAGATTTGGAGAAAAACATGAAACGTGAAATCTTATTAGAACGGATTGATAAACTCAAACAAGTCATGCCCTGGTACGTCCTGGAATTCTATCAATCAAAACTAGCTGTTCCATACAGTTTTACGACCTTGTACGAATACTTAAAGGAATACGATCGATTTTTTACCTGGGTCTTGGAATCTGGTATATCGAATGCTGACACCATGGCTAATATTCCTTTGGATGTTCTTGAGAACATGACCAAGAAAGACATGGAATCTTTTATTCTTTACTTACGTGAACGTCCTTTACTCAATGCTAATACGACAAAGAATGGTGTCTCCCAAACAACTATTAACCGAACTTTATCAGCATTGTCTAGCCTTTATAAATATTTGACTGAGGAAGTTGAAAATGAGCAAGGAGAACCTTATTTCTACCGCAACGTCATGAAGAAGGTTGCTACCAAGAAAAAGAAAGAAACCTTGGCGGCCCGAGCTGAAAATATCAAGCAAAAGCTCTTTTTAGGCGATGAAACAGAGGGATTTTTGAATTATATAGATGAGGAATATCCTAAAACTCTCTCTAATCGCGCTTTATCCTCTTTTAATAAGAATAAAGAGCGAGATTTAGCCATTATCGCACTCCTTCTCGCCTCTGGCATCCGTCTCTCTGAAGCCGTTAACCTAGACCTTCGTGACCTCAATATTAAGATGATGGTCATTGACGTCACTCGAAAAGGTGGAAAACGTGACTCGGTCAATGTTGCTGCCTTTGCTAAGCCTTATCTAGAGCAATATCTTGCTATTCGAGACAAACGTTACAAGACAGAAAAGACTGATACAGCCCTCTTTCTGACCTTGTATCGAGGTGTTCCAAACCGAATTGATGCTTCTAGTGTTGAAAAGATGGTTGCTAAGTATTCGGAAGACTTCAAAGTCCGCGTGACACCCCATAAACTACGTCATACATTAGCAACTCGTCTCTATGATGCCACCAAGTCACAAGTTTTGGTCAGCCACCAGCTGGGACATGCCAGCACACAAGTTACCGACTTGTATACCCATATTGTTAATGATGAACAGAAAAATGCCTTGGATAGTTTGTAATGGCACATAATATAATTTATGTAATATTTGTAAAAAGAGCGTTAGATAATCAAAAATCTATCGCTCTTTTATTATTCTATAAAAATTCAATCCAATAATTTCTGTGTGGCTCAATTATAACTGGTTTTCCCAAAAATGACTTTAGATAAGCCAGATTCGCAGGGCTGATGGGTCTTTTCTCTTCGTTATACTTCTCAGCACTTTCTTTCGTTAAAAAGCATTTAACAGCTTCATATGGCGTACCATCGTTAGCAGTTCTATCAATACCCATATAAGCAATTTCATCACCTTTTTGTGGAATGTCAGTAAAAAGTTTTCCAATAAAGTAGACCGTTTTATCTTTCATTAATTCATAAGCTTTACTATTTTCAAGGCGGTTATTAGCTGCAGCATACATAATACAAAAACTATCAACAATGTCTTTCATAGGCATTAATTCTTCTTTGCTAACAATAATTTCCTCAGGAGCAAGACCACCAATGATTAAGCTTTTATAATAAGGTTGCTGAATGATATTATCTAAAGCCATTCCTAATGGTAATTGGACAGCTTGATAGCCTAATGGTTCTAGCTCTTGCTTTTTCTGATCAAGGTGTTCTTGTGTAATACTGATATTCAAATCATATGGACTTGAAGGTTGTTGCTTGCTGAAAAAAGCCACTACTATACGATCTAACTGTTCAAATAGACCGAGATTTTCAACTGGAATTTTCATCATCGAATATGATCCCCTTTTTGTTCAGATTTCCTCTATATTCTACTCTCATTATTTTTGAATATCAAGTCTAAGATAAAAGATATCCATATTAAATGGATATCTTTTACTTTATTCAACAACAGCTTCAGCAATCTCTTCTGCAGTGATTCCTGCGAAGTAACGACCTAGGTTAATGGTTTGAAGGGCTTTGAGGACATCCTCACGTTCGTATTTAATGCCACGAAGGACATCTTCTACTGCTGCTACATCTTCGATACCAAAGAAGTCTCCATAAATCTTGATGTCTTGAATTTTTGACTCAATAACATTAGCAAAGATTTCAACCTTACCGCTTGGGAATTTAGTTCCTCGACGGACGTTATACTCTGGTGATTTACCATAGTTCCAGTCCCAAGTTCCAAACTTAGTTTCTTTGATGCGATTGATTTCAGCCAATTCTTCATCTGAGAATACATACTCAGTCATCTCAGGGTATTCTTTTTTCATGTATTCCAAGAGTAAGTCACGGAATTCTTCAACAGTGATCTTTTCTGGCAACTCATCGATAATATTCGTTACTCGAGCACGGACTGATTTAACCCCTTTTGATTCAAACTTATCTTTAGACACTTTAAGTGCGTTAGCTAGGACTGACAAATCCACATCAAAGAGAAGACAACCATGGTGCATGATACGGCCATTGATATAGGCTTGGGCATTTCCACAGAATTTCTTACCGTCAATTTCTAAGTCGTTACGGCCTGTAAATTCAGCTTTAACACCAAGTTCAGCCAAAGTATTGATAACTGGAGTAGAGAAACTCTTGAAGTCAAAGGCCTTGTTTTCATCTTCTTTTGAAATGATGGTATAGTTAAGGTTGTTCAAATCATGGTAAACAGCTCCGCCACCACTGATCCGACGGACTACTTCAATACCGTTATCGCGTACATAGTCACGGTTAATTTCCTCGATGGTATTTTGGTGACGACCTACAATGATAGATGGTTTGTTGATCCAAAGAAGGAAGATTTGATCTTCATCAAGAAGATGCTTAAAAGCGTACTCCTCTAAAGCAATATTAAAGGCAGTGTCGTTTGAATGATTGATAATGTATTTCATAAGATACCTTCTAATACGATAGAGACTGGAAAATAATTCCAGTCTAATCTATCTATTTTTATTTTTTCTTAGGTGAATGGATGGCCATTCCAAGTACATCCGCAAATGCTTCGTACATAACTTCAGAGTATGTTGGATGTCCGTGGATTGTCTTAAGCATTTCTTCAACAGTGATTTCCATTTCGATGATGCTTGACGCTTCATTGATCAATTCTGCAGCTGCAGGACCAATGATGTGAACACCGAGGATTTCACCATATTTCTTGTCTGCAATAACTTTAACAAATCCTTGAGCCGCATCTGATGCAATGGCACGTCCGTTTGCAGCAAAGTTGAATTTACCGATTTGGACATCATATTTCTCACGAGCTTGTTCTTCTGTCAAACCAACTGCCGCTACTTCTGGAAGTGTGTAAATAGCTGCCGGAGTCAAGTTCAATTTAGCAACATGGTGATTTCCTTTAAGGGCATTTTCAGCCGCTACTTCACCCATACGGAAGGCAGCGTGGGCCAACATCTTAGTACCGTTGATATCACCTGGTGCATAGATACCTGGAACAGAAGTTTCCATGTATTCATTAACCTTGATACGACCACGGTCTAACTCAAACTCAACTTCTCCGATTCCTTCAAGATCTGGAACACGACCGATTGAAAGAAGAGCTTTATTTGCGATGATATCATCTTTTCCTTCAACTTTGATACGGAGTTTGCCATCTTCTTCAATAATTTCTTGAAGTTTAGTACCTGTCAAGATAGTCATACCTTTACGTTCAAGAATCAAGCGAAGGTTCTTAGATACTTCCGCATCCATTGCTGGAACAATGCGATCCATCATTTCGATAACAGTAACTTTTGAACCAAATGTCATGAAGGCTTGACCAAGCTCGATACCGACAACCCCACCACCAATGATAACAAGACTTTCTGGTACTTCGTTCATTTCAAGGATATCGTCACTAGTCATAACAAGTGATGATTCCATACCAGGAACGTTAATCTTACTTACTTTAGAACCACCAGCAAGGATGATTTTCTTAGTTTCAAGTAATTCAGTGCCGTTTACCAAGACATTCTTATCTTTGGTAATGGTACCGATACCCTTATGAACATCAACTCCATAGCTACGAAGAAGTCCTGCGACACCACCAACAAGAGTATTCACAACTTTAGATTTAGTTTCTAAAAGTTTGTCCATATCAACAGTGAAGTTAGGATTTTCAATCACGATACCACGATTTGCAGCATGACCGATATTCTCGATAATTTCAGCGTTGTGAAGGTAAGTCTTAGTTGGGATACATCCACGGTTCAAACAAGTTCCACCAAGTTCAGATTTCTCAACAAGAGCAACCTTACCACCTAATTGAGCTGCTTTAATGGCAGAAACATAACCAGCAGGTCCACCACCAATAACAACGACATCATAAGCATCATCGCTCTTACCATCATCGTTCGAAGCACTTGCTGCAGGTGCTGGGCTAGCTTCTGGTGCAGCTGCTCCAGCTGTTGGGATATTTTCCCCTTCTTCACCAAGATAACCGATAACTTCAGTAACAGGAACAGTCTCGCCGTCCCCTTTCAGGATAGCGATCAAGTAACCGTCTTCTTCTGCTTCCAATTCCATGCTGACTTTGTCAGTCATGATTTCCAAAAGGATTTCTCCTTCTTTTACAAATTCTCCGACTTTTTTATTCCATTGGACGATTTGTCCTTCTGTCATATCCACGCCGGCTTTTGGCATAATTACTTCTAAGGCCATATCTTACTTCCTTTATCTATATTTCTAAAAATAAATTCTCTAAACCAACATTGAGATTGGGTTTTCAATTAAAGCTTTCAAGTCTTTCATAAACTTAGCACCAGCCATACCATCTACGACACGGTGGTCAATTGTTAAACCAAGACTCATAATTGGACGAATCACGATTTCACCATTAACTACAACAGGTTTCTCAATTGTTGAGCTAACCCCAAGGATTGCTGAGTTCGGTTGGTTAATGATAGGTCCGAATGATTGAACACCAAACATTCCTAAGTTACTGATGGTGAAGGTTGAATTTTGCAATTCGCTAGGAGCTAGTTTACCATCCAAAGTACGTCCGATAACATCTTTGAAGGCAACTACCAACTCAGACAAGCTCATTTTTTCAGCATTATAAACAACTGGTGTCATCAATCCATTATCCATTCCAACTGCCATCGCAAGGTTGACGTAGTTGTGAGTGATAATTGTCTTACCGTCTTCGGTCAATGAAGCGTTGATGTATGGATGTTTCATAAGAGTCTTAACAACCGCTAGTGAAAGCAAGTCAGTAACTGTAATTTTCTTACCAGTTGCTTCCATGATTGGTTCTAGGACTTTCTTACGAAGGGCAAGCATTTCAGACATATCGACATCGTAGTTAAGCGTAAAGGTTGGTGCAGTCAAGTAAGATTCAACCATACGTTGCGCAATAACCTTACGCATCGGTGTCATTGGAATACGCTCGATTTCACCATAAGGTGTTACGTTATCTGGAGCTTCTTCCACTTTCTCGATTTGAGCAGGTGACTTGATTGTATCGTTCTCGATATTTTCAGGAAGGAAAGCTAAAACATCCTTCTTCATAATCTTACCACGATGACCAGTTCCTTGGATTTCCTGCCATGCAATGTTATGTTCAAGTGCAATTCGTTTTGCAAGTGGCGAAATGCGAACCACATTAGTGTCTTTAAATGTTTCCACGTCTTCTTTGTGGACACGACCGTTTGCGCCTGAGCCAGAAATATCGTAGAGGTTAATTCCTAAATCATCCGCTAATTTTCTAGCTGCAGGAGTCGCTCTTAGCTTATCATCAGCCATGACCTCTCCTATTCTATTATAAGATACTAAGGGCGTCAAAAGTCAAAGTGAAAATAGGAAACTTGACGAAGAAACTTTAGTTTCTAGAAAAGTTTATCTTTTACACACGGACTTTAGCCCGAGTTCAATTTTATGATGCAAAGGGCTTTTAGCCCGTGCTCTAATCTAAGATATCAAGGACGCAGAGAACTTTGCACCATTAGATACAAAGCTTCTTCGTCCAAATTAATATAAGCTACATAATTTATTTTATGTATTACTGTTTGTTGTGAGTTTTACGGATTGCATCTTTGATGCTTTCAACTGTTGGAATCATTGCATTTTCAAGATTTTGTGCGTAAGGCATTGGTACATCTTCCCCGGCACAGCGACGAATTGGTGCATCCAAGTAGTCAAATGCTTCAGATTCAGAAATAATAGCTGATATTTCACCGATAAAACCACTGGTTTTATGAGCATCATTGACAAGAACGACTTTTCCTGTTTTCTTGACAGAGTTAATAATGATCTCTTTATCAAGCGGAACCAAGGTACGTGGGTCTACTACTTCTACTGAGATTCCTTCTTCAGCCAACTCTTCAGCTGCTTGCATAACACGACGAAGCATTTTACCGTAGGTTACGACAGTTACATCCGTTCCTTCGCGTTTAATTTCACCAACACCAAGTGGAATTGTATAGTCAGGATCTACCGGTACTTCACCTTTTTGGTTGAATTCTGATTTGTATTCAAGAATGATAACAGGGTTGTTGTCTCGGATAGAAGACTTAAGAAGCCCCTTCATATCAGCAGGCGTACCAGGAGCAACAACTTTCAATCCAGGGATGTGAGTAAACCAAGATTCCAATGATTGTGAGTGTTGTGCTGCAGAACCTACCCCATTACCAGCGGCACAGCGGATTGTGATAGGCACTTGACCTTTACCACCAAACATGTAACGGGTTTTAGCTGCTTGGTTAACAATATTGTCCATGGCAATAACAGAAAAGTCCATGAAAGTCATATCAACGATTGGACGAAGTCCTGTCATGGCTGCACCAGCAGCTGCTCCAGAAATAGCTGCTTCAGAAATAGGACAGTCACGAACACGTTCTGGCCCAAATTCTTCAAGCATACCTACAGATGTACCAAAGTCTCCACCGAAGACACCTACATCTTCACCCATCAAGAGTACATTTTCGTCGCGACGCATTTCCTCAGACATTGCAAGGATAATGGTATCGCGGAAAGACATTAATTTTGTTTCCATATTTCTCTACTTCTCCTTAGTCTGCGTAAATATCTTCGAATGCTGATTCTAGTGGAGGGAAAGGGCTTTCTTCAGCAAATTTAACAGATGCTTCCACTGCTTCCTTAACTTGCGCTTGAATTTCTTCAAGTTCTTCTGCACTAGCAATCTTGTTCTCAACAAGGTACTTGCGAAGGTTTTCAATTGGATCTTTTTCTTTCCACTCATCGACTTCTTCACGTGTACGATATTTACCAGGGTCTGATGACGAATGACCAAGCCAACGGTAGGTTACGCTCTCGATGAGGACAGGACCTTTGCCAGAACGAACATGATCAACTGCTTTTTTAAATCCTTCGTAGACATCGATAACATTGTTACCATCTTCGATAAACATTCCTGGAATTCCATAAGCAGCACTACGCTCATGGATATGCTTGACATTAGTCATTTTTTTAATGTCAGCAGAGATTCCATAACCATTATTGATACAGTAGAAAATAACTGGTAGATTCCAAATTGAAGCCATATTAACAGCCTCGTGGAATACACCTTCATTTGTCGCACCATCCCCAAAGAAGCACACAACAATCTTACCAGTGTTTTTCATTTGTTGAGTAAGGGCTGCACCTACTGCGATTCCCATACCACCACCAACGATACCGTTAGCACCAAGGTTCCCTGCATCTAGGTCGGCGATATGCATTGATCCACCTTTACCTTTACAAGTTCCAGTATATTTACCAAGGATCTCAGCCATCATACCATTAAGGTCGATTCCTTTAGCAATGGCTTGTCCGTGACCACGGTGGTTTGAGGTGATGAGGTCATCTTCGTTTAGAGCTAACATAGCCCCAACGTTTGCAGCTTCCTCACCAACAGAAAAGTGCGTCATACCGGGCACTTTTCCTTTTTTTACTAATTGAGCAATTTTTAAGTCCATACGACGAATTTCTTCCATCTTACGGAACATCTCAAGCAAAAGATTTTTATCTAAAGTTGACATAATCTTGCCTTTCTAAGTTTAATTTCTTATATTTCTATTCTAACTTATAAGCTAACTAGAGTCAATGATTATGCTTGATATTTTTTCACAATATAAAAAAAGAAAAGTCAATAAAATCAAGACTTTTCTTTACGTAAAATGGCTATTTCACAAACTGATTTCCATGGATATTTTCAACAAATTATTTGAATCTTTTCATAATAACTTGTAAACGCCACTGATAGAGTAATCCGCTGACAACTAAACTTACGATAAGACCTATCCAATATGAATAAGCATCGAGATTTGTTGAATAATCTAGAAACAAACCAAGAGGTATAGCAACTCCCCAGTATCCAAGGAGGCCAAGGTAGAAAGGGATGACAGTATCTTTGTAGCCTCGTAAAATCCCTTGTAATGGTGCCGCAAATGTATCAGCTAACTGGAAAAATAAGCTATAAGTCATAAAACTAGCAGTTAGTTGAATGAACTCTTGATCATGACCATAGAGACTGGCAACATTTTCTCTAAAAACATACAGAAAAGAAAGTGTTAAAATTGCGAATGCCATCGCTGATAGTCGTCCGATTTTTATGTATTTCTTAGCATCCTCTAGACGTTTAGCACCAACTTCGTAAGAAACAACAATAGCCATTGCTGTTGAAATGCTCATAGGAAAGGCGTACATGAGAGATGAGAAGTTCATGGCAGACTGATGACTAGCTATTATCAATGATGAAAACTTCGCCATAATCAAGCCGACAGCTGAAAAAATAGCAACTTCTGCAAATACAGTTCCACCAATAGGTAGCCCCAGTTTTATCGCTTCTTTTATTTTATTCCTGTCTAAAGGTAGCCGGTTTTCTAAATGTAGTTCTTTTAATTTTTCTTGTTTAAGAAGTACTAGTATAGATATACCTAACAAGACCCAATAAGCCATAGAGGTCCCAAGTCCCGCTCCAGCTCCTCCCAACTCAGGAAAACCAAAGGCACCATAAATCAATAAATAGTTAAAACCACTATTGAGAGGGAGTAATAAAAGCATCAAATACATGGACAACCTTGTTAACCCAAGTGCATCCAGTAACGAACGAATGACACTAAAGAGTAGGAGAGGAATAATCCCTATTGCTAAAAACCATAGATAACGAACTGCTATATTTGCTACCGCCACTTCTAATCCCATATTATTTAGAACTAGAGGAGCAACCAGAAAAACTAAAACAAATAGAAAAATGGATAAGCCAAGCGAAAGATAAAGAAACTGATAGAAATCAGAAGCCACTTCTTCTTTTTTCCCACGTCCTAAATGATGTCCAACTATAGGAACTAAGGCGGAAACAATACCAGTTAAAAAAGTAAAGAAAGGATTCCACAAGCTAGTAGCCATTGATACTCCAGCTAAATCAATCGTATTATACTGGCCGGTCATAGTCGTATCGACAAAGGAAGCCGAATAATTTGCGAATTGATAAACCAAAATAGGGAAGAAAATCTTAAGAAATAAAATGAACTTGTCTTTAAAATGATGGGTTGGATACATACAGACTCTCTCTAAATTTAAATTTTATAGAGCAGTATTTCATCTAGTATTTATAGACAATCTGTCCATTACAAATAGTGTATTTTACCTGCCCTTTTAAAGTTTCACCGATAAATGGTGAATTAGATGCTTTAGAAGCAAAATGTGTGTCCACAATTCGGTTAGCTTTATCATCGAAAATGGTAATATCAGCTGGACAATTTTCAGCCAAATAACCTGCTTCAAAATGATACAATTTTGCTGGGTTTACTGTCATTTTTTCTAATAATTCCATCAAGCTTAGCTCACCAGCTTCGACTAAGTAAGTTAAACCGAGTGACAATGAAGTTTCCAGTCCTGTCATACCTGAAGGAGCTTTGGTGATATCCTCGACATTCTTTTCGTCTACATGGTGAGGCGCGTGGTCAGTCGCAATGACTGAAATGACACCTGACTTGAGTCCTTCGATAACTGCACGGCGGTCAGACTCCAAGCGAAGTGGTGGATTCATCTTAGCATTACTTCCCTTAGTCAAGAGGAGCGCTTCAGTCTTAGAGAAATGTTGCGGTGCTACTTCTGCAGTTACGTTTGCTCCCATATTTTGAGCAAACTCCACAATTTTGACACTCTCTTCCTTGGACAAATGCTGGATATGAACATGGGCTTTTGTTGCATAGGCAATCATGACATCACGTGCAATCATTGCATACTCTGCAACCCCTGTAGCGCCACAAATATGGAAGTGTTCTTTAGCAATATTTTCATTAAAACCTAGCGTACCATTCAGTCCAGGATCTTCTTCGTGCAGACTGATAAAGGTGTTAAGTTTTTTAGCCTCTTCCATAGCTTCCTTGACCACTTTACTGCTTTCAAGCGGAATACCATCATCTGAAAAACCTACAGCTCCAGCTTCTAAAAGCGTCTTAAAGTCTGTCAAATCTTGGCCATTAAAGTTCTTTGTAATCGTTGCAACAGTCTTGACATTAATTCTTTCCTTAGCTGCTGACTGAAGAACTTCTTGCAAGGTCTCTACGTCAGAGATAGTTGGATTGGTATTAGCCATCATAACGACAGTTGTAAATCCACCAGCAGCAGCTGCAAGGGCACCTGTATGAATGTCTTCTTTATGAGTTTGACCAGGTTCACGGAAATGAACATGGATATCCACCAAACCGGGCGCAACTACATGACCAGTTGCATCAATAACCTCTGCATCTTTTTCACTAATTTGTGGTGCAATTTTGACAATTTTACCGTCTTCAACCAAGACATCACACACTTGATCCAAACCAGACTTAGGATCCATTACTCGACCATTTTTAATTAGTAACATCTGCTTTCTCCTTTATTCGTAGAAATCCACTTGGGTATCCAATAACTTATCACCGTCATAAACAAACTTGGCTGAAAAGAATGGTTTATCTTCTAAAAGCCACTCAACGAAGGTATGGTCTCCTTCCCAGGTTGGTTTGCTTAAAACCTCATCATAAGGAACCCATTCTAAAGTCCCTTCATTACAGTCAATTAAATCACCCTCAAACTCCGTCACCTTAAACACATAGGTGTACCAGTCTAAATCTGGTGTGAACTCAGGAAAGGTGATTACACCTTTGAGAACTGGCTTAGCCTTCAATCCTGTTTCTTCTAAAATTTCGCGGGCAGCACATTCTTGTGGAGTTTCTCCACGCTCTAACTTTCCACCTACACCGATCCATTTTCCTTCATGGACATCATTAGGCTTTTTATTGCGATGAAGCATGAGCAATTCTTTTCCATTATCAATGTAGCAAATCGTCGCTAACTGAGGCATATTCTCTCCTTATCTAAGCCAATCAATTGGCTCTTGTCCTATTTCTTTTAAGAATGCATTGGCCTTGGAAAAAGGCTTGGAACCCCAAAATCCTCTGTAAACGGAAAGAGGACTCGGGTGAGCTGATTCGATAATCAAGTGCTGAGGATTTGTAACCAAGGACTTCTTCTTACGTGCATAAGCACCCCAGAGGACAAATACTACTGGTCTATCTAAATTATTGACAACCTTAATCACGGCATCCGTGAAAGGCTCCCATATTTGACCAGCATGACCGTTGGCCTGTCCTGCCGGAACTGTAAGACAAGCATTAAGAAGCAAGACACCCTGCTCCGCCCAAGCTGTCAAATCATGGGAGGCTTTAACTCCAATATCGTCAGCAAGCTCTTTAAGAATATTTTGCAAGGAAGGTGGCGCTGGGATATTATCTGGAACAGAAAAACTCATGCCCTGAGCTTGACCAGGCCCATGATAGGGATCTTGACCAAGAATCACCACTTTAACCTCTTCAAGTGGTGTTGTTAACAGAGCCTGAAAAACTTTTTCCTTAGACGGGTATACAGTTCCTTGCGCATAGACCTGCTCCATAAACTGTTTGATTTTCCCAAAATAACCCTCAGGTAATTGCTCCTTAATCAAGGCGTGCCAAGATGAGTGTTGCATAGCTTTTTCTCCTTTACCGTATCCATCGAAAAGCACGTCTTAATTCATCCGTACCATTTTTAAAAAAGCATAAACCATGTGCAAGTATGATCTTATCAGGTTTCCAGTTTAACATACGGGAAAAGGAAGTCTTTGCTTCCCTTTGTCTTCCTATGAAATTAATCCGATAATCGATAGGAGTTTGTCCATCAGGGGATGTTACACGATCTAAACGATAGAATCTTCTGCGGATTGGACTAGCTATCTTTTCCGGTTCAAAATTCTCTATGAGGTCTGTCACAATCAGTGTTTTAGTTGATTTATGAAAAAACACCACCTCTTCAATGACTGAACTTCCCCTAAAAATGAGTTGATCAATCTCATCGGACCATAAGTCAGGAGCCTTATCTGTTAAGGGAGCATCAAATACAACCTTGACTTTCTGACTTTTCGCTCTCTCTTCTACTCCTGGACTAGATAATGCTTGCACATGAGGATATCTTTGTTTCCAATCTGCAATATAGGCGTAGTGAATTTTATTTGGTGAAATCAGATAAGCGACTTTACCCAAAGCATCCAGTTCAGTGAAAAGTTTCTCATTTGGCGCAATAGGAGAATGAATCCAAAGTTTGCCATCATTTAACTTAATCACCGTCATACGTGTCTGAAAAGGAAGTTTGAAGATCTTCATGTCCATTTGAATCAAATCACCATCTACTATCCAGATATTTTGATCAACTTCCTTTAGTGTATACAATGGTTCATAAAGAGAAAGTTCTGCCCTTAACATCGTTATCTATTCCTTCTTTCTTACTGCCTCTATTATAGCAAAAAGTGGCTATGGAAACCACTTTTTACAGTTTATCTAAGAGTTCTAGCAGAGCCTGATAAGAGTCGACTTCATAAGTTGGCTGGGCTAAGCTCTTATTTACCAGATGATGAGGATTATACCAGATGGTATCGATGCCAGCATTATTTCCACCTTGAATATCAGCTGTTAGGGAATCTCCAATCATCAGCGTCTTTTCTTTACTAAATCCAGCAATCTGTTGACCAATTTCTTCATAGAATAGTGCATCAGGTTTTTGAGTTTGCAACTGCTCTGAGATAAAGACTTGGTTGAAATAGGGAGCAAGACCTGATTGAGCCATACGACCTGTCTGAATTGTAGTTATCCCGTTGGTGGCAGCGTAGAGTTCATAACCACGATCAATAAGGCTATCTAAGAGTTCCATGGCCCCAGAAAATACCTGCCCCTGTTGAGCTAAATAAAACTGATAACGTTCAGATAAGTATACGCCATCCTTTTCAATTCCAAAATGCGAAAACAATTTTGAAAATCGTGTGTTGACTAGTTCTTGTTTTGTAATCTTTTTCTCTTCCAAATCCTTCCAGAGAGACTTATTCATCGGAACGTAATAATCTTTATAGGCTTGAATATCAGCAACACCTTCTTCTTTTAGAAGTTGCGTTAAAGCAACATCCTCAGCAGTATCAAAATCAAGCAAGGTATGATCAAGGTCGAAGAGTAAAAATTTATAAGTCATCTATTTATTATCCTGCATTCATAGTTTCTATATAATTAAAAGTATAGCACAAACATAACTTTTAACAAAATAAGTATTTTAAAATGAATGAAAATTGAAGGAAAAGGTTAAACTTTACAGCCAAAAATTCACAGTCTAGTATTACGAAAATATATTAAATTTCTGAAATATTATAGAAATATAGTTCGTAATTTAAATTAAATACTGACATTTAATATTCCCAATTTCCTAGAAATGTTAGCATATTTCTATACTTTACATCCCTTGAAAACATAAAAATTATAATATTTTAAAAAAGTTAAATTTTTATAATAATTTGACACCTTAAACATTGATGTCAATATTTTATTGTGATATAATTCACGTTATAGGAGAGTTTTAGTGTTAGACTAGGAGGAGGCTTGGTTAAAGTTTGTCTATAAAATGAACCTATATAACTAACTCGTCTTTCAATTAGTGATTGACGCTACTTTATATTATATTTAGAAACTATCTTAATTTATAAGAAGGATGTATATGATGAATAAAAAGAAAAAGTTTAGTATTTTCTCATTTTTGATATGCTTATTGACAACTGTCTTTGTATTTAGTTTGAATAAAACATTTGCTGAAACTCCTGAGGTTTCAGTATCTGGAAAATTTGTAGATACAATCAAAAATGTTAAAGTATCAAATAATGAAGGTGGAGACCTTAACTGGGATTTGCAACAGTGGGCAACCTTCCGAATCAACGCTGATTACGATTTGTCTGGAAAGAATGTTAAAGCAGGGGATTCAACTGTAGTTACAGTTCCAGATGCTTTAATGATTACTTCAGCTTCCTTTAAAATTCGTGATATCAATACAAAAGAAATCATAGCTAATGCTGATGTAAACCCAGACAATAAATCCATTACAATTACCTATACAGATTATGTCGAAAAACACTCTGATACAAGTGGATCATTCTTCTTTTACGCTCGTATCGATTTCAAAAAACACCCAGAAAAAGGTGAAATACCAGTAGAAATCACCATTAACAAAGAAACAAAATTTGGCGGTAAAGTTACATTTACTGGTGTCGGTGATGGAAATCCTAGACTATTAACAAAGACTAGTTGGGTAAACGCAGGTGACCAAAGGGAAGTCCAATATACAATTTCAGTCAATCGTACAAAACAAAATATTAAGAATGTTACAATTGAGGATCACTTGCAATTTACGAATGCTTCCTACGAAAAAGATAGCATTAAAATTATTAAAGGTAAATTCTCATATGATGCTGGTGAATGGGTATTCTCTGATAGAGTTGATGTAACAGACCAGCATAAGATTACAATTAGCGAAGATGGTCAATCATTTGTTATTGATTTAGGTGATGTTACTGAAAATGACCAATACCGTATTTCTTATAATGTTCGTTTAAATTACGACCCTGCCGACGGAGAAGTCTTGAAAAATGAAGCAACTCTTAAAGGTCTAGGTATTGAAAGCAAAAATGTAACTAATGCTGCTGCCGTTCAAATTGCTGGTGGTGCTGGTCTTGGTTATGTTTACTCAATCAACATTCATAAAGTCGATGATGCTAACCAACCACTTAAAGGTGCTAAGTTTAGAGTTGTTCGTCAAGCTAATAATCAAGTTATCGGTGAGTTTGAATCAGACGAAAATGGTAATATTGCCGTTGGAAAACTCTTAAAAGATAAATATATCTTAACTGAAATTGAAGCCCCTTCAGGTCATATCATCAAAGAAGCTGATACTGTGGTTAATGTTGAAGATTTTGGTGCAGACCATTCAGTGACCAAAACGATTGTGAATCCGAAGGAAGAAACTACTTCTACAACAACAACTACAACTGAAGAGTCTACAACTACTACCACAACTACGACTGAAGAGTCTACAACTACTTCAACTACAACCACTGAAGAACCTAAGACTACTTCAACTACAACTACTGAAGAACCTACAACTACTTCAACTACAACCACTGAAGAACCTAAGACTACTTCAACTACAACTACTGAAGAACCTACAACTACTTCAACTACAACCACTGAAGAGCCTAAGACTACTTCAACTACAACCACTGAAGAACCTAAGACTACTTCAACTACAACTACTGAAGAGCCTAAGACTACTTCAACTACAACTACTTCAACTACAACCACTGAAGAATCTAAGACTACTTCAACTACAACAAGCACTACTACCACAACAACTACTGGAGAAGAGCCTAAAACTACAGTAACTACAACAAATGATAAACCTGGACTTCCTAAAACTGGAGAAGTTAAAGGAACATTAGTTACTATCATTGGTTTTGTAACTTTAATTTCATCCATTATTTTGGTAGCATTTCTACATAAATCAAAAAAAGACTAATTCTAAATTAGAGATTAGGTTTGATTAGAAGTTCAAAAAGGATTTACTTTTAAAAAGTAAATCCTTTTTGTATGATTAAAAATAAAAATCGATAACCATTTTATGGTCATCGATTTTAAAATATTTTAATCCTTTTCACCAAGTTTACTGTTGATAGTCATCATGATACTTGCAATCTTTTCACCCCAATATGGATCAGAAGCGTAAAGAGTGTTCATTCCAGATGATTTATTACCAAGATGAGTTCTACCTTCATCAATATAATTCTCTCGGATCCATTTAGCTGCCCCCAAGATTCCTTTGTCGACATTGTCAAAACTCTTTGCTGAATCATATGGAGTTGTATCATAGGCAGCAATACCAAAGAAGTTATTCTTATCCTTAGCAATCTGACTACGTCCCCATGCACTTTCTAGAGCGCTGTGAGCCATGAGATAGAGTGCATTGACCTGATAACGTTTTTCTGCTTCCTTAAAGACAGCTCCTTTACCTGCGAGACGACTTCCGTTTATATTCATGAGAGAATAAACTTTATCAAGTTCAGCTGCGGTATAATTGGTTGGCTTTCTTAAGTCTCTATAGAGGAATGGATTTTCCACTTTAAAGGTATCAAAGTTAATGCCATCGGCTGAATAGTATTTTTTACCAATTGCCATAGATGAACTATGAGGTGCTACACGAACGCTTGTATATGGTGATAACTCGTGGTAAATATAACGACCGTCACTCGTATAATGAGGGATAAACTCGTCACTTGCATTCACAGCTACAAGGTCACTCTTATTCATAAAGCCTGAAAGTCCAGAAATCTGAACTGGTAGTCTTTCTCCTTGAGCTCCTGAGGCAGAAACAGCCACGATAGAACCTTGTGAAATATAGCTAAGTCTACTACCAGAGGCACTATATACATAGGCTATAATTGGTTTTACCTTATAGTAAGTTGACGTAGATGGATTAGAGATCCATTTTCCATTATTCTCGAAACTATAATCTTTACCTTTGATTTTAAGAGTTCCAGTAGCATATAGTCCATCTTCTTTCAGATAATACCAAGCATTGTATGAGTTATCAAAAATCCACTCACTTTTGGCCATATGGCCACCTAATTTAAGATAGTAGGACCCTTGCCATTGATTTTCAGCATAAGTCCCATCTGATTTTAAGTAGAACCAGCTATTGTACTGTTTGTCGAAAATCCATTCACTTTGTGCCATAGCACCACTATCTTTTAAATAGTATTTCTTTTTCCAGGTGCTACTTTCCATTACACCTTCCGCATCAAAGTAATACCAACGGTCTTTAATTTTTTCCCATTTATTACGAGTTATTTTACCGGATGCATCAGCATAATACCATTTATTAGTAATCTTAACCCATGAAGATTCGGCTAATGCACCGCTCTTATTAAAAAGATACTCTTTGTAAATCGTATCACTGAGCATGGTTCCGTCTTGGTTAAAGTAATACCAGATGTTCTTAATTTTTTCCCACTTATTACGAAGAATTTTCCCATCTTGATTACCATAGTACCATTTGTCACCAATTTTAGACCAATTGTTAATTGCTAGAGCTCCACTACTATTGAACAAATAGTCTTCGTAAATGGCATTACTAAGCATGATACCGTCTTGATTAAAACGATACCAATCTCCAGAAATACTAGCCCATTTATTTCGAGTTACTTTTCCTTCTTCAGTCGCATAATACCATTTATTTTCAAGTTTTACCCATGATGATTCAGCTAAGGCTCCACTCTTATTGAAAAGATAGTCGTTAAAGACAGTATTGCTAAGCATGGTACCATCCTGGTTAAAATAATACCAAACTCCAGCAATCTTCTTCCAATTTTTGACAGCCTTTTTATTTTCATAATAACGCCATTGACCATTCTCTTTTTGCCAACCTTCTTTGTTAACCTCTTCAGTAATTTCTTCTGTTGAAGAGTTATCCTTGGTCACGGCTGTTTCTTGATTCTGAATAGATTGAGAAGAAGCTTTTTCTGTCTGATAGCTTTTTTCGTTTTGATTCTCTTTATCGCTTTGCTCTTGACCTTGAGCTTGCTTTTTCTCTTTAGCTTCCTTACTCGTTCCATTTGCTACAGTTTTTTCTGAATTTTGTACTTTGTTTGTAGCATGGTTTTCCTCCGCTAATACTGTTGTTTTTGAAATCCCTACCATGGAAAGAACAACTGTACTTGCTAGCAGTATTTTTTTCATGATTTTATCCTTTCAACTTTATAATCTCTATATTTTATACTTCTTGGTTATCGTTTCAAAGACGATAATTATCCATTTTATTATACATGATAATTTCAAATATAAAAGTAAGATATTTAAGAAGAAAGAAAGTTGTAATATTATTAAAACATTATAGAAACAAAAGTCCTAAAAAATAGTCGAACATGATATGAACGACTACCTTTTTATTGTATATCTAAACTTCCACCTTTCTAACATTCTTCTTTATTCGAATAGGATTTATAAAAATCGATAGAAGAGCTAGGACAACAAATCCGCCCCCTATTTCTAATAGGGGGCGTCAAGTGTAGTCGAGGGTAGAATTTTCTATAAAATAAACTTTTTATTCTATTTTATCTCTTAATTTCTCAACGAAGAGATAAGCCGCGGGACAGGTTAAAGTATTTTTGATAGTCAAGTTATTGATTTGATAAATCTTTTTTCGGTCAGTATGTGGAAATTCTCTGCAAGCCTTAGGACGAACATCATAGATAGAACATAGATTGTCACCACCTAGAAATGGACACGGCATTGATTTAAAGATTTTATCACCGTCTTCATCCATCCGTATAAATTCGTCTTCGAAGGCTGGTAATTTCATTTTAAAATACTTAGCGATTCGTGTGATATCTGCCTCTTTAAAGTCTGGTCCAAGGCTCTTGCAACAGTTAGCACAGGCTGTACAATCAATTTCTTCAAACACTTCCTGGTGAATTTCAAGGGCAATTTTATCTAGGTTTTTTGGAGCTTTCTTTTTCAGATTTCCAAGAAATTTACGATGCTCTTTTTGCTTTTGTAAAGCTAATTGGTGATAGTATTCGATATCGATTTCTTTTGACATAGATTCTTTTACATCCTTTTCTAAAACTAGTATACCATAACTGAAAATAAATAAAAACTACTGCCATTAAGGCAATAGTTTTTACAAGATTAGTTAACTGCGACCACCTCAACCAAATCTTTACCAAGTAAGATCAAATATTTTTCAACTTTATTTATTTGATAAGAACGAGACAAAGCTTCTGCATATAGAGATAATTGACCTCTATAACGTTCAATCAGTTGACTTGGATATTCATAATGATCCGTCTTGTAGTCAAAGAGAACAATTTTATCCTCATAGAGGAGATAACCATCTAAGATTCCACGGACAACAAAATCTTCCTGACTCTTATCATCGCGTTTTAACATTGAGAAAGGTTGTTCTCGATAAAGTTTATCTCGGTTTTCAAGAATCTCTTGACCAAGATCTGTATCAAACAAAGACAAGATTTTTTCTAGATTCACTTTATCTTTAACAGCTGAGCTTGCTTGCACTTGTTCTAAAGCTTCTTCCAGAGTTTCTATACTTGGCTTCTGAGAAAGGTTGATTCGTTGCATCAACTCATGAGTAGCACTACCAATTTCAACTCCAGTGACTTTTTCTGTCTTGGAGAAGTCTGGAAGTTCAAACTGAATCATAGTTTCTTCTGGTTTAGATTGACCAGCTACTACTACACCTTCCATATCCATGACTGGTTCATAGAACTTTTTAATCTGGCTTGGTGTTTGCACACTTGGAAGATTGATTGCTGCACGGTGAATTTCATTATAGATTTCCACTTCTTTTAGCATTTGTAAAGCTTCCCTAATAGTATCAGATTGACGATTGTTTGCTTGGGATTGGTCTTGAAGTTGACTTCTATTTTCCAATTCTCCGATAGCTTCTTTGGTCAGTTGTTCTTCACCTTCAAATCGCACACTAAAGTGTAAGTCCTCTTTAGAAAAGGCCTGATAGATTGCCCAAACCCAGTCCTGGAAATTTTGAGCATCAAGTCTAGTTTCACGAGTCAAAAGACCTTTCCCATTTGTCGGGAATACTTTAGACTCCAACTTTTCACGAGATCCTTTTCCGACTAGATAGAGTTTTTTCTCAGCACGAGTCATGGCTACATAAAGTAAACGCATCAACTCAGAATAGCTTGCTAATTGGAGCTCTTCCTCATTTTGAGTATAAGTCAAGCTTGGGATGGATAACTTAATCGTTGATGGAAGATATTCCTCTTTTGCATTTGTAGCTACTCTAGCTACGTACTTAAGACCAAGGCCGTTTTTTCGACTTAGGATAACATCAGACATGGAATCTTGCTTGTTAAACTGCTGATCGATATTGAGAATAAAGACATAAGGAAATTCAAGCCCCTTACTCTTATGAATACTCATCAGCTCGACAGCATCCTTAGGTGGAGCTACAATGACACTAGCAAGGTCGTGCTTAGCTTCCAAGACTTGATCAATCATAGTTATGAAACGCGATAAACCTTTAAAATTACTCTTTTCAAACTGGTCAGCTCGTAGTGCTAGGGCATAAAGATTGGCCTGTCTAGCCTGACCATTTGGCAAAGCACCAACATAATCATAGTAGAAACGTTCGCTATAGATTTTCCAAATAAGGTCATAAAGTGAATGCGTTTTTGAGAACAAACGCCAAGCATCAACAGTTTCCATGAAAAGACTAAGCTTTTTATGGAGTTCAGATGTTATCAACACATTTTGAGGACTAGTTTTTGCTCGAGCATTGACTAATTTTTCATAAAAGTTCTCTTGAACCTTATCCTCAGAATTTTGAAGAGCTAGACGAACCAATTCATCCTCATCAAAGCTAAACATAGGAGACTTCATTAAAGCTACTATAGCAAAATCTTGTAGAGGATTATGGATAACACGAAGAGTATCCAACATAACCTGCACTTCTAAAGATTGCAAATAATTGTTTTGAGCGCCATCCGTTTTAACTGGTATGCCATATTCCGACAAAGCAAGTAAAATCTGATCATTACGACTTCTGCTGGCAGTTAAGAGAGCAATGTCATTGAAAGGTACACCTTTATTATTATGAAGATGCAATATCTCCTTAATGACCATTCGCGTTTCACCAGTTAATTTGTTGGTCGAAAACTCTTCCTCTTCCTTAGAATCGCCCTCATCATCCTTATCATATAAGAGCACTTCTGCCTTGTTTTCTGGATCTGGGTGTAAATCAGTATTTCCGAAAACAAGTTGATGCATGCCGTCATAAGATATCTCTCCAACTTCCTCATCCATAAGATGCTTAAAGACGTCATTAGTAGCGTCTAGAACCTCTGAACTACTACGGAAGTTTTCCTTGAGTAGTATTAATTGACCTTCTTTGTCATCCTGAGCAAAGCTGTGGAATTTTTCATTGAAGATTTGGGGATCTGCCTGTCTAAAACGATAAATAGACTGCTTAATATCGCCCACCATAAAACGATTAGAACCGTTTGAGAGGAGTTCTAACATTTTTTCTTGGATATGGTTGGTGTCTTGGTATTCATCGACCATGACTTCGTGGAAACGTTCCTGATACTCTTGTCGTACCTGAGGGAAGTTTTCCAATATCTCAATGGTATAGTGGCTAATATCAGCAAATTCAAAGGCATTTTCTTCACGTTTACGCTTTCGATAGGCATCAACAAAATCACTCATGAAAACTTGGAAAGTCTTTGCCAAGTCCCAAGACTCTTGATGATAGTCTTCCTGAAATTTTACTAAAGTAATTTGGTCATTTAGTGCAATTAGCTTTTCAAACTTGACTTTTCTCTCTTGGTTGTAGGCTTCTTTTAGAGCTTGAAGTTCAGCCTTACGACTAGCATTTGTAAGAGCACGACCACCCTTATCCTTAGAAATACTCACAACACGCTCTAAAACTTCTAGATATTGCTTAAAAGTTGATTCTGGCGTTAAAGTTCCTATTTCATCAAGAACTTGTTGGACAGATTCTAAGTAGGCTGCTTTTCCGAATTCATTGGCATCATTCTCTAAATGATGACGGAAAAAGCTTTCTAAATCCCAGAGTTTTTCCTTTATATCCTCTGCTAGTTTTTCTTTAGCAATGGTAAAATCAGCATTTTCGAAGCCTTTTAAGAAAGATTGCTCTAGCCATGCCTGAGGATTACTAGTGGATTGCAAGAACTCATAAATCGTATAGACCTGTTTACGCAATCCACGCGCATCCTTGCTTTTTCCTGCAAAGTTCTTGACTAGCTGACTAAACTGTTCTTGTTCCTGACTTTGGTAGTGACTTTCGAAAACTTGCCGAAAGACTTCATTTTTTAAAAGGAGTTGCTCACTTTCATTCTGAAGAATGCGAAAGTTTGGAGCGAGGTCAAGGAGATAGCCATGTTTAGCCAGGAACTTCTGAGTAAAAGAGTCCATAGTTCCGATCGCAGCATTGGGTAAATCAGCTAATTGTCTGCCGAGGTGTTTTTTTAGATCCAGATCCTGAGTCTCTTGGATTTGTTGGCTGATTTTCTTTTCCAAGCGTTCTTTTAATTCAGTTGCTGCCTTTACCGTAAAGGTTGAGATAAAGAGTTGGCGAATTTCTACACCACGTGCTAGTTGATCAAGAATTCGTTCAGCCATGACAAAGGTTTTTCCCGAGCCAGCGGAAGCTGAGACCAAAATATTTTGACCAGAACTGTAAATAGCTTGAATTTGCTCAGCAGTTTTCTTAGGTTTTTTGTCAGACTTCGCTTCTGCTATTTGCAATTTTTCAATCTCTTCTTGGGATAAAAATTTCATCGCTCTAACTCCTCTCTTATTTTATTAAACCATGTTTCCTTATCATTGCTCTTAGCGACCTTGTCTAACAATCTAGCCTGACCCAGATGGTAATTGGCTTCAAATCCTGTTATAGATTGATATTGTTGGACATATGGAGCAATACTTCTACCGTCTTCTGTATAAGGATTGATAGCAAATTTACCCGATAAAATCTTCTCTGCAGCTTTCTTATAAATAAGGGCATTATAGTCCAGCAATAACTGGAATTCCTCATCAGACAACTGATAGGTCTTATTTTTATTGTATAGTTCCCCAAGGTTCTGTATCTCTTTTTCAAGAAATAGCCCTTGATATTTCATACTCTTAGAAGTTTCCGCTAAAGCCTTTGAAAGAGTTTTAACAGCTTGTAAGGACTGAACTGGCTCAGCCATCTCTAAATACATAGCACCGAAAAAGTCTCTATTTCCTTCTTTTTTAAGCGCTGCTAAGTAGGTCGGTAATTGCGAGTTAAGACCGTTATAAAAAAGAGGGAAGTTAAACTGAGTTAGAGATGATTTGTAATCGACAACACCGATAGCATCACTGGTCTTTAAGCGATCGATGCGGTCAACTTTACCACGGACATAGACATTTCTGCCATTATCTAACTGAACAAAAGCTTGTTCCTTACCACCAAAGACTGCTTCTTCCTGAATGGTTTCAATTTCAGCATTGTGACGCAAAATGTGTCCTGTAGCACGCGCAACGTCTAAAAGAACTTCCTTGGTTAATTGGGCTTCCAAACTTTCTTGATAAATAGCTTGAAACTCTCGTTCCTGGCTAGTTTCAGAGATTGCTTGTTCCAAGCGGCGATCAAAAGATGTATCCACAGGAAGTTTCATTGCCCGTTCAAAGATTCGATGCAAGAAATTCCCATGACTTCGCGCATCAGGACGTAGACGCAATTCTTCCTGCAAACCTAATACATAACGAAGGTAATAACTGTATTCATTTCGATAAAACTCCGTTAACCCCGAAGTTGATAGATAAAAATCTTGTTCTTGAGGATACAAGGCTTCTAAAGTTTCACTAGATAAAGTCTTACTTTTTGGACTTGTCGGTAGGACAGGATTATCAAGACCTTGATCTTCTAATTTTCTCCCCATAACACGAGCTAGAACCTTGATAAAGGTCAAGTCTTGCTCACTTGTCTCCGCCTCACCTTGCTGGTGATAAGCAACGAGGCTAGACAAAAGACTGTGATAAGAACCAATATCATCCTTTGATAGGTTTTTTCGATCGATTCTCTTTTCAATCTTGGTAAAACCAAAATCCTGCAATTCTTTCAGATAAACTGACTCTTTACTCTCATTTTCATTGAGCAAACTTGGTGCCGATAATACCAATTGCTTCTTAGCAGAGTTTACCAAAGAAAGCATGGTATAGCGATTCTTCTTAAGATTTTCATGGCTAGCAATCAATAGTTGAGAGCCATCTTCAGTACCTTGGTTTAAAACTTCTCTTTCTTCATCACTCAAAAGACTGGTATTTTGGGTGATTTTAGGTAGATGATCCTGGGTTAAGCCAATTGCATAGATGTAATCAGAAGTCAAAGGCGCAATCAAATCATAACTTTGCACCAGAACCGTATCTACCGTTGCTGGGATTGTACGATAATTTGATAAGGACATCCCTGAATGAAGAAGAGCCAAGAAATCATCTAAAGTAACCTGAGTCCCCTCAAATACGGTAGCAAATTGCTCCATTACGTGACAAAATGCTTTCCAGACCTCCTCTTGTCTTTCTTGCTCTGCCTCTTTCATGGTTTCAGATAAGGATTGTAATTGCTTGGTCACAGATGCATCCTTCAAAAAGTTGTTCCATTTTGTAAGGATATTTTCAACTTTTTGCTTACGACTGGATAACAGAGCTTCTAGTGGGTTTAGAACACGGAGACGAAGCTCATTTAATTTTTCTAAATCAAATTTCCCATGATGATTTTTCGTAAATTCTTGTTTAAAGTTTGAAAGACCATCAATCCCTAGATAGCGGATATATTGTTCAAAGCTATCGATTTCCTCTTGAGCAAGGTCCGTGTATAGGCCAGTTCGTAAGAGATTTATCAAATCTTCCTGACGGAAATAGTAACGTTTGAGTCGTCCCACAGATTCTACAAATTGAGTCAAAGGATGATGGGCCATAGACTCACTCTTCCCTAGATAGAAGGGAATCTGATATTGATTAAAAATAGTCTGCAAGGACAGTTTATAAGACTCTACATCTCCTAGTAAGATACGAAAATTTTTATAGCTTAGATTAGCTTCTTGGTGCAATTTCTGGCGAATACTACGAGCAACGAGCTCCAGCTCTTCTTTTTGTGTCAGACAAGACCAAATTTGCAAATCTTCTCTATCCTTATCATCCACATCGATGCTGATTTCAGAATAATCATAAGCACTTTCGAGAAGTCTTGAGGCTTTGGCAAAGGCATCAAGATTTTCATGTTCTTGACAGGCATCTTCTGCCTTGGTCTGATATTTAAAAGCTAAATGACGTAGAAACTCAACACTGGCTTGATAGAGATTACCTTCACTAAAAGGGCTATTATAGGCTTTCTTTGTTGCATATACACCAATGATAATTTCAACACCCTTACGATGAAGCAAATCCACTAGGTGTTCCTCTTCTGCAGAAAAACGAGTGAAACCATCAATGACTAGTGCAATCTTACTAAAATCACTACTTACCTTGTTTTCTTCGATAGCATCAATCAGATAGGATAATGGACTTCCTTGTGAAACTTGACCTTGATTTAAATACGCTGTTATCTTTTCAAAAATCAAGAGTAAATCAGAGCGTTTATCAGCATCTGTCAAACTTTCCAAGTCCAAAAAACTCATCTTTGCAGTTGTCATTTCGTGATAAATCTCAATCAGTTGCTGGATGAATTGCGGATCTTGCTTAATTCCCCCGTAAACACGTAAATCCTTAGGGTCAATCTCGGACAGACACTTATAGAAAGCCATACCGAGACCAATATCATCGAGACTAGACCTCTCAGAAATATCATTTAAGACCAGATAACGAGCCATTTGAGCGAAGCGCGTGACTGTGATAGCAAAAGAAGCCTGCTGACTCAAGCACTCCAGCACGGCGCGTTCCTTTTCAAAAGAAAGAGAGTTAGGGGCAATATAAAAGACTCGTTTGCCTTGGGCGACAAGTCCCTGAGCCTCCTTGGTTAGGATTTCTGTCAAAGAAGTCCGAATATCGGTATAAAGTAGTTTCATCTCTGCCTCGTTTGTTTTTGTCATTACCTTTTATTATACCATGATTTAACAGAAGATTCTGTCTCTGATTGCCAAAATATGCTATAATATAGACAAAAGACGTGAAAAGGAATTACTATGATTAAACTACTTGCTCTGGATATGGATGGTACTCTTCTCAACGAAGCCAAGGAAATTCCTCAGGCTCATATTGATGCCATTCATAAAGCTATCGAAAAAGGTGTCAAACTGGTTCTCTGTACTGGACGACCTCTCTTTGGGGTTCTTCCCTACTACAAGAAACTCGGTCTTGATTTGCAAAATGAATACGTTATTGTCAATAATGGTTGTTCTACCCACCAAACCAGTGACTGGAGCCTTGTTGACTGGCGGGAACTTAGCAAATCTGACATCGAATACCTGAATGATCTTGCTGAAAAGAGTGAGGTTCAATTGACTCTCTTTGATGAAGACCACTACTTCGTTCTCGGAGGCAAACCAAATCCTATCGTTCAATATGATGCCACACTTGTTTTTTCTGACCTGACTGAAATCTCACTGGAAGAAGCTACTAGTGGTAAATATCGTATGTTCCAAGGAATGTTTTTAGGGACAAAAGAACAAACAGATGACTTTGAACAACGATTTGCTGATGAACTTTGTCAGAGATTTAGCGGTGTTCGTTCCCAACCTGTTATCTATGAGGCAATGCCACTCGGTACAACCAAGGCTTCTGCTCTTTCTCGTTTAGCTGAGATTTTGGATATCCAACCTTCTGAAATCATGGCTATGGGTGATGCCAATAACGACATTGAGATGTTAGAGTTTGCTGGGCTGGGGATCGCCATGGGAAATGCCAGCGACCACGTAAAATCTCTCGCTGATGCCGTAACTGCTAGCAATGAAGAAGATGGTGTTGCACGCGCTATTGAGAAATATATTTTGTAAAAAATAAGCCCGGTCAACTAGTATTTCTAGCCAACTGGGCTTTTATTTTTTTTTAAAATTAAAAAACTTTAGAAACTCTTTAGAAATGCTTGACGATTCTTTGATATCTATGCTTTATACTAGAGTTATAAAAATAAAACACCTTAAAGATTAAAGGAGAAAACTATGAAAACAGTCCTCGAAGTCCATGGCTTGTCCAAACAATTTGGTAAACAACCCATTCTACAAGATCTTAATCTATCAGTTAAAGAAGGAGATATTTATGGACTTATTGGTAAGAATGGTGCCGGTAAAACAACTCTGATTAAAATCATTACTCAATTATTATCTGCTGACCATGGAACGATTTCCCTCTTTTCCAGTCAAGGATATAAGGAGTGCACGAAAGCCCTATCTCGAGTAGGTTCAGTCATTGAATCCCCAGTAGCTCACAATCATTTGACAGCCTATCAAAATCTGAAATATTATTGTACTATTCGACATATCCCAAATGCTGATCAAGTCATTCAGGAAACATTAAAGTATGTGGGATTAACAGATACAGGTAGAAAAGTTTTCCGAGATTTCTCTCTTGGGATGAAACAACGCCTAGGCATTGCGATTGCCCTACTATCCAAACCAGACTTCCTGATTTTAGATGAGCCTATCAATGGTCTCGACCCAATCGGTATCAAAGAATTTCGTCTGATGATTCAACGGCTCAATCAAGAACTAGGCATAACCATTCTCATCTCTAGTCATATCTTGTCAGAACTCTATCTGGTTGCTAATCGCTTTGGAATTCTAGACCAAGGGAAAATCATTCGAGAAATCAGTAAGGCCGAATTTGAGACACTGAATGAAGACTATATTGTTCTAAAAACAAATGAAAAGGAAAAAGCTTGTCAAATCTTAAAAGACAAAGTGCATCTTGAATTTAAAGTTGTTAATTCAGATAATGAAATTCATATTTTTAGTCATGAACAAGATGTTAAACGCATTCTCAAAGAACTTACTCTAGCAGATGTCGCTGTGGATGAGATTTACTATGCTCGTCAAAATCTTGAAGAATACTTCACACAATTAGTAAAATAGGAGGAAAACCATGATACATACCATTCAAGCAGACTTTTACCGTCTTTTCCGTTCCAAAGGTTTTTGGATTACAGAGCTCGTTCTCCTTGCACTCATGTTAATGGGGGCTACTTTCGGAGCTACAGGACAGATCATATCCGTCAGTACAAGTACAAACGCAGAAACCGAACTGCCAAGCAAGGGATGGGATGGTATACAAGCCCTTATTAACACCTCTAGCAATAGCTCAAACCTAGTTTTCCTCTGTATTATCCTTGCTTGCTTAGTTCTAGGAGTTGATCTTATCGGAAAACTCTATAAAAACAGTTTGACAGTGGGTGTTTCTCGGACAGAGTTTTTCTTAGCTAAATTTTTTGTATTAGCAAGCATCGCGCTAATGCAAATTCTTGTTAGCCTAGTCATTGCTTTCGTACCAGCAACTATCCTAAACGGGATTGGTACGATGCCAGAAGGATTTATTGGCAATCTCCTTCTAACAATTTCTCTTCAATTTCTCTGCATTCTAGCTTGGCTATCTATTGTTTCCTTCATTCTCTATGTGACTCATTCTTATTTGGCTGTTTTCATTGGCTATTTAATCAGTTCTACCTTACTTTCAATGCCAATGCTTATCTTTACAGATATCGAGATTTTGCGCTATTTATCCTTGAACTTTGCCTATGCCATGACTGACTATAGCCAGGCCATTCTATATACCGTTATCGTTACTGTAACCATTATTCTACTCTTTACCATTAGTGGACTTGCTGTTTTCAAGAAGAAAAGCTTATAAAAATGACCTCCTCTAATCAAATAGAGGAGGTTCCTTATTTTAAAAAATAATTCTAACTGTAAACCAAGCACCATCGGTACTTAGTTGTAGTTCTGCACCAAGGAGATGGGATAATTCTTCTGTAATATAAAGACCTAAACCTGATGATTCTTCAGTATCTGAGAGGTTTTCAGAGTAAAATCGTTGACTGAGATTTTCAATTTTACGAATGGGTTGTTTAACCAGATTAGCAATTTCCAAACAGATATGATTGTCCACTTCCTTCAGAGAAAATTCCGCTTCATCCTTACCATGTTTTAGAACATTGCCAATAAGATTTTGTAACATACGATCTAATAAATCTGAGTCTGTCAGTAAATACAAACCAGGTTCTACTTTCAAATCAAGGTTAATCTTTGCCGTCTGAAATGAATCATAATAGGTTAGTAATTTTTGTGTCATAAATGTCGAGACTTCTAACTCAGATAAGTCAGGTTTCACTGCTCCTTCCATTAACCGACGATAGTCCAAAAGAGCCTCTAGCCGTTTTGAAACTTGATTGAGATGATGAGCAATTTTTCTCAAACTCTCAGACTCAGGATTTTCTGTTTTAAGCAATTGCTGAGTATAACCTGACGCAATCGTTAAAGGTGTTCGAATATCGTGTGCAATATTGCTAATAGCCATGTCTAAAGTCTGCTTCTCTCGCTTCATAATCAAGCGTGACTGCTCAACTTCTTGAAAGAGATGATTGATTTGCTGGTAAAGATGTAAAAAATCCTTGGAGAAAGTTGATACTCCGATTCTCTTCATACTTCCAGTCTGAATCTTGTCTTCAATTTGTTGGCTCAAGTTTACGAGTGCTAGATGATAGCGAATCAATCCTATCGTCAATAGGATAATAACCAGCAGTAGCAAAGAAAGTAAAATATAGATCATTGCTCATCTCCTTTTAACCGAACACCAACTCCCCAGATAGTTTCAATATACTCTTGCTCAGGATCTAGTTGGCTTAATTTTTTACGGAGATTACTTAAATGAGTGTTGAGAGTATTGTCGCCTGGTAAATAAGTATCCTCCCAGACTAATTCATAGAGTTCTTCTTTCGTGAAAATTTTCTTAGGATGTCCCAACAAGGTTTGGAGAATCAAGCATTCTTTCTTAGCTAGGCGAATAGTTTCCTGGCAATTTTTGATCTCAAAACTATCTGCATCAAATTGAATATTTTTTAACTGTTGAATCAACTTGTCTGGATGTTCGATTTCAGCTGCTTGCTTGTCACTATTTTGACGTAATTGTACCGTAACCCTGGCAAAAACTTCATCCAAATCAAAAGGCTTTACAATATAATCATTAGCACCATCTAAGAGATATTGGCTGATGAGCTTTTTATCGCTTAGGGCAGTTAGCATGATGACAGGAACTGAACTATCGTGTCTAATGGCTTTTAAAACCTGATCACCATTTTTTCCCGGAAGCATAATATCTAACAGGATTAGATCAATGTCACCTTGTTCAAATCGAATCATTCCTTCAGTACCAGAAAAAGCCTGAATCACCTCATGCTCCTCAGAAAGAAGAGTTCTCAAAATTTCTTGAATCTCATTATTATCTTCAACGATAAGTATTCTAGCCATAAACACCAACCTTTCTAATAGTATTATATCATGTTTTTTTAGGAATTTCGGATAATGAAAAACTCTCCTTCATGCTTAAATACGAAGAAGAGTTCATTAGCTATATTAAATTAAAGCTGTCAATGCGGTAATAAGTCCAAAAACGATACCTGGTGCATTAGCTGCTGCCAAAGGAATATCACGTTCTTTTTTAAAAAGACCGTAGTAAACCCAAAGACTGCAGTTAAGTGCAGCTACTGCTGGTTGGATAAAATTCCCTTTTTGACCAGCAAGGTTATTCATAATTTGAGGAATATAAGAAACATACATCATTACAGACATAAAGGTTGCAATCCAACCTAAAGTTTTCATTTGTTTTTCAGTCATTTTTTCTCCTTTCAAAAACAGTCTCAATTATACACTGTTTTTTAAGATAGTGAAGTTTAAAAAGCTATTTGTTAAAAACTTGTAAATTATCACAATCTTGTGATAAGGGAATCTTATTCGTTTAGAAACTTACTTTTTCTCAATCGGTGCTACACTAGCCAAAAGTTTTTTCAAACCGACTTCTGGAAAGTTAATTTTTAGTTCCTGGGTAGCTCCACTACCTGATACTTCAAGGACAGTCCCTTCACCCCATTTTTTATGAAGGGCAATATCACCAATTGACCAATTTGTCTCACTAGAAGAAGATTTACTATTAGATGCAAATTGTCCAAATGGTAAACCACTTGATTGGATAGATGTAGGCGCAGTATTTCGTTTTCGTTCTTGAAGAGCCTGTGCCAGACTCATTCCTTGCCCAAATGTAGTGTTTCCACTTGTGTAAGAAGCTTTAAAACTCGTATTAGCTGGACGAGCCAAACCTTGATAGGTCAACAAATCTGAACTAATCTCGTTGATAAAACGGGTCGGACGATTGTAACTTGTACGTCCGAAAAGTAAGCGAGAGTTGGCGTTGGTTAGATAGAGAATCTTCTCGGCGCGCGTGATTCCTACGTAAGCCAAACGACGTTCTTCTTCTAATTCATCAGGATCCTCAGAGGCGCGACTAAGCGGAAAGACATTTTCTTCCATGCCAATAATAAAGACAACTGGGAATTCAAGTCCTTTAGCCGCGTGTAAGGTCATCAAGGTTACTTCAGATGTCTCCTGACTACCAGAGTCAGTATCTGCAATTAAAGCAAGATCATTCAAGAAACGACTAAGTTTATCTAGTCCTGTCTCCTCTTCTTGGCTTTCAGGATTGTCATCAAAGTTTTTGGTAACAGAAAGGAATTCCTCGATATTTTCAACCCGAGCCTTACTCTCCAATGTTGCTTGTGCATTTAGAATATCAACGTAACCTGTTTTTTCAAGGACAGCCTCAACCAACTCTGTAATGGTTAATTGGTCCAGTTTCTCCCTTAAATCCAGAATCATATTGGCAAAGTCCCAGATAGACTGGGCTGCCTTACCCTTAATTCCTGATAACATGATATTGGCTGAAGCATCCAGCATGGACATTTCTTGCAAATTAGCAAAATCACGAATCTTCTCAACAGTTCCTGGGCCAATTCCACGCTTTGGTTCATTGATGATACGCTCAAAACTGATATTGTCACTTAGGTTGGCAATGAGATTGAGGTAAGCAATGATATCACGGATTTCCTTACGGCTGTAGAACTTGGTACCACCAACCATAGTATAAGGAATATTAGACTTGAGAAGAGCTTCTTCAATGGTACGTGACTGGGCATTAGTACGATAAAGGACTGCAAAGTCTTTATGTAGGAAGTTTTGACTTCGACCAAGTTCATCAATGGTTTTGGCTACAAAAACAGCCTCATCCTGTTCATCGTTAGCTCGGTAGTAAATAATCTGTTCGCCATCTTCGTTCTGTGTCCAGAGATTCTTAGGACGGCGATTTTTATTGTTTTTAATAACGTCATTAGCTGCTTGGAGAATGGTTTTGGTTGAGCGATAGTTTTCCTCCAACAAAACAACCTTGGCTTGAGGATAATCCTTCTCAAAATCCAAGATATTCTGCATATCCGCACCACGCCAACCGTAGATAGACTGGTCCGCATCCCCAACAACACAGATATTTTTAAAGCGAGAAGCCAACAGTTTGACCAGTTGATATTGAGCGTGGTTGGTATCTTGGTACTCATCGACATGGATATATTGGAACTTTTGCTGATAGTAAGTCAAGACATCGGGATTTTGATCAAAGAGACGTAAGGTCAACATAATCAAATCATCAAAGTCAACTGACTCAGATTGACGGAGTTCCTTTTGATAGGCCTCATAACACTTAGCGACAATGTTTGTATATAAATCTCCTGCTTGAGCAGCATAAGCAATATCGTCAATCAGATCATTCTTAGCATTAGAAATGGTCCCTAAAATAGAGCGTTCATTCCATTTTTTTGGATCCAAATTCAACTGCTTGAGAATGCGTTTCATCAGCGTTCGCTGCTCACCTGGATCGATAATGGTAAAGTTACGATTGTAACCAATATGATCCGCATCACGACGTAAGATACGAACGCACATAGAGTGAAAGGTCGCTATCAAACAGTCCTGTGTAGCTGGATTAAGCCCATAGGCACGTTCTTTCATTTCACGAGCAGCCTTATTGGTAAAGGTAATGGCTAAAATATTCCAGGGATTAACCATCTTTTCATCAATTAAGTAGGCAATACGATGGGTCAAAACTCGTGTCTTACCAGAACCAGCCCCTGCCATGATTAACAGTGGACCTTCTGTAGTCTGTACCGCTTCTGCTTGGCGGTCATTCATACCGTTTAATAAAGGGTTCATTTTCTCTTCCTATTCTTCAAATCAATGTTTCTATTATATCAAAAAAGACTGAAAATAACTCTATCAGAGACAAGCTTCCTTTTTTCCTAAAAAAAGAACACCAGCAAGTGTTCTTTTTATTTTAATCATGAATAGATTGTAAAAGTGTCAACAAGGCTTGAGCTGATCTGCGTCCTGCTTCTACGATAAATTCATCAAATGAAATAGAAGCTTCGTGGTTAGCATTATCACTCATGGCACGGACAACTAAGAAAGGTAGATTCAGCGCGTGAGCTGCTTGAGCGATAGCCGCTCCTTCCATCTCAACCGCAAGCACCTGAGGAAAATGTTCTTTTATAGCTTTAATCTTATCTTCACCTGCAATAAAACTATCACCGGTCGCTATCAAACCTAAATGCCATTTTTGGCTAAGTTTAGACAAACTCTCTTGAATCAAATTGACAAACTTCTTGTCAGATTCGAAATAGAGTGGTTGTTGGGCCATCTGACCGTATTCATAACCAAAAGCTGTCACATCAACATCATGATAAGCTAGCTTATCAGCAATCACTACATCTCCAACTTCGATTCCTTCTGCTAAAGCACCAGCTGAACCAGTGTTGATAACAGCATCTACTTTAAAGTGGTCGGCTAAGATTGCTACACTCATAGCAGACATGACTTTACCAATTCCGCTCTCGACCAAGACAAGCTCGACTGAACCAATTTTACCCGTATGATACTTATATCCTAATACCGTCTCTTCTTGAGCGTTTTCTAAATGTTGAATCAGATAAACTAGCTCTTCTGGCATAGCTGCTATAATTCCAATTTTCATGACATTCCCCTTAAATAAATCTCATTGCTAAAACCAGCAAAATCAAGAGAAGAATAACAGCAAATAGAATCTTATTCAGTTTGGAGTTAAAAACATTTCTCTTAGTATTTTCAATTCGACGACTTTTATGGATTTGTGGTTCAACCTCAATCGTTAGGGTATCTTGACTAAAACCATGGTCACTTGAACGTGAAGCTCTATAATGTTGAGATGAAGTAGATAATATCTTTGTTTCTTGATCATCTACTAAAGTAGGACCAGAGATATCTTCACCACGATTTGCACGCTCGATTATTTCGTCTGTTAATAAAGGTTTTCCCATAGGTTCCTCCCCTATTTTTCTTGTAATTCCCAGTACTGGATAGCCATGATAGTCTTGGCATCACAGATATCACCAGACTGGATCAGTTGTTTAGCTTCTTCAAGACTAACTTCAAGTAATTCTAAAGTTTCATCTTCATCCTGTGGACGTGGATTATTAACCTTTGTCAAATCACTTGCCAAATAAAGTTTTAATCGCTCATTACAGAAACCAATAGCAGAATAAAAATCATACAAAAGAGTCAGTTTTCCAGTGTAGGCAACTTCTTCTTCCAATTCACGAAGGGCTGCCGATTCAGGATCAGCGTTTTCTCCAATTTCTAGTTTTCCTGCAGGAATTTCAACAGAAACTTTTTCAATAGCCTTGCGATATTGCTTGACTAGAACAATCTTATTTTCTGGAGTAACTGCAAGAACACATACTGCACCATTATGGAAAATCAAATCACGTTGAGCTGTCCCTTTTCCATTAGGAAGTTCAACCTGATCTTGTACCAATTGGAAAATAGGACCTTTATAGATTTCTCTACGGCTGAGTGTTTTCTCTTCAAATTCCATGGTTGGCTCCTATTTGTTTTTAGGATGGTGAGGGAGATGAGTTGCATATTCGTCTTTGTTAACTTGGCGGCCACGACCGATGGCAATAGCATCAGCAGGCACGTCTTTAGTAATGGTTGAACCTGCGCCAACAAGAGAGTTATCTCCTAGTTCAACAGGAGCAATGATGGTTGAATTAGAACCAACAAAGACATTGTTGCCGATGACTGTCTTGAATTTATTTTTCCCATCATAGTTCACTGTTATAGTACCAGCACCAAAGTTGACGTCACTGCCAACTTCACAGTTACCAATGTATGTCAAATGGCCAGCTTTTGTATTTTCTCCAATGCTAGAACCTTTCACCTCAACAAAGTTTCCAATATGAACATCTTTTGCCAAGCTAGAACCTGGACGAATATGAGCGTAAGGTCCGACTGTAACACCATCAGCAACTGTGCTCTCCTCAATCATAGAGTTGGTAATCACTGCACCTGAACCGATAGTACTATCGACAACATAAGTTCCATTCGTCAAAATAGTCTCAGCACCAATCTTACTAGAACCTTTTATGGTTACATTAGCTTCAATTTGTACATCTGGAGCAATTTCAACATCAATATCAATATAAGTTGCTTCTGGATTTACAAAACTAACACCATTGACCATGTGTGCTTGATTAATACGACGACGCATTACAGCTTCTGCTGTAGCAAGTGCGACACGGTCATTTACACCGAGACTTTCATCAAAGTCTTTCAGAGTATAAGCTCCTACCTTCTCACCAGCTTCACGGAAAATACCAATCACGTCTGTAATATAGTATTCACCTTGAGCGTTGTTGGTATTGATGTTTTTAAGAGCTTCAAATAAACGAGCATTATCAAAAACATAAGTTCCTGTATTGATTTCTTTGATTTGCTTTTCAAAATCAGTCGCATCTTTTTGTTCAACAATTCTTAGTACTTCAGCATTATCATTGCGAACAATACGTCCATAACCAAATGGATCTTCAGCTTCTGCGGTAAGGATAGTGGCTACGTTCTTGTGATTCACATGAAAATCAATCAAGTTTTTCAAACTTTCACCCGTGATTAATGGTGTATCACCTGCAATAACCAATGTTTGTCCAGAAAGACCCTCAAGAATTGGTTCGGCCATCATAACCGCATGACCAGTACCTAGTTGCTCAGATTGTCTCACAAAATCAGTCTGTCCTGCTAAAACTTGCTCTACAAGTTCAGCCTTATGTCCGATTACAGTAACTGTTTTTTTAGGATTAATTGCTCCAACGCTACGAAAAACATGCTCAAGCATTGAAATTCCCGCAACCTTGTGCATAACTTTAGGTAGATCTGATTTCATACGGGTACCTTTACCCGCTGCTAAAATAATTGCATAATTTGCCATATTTTTCTCTTTTCTATAGAAATTCTTTATTATTATACCACAATTTACTTCACGATACACAAATTTGTTAACCTCAACATAACGCTAATGACTGTCACTACTCCGTTTTGAGTAAATTTTTTGATTTTTTTCACGAATTACGATAAACTATAGGAGTATGAGAAAAAAAATTCGTCCAGCTTTTATAGTTATTATATTTGCTGCTTTTATAGGACTCTTGATTCTCAATCGTCCACGATTCGAAGAACATCCTGTAAAAACCAAACAAAATCCAGTTCAAATAGAAACACAAGCTCTACATAACTTGGATAAGCCTATCATTGATATCTCTGGTTGGCAAAGACCGTCAGAGATTAACTATGATATTTTATCTAAAAATATCTCTGGTGCTATTGTTCGAGTCCACGGAGGAAACCAGATTACTACTGAGAACGATGCATCTTATACGAATGGAACAGATAAAGCTTATAAAAGTCATATATCAGAATTCCAAAAAAGGAATATTCCAGTTGCTGTCTATGCATATGTATCTGGAAAAAGTGTAGAGGAAATGGAAAAGGCTGCTGAAGCATTCTACAATTCAGCTTCCCCATACAATCCAAGTTACTATTGGTTAGATGTCGAAGAAAAAACCATGTCAGACATGAATAAAGGGGTTGAAGCTTTTCGTGCTAAACTAGAATCTCTAGGTGCTAAAAACATCGGTATCTACATCGGAGTTTACTTCATGGAAGAGCATAGCATCAGCACAGATAAGTTTTCAGCTATTTGGATTCCTTCCTACGGACCTGATTCGGGCTACTTTGAAAGTTCACCAAATACAGACCTTGACTTTGATCTTCATCAATACACCTCAAAGGGTAAACTGGTTGGATTTGAACATCATCTAGACCTAAATCTTATTTCTTTATCAAAAGATAAGGAAGAGACGTTTAGAAAGCTATTTTTAAAACCTTAATTTCATTCAGCAAGCAAGATATTACTTCTGCTTGCTTTTTTATTTCTCTTACTTTGTGATATAATACAAGAAGAGAATTTTAGAGAATAAATATGGAGAGAGTTTATGTTATCTTGGATTTCAAAAATGATTAAAGGAATTGTTATTGCCCTAGGATTTATTTTGCCTGGTATTTCTGGTGGAGTCTTGGCAGCTATTTTGGGTATCTATGAGAGAATGATTCGTTTTCTTGCCCATCCATTTAAAAACCTAAAAGAAGATATTCTTTATTTCTTACCTGTTGCTATCGGTATGTTACTAGGTATTGGGCTATTTTCTTATCCAATTGAGTACCTCCTTGAGCATTATCAAGTTTATGTTTTATGGAGTTTTGCGGGTGCTATTATTGGTACAGTCCCTAGTCTTGTAAAAGAGGCTACTCAAGATTCTGAAAGAGACAAAGTCGACCTTATCTGGTTTTGGGTGACCTTTATTGTTTCTGGAATTGGTCTTTACGCTTTAAACTTTGTGGTTGGTTCACTCAACGCAAGTTTCACAAGTTTTATTCTAGCTGGTGCTCTTCTTGCTCTAGGTATTTTAGTTCCAGGATTAAGCCCCTCAAATCTTCTCTTGATTTTAGGTCTTTATACCCCAATGTTAACTGGATTTAAAACTTTTGATTTATTTGGTACCTTCCTTCCAATAGGAATTGGGGCTGCTACTACTCTAGTCGTTTTTTCAAAATTGATGGATTACGCTCTTCGAGTGTATCACTCTCGTGTTTATCATTTCATCATTGCGATTGTTCTTTCAAGCACACTCTTGATATTGATTCCAAATGCGGGTAATGCTGAAAGTATTAACTACAGTGGTTTATCTCTTGTGTCTTATGTCATTGTTGCCTTCTTTTTTGCTCTTGGCATTTGGTTAGGGATTTGGATGAGTCAATTGGAGGATAAGTACAAATAATGGCAAAAAAAACTAAAGTAAAAAAGACCTTAGTCGAGCAAATATTAGCTAAGGCAGGTGTTGAACACCAAGGGATTCAAATCAATGCTTTAGAGGGAGAGCTTCCTTCTGAGTATGAGAGAAGTCACATTTTTAAAACATTAGCTCTTTTAGGGGACAAGACTGGTCCGGTAATAGGAATTGTTCCTATCACCGAACACCTTTCTGAAAAGAAATTAGCAAAGATTTCTGGAAATAAAAAAGTGGCCATGATTCCTCAAAAGGATTTAGAAAAAACGACTGGATATATCCATGGAGCTAATAACCCTGTAGGTATCCGTCAAAAACACAACTACCCTATTTATATTGATGAAAGGGCATTGGAATTGGAAAAAATGATTGTCTCTGCTGGCGAGGTCGGACACAGTATCATCATCGCACCTAAAGATCTGGCAAACTTTGTAAAAGCCAGCTTTGTTGATATCTTGGAGGAGATAAACTGATGAAACTTTACTTTGTCCGTCACGGTCGAACAGTCTGGAATCTAGAAGGTCGTTTTCAAGGTGCTGGCGGAGATTCACCACTTCTTCCTGAATCTATTGAAACTTTAAAAGACCTGGGCCAGTATCTTAAAGATATCCCTTTTGACAAGATCTATTCGAGTGATTTACCAAGAGCGGTAAAATCAGCTGAAATTATCCAAAGTCAGCTGAAAAATCCTTGTCCTTTAGAAAGTGTTCCCGAACTCAGAGAATGGCACCTAGGTAAACTGGAAGGTCTAAAAATTGCGACTTTAAATGCTATCTACCCTCAGCAAATTCAAGCCTTCAAAACAAACTTAGCTAAGTTTGATACTCGCATGTTTGAAGCTGAATCACTCTACACTACAACTCAGCGCACCATCCAATTTATCAAATCCTTAAAAAACTCTAAGGCAGAACACCTATTACTTGTTGGTCATGGAGCAAACCTTACTGCAAGTCTTCGAACGCTTATAGGCTATCAGGAAGCTCTGCTTCGTAAAGACGGAGGTTTGGCTAATGCAAGTCTAACAATTATAGAAACTGATGACTTTGAAACATTTACTCTAAAGACTTGGAACGATACTTCTTATCAAAAATATAGAACTTGATATTAACAATCAAGTTCTTTTCAGTTTTTATAGAATATCCGTGAATTTCTTGACTATTTATGATAAAATGGATTATCGTGAAAAATTAATTTATTATTTCAAATTTCGATTAAAATTAGGAGGAACTCATGTCAACAGAACACATGGAAGAACTAAATGACCAGCAAATCGTTCGTCGCGAAAAAATGGCTGCGCTCCGTGAACAAGGAATTGATCCTTTCGGTAAACGTTTTGAACGTACTGCCAACTCTCAAGAACTAAAAGATAAATTCGCTGACCTTGATAAAGAACAGCTACACGAACTAAACGAAACTGCTACTATTGCAGGTCGTCTTGTTACCAAACGTGGTAAAGGTAAGGTTGGATTTGCCCACCTTCAAGACCGCGAAGGCCAAATTCAAATCTATGTTCGTAAAGATGAAGTTGGTGAAGAAAACTACGAAATCTTCAAAAAGGCTGACCTCGGAGACTTCCTTGGTGTCGAAGGCGAAGTCATGCGTACCGATATGGGAGAACTCTCTATTAAGGCTACACACATCACTCACTTGTCTAAAGCCCTTCGTCCGCTTCCAGAAAAATTCCACGGTTTAACAGACGTTGAAACTATTTACCGTAAACGTTACCTTGATTTGATTTCAAACCGTGAAAGCTTTGAACGTTTTGTTACTCGCTCAAAAATCATCTCTGAAATCCGTCGCTACCTCGACGCTCAAGGTTTCCTAGAAGTTGAGACACCTGTTCTTCACAATGAAGCTGGTGGTGCTGCTGCTCGTCCGTTTATCACTCACCACAATGCTCAAAACATTGACATGGTGCTTCGTATCGCGACTGAGCTTCACTTGAAACGACTTATCGTCGGTGGTATGGAACGCGTTTACGAAATCGGTCGTATCTTCCGTAACGAAGGTATGGACGCTACACACAACCCTGAGTTCACTTCTATCGAGGTTTATCAAGCTTATGCAGACTTCCACGATATCATGGACTTGACTGAAGGTATTATCCAACACGTAGCTAAAGCTGTTAAAGGTGACGGTCCAGTTATCTATCAAGGAACTGAAATCAAGATCAATGAACCGTTTAAACGTGTACACATGGTTGATGCAATCAAGGAAATTACTGGTGTTGATTTCTGGAAAGATATGACTTTCGAAGAAGCTAAAGCTATTGCTGCTGACAAGAAAGTTCCAGTTGAGAAACACTATACAGAAGTCGGTCACATTATCAATGCTTTCTTTGAAGAATTTGTTGAAGAAACCTTAATTCAACCAACCTTTGTCTATGGTCACCCAGTAGCTGTATCACCACTTGCTAAGAAAAATCCTGAAGATGAGCGCTTTACAGATCGTTTCGAGCTCTTCATCATGACTAAAGAATACGGAAATGCCTTTACTGAGTTGAACGACCCAATCGACCAGCTTAGCCGTTTCGAAGCTCAAGCCAAAGCCAAAGAGCTTGGTGACGACGAAGCAACAGGCATTGACTACGACTACATCGAAGCACTTGAATACGGTATGCCGCCAACAGGTGGTTTGGGAATCGGTATCGACCGTCTCTGCATGCTACTCACAGATACTACAACTATCCGAGACGTGCTTCTTTTCCCAACTATGAAATAAAAATTAAACTCCTAGAAGATTTCTAGGAGTTTTTTGTAGTTAAAAAGACAACCTTATCAAAGAGGTTGTCTTTTGTTGTTCGATTAGAATAATCCAAGAACAGTTCCATCGCTTTCAACATCCATGTTGAGAGCAGCTGGTCGTTTTGGAAGTCCAGGCATAGTCATAACGTCACCAGTAAGTGCAACGATAAAGCCTGCACCCAGTTTTGGTACCAATTCACGAATAGTAATTTCAAAGTTTTCAGGTGCTCCAAGTGCATTTGGATTATCTGAGAAACTGTATTGAGTTTTCGCCATACAGATCGGTAATTTGTCCCAACCATTTTGTACGATTTGTGCGATTTGAGTTTGAGCTTTCTTCTCGAAGTTTACTTTGCTTCCATGGTAAATTTCCGTAACAATCTTTTCGATTTTTTCTTGAACAGAAAGGTCGTTGTCATAGAGACGTTTGTAGTTTGCCGGGTTTTCGTCGATTGTTTTTACGAGAGTTTCAGCTAGAGCAACTCCTCCTTCAGCTCCATCAGCCCATACGCTAGCCAATTCAACTGGAACTTCAATTGAAGCACATAGTTCTTTCAAAGCTGCAATTTCAGCTTCTGTATCAGAAACAAATTCATTTATAGCAACAACCGCAGGAATACCGAACTTACGGATATTCTCAACGTGGCGTTTCAAGTTTGCAAATCCAGCACGTACTGCTTCCACATTTTCCTCTGTCAGAGCATCTTTAGCAACTCCACCATTCATTTTAAGGGCACGAAGAGTCGCTACAATGACTACTGCACTTGGAGCAGTTGGCAAGTTAGGAGTCTTGATATTCAGGAACTTCTCTGCACCAAGGTCTGCACCAAAGCCAGCTTCTGTTACAGTATAATCAGCTAAGCGAAGAGCTGTTTTTGTCGCCAATACAGAGTTACAACCGTGGGCAATATTTGCAAAAGGACCACCGTGTACGAATGCTGGTGTACCATATATTGTTTGCACAAGGTTTGGTTTGATAGCATCTTTCAAAATCAATGCCAAGGCACCCTCAACCTGTAAATCACCTACTGAAACAGGTGTACGATCATAACGGTAGCCGATAACGATATTAGCTAAACGACGTTTCAAATCTTCAATATCAGTTGCCAAACAAAGGATAGCCATGATCTCTGAAGCAACTGTGATATCAAAACCATCTTCACGTGGAATACCATTAAGTGGACCACCAAGACCAACAGTTACATGACGAAGAGCACGATCATTCAAGTCAACAACACGTTTCCAGAGAATACGACGTTGGTCGATTCCTAGCTCATTTCCTTGGTGTAAGTGATTGTCAATCAAGGCAGAGAGAGTATTGTTTGCAGTTGTAATAGCATGCATATCCCCAGTAAAGTGAAGGTTGATGTCTTCCATTGGTAACACTTGGGCATAACCACCCCCAGCAGCTCCACCTTTAATACCCATAACAGGGCCAAGTGAAGGTTCGCGGATAGCAATCATAGTTTTCTTACCAATCTTGTTCAAAGCATCAGCAAGACCAATGGTAATGGTTGATTTTCCTTCACCTGCTGGCGTTGGGTTGATAGCTGTAACAAGAATCAACTTACCTACTGGATTTGCCTCAACCTCACGAATCTTGTCAAAGCTTAGTTTAGCCTTGTACTTTCCATACAACTCCAAATCATCGTATGAAATACCAAGTTTCTCAACAACATCAACGATCGGTTTTAACTCAATACTCTGTGCAATTTCAATATCTGTTTTCATAAAAAACTCCTCTAGCCTCTAATGTGTTAATTCATTATATCATAAAACAAGATTTTTAACAGTCATTATGATTAGTAACGTTCGTGAATATGGCTAAATAACAGATTTTCGTTATCTCTATTTAATTTTTTATATGCCTTTATAGATTTTAACTATGGATTAACATCCTATTTTCGGCCCTTGTTACATCGCTTTCATTTTACTTAATGCTCATTTTTTTGTACAATAGTTCTATGAAAATTTTAGTTACTTCTGGTGGTACAAGTGAAAAAATTGATCGAGTTCGTTCTATTACCAATCACTCTTCCGGTAAACTTGGAAAAATTATCACCGAGACTCTTCTAAAGGATGGCCATGAAGTTTGTTTGATTACCACTCTTCAGGCAGTTAAGCCAGTTAGTCATCCAAACTTGACCATCATCGAAATTAAAAATACTGCTGATTTGCTGCAAGTCATGAAAGATAAGGTTACGGATTACCAGGTCTTAATCCATTCTATGGCTGTATCAGATTACACTCCTGTCTATATGGCTGGTTTTGATGAGGTTGAAACTAGTCAAGATTTAACAGAGTTTTTAGATAAGAAAAATGAGGAAACAAAAATCTCATCTAAGGAAGACGTTCAGGTTCTATTTCTCAAGAAGAATCCAAAAATCATATCTCTAGTTAAAGAATGGAATCCTAACATTCATCTGATTGGATTTAAATTACTGGTTGATGTCAGCCAGGAACATCTGATTCAAATTGCTCGGGAAAGTCTTGAAAAGAGCCAAGCTGATTTAATTGTCGCAAACGACCTTACTCAGATTAGTAGCGAGCAACATAAGGCTTACTTAGTTGAAAAAAATTCTTTCCAAACTGCTATGAGTAAACATGAAATTGCTGATTTACTCCTCGAGAAAATCAAAAGTTATGACTAAAAGAAAGGAATTTTATGGCCCGTATTACACTCGCTATTACAGGATCTATTGCTGCATACAAGACGGTTGACCTAGTTAGTTCTTTAAAAAAACAGGGGCATTCTGTTACTGTTCTTATGACTCAGTCAGCTACAGAATTCATTCAGCCATTAACTTTACAAGTACTATCACAAAATACTGTACATCTCGATGTCATGCACGAACCTTTTCCAGATCAAGTGAATCACATTCAAATAGGAAAAGAAACAGATTTATTTATCGTAGTTCCTGCGACAGCAAATACAATCGCTAAATTAGCTCACGGTTTTGCTGACAATATGGTGACTGCTACTGCTCTTGCTTTGCCACACTTTGTACCCAAACTATTGGCTCCAGCTATGAACACAAAGATGTATGACCACCCTGCGACCCAAGCTAATCTTAAAACTTTAGAAGATTATAGTTATACTATTATTTCTCCCAAAGATTCTCTACTGGCCTGTGGAGATACAGGTCATGGTGCTCTCGCTAATCTCGAAACTATTTTACAAGAAATAAAGGATAAAATTCATGAACAAACGCTCTAATATTGCTCCAATCGCTATCTTTTTTGCTATTATGATTGTTATTCATTTACTAAGCTCGATTTTATTTAATGTACTTCCCTTTCCAATCAAACCAACCATCGTTCACATTCCAGTAATTATTGCAAGTATTATCTACGGACCAAGAATCGGCGCTACCTTAGGTTTTCTGATGGGAATGCTTAGCTTAACGGTTAATACTCTCACAATCCTGCCAACAAGCTATCTCTTCTCACCTTTTGTACCTAATGGTAACTTCTATTCAGTTGTGATCGCAATTGTTCCTCGTATCTTAATCGGTTTGACCCCTTATTTCGTCTATAAACTACTAAAAGGAAGAGCTGGACTCATCTTTGCAGGTGCACTTGGCTCACTCACGAATACAGTTTTTGTCTTAGGCGGTATCTTCTTTCTCTTTGGTAATGTTTTTGATGGAAATATTCAAAAACTATTAGCGACTGTTATCTCAACAAATTCAATCGCAGAATTAATTATCTCAGCCCTCTTAACACTCGTCATTGTTCCGAGACTTGAAAAAATTAAACAATAAAAACTGTATCAAGAGATACAGTTTTTTTAATTATTACTGGGCTAAACGAGCTTCTTCTAAAATCTTTTCAATCTTTGTTGTCAGTAAATCAATAGCTACAGTATTGGTTACACCTTCAGGTATCACAATATCAGCATAGCGTTTAGTAGGCTCGATAAATTGATGATACATAGGTTTTACGACTCCAAGGTATTGATCAATGACGCTGTCTAAACTACGACCACGTTCTTCCATATCGCGTTTAATACGACGGATGATACGAACATCATCATCAGTGTCCACGAAAATCTTGATATCCATTAAATCACGAAGACGTTTGTCTTCCAAAACCAAAATTCCTTCTACAATAAAGACGTCTTGAGGTTCTTGGCGATAGGTTTTCGAGCTTCTAGTATGCGCAGCATAATCATAGGTAGGAATATCAACAGGACGCCCTGCCAACAATTCCTTAATTTGCGCAATCATCAAGTCAGTATCAAAAGCAAAAGGATGGTCATAATTAGTCTTAATACGCTCCTCAAAGGTTAAATGAGATTGATCTTTATAGTAGGAATCATGCTCAATCATGGCAATTTTTTCGTTGGGAAAATGCGATAAAATTGCTTTAGAAACACTAGTTTTTCCTCCACCAGATCCCCCTGTTACTCCGATAATGATTGGTCTGTTTTGCATAGTTGCCTCCGTATTTTTCCTTTGTCTATTTTACCATATTTTTAGAAAAATTTACAGGTGGACTTTTGAAATCATCGTACAAAAAACCTTGTAGTTTAGTTCTACAAGGTTTTAATGTTTTTAATCAAAGTTAACGTATTCTTTTGAAAGTTCAAGAACTTCTTCCATTGTTGAACATTCAGTAAGAGCTCGGTTAGCGTATTCTTGCATCTTAGCTGTGTCAAGTTTCTTCATCAAGCTACGTGTACGAAGTACTGAAGTAGCAGACATTGAGAACTCATCCAAGCCCATTCCGACAAGAAGTGGAACCGCAGTTTGGTCACCGGCCATTTCACCACACATACCAGCCCATTTACCTTCAGCGTGAGCTGCTTTGATAACATTGTTAATCAAGCGAAGGATTGATGGATTGTATGGTTGGTAAAGATATGAAACTTGTTCGTTCATACGGTCAGCAGCCATTGTGTATTGGATCAAGTCGTTTGTACCAATTGAGAAGAAATCAACTTCTTTAGCAAATTGATCAGCAAGCATAGCTGCAGCAGGAATTTCAATCATGATACCTACTTGGATATCATCTGCAACTGCAACACCTTCAGCAACCAATTTCGCTTTTTCTTCTTCAAGAATAGCTTTTGCAGTACGGAACTCTTTCAATAAAGCAACCATTGGGAACATGATACGCAATTTACCGTGAACAGATGCACGAAGCAAAGCACGTAATTGAGTACGGAACATTTGGTTACCAGTTTCAGAGATAGAGATACGCAAAGCACGGTAACCCAAGAATGGGTTCATTTCTTTAGGAAGATCGAAGTAAGGAAGTTCTTTATCCCCCCCGATATCCATTGTACGAACGACAACAGGTTTACCGTTCATACCTTCAAGAACTGCTTTGTAGGCTTCGTATTGGTCATCTTCTGTTGGGAAGTCTTGAGAGTCCATGTACAAGAATTCTGTACGGTAGAGACCAACAGCTTCAGCACCATTTTCGTTCACACCTTCAACGTCTTTAGGTGTACCGATATTTGCTGCCAATTCAAAGTGTTTACCATCTGCAGTAACAGTTTTAGCATCTTTCAAAAGAGCCCATTCAGCTTTTTGTTTAGCGTAAGCTTCACCAGCTGCTTTGAATTCTGTAATTTGTTCTTCAGTTGGGTTGATAACCACTTCGCCTGAAATACCTGAAACAGCCAAAATGTCGCCGTCTTTTACAAGTTCAGTGATGTTGTTTGTACCCAATACTGCAGCTATTTCAAGTGTACGCGCCATGATAGCTGAGTGGCTTGTACGTCCACCGATGTTGGTTACAAAAGCTTTTACAAAGTTTTTGTCCAATTGAGCAGTATCAGATGGAGTCAAGTCATGTGCAATCACGATTACTTCTTCATTAATAGAAGCTGGGTTTGGTAATTTCTTACCAAGAAGATTTGCCAAAACACGTTTGGTAACGTCGCGAATATCCGCTGCACGTTCTTGCATGTATGGATTGTCTTCCATTCCCTCAAAGATAGTAATAAACATGTCTGTTACTTCTTTAAGACCTGCTTCTGCATTTACTTTCTTAGCGCGGATAGTTTCTTTGATTTGACCGATCAATTCAGGGTCGGCAAGAACCATCAAGTGAGCGTCAAATACTTGTGCCGCTTCTTCTCCAAGCGTACCTACAGCTTTCTCGCGGATAAGAGAAAGCTCGTTTTGAGAAGCTTCAAGAGCAACATCCAAACGAGCCTCTTCTGCATTTGTATCTTCGACTGTAACAGTCTCGAACGATAAATCCGGTTGAACGAGTAGATATGCTTTAGCAACTGCAACACCATCAGATGCTGCGATTCCTTTAAGCATTTCTGTCATATTCTTATGCCAATCCTTCTTTTTCCATTGTTTCTGAGATAGCAGCGATAGCGTCATCAGCGTCTGCACCTTCAGCAGTGATTGTAACGTCAGCACCTTGACCAACACCAAGGCTCATAACACCCATGATAGATTTAAGGTTAACTGATTTACCTTTGTACTCAAGAGTAATATCTGAAGCAAATTTGCTAGCAGTTTGTACCAACAATGTTGCTGGACGTGCGTGAATACCTGTTTCTGCCACTACGTGGAAATCTTTAGAAGCCATAATTTGACTCTCCTTTAAATGTTTTCTTTTTGAGTTATATCTGATAACCCTTACAATTTGGTATTATATCATCTTCTAGGAATTTTTTCAAGTATTTTATGGGATTTCTTCTTTTTCCTTTCAGATAACTTGCTGAAAATCTTCTATTTTCTGTATCAAAATACATCATATAGTTTTTTATAATTTTAACATTTAGAAAACGCTGTTATTTATGGATTTTATTTTTTTACAATCACTATATATTGTGTTTGGATAACTCTCATCTAAAAAAAATCTACAATATTTAGTTTTTCTTCGTTGACAAAGATTTTTTTTCTGATATACTTAAGAAGTAATTAAATTTTGAAGGAGGAGTTACAGAATGGTAACCGTTTATTCTAAAAACAATTGTGTTCAATGTAAAATGACCAAACGATTCTTAGATAGTAACAACATCGCATATCGCGAAATCAATCTTGATGAACAACCTGAATTTATTGAACAAGTTAAAGAGCTAGGCTTCAGCGCTGCTCCTATCATTCAAACACCAACTGAAGTTTTCTCTGGTTTCCAACCAGCAAAACTTAAAAAACTTGCTTAAGTATCAGGATTAAAAGCTTCTATGTCAATCTTAGAAGCCTTTCTTTTGTAATGAATTAAAGGAAATTTTATGGGATTAAAACAACTTGAGGATGTAACTTACTTCCGTCTAAATAATGAAATCAACCGTCCTGTTAATGGACAAATCATGCTCCACAAAGATAAAGAAGCCTTGGACGCTTTCTTTAAAGAAAACGTTGTACCAAATTCTATGGTTTTTGATTCTATCACTGATAAAATTGATTACCTTATTAAGCAAGACTATATCGAAACAGCGTTTATCAAAAAATATCGTCCTGAATTCTTAGAAGAGCTTTATCAATTTATTAAAGACCAAAACTTCCAGTTTAAATCTTTCATGGCAGCATACAAATTTTACAATCAATACGCCTTGAAAACTAACGATGGAGAGTACTATCTTGAGAGCATGGAAGACCGTGTCTTCTTCAACGCTCTTTATTTTGCTGATGGCAATGAAACTATCGCAACTGATATCGCAAATGAAATCATCCACCAGCGATACCAGCCTGCTACACCTTCTTTCTTGAATGCAGGCCGTGCACGTCGTGGTGAATTGGTATCCTGTTTCTTGATTCAGGTAACAGATGATATGAACTCTATCGGACGTTCTATCAACTCAGCTCTTCAGCTTTCACGTATCGGAGGCGGTGTCGGAATTTCCCTCAACAACCTTCGTGAAGCTGGAGCCCCTATCAAAGGATATGAAGGTGCGGCTTCTGGTGTCGTTCCAGTTATGAAGCTTTTCGAAGACAGCTTCTCTTACTCTAACCAATTGGGTCAACGTCAAGGGGCTGGGGTTGTTTACCTTAACGTCTTCCACCCAGACATTATCGCTTTCCTTTCTACTAAGAAAGAAAATGCTGATGAAAAAGTTCGTGTAAAAACTCTCTCGCTTGGTGTTGTGGTACCAGATAAATTCTACGAATTAGCACGTAAGAATGAAGAAATGTACCTATTTAGCCCATATTCTGTAGAAAAAGAGTATGGCGTACCTTTCAACTACATCGATATCACAGAAAAATACGATGAGCTAGTTGCAAATCCAAACATCCGTAAGACAAAAATCAAAGCGCGTGATTTGGAAACCGAAATTTCTAAATTGCAACAAGAATCTGGCTATCCTTATGTAGTCAACATTGATACAGCTAACCGAGCAAATCCTGTCGATGGTAAGATTATCATGAGTAACTTGTGTTCAGAAATTCTTCAAGTCCAAGAGCCAAGTCTTATCAACGATGCGCAAGAATTCCTTCAAATGGGTACTGACGTTTCATGTAACCTTGGTTCAACAAACGTAGTCAACATGATGACTTCACCTGACTTTGGTCGTTCGATCCGAGCTATGGTACGTGCTTTAACTTTCGTTACAGATAGTTCTCACATCGTCGCTGTTCCTACAATCGACCACGGAAACAGCCAAGCTCATACATTTGGACTTGGAGCTATGGGACTTCACAGCTACCTTGCTCAGCAATTGATCGAATATGGATCTCCTGAGTCTGTTGAATTTACAAGCATCTACTTTATGCTTTTGAATTACTGGACTTTGGTAGAATCAAACAATATTGCGCGTGAACGTGGCATTACCTTCCATAACTTTGAGAAATCAGACTACGCAAATGGTACTTATTTCGATAAGTATACGTCTGGTCAATTTGTTCCAAAATCTGATCGTGTTAAAGAGCTTTTTGAAGGTATCTTTATCCCGTCTGCAGCTGATTGGGCTGAACTTCGTGACAAAGTTAAAGCAGATGGACTTTACCACCAAAACCGTCTTGCTGTAGCGCCGAATGGTTCTATCAGCTACATCAATGACGTGTCTGCTTCTATCCACCCAATCACTCAACGTATTGAAGAACGCCAAGAGAAGAAAATTGGTAAGATTTACTATCCTGCTGCAGGATTATCAACTGAAACGATTCCTTACTACACTTCTGCCTATGACATGGATATGCGTAAAGTTATCGATGTCTATGCTGCGGCTACTGAGCACGTAGACCAAGGGCTTTCACTTACTCTCTTCATGCGTAGTGATATCCCAACAGGTCTTTATGAATGGAAGAAAGAGAACAAACAAACAACACGTGACCTATCTATCCTTCGTAACTACGCCTTTAACAAGGGCATTAAGTCTATCTACTACGTTCGTACCTACACAGATGACGGCGGTGAAGTTGGTGCTAACCAATGTGAAAGTTGTGTGATTTAAAATCTCACTAAAATCTTGTTTACAAAGATAGGGTAACATCAAAAAGTCGGAATACCGACTTTTTGTGCGGTAGCCCAATCTTAGAGCGATACAACATTTATCCTTATTTTATTAAAATCAAAAGAAAGAGATTTGTAATGGAAACTTACTACAAAGCCATTAACTGGAATGCCATCGAAGATGTCATCGATAAATCAACATGGGAAAAACTAACAGAACAATTTTGGTTAGATACACGTATTCCCTTATCTAATGACTTGGATGACTGGAGAAAGTTATCAAATAAAGAAAAAGACTTAGTAGGAAAAGTCTTTGGTGGTTTGACACTTTTGGATACCATGCAGTCTGAAACTGGTGTTCAAGCTCTTCGTGCAGATATTCGCACTCCTCACGAAGAAGCTGTTTTTAACAACATTCAATTTATGGAATCTGTCCATGCTAAATCTTATTCTTCTATTTTCTCAACCTTGAATACCAAGTCTGAGATTGAAGAAATCTTTGAATGGACTGATACAAACCCATATCTTCAGAAAAAGGCACAAATCATCAATGAGATTTACCTTAACGGAACACCACTTGAAAAGAAAGTAGCTAGTGTATTTCTTGAAACCTTCCTCTTCTACTCTGGTTTCTTCACTCCGCTCTACTATCTAGGAAATAACAAGTTGGCTAACGTTGCTGAAATCATCAAACTCATCATTCGTGACGAGTCCGTTCACGGAACCTACATTGGTTATAAATTCCAACTTGGATTCAATGAATTACCTGAAGAAGAGCAAGAAAAATTAAAAGAATGGATGTACGACCTTCTTTACACACTTTATGAAAATGAAGAAGGTTATACAGAAAGCCTTTATGATGGTGTTGGTTGGACTGAAGAAGTGAAAACATTCCTTCGCTACAATGCCAATAAAGCTCTTATGAATCTAGGACAAGATCCGCTCTTCCCTGACTCAGCTGACGATGTAAACCCAATTGTTATGAATGGAATTTCAACTGGTACATCTAACCACGACTTCTTCTCTCAAGTTGGTAATGGATATCTGCTTGGTGAAGTTGAGGCGATGCAGGACGATGATTATAACTACGGATTAGATTAAATATAAATAAAAAACATCTGAGTTAAAAACAAACACAGATGTTTTTTGTTTTTGTTTATTTTTGTTCTTTATGTTGATTAGATGTTTAAAATATGATAGAATGATATTAGATATGGGGGTGATTCAATGCTAAAACAAGAAAAACTTGATATGATTTTAGAAATTGTCAATACCAAAGGTACAATCACTGTTAAAGAGATAATGAATCGTTTAGATATTTCAGATATGACTGCTCGGCGTTATCTACAAGAACTAGCTGACAAGGATCTACTTGTTCGAGTTCATGGAGGTGCCGAAAAGCTTCGTTCTGGTTCTTTTTTGGCAAATGAACGCTCTAACGTCGAAAAACAAGGTTTACAAATCGCCGAAAAACAAGAAATTGCTCGTTTTGCTGGCCAATTAGTCGAAGAAAGAGAAACCATCTTTATCGGTCCTGGGACTACTCTCGAGTTCTTTGCTCGTGAACTTCCAATTGATAATATTCGCGTCGTAACAAATAGCCTTCCAGTTTTCATTATTTTGAATGAACGAAAATTGACTGATTTAATTCTAATTGGTGGGAATTATCGAGAAATCACAGGAGCCTTTGTCGGGACCTTAACGCTCCAGGACATTGATAGTCTTCAATTCTCTAAAGCTTTTGTTAGCTGTAATGGAATTAAAGATCAAGCTATTGCTACTTTTAGCGAAGATGAAGGCGAAATTCAAAAACTAGCATTAAAAAATGCCAATAAAAAAATTCTCTTAGCTGACCATAGTAAATTTGATAAGTTCGATTTTTACACTTTCTATAATATTGCTGATATCGATACAATTATTTCAGATTCAAAACTTAGCGAAGAGACCCTAAAAGCTTTGTCCAAACAAACAAATATTATTAAATCAACACCTTAAAAAGCCTCACCATTGGTGAGACTTTTTTTATTTTATAAATGATTTCAATGAAGAACTTACACACGTTCAGTCCATGAAGTAGCTGTTGTTTGAAGAACTTTGTTGAGTTCATCAATGTTTTCAAAACCAGTTGTACGAAGCCATTCGCGAGCTGCTGCTTCACCGTCTTTGATGTAAGCTTCAACTGAACCAGCCCATGTTGCGCGTCCGCAAAGAACACCGTTGAAGTTTGCACCTGATTCATGGGCAAATACAAGAGTTTCTTGGAAGAGCTTAGCAGATACACCTGCACTCAAGTAGATGTATGGCAAGTTAGTAGCTTCGTCTTGAGCTTTGAAGAAGGCTGCTGCTTCTTCACGTGTATGAACGATTTCACCATCGCCAAATCCTTCAACGTATTTCACGTTAACTGGTACTTCCACTTTCAAGACATCGATGTTAAAGCGTGGGTCAGAGAAGACTTTCATCGCACCGATAACCTTGTGTGGTTTTACTTTAGCGTATTCAGCAGAACCTGCGTCAGCAATCTTTTCATCGTAAGCCAAGATTTCAAGGAAGAACGGAATGTCTTCAGCCACACACTCAGACCCAATGCGTTCGATGTAGGCTTGTTTTTGTTGGTTGAGTTCGTCAGAGCTATCTACGTCATAGTAAAGCAAGAACTTAACAGCATCTGCACCTTGTTCCTTGATACGTTTTGCAGACCAAACATCCAAGCAGTCTGGCAAGCGTTTTGTACTTGTTGTATCGTATCCTGTTTTTTCATAAGCAAGGAGAAGACCTGCATTTGGATCAAGAGCTTTTGTAGCTGGAAGTCCGTACTCAGGGTCAAGTAGCATTGATGAAGCATATTTAGTCAATTCATCTGCCACCAATACTTTAAGTTCTTCCATTTGAGCAACTGTTGGCTCTTCTGTTTGGTATTGAGCCATGAGGCGTTTCAAAGCACCGCGTTGATCAAAGGCGAGAGCTGAGATGATACCATTCTCATCAGAGAGTTTTTGCATACAAGCGCGTTTATTTTCTGTTAAAACCATTTTATACCTCTTTTACAATTAATTGGTCATATAGACCTTGATAGTTAGCCATATTCACATGACCGGTCATTTTTTCTTGAGCATTAAGCATACCAAGGACATTTGCCTTGATCAACAGTTCTTGATCCGTTTCTTTATGGAAAAGACCTGAAGCAATACCTGCCACTGTAGAATCGCCAGAACCGACTGGATTTACTACTTGAATTCTTGGAATATCTACTTTGTAGAAAGTGTTACCGTGTTTAGCGAATGCTCCGTTAGCACCTAAGGAAACGATAATCCACTCGATTCCATCAAATAGTGGTTCTTGAAGGACTTCTTTTAATTCATCCAAGTCTTTAGATATTTCTCTTCCCAAAAGTTGAGATAATTCTTCATTATTTGGTTTGATGACTGTTGGTTTATGTGGAGACTCAAGAACTGCTTGAAGTGCAGCTCCTGAACAGTCCAAGACAACAGGTTTACCAGCTTGGTTAGCAAGTTCAACCAGACTAGCATAATAATCCACAGGAAGTCCTGCTGGTAGACTACCTGAAATGGCCACTACCTCTACAGTCTCTAAAAGTTCTTTGAAATGAGCCAAGAAATCTTGACCTTCTTTTTCTTGAACTTCAGGACCTTTTTCTAGGATTTCTGTTTGGTTTTCTCCATGTAGAATTGCGATACAGTTACGGGTTTCACCTTGAATAGAGAAGAAACGTTTGCTTACTTTATCATCAATATTTTCTACTAAAAAATCACCAAGTTTACCACCGACAAGCCCAGTTGCCACTACTGAATCACCGAATTCTGATAGGACACGTGTAACGTTAAGACCTTTACCACCAGCCGTTTTAGTGACATCTACCACACGGTTGACAGTGTCAATTTTCAGTTCATCCAAAGGATAGGAAATATCAATGGATGGGTTCATTGTGACTGTTAAAATCATAAGTCACCTCTTAGTCGTGGTATTCACCACGATCCCATTTTTCAAGGAATTCTGCAAAGAAGTTAGCATCAGTTTGATGATCGTTATGACTTTCAACGTGTTGGATTTTAGCGATCAATTTTTTGTTTTCTTCTGATGGTTTGTATTCAGCGTTGATGAAAGCTTCAATGATATCACACATGAGCAATTCACCAGTGATTTTACCACCAAATCCGATAACATTAGCATTCAATTGTTCTTTTGCATATAGAGCTGTTGTCATATCGCGAACCAAAGCAGAACGAACACCAGGAACCTTGTTAACAGCATTATTAATACCTACACCAGTACCACAAATACACACACCAAGATCAGCTTGGCCACTAACTACTGCTTCACCAACTTTTTTACCAAAGATTGGATAGTGGGTACGAGCGTGGTCATAAGTACCAAAGTCGATGACTTCATGTCCTTTAGATTTCAAAAATTCTGAAACCGCCATTTTTTCATTTGTTACGATGTGGTCACATCCGATTGCAATTCTCATTTTATCTTACCTTTCTTTCAATATCAAAATTAGCACATTTTGTTCAACATGTCGACACGGATTTGGTGACGACCGCCGTCATACTTACCATTTACAAAGCCTTTAGCAATGTTTTTAGCCAATTCATCACCAACAAGTTGAGCACCCATAGTAATCATACGTGAGTTGTTGTGACCGCGAGTCATATAAGCTGAACGTTCATCAGAAACTTCTGCAGCAACCATTCCTTTGATTTTAGTAGCAACCATAAACGGACCTGCACCATAAGCATCAATGACGATACCAAGGTTTTGTTCTTCTTTCTTAACTTCTTCCGCAACTGCTAGAGTTACATCAACAAAGTCTTGACCTTCTGCTGTAACATCCACTACGTGGAAGTTTTCTTTTTCCAAGAAGTTTTTTACAACTTCTTTCAATCTTAAACCTGCAGCATCTGCACCAATAACAATAGCCATATTGTATACTCCTTTTTTATAATAGACCAGTAAAACTTTCTGATTCTAGCCTAAAATAGGCCTTTCTCAAATAGCTACTAGTAGTTTTGTTGACAATAATTTAAATTAAGAACAAATATCTTATTCGTTTCTTAATAAGCTTTCTTCAGAGAAGAGCCAGAACAGTAATCTTGTTAAAATAAACACAAATTGTTCTTTATAAACATAATATACTACTATTAGTTGGAAAAGTCAACAATTTATGTTTGTTTTTGTTTATTTTTTTATAAAATCTCGATATCAAATCCAACCTGATCAAAATCACTAGGTTTAATAATCTTAACATCTTTCTTATCTTCCAGTCTATCTCCTTCTTCTATTGAAGTAGACAAACCTGACCATGGTTCCAAGGCAATAAAAGGCCCTTTATTAAGAGTTGACCATACGATTAAATTTGGAAGCTCTTTAAAATCTAGTTTCAAACCTTTATCATGTTTTCGTGAACGCAAAGCTACTGTGCGAGATTTCAACTCATCTAATGTCACAGCATCATAGCTAAAGAAGTCATAATTCAAGTCTATTTCTTTTTGATTATTTAACCAAGAACTTCTATCTTTGAAATCCAACATGCCTGTTTCTGGGAAAGGTTTTGGAACTGTACATGTTTCTGGCTTTTCAAATTCAAGATAGTAGTCTTCGTACACTTCACCATCTAGTAAGGGACAGTTAAAACCAGGATGCCCACCGATAAAATATGGCATACTCTTTTCTGATTCTTTATTATAGATTTTATACTGAGTACGTATGGTTTTCCCAGTCACTGTATAAGTGATTTCTAAACGAAAATGATAAGGGTAATTTGCATACATTTCTTCATCGTCTTCAATAGCGAATGTAACAGAATTATCTGTTTGTTCCACTAAAGTAAAATCTTTTTTTCGTACTAAGCCATGTCGAGGAATTTTTCCTTTTTTTTGACTACCATCTTCCTTATCATAAAGGACCGTATCATTTCTTACTGAACCACATATTGGGAATAATACAGGCGCTTGTCCACTCCAATAAGTTGGATCCCCCTGCCACAAATACTCTACGCCTTCCTTGTCCTTTATAGAAGAAAGTGCGCCACCAAGTGTTTGAAACTGAACATATAATTGATCTGATTTTAATTCAATCACAAGTCTTACCTCCAATTCTCTAAAAAAACTAGGCTGACTGCTCCATAGTGGAAACTGACAACCTAGTTTTTACAATTTACATTTTTAGGAGCAAATTATTTTGCGTTTGCTGCATATTCTTCGTTACGTTTGATCATTTGTTTTCTGTACCATGCGAAAATACCGATATAGAAAGTAAGGAAGATTACTGCACCAATAATTGCTTTGATATCACCTGTTGTAGTGTTACCAATTGTCCAACCAAGAAGTTTTTCGATTGGTCCTTCAAGTGTTGAGTGAGTGATCAATTGAGTTTGGCTCACACCTTCTGGGAAGGCACCTACACTTTTAGCAAGATCTGTTGCAAATGGTGCGATAAGTGTACCTGAAAGAAGGAAGAGTGGCAACAATAGTGTTCCGAAGATAATCATACGGAGCAATTTACCACGAGTAACTACCAAGAGAGCTGGAGTTACACCCATTGCGATGATACCAGCAAGTGGCAAGATACCATTTCCGACATTTGAAAGAAGCACTGCTTCAATCAACATGATTGGTGCAAGTACGTTGGCACAAGCCCAGATTTCAGCACGACCAGCGATAAATGGCCAGTCAAGTCCGATGTTGAATTTACGTCCTTGAAGACGTTTAGTAGCAACGTTTGTAATACCTTGTGAAAGTGGTTCTACGGCTGCGATGAACCATGAACCGATCAATGAGAAGAGCTCCAAGCAGACACCGGCAGTCAAACCAAGTGACAACCAACCTTTAATAACTAGTTCCCATTTATCAGCACCTTCAACACCAGCAACTGGATGTGGAGTTCCCATCAAACCGATAACGATACCAAGGATGAAACCGATGAAGAATTTAGATCCCCAGAAACCGATTCTCTTATTCAATTTTGCAGCGTCAAAGTCATATTTATCAAGACCTGGGAAGAATTTATCAAAAATCTTATCCAAAACCATGATAACTGGGTTCATCATGTAGTTCATGTGAGTTGAAGTCATTGGTGATGAACTTGGTGCGTTAAGAAGATCATCAAATGTTGGTTTCATCAAGTCAGAGTTGATGATTTTAAGAACCCCTACAAGAACAACTGCTGCAGTCGCGATGAAAAGAGAAACCCCTTGACCAACTCCACTCTTGTCAGCATACCATTTAATCAAAAGACCTGTAATAGACAAGTGCCAGATATCGAAGATATCAACGTCAAGTGTGTCTGTTTTCTTCATTGCAAGCATTACAATGTTGACAATCAACATCACAAGCAAGAAGTAGAGTGTCCAGGCAGAACCCCAAGTGATTGTAGCAAGTGGTGCCCAACCAACGTCGGTGATGTTCAATTGAATACCAGTATTTTCAACGAATTTTGCAAGAGAAGCTGAGAAAGCTCCGTTAAGCATTCCGATGATAGCACCGATACCAGTAAGCGCGATGGCAAGTTTAATACCACCTTCAAGTGCTTTGGAGAATTTCACTCCGAAAAGCAAAGCCAATACTGTCAAAATGATCAGCATGATGATTGGGCCACCCATATCCAAGATTGGCTTGAATACTTTATTGGCCAACTCAATAATGAAATCCATAATTTTTCCTCCCTTTATTTTTATGGAAAATTACAAAATAATAATTAACTTAATCCGTGTTCTTTAATTGCTGCTTCAATATTGTCATAAACTGGAGCACTCATCGCTGGAATACGGAATAAGATAGGTCCAGCTTCTACTACTGGGATACCAGGGTCAAAACCTAAGTCTGTTGCAGCAATTGGTGTGAAGATATCATAACCTTTAATCAAGTCTTCGTTGACATCTTTAACCATAACTGCGTCACACTGTACGTCGTATCCACGGTTAGATAGCTCTTCTTCTAGAGCGCTTTTAATTTGGTGGCTTGAGTTAACACCTGCACCACATGCAGCAAGAATTTTAATCATTTGGATTTCCTCCATTTTTTAGTTTATATTTATTAACAAATTAAGCAGTTGCTTCTGAGATATATTTGAACAAAGCTTCTGGTTCTGTAATCTTAGAAAGTGCTTCTAAATGACCATTACCTGTAAAGAAGTCCATCAATTGAGCAAGAATATTTGTTTGACTCGAACTTGAATTATTGATGATAAAGAAGAGTAATGATACTTCTACTTCCTTGTCAGGAGCAATCATGTTGTGGAATGTTACTGGTTTCGCTAAGCGAACCACAACAACGTTTTCAGTTAAATTATGAATCGTGTCTGTGTGAGGGATTGCTACATTCGGCAAGTCCTTCCCAAGAAATTCCATATCTAAACCTGTTGGGAACATTTTTTCACGTTCAATCAATGCCGATCGATAGGTATCCGTAACAACTTTCTTTTCTTCCAATAGGGTTGCAACTTGATCAAAGAGTTGCTCTTGATTATCTGCTTCTAAACAAAAAACTAAGTCTTTGCTGAAGAAATGATCTAATCCCATGACCTTCTCCCTTCATATTTAACTTTTATGATACAAGTATAACACTATATGAAACCGTTGTCAATATTTTTTTGTTGTATTTTGTTTGATTTTTATTTTTTTTGTTTGATTTTAAACAGCAAATAATTTTAAATAGTTTTGAAAAAAGATAAAAAAAACAGGACATACATCCTGTTTTTTAATCTATTAATTTTTTTTCGTAGTCCAACTTTGTTCAATTAATGGAAGCATATCCTTCAACACTTCAGGTGTTCCTTCTAGAGAAACGTATCTAAACTTACCATCGTCTGATTTAAAGATCCAGATCACTAGATATTTACCATTTTTAGCAATACAGTTTACGACATAGGCGTCATAACCACCAATTTTTGACTTAGATCCCCAAACTTTAGAGAAATCCTCGCTTTGTTGTTTAGTTTGATAAACACTAGTAGAGACTTGAACAGCATCAAGAGCAGCATATTCACTTTCACTAACACCAAGGTGCTCTGGTTTAAAAGTATTTAGGGTTACGATATTGATGTCCGTTCCATCACAGTACTGAATATCATCACCACCCTCAACTTCTGTAAAATGAATCCATGATTTTGGCACTTTTACGTAGCCATAAGCATCTGACCCAATTACCTGTGTATCTTTAATTGTTGATTCGGCTACAGTTGTTGTTTCTTGAGCTGTGGTAGTTTCCTGGACTGTTGTTGTATCTGAGGCTACTTCTTTTTTAGATTTTGAAGTATTACAAGCAGCGAGACAAAGGCAACACACTAAAAGTGTAGATAAGCTGACGATTTTTTTCATAATCCTTCTCCTTTCACTTCTATTCTAATGAATGAAAAGATAAGTGTCAAAAGATAACTGTATTAGGAATCAATTATTCTTCATCCATACTCAAGACACTTAGGAAGGCTTCTTGAGGAACTTCTACTGATCCGATAGCTTTCATACGCTTTTTACCAGCCTTTTGTTTTTCAAGAAGTTTACGTTTACGCGAAACATCTCCTCCATAACATTTGGCAAGAACGTTTTTACGAAGAGCTTTGATATCTGTACGAGCTACAATCTTGTGTCCAATAGCTGCTTGGATTGGAACTTCAAACTGTTGACGTGGAATGATTTTCTTGAGTTTATCAACGATGAGTTTCCCACGTTCATAGGCAAAGTCCTTGTGAACGATAAAGCTGAGTGCATCAACCTTGTCTCCATTAAGAAGGATATCCATTTTAACCAGTTTAGATGGACGATACTCTGACAGTTCATAGTCAAAGCTTGCATAGCCACGTGTTGAAGATTTGAGCTTGTCAAAGAAATCAAAGACAATTTCAGCAAGTGGAATTTGATAGATAACATTGACACGATTATCATCAATATAGTCCATCGTCACAAAGTCACCACGTTTGCGCTGAGCTAGTTCCATAACAGCTCCTACAAATTCCTGTGGTACCATGATTTGTGCTTTAACATAAGGTTCTTCAATAGTTGCAATTTTAGTAGGATCAGGAAACTCGGATGGATTCGATACATCCATAGACACACCATCAGTCTGATTGACCTTGTATATAACGGATGGAGCAGTCATGATCAAGTCAATGTTGAACTCACGTTCCAAACGTTCCTGAATAACATCCATATGAAGGAGACCCAAAAATCCACAACGGAAACCGAATCCAAGAGCTTGCGATGTTTCGGGTTCAAACTGAAGACTAGCATCGTTCAACTGCAATTTTTCAAGGGCTTCACGAAGGTCATTGTATTTATTTGACTCGATTGGATAAAGACCTGCGAAAACCATCGGATTCATCTGCTTATATCCAGATAGGGGTTCTGAAGCAGGGTTCGCCGCCAAGGTAACTGTATCACCGACACGAGTGTCTTGAACAGTCTTGATAGATGCTGCAATATAACCAACGTCACCTGTCGCAAGGAAGTCACGTCCTACTGCTTTGGGTGTGAAGATTCCGACCTCAGTAACATCAAAGGTTTTACCATTGCTCATGAGCTGAATCTTATCACCAGGCTTAACAACTCCATCCATGACACGAACTTGGAGGATAACGCCACGATAAGCATCGTAAACTGAGTCAAAAATCAAAGCTTTTAGTGGTGCTGATACATCACCAGTTGGTGCTGGAACTTTTTCTACAATTTGCTCTAAAATATCTTCAATTCCAATCCCAGCTTTTGCTGAAGCTAATACAGCCTCACTAGCATCTAGACCGATGACATCTTCAATTTCTGTACGCACGCGCTCTGGATCTGCAGCAGGCAAGTCAATCTTGTTAATAACTGGAAGGATCTCCAAATCATTATCTAAGGCAAGGTAAACGTTAGCTAATGTTTGAGCCTCAATCCCTTGGGCAGCATCGACAACCAAAATGGCTCCCTCACATGCAGCTAGAGAACGTGATACCTCATAAGTGAAGTCCACGTGTCCTGGTGTGTCAATCAGGTGGAAAATATAGGTTTCACCGTCTTTGGCAGTATAATTAAGCTCGATGGCATTCAGTTTGATAGTAATCCCACGTTCTCTCTCTAGATCCATACTATCAAGAAGCTGAGCTTGCATTTCACGACTAGAAACCGTCTCTGTAGCCTCCAAAATACGGTCCGCCAATGTTGACTTCCCGTGGTCAATGTGAGCGATAATGGAAAAGTTTCGGATCTTCTCCTGACGTTTTTTCAATTCTTCTAAATTCAAGATTCTCTTCCTTTCAGGGTATCTATTAATTATAAATTGTTTTTATGTTTTTGACAAGACCATAATACCCTGTAGAGAGTATTAATCTTCAGCAACAAAGCCGTCGTTTTCAATGAAATAGTGGTCTGTCATACCTTGGTCTGTAAAGACAATTCCATGAAGGACACCACCATAGACAGCTCCTCCATCCATTCCGATTTTTCCATCTTCTGTCATCCAAAGTTCTGCAGTTCCTGGTTTTTGTTCCAAAAGTCCGTAGACTGGCGTATGACCAAAGACAATTGTTTTTCCTGTGTGATTAGGCGCCTCGTGGAATGGTTTTCTGAGCCAGACTTTCTTGTAGTCTGTTGTTTCGTGCCAGTCGTCCAAGGTTAAATCAATTCCAGCATGAACAAAGATATACTTTTCAGTTTCAATTACAAAAGGCATCTGACGGATAAAAGCAACCAAGTCTGCTGCTTCCGTTTCAACACGCTTTGCATCTTCGACACCATCTACTGGTGCATCTAGCGGGCGACCTAAAATAGAATTAATGGTTGTATCCCCGCCATTCCTACGGTAATGATCATAACTTTCTTCAGGATTATCCAACCAGGTTAAAAACATGTACTCGTGATTTCCTGAAATGCAAATCGCTCCATGATTTTCAACCAAGTCCTTGACCATTTCAAGAACACGACGACTATCTTCCCCTCTATCGATTAAATCACCAAGAAATAGTAATTGGGTTTTGCCATCCCATGTTTTAAGAAGGTCTTCAAGCATTCCTGCTTTTCCGTGAACATCTCCAATTACATAATAGTCTGTCATTTATTTCTCCTTACTTTGCAATAATTCTCTAGCCTGTGTAAGAGCGGCATCTGTCACATTCTCCCCTGCCAACATCTTGGCAACTTCCTCTACGCGTTCTTCTAAAGTCAAGAGACGAACAGTAGACACAGTCGAATGCTCATCACTAATCTTTTCAATAAAGAACTGATAATCTGCGATAGCAATGACTTGTGGTAGATGGGATATCGCTAATACTTGGCCATGCTGACCAATTTTATGAATTTTTTGAGCAATGGCTTGAGCCACACGACCTGAAACTCCAGTGTCTACTTCATCAAATACAATGCTGGTCTTACCTTCCTTACGAGAAAAAGCAGACTTGATCGCCAACATGAGGCGAGACAACTCACCACCAGATGCTACTTTCACTAATGGTTTAAAGTCTTCACCAGGGTTGGTGGAGATGTAAAATTCAACACTTTCATTTCCTTCACGAGTAAACTTAGCTTTAGTAAATTGAACCTGAAATCGAGCCTTATCCATATAAAGGTCTTTAAGTTCTTGCTGAATCTCAATTTCCAATTGTTGAGCTAAGTTATGTCGAGCAGATGCAAGCTTAGTTGCTAAGTCAACTAGACTTACTTCCAATTTTTTGAGTTCTACTTCCATATCATCTGAAGATAAATGATTGCCAGTCAGAAGGTTGTATTCTTCTGTGATTTTAGCAAAGTACATCAAGACATCGTCAACATTCCCACCATACTTACGTGTAATGGCGTGAATGAGATCTAAACGGCTTTCAATCTGCATTAGACGATTACCATCGAAATCAAGACTTTCAATAATATCCTCTAAACGTTTAGTAACATCTTCTAGAACATAATAAGATTCAGATAAGGAAGTAGAAATTTCACGATATTCTACATCATAGTCTTCTAAACTTTCCATATCATTCATAGCTGAACGCACGTTAGCTAGACTTGAAAATTCTTCATTATCTAACATTGTATAAGCATTAGTCAACGTATCAGCAATATTTTTATGATTTAGAAGTTTATCTCGTTCTTGGTTTAGTTTGAGGTCTTCACCTGGCTGTAAGGACGCAGATTCAATTTCAGCCATCTGAAATTCCAGCATTTCAATACGAGCCTTGTGCTCTTCTTGATTTTTCTTAATCTCAAGAAGTTGCTTGCGCATTTTACGATAAGCATCAAAGTTTGTCTGGTAGGCTTGCTTCAGTTCCAGAAAATCTGCATCACCAAACCCATCAAGCATCTGAATATGCAATTGGGGACGCATTAACTCTTCTTGATCATGTTGGCCATGGATATCAACAAGATACTGTCCAATTGAGCGAAGAACAGATAGATTAACCATCTGTCCATTGACACGACTAACACTACGCCCGTTTTGTAAAATTTCACGACGGATGATGATTTCATCACCTAGCTCTATTCCTTGCTCATCAAAAATCATTTGCAAAGCATGACTGTTTTCAACCGAGAAAAGACCTTCGATTTCAGCCTTAGGAGCACCATGACGAATAACGTCCGTTGTGGCTCTGGCTCCCAGCATCATATTCATAGCATCGATGATGATAGACTTCCCAGCACCGGTTTCCCCAGTCAGAACTGTCATTCCCTTCTCAAAATTAAGTGAAATAGCCTCAATGATGGCAAAGTTTTTTATTGAAATTTCAAGTAACATAAGGTCCTACCACTTTTTAACTTGTTCAACAATCTCTACAGCTGCTTCTTCAGTTCGCGCTACAATTAAAATTGAGTTATCATCTGCTAAACAGCTAAAAATCATATCCGAAAATGTTTGAGTCAATTGACTTTTTACAAAAATTGTATTCCCAGGAATAACATCTAAGTTGATAAGATTACCCATTCTTTCAAAACTTTCGATATTGTTCTCAGCTAACTGTAAACTTTTAACTACTGACTTTGGTAATTCATAGACATATGTATTGTCTTTCAAAGGAATTTTTACAATCCCTAATTCTTTGATATCACGTGAAACAGTTGCTTGAGTAGCAGAGATGCCTGCTTCTCTCAAGTGTTCAACGATTTCTTCTTGAGTGCCGATTTGATAGTCAGTCACAAATCTTCTAATCTTTTCAAGTCTTTCTTTTTTATTCATCTTTAAACTCTCTATGTGCTTTTTCTACTACTTTTTCTATTTCAGAAACTACTTGGTTGCTTGCATGTTCTTCTTTACGTAAATAAGCAAGAAACTCAATATTCCCATGTCCACCTTGAATAGGAGAGAAATCCAATCCTAAGACTGAGAATCCTTCATCAACTGCCATTTTAGTAACTGATTCTAAAACATTTTGGTGAACTTTGGCATCTCTGATAATTCCATTTTTACCAATCTGTTCTCGTCCTGCTTCAAACTGTGGTTTTATAAGTGCGACGACTTGTCCTTGATTTGCCAATATTCTATGTAGAGGCGGTAAAATGAGACTCAAAGAAATAAAACTCACATCAATACTTGCAAAACTTGGCTCTTCTTCAAAGTCATTTTTTTCAGCATAACGAAAGTTAAATTGCTCCATGCTGATAACACGTGAATCTTGGCGTAATTTCCAGGCTAGCTGATTGGTACCAACATCAACGGCATAAACCAGTTTTGCACCATTTTGAAGCATGACATCCGTAAAGCCTCCTGTTGAAGCGCCAATATCAATGGTCGTTTTGCCTTCAACCGATATATCAAATTTTTCTAAAGCTTTCTCAAGTTTCAAGCCGCCTCGACTGACATACTTAAGTTTCTCACCCTTGAGTTTTAATTCAGTATCATCAGGAATTTTTTCTCCTGGTTTATCAAAACGCTCACCATTAAGGACTGCAATCACTAATCCAGCCATTACGCCCCGCTTAGCCTGTTCTCTTGTTTCAAATAAACCTTGTTTGTAGGCAAGTACATCTACTCTTTCCTTAGGCATTGATTCTCAAACTTTCTACTATTTTTACAATTGGTTCTTTATCAAAGTCGACTAATTGGCTAATCACGTCTAATTTTTCATTAGCCTGATCCAAAGTTCGGTTACAAAAAACTTTTGCCTCGTCCAAACCTAACAAAGCAGGATAGGTTGATTTCTCAGCTTGCAAATCTTTTTGTGGTGTTTTACCAATTTCCTCAAAACTAGCAGTAACATCAAGGATATCATCTCTCACTTGAAAAGCAAGCCCAATCAACTCTCCAACTGTTTTCAACTGTTTTTGAAGATTTTCATCCAATCCTGCAATAACTCCTGCCGCTTGAAAAGGGAAGGCTAAGAGTTTACCAGTTTTATTGGCATGGATGGTCTGAAGTTCTTCTAGGTTTAAATGTTTACCTTCACCTTCCATATCCAAAACTTGGCCAGCGACCATCCCCATACTTCCAGAAGAAAGGGACAAAGAAGCTATTAAGTCTACCTTAATTTCGTTTGGCAAGTCTGCTTGTGCTATCAAAGCATAAGGATCTAAAAAGAGGGCATCTCCTGCTAAAATTGCTAGTGCTTCACCAAACTTCTTATGGTTGGTTAAACGCCCACGACGAAAATCATCATCATCCATAGCAGGAAGATCATCATGAATTAAGCTTCCTGTGTGAATCATCTCAAGCGCTGCTGCAACCTGGGCATGAGCTATAGTGATTGGCACCTGCAAAGACTCCAAAACTTCTAAAAGTAGATAAGGACGAATTCGTTTACCGCCTGCATGAATAGAATAGAGAACAGCTTCTCTGAGATTAGCAGCTAATTGCTGGTCTCCATAAAACTCCTCAAGAGCTGACTCAACCAAAGCTAATTTTTCTTGCTTGTTCATAGAAGTTCGCTTTCTGTTCCATCTTCTTGCATGACTTTAACCAAGGTCTTTTCTGCTTTATCAAGTGTTGCTTGCAATTCTTTTGAAAGAACCATTCCTTTTTGAAATGCAGTAATAGCATCTTCTAAAGCAATTTCACCATTTTCTAAACTCTGAACAATAGTCTCAAGCTCTGATAAATTATCTTCAAATTTCTTCTGTTTTGACATCTTTAACCTCTAAATCTACTTGACCATCTCGCATCATCAACATCACCTGGTCATTTTTTTTCAAATCATTTGCTGAAGATACCACGGTATCCTCTTTTTTAACAATCGCATAACCCCTTGCTACGATACGACTCGTATCTAACATGAGTAGAGCTTCTGACAAGCGTTTTACTTCAGCAACCTTGGCATCATAGATCACAGCCATCTGGCTACGCATTAATTTTTGTAACTGTTGAATACGGTCTTGGTAGCGCTGAATCTTGACATTTGGCGATAATTGCTCCAAACGGTGAATTTGAGCTTGAACCTTCTGTTGATTTCTAACTAACTCACCATTCAATCCCTGCTTTAGTCGAAGAACTAACTGATCCAAGCGTTGCAGATATCCATCATATAAACGCTCTGGTTGCCTGAAAATGACTGATTGACTAAGCCCTCTCAAGGCTTCTTTTTTCTTTGATAAAGTATTTTGTACGGCAGTAGCCATTCGTTTCTCTTGATTTTTAAGGTAGGTCAGTAGATCTAACTTAGTCACAGGAGTAGCTAACTCTGCTGCAGCAGTTGGTGTTGCTGCTCTCTTGTCGGCAACAAAATCAGCCAAGGTTACATCTGTTTCGTGGCCCACACTTGAAATAATCGGTAAACGAGATTCAAAGATAGAACGCACTACAATCTCTTCGTTAAAAGCCCAAAGATCCTCAATTGATCCACCACCACGACCAATGATAAGAACATCCAAGTCTTCTCGTTCATTAGCTTTAGCAATGTTACGGGCAATTTCCTCTGCCGCTCCTTCGCCTTGAACCTTGGTAGGATATAAAACAATCTCTACCCCTGGGAAACGTCTGCTTACGGTTGTAATGATATCCTGTATAACAGCACCACTACGACTAGTCACAACACCGATGCGTTTTGCAAACTGAGGGATTGCTTGTTTAAAGCGTTCTTGAAAAAGGCCTTCTTCTGATAATTTCTTTTTTAATTGTTCGAACTGGATTGCAAGAGCCCCTAAACCATCAGGCTCTGCCTTTTCAATGATGATAGAGTAGCTCCCACTTGGTTCATAGACTTGGACACGACCGATAACATTGATCTTCATCCCTTCTTCCAAATCAAAACCTAGTTTCTGATAAATACCTGACCAAATAGTCGCTTGGATAACAGCTCGATCATCTTTTAGAGAAAAATATTGATGAGTTGGACGCTTGCGAAAGTTAGAAACCTGACCAGTTAAATAGACCCTCTCCAAGTATGGGTCTTTATCGAATTTCATTTTCAGATACTTAGTCAAAGTTGTTACCGACAAATACTTTTCCATCTCAACCTCCTTCTTTCTCAGTTTTCCTGGGTATTATTATACCAAAAAAACGTTTAAAAATCTCTCTTTTCACCTCTAGAATACGAAAACAAGACTGGATTTCTTTGGGCTTGTCTAATAATATACAAAAGCCCTCGGAAATATCCAAGGGCTTTCATTAGTTCACTGAACTAGATTATTTTTTAAGGTTGTAGAATGATTTCAATCCACGGTATTCAGCTACTTCACCAAGTTGATCTTCGATGCGAAGCAATTGGTTGTATTTAGCGATACGGTCTGTACGTGAAAGTGAACCAGTCTTGATTTGTCCTGCGTTTGTTGCAACTGCGATGTCAGCGATTGTTGAATCTTCAGTTTCACCTGAACGGTGTGATACAACGGCAGTGTAACCAGCTTCTTTCGCCATTTCGATAGCGTCGAATGTTTCAGTAAGAGTACCGATTTGGTTAACTTTGATAAGGATTGAGTTAGCAGCACCTTCTTCGATACCACGTGAAAGGTAGTCAGTGTTTGTTACGAAGAAGTCGTCACCAACCAATTGAACTTTACCACCAAGACGTTCAGTAAGAGCTTTCCAACCGTCCCAGTCGTTTTCGTCCATACCATCTTCGATAGTGATGATTGGGTATTTGTTTACCAATTCTTCAAGGTAGTCGATTTGTTCAGCAGCAGTGCGGACAGCAGCTCCTTCACCTTCGAATTTAGTGTAGTCGTATACTTGACGTTCTTTATCGTAGAATTCTGATGATGCACAGTCAAATCCGATAAATACGTCTTTACCTGGAACATAACCAGCAGCTTCGATAGCAGCAAGGATAGTTTCAACACCATCTTCAGTTCCTTCGAAACGAGGAGCGAATCCACCTTCGTCACCTACAGCTGTTTCAAGACCACGAGATTTAAGGATTTTCTTAAGTGCGTGGAAGATTTCAGCACCCCAACGAAGAGCTTCTTTGAATGTAGGTGCACCAGCAGGTACGATCATGAATTCTTGGAAAGCGATTGGAGCATCTGAGTGAGATCCACCATTGATGATGTTCATCATTGGAGTTGGAAGAACTTTAGTGTTGAATCCACCAAGGTAGCTGTAAAGTGGGATTTCAAGGTAGTCAGCAGCAGCACGAGCTACAGCGATAGACACACCAAGGATTGCGTTTGCACCCAATTTACCTTTGTTAGGAGTACCGTCAAGAGCGATCATAGCACGGTCGATAGCTTGTTGGTCACGTACATCATAGCCGATAATAGCTTCAGCAATAATGTTATTTACGTTGTCAACAGCTTTTTGTGTACCAAGACCACCGTAACGAGATTTGTCACCGTCGCGAAGTTCAACTGCTTCGTGTTCACCAGTAGAAGCTCCTGATGGAACCATACCACGTCCGAAAGCACCTGATTCAGTATAAACTTCTACTTCAAGTGTTGGGTTACCGCGTGAGTCTAGGACTTCGCGAGCGTAAACATCAGTAATAATTGACATTTTTTACTCTCCTTTGAGTTAAATTATTTTACACCTCTATGATACATCAAAAAGATACCTTTTTCAAGAAAAAACGTTATCTTTGTGCAAATTTTCCTTAAGTTTGTTAAGTAATCGCTTTCTTTTCCGCCTTATCTATAGACTTTTATGATATACTATATTTATGACTGATGTATCAAAACAAATATTAGAAAAAGCTCATGGCGGGCTTGAATTAAATCCCGACGAACAAAGACGTTTTCTTGGTACCTTTGAAGAACGTGTTCTTGGCTACGCTGAACTCGCTACTGCGAATGATGACAAATTTCAAAAAGGTTTTTTGACTATTTTAGAGTGCTTAAAAAAAGAAACTGAACCTCTATTTGTCAAAATTTCTCCTCAAGTTGAGTTTGAAAAACAGGTCTATTATTTAAAACAAGCTAAAGATTCTGATTGCCAAGCAACTATCGTTTCTGAAGATCATAACTCTTCTCCTTTCGGACTGGTTATCCATAGCGATGTTCCGGTTCAAACAAGTGAAAAAGACCTCAGAAAGGCCTTTTCAGACTTATGGCAAGAGAAAGAGACGAAAGCTCCTACTTCTCTCTGGAAAAAATGGTTTGGTTAACTCTACCTCAAAGACATGATTCGTGCGATACTTGCAGCTGTATTTTCTAGATAAACAGCTGCTTTTTTTAGACTGTCTGCTAACGGTTCGCTTTTTGCAAGTATGGAAAAAGCTGCGACTATATTCTCAAATGGTAAGGGTGGTAAATCCTCTGATAAACTACCACAAATAGCAATAACTGGAACACCATTTGGTGTTCTTTTTGCTACACCGATTGGTGCCTTACCTGCCAAACTTTGAGTATCCAACCTTCCTTCACCAACTATAACGAGATCCGCATCTGCGACCTGTTCATCAAATTTCACTAAATCTAAACATGTTTGGATACCAGATACAATCTCTGCTCCAGCAAAGACACACAAACCAGCTGCAATCCCACCACCAGCTCCAGCACCCTCTAATTTTGATATTTCAGGTGCGACTTTACCATAAAAGTTTTCAATAGCAATATCAACGTCTTGGAATTTAGCAGGGTTTAATCCTTTTTGTTTTCCAAATGTATAGGTGGCTCCATGAGGTCCACAGAGAGGATTGGACACATCCGCTAAAATTTTGATACGAACATCTGCAGGAACAGATGAGGCTTTATCTTTCGAAATATGACTAATTTCAAACAAGGACTGGCCACAAGCCTCCAGTTCAATTCCATTTTCATCATAAAATTGATATCCGAGTCCTGCAGCAATGCCAATTCCACCATCGTTACTAGCTGTACCACCGACACCAACGTAGATATCTTTGATTCCTTGTTCTATCAAATGGAGAATAAGTTGACCAATTCCCTTTGTTTGAATCTCTAGAGGATTACGTTTATCAAAAGGGATTTTAGCAAGACCTACTAAATTTGCAACTTCAAATAGAGCTAATTCTCTTTTTTGAAAGTAAGACATCAAAACCTCATCACCAAAAGGTCCAGTTACCTGGACTCTTTTTTCTTCCAAACCAAGAGAACTTTTAATGGCATCTACTGTTCCTTCACCTCCATCACCAACAGGTAAAAGTAAACATTCCACGTTAGGTATGGCCCTTTCGAATCCTCTTTTTATAGCTTCTGCCACTTCGTTTGCAGGAAGACTCTCCTTGAAGGAGTCCGGCGCGATAACAACTTTCATTTTGATTCCTCTTTCTATCTAAAGGAAGTCTATCATTTCCAAAACTTTCCCAAAATCTCTCTCATCTACCTGAAGATTTATTTCCTTTTTCACAATATCCTTGGCACAAAAGGCTATTCCAAGTCCTGCACTTTTAAGCATTTTTAAGTCATTAGCTCCATCACCGATTGCAATCGTTCTATCAAATGGCACTTCTAATTCTTCAGCCCATCTCACGAGGGTTGCTTCTTTTACTTCTCTGCTTATAATAGGACCAATTAGATTTCCAGTTAAATGATCATCTCTGATTTCCAGTTGATTAGCAGTATATAATGAAATTCCCAAATCTTTTGCTAATCTTTCTACAATAGTGATAAATCCGCCTGATACTAAGCCGACATCTATCTGATTTTCTTGAAGAACTTTAATAAACTTAGCAGCGTTTTTACTAAGGTGAAGTTCATGATAAATCTTATCGAAAACATTGATAGAGAGACCTTTAAGAAGAGAAACACGTCTTTTTAAACTTGCTTCGAAGTCTAATTCTCCTCTCATAGCTTGAGCTGTTAGCAGGGCTACTTCTTCTTCGCACTCTGCCTCTTTCCCTAATAAATCAATAACCTCTTCTTCTATTAGAGTTCCATCAACATCTAGGACACAGATTCCTCTAGCTTTGTTCATTTATTCCCCATACTTTCATCATCTCAAAAAATCGTATGAAAGCATCATACGATTTTATTTATTTAATTTGCTAAGCTGTGATATAAATCAAGATAAGACTGACAAGCTGTATCCCAAGAGAAATCACATTCCATAGCTTGTACTTGAAGTTTCTTCCAAACATCAGGATGATTATAGTAAACATCCAAAGCAGTTTGAAGAGCCCAGTTAAGCCAGTAAGAGGTTAAGTTATTAAAACTAAATCCTGTACCCGTTCCTTCAATTGGATTAAACGGTTGAACAGTATCTCTCAACCCGCCTACCTCATGAACAAGTGGTAATGTTCCATAACGCATAGCCATCATTTGAGAAAGTCCACAAGGTTCAAAACGACTTGGCATGAGGAAAATATCACAGGCTGCATAAATTTCTTGTGCTAGCTTGACATCAAAGGTAATATTGGCAGAAAGTTTATCCGGGAACACTTGGCTAAACCATGAGAAGGCTTGTTCAAATCCAGGATCACCTGTACCCAAGAGAACGATTTGAACGTCTTCCTGAAGCATGCGATGCAGGCCTTCAACTACAACATCAAAGCCTTTCTGTCTTGTTAAACGTGACACAATGCCAATCATTGGAACATCAGCACGTACTGGAAGACCAACTTTTTCTTGGAGTTTAGCTTTGTTTTGAGCTTTCCCTGATAGGTCTGACTTGTTAAAATGATAATCCAACAAAGGATCCGTCTCTGGATTATAAAGGTCAGTATCAATTCCATTTACGATACCAGATACCTTACCGGACTCCATTCGAAGAATCTGATCCAAACCACAACCAAACTCTGTAGTCATGATTTCATAGGCATAACTTGGAGATACAGTTGTTACACGATCAGCATAGAGAATACCAGCTTTCATCCAGTTAAGACAGTCATTCCAGCGAACTGTACCATCCGCATAGCGCTCAAAACCAACTCGGAACAAATCCCAAAGCATACCTTCAGAGAATTGGCCTTGGAATTCCAAATTATGGATCGTTAAAACAGTCTTAATGTTTTGGTAGGCCTGGATCCATCTGTATTTTTCCTTCAACAAGAAAGGAATCATAGCTGTATGATAATCATGAGCATGAAGAACATCTGGAATAAATCCAATGCGCTCCAGAGCCTCCAGAGCCGCAAGTTGGAAGAAGGCAAAACGTTCACCATCATCGAAATCACCATACACATGACCACGGAAGAAATAATACTGGTTGTCAATAAAGTAGAAAGTAACACCATTTAAAACAGTCTTCTTAATGCCACAAAATTGTCTACGCCAACCAACGTATACTTCAAATTGAAGAACATCTTCAATTTGATCTCCAAACTTGGCTTCCACCATGTCATAGTATGGCAGGATAACAGCAACTTCATGGCCGGCTTTAACTAATGATTTTGGAAGAGCTCCAATAACATCTCCCAAGCCACCTGTTTTAGAAAAAGGAGCTCCTTCTGCTGCTACAAATAAAATTTTCATGAAAGAATGTCCTCTGTTACTTTTTCACCCTTTTTGATGACAACAGGATTTTCTGCTGTACCACGAATAACAACTCCTTCAGCTACTTCAGCACCCTTATCAATAATTGCGTATTCAACTTGAGCGCCTTCGCCAATGACAACACGAGGGAAAATAATAGATTCTTTAACTAAGCTATCTTTATGAATTTGAACATTACGTGAAACAACTGAACGAACAACCTTACCTTCGACAATACTACCAGAAGCAAACTGCGAAGTATTTACTTCACAACCAGGTGCATAATAAGTTGGTTCTTCGTTTTTCACCTTTGTGTGAATCTTTTGATTTGGAGAGAATAAAGAGTAGAATTTATGCAGATCAAGCATATCAATATTGGCTTGGTAGTATGTTTCTACAGAATGAATATTAGCTAAGTAACCAGTATACTCATAGGCAAAAGCACCTGATTCCGCTGCTAAGTCACGTAGAACATAACGTAGTTTTTCTGGGTGTTCTTTCTGAGCTTCTTCTTCCAGACGTTCAATCAACCATTGAGTATCTACAACAAAGATATCCGTTGACATGTTGTAGTATTCTTGTTCAGCTTTTTTATCGAAGAGTTTGTGAGAGAGCACGTGGTCAGTTTCATCAATTTCTAAGATAGCATTTACTTCTGAAATATCCTTTTTAGGTAGTTTCTTATAAACAACCGTAATAGGAGATTTTGTAGTATTATGCAAATGGAAAACCTGAGTAAGATCAATATTTACCAAAACGTCACAGTTCAAGGAAACCGTTTGGTTAGATCCAGAACGTTTTAAATAAGTCAAGAGTTGTTGATAATACTCTTTACCAACAGTACTACTTTCCACACGAGTATTGTAGATTCCAAGATAGTAGTGGCTAAGAAGGGTATTCAAGCCCCACTCGCGACCTGAACGAATGTGGTCGAAAACTGAGCTGATATTATCTTGTTGGAAGATTCCAAAGACACTACGAACACCAGCATTTGCTAAACTTGAGAGTGGGAAGTCAATCAAACGATACTTTCCTCCAAATGGCAAACTTGCCACTGGACGGTTACTTGTCAAGGTTGACATATCATGGAAACCAACGGTATTTCCTAAAATCGCTGAATATTTATCAATCTTCATCTGTTGCTACCCCCACTACTTCGTTATATCCGACTACTTGTACTTCTTCTGTACCATCAATTTCAACACCATCGGCAATAATTGCACCTTCACCGATGATTGCACGTGTAATTTTAGCACCTCTACCGATAACTGCTCCGCTCATGATGACAGAATCAACAACTTCTGCTCCCTTACGAACTTGAGCAGCTGTAGAAAGAATGGAATGTTTTACAGTACCATTCACGTAACATCCATCTACTACTAGAGAGTCTTCTACTTGAGCAAATTCTCCAAGGTAGTTTGGTGGAGCGATAAGGTTACGAGAATAAATTTTCCATTGACGATTTCGGCTATCTAGAGCATTTTCTGGAGAGATGTATTCCATATTTGCTTCCCAAAGAGATTCGATTGTACCAACATCCTTCCAGTATCCATTGAATTCATAAGCATAGACACTTTCACCTGTCTCAAGATAATTTGGAATAACATTCTTTCCGAAATCAGACATATCTAGGTTAGCCTTTTCAGCAGCAACTAGCATGTTGCGAAGTCGTTTCCAGTCAAAGATATAAATCCCCATTGATGCCTTGGTTGATTTTGGTTGGGCAGGTTTTTCTTCGAATTCAACAATGCGATTATTAGCATCTGTATTCATGATACCGAAACGACTAGCTTCTTTTAGTGGTACATCCAAAACAGCTACTGTCAAGCTGGCATTGTTATCCTTGTGTGATTGGAGCATATCATCATAGTCCATCTTGTAGATATGGTCTCCTGAAAGAATCAAAACATACTCAGGATTAATGCTATCGATATAGTCAATATTTTGGTAAATGGCATGACTTGTACCTTCAAACCAACGATTTCCTTCACTTGCAGAGTAAGGTTGAAGGATAGAAACACCTGAATCAATTACATCAAGACCCCAACTCGAACCATTACCAATGTGGCTGTTGAGAGCTAGTGGTTGATACTGTGTAATAACCCCAACATTATGGATACCAGAGTTGGCACAGTTAGAAAGAGCAAAGTCAATGATACGATAGCGCCCACCAAATTGCACAGCAGGTTTTGCAATGCTTTGAGTGAGTTTACCGAGACGAGTTCCTTGCCCACCGGCAAGGATTAAAGCTAGCATTTCATTCTTCATTTTCTACTCCTTTTTGAGATTTATTTGATTCTTTTTTAGCGGGTTTCAAGCGACGTTTGATTTTCCAGATACTTGCCCCCAAAGCTGGCAAGGTAAAGGTCAAAGTCTGCTCATAATCCTTCCATAATCCTTCTTGAGTTTGAACGGTTTGATTGTGTTCTTTCCAAACACCTCCCCATTGTTCCAACTCTGTATTCCAAATTTCTTCATACACACCTGCAACTGGCAGTCCAATTGTGAAATCAGGACGTTCGACTGGTGCCATATTAAAGACACAGACTAGCATCTCGCCTTTCTTTCCTTTACGAATAAAGGAAAGAACACTCTGATCTCTATTATCTGCATCGATAATTTCAATTCCATCATAGCTTGTATCAATTTCCCAAAGACAGCGGTGGTCCTTATAAAGTTGATTCAACTGAGATGTGAAGTATTTCATCTTGGCATTCATTGGATCTTCAAGGTTTGACCATTCTAATTGCTCTTCTGATTTCCACTCTAAGAATTGACCGAATTCGCTACCCATAAAGAGCAATTTCTTACCAGGGTGACAAATTTGATAAGTATAAAGATTTCTAAGGCCTGCAAATTGATTATAACGATCCCCCCACATCTTATGCATCATACTCTTCTTACCATGTACAACCTCATCATGTGAGAATGGTAGGAGATAATTTTCATTAAAGACATACATAAAACTGAAGGTTACAAGGTTAAAATCATACTTGCGGTAAATTGGATCTTCTTCGTAGAAACGTAAGATATCATTCATCCAGCCCATGTTCCACTTATAGTCAAATCCAAGACCACCCATCTCTTTCGGACCTGTTATTTTAGTTGCCGAAGAGCTTTCTTCTGCAATCATCATGACATCAGGGTGAGCTAGCTTAATAACAGTATTTAAACGCTGAAGGAAATAATAACCTTCGTAGTTAAGATTTCCACCGTCTTTATTTGGTGTCCAAGGTGCATTATCATAATCAAGATAAAGGATATTACTTACGGCATCTACACGGATACCATCTAAATGATAAAAATCAATCCAGAACTTAATGCTAGAAATTAGGAAAGATTGTACTTCGTTTTTCCCTAAGTCGAAGTTTAATGCCCCCCAACCATAGTTATGAGCTTTGTTATGGTCTTGATATTCAAAAGTCGGAGTTCCATCATAGTAGGCTAAGGCATCATCATTGATTGTAAAGTGTCCTGGAACCCAGTCCACGATAACACCGATATTGTTTAAATGACACTCCTCAACAAAGTCTTGAAACTCTTCTGGTCTTCCGTAAGAATGTTCTAAACCGAAATATCCCATAAGTTGATAGCCCCAACTCAAACCTAGCGGGTGAGCCATCAAAGGCATAAACTCTATATGAGTGTAGTTCATTTCAACTAAGTAAGGAATCAACTCTTCTTTTAATTGAGCAAAACTATATGGAGTTCCATCTGGATTTCGTTTCCACGAACCAGCGTGTGCTTCGTAAATATTAACTGGCCTTTCGAAGAATCCCAAACGTTTTCTACGAGCTAACCAAAGTCCATCCTTCCATTTCTTTTCTGGAATTTCTGTTAGAACAGCCCCTGTTCCTGGACGTGCTTCATAACGAACAGCTAAAGGATCAATTTTCATAAGCTGATGACCGTTAGCCCGTGTGATATGATATTTATAAATCTGACCTTCTTGGGCAAAAGTTGTAAAAACTTCCCAAACTCCAGATTCGTTTCGAACCATAGGGATTTGATTTTCAACCCAATTCGTGAAATCACCGACTAGATGAACAGCCTGCGCATTTGGAGCCCAAACACGGAATGTGTAACCCCATTCCCCGTCTTTCTCCTCACGATGTGCGCCCAAATAGTGCTGAAGATGGAAATTTTCGCCTGTTGTAAAAGTTCTTAAAGCTTCTAATGTATCCATAAATCCCCCTTTATATTGTAAGCGTTTTCTATATTTCTATTATACTATCTTTTAAGAAAACTTTCAACCAATTTCCGAATTATCATAAATATTTTTTAGAAAATCTTCAAGTAATTATCTTGACATTTCTTAAATTTTCAGTATTTATTGATATTCTACCTTGATATCAGTTTTTGTAGCATTAAATCACTTACAATATTTTTTCAATGCTCATTTTGCAAAACAGATACTTTAAAAACTTAACGTTATTTTCATGAATCAAACTTTTTGTTCGGATAAAGTATCTTAAATACAATTTTATCAAATTTTCTGAAATTTTCAACTATTTTTAGTAATATTCCCATATTTTTTATTAGGACAAATTTATATATAAAAAAACTCAAGATTAATCTTGAGTTTTATTTTTTTAAACTAAAACATTCATAACTGCAACGCTCACATTATCAAGAGTGTTTTCTTGGTTTGAACGACTATTTGTAACCAACATCTCTAGATTTCCAGCATTTTCATAATAGAAAGATGCACCTTTGGCATTAAATACAACCAAGAAATGTTCTTTAGTTCCCTGAATCTCATAGACAATCCAGCCACTATTTTCAATAGCTGTGTGAACAAAGACGTGACGGTATACTTCCTCGTATGTAGGGTATGAAAAGGCACTAGTCTTTGTTTTAAGACCTATAATCTGACGAATAAATTCAATGCTTTCTTGACGCTCATTGATTAAGTCCCAGTCTACCTGGTTAACAGCGTCTGGAGCATTGTAACTGTTCATAGCACGTTCGCGATCATCATGAGTCAACTCACCGTTTTCACCTGTAGCAACCAGTTTGGTACGTCCAAACTCTTGACCAAGTTCCATAAAGGAGATACCTTGCATGAGTAGATTCATTGCAGTTGCTGTTTCTACCTTTTTCATAATACTTGCTTGGTCTTCTGTTGGATGAAGTGTTGCTAATAAATCATGCAAGTTATAGTTATCATGGGCTTCTACATAGTTGACAACCTGGTTAGGGCTTAGATAAGAGCCGAGTTCACGACTACCAAGGATAGCTTTGGCAACAATCGGTTCAGTGGCTGCACCACTTACGAAGCCTGATTTAATATCACCATAAACTTCAGCACCCTTAATCGCATTACGTTGATCATCATTGAAAAATCCAATATTAGGTAACTGATAGGCATTGTCTTTCTTAGCCTTATCATATGGTGCAAGACCTGTCCCCATATCCCAGCCTTCTCCATAAAGGATGATTTTAGGATCAACTTCATCCATAGCCCAACGGATCATCTGCATCGTTTTAACATCATGGATTCCCATCAAATCAAAGCGGAAACCATCAATATTAAACTCATTCACCCAATAAAGAAGTGAATCAATCATGTACTTACGGAACATTTCGTGTTCACTAGCAGTCTCATTTCCTACACCAGTACCATTTTGATAACTTCCATCGAGGTTCATTCGGTAATAATAGTCTGGGACTGTTGTTTGGAATGGGGCATCAACAGTTGAAAACGTATGGTTGTATACAACGTCCATGATGACACCAATACCAGCATCATGATAGGCTTGAATCATCGTCTTCAAATCGCGGATAACTTGACCTGGATCATTTGGATTCGTAGACATGCTGGTTTCTGGTGCATTGTAGTTTTGTGGATCGTAACCCCAGTTGTAGGTCACATTTCCATCTGCATCATACTCTTTGTGACGATCAGCAATTGGTTGCAGTTGAACATAGTTAACACCAAGTTCCTTGATGTAGTCAAATGCAGTAGACTGACCGAAGTGATTGACTGTTCCAGTCTGGGCAGCACCCAAGAATGTTCCTCTTAATTCTGGAGCAACACCAGAAGTTTCAGACTTGGTCAAGTCACGAATATGCATTTCGTAAACAACCGCTTGACAAGAATTTTCCAATCGCCAAGTAGCTTCCGTTCCATTCTTAACTTCAAAACCTTCAACTTGACGTTCTTTTTCTGAAAGAATCGCTGAACGTTTGCCATCTGGACTTGTCGCAATGGTATATGGATCTCGTGTCAATGATTGATGATGTGGAAAATTAATCTGATATTGATAGGCACGACCAGCAAGACTTTCAGGAACTGTCAAATTCCAAACGCCAATTGTATTATCCTTGTGACTATATGAATAACTGTTACCACGTTGCATTTCATAAGTCTTTAGGATAGCCGCATCATTACTTGCTGATTCATAAACTACAACTTGTACAGTTGTTGCTGTTGGCGACCAAAGTTTAAAGCTTGTTTCTTCTTCAGAAACCTGGCATCCCAACTCTCCTTGGTAACCCCAGTGGTGATCAAAACTAGCACTGTTAATCGCTTTATCAAAAGCAAATGGATTTTGATCTTTATAGTGTGGACTTGCAATGGCTGGGTTTTCAGAATAATAAACGGTGGCATCTCCATCTAAAATCCAAACTTCTGTTAAGAGTGGATAATGATTGAATCGGATAGGATATTCTTTGCTTACTCCATCTTTATCAACTGTAAACACCATTTGTTCAAGAGGTGTTTCACTTGATTGGGTAAATGAAAATTTTTCTCCAAAGTATTCTTGCTCTTTAACAAATTCTACTGAATCAGCTGGCCATTTACTAAAGTTGCAACTCTGATATGCTTCATCCTTACGATGATAATGAATAAGTACAGGATAATTGTACATAGTTCTCCCTAATTTCTAATTGTTAAATTTTTCTAAAAAATAGTATCTTTTTTTTCTCGTTGAACACAGAAATCTAAACTGTTCATCTAAGCTAGTAGTGTATATTGTTTACAAACTCTCCAACCATGCTTCATCTCGAATCTCAATTCCAAGTTCTTGTGCTTTTTGGAGTTTGCTACCTGCATCTACTCCTGCTAACACAAGATCGGTCTTCTTCGATACGCTACCCGTTACCTTGGCACCAAGATTTTCGAGCTTACTTTTGGCTTCTGAGCGAGTAAGACGTTCAAGTTTCCCTGTCAATACAACAGTTAGACCTGATAAGGCAGCATCTGCTGCAACGACCTGGCCTTTATAGTCTAGATTAACACCTAATTCTTTCAATTCACTTAAAAGAATTTTTGCACCCTCAGTCTCAAAATAAGATTGGAGACTTTGAGCAATAACACTTCCCAGACTTTCAATACCTGCAACTTCATCAGGATTTGCTTGTGCTAGTGATTCGATTGAATGGAAATGTTGTAAGAGTAACTGACTTGCCTTACTTCCAACGTGACGAATCCCTAAACCAAACAAAAGTTTTTCAGCAGAATTTTCTTTAGAAGCTTGAATAGCCTGATAAAGTTTTTGAGCTGATTTCTCCTTGATGCCGTCTAGCAAGAGAAAATCTTCCACAGTTAAGCGATAAATATCCGCAACATCTTTAACTAAATTGGCGGCAAATAATTTTTCTACGATTGATGGACCAAGGCCAGAGATATTCATGGCATCACGGGATGCGAAGTGAATTAGACCTTCCTTGATTTGAGCTGGACAACGTGGGTTTATACAACGAAGAGCCACCTCATCTTCAAAGTGTAACAGCTTGCTCTCACAACTTGGACAGTTTGTTGGAATATCTAGTTTCTCCTCAGAAACTCGCTTAGACTCAACCACTCGTAAGACAGCTGGTATGATATCCCCTGCCTTATAAACAATCACTGTATCATCCTTGCGGATATCCTTTTCAGCGATATAGTCTACATTATGCAGGGTTGCACGACTAACTGTTGTACCTGCCAATTGCACCGGAGTAAGATTAGCAGTCGGAGTTACGACACCAGTTCTTCCTACTGTCCAGTCAACAGAAAGCAATTTTGCTTCTTTTTCTTCTGCAGGGAACTTATAAGCGACTGCCCACTTAGGCGCTTTAACTGTAAAACCAAGTTGCTCTTGACCAGCTAGGTCGTTGACCTTAATCACGACACCGTCGATATCATAAGGCAACTGGTCTCTTTCTTGACCAACTTCTTGGATAAATTCCCAAACTTCATCCATGCTATGGGCTAATAGTCGTCTAGGGTTAACCACAAAGCCCAACTTTTCCAGATGATTTAAAACCTTCTCTTGGCTGTCTCTAGTTGAAGGACTAGCTTCCTGATAGAGGAAGGTTGCAAGATTGCGTTTAGCTACTACTGCTGTATCTAACTGACGAAGGGTCCCTGCAGCAGCATTTCGTGGATTAGCAAACTCTGGCTCCCCGTTTTCTTGACGAGAAAGATTGACTTGATTGAAAGAAGCTCTTGGCATATAACATTCACCACGAACTGTTATATCTATTTTTTCAGATAATGATAAAGGAATGTCCTTGACACGTTTGAGATTTTCTGTGATATTCTCACCGACTGAACCATCACCACGAGTCGCTCCAGCAACAAAAATTCCTTGCTCATAAGTCAAGGAAATCGATAAACCATCAATTTTCAACTCACAGATATAAGTAACATCATCCAATTCTTTACGAACACGCGCATCAAAGGCATCGAGTTCTTCACGTGAAAAAGCATCCTGCAAACTATAGAGAGGATACTGATGGCTATATTTTTCAAATCCATCTAGAATCTTACCGCCAACACGGTGGGTTGGACTATCTGGCAAGACTTGCTCTGGATGAGCTTTTTCTAACTCTACCAGTTCACGATAGAGACGATCATACTCACTATCAGATACAGATGGGTTATCACTTGTATAATACTCTGTCGCATAGCGATTGAGCAACTCAACGAGCTCTTTCATTCTTTCATTCATAGAACCATTTTACCATAAAAAGGACTATAGAAACAATACAGAAGCTCTAAAAAACAAAATGAGAAGGATATTTCTATCCTTCTCACTTATTTTTATTTTTTACGATTCAAAATAGCGTTCAAAATGATGGCTACTGTACTTGCAATGACGATACCATTTGAGAAGAACATCTGTAATTCTGTTGGTAAAGTATTGAAGAGATTGCTTCCGTTCAATCCAACCCCAGCAGAAATAGACACTGCTGCAATGAGAAAGTTGTGTTCATTGTGCTCAAAGTCTACACGAGCCAAGATTTGCATCCCTTGGAGAGACACGAAACCGAACATGACGAGCATAGCTCCACCTAGAACAGGACTAGGAATAATCTGTGCCAAGGCTCCAAACTTAGGCAAGAGACCGAGCAAGATGAGGAATCCTGCTGCGTAGTAGATTGGTAGACGTGTACGAATACCTGAAAGTTTCACCAAACCTACGTTTTGTGAAAATCCTGTATAAGGGAAGGTATTGAAAAGTCCACCAAGTAAGACAGCAAGACCTTCAGCACGATAACCATTACGAAGACGAGTACTATCAATTGGATCTTTAGTAATATCAGAAAGAGCAAGATATACACCTGTTGATTCTACCATTGATACAGTAGCAATAATACACATCATGACAATAGAAGAAATCTCAAATTGTGGAGCACCAAAGTAGAATGGAGTTGGGATATGAACAAGTGGAGCTTCTGCTACTGGAGAGAAATCAACCAAGCCCATAGTCGCAGCGATGATAGTACCTGCAATCAAACCAATCAAAATTGAAATTGACTTAATAAATCCTTTTGTAAAAATATTGACCAAAAGAATGATGAGAATGGTGATTGTTGCTAATGCTAAACTTTGTCCCGTTGGTTTTTCGACGTTATTTCCCATATTTCCGATAGCTACTGGAATCAAGGTCAATCCGATTGTTGTAATGACAGAACCTGTTACGATTGAAGGAAACAGATTAGCAATCTTAGAAAATACGCCTGCTACAAGAACGACATAAATACCAGAAGCAATCAAGGCACCAAACATAGCACCACTACCGTGACTTTGTCCAATCATAATAAGTGGAGCAACAGACTGAAAGGCCACACCCAGAACAACCGGTAAACCGACTCCGAAATATTTATTTAATTGTAACTGCAATAGAGTTGCGACCCCACACATAAAGATATCTGTAGAGATAAGGTATGTCAGTTGTTGAGGTGAATAACCTAGGGCACCTGCAATCATGATTGGTACCAGGATTGAACCTGAGTACATGGCAAGTAAGTGTTGCAAGCCCAATACGGCCGCTTTTGAGTGGTTTTCTTTTTGATTCATTAGATGTCTGCCTCCTTGAAGATAACTCTTCCATTTTCAAAACGCTCTAAACGAGCAAGTGATACTACCTGATGACCTGATTTTTCTAACAGTTCACGACCATCTTGGAAAGATTTTTCAATCACAATCCCGACGGCCTCGACTGTAGCACCAGCTTGTTCGATAATCTGAATCAAACCATTAGCTGCTTGACCATTAGCCAAGAAATCATCAATAATTAATACTTTATCTCCAGGAGATAAGAACTTCCCTGCAATGGATACGGTACTAGTAACTTGTTTAGTGAAAGAATAAACCTCAGCAGTCAAAATTCCTTCATTCATGGTAATATTTTTTGCCTTCTTAGCAAAAATCATAGGTACATCTAATTGTTCAGCAACATACAGAGCTGGAGCAATTCCAGATGCTTCAATGGTTACGACTTTGGTAATACCTGCATTTTTAAAATATTCTGCAAAGGTGCGACCAATCTCGCGCATTAAGGAAAAATCCACTTGGTGAGTCAAGAATGAATCCACCTTAAGAATATTCTCACCTAGAATATTCCCATCTTTTAAAATACGTTCCTCTAGTAATTTCACAATAACCTCCGAAATAAAAAGGGACTTACAAAGCAAGTCCCTCGGAAACATAGAAACATATAGTACTGCTTCTTTTATCTCTCTTAGACTTACTCATTGTTAGGTATTTACGGTACCTTGTAGAAACGCCACGCCAATTCGCGACATAAATAAGTAATCATATTTTTAGTGAGCATCTCCATTCCAGATAGAGTTCTTCACAATCACATAATCTACATGTCTAAGATCAGCTACCTTTCGACCTCCAGCGTAAGAAATCGAACTTTGCAAATCTTGTTCCATTTCAGTTAGGGTATCTTGTAAATGTCCTTTGGCAGGAAGAAGAATTTTCTTACCTTCGACATTCTTATAGGCACCTTTTTGGTATTCTGAAGCAGAACCATAGTATTCTTTAAATTGTTTACCATCGACTTCGACAGTTTTACCAGGGCTTTCGATATGGCCTGCAAAAAGTGAACCAATCATAACCATACTTGCACCGAAGCGGATAGACTTAGCGATATCTCCGTGTGTACGGATACCACCATCGGCAATAATCGGTTTACGCGCAGCTTTAGCACACCAGCGAAGAGCTGCTAACTGCCAACCACCAGTACCAAAACCAGTCTTGACCTTAGTGATACAAACCTTCCCTGGACCGATTCCAACCTTAGTAGCGTCTGCTCCAGCATTTTCAAGTTCACGCACAGCTTCTGGAGTTCCAACGTTACCAGCGATGACAAAGGTATCTGGCAATTCTTTCTTAATGTGCTGAATCATTGAAATGACACTGTCGGCATGTCCATGAGCGATATCAATAGTGATATACTCTGGAGCATCTTCCTTTAATTGACTAACAAAATCATATTCGTAATCTTTAACACCAACAGAGATAGAAGCAATCAACCCTTTTTCATGCATGCGTTTCACAAAAGGAATGCGCCCAGCTTCATCGAAGCGATGCATGATATAGAAATAACCACCTTTTGCAAGTTGTTCTGCAACATCTTCATCCAAGATAGTTTGCATATTAGAAGGAACAACTGGTAATTTAAAGGTGTACTTCCCTAGTGTCACTTGTGTGTCAGCCTCTGCTCGACTTTGAAGAACACACTTATTAGGAATTAGCTGAATATCTTCATAGTCAAAAATCGGAAATTCGTTTAACATTTCGATGTCTCGTTTCTTTTATAATGACCTACCTATGCTTGCGCATCACTACGCCTTTTCCGACGTTTCCTCTAACGATTATAAACTAAGGTAAAGTTTTTGTCAATTATTTTGAAACCTAAAATTTATAACGTTCGGATTTTACTCGTTATTTCACAAAAAATAGAGAGTTTATAGGCTCTCTATTTTATGTTTTATATTATTTTGAAAAATTTTTTCTGACATCCCTAGCATTTCATAGAATTCGCTGTAGGATGACGTCTTTTGAGGAATTTGGATAGACCACTTTTTAAGCAAGACCCCATAACCTTCAACTTTTCCTATTTCACTACTTACTGTCTGATCTATGCTAGGGAAAATCAAGCCAGCTTTCTCTGCTTGTAAGATATACGCATAAGAAATCAATTGAAATAGATCATCACGATTGATTCCCTTTTCAGTCAATTCCAATTTTTTATATTTAGCATCTAGTACAATCTTTCGTTCTCTATCATAAAAATCTGGATATACTTTTCTTTCACGATTAGAAAATACTGAAATACCGTCCGTCTTATCCTTATTTCTAGGATGTATGAAATCTTTTGGCAACAAGGTATGAACATATTCTTCCCAAAGCCAAGCAACATCAAAGAGAATGCCATGAATTTTTTGCTCCTGATATTCAAAACCGTGCTTTTCTCTATTTAATATCATCAGACACAGCTCTTGCAATTTTCTGTACTCGCGAAAGTAGGCATGACGAAGGGGTTTATCTTGATTTCGTCGAATAACCTTAGCACGATCAGCTTGTTCATACGAAGGTGTTACACGAATTATTTCTGTAATATTTTCACGATTAGTATAAATGATGCCTCTTCCTTGAGATTTTTGATTTTTAATGTACTCGATAGTATGACGAATCAGCTGCATCATCGGATTGTCATAAGTAAATTCTCTTGTAGTATAAGCAATATTACCTGTGAAAGGAAGATTTTTCTTGAGATGATTTACTACATCAATCACTCCCTTGATATGACTATCATTATGGGAAAACCTCTGGTATTCCTTATAAAGTCCCTTTCGCATAGCAGCTTCCAAATACTTTGGAAAGAGGTAGATTAAAAGCTGATAGAGTCTTTCCTCGCGCGATAAACCAACATCCAAACTAGTGAGATTGATATTTAGAACTTTCTGCAATAGATAATGCAAAAAATAGTCATCACTTTTACTCGAAAAGCGAGAAGAAATGGTTAATCTCTCCTGACCACACCCCAGAAATCCAATCACATTCCCTGTTTTAATTTTCTGATTGACTGTTTCCAAAATCTTTTGGTCCTTATCCAAATCAGGAGAATTTTTCAAGTCGTTTGGAAATATAAAGATACTATCTTCTTGAGAAAGATTATCTAGAGTTCTATCTAAAAGAACTTGACTAATTTTAGGATATTCTGTGATAAACTCTTCTTTGTTTAAGGCCTGTTGATTGTCAGTTAACTGCATCGTCATCACCAATATCTTGCTGATTTGTCAGATCATATGCTTTTTTCAAAGTATTCAGTATTTCATCTTCTTCATAAGAACCACGCAAGTAATCTTCCAAAAGTGGTTTGAGATAATCAGACCAGAGTAATTCATAATCATAATCCAATTCTTTTAAATTACGGAAATAACTTGGTCCGATATGATAATGACTGTTTAATTCCTGAACTTTTTCAATTTTAGCATTCAAGTTTCTTAGACGCGCTTTAGCTTCTTCAGCCTTATCACCAAGAGCATCATCTAGCATGCCTAGTTGGCTTTCAGCAGTAACTTCAACAAAACGGAAACGACGGCGCATTGCAAAATCAAAGGTGTCCACCGAACGGTCAATATCATTCATAGTTCCAATGATGTAAACATTTTCTGGGATATAAAACTTTTCATCAGTTTCGTGTAGATTGGCATATTGAGTAGATACACTTCCCTTTTCACCACGATAGCCAGGATCAACAGAGAAAAATAGTTCCCCAAAAATCTTAGAAATCTCACCACGATTGATCTCATCGATGATAAAGACGAATTTCTTATCGGTATCAATTTCTGTTGGGGAAAGGTAGTCTTTCAGACCAAATCTCTTTCTCAATGTTTCTAGGACAGTTCTTCCACCACTTTTGTAGTATTCTTGCTTATTATAATTTTTATCTTTATACAACTCGTAAACATATTTGCGAGGTAGTGACCATCCTGGAACACCACTATCATAATTTACTGACAAATTTTGTCTACTATTAACAGATAAGTAAGATGTTTTTGTTATATATTCTTTTTCTTCAGTAACATTTATATATTCTAAGTAAGAGTCCCAAGCCTCATCAAAATTATCTTGTCCTCCAATCAATTGGGCTTCTTTTGCTTTCTGACAGAAATCTTTAAAAATACCATCCTGTAGCCTAAACTCAATAGCTCCATCCCCATTTGATACTGGTCTTAACCCCTCCACAAAATCTGTATAGTCATAGGATGGATGAAACTGAACAAAGCCGATTTGGTCTTCGTTGCCATCCGTTAATTCTTTGGCAATTTCTTTAGCAAGATAAGTTTTTCCTGTACCAGGTGCACCACGAAGGATGAGGTTTTTGGATTGTAGTAGAGTTTGACTCAATGGATAATAAACCTTATATTCTAGAGACATTTTTTCTTCTTTCTTTTCTTTTTCGTCTAAAAATTGTGTTGAATATTCAAATAAGATACTTCCCAACAATGATGGTTCCAGCTCAGGATACTTTTGCAATACAAGTTGACAAATCTCATGATTCTGAAGATAAGGCCCCCCTTGATTTTTTTGAGGAAGTAGCTTGTTCCAGAATCTCTTTTGACTATTCATATTTACCCCTAAAAAAGAATGATTCTCAGAATAAATACAAAGTAATTTTGTCACCACCGCAGAACGACCAATAAATTCATTCTTTGAATTTTTCATGTCAAAGATAGGATTATTGAAATCTAATTTTCTACCTGCTTGAATGATCTCATACAAATCAGTTTTTAATTTGTTAAAACGGTCTTCTAGTTCTGATTCTGGAATGACTTTATTAGCTTGATTCTTATAGCTTTTAGTATCCTCATTCCAATAAATACCAAATTTTGAAGAACCTCCGCCTCCAATTCCCATAAATAAAGATTTGTATTTTCCCCTCTCAAGACCGTAGCAAAAAGAATTACTTTGAGCTCCTTTCCCAATGACGTATTCATCGATAGATAGTGTTAAAATTCTATCAAGTGGCCACTCTTTAAGAAATTCTTCACGTAATTGTTCATTGTAAATACTATATTTAGATGCATCTTCTCTTAATCTTATTTTATTTTCTTGGTACCAAGCATAAAAATTTTCCAAACTGACTTTTCTTTTCAGCATCAATCTTACTCCTTTTATAATAATGCTCGAATAAAAAACTATATATTTCATATATAGAATATCATATCCTATAAAAAATGAAAAGAATTTCTAAAGAAAAAGCCCAGCGTTAGGAGCTTCAATATCTCTTAACACTAGACTTCTTTTTAATATTAATAATACTCCCCTTGACGGTAGTCCCATGAGTTAAAGGTGTCTGACAGGTGCATCATGATTTTATCAATGTCAAGTCCTTTACGGATCACAACTGGTGCTGGTGAGATTGAGCGTGCTCCACCTTGTTCTGGAATGAGCTTGCCGTCTTTATCGACCATAGAGACCATCACACCTTGCTCGTAGCGAGTTTCAACTGTTTTGTCTGGCTGGATTGAAGCAACATAGTCGTCTGCTTCGATGACAAGATCCACTGCTCCTTCGATACGTTGACCGATACCTTCAACCTTACCACGATTTCCTTTTCCAGAAGGGTTTGCAGATGAAGCGTAGACCATCTTGCCTTCTTCCCAAAGTTTAGCAGCCAACTGTTCACCAGCTTTACCAAACTTGATGACAAAACAGCTAGTACCACGAACGTCTGTCATGAGTTCTTCACGGCCATCACCGTATGCTTTCAATTTCTCAAAGGCTTCTGGTTTCCACGGAAGAATACAACCAAGTAGAATATCTTCGTCCCAATGTTTTTGATAGAAGGCTTCGATTTCAGGATTTAGCTGTGCTAAAGCGTGTAGCTCGTCCATGCTACCACAAAGTACAACACCTGGTTTGTTACGGTTACGCTCTTTAGCTTCAAACTTACGCTCAAGTCCAGCTTTGTCACTAGTCATGATAATGTAACCGACTTTAGTAGGACAAACGATACATCCGCCCTCACCTTTTAAAATGTCGTAACCTTCTTGTGAAAGTGTTCCGTCCCATTGAATGTGTTTTGTCATAGTTCTATTTCCTTTTCTATATTTATTCTAATCCTGCCAGTAGGCTGGACGTTGTTTTTCATAAGCAGCAATCAAGTCTTCATACTGCAAAGTAATACCGATATCATCCAAACCATTTAAGAGCTTGTGTTTCCATTCGCTATCGATTTCGAAAGTGAATTCTCCGACTGGTGAGATGATTTTCTGTTGTTCCAAGTCGACCGTCACTTGGTCAGTTGGTTGGAGCTGGGCGAGTTTTTCTCTAACTTCCCTTGGTTGAACAATTGGCAACATGCCATTATTGAGCTCATTATTGTAATGAATATCTCCAAAAGGTCCTGCAATTACGACCTTAAAACCATAGTCTGCTAGCGCCCAAGCTGCGTGCTCCCTCGAAGAACCAGCTCCAAAGTTATCTCCTGTGATGAGAATACTAGCCTTACGGTACTCTGGCCGATTAAAGACAAAATCTGGATCCTCAGTGTACTTATCATCCAGATAACGCCAAGCATACATGAGGTATTTGCCAAAACCTTTCTTGTCAATCAACTTCAGAAACTGCTTGGGAAGGATTTGGTCGGTGTCGATGTTGTCATTCATCAGAGGAACCGTAGTTCCTGTATAAACAGTAAATTTTTCCATATCCTCTCCTTACTGAGCTTCAGGCATTTTCCGTACATCTACGAAACGTCCTGCGATTGCTGCCGCAGCTGCCATGGCTGGACTACAGAGATGAGTCTTAGCACCAAAGCCCTGACGATCTTCAAAGTTACGATTGCTGGTCGAGGCACAGTGAACACCATCTGGTACCTTGTCAGGATTCATCCCTAGGCACATGGAGCATCCAGGGTCTCTCCACTCGAAGCCGGCATCTAGAAATACCTTGTCCAAACCTAACTTCTCAGCAGCTCGCTTGACTGGTCGAGAACCGGGTACCACGATAGCCGTTAGATTTGGAGCGATTTTCTTCCCTTCTACAAACCGAGCTGCTAGTTGTAAATCACTAAGTCTAGCGTTGGTACAAGAACCAATAAAGACATAGCCTAGTTGGATATCTGCTGGTTTTTGACTTGGTTGCAAATCCATGTAATGATAGGCTCGTTCATCATTCATATCCATAATTTCTGGGAAGCTAGAATCAAAGTCAACACCCATAGCAGGATTGGTTCCCCAAGTCACCATAGGAGCCAATTCAGAGACATCCATTCGGATAACCTTGTCATAAACGGCATCGTCGTCGCTAACTAGCCTTTTCCAATCAGCTACTGCTGCATCAAAATCCTTGGGAACACACTCTCGACCCTTCAAATAATCATAAGTCCTCTGATCTGGATTCATAATTCCCATTTTGGAACCAAATTCGATGGACATATTGCAGATAGTCATACGCTCTTCCATGCTAAGTGCATCAATGGCCTGACCTCGATACTCCACCACGTAGCCAACACCACAAGCAACACCGTATTTGGCAATCAAGGCCAGAATGAAATCTTTGGCATAAACCCCTTTTTGAGGAACTCCTGTGAATTCCACCAACATTTTCTTGGGTTTAACTTGCCAAATGGTTTGGGTTGCAAAGACATGTTCAACCTCACTGGTTCCAATACCGAAAGCGATCGCTCCAAAAGCTCCGTGGGTAGCTGTATGGCTATCTCCACAGACAATAAACTTCCCTGGTTGTGTTCTTCCTGTTTCTGGACCAACCATATGAACGATACCTTGTTTTTCTGAACCGTGGGCGGCATGTTCGATTCCAAACTCTTCAACATTTTCAGCTAACTTATCAATCTGTGCTTTGGAGATTACATCTCGAATATCATATATATTGACCGTCGGGACATTGTGGTCAAAGGTACCAAATGTTAAATCTGGTCGTCTCAATCTACGTCCTGCATCTCGCAATCCTTGAAAAGCTTGAGGACTGGTCACCTCGTGAATATAGTGTTGATCTACATACATGAGTTGAGGCTGTCCTTCTTCTCCTGTAATCACATGGAGGTCCCATAATTTATCAAAAATCGATTTTCCTGCCATTCATTACCTCCATATCAAATACAAAGTTACTAGTGTAGTCACTATTCCTAGGAACCAAACCGTTTTAAAATACCATTTTCTAGTCTTGTGATGAAAGGTAACACCTGCCAACCAAGCACCAAATCCACCAAGAAAGAATGCAAATGATAATAAATATTTTTCCGGGATGCGCCAAGCACCTTTTCTTGCTTTGGATTTGTCAATACCATAAATCATAAATACCAATAGATTCCAAATCAAAATAGCAAAAGTAATTCCTTGATTTATCTTCATAATCTTTCAATGATGGCTTCTGTCATTTCATTGGTAGAAGCTTCTCCTCCTATATCTCTCGTTAAAATTCCTGCAGCTAATGTTGCTTCAACTGCATCTTCGATACGCTTAGCATCCTCATATCGCCCAAAACTATCTCGCAACATCATAGCAACTGATAAAATCATAGAAATAGGGTTGGCGATTCCTAGGCCTGCTATATCAGGCGCTGAACCATGAATGGGTTCATAGAGGCTTGGCCCATTATCGGAGTGACTGGCTGATGGCATAACTCCAAGTGTACCAGATAGAACGCTTGACTCATCAGACAAGATATCTCCAAAAAGATTTTCTGTTACGATAACATCGAACTTGGCTGGATTAGTAATCATGAGCATAGCAGCTGAGTCGACTAGCTGGTGCTCCAAGGTTACGTCGGGATAATCCTTTGCGACTTCCTCAGCCACTCTTCGCCAAAGTTTTGAGGTTGCCAAAACATTTTGCTTATCAATACTGGTAAGGATTTTTCTCCGACTTCTTGCGATTTCAAAACCCTTACGAATAATCCGCTCTACTTCCTCATAGCTATAGTCATTGATATCACGTGCTTTTCGGTCTTCAAGGATATGATCACCAAAGTAAATCCCACCTGTCAACTCACGCACTACCACAAAGTCAACACCAGCAATTCGTTCAGGTTTGAGAGGCGATAAGTGCTTAAGACTATCAAAAATTTTAACTGGACGAATATTGGCATAAAGATTAAGTTCCTTGCGGAGTGCCAAAAGCCCTTGTTCGGGTCGAACTGTAGCATTATCATACTGAGGACTACCGATTGCAGCAAGGAGGATAGCGTCCGCTTCCCTAGCAGCCTTGAGTGTTGCTTCTGGCAAAGGATGTCCTGTGGCATCAATTCCTGCACCGCCGAAAGGTTGTCTGACTATCTCAAAGTCAAAGTCTGTTTTTTGGGCTATAGATGCTAGAACTTTTAAACCAGCTTCCATGATTTCTGGTCCAATCCCATCACCTGCTAGGGCAACTATTTTTCTTGTCATGGTACTCTCCTTTAAAGACTAGGCATGTCACGATAGGAAACATTTGGACCTATCTCTCCGATATTCTCTTTTTGAACAAAAGTATTAGCATTGATGTAGGCAATAGCTGAAGCCTTCAACACATCGAAATCAATTCCGGCTGCGTTAAAGATGGTTTCTGTATCTTTGTTTTCAACAGTAACTAAGACTCTAGCCTGAGCATCGATTCCATCCGTCACAGCGTCAATAGTGTAGGACACCAGGCGAACAGATTGGTTGAAGAACTTATCAACAGAGTTAAAGATCGCTTCAACAGATCCTTGTCCAGTCGCATTAAAGTCGACTTTCTCACCATCCAAATTAGCCAATCTGACAGTCGCTTCAATTTCATTTTCCGCATGAGTTTGAAGTTGTAAATCATCAAAGTGAAAGCCTTCTGGGTTTTCAACCATGGTTCCAGCTACTAGAGCACGAATATCCGCGTCTGTGACTTCTTGTTTCTTATCTGCAAGTGATTTGAATTTGTCAAAGAGTGACTTGATATCCTCTTCTGTGAAGTCTAAGGCCAGTTCTCTCAGTTTTTCTACAAAGGCATGGCGACCAGATAATTTTCCAAGCGGAAGACTATTACTTTTAACACCCACCAACTCTGGGGTGATGATTTCATAGGTAAGTGGGTTTTTAAGGACTCCGTCTTGGTGAATACCTGATTCATGAGAGAAGGCATTTCCACCGACAACTGCCTTATTTTTGGGAACTGGAATTCCTGAGAAGCGAGAGACCATTTCGGACGTATTAATCGTTTCGTTTAGGACGATACTTGTCTCTGCTTGGTAATATTCTTGGCGAATATTGAGGGCCACTGCTATTTCTTCTAAAGCAGCATTTCCAGCTCGTTCGCCGATCCCGTTAATGGTTCCCTCGACACGTCCTGCACCATTCTTAACAGCAGCGAGGCTATTTGCTACTGCCATTCCAAGGTCATCATGGCAGTGAGGTGAATAGACAATCTGACGGTCTGTTTGGACATTGTCAATCAGATATTTAAAGATACTTCCGTATTCCTCTGGAGTTGTAAAACCTACTGTATCAGGAATATTGATATAAGTCGCACCCGCATCAACCGCAGTTTGAACGACTTGTAGAAGAAAGTCCAGCTCAGTTCTAGTCGCATCTTCTGGAGAGAATTCTACTACTTCAAACTTACTCCGTGCATAGGAAACATGTTCACTGATCGCTTCCAAAATCTCTTTCTTACTCTTATTGAGCTTATACTTACGATGAATAGGACTTGTTGCTATAAAGACATGTATTTGTGGATACTTAGCATCCTTGAGTGCTTCATAACAAGCGTCAATGTCTGATTTAACAGAACGAGCTAAGCCTGTTACGGCTGTTTTTTTCATAGCCTTAGCAATTTCTTGTACAGCTGTAAATGAATCTGGACTAGCAGCTGGAAAACCAGCTTCGATTGCTGAAATTCCCCATTTTTCTAGCTGTTTTGCTATAGCAACCTTTTCCTTTATTGAAAAATTGATACCTGGTGTCTGCTCACCATCTCGGAGACTGGTATCTAAAAACTCAACTACACGCATGAGAATTCTCCCTTCACATTTTCGATATAGAAAAAACATCTCGCTCGGAGTTCCAAGCGAGATGTTGATTTACTCCCGCTTGGTAAGCCAAACAGGACTAATGCTTTTGCACTAGTCCGAGTACCTCAACAACAAAGCAAATTGATTAAACTTAGCTGTTTTCATGTTTGGCTTTCTCCTTTGTTTGATGTCTTGTTTAGTATTCTAGCATAGGAAAAATCACTTGTCAAGAAAAAATCCAATATTTTCTGAAAATTTCTTCAATAAAGAATATTTTGCGAATTGAAAGTGTTTGAAAACTCAAATATGTTTATTTATTTCTTAGAAGTCAAAAACCAACTTCTATCAAATAATTCAAGGACCTTTTCGTCAGTTAGAGTGTCATCGAGTGGAAGACTAATCCAATAGCGTTTATTCATATGAAAGGCTGGATAAATCCCGTTTTGTGAAAGTAAGTCAGCTACTTGGTCATGTTTGAGGTTGACTGCTTCCACTAGCCCTTCTCTCCCCTTATCTAGCCTATTCCAAGGAATTCTCATTAAAATAGCATACCACTTCTGATTGTCATCATGACGTAAAACTGCCGTATCAGGCGATTTCTCCCATAAGTATTCTAATTGATTTTCATACTTTGCTTGGACTAGAGTCATAATTCTCTTTGTCTGTGGGCAGAGAAATTCCTGCACCTCAAAACAGGCCTTTCGAATGTCATAAAGAACTTCTAAACAAGCCTCTCGAACACTTCCGACAAAATTACCTTTCATACTTTCCATGTGAACTTGAGGATATAGATCACCAGTTTCTTGGTCATAAACTTGAAGAGCTAAGACTCCGTCCACAACTATAACTCTCATGAGAAAGTCTCCGTGTAAAATGGTCGAGCTAAAGGTCCATACACCTTGATTTTCTACAAATCCATACTCTTTGGCCTTTTTACTATTAAACTGATAGGCTTTAAAAATTTCAAACATAAGTGAAAACTGCTACCAAAAGCTAGCAGTTCCTTTCTATTTTTTAAAAGACAACCTTTGTTCCATGTAATTGTGTCACGCCCAGTTGGTCAATAAAGTTTTGACGGTTGTCCATGTCAATCCCCCCACCAGGTAAAATTTCAATTTTTCCTGCAGCGCGTTCTAAAATTCTGTGGTAGTGAGCAAAGCGTTTCTCTAAAGAGTCGCCAGATACACCAGCTCGAGTGAGGATACGTGTTACACCAGCCTGGTTGAGCCAATCAATGGCTTCCAACTGATCTTCATCGCTCAAATCATCGAAAGCCATATGGAAGACAATCTCCATACCTTTAGATGCAGCAATCAACTTTTCAATGTTAGCCTTATCCAATTTCTTATCTGCTGTTAAGGCACCAAAGACAACCCCTTGGCTACCTGCTTGAGCAGTTAGACGAATATCCTCGAGCATAATAGAAATCTCGAGGTCATTATAAACAAAGTCACCACCACGTGGACGAATCATAGTCATGATAGTCGTATCGTAGTCGGCCGCCAGTTCCACAGCTGCCTTTGTCACTCCGTAGCTTGGAGTTGTTCCACCAACTGCTAAATTATCACAGAGCTCAATACGGCGAGCTCCAGCTTGCATAGCCTTTTCAAGCAAGGTTACATTTTCAGCACAAAATTCGTAAATCATTTGATACTCCTTGAAGGTTTCTTTAATATTATTATATCATATTGTTTTAAGTAACCCCTACTTTTTATCAAGGAAAACCATTACTTTTTTAGCTATTCTTTATCTGGTATTACCTTAAAGAGATAATAGGTTATAAATACTGTTAAACATCCCAAAGCAATTTTTACAGGTAAGAGCGGAGCAAAATAAATGGAGATTCCCATCAAAATATAAATCGATACGATAATCTTCTTCTTTCGTTCACGCGCAATAGACTTAGTTTCTCTAAAGTCCGCAACATAAGTTTGGTAGAGCTTGGTATGATAGAGCCAATCTTCAAAACGTTTAGAAGATTTTGAAAAACAAGCTATTGACAACAAGAGAAAGGGTGTTGTCGGTAATAGTGGCAAGACAACTCCAACGATTGCTAAAGCTAGTGAAATAAATCCAATGCTAAGATAAATAATACGCATATCTACTCCTAAGTAAGAATAATCTTCTTCTAGTTTCCCATAAAATGATGAGTTCTGTCAAGTTTAAATTAAAAAGAGCTGAAATTATCATTTCAGCCCTAATTATTTTTATTTAATCTTTTCTTCTTCGTAGTCACCATTGCTACATACGATCTGTTTCCCGCCACCACGGATTTTTTTCTCCATGAGGAAGTGACCACATTTAGGACAATCACGTCCAACAGGTTTATCCCAAGAGGTAAACTCACATTCTGGATAACGATTGCATCCATAGAAAATACGATTACGTTTGGTTTTGCGTTCGATGATTTGCCCTTGATGACAATTTGGACATGTAACACCGACTTCTTTAACAATGGCTTGCGTATGTCGACAATCCGGGAAATTGCTACATGCGTAAAACTTACCGAAGCGTCCAATCTTAATCACCATAGGACTGCCACAAACTTCACAGTCAAATCCAGCTGGTTCATCCTTGATTTGAATTTTTTCCATCTCTGCTTCAGCTTTTTCGACCTCTTTAGAGAATGGTTTGTAAAATTCATCAATAACCCGTTGCCACTCTTCTTTTCCGACCTCGACATCATCCAGTTTACCTTCCATTTCAGCGGTAAACTTCACGTTAACAATATCTGGGAAGTATTCAACAATCAGCTTGTTAACGACTTGTCCTAGATCAGTTGGTTCAAAGCGTTTAGATGCTAGTCTTACATAGTAACGTTTTTGGATTGTTTCAATGGTTGGAGCATAGGTAGATGGACGTCCAACTCCGTTTTCTTCCAAGGTTTTAATCAGTGTTGCTTCTGAATATCGTGCAGGTGGTTGTGTGAAATGTTGTTCAGGTTTGTTATTAACCTGTTTGACCACATCTCCTACTTCCATATCAGGCAGCATCTTATTTTTATCAGAATCGTTGTAAATGGCTAAATAACCATCAAACTTAACCTGACTACCATTCGCCGCGAATTGAACACCATTTTGCGAAAGTTTAACAGCCATGGTATCGAAAATCGCACCAGTCATTTGACTCGCTACAAAGCGGTTCCAGATAAGAGTATAAAGTTTTAGCTGGTCTTTATCCAAATACTTAGCAATTTTCTCAGGTGTATTAAAGACACTTGAAGGACGAATAGCTTCGTGGGCGTCTTGAGCGCCAGAGGCATTTTTCACCTTACTACCATGTTTAGAATACTTACTACCAAAACGTTCATTGATGTAGCTAGCAGCTTCATTCTGAGCAACTGGACTGATACGAGTAGAATCCGTACGCATATAGGTGATCAAACCTTGGACACCTGTACCAATATTGATTCCTTCATAAAGTTGCTGAGCAACCATCATAGTCTTTCGAGTACGGAAGTTAATCTTGTTAGCAGCATCCATCTGCATAGAAGACGTTGTATATGGAAGAGGAGCATTGCGCTTTCTTTCCTTTTTATCTACTTGATCAACTGTAAAATCCTTGCTGTTCAAATGAGATAAAACTTTTTTGACTTCATCATTGGTAGTCAACTTCATCTTCTTGCCATTCATTCCATAAAAAGAAGCTTGGAATTGCTTGGTACCTTTTTTAAAGACACCATCAATCGTCCAATATTCTTCTGGTTGGAAGGCATTGATTTCATTTTCACGATCAATGATTAGCTTAAGAGCAACAGACTGAACACGACCTGCTGATAAGCCTTTTTTAACCTTTTTCCAAAGAATTGGTGAAATTGAATACCCCACTAAACGGTCCAAAACACGACGGGCTTGTTGGGCATCGACCAAATCCATATTGATTTTACGAGGTTCTTTAAAGGCATTTTTAACCGCATCCTTGGTAATCTCGTTGAAAACAACACGGTTGGTATCATTCTCGTCTAGATCTAAAATATGCGCTAAGTGCCATGAAATAGCCTCCCCTTCCCGGTCCGGGTCACTTGCAAGAAAGACTTTATCGGCTTTCTTAGCTTCTTTTTTTAAATCATTGATGAGAGGACCTTTCCCACGAATATTGATATATTGCGGTTCGTAATTATTTTCCACGTCAACTGACATACTTGATTTTTTCAAATCACGAATATGTCCTACGCTGGCTAAAACCTTATAATTACGTCCTAGATATTTTTCAATCGTTTTCGCCTTAGCTGGCGACTCTACGATTACAAGATTTTTTTTACTTGTTGTCTTTTTCTTTTTGGTTGCCGTTACCACAGTATCACACCTTCTCAAAGTAATTAAACTTTATAAAGTGTAAACCATTTTTAAAAACCTGTCAAGACATAACACCCATATAATAGAAGAAAAGTTTGCTAAATGAAATCATTTCATTCATTAAAATTCAAATTCTGCTAGTATATCCTGCCCACATGTTGCTAGTTTTGCTCCTTCTTGGATCAAATGATGACAGCCGTCTGAGCGTCCATCTAAAATGGAACCTGGAATCGCAAAGACATCTCTACCTTCCTCCATCGCACGCTCACAAGTGATTAAGCTACCAGATCTCATTTTAGCTTCTGCAACGATAACTCCTCGACACAATCCTGCAATAATGCGATTTCTGGCTGGAAAGTGAAATTTCAAGGGTTCTTCCCCTGGACCGTACTCACTTAGGAGCAAATGATGTTCTCCAATGTATTCTTGAAGGCGTTTATTGGAGCGTGGATAATAGACATCTAAACCAGTCCCAATCACTGCAATCGTTTTGCCCCCAGTTTGTAGAACAGACATATGGGCTGCTGTATCAATTCCTCTAGCAAGCCCGCTCACTACAACTAATTCATTTTCCAATTCTTCAATGATTTTACGGACTGATTTGGTTCCTATTTGACTACAAGAGCGACTACCAACAACAGCAACTTTGGGTAATTTTAAGAGATTTAAATCTCCTTTATAAAAAAGCAATACAGGTGCGTCATAAATCTCACTGAGTGAAATGGGATAAACATCATCCAAAATTGAAAATGATGGAAACTTTTCAAAATCCTTCTTCAGGCGTTCCATGCTTTCAAAAGTCAGTTTATGATACCGCTCCATAAAAACGACTGGATTCCGACACTCCGAAGCTTCAGCTATTGTCTCTAATCTCAATTCCTGATCATAAATTTCTCCGTATTGAAGTACTTTCAAAACCTGCTGATTACTTAAACCTGCTTGCTTTAACTTATAAATCTCAAAATTATCAATCTTAATTTTCATGATCGACTCCTTTTTTCTCTCTCTATTTATATATTCGTAGAAAAAGAAAAAAACTCCCAACAATTTTACTTGTTAGGAAGTTTCTTTTTATATTTGTTATCTTAGTAATCAGGTCGAAGGACTCCAGTGACAGTCGCCTTGGTTGCTTCATAGTCTCCGTCAATAACAACCTTGATAATGCGCTTAGCATCCACTTCAGGCGCAGGAACCAATGGGAGGCGAGTTGGACCAGCTTCAAATCCCATATAGTTGAGGACAGCCTTAACAGGTGCAGGACTTGGGTATGAGAAGAGAGCATTAACCTTGGGAATAAACTTACGTTGAATAGCTGCCGCTTTCTTCATATCACTCTCTTCAATCGCAGTGAACATTTCATACATTTCATCACCATTGGTATGAGAGGCAACAGATATAACTCCGTCTGCACCAAGGTTCATAGCATGGAAAGCATCTCCATCTTCACCAGTGTAGATCAGGAATTCTTCTGGTTTGTGCTCAATCAAATAAGCCATATTTGCAAGGCTGGTACATTCCTTGACACCAATAATATTTGGATGTTCCGCTAAGCGAAGCATAGTTTCTGGAGTCAATTCTACTACTACACGACCTGGAATGTTATAGATAATGATGGGTAAATCAGAGGCGTCTGCAATAGCTTTAAAGTGCTGGTACATACCTTCTTGAGATGGTTTATTGTAGTAAGGAACAATTGCGAGACCAGCCGCAAAGCCTCCAAATTCTGCTACTTCTTTGACGAACTCAATAGAGTCGCGTGTATCATTAGTACCAACACCAGCAATTAAAGGAACACGTCCATTAACAACCTTCTGAACTGCTGCAAACAACTGCAGCTCCTCATCGTGAGTAAGAGTCGGACTCTCAGCAGTCGTCCCCGCCAAGAGAATTCCGTCTGTATGATGTGCCAACAAATGCTCAATCAAGGCTGGAATAGCATCAAAGTTGATGGATCCATCTTCATGAAAAGGGGTAATAAAAGCAGTGATAATTTTACAATCTTTTAAATCTTGATAAGACATAGAAAAAACCTTTCTCTATATAAGAAAGAGGCTGGGGCATACTTGCCTTTGCCTCCTGTTCTGTTCGTAAAATAAGTAGATTCGCTTTCTAGCGAAGGAGAAATCAAACTCTTCGAGTTACTGATTTCTGTTTCATAACGCAGTGGTTGATTGGAACTACTCATGTTTGCAACATTCGTACTTACTAATCAACTGTGCGGGGGGAGTATAAAAGTCCGGTGGACTTTTATAGCCTGAGCCTTAAATTATAAAAGCGAAGAAGAAATCAAACTCTTCGAGTTACTGATTTCTGTTTTGCTCCCTATTTCAATTCAAATTTTAATTCTGTAGTTGGACGAACCAAACCACGTTCATGTAAAGTCTCTGCAATTTGCACTGAGTTCCAAGCGGCTCCTTTAAGAAGGTTATCAGACACCACCCACATGTGGATCCCTTTTTCAGCATCCAAGTCTTTACGGATACGTCCGACAAAGGTATCGCGAGAACCAACCGCATTGATAGCTTGAGGATAGATTTGATGAGCCACATCGTCTTCAAGAACTGCACCTGGAAAGGCAGCAATCGCAGCTTTGACTTCATCGATTGGAGCCACTTCTTTTGTTTCAATGTAAACAGACTCAGAGTGAGCTGACAAGACAGGAATACGCACGCAAGTTGCTGAAACGGCAATGCTATCATCTTCCATGATCTTCTTAGTTTCGTTTGTCATCTTCATTTCTTCGTATGTGTAGTCATTATCTGTGAAGACGTCGATTTGAGGAAGGGCATTAAAAGCAATTGGATAGTGTTTCTTATCGCCACCTGATGGCAAGATTTCCGCATGCAAATCACGTGGATTTACACCATCATTCAATACTTCACGCAATTCACGTTGTGTCTCAAGAATAGCTCCCATACCAGCACCTGAAACAGCTTGATAAGTTGAAACAATGATACGATCTAAACCCCATTTTTGACGAACTGGTTCAAGAGCTACCATCATTTGAATAGTTGAACAGTTAGGACATGCGATAATCCCGTTATGAGCATCAAGAGCATGGGCGTTTACTTCAGGAACAACCAATGGCACATCTGGATTTTGACGGAAATAAGAAGTGTTATCTACTACTACTGCCCCTGCTTTAACAGCATAAGGTGCGTATTTTGCAGAAGTTGAACCACCAGCTGAGAAGAGAGCAATATCAACTCCTTCAAAAGCTTCTTCGGTTGTTTCTTCAATAGTCACATCTTGGCCCTTGAATTGCAAGACCTTTCCTGCAGAACGTGCAGACGCAAGGTAGCGAATCTTATCGATTGGAAGAGTTGATTCTTCCAACATTTTGATCATTTGAGCACCAACGGCACCTGTAGCACCGACAACAGCAACTGTATATCCCATAACAAACCTCTTTTGGAATTTTCTAAAAATTTCTATAATAGAAACATTATACTACTTTTTAGAAAAATTGAAAAGTCTTTACCTTATCTATTTTCTGAAATTAACAAGAAAAAAGGTCGCCATCATTAGCGAACCTTTTTCTAAAAATTTACAAATTAATATCTTTGTTTATACGGTTTATTAAATGCTGCCAAGACATCTGACGGAGTGTCTGAATAAGATTTGATTTCTTTTAAATCTCCCTTTACGATAATCCGTTCGGTTGCATCATAGTCTACACAAGTGACCAAGGTAATTTCATTGATACCTTCACGATCATCAATTTCATCAACTCGATCTGGGGTTACGTGTTTCACTTCCCGAATATCGTAGGTATAAACTTTATCCTTATCAGTCAGATAAATCTTCATACCTTCTTTGGCATTAACCAAAGGAGAAAATAGCATTTGGCTAGCATTCTCAGCTGTAAAAATATGGTGACTAGCTAGAGAATAATTTCCTTCACCCATTTTTTGATTTGGTTTCATGGTTCCTGCTCCGTAGAACAAGTTTACATTGTCCAAACCTTTAAAGATTGGCAAGTTGATTTCTACTTCAGGAACTGCAATTCCACCTATAACAGGTAACTGTTGTGCATCCCATTGGGATGATAAAACAGCCTCCGAAGAAATAGCCTTCACGGAATTAAAATCAAAATTTCCTTCTGCATCATTGTTCTCTTCAAGCTTCTCTTTTGAGACTTGACTAACTTGATATTTGTTAGTATTCCAAACCATAAAGATATTACGAATCTTTGAGTTAAAAATCAAGGCTAGAGACAAAAGGATTAGAAAGCCAGCTAAAATATTAATCAGCAGATTCTTACGTTTATTTTTTTTACTCTTAGTTCTTTTTTGAGACATTATTCTTCACTTTCTGTTTCGTTGTCTGCCCCAACTTCTTCTTTCTCAGCTGCCTCAACTGTTGTAAAGGTTACAATCTTGGCGTTCTCATCTAAACGCATAACTTTTACTCCCATAGTTGAACGTCCAGTTTGTGAAATATTGGCAACATTTGTTCGAATCATGACACCGGTATCTGTGATAACCATCAAGTCTTCATCACCTTTTACTGTTAGAAGGCCTGCGAGTTGACCGTTTTTATCGGTAATATTAGCGGTTTTCATACCTTTACCAGCACGACCTTTAGTTGGATATTCAGTGGCAACTGTACGCTTACCGTATCCTTTTTCGGTGATAATGAGGACCTCATCTTGGTCAGTGATTACTCTAGCTCCAACTACAGAATCGCCTTCACGAAGATTTACTCCTTTAACACCAGTTGCACTACGACTCATGCTACGAACGGATGACTGGTTGAAACGAACTGCATAGCCTAACTTAGTACCGATAATGATATCAGTATCTTCTTGAGTAAGAAGAACATTAATCAATTCGTCCTCATCTTTCAAATTCAAGGCTTTTAGACCATTTTGACGAATGTTGGCAAATTCTTTAACGCTAGTTCTCTTAACAATACCTGCTCGAGTCGTAAAGAAGATGTATGCATCATCACTACGTTCTGATTCGACATTAATGATAGTTTGGATGCTTTCTCCCTCATCCAGTTTCAAGAGGTTAACTACAGGCAATCCCTTGGCTGTACGACCATATTCTGGGATTTCATAACCTTTCAAACGATAGACACGACCTTTGTTGGTAAAGAAGAGCAAGTGATCATGGGTGCTGGTAGAAACCAAGTCACGGACAAAGTCATCATCCTTGACTCCTGTACCCTGTACGCCACGTCCACCACGTTTTTGGGCAGTAAACTCGTCTTGGTCCAAACGTTTAATATAACCTTTATTTGATAGAGTGATAAGAACATCAGTCTCTTCAATCAAGTCTTCATCTTCAAGCGTCAAGACTTCGCCGACCATCAACTCAGTACGCCGTTTATCTTCATACTTGCGTTTGACTTCATCCAATTCTTCCTTGATGATTTGAGCCACACGTTCTGGTTTTGCAAGAATATCTGCTAAGTCGGCAATCAAGGCAATGAGGTCATCATATTCAGATTGAATCTTATCACGCTCCAAACCAGTCAAACGACGGAGACGCATGTCTAGGATTGCTTGGCTTTGACGTTCAGATAGCTTGAATTTGCTCATCAATTCCGCTTGAGCTTCTTGGTCAGTTTCGCTGGCACGGATGATACGAATGACTTCATCAATATGATCCAGAGCAATCAACAAACCTTCCAAGATATGCGCGCGTGCCTCAGCTTTTTCTTTATCAAATTGAGTGCGACGAGTCACAACTTCTTTTTGGTGCTCAATGTATGCATCTAAGATTTGACGAAGCGATAAAATCTTTGGAACACCATTTTGGATAGCAAGCATGTTAAAACCAAAGCTAGTCTGCATCTGAGTCATCTTGAATAAGTTGTTCAAAATAACATTAGCTGATGCGTCGCGTCTAACTTCAATAACAAAGCGAACACCTTCACGGTTAGATTCATCACGAACAGCTGTAATTCCATCGATACGTTTTTCCTGAACTAAGCGTACAATATGTTCATGTACTTTGGTTTTGTTGACCATATATGGGAATTCAGTAACAACGATACGTTCGCGACCTGTTTTAGTTTCTTCAATTTCCGTACGAGAACGAAGAACAATAGATCCCTTACCAGTCTCATACGCCTTATGAATACCTGATTTACCCATAACTAGGGCACCAGTTGGGAAGTCTGGACCAGGCAAAACTTCCATCAAATCTTTGGTTGAAACTTCAGGATTATCCATGACGAGTTTAACAGCATCAATGGTTTCACCCAAATTATGAGGTGGAATATTGGTCGCCATACCAACGGCAATACCTGTGGCACCATTGACCAAAAGATTTGGGAAACGAGCTGGTAAAACAACAGGTTCTCGTTCATTGGCATCATAGTTATCAACAAAATCAACGGTATTTTTATTGATATCGCGAAGCATTTCAAGAGCAATCTTGCTCATACGTGCTTCGGTATAACGTTGCGCGGCAGCACCATCACCGTCCATAGAACCAAAGTTACCGTGCCCATCTACAAGCATGTAGCGGTAGCTCCACCATTGAGCCATACGAACCATAGCTTCATAGATAGATAAATCCCCGTGTGGGTGGTATTTACCCATTACGTCCCCTGTAATACGGGCAGATTTCTTATGAGGTTTATCAGGCGTAACTCCTAATTCGTTCATTCCGTACAAAATACGACGATGAACAGGTTTCAACCCATCACGAACATCAGGAAGAGCACGCGATACGATTACACTCATGGCGTAGTCGATAAAGCTAGTCTTCATCTCCTTGGTCAGATTGACATTCACTAAATTTTTATCTTGCATTAACAAATGCCTCATTTCACTATTAGTAACTAGATATATTATACCATAGTTTAGACTATTTTACAGTCTAACAACACGTGTAAAACGTTTACATATTTATCCCGAAGGTATATCCGTGACAAAGCTTAGCAAAAGTGATAGAATGAAATCAAATGGGGTTCCCCCTGAATAAAATAAAGGAGATGTTTAGACAAATGACAGCAACTAAACAACACAAAAAAGTTATCCTCGTCGGTGACGGTGCCGTAGGTTCATCTTACGCTTTTGCCCTCGTAACACAAGGAATTGCACAAGAACTTGGTATCATTGAAATTCCTCAATTGTTTGAAAAAGCAGTTGGTGATGCAGAAGACCTTAGCCACGCGCTTGCTTTTACTTCACCTAAGAAAATCTACGCAGCTAAGTATGAAGACTGTGCAGACGCTGACCTTGTAGTTATCACTGCTGGTGCTCCACAAAAACCAGGTGAAACTCGTCTTGACCTTGTTGGTAAAAACCTTGCTATCAACAAATCAATCGTTGAACAAGTTGTTGCATCTGGTTTCGACGGTATCTTCCTTGTCGCAGCTAACCCAGTTGACGTTTTGACTTACTCAACTTGGAAATTCTCAGGCTTCCCTAAAGAACGTGTTATTGGTTCAGGTACTTCACTTGACTCAGCTCGTTTCCGTCAAGCTCTTGCTGAAAAAATCGGTGTTGATGCACGTTCAGTTCACGCTTACATCATGGGTGAACACGGTGACTCTGAGTTTGCCGTTTGGTCACACGCTAACGTTGCCGGTGTTAAATTGGAACAATGGTTGCAAGCTAACCGTGACTTGGATGAAGCTGACCTTGTAGAACTCTTCATCTCAGTTCGTGATGCTGCTTACTCAATCATCAACAAAAAAGGTGCAACATACTACGGTATCGCGGTAGCTCTTGCTCGTATCACAAAAGCTATTCTGGATGATGAAAATGCGGTTCTTCCACTTTCAGTCTTCCAAGAAGGACAATACGGAGTTGAAAACGTCTTTATCGGTCAACCAGCTATCGTTGGTGCGCATGGTATCGTTCGCCCAGTTAACATCCCATTGAACGATGCTGAACTTCAAAAAATGCAAGCATCTGCTCGTGAATTGCAAGAAATTATCGATGAAGCATGGAAAAATCCAGAATTCCAAGCTACTTCTAAAAACTAATTATATTAAAGTTAAAAAAGAAATGTCTAGACAATTTTGTCTAGACATTTTTTATAACGTTAATCCATTTGTGCAAACGCCGCTTCTGCATCTGCATTACTAATTGCACCTATTTGGATTTTGGCAATTTTACCATTTGAATCAATTAGAAACTCTGTTGGAATGCTTCGAATCTGATAGGCTTGGAAGGTTGTCGCCTTGGTGTCATATAGGACAGGTATATCCTTATAGCCCTGCTCCTCAAACCATTTTGGAAATTGGTCTATGGTTTTTTCACCTTGAAGGCCTGGTGCAATAACAGATAATATTTCAAAATCACGATCTTCTTTGGCAGCAAGTTCCATCAATTCTGGCATACTTTTTTTACAAGGTCCGCACCAAGATGCCCAGAATTTAAGATAGACTTTTTTACCTTTAAAGTCAGATAGTTTGACCTCTTTTCCGTCCATTGATTGGAGCGTGAAATCAGGCGCTTCTGCCCCTACAGCTATTTGCTTAACAGTTGCTTGCTGCTGGGGCTGACTTGTTTGATTTTCTTGACTTGATTTTTCCTCTCCCTTGCTACAAGCAATCAGAAGAAATAGGGATAAGACACTAAGTCCAAAATAGATAATTTTTTTCATATGCAACTCCTTTTATCCGAATATTCCAGATAATACATTTAGCTGTCCGAGCATCAGTAAAATTCCCATGAGAATAATTAGTAAACCACCAATTCTTTTCAGTAAGAGTAGGTGAGATTTAATTCTACTAAAATAAGGCATGATCAGACCTGATGCCAAGGCCAACACTAAAAATGGAAGCGCCATTCCAAGTGTATAAATTAGGGTTAATAAGGCCCCTTGAAGAGCTCCATTTCCTCCTGAAGCAGCTAATGCTAAAACTGAACTTAAAACTGGACCAATACATGGAGTCCAACCAAAGCTGAAGCTGATACCTAATAGAAAGGCTGATAGATATTTACTAGACTGTTTTTGATCAAATGTTACTGTTTTTTGGAACTCTAATTTTCGTAAATGAAGGATTTCCATCTGATGTAAGCCTAGTATGATAATAATACCACCCATAACATAACGAAACCAATCAGCATAGAGTAAATTGCCGAGAAATCCTGCTCCAAACCCTAGAATAAAGAAAATCAGAGAGATACCTGCGATAAAACAGAATGTCCGAATTAATCCTGACCAGGCAACATCTTTACCTAAAAACCGAAATGTCTTTGACTGCTCTTGATCATCTAACAAAACACCTGCATAGACTGGTAACAAGGGAAATATGCAGGGTGAGAAAAACGATAAAACCCCAGCTAAAAATACAGAGATAAAAAATATAATACTTTCCAATTAAGAACCTTCTTTCATATAGTCATCTTTTATTTTACTATAAAAGAAAACGTTTGTAAGATATCTGCTACGCAAATTTGATTTCAACTTTAACGAATAAAAAAAGGAGCTCAGCTCCCTTTTTTTATTAATAAGTTCCTTCTTCACCTTGACTTGTCAAGATTACAGGTCCATCCTTGGTAATAACAAACTGGTGTTCATACTGACATGATAGACCACCGTCGATAGTTTTGTGAGCCCAGCCTGTTTTCATATCTGTATCGATTTCCCAATCACCTGTATTGATCATAGGTTCGATTGTCAAAACCATACCTTCACGAAGACGGAGACCACGACCAGCTACACCATAATTAGGAACCATTGGTTCTTCATGCATGGTTGGGCCAACACCGTGTCCTACAAGATCACGTACAACACCATAACCACGACTTTCAGCATATTCCTGAATGGCAGCTCCAATATCACCAATACGGTTTCCTACAACAGCTTTTTCAATACCGATGTACATAGCTTCTTTGGTCACGTCCATTAAGTTTTTAACTTCTTCTGATGGTTTACCAACTGCGTATGCCCAACAAGAATCAGCCAATCCACCTGTAAAGTTTTGAGTATATTTTTTCATCTGCTCAACGTTGTTAAAATTGAGTTTAGAAACATTGAGGTCAGACTTAGCAATTGGCCCACCAAGGACCATATCAACCTTGAGAAGGTCACCCTCTTTGAGGATATAATGACGAGGGAAGGCGTGTGCTACTTCGTCATTGAGCGAACAGCAGGTTGCATAGGGATAGTCCATCATTGCTCCATCAACACCAATCTGTAGTGGAAGGAAATTTTCTTCTTTACAACGACGGCGAACATACTCTTCTACTTCCCACATATCAACACCTGGCTTGATGATATCACGCAAGCCAATGTGGATACTTGCAAGAAAATCACCGGCCTTATCCATAGCTTCGATTTCTCTAGCTGATTTTAATGTAATCATGTTTACTCCTAGATTCTAATTAATTTTTACAGTTACATTTGCTTTTGACACAATCTGATGATTGAGGTAAATATCATAATCAATAATAGCAGAGCGTCTGGTGTGGTGAATAATTCTAGCTTGAATCTGTAAAATATCATCAATCTGAACAGCTTGTAAGAAATAAATCAACATTTGTTCAATGATGAGGTTACGCCCACTATTAACGACAAGATCTTGCGTCATATGAGTCAAGATTTCTGAAAGAACACCATTAGCTAGAACACCGTTTTTTTCTAACATGAAGGGTTCAACTGTAATAACCACTTCATCATGGTGGTAAGATAACTTCTGCCCAATCTGTTCTGAAAAGGTTGGTAGAGCCGATACCTGAGAGCGACTCATTTTTTCCATGACATCCCGTCTAGTAATGACACCTAGCAAAGTTTGATTGCTACGAACAACGGGTACCATTTCAAAGTCTTCAGCAATCATTCTCTGGCTAACGTTAGCGACATTCGTTGCTAAACCTGTCATGTAGACTGTTCTTGTCATGACCTTATCAATGGTCGTTCCAGGAGATTTATCTCCAGCATCACGCATGGTAACTACCCCAACGACAACCTGGTGTTGATTGATGACAGGGAAACGACTGGTCCTATTCTTTCGAACCAAATCTAGATAATCTTTGACAGTATCCGTTTCCTGTAGAAATCCATATTCATGACTAGTACGATAAATCTTTTCAACCGTTAAAATATCCGTCTTAATCTGAACATTTGAAAGAGCACGGTTAATCATGGTCGCAACGGTAAATGTGTCATGTTTACTGCGTAACACTGGGATATTTTTCTTATTAGCAGCATCCAAAACATCTTTATGAACTTCAAATCCACCTGTTACCAAGACTGCATTTTCATTTTCAAGTGCCAATAATTGGATCCGTGTTCTATCTCCGACAATGAGTAAACCACCATCATGAAGATAAGAAAGAATATTCTTTTCTGTCATCGCTCCGATAGAGAATTTACTGAATTCTCTATCTAGTCCAGCCTGACCAGCTAAAACTTCTGAACCAGTGACTTCTGCAATTTCTGCAAAGGTTAATCTCTCAATGGCAACTTTTTGTGACTTGACACGGACAGTTCCACTTCGAGGACGCGTTTCAACCAATCCTCTATTTTCAGCTTCTTTGATAGCACGATAGGCTGTACCATCGCTTACTCCCAGTCTATTTGAAATACTCCGAACGCTAACCCGTTTTCCGACTGGTAATTCTTCTAAATAAGCTAAAATTTCTTGGTGTTTACTCATTTAGCTCTCCTTTTGTATAGCGAAATTCTAGATAATCCCGCATCTTACGAGTATATCGGTCACTACCCTTGAAACGACGATATAGAACAAAGCCTGATTTTTGTGCAACCTTTTGACTGGCACCATTTTCTAGATGAGTCACAATAGAAAGTTGCTTTAATTCAAACTGGTTCATAGACAAATCGCGTAATTTAGTTACTGCTTCCGTCATATATCCCTGAGACCAATAGTCTTTCCTTAAAAAATAGCCAATTTCTGCTTCTTTACGGATTTCGTCTAGCTTTTCAAACTTAATGGCTCCAATCATCTTCTGTGCTTTCTTATCACAAATCGCCCAAATTCCCAAGGGTGATTTCATAAAGTAGTTAGCAAGAGCATATTGACTTTCCTCAATGCTGGCTTGCGTAGGAAAAATAAATTGGAGATTTTCAGGGTCTGATGCTAGAGCATGAAAGTCATCTACATCCGTAAAAAAGAATGGACGGAAATACAAACGTTCCGTCTCATAGAAAGAATACATTGCTAATTTTGTCCAGATATTCATTGTGTTCCTCAAAATGGCTAATCCTCGATTAGCTCAATATCTGCTCCAAGGTTACGTAATTTTTCAATAATATTTGAGTAGCCTCTTAAAATGAACTCTACACTAGTAATTTCTGTTCTACCTTCAGCCATTAATCCGGCAATAACCAAGGCAGCTCCTGCACGTAAGTCAGTGGCTCTTACACTTGCACCGTGTAAAGGATTGCCACCCTTGTAGAAAATATGGTCATTCGTTGTAGAAATATCTGCATTCATTTTGGCTAATTCGAAGACATGATTGACACGTTTTTCATAAATTGTATCGATCAATGTTCCTCGTCCTTCAGCTTTCAACAAAAGAGGGGTAATAGGCTGTTGAAGGTCTGTAGCAAATCCTGGATATGGAGCTGTTTTGATATTAACAGCCTTAAGATTTGTTTGTTCTTCAACGTAGATACTATCTTCAGAAACCGTCATATGAACACCCATTTCTTCAAGTTTCGCAATGAAACCTTCTAAATGTTCATAAAGTACATTGTTGATACGGATTCCTTGCCCCACAGCAGCAGCCATTGCAATATAAGTCCCTGCTTCAATACGGTCAGGAATTACCTGATGGCGTGTGCCGTGTAGAGATTCAACACCATCGATAGTAATCATATCTGTACCTGCACCACGAATATGAGCTCCCATATTATTTAACAAAGTAGCTACATCAATGATTTCAGGCTCTCTAGCCGCGTTTTCAATGACTGTACGTCCTTGAGCTTTTACCGCTGCAAGCATTGTGTTAATAGTTGCTCCGACACTAACAGTATCCATATAAATATGAGCGCCTTGTAATCTAGAGCCGTTTGTTGAGAGATTCATATTGTCTCCCTCATAGGTTGTCTTAGCACCCATGGCTTCGAAGGCTTTTAAATGCAAGTCAATCGGACGAGGTCCCAAGTCACATCCACCAGGTAAACCTACTGTTGCTTCACCGAAACGTCCAAGAAGACTACCGTAGAAATAATAGGATGCGCGAAGACTGTTGATTTTACCATATGGCATTGGTTTATTTTGAACACCACGAGGATCAATCTCTAAAACATCATCATAGCGCTTTACACTAGCACCCATAATTTCCATGATATCAATCAAACTAGCAACGTCAGAGATGTCTGGAACACAGTCCAAAATAACTACATCATCTGACAAAATAATAGCTGGAATCAGAGCTACTACACTATTTTTCGCTCCACTGATGGTTATCTCACCCTTTAATGGGCGTCCACCGTTAATGACAATTTTTTTCATTATTTTTATATACTCTTTCACTATTTATTCATAAGGTCTCACCCTATATTATACCATATTTCTTTCTTATTATCTATCATAATAAATCAAATAAGTTCCTTAAGATTTTATTGATTCAGAATAGTTTTTGAAGTAAACTTAAAAAATAACTGATACTAATATTGTACAAGAAAAAAAGCTTTCCAAAAATCTTGGAAAGCCTTATTTAATGTTTATTTTGCGATTGGGTAAACAGAAACCTGTTTCTTATCGCGACCTTTACGTTCGAAACGTACTACGCCTTCAACTTTAGCGAACAAAGTATCGTCTCCACCACGTCCAACGTTTACACCTGGATAGATGTGTGTACCACGTTGACGGTAAAGGATTGATCCACCTGAAACAGTTTGTCCGTCAGCTGCTTTAGCTCCAAGACGTTTAGCTTGTGAATCACGTCCGTTTGATGTAGAACCTCCACCTTTTTTGTGGGCGAAAAGTTGCAAGTTGTTAAGAGTCATTTTTAACATAATGTTTTCCTCCGTGTTAGTTTTCTGTGATAACTCTGGTTTGGACGAACTCAGAAGAGTTCTCCGATAAGTTTGCCATACCTAAGAAAAATGATTCAAAAAATAATTGTGTCATTTCTCTCTGGTGAGAAGGAAGATCTTTTGGAATTTCAACCATCAGATAGCCACCTTCATCTTCGTTTAATTCTAAGATTGGTTCATAGCCTGCAAATTTCTCAATGGAATTGATAAAGTTTATGGCAAGCGTAGAAACCGATGCACACACGACATCTAGGCCGTATTCGCCACTCTCGGCGTGTCCAGTAATCTCCGCACTCCTCAGCTCGCCATCTTCGGCTCTCTCAAAGACTGCTTGTATCATGTGTTCTCCTTAAAATTAAGCGTTGATTGCGTTGATGACAACTTTAGTGTATGGTTGACGGTGACCTTGTTTACGGTGGCTACCTTTTTTAGGTTTGTACTTGTAAGTAACAACTTTCTTTTGTTTTCCTTGTTTTTCAACAGTTCCAACTACAGTAGCTCCAGCAACAAGTGGAGTTCCGACAACAGTGTTTTCACCACCAACAAGAACAACTTCGTTAAAAGTAACTTCTTGACCAGCTTCAACGTTCAATTTTTCAACGTAAACTGCTTGACCAACTTCAACTTTAACTTGTTTTCCGCCAGTTTTGATAATTGCGTATGTGCTCATTATGCACCTCCTATGATTTTTTGGGGTTTCCCCGAATTTTTGTGAAGACTCGCCTAGCATCGTGGGACGAACCACTTAAAAGAAGAGCTCTTAGTATAACAAAGAATAAACTAGGAATTAAGCCGAAGACATAACTTATGTTAGGCAAGGCGATAATGACGAAGTTTAAATTTGTTATACGACGAGCAACGATGTTCGTGCGGTTGCACAGGATCGTGCATAGTCAACTCTACAAGTATAGCATGATTCCAAATTTTTGACAAGTATTTTCACTCAAAATTCCGCCTTTTATCAGACTTTTTTTGCAAAGAAGATAAAAGCATACTTAGATAAAAAATACTCATCATGATAGGGACACCTAAAATCGTTTTTTCGCTGAAGATAATCGTTAAGTAAGCTGAAAATACTACTCCTAGAATGAAACTAACAAGTAGGCTCACAAAAATCAATCCTTCCATCAAAAAGGCTGTATGCTTGGTCCGGACGTATTCACCAAAAGCTAACATGGTGCGTTTGATATTTCCCGTCATAAAGGCATTATTATAGGCAATTCCAGAAACCTCTCCAAAAGCTGTTGTAACGAGACCCATACAAAAAGCCAGAGGAGGAATAATAAACATGTTATCAACACTCAATGGAATAAAGCCGATTATCAATGATAAAATAGCTAATGGAACAAGTGATAGAATGGGTTTTTTAACAATGTGAAGTTTTTCCTTGTAAATCGTAAGCAAAAAAACGCCTAACATGAAAGATAAAAGTGTCAATATCTTTATTTCAGCATCAGCCAAATTTCTCTGAACGATTCCGACTGATAGAAATACCACATTCCCCGTTTGCCCAGCGACTAAGGTATTTCCTCTTACAATAAACGTATAGGCATCTACGTAGCCTGCACAAAAAGTCAAAAAAAGCGCCAATCTTTTTGAATGACGAGAAATTTTTCTCATAGGTAATAATCTCATACTAATCTCCTAAATATACTGTAACTATTGTACCATTTTTTCTAGAAATTTCGAAGTATCAAAGCAAAAGAATTATCTCAAGCTAACGAGTTGACTCTTTCTATGATATAATGAAATCAATCATTACTTGTGGAAAAGGAGTAACTATGCTAAAACTTGGTATCATAGGAACTAGTTCAATCAGCCATCATTTTCTAGAGGCTGCCCATACTAGTGGGAAATTTCAACTGGCTACAGTCTATTCTAGAAAAATAGAAACCGCAGAAAAGTTTGTTGAACAGTATCAAGGCGTTAAGCTCTTTGATCAGCTAAATGATTTCTTTAATGATTCATTTGATGTGGTATACATTGCTAGTCCAAATTCCCTGCATTTTAGTCAGGCAAAGATGGCTTTATCTGCTGGAAAACATGTTATCCTTGAAAAACCAGCTGTCACTCAACCGCAAGAATGGCAGGATTTAGTTCAAACGGCTAAAGATAATAAATGTTTTATCTTTGAAGCTGCAAGAAACTACCACGAAGATGCTTTTGCCACAATCAAAGACTTTCTTGCGAATAAACAAATTCTTGGTGCAGACTTTAACTACGCTAAATACTCTTCTAAGATGCCTAACCTACTTGCTGGCGATACTCCTAATGTTTTCTCAGACCGTTTTGCAGGTGGTGCACTTATGGATCTTGGTATTTATACTCTATACGCAGCAATCCGCTTATTTGGAAAACCGACTCATGCAACCTATCAAGCTCAGAAACTAGATAATAGCATTGATTTAAATGGGGATGGTATTCTTTCATATCCTAACTATCAAGTACACATCAAAGCAGGAAAGAATATCACTTCTAATCTTCCTTGTGAGATTTATACTACTGATGGAACCTTGACACTTAATACAATCGAGCATATCCAATCAGCTATTTTTACAGACCATCAAGGAAATGAAGTTCAACTTCCTATCCAGCAGGCTCCTCATACCATGACTGAGGAAGTTGCTGCTTTCGCACATATGATTAAACAACCAGACCGGACTCTCTACCAATCTTGGATTGATGATGCGACACACGTCCACAACCTACTTTACACCATGCGCCAGAATGCTGGCATTAGATTTGAGGCAGAAAAATGAAAACCAAACTACCTACCGAATGGCAAGAATTGATTGACCAACTGGGATTCCAAGAATTCACCCCCATTCAAACTCAACTTTTTCAACCTATAACAGAAGGTGAAAACCTACTTGGAGTCAGTCCAACTGGTACAGGGAAGACTTTAGCCTATCTCCTACCTAGTCTTCTCAAACTGCAAAAGAAAAAAGCCCAACAATTATTGATTTTAGCACCTAATACTGAGCTTGCTGGACAAATTTTTGAAGTCACTAAAACCTGGGGTGAGGCTATCGGATTAACAGCTCAGCTATTTCTATCCGGTTCGAGCCAGAAACGCCAAATTGAACGACTTAAAAAAGGACCAGAAATTCTGATTGGAACACCTGGGCGTATCTTTGAACTGGTCAAATTGAAAAAAATCAAGATGATGAATGTGGAAACAATCATTCTTGATGAATTCGACCAACTCCTTGATGATTCTCAAATTCATTTTGTCGAAAAAATTACCAACTATGCACCTCGTGACCATCAACTTATTTACATGAGTGCCACTACCAAATTTGACCAAGATAAGATTGCACCTAACACGCGCGTCATTGATCTATCAGACCAAAAGTTAGACAATATTCAACACTTCTACATGCAAGTAGACCAACGTCACAGAGTAGATATGCTTCGTAAACTGGCACATGTTGAAGATTTCCGCGGTCTCGTCTTCTTTAATAGCTTGTCAGACCTTGGAAGCGCTGAGGAAAAATTACAATATCGTGATGTTTTAGCAGTTTCGCTAGCTAGCGATGTCAACGTTAAATTTAGAAAAGTTATTCTAGAAAAATTCAAAGATAATCAGCTGACACTACTTCTTGCCACAGACCTTCTCGCTCGTGGTATCGACATTGATAGCTTGGAATGCGTGATTAACTTTGACGTCCCTAGAGACACGGAAACTTACACTCACCGTGCGGGTCGTACAGGACGCATGGGTAAAGAAGGCTATGTCATCACTCTTGTGACCCATCCAGAAGAGCTTAAAAAACTGAAGAAATTTGCAAGTGTACGTGAAATCGTCTTGAAAAATCAAGAGCTTTATATCAAATAAGGTTGGCCTGAGCCAACCTTATTTGATATTTAGCAATTTAATTTTTATTCTATAAACTTTATATTGGATTTATTATGAACTTTTTTCTATATTTATTGAGTGAAGCGAGTATTTTACCTGACTTTTCGCAGTAATAAAAACACCAGAAAAGTCATTCAGGTGTTCGGAAACTTTGAGACATAAGGCTCAAAGTTTAGGTATGGAATTTCATGGATTGCTGAAATCATCCACTGGATAATTTCACCTACCGTCCGTTATTACTAAAGAAAAGTCAAAAAGATTTATCATAAATAAGGTTGGCTCACGCCAACCTTATTCTTATCCCCAAGTAATTTCTAAACGGTAGTTCGCAAATGGAACTCCTTCTTTGTTTTGTAGTTGATAGGCTAGTTCAATCTTCTCTTCACCAACTTCATAGTGGCTTGTTTGGATGATAAATTCCTGCATTCCCATAGGTGTTGGAATATAGGCTAAACTATCAGAATCCTTGAGAAAACGCATGATGGTCTTGGGATTTGAGAAACGTGACATGACCAGTTCCTCCCCATTAAATTTCAAAACAACTTTTTCTTGGTCTTCATTGTAAAAAAGGAGATAGGAAAAATCGCCCTTTTCCCGTAATTCAACATCATAAAGTTGGTCGATTACTTCCAATTGGTCATCGAACTTGATGGTATTTCTCATTCTAATCTTCACAACTATTCCTCTTTCTTCTCACTTATCCCTACTATTTTACCAAAAAGGCAAGGAATTTGCTATAATGGTCTTATGAATGAAAAAGTATTTCGTGACCCAGTTCACAACTATATCCACGTTAATAATCAAGTCATTTATGACCTGATCAATACCAAAGAATTTCAACGCCTTAGACGTATCAAACAACTAGGGACATCTAGCTATACTTTCCACGGTGGAGAGCATAGTCGTTTTTCTCACTGTTTGGGTGTCTACGAAATTGCCCGTCAAATCACTGAGATTTTTGAGGAGAAATATCCTGAGGAATGGGATTCTAATGAGTCACTATTAACCATGACTGCGGCTCTTCTACATGATCTCGGACATGGTGCCTACTCTCATACTTTTGAAAATCTCTTTGACACCGACCATGAGGCAATTACCCAGGAAACTATCCAAAGCCCTGATACAGAGATTCATCAGGTTCTTTTGCAGGTTGCACCGGACTTTCCAAAAAAAGTAGCCAGCGTTATCGATCACACTTATCCAAACAAACAAGTGGTTCAGCTCATTTCGAGTCAGATTGATGCAGACCGTATGGACTATCTCCTACGCGACTCCTACTTCACCGGTGCTTTTTATGGGCAATTTGACCTGACACGTATCCTTCGTGTTATTCGTCCTGTTGAAAATGGCATCGCCTTTCAGCGTAATGGGATGCATGCCATCGAAGATTATGTACTCAGTCGTTACCAGATGTATATGCAGGTTTATTTCCACCCAGCCACACGCGCCATGGAAGTCCTTCTGCAAAATCTTCTCAAACGTGCTAAGGAGCTCTATCCTGAAAATAAGGACTTCTTTGCCCTTACATCCCCACATCTACTACCATTTTTTGAGAAGAAGGTAACCTTATCTGACTATCTTGCACTTGACGACGGGGTAATGAATACCTATTTCCAACTCTGGATGACTAGTACAGATAAAATTCTAGCTGATCTTTCCCAACGTTTTATCAATCGTAAGGTCTTTAAATCTATTACTTTTTCTCAGGAAGATCAAGACCAGCTTGAAATCATGCGAAATTTCGTAGAAGAAATTGGTTTTGACCCCAACTACTACACTGCTATTCATAAGAATTTTGACCTTCCTTACGATATTTATCGACCAGAGTCTGAAAATCCAAGAACACAAATTGAGATTGTCCAAAAGAATGGCGAGCTGGCAGAACTTTCTAGCCTATCTCCTATCGTTCAATCTCTTGCAGGAAGCCGTCATGGTGACAACCGCTTCTACTTCCCTAAAGAAATGCTTAAGCAAAACAGTATTTTCAAAAATATCATTCAACAATTTTCTCATTTGATTGAGAATGATCATTTTAATCCAGATAAGAAATAACAGAGGAAATTTATGAGTATAAAACTAATCGCCGTCGATATTGATGGTACCCTAGTTAATAGTAAAAAAGAAATTACTCCAGAAGTTTTTGCAGCTATCCAAGATGCCAAAGCAGCTGGGGTCAAGGTTGTCATTGCAACAGGACGCCCCATTGCTGGTGTTGCCAAACTTCTTGACGACTTGCAGTTGAGAGACGAAGGGGACTATGTTGTGACCTTCAATGGTGCCCTTGTCCAAGAAACCGCAAATGGCCATGAGATTATCAGCGAATCCTTGACTTACGAGGACTATCTAGATATGGAATTTCTCAGCCGTAAACTTGGAGTCCACATGCATGCAATTACCAAGGACGGCATCTACACTGCCAATCGCAATATCGGAAAATATACTGTACACGAATCAACTCTCGTCAGCATGCCAATTTTTTACCGCACACCTGAAGAGATGGCTGATAAAGAAATCGTCAAATGTATGTTTATCGACGAACCTGAGATTCTCGATGCTGCTATTGAAAAGATTCCAGCAGAATTTTACGAACGCTACTCTATCAACAAATCTGCTCCATTTTACCTAGAACTCCTTAAAAAAGATGTAGACAAGGGATCTGCTATCACTCACCTAGCTGAGAAACTTGGTCTAAGTAAGGATGAAACCATGGCGATCGGGGATGAAGAAAATGACCGTGCCATGCTCGAAGTCGTTGGAAACCCCGTTGTTATGGAAAACGGAAACCCAGAACTCAAAAAAATCGCCAAATACATCACCAAAACAAATGATGAATCCGGCGTTGCCCATGCCATTCGAACTTGGGTCTTGTAAACTGAATAGAATATAATAAAAGCACCCCAGAAGTTAGAGAAAAGTCTAACTCCTGGGGTGTTTTAATTACAGATTACTCTTCTGATTCCCTTTTTATTTTTGGGATTTTCTTATTATTTAGTTTAGGAATGCCCTTGTTCTCAATCTTGGGAAGGTTCTTTAGTTCATCGGCAGTAGGGACCTTCTGGTATACCTTAGCAGGCCTATAGAGTAAAGCAAACGATAAGAACAAGGCTATAATGCTTCCAATAGATGCTATGTTCCGTTTGCTCGCTTCTGTCGAAGGGACCCTGGCTCCGCTTGTACTAAGGTCCTTCCATTCAGGATGCTCTGCTTCAATCACTTTTTTCTCTTCCCAAAGTGGAACGAGTAAAAAATGGTTGAACGGCACAACTGTAGCCATGGCTGTCGCGCCTAGTGGGATAAATCTATTGAGATTTACGATAAGCAAGATACTTAGGATAGAAAATAATACGAATAGAAGGATTACTAATACTAGTCGAATCTTATATTCTTTTCTTAATTGCAAGTATTCTTCTTGGGACATCTGACATATTACCTCTTTTCTCTAAACTCTATACAGCTGAAAAGCATTAGTACAGTGACTCCTGTTGTAAATCTTTGATAAACTTCACAACTTGATGATTCTCAATCTTCACATAATAGCCACCGCTATTATTGACAAGTTTATCCCCTTCATATCGATCAATCTTTACAGCATAAAGACCGTCTGGTAAGTGTTGTTTGTTAAAAAATTCTTTCATTTGCGATTCAAGATCTTCAAGATAGGCATCATATAACTGATCCTTCTTGTCTTCTGGAGTGTAGTATCGAAATTGAAATTCTGGTATAAAAATATCTTTTTGGAAAAGGTATTGGGCATCCATAGGATACATCCCTTGTAATGCTTGTCCATTTCTTTGATTTTCCTCTAATATTTTATCATAAAGATACATGTTGCCAGATTTACTATTAAATTGAAAATCAATCCCTTCGTACTTCAAAGCAGTCATTTTAGGATCTGTTATTGAAGTGTCCAATGTTTTTAAAAACTCACTGGTACCTGGACTAATCTCAATTCCTAGATAGGCTAATTCTGGAAAAACCTGATAAATTTTTTTGTTTTGTTCATAATCTACTTCTGCATCCGTCTTTTTATACTTTTTGTTTTCCGAAGGACGAGTATAGTATTCAAATCGAGAATTAGCCTGATAGGTTTTACCATCTATATTTTCAGTGTAAGTACCATGGATTACAAATCCTCCTACACTTGTATAGTTTTTTTCGTATTTTTCTAACTCAAACTGACCTGTAAGACCGTAGTTCTCATAAGAACGATGTACAGCTTGCTCAAGTTCATTCCGACTTGCATGGGCAAATAGACCCCACATATCCATCATTGCAAGAATAGGACTAAGGATTATGAATATTGCAAATAGTATAACTATGGATAAACAGCCAATTAATAAGCCTTTTTTCATCTCTTTCTCCTAAACATTCTATGTCCATTATACCACACCATGGATATCTTATGAATGGTTCAAAATTTGGTCAAAGAAAAAACACTGGTTATCCAGTGTTTTTGTTTCTTGTTCTGCCCCCTGCAGGAATCGAACCTGCAACTACTCCTTAGGAGGGAGTTGTTATATCCATTGAACTAAGGGAGCTAGAGAAAAACCCTGCCTTGCAGCAGAGTTTTTGTTCATCGAATTAACGACGGATTTCTTTGATACGAGCTGCCTTACCTTGAAGCGCACGCAAGTAGTACAATTTCGCACGACGTACTTTACCGTAACGAACAACTTCGATCTTTTCAACACGTGGAGTGTGGATTGGGAAGATACGTTCAACACCTACACCGTTAGAGATTTTACGAACTGTATAGTTTTCTGAGATGCCCGCACCTTTACGTGCAATAACAACACCTTCAAAAATCTGGATACGTTCACGGTTTCCTTCGACAACTTTCGCGTGTACACGAACAGTGTCACCAGGACGGAATGAAGGGATATCTGTACGAAGTTGACCTTCAGTCAAGCTTTGGATTAATGGATTCATTTTATTCTCCTATCTTTGTCAATCTTGAGGAAACTTCCTCAGCGGATAAACTGTATTTTTGTGCGTCCATTACACACAAGATACAGTTTATCAAAATTCCTAGAAAAAGTAAAGAAATTTAAAGCAAAATTCCCAAAAAAATCGCCAAAAAACCAAGCAAGTAGGTTAATAATAAATAGCTATAAAATGCCTTCTTGTTACTAAGTAGTCTTTGGAGTTCATCATTCAAGGTTGAAAACGTGGTCAAACCGCCACAAAAACCTGTAGCAAGTATAGAATAGACTTCTTTTGACTCCACATAGTTATAACATAATCCAATCAAAAAACAACCTAGAAGATTGGCTATGAGAGTTCCTAGAGGCAGTACTGAACCTTGATTATAACGTGAAAAGAAATAACGAACAAGAGCACCCAGTCCACAAGCAAGCGCTAGATAAAATACTACCATTTCTTCCTCCCTAGACAATAAGCAAATAGAAGTCCACCGCCGATGCTCAAAAGCAAATAGGTCACCAAACTAAGGTACCGCCCTGTGTCCAGCAATTTCACTGCATCTAATAGGAGACTAGAAAATGTCGTTAAGCCGCCACAGAATCCTGTTCCAAGCGCTAGAATAGTGCCTTTACTACTTCCCTTATAAACCAGATAACCTTTTACAAGGTAGACAAGGCAAAAAATTCCTAAATAGTTGACTACTAGTGTTCCCCAAGGGAAATCTGGACTAGATGGCAACCATCTCGAAATCTGAAAACGCACAATTCCTCCCAGCATACCAGCTAGAAAGATTCCTAGAGGGTGCAATTTTTCTTTTTTCATTTGATCGTTTTATCCTGATAATCACGTGAACGTTTGAGAATATCTGAAAAAGTCTCAACAATTGTATCTTCGTATTTTTTGTTGCCTACACGACTTTTGACTTTCTCAAAGATAACTTCTTCTCTTTTAGTATCTAGAATAGGTTTTCCTGAAGCTTTTTTATAGGCAACTACACCTTCAACTAACTGCATCCTCTCTTCTAAAAGTTGGACGATTTGGTCATCGATTTTATCAATTTCTTGTCGAATAATCTCTAAATCCATAGGGTCTCCTTTTTTATTGAACTATAGTATCAAAAAAGCACTAGATAGGCTAGTAAAATCTTAAGCCTCATGAATAAAAACTGCACTGACAATTTTCATCAGTGCAACTTCATGCTTATCCTACTTTAGCAGCTAATTCTTCTGCGAATTGCTCCAAGCGTTCAATATCTTCTTCCTCGGCAGATAGGTCAACTTTAACACACTCTGAACCCTTTTCAGCTCCTGTAGCTACAAACACTCGGTCAAAGTCATCAACTGCTTTACAGAATTCATCGTAAAAAGTATCACCTGATCCAACGACACCATAGATTTTACCACTCAAGTTGAGATCTGCTAGATCTTCGTAGAAGTCCATCATCTCATCTGGTAATTCTCCATCTCCGTATGTATAGGTTGCTACAATTGCGATGTCTGCTTCTAAAAAGTCAGAAGCGTCAACAGTTGTACACTCATCAACATCGACATCTAAACCACATTCTCTTAATTTATCTGCTACAATATCTGCGATTTCTTCAGTATTACCGGTCATACTGGCAAATACAATTTTTGCTAATGCCATAAGGTCCTCCTCAATTAATCTTTCTCCATTATATCACATCTTTTTCATTTTAAAAATAAAAACTCTTGTGCTACAATGAAATGAGAAAGAATTGAGGTTCATTATGGAAATTTGCCATCAAATTTTAGAAAAAATCAAAGAATACGATACTATTATCATTCACCGTCATATGAAACCAGATCCCGATGCTTTGGGGAGCCAGGTAGGTTTGAAAGCTCTTCTCACTCACCATTTTCCAGAAAAGACCATCAAAGTAGTTGGTTATAACGAACCAACTCTAACTTGGATGGCGGAAATGGATACTGTCCAAGACAGTGACTACCACGGAGCTCTTGCTATTATTTGTGATACAGCGAATCGTCCTCGTATCGATGATAAACGCTACGAACAAGCTGATTTCACCATCAAAATCGATCACCATCCAAATGATGATATCTATGGTGACCTATCATGGGTGGATACAAGTTCAAGCAGTGCCAGTGAGATGATTGCTCTTTTTGCTGAAGCTACAAAGCTTGAGTTATCAGATTACGCTGCTAAACTATTGTGTGCAGGAATTATCGGTGATACTGGCCGTTTCCTTTACCCTTCGACTTCTGCACGTACGCTTCGTATCGCAAGTCAACTCAGAGAACATGATTTTGACTACGCTGAATTGATGCGTAAAATGGATACTATGAGCTTTAAAATTGCTAAACTGCAGGGTTATGTCTATGATCACTTAGAAGTTGATGAAAATGGTGCTGCACGTGTTATTCTCACCCAAGACATCTTGAAGAAATACGACGTTACTGATGCGGAAACAGCAGCCATCGTTGGGGCTCCGGGCCGTATCGATACTGTTAGCCTTTGGGGAATCTTTGTGGAGCAAGCAGATGGTCACTATCGCGTACGTCTTCGCAGTAAATTTGTCCCAATCAATGGTGTTGCAAAAGAACATGATGGCGGCGGCCATCCCCTTGCTAGTGGTGCAAATTCTTATAGTTTAGAAGAGAACGAACTTATCTACCAAAAATTAAAAAACTTGCTGAAAAATAGATAAAAAGTCTTGCCAAAATTTTCAGAATCTGATAGACTAGTATGGTAACAATCTATGGCTCGCAAAGAGACCATGGCAGAAAGGAAATATTGCAAAATGAAAAAAGATATCCATCCAGAATATCGCCCAGTTGTCTTCATGGACACAACTACTGGTTACAAATTCCTTAGCGGTTCAACAAAACGCTCTAGCGAAACAGTTGAGTTCGAAGGCGAAACTTACCCATTGATCCGTGTGGAAATTTCATCAGACTCACACCCATTCTACACTGGACGTCAAAAGTTCACTCAAGCAGATGGACGCGTGGATCGTTTCAACAAAAAATACGGTCTCAAATAATCAACCGCATTTATTGCTTAAAAACGTTGATACAAAGCCTTTTCCAAGAAATTGGAATTGGCTTTTTTTGTTTTTAGTACCGTTTTTGGTACCGTCTTGGAAAACTAACCTTTTGCACTATCCAGGTAATCTACAAATTTTGTGATAGCTTTCTTCTCTCCTGCTACTGTAGAATGGCTATAAGTATCCAAGGTCATCTGACTACTTGCATGCCCTAACCTTTTGGCCGCATTGACAGGGTCAACCCCTACTTCAATCATCAAGGTAGCATGAGTATGTCTGAAACCATGAGGAGTTATCTTCTTCAAGCCATGTTTCCTGATAATGCGCTTCAGTACACTATTGATATAGTCCTGGTATAAAGGCTCTATCTTTCCATCTCGGCCAACAAACGTAAACATGTAATCACTATCAATCAATGGGGTAACTGACAGTTGCCCCTTTTCTCTTCTGCTCTTTTGTTTCCACTCTTTCAAAATCGAGACTGTCTCAGTATCTAAAGGGATTTGCCGTATGGAAAACCTGTTTTTAGTGCTTTTCTCAACTGCTTTCCCTTTGATTCTACCTAGATTTTTGCTGATAGAAAGTAATTGATTATCAAAATCAATATCAGACCACCTCAAAGAATACAGCTCCCCTTTCCTTAAGCCACTATAGGCCAACAAACGAAATAAGGCATAGTTTTTATAAGGCTCTTCTGCCTTAATAATAGCTAAAAACTCATGCAACTCCTCAACGCTAAAGAAGTTATCTGTCTTCTTCCGCTCTCTTTTTGGGAGTATCGTTTGCTTCATTGGGTTGTCTGTAATCAATTTCATTTTCAAAGCAAAATCAAACACTTGGCTAGTATAAGATTTTACCTGTTTGATATTTCTAAAAGTCTGACCTTTTTCGGTAATAAAGTCTTGGCAGTGCCAAGGAGTAATTTTGGAAATTTTCATCTTTCCAAGAACTGGCAAGATATGGATTCTAAACAAATCATCTGTACGGACGCTTGTCGTCCTCTCTACTGTGTTTTGATAAGTTTTGAACCATTCTTCAAAAACTTCATCAAAACGTCTCTCAGAGACTCTCAGAAGCCCTGAGAGGTCTCCTGACGCTTTTTTGTGGTAAATCATAGCTTCATACTGTCTAGCCTCTCTAAGGCTCTTAAAACCGCTTTTAAAGAAGTCCTGACGTTTGCCATCAATCACCCTGTAGATTCTGACCTTATAAAGATACCCTGATTTAGACTTTTTAGCCTTATATTTAATAATAGACATTCTAATTTCTCCTTTATTTTTTAAGGTTTCGGAGCTTATAAAATAAAGAAATCATGATTGTCAGTTATTTCTTACTCTTTTTCTCTTCTTGCCGTCTCTTGTATTCGTCAGAATTTATCCATGCCTCCCAGACATAATGATAAGGAGAGTCTTCTGCTCCTGATTTGTTAATCAAGAAAGGAATAAGGCCTTGTTTCTCATCAGCTATAAATTCCTTAACAGCTTTAACTAAAACAGGGTTGAAGCCTTTTTTAGTTGCTAGAAAATCAATGTAGTCAGACAATGCCTCTGACTGATTGAGTTCTGCAAGTATAATGGCAAGGTCATCACCAAAAGGTGTCCATTTAGTAATTTTATGTTCTATACTTGTACCTTTTGTCAACACTTTATAGAAATCTTTGATCATTTCTTTAGGTGCTCCTGGATCTTTTAGTACAGGATTATCATCAAGCCCTAGTAAGTAAGGGATAGATACTCCAAAGTATTCTGATAGAATTTGCGCATTTTTAGCATTTGGACTTCTACTCCCTTGATTGTAATTTCCGAGAGTAGAGTAGCCTATACCTGTAGCCTCACTTATTTCTTTAAGAGATAATTTACTGTTTTTAACAAGTGTTTGAAAGTTTGTCAAATAATAATCCTCCTTTTTGACATATTATAACACAAATTACACAAAAGAGAAAAAACTCTTGACACAAAACACAAAAGAGATTATAATTTAATTCAAGATACACATTTGTGTATTTATTCGGAGCTTATAAAATTAAGAAAGGGGTCAGAATATGACAGAAAACTTTACCATTCATCTCCCAAAAGCAACAGAAAAGAAGTTACTTGCTCGTTACGATACCATGCTTCAGAAAGCTATTGAAAAAGCTTTTGAAGATCAGGAACTTTACAAACCTATGCTACGAATGTCAGGCTTGTGCCGTTGGCTTGATGTATCCACTACTACCATTGTCAAATGGCAACGTGAAGGCATGCCCCACATGGTCATTGACGGAGTGACCTTGTACGATAAACACAAGGTAGCACAATGGCTACAACAATATGAAAGGTGAGAAATATGGATTACGGTGATGATTATTACTTAATACCTAAAGTATTATTTCAAGACGATTTCTACAAGGATTTGGTACCCCTTGATGTTATTGTCTATTCTGTGCTAAGAAACAAACAAGAAGAGGCAATAGAGAAAGGTTGGGTAGATGATGAAGGAAATATTTACCTAGCATATAGAATTGAGGATCTAGCAAAAAAATTTTCCTGCGCCAGAACGACTATGGTCGCTGTTTTACAACGCTTGGAATCTGTCAACTTAATTGAACGTGAACGGCAATGGAATACAAGCTATTATAACCATAACTTACCATACATGACTTATATTAACGAGGTGTAAATATGATAAAGGTTTACTTTGGAAAAGATACAGCACTTAATCAGGCCATCCAGTCACGATTGGATAGCTATCAGCTTGACTATCAAGTATTCTCAAGTGAAGATATAGATACTAAAACTCTGATGGAATGGCTTTTTAGGTCAACTGATATATTTGAACTGTTAAGTACTAAGATGTTGAAGTATAAGTTAAATACACAAATTACACTTAGTCAATTTGTTAGAAAGATTTTGAAAGACGTAGATAGATCCTTAAAGCTCCCCATTGTTGTAACAAAAGAATCCATCTATTCGAACATGACTCCAGAATATGTTGGGACACTCTTGCCAAAAGAATACCGTAAAGCAGAACGAGAGAATTTATTTAGGAAATTTGAAAAGCTAGATGAAGGTAGACGTTTTTGGAGAAATTTTGAGATTGTGCGTAAACAATCTGAATTGCCTTGGTTTGAATTGCATAAGTTGTTATTTGCTGATGTGTCTGATGATTTAGGAGAAATGAAAAAAGCTAAAGACCGATTCTTTAAATACAAGAAAAACAAACAGATTCCCCCTGAAGATATCATCGAAAAAATACTAGAAATATTTTTGATTGAAAGAGTTGACCTTTTTCAAAAATCTGTTTCAGATTTACAAAATTTCTAGTCCTAAAACAGTTATGAAAAATGACTATGAAAATATTTTGAAAATGATATTTTGAGACTAAATTTTTGAGCTTTCTCAAAATTTATAACGCGGGCCCCTCTAACAGCCCGCTATGTTCCCATTTCGTGGGATTTTACTGCACCCATTTTTTGGCAAGTTTGACCGTAGCAAAATGAAAATGGTCCGACGAAGTCGGCTTGGGGTTGCTCCCCCAAGAATGTCATTTTACGGAGGTCTTTGCGCAGACAAAAAAGAGGCGCCGATAGGCGACCTCTACAAGAAAGGAGGCTGATTTGGAATTAAAAGTTAGCTTGGACAACATCACTATTACAGCTTATATCAAACCTATCAAACTCCTTGATCTCAAAAGTTTGATAGAAAGTCATACAGCCATTATCGTCCAGACTGCAATGACTGATATGTTTAGAGCAATCACTCGGGACGGAAGTCACGTTAGACTCCTCCTAGACTACGACAAATTAAAAGGACAAGCCTTTAATGCTCGCCCTTTCAGGATAGAGTTTAACCCCAATAAACTCCGACAGATTGATATTAATATCTTAGATACAATTATACCATATCTTGAAGATATTGCAATCTCTCGAGTCGATTTAGCTTTTGATATATTTGAAGTTGATTGTAGTGAGTTTATTCTTGAAAAGAAAGGCCGCCCTACTGCTACCAAAGAATGGAGAGACCAGAATGGAAAATTAGAAACTAAATATCTAGGCGCCTCCAGGTCAGAAAAGCAAATCAGACTCTATAACAAAAAAGTTGAACAATTAGAAAATGGCTCTGATGAAGACAAGAAATTTGCCCAGCAGTTCCAGCATTGGTGGCGCTTAGAATTTCAGCTCCGCAGTCGCTCGGTTGAAGAAATATTTGAAGTCATTGACTCTGTTATCTTTAAACCGTTTAACTTTGAAGGTTTAGGCATAGAGGCTCAACTTTACTTACTTGCCCTTACTCGTGATAAAGGAATCTGGAACAAAGTCAGTAAAAACACACGTACAAAATACAAGAAACTTTTACAGACCTATAAAACATCTGATATTGACTATCTGAAATTGATGAAAGATTTATTAAAACATGAACGACCAATATTAGAAAAACAGCTTGCTTATTATGGGGGAAGAGAAACAAAAAATAGCTTTCAACCATTTGGTTGAAAATCCAGTATTAACAAGGAGTTACGAGGCCTAAAATGAGAATAAAAGACTACGCTGATAGCCTGGGAGTTAGTAGTCAATCCATCTATAAACGGATACGATCTCCAAAATATAAAGAGAGGTTGAAAGGTCATTTATACCTAGACAACCAAAAGGTTGAAAACCTTGATTTAATAGGCATTAGAATACTTGAAGATTATCATTTTGAAAATGATGTGATTAAACTTGAGAAAGAATTAGAGGAGGCTAAAGAACAAGGCAAACAACTAGAACAAGATTTGCAACTATTGAAAGGCTATAGGAAGAGTGAGCAACAAAATTTAAAAGCTTGGGCAGATTATGCTGAACGATTGGAACAACATCGATTTTACTTAATGATTGCACTCACTACTGTATCTATAGCTTTCCTTGTAGCTTTAGCCTTTGCCGTCTTCTGACGGCATTTGTCGGACAATGCGAAGCGTCCGACCCTGGGGCACTGATAGAGTGCCCTACTCGCTTCGGCGAGTATAGTCGAAACTCCTCTTGTGGCTCGAGAGGTGATTCGATGTCGCTCCTGTATTCGGAGCGATGTGCCGTCTGCAAGACCCTTCGGAGAACGCACATTTACGGAGTAAAGTGTAGTGCGTTACACTTTACATGGAAGTCGTGCCGATCCTTCAGGAAAAAATCTACCCTATGGGTTACTTAGTCCTGGTGGCAATCTTTCGCCACCAGCTCGGCGACCCTTTGAGCCGAGAAAGGAGAACAAACTATGAGTTATGCAGTAGCTAGGATGCAAAAAATGAAATCTGGAAATCTTGGTGGTGCCTATCGTCACAATGAACGAATTTTTGAAAATCACTCGAACAAAGATATTGACCCAGAAAAGACTCACCTAAATTATGAATTAACCGACCGTGACCGCTCTATCCCATACGATAGGCAGATTAAACAATACATCAACGATAATAAAATTTCCAAACGTGCTCTACGTAAAGATGCCGTTTTGTGTAATGAATGGATTATTACATCAGACAAGGCATTTTTTGAAAATATGAGTCCAGATCAGATTAAGAATTTTTTTGAAACAGCAAAAAATTTCTTTGCTGAAAGATACGGTAATAGTAATATCGCTTATGCTATGGTACATCTTGACGAGAGTACGCCACATATGCACTTAGGACTTGTACCTATGCAAAATGGCAAGTTAAGCTCTAAGTCATTATTTGGCAGTCGTGACCAACTGAAAGAGATCCAGGAAGCATTTCCTAGATACCTGAACAAACACGGATATAATTTGCAACGTGGGGAGTCTGATAGCAAGAAGAAACACCTCGAAACAGCAGAATTTAAAGAAAAGCAACGCTTACTAGATGATACTGATAAAAAGATAGTTGATAAAACCGAAAAACTAAAGCAACTAGAAAAACAGGAAAAGCAAGCTACTGAAAAAATCAAGCAACACGAAAAAGAGAAAGATGCTTTACTAGATGATATAGCTGTTTTGGAGTCTATTCAACCTCTACAGATTGAAGAAATGAAAAAAGACAAATTAGTCAGACGTACATTTGACGGAAAACTAAAAATGGATAAAGCAACCTATGACAGACTCTTTCATACAGTCTCCCAACATGCCCTGGATAATAATAGGCTAAGGCATGAAAACAGCAACCTTGAACAGCAATTACAGCAATCACTTTCTAAACAGAATAACTTAGCTAAAAAACTGATGAAGAGTGATCACATATTATCTGAAAATCGTACACTAAAATCAGAAGTCGATAACCTAAAACACGCAAATAAAAAACTCAATGAAAGTGTAAAACGATTGGGTGAGCAATTAAATTCTGTAAATAAAAAACTTGCGCTTTGGCGCAAAACAGCAAGAAATTACATGCATCCTAAAGAATTCAGCAGAATGTTACATGTCATAAATCAAATACGTCCACCAAGAATAACCATTATGTCAGTCACTCAGAGCTTTAAAAACATGATTGAAAAAAATATATTTTAAGCACTTTATGCCGTGAAAGTCTCTTGATAACAAGCTAGTCGACTTTAGACTAAAGACAGTCGAGTCGTCAGGCTGAAAAGCTGACGACCGATTGCCAAAGGCTAAAAAAGACTAGGTTACTTGTTGTCAAGAGAACCATGGAATAAATGAACAAGGAGAAAAAGATGAACAATATTAACAAACCTTTAGTACACAAAATTAAACAACCCGCTACATTTTCTGGAAAAATATTACTGGGTTTCCTACAGTCAGTTTTTAAAGAAATCACTGGAAACTATATACCATCAGCCTATCCACTTAGCATTATTGAGCCTTATTTTACCTCAGATGAACAGGGAGAATCGTTTTGGTCAAATGCCCTGGCTATCAATGTTTTAGAAATTCGTCTCAAGGATAACTATAACATCCATCTAATACAAAAATCACCTTATATTCTTCTTGTTATTGAGGATATTGATACCTTCAAAACTGGAGTTATTAACCTCTTTAATGACTTACTTGATCCTGATAAAAAGTATCTGATTTATCGTGATTTTATCAAAACATACCGCAATATGACTCCGATTGAAAAAATCGATTTTTTCAAAAAGAAGACCATCGAGGGAATCGCAGCTAAAAAATAAGCTGTGGTATACTATTTAGTGAGGAGGTAACGCTATGAGAAAAACACTATTTGGTTGGATGCTTGCATTTTCTGGATTACGCTTTCTTGATCGCTCAGTGCGTCAGTCAACTAAAACACTTCGATGTCTATTGAAATAACTTGAGTCTGCTACATTTTCTAAGTACCATTGAGCAGCATATTGAAGATGAGAAGCATATCTGTTTAGTTTCAGCAAATCTTTGTCTGAGATAGGATGGTAGTTATCCTTATGAATTGACTCTCTATCCTCATTTATGCTAAAATGAAATAAAGGCTGAGATCGAGTTTGGCTTGGTGACAAATCATTCAAAGGTTGCGATATATTCGCTTCTGGTAGAGGTGCTGCCCCCCTGAGTTTCTTCAGGAAAATCCCCGAGTTTTGTCTCAGCCTTTTTGTTTTGTTCAGAACAAAAAGCGATTATGTTACTTTGTTACAAAAAGACAATAAAAAAAGCTCAAATACTTGAGACAACTTTCTTTATTTTATAAGCTCCGAAACCTTAATTTTTGGTACCTTTTTGGTACCGTCTTGGTTTAACAATACGGTATATATATAATATTTTACAGCTATATCCCCTTTAGAAACATTGATTTAATAAGGATTTAAACATTATATAGTATATCTTTGTAAAATACGGTCTCAAATAATCAACCGCATCACTTGTATACGGTTGAACAAAAACAACTTCGATTCGAAGTTGTTTTTTTTCTTTTATTTTTCAAGCTTTAATTTTTTATAGCTTATAATAGTCCAAATTCTAATTTTTACTTCTACTTTCGTAACAAGTCCTCTATAAAACAAAAAAACCTACTAACCAAGCTTGACGCTTGATTAATAGGTTTTTTATAAAATCATTATTTAACTGCTTCTTTAAGAGCTTTACCAGCTTTGAATGCTGGAACTTTAGAAGCTTTGATTTTGATTTCTTTACCAGTTTGTGGGTTGCGACCTTTACGAGCTGCACGTTTACGAACTTCGAAGTTACCAAAACCGATCAATTGAACTTTTTCACCAGCTGAAAGGAATTCAGTTACAGCTGCGAATACAGCGTCAACTGCTGCTGCTGAATCTTTCTTAGTCAATTCTGTAGCTTCTGCTACTTTAGCGATCAAATCTTGTTTGTTTGCCATGTTAATGAATCCTCCAAAATTATTTCTAATTAACACTTATAATCATAACCTAAAATTGCTTTTAGGTCAAGTCAAAAACACGTTTTTATTGATTTTTCTTCATTTTTTTAGGAATTATAGCGAATTAAGATCGCCCAGGCGTTTTCTCCGGTGTGAGTTTGGATAATTGAGCCTGTTTCTAGGACTGAAATCGGTTTTTCAACGTAAGGTTGTAGAACAGCTTTCATCTCGTTTGCAAATTCATTTGTACCTGCATAAGAAATACCAATCTCAGCTACTGAACGATTTGAAAGACTGGCTACTAACTCATCCAACCATTTCTTAAAGGTTTTTGAACCACGTCCTTTGACAATCGGTTGAAGCTCATGGTCTTTCATTTGCATAACTACTCGAATATTCAGTAAAGAGCTCAGCAAACCGGTAACACGGCCAATGCGACCACCTTTTACTAGATTTTCTAAAGTTGAAACACCGATGTAGAGTTCAGTGTGATTTTTTACGTCCTCTACATGGGTTAGAATAGTTTCAAGGTCTTTTCCTTCTTGAGCTAGTTTAGCAGCTTCCACAACTTGGAACTTCAAGGCCTGATCTGTGAATGAACTATCCAAAACAGTGACATCTGCTGTTGACAAACTTGCTCCTTGACGAGCCGCTTCAACAGTTCCTGATAAAGCATGGGACATGTGAATAGCTAGAATCTGACTACCATTCTTACCCAAATCATCAAAAATTTCTGCAAAGAGTCCCACTGGTGGTTGACTAGTCTTAGGAAGATTTTTACTAGCTTGCATCAAGCGAAGGAATTCTCCTTCTTCAAGATCTGCATCTGAATAAAGGACACTATCAATCATTACAGATAGTGGAACAACAGTAATATCAAATTCTTTAACCACTTCCGGTTCAATAGTAACCGAAGAATCCGTTACAATTTTTACTTTTGTCATTTTGCCAATCTTTCTATTTTTACTATTGTTGATTATTCAACTTATAACTATAACAATTATATCAAAAAAATACTAAAAGTTCATACTCAATCCACCTAAATTTAAAGCAATTTATACTTCTTTTTAATAAAAAAAGAAAATCACCTTGCTTGGTGATTATTTTTTGTATTTATGATAAATAATCATACAAATCTTGCATTTGTAAATCATCGGGTACTAATTGTAGATAGGATTGAATGTAGTCTTTTGCTTCTTCTAGCTTACCTAACTCTCTTAACAAATAAATAAACTGTTCCAAAAACTCTGGATTATCCTTGAGTTCAGTAGCAAGTTCCTTATAGAGATCATAGGCTGCATCTAATTCTTCAGTCTCTTGATAGCTTCGAGCAATCATCCATTTAGTCAAGAGGTTTTCAGGTTCATAGGCTGCTAAAGCTAGAATATCTTCGTATCTTTCTTGTTCTTGGTAGATGGTAGCTAAGCGTAGCAAAATTTCTTCCTGGTCATCAGCATTTTCTTGTGCTTGAATCAGATAAGCTTCTGCTTGCTCAGGTTGATGCAACTCATAAGATAGCTGAGATGCAAGGAGTAAGAGCCGAGTTTCAAAAGGATTTTTTGACAAACCCTGTTGAGCTATTTTAAGAGCCTCTTCTGTCTGATGCTCTTTATGAAGGGCTTGACTATAACCATATTCATAACCCTCAAAATCTGGGGAAATAGTGTCGAGTTGTTTAAAGTATAGTACGGCTTTCTGGTAGTCTTCTTGGTCAAAATAGAGACTCGCAAGCTCAAAGGCTGTTTGGTCATCATATTCTAATTCTAAGGCTTTCTCTAAAAATTCTATTGCAGATTCAAACTCACCTAAACGTGCATAAGCAAGACCAATTCTCTGATAGGTCGAAATTCCAGTTTGATCGTAGATAACTCGATTATCTAATTGAGCATAGCCTTTAATGGCTTCTAAATCGTTTCCTAGCTCACTATCTAGTTCAGCTAGTCCAAATATCAGGAGAGGATCATCAGAGTAGCTACGAGCTTCTAGAAGCTTCTCACGCGCAACATCTGTCAATCCTTCCATCTGATATAAATCTGCTTTTAAGGCAAGAGCTGATACGTACCATTCACTTTCTGGCCCAATATTCTCTAGATACTCAAAAGCTTCATCGATAAGTCCATCCTCACCAGCTATTGCAGCTAGATTGATGTAGACTTCTGGAAATTTCGGCGCTAATTTCTCGTAGATTAGTGCTGCCTGTGGATAGAAACCAATCCCTTCGAGATATGCAGAAAGTTCAAGAAGAACTTCATCCGAATCTTCTTCTAGGGCCTTTTGGAAAAAAGATTCTGCTTTTGATAAATCTTGTTTCTCCAAGGCCTCGAGCATTTGTTGACTATTGTTCACGATCAGTCTCCTCTACTGGTTCATAAAGTCCACTAACTCCTTTATACCAATCAAAAATTGCTGAGATGACTACTTTTGCGGAAGCGTAGATTGGAATACCTAGCAATACACCCCAAATACCAAACATGGATCCTGAAGTTAACAGTACAAAAAGAATAGTAATTGGGTGAATATTTAATTGACTACCCAAAATCAGTGGGGAAACAAAACGTCCTTCAATAGTTTGCTCTACAATGAAAACGATAATAACTTTTAAGAGCATAACAGGACCAGCAATCAAACCCAAAACAAGGGCTGGAATCATTGCAAGAAAACTACCTAGATAAGGAACTAAATTGAGAAAACCGGCTGTAATACCTAAAGTAACAGCATAGCGTAGTCCTATAATCTTGAATAAGATAATAAACATGATAGCTACGATTACAGCGACCGTAATTTGTCCTCTAACATAATTGGAAAGTTGTTGATTGACTTCTGAAAGAACCTTACCAACTGGTTCTCTCAATTTATTTGGTAAGAATTGAGTAATATAGTCTCTAAGTCCTTTTCCATCTCGAAGGAGATAAAAGAGCATAAATGGCATGATGATCAGAGCGACAATGACCTGTGACGTTCCACTGATAAGAGCACTTACCCAGTTAACAGCCTTAGAAGAAATATTACTTGCCCAAGCAGTTGCTTGTGTTGAAAAATTAGCTAAAACTTGCTCCAGTTGGGGTCTAAAGTCATCTGGCAAACGCTTGGTTATAAGGTCATTAATGACTCTATCAGCATCCTCTAGATAACTTGGGACATTTTGCGCAAAAATTACTACTTGACGTTGAAGGTTTGGAATTGCAACGGCTAGTCCAATAATCAAGAGAATGGCAATAATGATAAAGATAATACTGATGGCTAAGACACGGTTAATCTTGTACTTCTCCATCAGATCTACTAGTGGATTTAAGAGGTAAAAAAGTAGACCCGATAAGATAACCGGCAACATCACTACTGATAAAAAGTCTATAACTGGGAAAAATAAAAAGCTAATTTTACTGAGAATAAAAATATTGAGACCTAATAACAAGGTCACCAAGAAAACAGTGATCGCTTTATTGTCTAAAAACCATTTAAAAAACCAAGATAAGGTAAAGTGTTTCTCTTTTTGTTCCATTTTTTCTTCCTTTCCTTTGTCCTAACATTATACCATGTTTTAAGAAAAATAAGGATTTTTTATAGTCTTTTAGCAAGGGATAAATTTGTCTTCTTGACAAGGGAAGAGCTGTTTTTTCTGACTTAGATTTTTCATCTAGCAGGCCTTTTTATGTTATAATTGAATTATCTTTTTCTAGAGGTATGAATATGAAAGAAATAGTATATTTTGGAACCTATACACGACGTATTTCTCAAGGAATTTACAAGGCTGATTTTGATACTGAGACTGGCAAACTCTCAAATCTAGAACTATTTGCAACCGAGCCAAGTCCAACCTACTTAGCCTTTGATCAGCATCAGCATCTCTATACTGTCGGAAGCCATGATGACAAAGGTGGAATCGCAGCATACAAAACTGATGGTGTCCTCCTGAATCACGTCGTTGAAGAAGGTGCTCCTCACTGCTATGTTGCAGTCGATGAGACACGGAGTCTAGTCTATGGCGCTAACTATCATAAAGGTCAAGTTCTAGTCTATAAACGTAAAGAAGATGGCTGTCTTGAATTGGCAGACAAAGTTCAACACACTGGCCATGGTCCACATGAAAACCAAGCTTCTCCCCACGTACACTACACCGATTTAACACCAGACCAATATTTAGTAACTTGTGACTTGGGTACTGACGAGGTCATTACCTATGATGTCGATCTAGAAGGAAAGTTGACGAAACTAGCAACTTATAATTGTAATCCCGGCGCTGGTGCTCGTCACCTTGTTTTCCACCACCACTACAAGATTGCTTATCTCATCTGTGAACTCAACAGTACGATTGAAGTATTGATTTACGATGGTGTTGGAGAATTTGAACAAATGCAGGTCATTTCAACCTTACCAGATGACTATAGTGGCTTTAATGGTACTGCGGCTATTCGTCTTTCTAAAGATGGCAAATTCCTCTACGCTTCTAATCGAGGCCATGATTCTATCGCTGTTTATAGCATTTTAGCAGATGGAAGCTTGGAATTATTAGAGATTGTTCCAACTAATGGGAAAAATCCACGTGATTTTGATTTGTCGCCTGACCAAGAATTCCTTATCGCTGTTCACCAGGATTCTGATAACGCGACAGTCTTTAAGCGCAATCCTGAAACTGGAAGACTGGCAGAACTCTCTAATGAATTTCATGTTCCTGAAGCAGTCTGCATAAGTTTCACTAAATAAAAAATAAGAAAAAATGAACTTGATTTAACAAGTTCATTTTTTATTTTATAATTTATTTCCGACATTGATACGGTTAATAGCACGTTGCAATGCAATTTTAGCACGGCGCTCTTGGTCGATTAAGTGTTTGTCTTGTGCTTCTTCGATTTCACGTTCTGCACGAAGTTTAGCACGTTCTGCACGACTAACATCAATATCGCGCGCACGTTCAGCTGAGTCAGCAATAATGGTAATGACATTATTAGCAATCTCAATAATTCCTCCGTTTACTGCAATCCAGTTCACATGAGTATCATCATCGATGCGTTTAACCTTTACTTCATCAACTGCTAGAACCGCAATCATATTTTCATGTCGTGGCAAGATCCCCATCTCACCATCCAGAGTTCGTACCGATACAAAGCTGGCATGGTGATCATAGACGAGGCCATCTGGTGTCACGATCTGGACAGTTAAATGTGCCATAGATCACCTCTTAAAATCCCATTTTTTCAGCCTTAGCAATAACATCTTCGATTGAACCTACTCCACGGAAGGCATCTTCTGGCAAATGATCGTATTTACCGTCAAGAATTTCCTTGAAGCCACGAACAGTTTCAGCTACTGGAACATAAGAACCTGGTTGACCTGTAAATTGTTCCGCAACGTTGAAGTTTTGTGACAAGAAGAACTGAATACGGCGTGCACGAGCAACCAAAGTCTTTTCTTCGTCAGAAAGCTCATCCATACCAAGGATGGCGATGATATCTTGCAACTCATGGTAACGTTGAAGAACACGTTTAACTTCTGCAGCTACTGCATAGTGCTCTTCTCCAACAATTTCAGGTGCCAAGGCACGTGAGCTGGAAGCAAGTGGGTCAACGGCTGGGTAAATCCCCAATTGAACCAATTTACGTTCCAAGTTAGTTGTTGAGTCCAAGTGAGCAAAGGCTGTTGCTGGCGCTGGGTCAGTATAGTCATCCGCAGGCACATAGATAGCCTGGATAGAGGTTACAGAACCCTTCTTAGTTGACGTGATACGTTCTTGCAATTGACCCATTTCTGTTGCGAGGGTTGGTTGATAACCAACGGCTGAAGGCATACGACCCAAAAGGGCAGATACTTCTGAACCAGCTTGTGTGAAACGGAAAATGTTGTCAATGAAGAGAAGAACGTCTTGACCTTCTACATCACGGAAATATTCAGCGATTGTCAAACCAGTAAGAGCAACACGCATACGTGCTCCTGGTGGCTCATTCATCTGACCAAATACCATGGCTGTTTTTTCGATAACGCCTGATTCTTTCATTTCCCAGTAAAGGTCGTTCCCTTCTCGAGTACGTTCCCCAACACCAGTAAATACTGAGATCCCACCGTGTTCTTGGGCAATGTTGTGAATCAATTCTTGGATCAATACGGTCTTACCAACTCCGGCACCACCGAAGAGTCCGACCTTACCACCTTTAAGGTAAGGGGCAAGAAGGTCGATAACCTTGATCCCTGTTTCTAGAATTTCTGAAGAGGTAGACAATTCATCAAAAGTTGGTGCTTTTTTATGAATTGGCTGACGCTCTGCATCTTCACCAAAAGGAGCTTCCAAGTCAATGGTATCTCCCAAAACGTTGAAGACACGTCCTAGAGTTTCTTTCCCAACTGGTACTGAGATTGGACGACCTGTGTCCAATACTTCCAAACCACGGGTCAAGCCATCAGTTGATTCCATAGCGATGGTACGAATCATACCATCTCCCAACTCCAAGGCTACTTCAAGGACGATTTTTGTTTTTCTTTCGTCATTTTTGTAGACGACAAGTGCATTATTAATCTCTGGTAGTTTCTCACCTGCTGCAAACATGACGTCTACAACGGGACCGATAACCTGAGCAATTTTACCTGAACTCATCTACTTCTCCTATTCTGTATAAGATACTGTCGGTTCCTAGCTCAACTAGGTCCTAATACTCTTCGAAAATCTCTTCAAACCACGTCAGCATCGCCTTACCGTACTCAAGTACAGCCTGCGGCTAGCTTCCTAGTTTGCTCTTTGATTTTCATTGAGTATAAGTTCATTTTCATACGAGCTGGACTAGAGCCTATTCTAAGGCACTAGCTCCTGCTACGATTTCTGTAATTTCTTGTGTAATCGCCGCCTGTCTGGCACGGTTATACTGGATAGTCAAATCATTGATAACTTTTTTAGCATTATCTGTAGCTGTTTGCATAGCCGTCATCCCTGCCGCATTTTCAGCTGTCTTGGCATCAATAATAGCACCGTAAATCATACTTTCTGCAAACTGTGGCAATAGTTGGTCCAAGATTTCTTCACGACTTGTTTCAAGCTCAAATGTCAAGCTGTAGTTATCATCTGCTTCATTTGGGTCCAAGTCGACAATTGGAAGCATCTGCTCCACACGCATTTGACTTGTCAGTGTATTCACGTGGTGGTTGTAGCAAACATAGAGCTCATCGAAAAGTTCATTTTGATACATTTCAATGGTTTTTGAAATAATCTTACGAACTTCATCAAAGCTTGGTTGACTGGCTAGACCACGCAATTCATAAATTGGCTGAATACCACGAGCTTTAAAGAAGTCTGCTCCCATACCACCGATACAGATGACTTCGAAATCATCACCTGAAGGATGGTATTCTTGTTGAAGTTCCATGACTGCCTTCAAGATTGAAGAGTTATATCCTCCAACAAGACCTCGGTCAGATGTAATGACGATATAGCCTGTTTTCTTGACCGGACGGCTAATCAACATTGGATTTGTTGATCCGCCAGCACCATCCCCGTGAAGGATATCTGTAAGGAGTTTACGGACTTTTTGAGCATAAATCTGGAAGTTGCGTGCAGCTTCTTCAGAACGACCTAACTTAGCTGCAGAAACCATCTGCATGGCGTTAGTAATTTGACTAGTATTTTTCGTTGAGGCGATTTTTGTTTTAATATCATTTAGAGATACTGCCATCTGACACCTCTATTCTTATTGGAAGCTGGATTGGTTGAGAAACTCAGTAATCGCAGCATCCAAGACTGCTTCTTCTGGCAAGTCTTTTGTTTCACGAATAGTTTCCAAAATCTCTGGATGTTGCGCATCAAAGAAGGCATGGAATTCTTCCTCAAAACGAACAATATCATCAACTGATATAGTATCCAAGAATCCATGAGTCAAGGCATACAGAATGGTTACTTGTTTCTCAACAGGTAGTGGTTTATGAACTGGTTGTTTCAATACTTCTACAGTACGACGACCACGGTTCAATTTAGCCTGTGTTGCTGCATCCAAATCTGACCCAAATTTAGTGAAGGCTTCCAACTCTCGGTATGAAGCAAGGTCGATACGAAGAGTACCAGCAACTTTCTTCATGGCTTTAATCTGAGCTGAACCACCAACACGAGACACAGAAGAACCCGCATCAATAGCTGGACGAATACCCGCATTAAAGAGACTATCACTTAGGAAGATTTGTCCATCCGTAATAGAGATTACGTTTGTGGCGATATAAGCTGAGATATCTCCTGCTTGTGTCTCGATAAATGGAAGAGCCGTGATAGATCCACCGCCAAGCTCATCTGAAACTTTAGCAGAACGCTCAAGTAGACGACTGTGAAGGTAGAAGACATCCCCTGGAAAGGCCTCACGACCTGGTGGACGGCGAAGCAAGAGAGAAAGTTCACGATAAGCTACCGCTTGTTTTGAAAGGTCATCATAAACAATCAACACATGCTTACCTTGGTACATGAACTCCTCTGCCATAGCAACCCCTGCATAAGGAGCAAGGAAGAGCAATGGAGAAGGTTGTGAAGCTGAGGCTGTCACAACGATTGTGTAATCCAAGGCACCGTACTGACGAAGTGTTTCTACTTGTGTACGAACTGTTGATTCTTTTTGTCCAATCGCTACATAGATACAAATCATATCTTGACCTTTTTGGTTCAAGATAGCGTCAATAGCGATAGTTGTCTTCCCTGTTTGACGGTCACCAATGATCAACTCACGTTGGCCACGACCGATTGGAACAAGGGCGTCAATAGCTTTCAAACCTGTTTGCAATGGTTCTGAGACAGACTTACGTTGCATAACACCAGGAGCTGGTGCTTCAACTGGACGAGTCTTGTCTGTGTTGATTGGACCCAAACCATCCACTGGACGACCAAGGGGATCGACTACACGTCCAATCAAGCTATCACCAACTGGGACTTCCATGATTTTACCCGTACGACGAATAGTATCGCCTTCACGAATATCTGTAAAGTCACCAAGAATGATGATACCAACATCCGTTGACTCTAAGTTTTGCGCCATACCATATGAGCCATTTTCAAAAATCAACAGCTCACCACTCATGGCATTTTCAAGGCCATGAGCACGCGCAATCCCGTCACCGATGTAGGTTACAACACCAGTTTCAGTCACATCAAAATTAGGTTTGAAATTTTCAATTTGTTGCTTAATTAAAGCGCTGATTTCTTGTGCGTTAATTGCCAAAAGAACACCACTTTCTATTTCAAATTTTCCTTAACAACTTTAAGTTGTTGTTTAATACTCACATCAATTGTCTTGTGATTGGCAATAATAACAAAACCACCGATTAAACTATCGTCGATTTTTTCCTTAATACTACGGACTTTTAAAGACATCTTCTTCTCGATTAGAGGAAGGAGGCGTTCTTTCTGTTCGTCAGTCAAAGGATGTGCAGACAAAATAGTCACTTCAAAACGATTGGTTTCTTTTTCAAGACGATTCAAGCAATCTACAATCACATCATAAAAAAGATTGGATCGATGATTGTAAAGTATAACCTCGATAAAGTTTTGCATTAAAGGTGACACTGAACCTTGGAAAAAACGAACTGTTTTTTCTTTATCCAACTCATCTACTTCCACTTGAGATAAAAAAGTAGGTAAGCCAGTTTCTTCAGCAACTTGCTTGATTTGAGTCAAGTCTGAAAAAATAGAGTCTTCTTCTCCTTTTTCAATCACCAATTGGACAAAAGGCATGCTGTATTTTTCAATTACCTTTAAAGTCTTTTTGTCCATTAAGCTTCTCCTAGCTGATCAATATACTGATCAATGAGTTCTTTATGAGCCTGACCGTCAAGGTTTTGAGAGATAATTTTTCCAGCTAGACTGATTGTCAAGTCTGCCACATCTCCCTTAACACTTTGTAAAGCTTCAGCTTTATTTTGAGCAATTTCTTGGTTGGCTTTTTCTTTTAAGCGCCCTGCTTCAAGTTTAGCTTCGGCCAAAATATCAGCTTTACTTTTCTCAGCTGTTTCCTTTGCATTCTCGATAATCGTTTTAGCTTCGGTACGGCTACCTGCTAACTCAGCTTCGCGTTTGCTAGCAAGTTCCTCTGCCTTTTTACGGGCTTCCTCAGCACCATCAATATCTGAAGAAATCTTTTCAGCGCGTTCATCTAAGACACTGGTAATATTTCCCCAAGCATATTTCTTCACTAAAAAGATCAATAAAAGGAAGGAACCAGCGATCAGAATAAAGTCACCAATAATGGTACTAATAGTTAAATCCATCTTCTAATCCTCCTCTACTTACTCTTCCCCTTCATTTATTTTTTTACCAATGTACATAGATGACAACATGGTAAATACATAAGCTTGAATACATGAAATGAAAATCGAAAATGCTGTCCATAACATGTTTGCAATAAAGGCAAAAGGATACCAATACAAGGCATGTTGTGACAAGGCTAATAGCAATCCTGCTAAAACCTCACCGGCAAAGATATTTCCGTAAATCCGAATCGCCAAAGAGGCAAAATTGGTGAACTCTTCTAAAATGTTCATCGGAGTCATAAAGCCAGGTGTAACAAATGCTCTCAAATATTCTTTAACGCCTCTACGACGAACTCCTTCCACATGAGCGATCAAAGTGATCAATAATGAGAGGGATAAATCGTATCCAAGGTTGGCTGTTGGAGAAGTCCACAAGTTATAACCGTTTGTTGTTTGTACTTTTGCCATTAAACCAATATTATTGGCAACCAAGATAAACAAGAATAGAGAAAATAGGAACAAGGAATAGTCCTTGATGTATGAATCTCCAATGTTTGGTTTTGCAAAACTAACCACAAAGTCATAAATCATCTCAAGAGCATTTTGTTTGCCCTTGGGACGGATGGTCATTTTTCGACTTGCCCAATAGACAAAGGCAAAAACCATCAAAACAGTTACAAGAGACATGGCAAGCAGGGTCAAATCAAAGGATATTGGTCCAATATTAACGGTTGGATTCAAACTTTCTTCCATGGTTTGACACCTCCATTTCTAAATAGAGTTGTCTATTTAATGACAAATGCCATCGCTAGGGTTACAAAGAAGGTACCTTCTACAAAGGCAACACCAAGAATTAAAAGGCTGCGTAATTGGTCAATAATTTCAGGTTGACGAGCGGCAGACTTGAAGAGATTACTCATAATCAATCCTTCAGCAATAGATACACCCATACAGGCAAGACAAAGTCCGAAAAATGTTAAATTCATGACGAATTCTCCTTTTTTAAATTAAATTTACCTCCCTAGTTTAGTCCTAAAATTTGCTTTTGTCAACTTTTTACTAGTATTGAAAGCGTTTCGAATCATTTATTTCTAATTTTACGATTTTCAAGACGATTATATAGAAAATTAAATTGTCTTTTCCTATCTCTTTCACTACCTTTCCTTGTTTTCTGAAAACAAAAAACCGAGTTTTACAACTCGGATTTGTCAGTTCTTATCTGAAATAAATTGAGTAATGATTTTGACAAGCTGGATTAAATGCAGCATTACAAAATGGACAAGTGCCCGTCTCTGTATACTCCTCATACGTTAGTGTTTTCCCACAGAATCCACATAAGATAGGTCTATCCTCTTTAAGATTTAAAGGATAGGGAGAAAATATGTGCGACTCCAGTTCATTATGACACTGATAACAGGCATAGTATTTTTTACACTCATAGCACTGAAGTGCTACGATATCCTTATCACTATGGTAATGAACACATCTGCTTTCATGATCTACTAGTAAGCCCTGAGCTTGAACCATTCTTTTTCCTTATCTAGGCACGAACTGTGACGCTTGTTCCATCTTCTTTATAGAGATTGATGAGACCTTCTTTCAAAGCACGTACCATGTCCCCTGCTTGAACAGGTTGAGGAACCTTGATAGTCAAAAGTTCCATTGGATTTGGAGCACGATCGATTTTATTTCCTTTAGCATCGTGAAGGTCTTCGATAAAAGTTTCAAAATGACGGAAGCCTGGTCCGTAGAACTCAACTTGGTCACCTTCATTGATAACGTTACGTTGGCGAATGGTTGCTGTCTGAGTAGCATCATCATAAGCTACTACTTCAGCAACAAACTTGTATTCTGGGATCTTTCGACGAGCACCGAACAGTTGTTCATTTTCAGATGGTGTCCCATAGTAGAAACCTGTAGCCAATTCACGTTGGGCAACCTTCCACATTTCATCAATCAAGTCTTGCTTAATAGCTTCAAACTTTTCAGGGCTCTCAAGATAGGCGTCAACAGCTGCCTTGTAGCAGTTTGTTACTGTTGAAACATAGTGGATAGACTTCATACGGCCCTCAATCTTAAGACTGTCCACACCATTTTCAATCATATCAGGGATATGGTCAATCATAGACATATCAACCGCAGACATAGAGAATTCTTCAGGAATTTCTCCCTTAAGACTCTTACGTTCCTTACCGAACGGCATATCGTAAAGGTCATATTTCCAACGGCAAGATTGTGAACATCCACCACGGTTGGCATCACGCATACTCATATGGTTAGAAAGAGTACAACGACCAGAGTATGAGATACACATAGCTCCATGGACGAAGGCCTCAATCTCCACGTCTGTACGTTTACGAATTTCCGCCAATTCTTCCATGGAAACCTCACGCGCCAAAACAACACGAGTCAATCCAAGTTCTTTCCAGAATTCTAGTGTTTCATAGTTGGTCGCACTTGCTTGTGTTGAAAGGTGAATTTCAAGTCCTGGTGCTTCCGTTGCTGCAATCATAATCAAGGCTGGATCTGATACGATAACGGCTGCAATACCAATGTCACGTAATTTACGGAACCATTCTCCAGCGCCTTCTTCATTTCCTTCGTGCATAACCATGTTCGCTGCTACATATACCTTAGCACCATATTTAGCCGCAAATTGTACTCCTTCTTCCATCTGTTCGAAAGTGAAGTTACCCGCACGGCTCCGAAGACCATAGGCCTGACCACCGATAAAGACAGCATCTGCTCCGTATTGAACAGCTACTTTCAATTTTTCTAGAGTTCCTGCAGGTGATAGAACCTCAGGACGTTTCAAAGTTTTTGTCATGTTTTCTCCTATTTGCAATATAAAAGTTTGACACTAATCTTTACTATTTTATAGCAAAAAGGTTCTAAAATCAAGTTTTGATTGATTGTTTAGACAATTTTAATTTTCTTGAAAAGCTAAGCTCAGCGAACTGTTTCTATTTGCCAAGCACTCCAACCTTTAAAACGAATGGTCCCCTTTTGATCCGTTTTGTAAATCGAATTCCCAAATTCTTGGCTATTCTCCCCATTTTTTTCTTTAAATTTTTTCTTCTTGTCAACAGAAATGACAGTGATTTTAGGCTGAAAAATTTCGAAGACTTCGACATCTGTCTTTTTCCTCGATGCTTGCTGATGAGTTAGCACTACATCTGCTTGGATTTTGGGATAAGACTTGTTTAAGAACTTCTCCTCTATATTTCCAGTGACTAGAAAAGTTTGATTTAGTAGCTTTCCATACATGGCTATTGAGGCTTTACTATCACTATTTTGATTTTCGATTACTTCTAAATGACTCCCAAAAATAAATAACTGCTCTCCTGTTTTAATAGGACGTACTTTCAAGTTACTTTCCTTTAATTTATCCATAAATTCTCTTTTAGATAGAGTTTCTTCAGTTACTAGAATCTCTCCAAGATTGAAGGCTTTACTAATTTCTAGTAGGTGGTCTAGCTGCTTAGGTTCACTAGTCGTTAGCACAAGTTGATCAATCTTTGCCACTCCTCGACTTTTCAGATAGGGAACTAAACTCCGTTTGGTAACGCTCGAGGTGACTTTCTCCTGCCAAGCTTCTTTTTTCTCAACTGCTAACTTTTCACCGACATCCAGTAATATTGTCTTTCCTGTCATGTCTCTTAGGAAAATGCTCCTTCCCTGCTCCATGTCTAGGACTGTGATTTCATTTTCCAGTGGATGTTTGGTTACTAAGAAAAGGGAAACGATAAATAGGATAAGCAAAGGTGCTTTCTTCAAATTTTTACGATAATCATAAATTAGCGCCAAAGAGACCAATAGACATACCAAAACCCAGAGATTAGGTTGACCAAAAATAAAGGGTCTAGTAGATAGCTGAGAAACATAGCGTATGATGTTTTCTAGCCATTCAAATAGAATATTGAACTGAGTGATAGGATATATCATTGACAGACAGAAGAGTATTGATAAAAGTGGTAGCAAGACCATATCAAATAAAAAAGAAAAAACAAAGGTTAAGAGTATGGACCAAGGTTGAAATTCAGAAAAATAGAATGATAAAATTGGCAGAATTCCTAAGGAAATAATGAAACTTTCTCTCACCAAACCTTTTATCCCTGTTACTTCTTCACCAGTCATGGTCAGGATAAAGGCATAGGCACAAGAGAGCACTCCACCAGCAGTTAAGAAGAAATTCGGCATCACGATAAACAAGACAAGGACTGTCAAAGCAAAGTTATCCAGCCCCTTGATACCATGTTGAGCCAAAAGTTTTTGCAACAGGCTTCTAATAACAGAAGCTGAGAACCCTGTCAAACCTGCATAGACCAAAGAAAAGGGATAGGCAAGCCATTTGAACTTCTCTTGCGTCAAACCTAATCGTAAGAGTGACTTTTTAAAAGCATTCATGAAGAAACCAACCTGCATCCCTGACAAAGCAAAAAGGTGAATAATCCCTAGACTGGAATAGAGTTCATTCATTTCCTCGAAGTCGGTGTCCAAATGACCCAATAAGAGTCCCGTCATATAATTGCGCATGGGGTCAGGAAAATTCCTTTTTATCCAGACAACTGCTTTTCTTCGCAAACTGGATAGATTTTCTCCTATATCCCAGCTGGATGTTTTCTTTAATTCGATAATTTCCGATATCGTTAAGGTCTGATAAATATCCTGTGTTTTGAGATAGTTCCGATAATCAAATCCAGCAAAATTATTCGCACCTTGAGGAATAGCTAGCTTTCCTTTTACTACTATCTCATACAGTTCTGATAACTCTTGAAATCTTTCCTTTTCAGCCTCTGACTGGAATTTATAATAAACCTGAAAGAGTCTCCCATCAGCCTTCCCACGAAAGGATAAACTATCTCCATTGACCTTGATAGTATCAGGCAAGATTCGTACCGTATTAACGGAGTCAACAAGATGTTGACTCGTTTCTTCTTGTTGCCATTTTTGAAATATAAACCAGCTTCCAAAAAGACCACAAACAAAGAGAACCTTGACCACGGTCTTCCATGGAAATTGAAAAAAGAGGCAGAGCAGTAAAAAGACAAAGCCCAAAAGTGCTAAAAAGCTTGCTGAAAAGATAGCATAGTAGAGCCAAAGCAGGAGAAAACTAAGATAGATTTTGGGGATGGGAAATCGACTAATCCACTGTGACATACTCTTTTAACTTTTCTATCGTTTTTGCACCAATACCAGAAACCTTTTTGAGCTCATCAACTGACTTAAACTTACCGTTGGACTCACGATGATCGATGATATCCTGAGCACGTTTGGCTCCCAACCCCTTGACTTGTTTCAGCTCCTCTAAACTGGCTTTATTAAGATTGACTTTCTTATTTTCTTTGGTGTTGGAAGCATTTGAATGCGCCTCTTGACTGGTAGTTTCTTCCTTAGTCGGAACATAAACAAGTGCTTCGTCACTAATTCTCTGGGCAAGATTGATAGACTTACTATCAGCATTATCTGTCAAGCCACCTGCTTTTTGGACAGCATCGTTGATACGACTTCCAACTGGCAAATCATAGATTCCAGGTGATTTGACCGCACCTTTGACATCAACAGTAATCAGATCTTGCTCCACCACTTCTTCCATCTGATTTTTATCTTCCTTTTCATCCGTCGAATCCTTTGAAACAGTTGTAACTTCTGTTTGCAAATTGCTTTCCTTAGCAGGTGCTTGAGCAACTGGCTTTAGGAGGAAAAATCCACCAAAGACTAAACCCAAAATAGCACAGATAACAATGATTTTATATTCTTTGATTTTCTCAATAAGTTCTTCCATATTTTCTCCTCTCTTAGCTTATTCGTAAGAGAAAGAAAAAACAGCTGAAAAATCTTTTCAACTGCTTACTTATTTGCAAAATAATCTTCCTTGGTTAAGACATAATGGACATCTGTTACGAATCTTCCAGGTTCATTTTTATCCATTCTAGCATATGGTTCTTCGTGAGAGAAAAGCATTCCTGATTTCTCCATGACCTTTCCTGATGCGGGATTATCCTTATCATGAAAGGCATCTAACTTATTCATTCCTATCTTTTCAAAAGCAAGTTCAATTACAGCTCGATTGGCTTCAGTTGTCAAACCTTGATTCCAATATTTTTGATTGATAATATAACCAATGGTTGCCTTCTTAAGAACAGTATCGATCTTGTGCAGGTCAATAGTTCCGATAAACTCTCCAGTACTTTTTAGTTCAATTCCCCATCGGCCCAATGGATTGGCTAAATAAAACTGGGCAATATTATTCTTGGTTTCCTCCAGACTTTGATTGGTTGGAAAAGTGTAGCGCGTATTTTCCTTATCTGAGGCATATTCAAACATGGCTTCTGCATCATCAAGTGTTACTGGTCTAAGTACTAAGCGTTCTGTTTCGATAATTTGATGCTTCGCTAGTTTGATAAATAATAATTCCATGATTGTACCTCCTAAAATAGGTTGGTAAAAGAATAACATAAAAGAAATAGGTTTACAAGTTTTTCTTGCAATTTATAGCGGTTTCATATAAAATAAAAACATCACAAGAAAAGACTGGGTTCTTCCTGTGATGATTTCGTATAAGAACCTAGATGTTAAATAAGGAGCTAATCTCTATGTTAATTGGAATTCCAAAGGAAATTAAAAATAATGAAAATCGTGTTGCTTTGACACCTGCTGGTGTACAGAGTCTTGTCGATCGTGGTCACCGTGTCCTCATCGAAACAAATGCGGGACTTGGATCTGGTTTTGCTGATGCTGACTATGAAAAGCAAGGAGCTGAGATTGTCGCAACTGCTGCTGAAGCCTGGGCTGCAGAGTTAGTTGTTAAAGTCAAGGAACCCCTTGCTAGTGAGTACCAGTTCTTGCGTGACGATTTACTTCTCTTCACCTACTTGCACATGGCAGCAGCCCCAGAATTAGCGGATGCTATGCTTGCAGCGAAAACAACTGGTGTTGCTTATGAAACTGTACGCAATACTGAAGGTCAACTTCCTCTATTGGTTCCAATGAGTGAGGTTGCAGGTCGTATGGCTGTCCAAATCGGAGCTCACTTCTTGACGAAACAAGCTGGTGGTTCTGGAGTTCTTTTAGGTGGTGTCCCAGGTGTACCAAAAGGAAAAGTAACCATTATCGGTGGTGGTGTCGTTGGTACACACGCAGCACGTATCGCTCTTGGTTTAGGAGCTCAAGTAACTATTCTTGATATCAGCGCTAAACGTCTCTCTGAACTTGAAGATGTCTTTGGTCACCAAATCCAAACACTCATGTCTAACCCATTTAATATCGAAGCAAGTGTGCGTGAAGCAGACGTTGTTATCGGTGCAGTATTGATTCCTGGTGCTAAAGCTCCAAAATTAGTGACAGATGACATGGTTCAACAAATGCGTCCTGGTTCTGTCATCGTAGACGTTGCTGTAGACCAAGGTGGTGTTATTGCAACAGCTGACCGTGTGACAACCCATGATGAGCCTGTCTATGAGAAACACGGTGTCCTTCACTATGCAGTTGCTAACATTCCTGGAGCAGTTGCTCGTACTTCTACTATCGCCCTTACAAATGTGACTCTTCCATATATCGAAGCCTTGGCAGGAAAAGGATTTAAGAAAGCAATCCTTGAAGACGCAGGTTTGCTTGAAGGTGTAACAACTTACCAAGGTCAACTCACAAGTCAACCAGTTGCTGAAGGTTTAGAACGTGACTTCACACCTATCAGTGAACTTGTCTAATAAGAAATTCAAAAAATTAAGAGCAGTTTTTCAACTGCTCTTTTTCTTTATTCTGTTTCTTCTTGATTTTCTTCAGCTTTGACAGGTCGAGGTTCATAGGCTCTGATAATCTGAGCAACGACTGGATGGCGAACCACATCCTTGGCTGAGAAGTGTACAAAGTCGATCTGGTGAATATTCTTAAGTTTTTCCTGGGCATCAATCAAACCTGATTTAACATTACGCGGCAGGTCAATCTGGCTAATATCCCCATTGACAATCATTTTAGAATTGAATCCAAGACGTGTCAAGAACATCTTCATCTGCATGATGGTTGTATTTTGGGCTTCATCCAAGATGACAAAGGCATCATCCAAGGTACGTCCACGCATATAGGCCAAAGGTGCAATCTCAATAATTTCTCGCTCCATGAGACGAGTTGTTTGGTCTTTCCCTAAGATCTGATATAAAGCATCATAGACTGGTCGAAGATAAGGATCCACCTTTTCTTTCAAATCACCAGGTAGAAATCCTAGGCTTTCTCCAGCTTCTACTGCTGGACGGGTCAAGATAATACGCTTGACTTGACCACGTTTGAGAGCTGTAACAGCCAATGTCACTGCTAGGAAAGTTTTTCCTGTCCCCGCTGGCCCAATCCCGAAGGTCACATCATGGTTCTTAACACTATCTACATAAAGTTTTTGACCCAGTGTCTTTACACGTATCGGCTTACCAGTATTGTCTTTGATAATCTCTTCTTCATAGAGGGCAACAAACTTATCGATTTCATTGTTTCTAACCATATTGATGGCTGTCACCACATCCGGAGTTCCTACTGTCATGCCACGATTGACCAAGACCATCAAGGCTTGAATTACTTGCCTTGCTTCTTCACAAGAAGACTCCTCTCCCAAGACTTGTACAATCTCTGTACGAGCATGGATGATAACATCTAACTCATCCTCCATCAAACGAAGATGGCGTTCATTGGAACCAAAAAGATGAAACAGGTCATCTGGATGACTTAACTGAATGTCTATTGAATGTTCCTTCAAATAAAGAACCTCTCTAACTCTTTAATTTCTTTATATTATAGCAAAGGCATTTAGAAATTGCTATCCCTAACACCTATGCCTTTTTAATGTTCTAAATATTCTTGCCAGATACGATCGAAGTCTCCCATATTAAAGGAAAAACTAGCATGTTCTTCTAAAAATCGACTCACCTGATCGAAATCATCCGTATGTTTCGGGAAGGCTGACTCCTCAAAGGCAAGATCCGCTAAAATTGCTTTGGGACTATTACTTTTAGGATTACGCTCTGTCATAAGCCAAGTATAAAATGATTTTCGCATAAGCCTCCCTAAATTAACTCTGTACCAAATTGGTCTTGTTTAATCTTTCCAGCTTTCATTAAACCACCAAGCGCTTTTTTAAACTGACCTTTTGAGATACCAAAGGTAGCCTTGATGTCATCTGGTGAAGATTTATCATTTAAGGTCATAAATCCACCATTACTTTCCAAGTAAGTCAGAATCATTTGTGCATCGTTTTCTAACATCTCAAAAGAGCGAGGTTTTAGTGATAGATTAAGAGTTCGGTCAACTTCACGGAAACCAATGACACGCACATCTAACACTTGCCCCAAACGTGGCTCTGCATAGCGCTCACTTGGATGGATAAATCCAAGCATGTTGTTTTCTGGTAGATAGACAAAAGTTCCTGATAACTTAAGACGATAAACGATTGCAGGCCAGTTCTGATTTTGCATGTTGTTGTATGCTGGACGTGCCAAACGTTGGAAGTCTTCCTGATAAGCCAAAACTCCCCAGATACGATCTTTCTTGTCTACTTCTAGACGAATATAAAGTTTATCGCCCTTCTTAGGCCAAAGCTCTTTCAGTTCAGGTAGGATATCCAGTGACACAACGATTTCCTTGTCAGGAAGCCCTGTATCAACAAAAACACCCAAATCCTTACGCACTTCTGTTACAGTTCCCCAACCAAATTGATCCTGAGTCGCAGTCACTTCTACGGTAGTCAAGCGAAGTTTTTGCTTCATATCTGTGTAGGCGAAACCTTTGACCGTATCACCAACTGTATGCTGACCTTCTTCTTTAGCAAGAGCGTAGGTTTGACCATCCTTTTGGACAAAGTAAAAACGGTCATTTTCATCGATGATAAGTCCAACGATAAAACTTGCAAGATTTGTATTCATGTTTCCTTCTTTCGAATAAAACTCAGCCAGCAATGCCAACTGAGTTTTTCTGTTTATTTCTTAGACTTCCAAGATTTCTTTTTCTTTATTGGCAGTCATGTCGTCGATGTGTTTAACAGCATCGTCTGTCGCTTTTTGAATATCTTTTTCAAGAGTCTTCAATTCATCTTCAGTGATTTCTTTAGCTTTTTCTTGTTTTTTAGCTTCATCCATAGCGTCACGACGAATATTACGGATCGCTACTTTAGCATTTTCACCAACTTTTTTCACTTCTTTAGCGAGGTCGCGACGAGTTTCTTCTGTAAGAGCTGGGATTACCAAGCGAATAACAGAACCATCGTTAGCTGGTGTAATACCAAGATCTGAAGCGTTCAAAGCACGCTCGATATCCTTCAATGAAGATTTATCAAATGGTGTTACCAACAAGACACGCGCTTCAGGAATTGTGATAGAAGCGATTTGGTTAAGAGGTGTTTCGACACCATAGTATTCAACAGTAATACGGTCAAGCAAGCTAGCATTTGCACGACCTGCACGGATACCACCAAACTCACGCGCAAGTGAGTGGTGAGATTGAGTCATTCTCTCTTTAGCTTTTTCTACAATTGCGTTAGCCATAATTTTTTTATTCCTTTTCTTCGATATTGTTTGAAACAGTTGTTCCGATATTTTCACCAAATACAACACGTTTGATATTGCCAGGCTGATTCATATTAAAGACGACCAAGTCAATATCGTTATCCATAGATAGAGTTGAAGCTGTTGAATCCATGATACGGAGTCCTTTATTAATAACATCACGGTGAGTCAATTCTTCAAATTTAACAGCCGTTTTATCTTTCTTAGGATCCGCATTGTAGACACCGTCTACACCATTCTTAGCCATCAAAATAGCGTCCGCTTCAATCTCAGCTGCACGAAGAGCCGCTGTTGTATCTGTAGAGAAGTAAGGTGAACCAATTCCCGCGCCAAAGATAACGATACGTCCTTTTTCAAGGTGGCGAAGGGCACGTCCACGAATATAAGGCTCTGCTACTTGTTGCATGGCAATAGCTGTTTGTACACGAGTATCAACACCAGCTTGTTGCAACGAATCTGCCATCACAAGAGCATTCATGACTGTCCCAAGCATTCCAGTGTAATCCGCTTGAACACGATCCATACCAGCTTCTGCTGCAGGTTCTCCACGCCAAAGGTTTCCACCACCGATAACCAAGGCGATTTCAATTCCTAGCTCGTGAACTTCCTTGATTTCTTGGGCCATACTTTGGACGGTTTTGATATCAATACCGACACCACGTTCGCCAGCAAGGGCTTCACCAGATAGCTTGATTAAGATACGTTTATACTTAGGTTCTACCATTTTCTCTCTCCTTTTTTCATCCTACCTATTTTATCACAATTTCAAGGATTTTTATAGTATCATGAGCGATTCTTTCAAAAAAATTAGACAGATAAAAATTTCTCTAAATCAGACAAGGCACGTTCTGCAATTTTCTCATAACGAGCCTTTTTATCACGAATACGCTCACCTTCTAACTCCTTGATAATCCCGAAGTTGACATTCATGGGTTGGAAATGCTTGCTATCAGCATGAGTGATATAATGAGCTAAACTACCGATAGCTGTAGTCTCTGGGAAAATAGCCTCGCTTTCTCCTTTAAAAAGACGAGCAGCATTTATTCCAGCAACCAATCCTGAAGCAGCCGACTCAACATACCCTTCCACACCTGTCATCTGACCAGCAAAGAAGAGATTTGGCTGTTTCTTAGAACGGTATGTCTGTTCAAGAAGATTTGGCGAATCCATATAGGAATTACGATGCATGACACCATAGCGAACAAACTCAGCATTTTCAAGACCTGGAATCATTTGGAAGACACGCTTCTGTTCTCCCCATTTGAGGTGAGTTTGGAAACCAACGATGTTATAGAGACTTCCAGCCGCATTGTCCTGACGAAGCTGAACGACTGCATACGGTGTTTTAAAGTCACCATCACGAGGCCCTTTATAGTCTTCTGGATATTCTAAACCAACTGGTTTCATGGGGCCATAGAGCATGGTTTTAATGCCACGTTTAGCCATAACTTCAATTGGCATACACCCTTCAAAATACTTTTCTTTTTCAAAAGAATTAAGGGGTGCTTCTTCTGCATTAACTAAAGCCTCATGGAAATCCATAAACTCTTGTTTGGTCATCGGAGCATTGAGGTAGGCAGCTTCTCCCTTATCATAACGAGACTTGAGGTAGACCTTGCTCATATCAATGGTGTTGACGTCGATAATAGGCGCTGCCGCGTCGTAGAAATAAAAGCCATCGCCGTCATTAAGAGCATGGATTTTCTCAGCTAGAGCATCACTAGTTAAAGGACCAGTCGCTACAACCGTGATGGCATCTGTTGGCAATTCGGTAATTTCGTCACGTACCACCTCAATCAAAGGGTGGTTGGCAATTTTTTCAGTAACCATTTGAGAAAAACCATCACGGTCAACCGCAAGCGCTCCACCTGCAGGAACACGGGTTGCTTCTGCTGATTCTAAAATCACAGAACCAAGACGACGCATTTCTTCCTTGAGGAGCCCGACAGCATTTGTAAGAGCATCCCCTCGTAATGAGTTGGAACATACTAATTCTGCAAAATTATCTGTTTTATGCTGAGGTGTTGATTTGACACCACGCATTTCATAGAGTTTAACTGGAATACCACGTTCTGCGATTTGGTAAGCTGCTTCCGAACCTGCTAAACCAGCACCGATAACATTGATATAAGATTGAGACACGACACTAATACCTCTTTGGATGTAACATAAGTCCATATTAAAACAAGTCACTAGACTGTTTGACACCCACAAATCTTTCTAAATTCATACTTGGTCCATTATACCAAAAAGCTAAGTAAAAAGACAGACAGGAGGATTCCTGAATGTCTTTCCAAGATTATTGTTTAATAAAACTGAATTTTTTAAAATCATCCCAATGACTATTTCCCTTGTAACTAATGACAAAGCTTACTTCTGTATTCTTAGGTAGTTTTTCAATTTCAACTATTTGAGCAAGTAAATATTGGAAATCAGAGTCTGTCCAATTGTCAATATCTTCATTAATTACTTGGAGGTTTTGTTTTCGTACCTGTTCTATATCAATTCGTATTCCAACACTAAAGGTCGAACGATTATCAGCAACTCTTTTTAAGAGTATATCTCGATTGCGAACAAGCGTCTCTTCATCGAGATTGTTGACTCTACTTGGGGCTAAATCCTCGATTAAGGGAGTTAGTTCTTCTACATCCGTCTTCAAAATTGCCTCTCTTTTCTCTATCTCTTCAAGACGACGATTTGGGTTACCACTGTATTCTTTTTTTGGAACGAGATAATAATAAGAGTCAAAAGATTTCAATTCAATTGAATTTTTAATATAAAGCTTCTTAAGCTGATTATCCTTTAAATATGTCGAAGTCAAACTATCACTTTGAAGTATCCTACTGTAAGCTTCCTCAAGTCGGTCATAGTTATCATCATTAGAAACATACTCCATTTCTAAACGATAGACTGTTTTCTTGGAAAAACCAAAGAAAATTTTCTTCTCAACTTCTTTAAGTCGCGGATTGTATCTAAGGACTGGAGTCTTCTCAACATAATCTTTTTCAAAATCCACATAGACATCAACAAATTGTTCCGTTCCTTTAATGTAAATTGGAGATCCCCGATAACCAAAGGTATCAGCTGTAGAGTATCCTTCTGCTTCTAGTCCTGCAGCTTCTACTACGGAACGGATGTTTGAAATAGCTGTTTTAGCCAAATCACGATCAACTTTGTTACATGCTGACAAAATAAATAACGTGAGGATAGGCAACAGTACGCCAATTACTTTCTTCATCGCTTTGCTTTTCATTTCTCCTCCAAATAAGCAATCTTAGCAAAATGTTTATGATTGTTATTTTTGTTTCATGAAGAAGGCAAACTCCCCTGTTTAGTCATCCGATTGATTCTCTTCCCATTCATGATAAGATGCATAGAGCTGGCTTTTATTCCACTGGTAGAGTTTTGCGACTTCCTTAATGGCTTGATTTTTCTTAACACCTTGTTGAATACGATTTTGTATCTCAGAGAATAAATCCTCTTCATCCTTATCTTCAACTTCTAGACTAGCACCTTCTACGATGAGAAGACACTCGCCCTTAAGTGGGGTTTCAGAGATACTTTCCAATAACTCAGTGATTTTCCCCCGTTGGTATTCTTCATAAATCTTAGTCAATTCTCGAACTAAGACAACTGAACGATCACCGTATACCTTAAGCATGTTTCCTAGGGTATCAGCCACACGGTGAGGAGATTCATAGAAAATCTGGGTCTCAGGATAATCTTTTTTTGACTCGAAAAATTGCTTTTGTTGTCCTGATTTTCGAGGTAAGAATCCATAAAAAATGTGGGGTTGTGGATCTAATCCACTGGCAATCAAGGCAGAAATTCCTGCGCTAGCACCTGGAACTGTGACAACTGCTATATCTTCTTCAATTGCCGCCTTGACCAAATCATGACCAGGATCAGAAATACTTGGCAAACCCGCATCAGAAACTTGAGCAATACTTTGTCCTGCTTTCAGGAAACCAATCAAATCAGGAATTTTTTCCTTGGCATTGTGCTCATGAAAACTGATTTGTTTGGTTGAAATATCGAAATGCTTCAGCAATAGACCAGTATTACGAGTATCCTCGGCAGCAATCCAGTCCACTTCTTTCAAAGTCTGAATAGCACGAAAGGTCATATCTTCTAGATTCCCAATTGGAGTTGCGACAAGATATAACTTACCATAAGGTGACTGCCCTTTAAAACTTTTTTGAATCTGCATGCTTACTCCCTAAACAACAATTCATCACAAAACATACATTCTCCATCTTGTTCACGACGTTGGCCATAAAAGTCGCGACACACATGAAAACCGTCGTCATATATTCGGCTCACGTTTTCTCTAACATGCTTGGTCTTCGTTGGAGCTGTTTCTTCTTCCTCACTCAAGCGCTCTCTCAGTTTGTCGTTTTCTAAACGAAGAGCTGTATTCTCTTCTACGACACTCTTGAGATTTTTTTTGATGGCTTCGACATCTGCCAAGGTTGCCAACAACTGTTGAGAAAAATCATCTAAGGCATCAAATAATTCTTTCTTGTTCATGAACAGCCCTTTCTTTTTCTGTTTTCATGTTCATTTTATTGTAAAACTAGGTATTCCAAAGAATTCTGGAAAGACACATTTGCTTTCCACATTTTTCTGGCTTCGAGAAGGTTTTGCAATACTGTACGTGCTGTATTTTTTTGAATCTCTTGGCCTGCTAAAACTTCTAAAATTCTAAAGACTTGGTCTTGTTTTTCTTTGTCATCTGCTAAGCTAGCTAATTTTGAGACCTGTAAATAAGATTCCTTTTTCCCAGCATCTAACCAAGAATAGAATCGTTCACTTTCTTCAAGTAGAGTCCAAAAACTTGTTTGATTTGTCAGTTTTTCGGCTTCTGCTTGCGATTGACTAAACTCAGCTAAAAGCCTTGCTTTATTTTTGACCAATCCTGCTTGTTCAAGTTGATTCCTAAGGCTTTCGACTTGTTTCTTAAATTGGAAAATTTGTGTCCGACTTCGAATAGTTGGTAATATCTGCTCTTGATCATTGGTTAAAAAGAAAATATAGATTTCACTCTGAGGTTCCTCAATAACCTTAAGTAGTGAGTTAGCAGCGTTAACATGCATTTTTTCAGCTTGTTCAATAATAAAAACCTGACGTTGATTTTCGATTCCTGATTGAGAAAACTGGCCAACTAATTCTCGGATTCGTTCCGTTTTAATGATTTGACTCATCGGACGAATAATGGTGACATCAGGAAATTCTTCCTGATCAATCAATTTACAATTTCGGCAAGACTCGCAAGGCAAGACACCTTGTTTTTCTGTACAGAACAAACTCTTAGACAGAAATAAGGCCATCTCTAAACTTCCAAAATACCCTGAAAAGAGATAGGCATGATTCAGCTGTCTTTGTTCTAAGATGTGAACAAACCGTTCAAATTGCTGGGGTTGACAAGCTCTTAATTGCTCTTGATTCATTCTGTCAGCCCCATTCTGTCAAATAAAACTTGTTTAGTATTTTCAACTACTTGATTTAGTGGTAAACTCGCATCGATTTTAACAATACGCTCACCTTCTTTCTCAAGAAGGGAAAGATAGCCTTGACGCACTTTTCTGTGCAGGTCTAAACCTTCCAAGTCCAAACGGTTGACTTCGCGATCGCTGTTTGCCGCGATTCTTTCAAGCCCCTTTTCTACTTCAATATCAAAATAGAGTGTCAAATCTGGCTTGAGTCCATCTGTCGCAAATTGATTGAGCCAGTCAATAGCTTCAATATTCAAACCACGACCAAAGCCTTGATAAGCAACTGAACTATCAATAAAACGATCCATGATGACTAATTTCCCAACTGCAAGTGCTGGCAAGACCTTCTCTACTAGGTGCTGTCTACGACTTGCAATATAGAGAAGCAACTCAGTCTTTGGATCCATCTGAGTGTGACTAGGATCTAAAATGACTTCTCGAATCTTCTCACCAATCAAAACACCACCTGGCTCACGTGTTGTTAAAAACTCAATATTCTTTTCTTCTAACAAAGGAAGAATAGCTTCAAGCACACTCGTTTTACCAGCTCCCTCTGGCCCCTCTAAAGAGACTAAAAATCCTTTTGACATGACGAACTCATTTCTTTTTTTCTTCCTTCTATTCTATCAAAAAAACAGGCATTTGTGAAAAGCTTTTTAACCTAATAAAAATTTATTCTGAAAAACTAGGACATACATTAGTTAATAGACAAGATAATTATTTAATTAAGTTTCTATATTCGTAATCAACTACCATACTGTCTTATTTTGTCTTTGTATATCTAGAAAAAAAGAACCTTGCATAGCAAGATTCTTTTAATGTCTGACTTAAATAATTGTTCTTCTGGGAACTAAATCGAATTAAGCTTCGATTTCTGTAACCATACCTGAACCAACAGTACGTCCACCCTCACGGATAGAGAATGTAGTACCTTGTTCTACGGCGATTGGGTGGATCAACTCAACGTCGATTGTCACGTTATCACCTGGCATTACCATTTCAGTACCTGCTGGAAGTTCGATTGAACCTGTAACGTCAGTAGTACGGAAGTAGAATTGTGGGCGGTAGTTGTTGAAGAATGGAGTGTGACGTCCACCTTCTTCTTTAGTAAGGATGTAAACTTCACCTTTGAATTTAGTGTGTGGGTTGATTGAACCTGGTTTAGCGATAACTTGTCCACGTTCGATTTCGTCACGTTGAACACCACGAAGAAGGACACCTACGTTATCTCCTGCAAGACCTTCGTCAAGTTGTTTACGGAACATTTCAACACCAGTAACAACTGCTTTTGAAGTTTCTTCTTTGATACCAACGATTTCGATTTCATCGTTGACACGAACAGTACCACGGTCGATACGTCCTGAAGCAACTGTACCACGTCCAGTGATTGAGAATACGTCTTCGACTGGAAGAAGCAATGGTTTGTCAGTGTCACGTTCTGGTTCTGGAATGTACTCATCAACAGTGTTCATCAATTCCATGATGATGTCTTCGTATTTAGAGTCACCTTCAAGAGCTTTAAGAGCTGAACCTTGGATAACTGGAAGATCGTCACCTGGGAAGTCGTATTCTGAAAGAAGGTCACGGATTTCCATTTCAACCAATTCAAGCAATTCTTCGTCGTCAACCAAGTCGATCTTGTTCATGAAGACGATAAGGTGTTTAACACCAACCTGACGTGAAAGAAGGATGTGCTCACGAGTTTGTGGCATTGGTCCGTCAGTTGAAGCTACTACAAGGATAGCTCCGTCCATTTGAGCGGCACCAGTGATCATGTTTTTAACGTAGTCCGCGTGTCCTGGAGCGTCGATGTGAGCATAGTGACGTTTTTCAGTTTCGTACTCAACGTGCGCAGTGTTGATAGTGATACCGCGTTCGCGTTCTTCTGGAGCAGCATCGATAGACGCATAGTCTTTAGGTTGGTTAACTGCTGAAGGCAAGCGACGTGCCAAAACAGTTGTGATAGCTGCAGTTAGGGTAGTTTTACCGTGGTCAACGTGTCCGATAGTACCAATGTTAACGTGTGGTTTACTACGATCGTATTTTTCTTTTGCCATTTGAGTAAAAGCCTCCAATAAAATATATTTTATAGATAGACAGTAGGCAATACAGTCTAACTTTCCTTACTATTTTATCAAATTTTAGCTAAATTGCAAGTGTTTTACAAAGTTTTTATTAATTATTCTTATTCTTACTATAAGTTGTCGATTTATTGATAAAAAAAGAAACAGATGAATCCGTTTCTTTTTAAAATCTTTATTTTTCTCCCACTTCTTGTACTTCTTTATGTTTTTCATAAAGTCGGACTAGAAATTTGGATATTTCTTTGAGAATTGAGTAGGTAGGAACGGCAACGATCATACCTACGACACCATAGATATTACTTGACAACAATAATAGCACGAGAATTGTAATCGGATGAACTTTCATGACTCCACCAACAATACGAGGGTATAGGATATTCCCATCTACTTGTTGGATAATCAGCATATAGATAACTGCTATAATCATCTTTTGAGGATCCGTAAACAGATTTGAAATAATCATCGGAATTAGTCCAATACTCGGTCCAACATAAGGAATCAAATTTGCTAAACCTGAGAAAATAGCAAAAACTAAAGCATATTTTAAGCCAATTACACTATAACCGATAAAAGCCAAACACCCGATAATAAATGCATCGATTGATACTCCACTTATGTAACGGGAAATAGTCTCATTCAAGTTTGTTATTAAACCAGATATATTGAGTTTGTCTCGCTTTAAAATAGTTCTTTCTAGCATCGGTAAGAATTTATGACCATCTAAAAGGAAATAAATCAAGAAAACCGGTGTCATAATGATAATTAAAACAGTGCTTACCAAAGCTGAAAGGACACTTCCCACACTATTTGTCACACTATTTAAGATATTTTGTAAAATATCGACATAAGAAAGATTTAATTGTTGGATTGTTTGTTGAATATCTAGCTCTTGGAAAGTAGGATATTTCGATAATTCTATCACTAAATCTTGGATTCGAGAATAGATATCTTGGCTAGAATTAATCAAGCTACTCAACTGATTGATTAAAATCGGCAAGAGATAGACGACAGCTATCACTATGGTTCCAAAGAGAACACAAAGTGTTAACAAAATACCAATGATTCGATTAATGCGACATTCCTTCTCCAAAAAGATGACGATTGGATTTGTTAAGTAGTATAGAAATCCACCTAGTAAAAAGGGAATCATGATTGTATTTACGACACTTACAAACGGTGTAATAATAGTACCCATTTCTCGCCATAAGTAGAAAATAAGGGTTATTAATAATATCTCAGTGGTCCAGAAGAATAATTTATTTCTCCGAAACATAAGCCACCTCCTCTTTCTCCTATTTTACCATATTTCCAAAAAGATTGATAACCTACATTATAAAAACAAGAATATTTTTTGTCTTTATGATAGAATAAAGTTACTATGAAGAAATTATTTTTAACATTAATCACACTTATTTCATTTGGTTCTGCTACTACTGTTTTTGCTCAGGATTTTGATGTCGCAGCAAAACACGCCATCGCTGTTGAGGCTAACAGTGGTAAGATCTTGTATGAAAAAGATGCGACCCAACCGGTTGAAATTGCCTCTATCAGTAAACTACTTACTGTTTACCTAGTATATGAAGCTCTAGAGCAAGGCAAAATCACCCTTTCTACCCCAGTGGAAATTTCAGATTATCCCTACCAGCTCACAACCAACTCCGAAGCAAGTAACGTTCCTATGGAAGCTCGTAACTACACTGTTGAAGAATTACTAGAAGCAACATTGGTATCTAGTGCCAATAGTGCAGCTATCGCGTTGGCAGAAAAGGTTGCTGGATCTGAAAAAGACTTTGTTGATATGATGAAGGCTAAACTTCTTGAATGGGGGATTCAAGATGCTACCCTCGTCAATACAACTGGTCTAAATAATGAAACTCTTGGGAATAATATCTACCCTGGTTCTAAGAAAGATGATGAAAATAAGATGAGCGCCTATGATGTTGCAGTTGTCGCTCGTAATCTTATCCTCAAATATCCTCAGGTTTTAGAAATCACAAAGAAACCTTCTTCCACTTTTGCAGGAATGACTATTCATTCTACAAACTCAATGTTAGACGGTATGCCTGCCTACCGTGGGGGAATTGACGGCCTAAAAACTGGAACTACTGATAAAGCAGGAGCATCCTTTGTCGGAACAACTGTAGAAAAAGGAATGCGTATTATTACTGTTGTCCTTAACGCCGACAACCAAGATACCAATCCTTACGCTCGTTTCACAGCAACTTCAGCTCTTCTGGACTATATCTCATCCAATTTTGCTCTCCAAACAATCGTTAAGCAGGGGGAAAGCTACCAAGATAGCAAATCTCCAGTTTATGATGGGAAGCAAGATACGGTTACAGCAGTCGCTAAAGAAGATATAAAAATCGTTCAACGTCTTGGTAGTCGAGCGGAATCAAGTATTACATACACACCTGATGCTACTGAGCTTGTTGCTCCTCTAGAAGCAGGTACGGTCGTTGGACATCTGACCTATGAGGACAAGGACTTAGTTGGTCAAGGTTATATCACCACTGACAAACCAACCTTTGAAATGGTTGCTGATAAAAATGTAGAGAAAGCCTTCTTCTTAAAAGTATGGTGGAATCGTTTCGTTCGATTTGTAAATGAAAAATTATAAAAAAATCGCGAGAAATCGCGATTTTTTCTTTATTGATTTTTTGATAGTGTAGAGTTTTTATAGCCATAAGTAAAGTAAGTAATAACTCCTACTACTAGGGCTAATACAAATGCTATCCAAGTTTCAAGAGTATATTGAAGCATAAAAGACAGACAGATCGCAGAAATCACGATAGATACCACAAGAGCAGGTCCTGCTAGTGTTGCTGCAGCTGTTCCTGTAATGGTAAAAATACCAGTTCCCACCATGGCCCCTATTCCTAAAAGAATTAAATCCCATAATTTCAAATGACGATGCATTTCTGTTTTACTTAGACTGAAGTCTTTTATTCTAAAAATATTCATTCTTCATCTCCACTAACAATAATTGTTTTATTTTACCACAGATAATGTATTTTGTGAATATTTATAAAATTGTATCTAAAAAAACTGAACAAATGTAATATTTGCTCAGTTTTTTTTATAATGATTATCCAACTGACCCTTCCATTTCATAGCTAATCAAGCGATTCAGCTCAACTGCATACTCCATTGGAAGTTCTTTGGTGAAGGGCTCTACAAATCCCATGACAATCATCTCAGTTGCTTCAGTCTCTGACAAGCCACGACTCATAAGGTAATAGAGTTGTTCTTCTGAAATCTTAGATACCTTGGCTTCGTGCTCCAAAGCAACTTGTGAGTTATGAATTTCATTAAATGGAATGGTATCTGATGCTGACAAGTCATCCATGATAATGGTGTCACACTCGATGTGAGAAACAGATTTCTTAGAGTTTTTATTAAAGGTTACTTGTCCACGGTAGTCTACCTTACCTCCACCTTTGGCAATAGATTTAGAGACAATAGACGAGCTCGTATGTGGAGCATTGTGGATCATCTTAGCACCAGTATCTTGGTGTTGCCCTGCATTGGCAAAGGCAATCGAAAGCATAGTTCCACGCGCACCTTCTCCATCAAGGTAAACAGATGGATACTTCATAGTTGTTTTGGCACCCAAGTTTCCATCAATCCACTCAACTGTCGCATCTTTCAAAGCTTTAGCACGTTTGGTTACCAAGTTATAAACGTTATCAGACCAGTTTTGGATGGTTGTATAACGCATATAAGCTCCGTCCAAAGCAAAGATTTCTACAATGGCAGCGTGCAAGCTGTTGCTTGAATATGTTGGCGCTGTACATCCTTCTACGTAGTGGACGCTTGCTCCCTCATCAACGATAATCAAGGTACGTTCAAACTGACCAGTATTTTCGTTATTAATACGGAAGTAGGTTTGAAGTGGAATATCTACCTTCACTCCTTTTGGTACATAGATGAAGGTTCCACCAGACCATACCGCTGAGTTGAGGGCAGCCAACTTGTTATCTGTCGGCGGTACTAACTTCGCAAAGTATTGCTTAAACAAGTCTGGGTATTCCTTGAGGGCAGAATCTGTATCTGTAAAGATAATTCCTAACTTCTCAAATTCTTCCTTCATGTTATGGTAAACCACTTCTGACTCATACTGGGCAGAAGCTCCAGCTAGATAGGCACGCTCAGCTTCAGGAATTCCGATTCGTTCAAAGGTTTCTTTAATCTTTTCAGGTACGTCATCCCAAGAACGAGCTGGTTTATCAGATGGTTTTTGGTAGTAGATCAAGTCATCAAAGTCAATCTCTGACAAGTCTGCTCCCCAAGTTTGCATGGGCATTTTTTTGAAGGTTTCATAAGATTTCAAACGGAATTCCAACATCCACTCAGGTTCTCCCTTAGCAGCTGATAGTTCACGAATGACATTTTCATTCAATCCTTTTCCTGTCGATAGAACAGGCTCTACATCGTCATGGAAACCAAATTTATATTCACCAAGATCAATTGGTTTTGGTTCTACTCTTTCTTCAGCCATAATATCCTTTCTTTCATTCTTTATTTCTAGTGATTTATAAGACAAAGAAAGCTTGTCTTACTTGTTTTCTTGGTCTTCAATTGTTTTCTTCAGGGCATTCCAAGCTAGAGTCGCACATTTGATTCGTTGCGGGAATTTGGCAACTCCTGATAAGAAAGCTGCATCTCCAAGTTGATCTTGACGCTCATCCTTTTGACCTTGAACCATTTCAGAAAAAATGGTCGCAAGTTCTAAAATTTCTTGCTTGGTCTTTCCTAAAACTGCATCTGTCATCATACTAGCAGAGGCCGTTGAAATGGTACAGCCTGAGTTTAGAAAAGCAATATCTTCCAAACGGTCCTCTGCGTCAAACTTGACAGAGAGGTTGATAACATCCCCGCAGGTTGGATTATTGAGGCTGATTTGCTCAGCGTCTTCTAACTTTCCTTGGTGATGAGGATTTTTCGAATGGTCCGCTACCACTGCCATATAGAGGCTATCTAGTTTAGAAAGTGCCATTGAAAAACTCCTTTGTCTTTTGTAAGGCATCGACCAGCTTGTCGCAATCTGCCTTGGTATTGTAAATATAAAAACTTGCACGAGCTGTTGCTGGAACGTCCAAATACTGGAGCAATGGTTGGGCACAATGGTGACCCGCACGAACTGCTACTCCTTCATAATCCAGAGCAGTTGCAAGGTCATGAGGATGAAGATCGCCAAGGTTAAAGGCAACGACACCTGAACGTTGTGCCAAATCTTGCGAACCGTAAATGGTCAAACCTTCAATTGCCTGTAATTTTGGATAGACGTATGCAATCAATTCTTGTTCATGGGTTTCAATGGCATCCATGCCAATCTTTTCAAGATAATCCACGGCAGCTGCAAGTCCAATAGCACCAGCCATATTGGGAGTTCCTGCCTCGAATTTCCAAGGTAACTCCTTCCAGCTAGCAGATTGCTCGTAAACAAAATCAATCATCTCGCCACCAAATTCTACTGGTGACATTTGTTCCAGATACTTTTCTTTACCGTAAAGGACGCCAATACCAGTCGGACCAGCCATCTTGTGACCTGAAAAGGCAAAGAAGTCCACATCCAAATCCTGGACATCAATCTTCATATGAGGCGTAGATTGAGCACCATCTACCACCATGATGGCTCCAACTTGGTGAGCCATTTGTGTGATTTCTTTGATAGGATTAACCACTCCAAGAACGTTTGATGCGTGAGCTAGTGAGACTAACTTGACCTTGTCAGTCAATTTAGCTCGCAAGTCATCCATATCCAGAGCTCCATCTTTGAGATAGACATAAACAAGCTCTGCCCCAGTCTTTCGGCAAGCTTCCTGCCATGGAATAATATTGGAATGGTGTTCCATGACTGAAATCAAGACCTGGTCATCTTCAGTCAAGATTTCCTCAGCGAAACGTGCCACCCAGTTGAGACTAGTCGTAGTTCCTCTAGTGAAGAGTACTTCCTTTGTCGAACCTGCGTTGATGAACTTGCGAATGGTTTCACGAGCGGCTTCATAAGATGCTGTCGCACGCTCTGCCAAGGTATGAACACCTCGGTGGACATTTGCATTATCCTGTTCATAGTAGCGGTTAATGGCTTCCAGAACAGCTAGTGGTTTTTGTGTCGTCGCAGCATTATCCAAATAAACCAGAGGTTCGTCATTAACAATCTGATCTAAAATTGGAAAATCCTTGCGAATAGCTTCTGCATCTAACATAGGCTTCCCCTTAGCGTTTTGACAATTTTTCTTCGATCGTCGCAATCATTTCATCACGAACTTCCTTGACAGGGATCTCAACGATAACAGATCCAAGGAAACCACGAACAACCAAACGTTCTGCAGTTGCCTTGTCCAGTCCACGGCTCATGAGGTAGTACATGTCTTCTGGATCAACTTGACCAATAGAAGCCGCGTGACCTGCAGTGACATCATTTTCATCAATTAAAAGAATTGGGTTGGCGTCTGAACGCGCTTGGTCTGAAAGCATGAGAACACGGCTTTCTTGTTGGGCATCTGCTCCCTTAGCACCCTTGATGATGTGGCCAATACCATTGAAAGTCAAAGTTGCTTTTTCAAGAATAACCCCATGTTGAAGGATATTACCGATAGAGTTGCAACCATAGTTAGTTACTCGAGTATCAATCCCCTGTACCTGACGACCGCTTGAAAGTGCTACAACTTTCAGGTCTGCATGGCTACCATTACCAATCAAGTCACTATCAAAGTCAGCAACGACATTTCCTTCGTTCATGACACCGATAGCCCAGTCAATACTTGCATCGTTGCCTAATTTACCACGACGGCTAATGTAGGCAGTGACATTCTCACCAAGACGGTCAATCGCCGCAAACTTCACTTGAGCACCAGAACGTGCAATCACTTCAACAGTGATATTAGCAGTCGCCTTAGCACTACCCTCACCGCGTGATTCTAAACGTTCGAGGTAGCTGATTTTAGAGTTTTTACCTGCAATGATCAGAATGTGCTTGTTAAATGGCACATCACTATCACTGTCTTGGTAGAAAATTCCTTCGATTGGTTCTGTGATTTCGACATTGTCTGGAATATAGAGAACAGCACCACTGTTAAAGTAAGCTGTGTGGTAGGCTGCTAATTTGTCATCGTCGTATTTTACTGATGACATGAAAAATTCTTCTACGAGTTCTGGAATTTCTTCTAAAGCTGAATGGAAGTCTGTAAAGACCACTCCTTGTTCAGCCAACTCAACCGGAATTTGCTCAAAAACTGTTTGAGTTCCAACCTGCACCAATTTCAAGTGATTATCTAAAGCAGTGAAATCAGGAACATTTGCTGATGGTTCACTTTCTGTGATGGTACCATCACCAAGATTCCAACGATGAAATTTTACACGCTCGATGACTGGCAATTCCAAACTCTCAATCTTATCAAAAGCTTTTTGACGGAGGTCTGACAACCAGCTTGGTTCAGCGTGCATTTCTGAAAAAAGTTTAATAGTTTCTTTAGTCATTTACTTCTCCTAAAAGATACGAGGGAATTACAATTCTTCCTTGTAGTCATAGCCAAGTTCTTCAGCTAGTTTCGCGTATCCTTCACGTTCCAAGCGTGCAGCCAATTCTGGACCACCAGAAAGAACAACACGACCTTCCATCATAACGTGTACCACATCTGGTGTGATATAGTTCAAAAGACGTTGGTAGTGAGTAATGATCATAGCACCAAAACCTTCACCACGCATAGCATTCACACCTTTAGAGACAACTTTAAGGGCATCAATATCAAGACCAGAGTCAATCTCATCCAAAAGTGCAAATGTTGGTTCCAACATCAAGAGTTGAAGAATTTCGTTACGTTTTTTCTCACCACCTGAGAAACCTTCGTTGAGGTAACGCTCTGCCATTTCTTCTTTCATGTTGAGCAATTCCATTTTTTCGTCTAACTTAGTGATAAATTCACGAACTGAAATCTTCCCATCATCTTCTTTACCAGCATTCATAGCTGCACGAAGAAACTCAGCATTTGTAATCCCAGGAATTTCTGATGGATATTGCATGGCAAGGAAAAGTCCCATACGCGCACGTTCATCCACTTCCAATTCAAGGATGTTTACACCGTCAAACAAGACTTCACCTTTAGTGACTTCATAGTTTGGATTCCCCATAATAGCAGCTGAAAGAGTAGACTTACCGGTACCATTTGGTCCCATGATAGCTGCAATTTCTCCTGTTTTAAGAGTCAGATTGACCCCTTTTAAAATTTCTTTTCCTTCAATTTCAACATGAAGATCTTTGATCTCTAATACTGACATGATTGTTCCTTTCTTTTCATCCTTTTTACTGTATTTACCTGAAATTTAACCTTTTTAAATCCCTAGAAAAACACAGTAAAATGTCAATAAATATACCTTAATAGTATAACAAAAAAAAGCCTAAAAGGCTTTGATTTTGTCTAGAAGCTAGGAGCTACTTCTTCCCTTGAAAATGATCATCTATAGCGCTCACAATTTTACCCATGATATAACTCACGCGAAAATTTCTCAGGATCAAAATAGCCCAAAGCAAGGCCACGATATACCGTTGCTCCATGATGGATTCATTAAAGAAATAAGTCTCAGCAGCAGTAAATAAGGCCATGATAATAAATTGTTGTCTGTTCATAGTCTTTTACCACCAATTCCCTTTAATCTTCAGCTATAGTCACTTTATCTGCTAAAAATTCAAAACCTTGAGGGAGTACTGACTCCTCAACATCTTCCTTGATAGCTTGTCCTTGAGATGATTTAGCCTTAGCAGAGAAGTCCGCTCGAACTTCTAGCCATTCTTCTTGTGAAATAGCTAAAATTTCTGGAGAAAAACCAGCTGCTTGACTAAGAATATTGCCAAACATTAGATTCAAATTATCTCGTTTCATGGTTTGACCAGCATTGAAGTTAGATTCAAAAGCCAAAATCGCATGATGTTCATTAGCAGCAACTGGTTGAGAACCAGCCAAGAGTGCCTTATCTGGTCCTGATAAGCTTTCAATGACTTCTCCCCAAGCATTCTGAAGACGGATTAAGTTTTGACGAGCTAAGTCTGGATTTTCTACTGCTTCTTGAAGAATAGACTGCACCTTATTTCGGTCTACACGATAGATTGACTTACTGTTAGTCGGACGACTTGGTGTAGAAACAGTTTGTTTGGGATTAGAACCAACATTGGCAAGAGCTTGTTTCAATCGTACAACTTCTTCTCGAAGAGAAGACAATTCCTCAGCCACCTCACCTGAAAGTTCTGGTTGAGAATCAATTTCTGCTAAACGAATAGTCATCATTTCGGCATAAATTTTAGGTTGTAGGCTAGCCTTAATATCAGCTAGACTTCTAGTAGCAAGACTAATCATCTCAAACAAGACATCCTGCGGAAGAGCTAAGTTTCTCTCAAATGCATCACTATGATGTGTATTTTCTCCGCCTGCTTGAACAATTAAGATATCACGTAGATATTGCAGCAAATCGACTACAAAACGTGTCATGCTCTTTCCATTCTCAAAAATCAGATCAAGATTTTGAATGGCTCCCGGTACATCCTTTTGAGCTAAAGCAGCTACGTAATGATCCAAAGCACTTAAACTAATGGTACCAGTGATTTCTTCTGAGACTGCAGTTGTCAATCTAGCTTCTTGGGTTAAGCTTAATGCCTGGTCTAGAATTGACAAGGCATCCCGCATCCCACCCTCAGCTCGTCGAGCAATAATTTCAACAGCTTCTGTTTCGTAATCAATCCCTTCTTTTTCTAAAATCTGGAAGATATGATCTCGAATATCCTGAGTTTTAATGGACTTGAACTCAAATCGTTGAACACGAGACAAAATAGTTGCAGGAATTTTATGAAGCTCAGTCGTTGCCAAAATAAAGACTACATTTGGAGTTGGTTCTTCCAGTGTTTTTAAAAGGGCATTAAAGGCACCTGTCGAAAGCATATGAACCTCATCAATGATATAAACCTTATACTGAGCTACACTTGGAGCATAAGTTGATTTATCACGAATATCACGAATTTCATCAACACCATTATTAGAAGCAGCATCCATTTCGATAACGTCTTCTAAACTTCCATCCGTAACAGCTTGACAGATATAACAGTTATTACAAGGTTCTCCCCCAACTTGATTAGGGCAGTTCATAGCCTTAGCAAAAATCTTAGCCACACTAGTCTTACCAGTTCCACGAGGCCCTGAAAAGAGGTAGGCGTGACTAATCTTATCCTGTTCCACAGCCTGTTTAAGAGTTCTAGCAACAACTTCCTGGCCCACTAACTGTGAAAAATTTTGACTTCTATATTTTCGATAAAGCGCCTGATACATTATGCTTTCTCCTCAAACATTGAAAATTTCCATTCTGTCTTATCTAGTAAAATGGACACAAACTCTTCTAAATAGCGTTGATCAATTTCATCATAATCATCAACATGAGATGAGTCCAAATCTAATACACCTAGAAGCTGTCCATTTTTTTCCATTGGAAGTACGATCTCGCTACGAGCACTACTATCACAAGAAATATAGTTGGGATAGGTTTTCACATCACCAACGATAACTGTTTGACGGCTAGCCACTGACTCACCACAAACTCCTTTTCCGAGCGCAATTCTAACGCATGAGACTCCACCCTGAAAAGGGCCTAAAATAAGCTCATTTCCGTCATATAAATAGAAACCTGCAAAGACAGTTCGAGGAAAGTTCATTTTTAAGAGAGCACTGGCATTTGATAGATTAGCCAACACATTGGTCTCACCTTCTAAAAGACTAGAAAGTTGTTCATTTACAATTTGGTAAATTGATTCTTTTTCGAAATGTAACATAAATCCATTATATCAAAAAATACTAGTTGAAAAAAGAAAAATCCCTTGTTTTACAACAAAGGATTTATAATTAGTTCTGATTGATTAAAGTTCGATGTCTCCGAACAAGTCAGCCATTGAGAATCCTGTTTGAGTTTCAGGAAGTTCAAAGTCACGTTTTTCTTGACGTTTTGGACGACGTGGACGTGGAGCACGTTTTTCTTCGTTTTGTCCTTCTTCTTGAGCTGGACGTTCTTCAAGAGCTTTGATAGAAAGTGAAACGCGTTCTGCATCAGCATTAACATCAAGAACTTTAACAGTAACTTCTTGACCAACTGTAAGAGCTTCTTTTGGATTTTCAATACGTTTGTGTGAAATTTGTGATACGTGAACAAGTCCATCGATACCTGGCAATACTTCAACAAATGCACCGAAGTCAGTCAAACGTTTAACTGTACCTTCTACAACGTCACCTTTAGCCAATTTTTGCTCAACGCCATCCCATGGTCCAGGTGTTGTTGCTTTAAGTGAAAGTGATACACGTCCTTCTTCTTCGTTAAGGTCAAGGATTTTCACTTCAACTTCTTCACCAACAGTTACAACTGATTTTGGTGAAACGTTACGTTCGTGTGACAATTCAGTCAAGTGAACCAATCCATCAACACCACCAAGGTCGATGAAAGCACCGAAGCTTGTGATACGAGCAACTTTACCAGTTACTACATCACCAGCAGCCAATTTACCGAAAACTTCAGCACGAGCTGCTGCAGTAGCTGCTTCTACAACTTCACGACGTGAAAGGATGAAACGGTTTTCTTTAGGGTCAACTTCTTTGATTTTAGCTTCAAATTCTTGACCTACAAAACGCTCAGTGTTACGTACGAAACGAGTATCCAACATTGAAGCTGGGATAAATCCACGCAAACCTTCAAATTCTACAGAAAGTCCACCTTTAACAGCGCGAGTGCCTTTAACTGTAACAACTTCTTCTTCGCGTCCTACAAGTTTGTCCCATGCTTTGCGAGCTTCAAGGCGTTTTTTAGATACAAGGTATGTTACTGTATCAGTATCTTTACCAACTACTTGACGAAGTACAAGAACATCAAATACTTCACCTACTTTTACAAAGTCATTGATATCAGCATCGCGATCGTTTGTCAATTCGCGAAGAGTCAAGACACCTTCAACACCAGTTCCAGAGATTGCAACGTTAGCTTGATTAGCATCAACTGTCAATACTTCAGCACTAACAACATCACCAGGTTCAACTTGGCTAACGCTATTTAGCAAATCTTCAAATTCATTCATCTAAAAAATCCTCCAACAATCAAGTCTTTTTAACTTGACATACTTATAATTTTTTTCCTAAGCACCCGCAACGACATGAACATCTCGAACGTCCTTCAATTATAAAAATAAAATACCCTAAGATATTTTTCTTTTTATCTTGAATTTATTACCTAAGAACTGGGGTAGCTGGATTCGAACCAACGCATGAGGGAGTCAAAGTCCCTTGCCTTACCGCTTGGCTATACCCCATTGATGATATGGAGAGAGAGGGATTCGAACCCCCGAACCCGAAGGAGCGGATTTACAGTCCGCCGCGTTTAGCCTCTTCGCTATCTCTCCGACAATCAACGAAAACTATTATATCATGAAAATTTGCAAAAAACAAGCATTATTTTGCTAAATTATAGTTCTCAATCAATATTTCCACAGCTTTTTCAAGATTCTTGTAAAAACTATCGACATTTCCATTCTTTATGATTGCAAATTGGTCATCTAGTTCGGCAATTTCACCGATTAATTTTTTTCCAATCATTAAAGTATAACCATCGTACTTATCTTTTCCAACTACTACTTTAGCATCTGATAATTGAATCTCAATTTTTTTGTCTTTTTTACTCATACCATACCTCTTTTCACTTTTTCTATTTTACAAGAAATTCCCTAATCTAGCAAGAAAAAACTCTCTGTCATGCTTATCTTGACAGAGAGTTTAAGGAATAAAATAGAAAATTTTTTAATTTGAAAATTGAATCATTAGTGAGTCGTCCCTCCGACCAACTTCAAATCTTTATCTTTATGGTCCACGATAGCACCAATAGCAGCTTCGATACCTCGGACAATATCTCTTAAGCACATGGATGCAGTATTAGGCTTATTTACCACTTGTTCTGTCATATAGGGAATATGCATAAATCCTGCTCTCATATTGGGAAATTTCTTATCCGCTAAGTAGAGAACCTGATACATCAGATGATTGCAAACAAAGGTTCCAGCTGTATTGGATACTGAAGCAGGTAGCCCTTCTTCTTTTATGGCTTGTACCATTGCTTTGATAGGGAGTGTGCTAAAATAGGCGGCTTCTCCATCAAGGCGAATTGGAGTGTCAATCGGTTGATTTCCTTGGTTATCTGGAATTCTAGCATCATCTTGATTGATAGCAACTCTCTCAGGAGTTAAACTCGCTCTTCCTCCTGCTTGTCCAATGCAAAGCACAACATCTGGATGGTATCGATTTATTTCTGCTTCTAAAACCTCTGCTGATTTATAAAAGACTGTTGGGATTTCTACCCAATGGAGCTCTGCACCATTGATTTCAGACGGTAATGATTTAACAGCTTCTAGAGCTGGATTGACCTTTTCACCACCAAAAGGATCAAATCCTGTAACTAATATTTTCATTTTATTTCCTTTACTAAAATGCCAAAAAGTACATCAGAAATACATGTATGACAATCATGACAATAGCTACTCCTACTTGCGCTTTGATAACGCCATTTGGATCTTTCATATCCAAAAGGGCTACAGGTAGAGTATTGAAATTAGCAGCCATTGGGGTTAATAGAGTCCCACAACAACCTGCTGTCATAGCAAGAGCACCCGCCACGATTGGATCTGCTCCCAAGGAAAATACAAAGGGAACACCAATTCCAGCAGTAATAGCAGTAAAAGCCGCAAAGGCATTTCCCATAATCATTGAAAATAGAACCATTCCCAACACATAAGCCACTACACCCATCAACCGACTCCCCGAAGGCACAAAACCACTTATCAGATGTGACATTAAATCTCCAACTCCTGCTACGGTAAAAATCGCTCCCAAAGCCCCTAAAAGTTGGGGAACAATCCCACTAGTTGAAACTTGCTGAACCATGCGATTGTTTTCTGATAATAAGCTTTTAGGAGAACTCTTAGTAATCAATAAAAGAGAGATGGTTGCAAAAAATGCTGCAAGACTGATAGCAATCTTACTAAACTCAGGAATCATTTTTGCTAATACTAAAGCAATCAAAGCCATCAGCATGACCGGAATAAAAATTTTATTCTTTAGTCGTTTAGCTTCAATATTTGCCTTGACTTCATCCAGAGACGGCAAGGTTCCGATACGAACCTGTTTAAAGAGTGTTAGTAGGGCTAAGAGCACTACGATAATTCCAATACAGATAGAAGGTAGATAAGAGCCACCGATAAAACTGATACCCAATAAAACCCAAAACCCAGCTGTTCCAAAGCGAACTGGGTTTGTTTTGTCTTTATAGCTACAATAGGCCGTGTGAAGAAATTGACAACCAATCACAATATAGGTTAACTCTAATAACTGTCTTGCTAGATTGGTCATTCATCTTTTCCTTTACTAAGCTTATTCGCTAGCAGTTTTCTATCAAATAAGTAATTGTAAATCCCTACCACAAGTAAGGCAATTCCTGCAACAATAAGAGAAGCCGAAGCGATCCCTGCATAATTACTTTCGTAACCTAATTGGTCCAGAGTGCCCCCAACTAAGAGGACACCACCTGCACCAACGAAAGTGTTCTGAGCAAAGAAATTTGCAAAATTATCATTTGCTGCTGCACGCGCTTTTAGCGCTTCGCTCTCCTGCTCCGTTAATTTTCTACCTAATTGTGACTCTGCCGCTGCTTGTCCCATAGGTTGAACCAGAGGCCTTACAAACTGTGGCTGCCCTCCTAGACGAATGGCAAAGAACCCGTCGAGTTCCCGAAAAAAGAAATAAATTGTATAAAAACTTCCTACGGTCAGTCCTTTAATCTTTTGAATTAAGTCAATCGAACGTTGCTTGAGGCCAAAAGTTTCAGATAAACCAACCAAGGGCAAAGTTACCATAAAAATCGTAAGAACTCGTTGATTGCTAAATTCTTTTCCTAAAATTTCCAAGAACTCAACAAGAGAAACTCCAGAAACTAGAGCTGTAACTAAACTAGCTAAGACCACCGTTGCGATGGTATCTAATTTATAGATAAAACCAACCACAATGATAACTATCCCTATTAGTTTAATCCATTCCATATAGGCCCCTTTATTCCAAAAATACTAGTCTGTTTTATTTGACATGACTTTCTAGTTCTTTTTGGTATTTACTGTTTGATTCCAATTTTTCTTTTTGCCATTTTTCAAGAGCTGCTTGATATTCTTTAGCAGATACAATTTCTTTTTGCAATTTCATTCCCTTGAAGATATATGGATCACCCTTAATACCTACTTGTGAGTATGGTTTAGAGAATGGAACGACGTTGCTGACAACTGGTGAACCACCTGATGAAGCAGTTGGCATTAAGAGAGAGCTATCAGTGAGCCATGCTTGAGCTTTGGCATATTTTTCATATCTCTTGTCCAAATCGTTTGTCTCAGAAACTGCATCATCCAAGAGTTTCTTATATTCATCCAGACCAAGTTGAGCTACTACTTCCTTGTCTTTACCTTTCGTAATACCAAGGTGTTTCATAGCAGAACCAGTCTTAGGATCCATGATATTAAGATAACTTGCTGGGTCTTGGTAGCTTGGAGCCCATCCAGTACTGTTCAAGTCATAGTCTTTTTGAGCTGGAACACGCGCCTGCGATGTAATACTTTCCTTTTCGTTATCGGTCATTTGAAGAACATCGATCACGACATTTTCAGAACCAAGAGTTGACTCGATTGATTGTTTGAAGGAATTGCTTTGTTGAACGGCGATTGTATCTGTCTGTTCAACTGGAACATCCAAATGAATTGGGAAGGTTACACCTTTTGTTTCCAATTCTTTCTTAGCTTTTTCGAATGAAGCTTTGGCTTTGTCTGGATTGTAGATGGTATCTTTTCCGTCTACAAGCTCAACGCCTTTCCATTGGTCTCCATAGTTGACCAATTCTGCTTGAGCGATGTCACCAAAGTTTTTACCACCAGATTGTACAAAGTTATCTGGAACTAGACTGTTACGAATAATCTTGTCCGCACCATCTTCACCATTGAGCTGTGCAGCATATGAATGACGGTTGAAAGCAAAGTTGATTGCTTGACGGAAGTCCTTGTTCAACATCGCTTCTTTTGTAGAAGTTTTCTGTTCTTCACTTGTTTTCGCAGTCTTATTGTAAGATTGACGGTTTACGTTAAAGGTAAAGTAATAACTAGTTGAATCCTGTGGACTGTATGTAATTTTATCTCCGTATTGTTCCAATGTAGAAGCAAAGTTTGAGCTACTTGGGAAGATACGAGCTGTTGTATAAACACCTGAAGAGAAGCTACGGATTAATGATTCTTGGTCTGAACCATCATAGTAGGTCAATTTTACTTTCTCAATTTTAACCTTCTCTTTATCCCAATAATTTGGGTTCTTTTCGTATTCGATTAAAGATTTTGAAGTCAATGTCTTCAGGATATACGGACCGTTATAAAGAATACCAGATGGACTTACTGCTCCGTAGTTCTTGCCTGAAGCTTTGAGGAATTCCTCGTTTACCGGCAACATAGCTGCTGAAGTTACTTTCGAATTCCAGAAACTTTCAGGTGCATTAAGAGTATACTGGACTGTGTAGTCATCCAATGCCTTAACCCCAACTGTAGAGAAGTCATTAGTCTCACCAGTCATATATTCATTCAAGCCCTTAATGGAGTTTTGAATAAGAGTGACACCGTCTGATTTACCATCTGCTACGTGTTTTAGTCCAGTAACAAAGTCATGCGCAGTTACTTCAGCGTATTCTTCACCTTCTGACGTGTACCATTTAACCCCTTTACGAAGTTTATAAGTATAAGTCAAACCGTCTTGTGAGACACTCCAGTCTTCTGCTAGTGAAGGAACCAAATTTCCATATTCATCGTTTTCCAACAATCCATCAACAACGTTACCAATAATATCCGTTGTTGAAGTACGAGTTGCAATACTGTAGTCCAAAGATGATGGGTCTACTCCATAGACATAAGAGAAGGTTGTAGGTGCATCTGCTTCTTTATCAGCTTTACCACAAGCCACAAGAAGAACTGCTGTACTCAGGACAACTCCTGCTGTTAACATCCATTTTTTCGTTTTCATAAAGATCTCCTTTAATAATGTTTAATCTACTTTTACAATCCAGCCTTCTGGTGCTTCAATGTCACCAAATTGGATACCTGTCAATTCATCGTATAGTTTACGAGTCACTGGACCAACCTCTGTTTCACTGTAGAAAACATGGAAATCATCACCGTGTTGGATTCCCCCAATAGGTGAGATTACTGCTGCTGTTCCACAGGCACCTGCTTCTACAAATCGATCCAGACTATCAATTGGTACATCTCCCTCGACAGGCTTCAATCCTAAACGATGCTCTGCCAAGTAAAGCAATGAGTACTTGGTAATCGATGGTAAGATTGATGGACTCAATGGGGTTACAAACTCATTATCAGCTGTAATTCCAAAGAAGTTTGCCGAACCAACTTCTTCAATCTTAGTGTGGGTTGATGGGTCTAGATAAATAACATCTGAGAAATGACGGGATTTAGCCATTTTTCCTGGCAAAAGACTAGCTGCATAGTTACCACCGACCTTGGCAGCTCCTGTTCCATTCGGTGCAGCACGGTCATACTCATCTTGAATCAAGAAGTTTGTTGGAACCAATCCACCCTTAAAGTAATTTCCAACTGGCATAGCAAAGATGGTAAAGATATACTCTTCGGCTGGTTTTACCCCGATGATGTCTCCGACACCAATCAAGAGCGGACGAAGATAAAGGGTTCCACCAGTTCCGTAAGGTGGTACGTATTCTTCATTAGCACGAACTACTGACTTACAAGCCTCTACAAACATTTCTGTTGGAACTTGTGGCATCAAGAGACGATCACAGGTACGTTGGAGTCGTTTAGCATTTTCATCTGGACGGAAGAGTTGAATACTGCCATCCTTTGTACGATAGGCTTTCAATCCTTCAAACGCTTGCTGTCCATAGTGAAGGCTTGGAGATGATTCTGAAATATGCAAGGTTGCATCTTCTGTTAATTCTCCTTGAGTCCATTGTCCATTTTTAAAATAAGCGATATAACGATAAGGTAGTTTCATATAGGAAAAACCGAGATTTTCCCAATCAATCGTAACGGTCATGACAATCTCCTTTATTCTAATCAAGCTTTGTGTTCTATTCTACACTATTCTCCTAAAAATTCAAGTATTATTTGTAATTTTCTGAAAATTTTACTTATAAAAAATCAGTCACTAGGACTGATTTTCTTATGAATTATCTTTTTCTTCTTTAAAGACTTCTTTGAGGTAGGCATCGAAAACTTCCTCGTCTGAAATAGTATCTGAGACAAAGCTTCCATTGCTTGTGCGCTCTGATAGTTTCAAATCTTGCAGAATTGCTTCGTAAATCGTTCCATTATTTGATTGGATAACAAGAGTTTGTTCGCCATCTTCTACTTCTGTACTGAAGAGATCTCCGATAAATCCTTGTTCTGAGACAGCACCAGCCAAGAAGACGCGATGTGGTTTACTCTTCAATTCTCTCAGAACTTGAAGACCACGCTTAGCACGACTGGTTGCTGGAATTTCCTCTGTTGATACACGTTTCAAGCTTCCACGTTGCGTTAACAGATAGAAAGATGAAGTATTGCAGATAAAGGCAGCTTGAAGCTCATCATCTGCTTTCAGATTCATAGCTTTGACACCTGCAGCCTTGGCTCCAACAACTGGAACCTCTTCGATATTAAAACGAAGGGCATATCCATTTTTACTAATCAACAAAACATCATCCAATTTAATCGGAGCTACTGCTACAATCTGGTCACTATCGTCTTTCAACTTAGCATATTTGACAGATTTAGAACGATAGGTTCTCCATGGAGAGAATTCTTTTCGTTCGACACGCTTGATTTGTCCAAGGCGAGTCACTGCAAAGTAGGTCGTCGCATCATCAAACTGATCCACAACTTCTACGTATAGCACTTCTTCATTGGTTTCAAAGTTTGTAATCGTTTGGCTCAAGTGCTCCCCGATATCCTTCCAACGAATATCTGCTAATTCATGGACACGACGGTAGATAACATTTCCTAGGGTTGTAAAGATTAAGAGATGTTGAGTAGTCTTAACAGATTGGATAAATAGCAATCGGTCATCATCCCGTTTACCAATTTCCTCTAACGTTGAAGCTGAGAAAGAACGAGGGCTAGTACGCTTGATATAGCCAGCCTTGGTCACGCTGACGTATGTATCTTCTTCAGCGATCAAACTAGCAGTATCAATTTCGATCACTTCTGCTGTATCTTCTAAAGAACTCAAACGAGGTGTCGCAAACTGTCTCTTGACCTCACGAAGTTCTTTTTTCATGAGATTGTACATAGTCCGTTCGTCACCAATGATAGCCGCCAGCATAGCAATTTTTTCTCGAAGTTCTGCTTCTTCTTCCTGCAAGACAACTACGTCTGTATTGGTCAAACGGTATAGTTGCAAGGTAACAATAGCTTCAGCCTGCTCTTCAGTAAAATCATAACTGATCTTGAGGTTTTCCTTGGCATCAGCCTTGTTCTCAGAAGCACGGATAAGAGCAATCACTTCATCTAAAATAGAGATGACACGAATCAAACCTTCCACGATATGGAGACGTTTTTCAGCCTTTTCCTTGTCAAAGCGAGAACGTGCCAAGATGACCTCACGACGGTGGGCAATATAGCTAGATAAGATAGGCACAATTCCAACCTGACGAGGGGTGAAATTGTCAATCGCAACCATATTAAAGTTGTAGTTGATTTGCAAGTCAGTATACTTGAAAAGGTAGTTGAGAACAAGCTCGGTGTTCGCATCTTTCTTGAGTTCGATAGCAATACGAAGACCGTCACGGTCGGATTCATCACGAACCTCAGCAATTCCTGCTACCTTGTTATTGACACGAACTTCATCAATTTTCTTGACTAAGTTAGCCTTATTAATCTCATAAGGAATCTCAGTGATAACGATTTGTTCCTTACCACCTTTTAACTTCTCAATTTCAGTCTTGGAACGAACAACCACGCGCCCCTTACCAGTTTCATAGGCCTTTTTGATCTCGTCACGGCCTTGGATGATAGCTCCTGTAGGGAAGTCTGGCCCAGGCAAGAATTCCATCAACTTATCTACCTTGGCAGTCGGATGATCAATCATGTAGACTGTCGCATCAATAACTTCGGCCAAATTATGTGGTGGAATATCTGTGGCATATCCAGCCGAAATACCTGTAGAACCATTGACTAGGAGGTTTGGAAAGGCTGCTGGTAAGACAGTTGGCTCTTTCTCGGTATCGTCAAAGTTCCAAGCAAAAGGAACTGTCTTTTTCTCGATATCTTGAAGAAGGTAGCCTGCAATCTCTGACAAACGAGCCTCGGTATAACGCATAGCCGCAGGTGGATCTCCGTCCATTGAACCGTTGTTTCCGTGCATTTCAACTAGAATCTCACGGTTTTTCCAGTCCTGAGACATACGGACCATGGCATCATAGATAGAAAGGTCCCCGTGTGGGTGGAAATTCCCCATGATATTTCCGACAGACTTGGCTGACTTACGGTAGCTTTTGTCAAAAGTATTGCCATCTTTATTCATAGAATAAAGAATACGGCGCTGAACCGGCTTCAATCCATCACGAATATCTGGCAAAGCCCGGTCTTGAATGATGTACTTGGAGTAGCGACCAAAGCGCTCTCCCATGATGTCCTCTAAGGACATATTTTGGATATTACTCATATAAGATACAAAGGGACGATTCGGCGTGCCGAAAATTTCTGTAGAAAAATAGGAAATCGCTGCAGGGTTCGATGAACCCAAGGCGATTTATCTTTTTTCCAAGAAATTAGTCCCGTGTTCAGTTACCTCTAGTAACCAAACTATCCTTTCTGTAGTTTAAAATACGTTTTAAAAGAAGCGTCAGGAGTTTTCACACAGTATTTAGGGCGTGTTCAACTCCTTTCAAAGAATGTAGAGTAGATTTTATAGAAAAGAATTTCAGTTACTTTATATAACCAAACTATCCTCTCTGTAGTTTAAAGTTTTAAAAATTTTTATCAGGTTAAAACATTTTAGTTTACTTAAATATAGCTAGTAGTTACTTATTTGATTTTTCTTTGGACAAAAAATAAATATATGGAAGGGAAAAATGAAATAACAGCGGTCCCAATAAGTAAAGCATTAAATACATTATGATGTCCATGAAAAACTTCATTCCAATACATAGTATTAACAATATGGAAGGATAAACCAATTAAATAGCAGAGACTAATAACTATAATTTTCCACTTTAATAAAGAATAGATATTAGTTAATCGAAGAGCATGATATACTACTGCTGTAATGAGCATTGGAAAACAAAAAGAAATTAGAAAGAATTGGAATCTTAAAGCATCATCAAAAAGCTCTGTTCGATCTATTGAAACAAGCCAAATATTACACAAGGTTATAACAATCGGGAAAAACAATCCATACACCCTTTTATTTAACTTATTTCTTTTAAGAGCTAGAAAGATAGACAATACAATTATCAGAATTTGTAGTCCTGGAAATCCCATAAAAAATATAACAAATACATATTCTAACATATTAGTTAAACCTTTCCTCAGCATATCTCATCATCTTCTCAGCCACTTCTTTTTCATACTTAAAGCCCATCTTTTGAGCAAGACTTTGGGCTTCTTGATGGAAAAGTTGCATGGTAGCAAATAAAGACTGAGTAAGTTTTTCTACACTTGAAAAATCAAGCAGATTTGAGAATTCCCTCTCTTTCTCTGTAGGTAAATACTGGAAAAGATACTTGTAGTTCTTGCCGATATCGACTGTTCCCCTATCACTTGCAACCTGCCAAGCCAAGATTTTCAGGAGTTCTTGTTGACAAATACCGTAGAGATGGTCAGTCGCGTAGATGAGCTGATTGCGACAAATCCCTTTAACCACGTAGGCTGATACCCACCAAAATTCATTGCAGGCTTTTTCAAAATCTATCTGACTAGCTGGACTTATCCAGTAACGCTCTGTACTTGTAGTATAGGACTCGAACAAGCCTTTCTCATCCTTAAAAACTGTATAATCAGCTTCACTATCCACCCACTCTTTGATGTGCTCCTTTGGGCAAAGGGTCAAATCGATCCGATTGCCATCCTCAAAGAGCATAAGATAAAGACGACGGTTGCCAAGGATATTATGCTGCTCAATGATACGTTTGCCAAAGGAGTCCAGCCAAGAAAGGTCACTCGTCAGATTATCTAAGTCGTCCACTACAAAAACAACATCATAGTCTTGAAACTCATCTTTTGGTGCTTTTGTATCCGTTCGTGAACCAGACATAGCGACAGCATCGACTTTTAAAGTTGCAGCTGTTTTTAAAATCAGATTCATCATTTCTGCTTCAGTTCTCATCTATGTCACCGTCGTTTGAAATTGAGTCAGGGATAGGAGTATCTTCTCGCTTTTGTTGTAGAAGATTCTTCACTCTTTTTCTTTCAAGCTCCCCTACAATGAATTGGATAGTTGAACAAATCCCCAAAACAATTAAAACAAAATAAAACAATTTAATATCGTTTCTATGATATATTTTAAAGCTTCTCCATAATACAAAAGTATTTACCAATGAAAGAAGGAAAAGTAAAATAGCATTGAATAGGAGTGTTATAGCAAACTTACTCTTAAAATACCTATAATGTTTTCCAATCCTATAGAGGGTATATAGTGAGAAAACAATCATCAAAGGGGTGAAAGCAAGTGCATAAAATAAGATAAACCCCATTCCTGAGTATGGTTTACTTTCCATTGGTAGATCTAATAGACAGATACCAATAGTAAGGATGTTCAATATAAACAAGGATACTGTGCGAACACACTCTTTTCTACCTTTATTGGTCATTAAATCATATGTAATCCCAAAAATGGCTAGGAGAACAAGGAAAAAAGGAAACATTAATAACGTAATCAATACCGCACCTCCAATAGTTTTAGCAATTGTTTATATAATATACAAAAGAGGATCGTCACCTTTACTTGAACTTCACAACTCCCCTGTCTGGTAAAGTTTTGGCAGTCTGTAAAATCATATCGAGCATTTCTGTTTCACTTCTCATGGAAACACCTACCTTTTTAGTGGAAACTCGAGATTCTGTATAGGATATGTCTATAAACGGGACTGGCTGCTGGAACTTTTTCGTTATCAAATTCTTTGAAAAATCCCATGACTAGTTTTTTCATAATTTTGACAGCAATCTTTGTTTTTATTTCTTCTTTTTAAACAGATTATTAATAATAAGAGAAACTACTAACAAAACAGCTAATACATTTGTTTGATGTTTAATTTCCTTCAACCCTAGCCAGCCTTGATCACTTGCAAAATTAACCCCTACAATTACATATAAGATAATCAAATACATGCTGAATATATTAGTCAATAGCCATCCTCCAATTTTCTTGCAGCATGATTCATCTGCCGAGCCAGATGAATCGGGATTAGGCGTATCAAGTTTTACATATTTATCCAAATAATCTTCAGCAGAAAATTTATTTTTCTTATCTTCACTATTTTTATTATTTTTAACATCAAGTTCAAGTTTCATTTCATTCACTTCCCATCATCTTATTATTGATTTTTTCAATCAGATCGTATTCTTCATCGCCCTTCCCTAAGGATTTGCATATTGCCACTGCTTTTTCATAAGTTTCACGAATAAATTCTGGTTGTTTTGAAGCATTGTAATAAACCTTCAAAAATTTCAACGATGATAGCATAGAAGCATTGTATTCCCAATGGTTCTTCAACAGACATCTGATAAAAATCCTGATGATTTCCTGTTCTTGATACAAGAGACTTGTTTCATGATGTTCAAAATACTTTAACGAAATATAATCACAATAGTAAATCATGATATTAGATATCCAATCAAAAGTGTTTTCTCGAACTTTCTTAGTTGGTTCATAGCGTAGAGCTGTCCTTAACACCTGAACTTCTTTAAGCGTAATTTCTTTAGCAGAAGCTGCATCAAAAAGCTTTGAGCGCCAGCCTGAAATGCCATCTAAAGAACTTCTATAATTGGTATATAAGGTAAAGATTGACACAATTGCACCTAACAGAGCAGCAAATAATCCAATCACTAATTCATTCATCTTTATATCCTATATTCACTTTCTAAGATTTATTGGCTTTTGTAAAAGCCCCCTAACTCGTCCTTGCTCTCAGATAAAAGTTAGAAGAATTCGTTGTTTTCTAAATTACGTACAGTTAAACTCGTGATTCCATATTCTTTTTTCATAAAACTCCTCTTTCTCCATGTATTTTTTAATCTTTTGCTCCAAAACCGCTCGGAACACATGTAAACGCTCGGCTTTTGCTCTGAAACAAGAAAATCTTGATGTATAATTTTTTATTTTAGGGGTGAAATACTAGGATATGTATAAAATTTTTAATCTAAAGGTTCAATGAAGTAATTCTTCATGCTTGATAGATGACTATAAGTAATAATGTCATCTAAATCATAAGACAACCCTTTTTTAATTGAATTTTCTATCAACTCAATAATTTCATCATCTTCATCAGATAACGGTTCGCCTCTGCTCGGAATTAAATTTCTTGTATTAGCCTGACCTAACGTCGTAAATTTAAACACAGTATAAATTTTATTACTTTTATAAGTTCCCTCAATAACCAGAAGACTTTCCCCTTCATAAAAAAAATCATTCACTAATTGTGCTGGTCCGCCAACACCATCAAGAGTATAGAATTTTTTGAAACCCTCTACATCTTTATTAGAAAGTTTACTCCCAACTTTAATATCCCCTATTATGGCTTTGTTCGTCACAATCCATTTATATGAGGTTCCATCGGAAAACAGATCTTCTAAAATAGCTTTACTTTGTAGATAGTGCTCTCTGAAATTTAAACGTTCAAAGCATGCTTTCATAGTCTGATAATTATATTTTTGATACAAGGTAACATATTCATCTCCTAAGGTTTTCAGCATATCCATTTCAGAAAATTCATCTATAATCTTTATGTTATCTTCAATAAATCCAATCCATGTTAAAGCTCGGACAATTTCGCCTTTAAGTGTCTCTTTCCATAACTTATTGACATACCAAAATTTGACATCCTTCAATACTAAATCTTCATACTGAGATTTCAATTCATAACAGTCAACAGAACGACCTTCTAACTCGACAGCTTCAAAATACCAATCAAAATCTGAAATATTCGGACTCTGCACATGTTTAATCACTTCTAAAAGTTCTTGATGTTGCTTGCTACTTTGTTCTGACAAACTAGCGATTTCATCCTTAGTATCTTCATGCAATTTTTTATGTAGCGCAACATCAGATTTTGAGAGTGTTGAAAGATTACGTATCGTATCAGACAGACATTTTTCAAATTCATCCATCACTTCAAAAAACAGAACAGAATTAAAGTCTTGACTACTAAACATTGTTTTGAGATGATTTTTAAATTCTTCATAACCTTTATATTCACTATTCAATGTATACCTAATTTTTATAAGCTCTTCAAAAACTTGATTTTCCCTCCAGACTTTGGCTATACCATCATAACTCGGATTTTCGCCATGTCTCTCCAATATATATTTTTCAAAATCATTTACTGCATTTTGAATTTTTCGGCATTCAAGTTTTTCATCTATTCCCACCCCCTCTAAAAGCTTGTCCAAATCCATTCCAGTAAAATCAAAGAAAAAAGATATCAATTTTTGTTTATCCATATATTTTCTCCTTAAAACACTGTCGCTTCTTCCAGCGTGAACTTAACATTATCCTCAATCCACTTACGACGTGGTTCGACCTTATCACCCATTAAGACATTGACACGACGTTCTGCGCGTGCTAAGTCTTCAATCGTAACACGAATGAGAGTTCGAGTTTCTGGATTCATGGTTGTCTCCCAGAGTTGGTCCGCATTCATCTCACCAAGCCCCTTGTAGCGTTGGAGGGTAGCTCCTTTGCCAAACTGCTTGCGAAGTTCTTCTAGTTCGCCATCCGTCCAAGCGTAGGCCACTTCTTCTTTCTTTCCTTTACCTTTTGACATCTTGTAAAGAGGAGGAAGGGCGATATAGACATGGCCTGCCTCGACTAGTGGACGCATGTAGCGATAAAAGAAGGTTAAGAGAAGGGTTTGAATGTGGGCACCATCGGTGTCCGCATCGGTCATGATAATGATTTTGTCATAGTTAGCATCTTCAAGAGAGAAATCTGCCCCAACACCAGCACCGATGGTATAAATCATGGTATTGATTTCTTCATTTTTGAGGATATCTGCCATCTTGGCCTTGGCTGTATTGATCACCTTACCACGAAGAGGCAAAATAGCCTGAAACTTACGATCACGTCCTTGTTTGGCAGATCCACCGGCAGAATCACCCTCGACTAGGTAGAGTTCATTCTTAGCTGGATTTTTAGACTGGGCTGGCGTTAATTTACCAGAAAGTAAGCCCTTATCTTTTTTGTTTTTCTTGCCATTTCGGCTCTCATCACGCGCTTTTCGTGCTGCTTCACGGGCATCACGCGCCTTGATAGCTTTACGAATCAGATTTGAAGCTAATTCCCCATTTTCCATGAGGAAGAAGGTTAACTTATCAGCCACAATCCCATCTACAACTGGACGAGCTAGTGGACTTCCAAGTTTGTCCTTAGTCTGTCCTTCAAACTGAAGATGTTCTTCCGGAACCAAGATAGAAAGAACAGCCGATAATCCTTCACGGTAATCTGAACCTTCAAGATTTTTATCTTTTTCTTTGAGAAGACCCGTCTTACGTGCATAGTCATTCATAACCTTGGTAATGGCTGACTTGAGTCCTGTCTCATGCGTTCCACCGTCTTTGGTACGGACGTTATTGACAAAGGACAAGATGTTATCTGAAAAGCCATCATTATACTGGAGGGCTACTTCTACTTGAAAACCATTGTCTTCGCCTTCAAAGTATAGGACAGGCGTCAAGGTTTCCTTGTCTTCATTGAGGTAAGAAACAAAATCCTGCACACCATTCTCATAATGGAATTCAATTGCTTCGTCTGTTCGCTTATCCGTTAATGACAAGGTTACATTTTTCAAAAGAAAGGCTGACTCATTGAGACGTTCTGAAATGGTATTGTACTTGAAGTCAGTCGTAGAAAAGATACTAGCATCTGGCATGAAGGCAACTTTAGTACCTGTCTTAGACTTAGGTGCAGTCCCAACCTTTTCTAGAGTGGTAACTGGCTTGCCTCCATTTTCAAAACGCTGTCTATAAACTGCTCCATCACGAGTAATTTCTACCTCTAACCAACTAGAGAGGGCGTTGACAACAGAAGATCCAACCCCGTGGAGTCCTCCTGATGTCTTATATCCACCCTGACCGAATTTTCCTCCGGCGTGAAGGATGGTAAAGATAACCTCAACCGTTGGAATTCCCATAGCGTGCATTCCAGTCGGCATTCCACGTCCATGGTCTTGAACCGTTAAACTTCCGTCTTTATTAATGGTCACATCGATCCGGTCACCAAATCCAGACAAGGCCTCATCGACAGCATTATCGACGATTTCCCAGACTAGGTGATGGAGACCAGCACCATCGGTCGATCCAATATACATCCCTGGACGTTTACGGACCGCATCCAACCCTTCTAGCACCTGAATGGCATCATCATTATAATTGTTAATATTGATTTCCTTTTTTGACACAAGGAACCTCCTATTCGTTCATCTTTACTATTTTACAGGTTTTCTAGGGATTTTGCAAAGTTTTTCTAATTGAGCAGGTCTGCACTCAATTGTTTATACCTCAAAAAAAGAAACCAAGACGCGAGTCTTAGTTTTCTTTTCCTTTAACTTGGCTTGTTGCTATATCTTCACCAAACCATTTCTTGCTAATTTCTTGGAATTTGCCTTCTTGATAGAGTTCTACAAAAGCTTGATTCAAATTTGCTAACAAGGTCTTATCAGCTGGTCTCACACCAACTGCAAAGGATTCACTCTCAAAACCAGCAGGAAAAATCTCATACTGGTCTAAAATTCCTTCGGTTTCAAGATAATAATTGGCGTAAACACGGTCAATTAAAAGGGCATCAATCCGATCATTTTGCAAGTCAATCAAGGCTTCATTGAAACTCTGATATTGGTTGGCTTTTTGATCTTTTACGATATTTTTTAAGAGTTCTGGTTGAGCTTCAAAATCTAGATAACCAGAAGAACCGGCCTGTGCACCCAAAACCTTGCCTGTCATATCAGACACTGATTGTATATTCTGAGATTTCTTAAAGACTAGAACCTGCTGATTCTCCATATAAGGAATGGTAAAAGCAACCTTCTCACGGCGTTCATCAGTCGCTGAATATCCATTCCAGATAGCATCAATGGTGCCGTTTTGAAGTTCGGTTTCCTTCATATCCCAATCAATGGGTTGAAACTGAACCTTGAAACCAAGTTTCTCAGAAACGGCTTGCGCTAAATCAATATCAAATCCAACATATTGCCCATTTTTTTCTTCAAATCCCATAGGAACAAAGGTATTGTCAAAACCAATGGTTATCGTACCTTGTTGTTGGTATTTTTCCCAATTATCGACTTTGGGATTACTAGCTTTTTGTGTGCATCCTACTAGGAAAAAAGCCAGAAAGAAGGCCAAAATAAGGCTGATTTTCTTTCGATTCATAGGCACCTCCTACTTGGGATCTACTTTGAGAATCTGGTCTGCAATATTTTCTGCAAACTGGAGATCGTGGGTCACGACAATCTGAGTCATGCCTAGTTCCCGATTTTGTAGAATCAGTTTTTCAACTTCAAGACGCAACTCAGGGTCAAGGGCTGAAGTTGGTTCATCATACCCAATCACTTCAGGATCTATCATCATAGCGCGTGCTAAGGCAACCCGTTGCTTTTGCCCACCAGATAAGGAGTATGGATAGGCATCTGCATGAGCTTCGAGACCCAGACGAGCGAGTAAGTCGGTTGCCTTCTTCTTGGCATCTGCTTCAGACATCCCCATAGTTTTGATGGGTGACAAAATCAAGTTCTCCATCACGGATAAGTGAGGAAAAAGCTGAAAATCTTGAAACACAAAACCTAACAAGTGAAGCTTTTCAAGTTCATCCAAAGGTAGGGATTCTCCATTATAAAAAATCTCACCTGAATCAATGGTTTCAAGTCCAGCTAACATTCTAAGCAAGGTTGTCTTCCCACCACCAGAAGGTCCAACAATAGCCAAAATCTGCTTTTCTGGAATGGTTAAATTAAAATTGGATAGGATTTGTTTCCTACCAAATTTCTTACTAATATTTCTTAACTCTAACATGAATAACCTCCTATCTATAGTAGCTAAATTTCTTCTCAAGCTTCTTAGCTAAAATCGTAACAATACCAATCATCAAAAGATAGATAGCTCCTGCTAGAAACATTGGAATCAAGCTCGCATCACGATTGGCTGCAGTACGACTAGCTAGGATTAAATCTGAAATACCGAGTGCATAGACCAAAGAAGTATCTTTAACCAAACTCATAACCTCGTTAAATACGCTTGGTAAAACAATCTTGGTGACCTGAGGCAAGATAATATAGCGGACGGTATCGATAGGTTTGAATTTCAAAACTTTCGCTGCTTCATATTGTCCTTGAGGAATGGTTGCAATCCCTCCACGGAATATTTCTGCAAAGTAGGCTGCATAATTAAGCGTAAAGGCAATAATCGCTGCTGGTACCCGATCAAGTCGAATCCCGATACTTGGAAGGACATAATAGATAAAGATTAACTGCAAGAGCAAGGGTGTACCACGCATCACCCAGATATAAACATCAATCATGTAATGGAGGGGTTTCCAATGGACCTGTAAGCAAAAGGCAACCAAAATACCTAAAGGAATTGAAAAGAGTAAGACCAGTGTAAATACTTGTAAAGTCATTGTCGCACCGCTCAATAAACTAGGTAATATCTCAAATAAGTAAGACATACTCCACCTCCTAAAAATAATTGTTCCTATTATAGCATAAATAAACACAAATTCAAGTTTTCAGAAATTTTCATGAATTTTTAAAACTTTAGCCTTTATTTTTGAATAAAAATGGTACTCAAGATAAACTTATCAACTTTGATAAAGTATCAGATGTCACAGCTAGTAAACAGATTCAGTTTCGTTTCTCTCCTAATTCATGGTATAATAGAAACATGATGACAATAGTATTATTAATTTTAGCTTATTTATTGGGTTCAATTCCTTCAGGCTTGTGGATTGGACAAATATTCTTTAACATCAATCTAAGAGAACATGGATCTGGTAATACTGGAACGACCAATACCTTCCGAATCTTAGGCAAAAAAGCTGGAATGGCAACCTTTGTAATTGATTTCTTTAAAGGTACTTTGGCCACTCTACTTCCACTAATCTTCCATGTGCAGGGTATTTCACCAATCGTCTTTGGACTTTTAGCAGTCATTGGTCACACCTTCCCTGTCTTTGCAAAATTTAAGGGTGGTAAGGCTGTTGCAACCAGCGCAGGAGTTATTTTTGGTTTTGCTCCTCTCTTTTGCCTTTACCTTGCAGTCATTTTCTTTGGAATCCTTTATCTGGGTAGTATGATCTCTCTCTCTAGTATCTCTGCTGCTATTGCTGCAATTATTGGCGTCCTTCTGTTTCCTCTCTTTGGATTTATTTTAACTAGTTATGACCTACTTTTTACTGTGATTATTATTGGTCTTGCAAGTCTAGTAATTGTACGCCACAAGGACAATATCAAACGTATCCAAAGTAAAACAGAAAATCTCATTCCTTGGGGACTTAACCTAACGCACCAAGAACCAAAAAAATAAAACGTCAGTTTCAACTGACGTTTTTTTATGTTATTTAGACTTGATATAGTTGATACCATCTGCCTTCGGCGCAACAGCTTTACCAAAGAAGGCTGCTAGGACGACAATGGTCAAGAGATATGGTGCGATTTGCAAGTAAACAGCTGGTACTCCTTGCAAGAATGGAAGCTGAGAACCGATAACTGCCAAACTTTGTGATAGCCCAAAGAAAAGACTTGAAAGCATAGCACCAACAGGATTCCATTTACCAAAGATCATGGCTGCAAGAGCGATAAATCCAGGTCCTACGATAGTTGTAACTGAGAAGTTAACAGAGATTGATTGAGCGTAAATAGCTCCACCGATTCCTCCAAGGAAGCCTGAAATCACTACTCCAAGATATCTCATCTTGTAGACATTGATACCCAAAGTATCTGCTGCTTGTGGGTGTTCACCAACTGAACGAAGGCGAAGTCCAAAGCGAGTCTTAAACAGGATAAACCAAGCTAGAAATGAGAAAGCAATTGCTAGGTAACCTAGTAGACTAGTTGACTTGAAGAAGATATCTCCGATAACAGGGATATTAGCTAATACCGGGAAGTCAAAACGACCAAAAGTTTGCGTTAAATTATCCGTTTGTCCCTTATTATAAAGCACCTTTACCAAGAAAACTGCCAAGGCTGGCGCCATTAAGTTAAGCACAGTACCACTGACAACATGGTCTGCACGGAAATGAACTGTAGCTACTGCGTGAATGAGCGAGAAGATAGCTCCGACTAATCCACCAACTAGAAGCGCCAACCAAGGAGTTAATGCTCCCAAATCTTGAGCAAATTCAAGGTTAAAAACAACTCCAGAAAAGGCACCCATGACCATGATTCCTTCAAGACCAACGTTAACAACTCCACCACGTTCAGAGAAAACTCCTCCGATACTTGTGAAAATAAGTGGTGCTGCATAAATCAACATCGAAGAAACCATAAGGGTTAACATTGTTGTAATCGACATCCTTATTTACCTCCTTTAAGTTGCTTTCTTGGTTTGACAAAGCGTTCGATGATGTAGTGAACGCTGACAAAGAAGATAATTGAGGCTGTAACGATACTTACAAGCTCAGATGGTACTTGTGCAGCATTCATACCAGGAGCACCTACTTGAAGAACACTGAAAAGGAAGGCTGCAAATAGAATTCCAACTGGTGAGTTTGAAGCAAGCAGACTTACCGCCATACCATTAAATCCAACTGCCAATGATGAACCTTGTACGTAGACGTTTTGGAAGGTACCAAGTCCTTCTACTGCGCCACCAAGTCCTGCAAGGGCACCAGAAATAATCATTGATAGAATAATGGTACGTTTCGCTGAAATACCTGCGTATTCAGAAGCATTTGGATTGAGACCAACTGCACGGATTTCAAAACCGAGCGTTGTCTTCTTAAGCATGAACCAGATAACCGCAACGGCTATGATAGCAAAGAAAATTCCAATGTTCATACGAGAATTTCCTGTTAGCTCAGCAAGCCATGGTGTCTGATAAGTTGCATTTGCACTTACACGAATGGATGAGTCAGTACTTTGCATGATTTCTTTAGGGAAGTGATGAATAAAGGCATTTCCCACATAAAGAACAATGTAGTTCATCATAATAGTTACGATAACCTCAGATGTCCCAAGGTAGGCTCTTAAGATACCAGGAATAGCACCAACGATCCCTCCTGCAACTAAGGCGATTACAATCGTCGCAAGAATCATCAATGGTCGTGGTAAATCTGGGAAAGAGAGAGCAAACCAGCCGCTCATAACCCAACCTGCGAGAGCTTGTCCTGGAAGACCAACGTTAAAGAAACCAGCACGACTTGCAACTGCAAATCCAAGGGCAATCAGAATTAAAGGTCCCATAGCACGGAAGATTTCACCGATTCCACGAACACTACCAAATGCTGTGTAGAATAATTCTTCATAGCCCCAGATAGCATCGTAGCCGAAAATCCACATGACGATGGCTCCGAGTAGAATTCCTAAAATAACAGAAATCAAAGGAACCGAAATTTGTTGTAATTTTTTAGACATCACTCTTCTCCTTTTCCAATTCACCACCAGCCATCAAGACACCAAGCTCTTGCTTGTTGGTTGTTTCTGGCGTTACAATCCCTTGAATCTTACCATCGTGGATAACGGCAATTCTATCAGAGACATTTAGAATCTCATCCAGTTCAAAGCTGACTACAAGGACAGCTTTCCCATTATCACGCTCTTGAATCAAGCGTTTGTGAATGTACTCAATGGCACCGACGTCCAAACCACGAGTAGGTTGACTGACGATTAGGAGATCAGGATTTCGATCGACTTCTCGAGCGATAATTGCTTTTTGTTGATTTCCTCCAGAAAGAGCTGATGCTGGAACAATCTCACTAGCAGCACGCACATCGAATTCTTGCATTAACTGTTTAGCGTACCCGATGATATTGGTGTAGTTTAAGATTCCCTTCTTGCTAAGAGGTTCCTTATAGTAGGTTTGAAGAGCGATATTTTCAGAAATCATCATTTCTAAAACTAAACCATCACGGTGGCGATCTTCTGGAACGTGGCCTACACTCATTTCTGTAATTTGACGAGGGTGTAAACCTACGATAGACTGGCCTTTCAACTCCACGCTACCAGACTCAATCTTACGAAGACCAGTGATAGCTTGGATTAATTCAGATTGCCCATTTCCATCAATACCGGCAATTCCGACAATCTCACCAGCTCGAACATCGAGTGAGAGATTTTTAACAGCAGGAACACCACGGTTTTCGTTTACTACTAGGTCTTTAATAGACAGAATAACTTCTTTAGGTTGAGCTTCATGTTTCTCAGTTTTAAAGGAAACAGAACGTCCTACCATCATCTCAGCTAAGTCAGCATTAGTCGCACCAGCAATCTCAACTGTTTCAATAGATTTACCACGACGGATAACTGTAACACGATCTGATACAGCACGAATCTCATCCAACTTATGAGTAATCAAGATAATTGATTTACCTTCTTTAACCAGGTTCTTCATGATAGCCATCAATTCATCAATTTCTGATGGCGTCAAAACAGCAGTAGGTTCGTCAAAGATAAGAATATCTGCTCCACGATAAAGTGTCTTTAGGATTTCAACACGTTGTTGAGCGCCGACAGAGATATCTGCCACTTTTGCAGAAGGATCCACAGCAAGACCATAACGTTCAGACAACTCATTGATTTCTCGAGTTGCACGAGCAATATCTAGCACACCATTTTTGGTCAATTCACTCCCCAAAATGATATTTTCAGCAACAGTGAAAGCTTCTACCAACATAAAGTGTTGGTGGACCATCCCAATCCCTAAGCTAGCTGCTTTTGATGGCGAATCTAGTTTTACAACTTGACCGTTGACCACAATTTCACCACTAGTTGGTTCTAGAAGCCCCGCTAGCATGTTCATAAGAGTGGACTTACCAGCTCCATTTTCTCCTAAAAGTGCATGAATTTCACCTTTACGAAGTTCAAGGTTAATCTTGTCGTTAGCGACAAATTCACCAAAAACTTTGGTAATTTCACGCATCTCAATGACATTTTCGTGTGCCATGTGCTCTTCCTTTCAGAATTATATTTTGTTTCAATAAAACCTGCTAAAGAAATTTAGCAAGCTCTATTGAGACAAAACCATTTGTCTCAATCCTTAAAGAAGCGGCCACTGGCCGCTTCCTAAGAAATGACTTCCTTCAATTATTTTTCAGGAACTTTGATGCTACCATCAAGGATTTTAGCTTTTGCATCTTCAACAGCTTTTTTACCTTCTTCAGAAAGGTTTGTCACTGCCAAGTCAACACCTTTATCCTTCAATGAGTAAACGATAACTTGACCACCAGGGAATTCACCTTTTTCAGCCTTGTTTGAGATGTCTTTAACTGTTGTTCCAACTTGTTTCAATGTAGAAGCAAGAACGAAGTTAGCTTCTTTACCGTCTTTAGAAGTGTATTTACCTTCATCAACTTGGTCACGGTCTACACCGATAACCCAAACTTTTTCGTCTTCATTTTTACTTTCGTTCAATGATTTAGCTTCAGAGAAGACACCTGCTCCAGTACCACCAGCTGCTTGGTAGATAACGTCTGCACCTGCAGCGTATTGAGCTGCAGCGATTGTTTTACCTTTAGCCGCATCACCAAATGATCCAGCATAGTCTACTTGAACCTTGATAGATGGGTCAACTGACTCAACACCAGCTTTAAAACCAGCTGCGAAACGAGAAATAACTTCAGATTCCATACCACCTACAAAACCAACTTGTTTAGTTTTTGTAGTTTTAGCAGCTGCAACACCTGCAAGGTAAGCTGCTTCGTTATCTGCGAAAGTAACGCTAGCAACGTTCTTTTGATCTTTAATCACATCGTCAATCAAAACATAGTTTTTATCTGAATGTTCTTTTGCTGCTTCTTCAACAGCGTTGTGAAGGGCAAAACCAACACCGAAAATCAAGTTGTAGCTTCCAGCTGCTTGGTTCAAGTTGTTAGCGTAATCAGCTTCACTTGTTGATTGGAAGTAAGTGTAACCATTGTCTTTTGAAAGGTTGTGTTCTTTACCCCAAGCTTGAAGACCTTCCCAAGCTGATTGGTTAAATGATTTATCATCAACACCACCAGTATCTGTAACGATAGCTGCTTTAGTCTTCACATCAGAAGAAGATGAAGCTGCGTTACGAGAAGAGCGATTACCACATGCAGCAAGTCCAAATGCTGCTACTGCAACTAGACCAAGGCCTAGCCATTGTTTCTTGTTCATTACTGAACCTCCTAAATAAGATGCGCAACTAAGTTGCAAGTATGGATTGATTGGTCACAAGGACCTTGCCACTCAGAGAGTGACACAGACTATTGCAAGTCTGTAAAAGAATATGGAAGTAATTCCCCGACCGTCATCTCGACCGTCGTTTTATCTTTGGCGACTAGAGTCACCTTTAGATCTGGTTTAAAAAATTCGACCATAACTTGGCGACAAGCACCGCAAGGCGAAATTGGTTTTTCAGTTTGACCATAGACAATCAATTCTGAAAAGTCTCGTTGTCCTTCAGAGACCGCCTTAAAGATTGCAGTTCTTTCGCCACAGTTGGTCAAGGGGTAGCTAGCATTTTCAATGTTAACCCCTGTATAGATACTTCCGTCCTTGGCTACCAAAACAGCGCCAATCGGAAAATGTGAGTAGGGAACGTAAGCTTTCTTACTAGTTTCAATCGCTAATTCAATCAACTCAGTAGTCGCCATCAGCTAATTCTCCTTTTAAGATTGCAACACCAGAAGATGTTCCAATACGAGTAGCTCCTGCTTCAACAAAGGCAACTGCATCTGCATAAGAACGAGCTCCACCAGCTGCTTTGACCCCCATATCAGGTCCAACTGTCTGACGCATTAATTGAACATCTGGTAAAGTTGCTCCACCTGTTGAGAAACCTGTAGAAGTCTTGACAAAGTCTGCACCAGCTTTTTGAGCAAGTTGGCAAGCCAGAACTTTTTCTTCATCCGTTAACAAACAAGCTTCAATAATAACCTTAACAAGTTTGTCACCGCTAGCCTCAACAACAGCTCGAATATCTGATTCGACCAAGTCAGCATTCCCAGACTTAAGCGCTCCAACATTGATAACCATATCAATTTCGTCAGCACCATTTTGGATGGCTTCTTTGGTTTCATAGGCTTTGACTGCTGAAGTTGTAGCTCCAAGAGGGAAACCTACAACTGTACAAACCTTGACATCAGTATCTGTTAGACCAGTTTTTGCATGAGAAACCCAGCAAGGATTCACACAAACACTGGCAAAATCGTACTCTCTTGCTTCAGATAGCAAACGATCGATTTGTTGTTCGGTCGCATCTTGCTTTAAAAGCGTATGATCAATGTATTTATTTAATTTCATTTCGGATTTTCCTTAAATTAGGAGATGATTTCGATGATTTCACGCATTTTTAGCGTTTCATCACTCATTTTAATTTTAACATATTTTTGGAAATCTGTAACTAGTTCCGGAGAAATTTTGCCATTTGCATATACTTTTGCGACAATTTCACCTTTTTTGACTGATTCTCCAACTTTCTTCTCAAAAACAATTCCTGTTTCATAATCAAGAGCATCTGTTTTGACTGCACGACCAGCACCTAATCTCATAGCGAAAAGACCGAACTCCATGGCTGGAAGTTCTGCGATAATACCATCCTCTTGAGCAGGAATATCAATTACATGGTCAACTTTTACTGGACGATAGAGGTCCTCTAGGTTTCCACCCTGAGCTAGAACCATCTCTTCAAATTTCTTGAGTGCCTGACCATTTTCAAGATGTTGCCTTACTTCCTCGACTGTTTTTTCAACATTTGCCAAAGATAGCATAATCTGGGCTAACTCACAGATAAAGTGGCTAATATCTTGTCGTCCTTTTCCTTGAAGAATATCCAATGCTTCTAGGATTTCTAATCGGTTACCGATTGCGCGCCCTAGAGGTTGACTCATATCCGTAATGACTGCTACTGTCTTGCGACCAACAGCTTTCCCGAGATTCACCATGGTTTGAGCCAGTTCACGCGCCTCGTCAACTGTCTTCATAAAGGCACCTTCACCGACAGTAACATCCAGCAAAATAGCATCCGCTCCAGCTGCAATCTTTTTACTCATGACAGAACTAGCAATCAGTGGAATAGTATCAACCGTTGCTGTCACATCTCGCAGTGCATAGAGCAGTTTATCCGCTTTGACTAGTTGGTCAGATTGACCAATCACTGAAACCCCGATATCCTGAACCTGTTTGATAAAGTCATCCTGACTGCGTTCGACTTGAAAACCTTTGATAGATTCTAATTTATCGATAGTACCTCCAGTGTGCCCTAGACCTCTGCCACTCATCTTGGCAACTGGTACGTCAAAACTAGCGACTAATGGAGCTAAAATCAAGGTAACCTTATCTCCTACTCCCCCGGTGGAGTGTTTATCAACCTTGACACCATCTATAGCAGACAAATCAAACTCCTGACCTGTCTTGACCATGTTCATAGTCAAATCAGAAATCTCACGTGTGGTCATGCCTTTAAAATAAACAGCCATAGCAAAAGCAGACATTTGATAATCTGGAACAGTTCCAGCTACATAGCCTTCTACCAGCCATTTGATTTCACTTGAGGTTAGTTCTTGACCGTCTCTTTTTTTCTGGATTAGATCTACTGCTCTCATTCTTTCACACTTCTAAGGATATAATATCCCTTGTCTTTCTTCACGACCTCACAATTACCAAAGACTTCTTCCATCTTGTTTTTGGCACTAGGGGCTCCTTGTTTTTTCTGGATGACAATGGTCAAATCTCCACCATCCTTAAGATAATCAATACTGTTCTCGATGATTTCATGAACGACCTGCTTGCCTGCACGAATGGGCGGATTCGAAATGACATGATCGAATTGACCTTCTACCTGCTCATAAATATTGGACTGGAAGATAGTCGCTTGAACATTGTTTTTTACTGCATTTTGCTGGGCTAAATCCAGGGCACGATTATTGATATCCACCATGGTCGCTTGGGCACCATAAGCTTTAACCAAAGACAAGCCGATGGGACCATAGCCACAACCAACATCAAGGATTTTTTCATTTTTTTCGATATCCAGGCATCCTAACAACAGCTGACTTCCGAAATCAATCATTTTTTTGCTAAAGACACCAGCATCTGTCAAAAAGGTCATCTTTTGCCCAAGTAGCTCAACTCTAAGTTCATGAACATCATGGGCTGCATCTGGATTTTCTGCATAATACATTTTACTCATAGTTTCATTTTACCATAAAATTTAGATATTTTAAATCGTTTACACGGTCTATACCATCTAAGGCCCTAAGAAGAGATAACCTAGGAACATACTAATAAAAAATGAAAATAGACAAGCTAGACCAATCAATATCAGCCACCATTTTTTTGTTAAAATGGCGAGAATCAAATAAATAAAACCAATAATTGGTAGCAAGAATAACAAGACAAAGGCAGACCAACTATAGGTTTGACTTCCTAAACTCACAGTAAACTCAATCAATGTTGGAGACAACCACAAAATAGCAACAAGTAAACAACTTAGTTTTAGTATTTTATCACTTATTTCTACTCTCATAACATCACCTCTTTTGATGTTTATTCTACCTCTATTCTAACAAAGAAAGCGCTTTTTCTCAAATGATTCAGATGTCTTTCTTTGTAAATTATGGTATACTGAGGTATCAAACGAGGAAATTTTATGACCAACGAATTTATACATTATGAAAAAATCAGTCGCGGAACTTGGCAATCTTTACATCGTAAAACTACACCTCCTTTAACCGAGGAGGAATTGGATTCGATTAAGAGTTTTAATGACCAGATTAGCCTCCAAGATGTAACAGATATTTACCTGCCGCTAGCTCATCTGATTCAAATCTACAAACGCTCCAAAGAAGACCTAGCTTTTTCAAAAGGGATTTTTCTCCAGAGAGAGAGTAAAAATCAGCCTTTTATTATCGGAATTTCAGGTAGTGTCGCTGTTGGCAAATCAACTACTAGCCGACTCTTACAAATTTTGCTTTCCCGTATTTTTCCAGAAGCAAGTGTTGAATTAGTGACAACTGATGGCTTTCTGTATCCTAACAGCATCTTAAATGAGCGAAATATCCTAAACCGAAAAGGTTTCCCTGAGAGTTATGATATGGAAAGCTTGCTCGATTTCCTTGACCAACTAAAAAACGGTCAGGATGTAGATATCCCCGTTTATTCTCACGAAATCTACGATATCGTACCTGATAAAACACAAAGAGTTCAAGCAGCGGATTTTGTCATTGTAGAAGGTATCAACGTCTTTCAAACACCACATAACAGCCGTCTTTATATTACAGACTTCTTCGATTTTTCAATCTATGTAGATGCTGCAGTCGAGGATATCGAGAGCTGGTATTTGGACCGTTTTTTGAAACTTCTTAGCTTTGCACAAGATGATCCAAACAACTATTACTATCGTTTCACTCAGCAACCAATTAGTGAAGTCAAAGATTTTGCCCATCAGGTTTGGACAAGTATTAATTTGACCAATCTACAAAACTACATCGAACCGACAAGAAATCGGGCTGAAGTCATTCTTCATAAATCTAAAAATCATGAAATTGATGAAATTTATTTAAAAAAGTGATTTCCCCTTGTCAAAATAACAGTTTTCAGATATAATGGTATAGTTAGTAAATATGGAGGTAAGAACATTGGCAAACATTAAATCAGCTATCAAACGCGCTGAATTGAACGTTAAACAAAACGAAAAGAACTCAGCTCAAAAATCAGCTATGCGTACTGCTATCAAAGCTTTTGAAGCAAACCCATCTGAAGAACTTTACCGTGCTGCTAGCTCAGCCATCGATAAAGCAGAAACTAAAGGTTTGATCCACAAGAATAAAGCTAACCGTGATAAAGCACGTCTTGCAGCTAAACTTGGTTAATCTTTAACTGGATACAAAATGAGCTCTTCGGAGCTTTTTTTGTACACATTTTTCTGGAGGTTATCATGAAAATTGCTATTATAGGATATTCAGGCTCAGGTAAATCTACTCTGGCAGAAAAACTTTCCAGCTACTACTCCATTCCTAAACTCCATATAGACCGATTGCAATTTCAGCCTGGGTGGCAAGATAGCGACCACGATTGGATGTTAAAGGAGATGAAGACTTTCCTTTCTAAACATGAGGATTGGGTTATCGACGGCAACTATAGGTGGTGTTGCTACGAGGAAAGAATGGAGCAAGCTGATCAGATTATCTTTTTAAACTTCTCAGCATGGAATTGTTTAGCAAGAGCCTTTAAACGCTATCTAAGATACAGAGGAAAAGTTAGAGAAAGTATGGCAGACGGTTGTCCTGAACGTTTTGACTGGGAGTTTATCCGCTGGATTCTTTGGGATGGACGTAACTCTTCTCACAAAGACCATTATCAACAGATCTGTTCAGACTATGCAGACAAGGTAACCATAATCACTAATCAAAAAGAACTAGATGGCTTTCTTCATAAAAAAGAGGTTTCCTGTTAAGGAAACCTTTTTTCTTATTCTGCAATTAAAGTCTCTAGACCAACCTTCATCATATCGGTGAAGGTATTTTGACGTTCCTCTGCAGTTGTATCTTCATCTGGATTAACCAAGCTATCAGAAATGGTCATAATAGCTAGAGCATCGACGTGGTGTTGGGCAGCAAGATAGTAGAGGGCTGCTGCTTCCATTTCTACAGCTTTCACACCCCATTTACCAAGCTCGATGTTCTTTTCACCATAGTTTGAATAGAAAACGTCTGATGACAAGACATTTCCGACGTGAGTAGTCATACCAAGGTCTTTGGCAATATGGTAAGCCTTATCTAAAAGATCAAAGCTAGCGATTTGTGGAAAATCGTATTGAGGCCAATCGTTACGGATAATGTTTGAGTTGGTTGCAGCTGCTTGAGCCAAGACCAATTCACGGACATGAACATCCTCATTCAAAGATCCAGCCGTTCCTACACGGATCAATTTCTTCACTCCGTAGTCAACAATCAACTCGCGCGCATAAATAGAGATGGATGGCATCCCCATCCCAGTTCCCATGACAGAAACACGGTGACCCTTGTAAGTACCTGTGTAACCAAACATGTTACGGACTTCGTTAAAGCAAACAGCATCTTCAAGAAAATTCTCAGCGATAAATTTCGCACGAAGAGGATCCCCAGGAAGAAGAATTTTATCAGCAATTTCACCTTGCTTAGCAGCAATATGGATAGACATAATATAAGATACCAAACCCGTCAAAAAGCGAAGGGAAAATAGGAGTTGGGCGCAGTGAGCGATGCTCGCTAGACCAACTATCTTTTTCCCACTGCTTTTAGGGTGGGTTCTATTCCTTTCTTTATTAATTTTGATTTAGAGGAGAGCCGCCCGTATTCAGTTCTGCGAATACGATTAACCCATCCTTTCTTTTTTATTGAGTAATTAGAAAAGCTTTCCGCTCGTGTTCAAATCTGAACACACGCTCTACCTTTCTTTATTAAATGATATTGATTATAAATTTAAAATATATTTTGGATTAGAAAAACTAGAGTATTCTTATTAATTTTCTATTATCCTTATCTTTGGTCGTAAGTATTTCTCCCAAGGGATTCGGTCCAGCATTTTAGCAAAACTAAATGCCAAGTAAGCAGTCACCATAAGAAAAGGTATAGCCTCTAATGATTGACCAGTGAACCCCATCACCAATCCAGTTGCAGACAGAGGTGCCTTCAAGGTCACAGCTAAAAAGCAAACCGAACCTAATAGTAAGACTGCCGGCTGGTTGCCGCTACCTAAAATCATGGTCAAGAGTGCAGCTCCTGCCATTCCCAAGGCAAAAGATGGGGTCAAGGTCCCACCATAGGTACCTGCCCAAAGGGTAACTAAAACGACCAAGGCTTTCAAGACAAACACGAGGATTACCGTCTTGGCATTACTGCCGTTTAAAATCTCCTGAGCCATCATACGCCCATTACCAAGTAGATGAGGAAAATAGCTAGCCAATCCAACAAGGAAAAGGAATGTTACCGGCAGAGTATAGAGTATCCGCTTGTCCTTTATTCTCTTTGAAGAAACTTGTTTGTTGAAGCGACTAAAAAGCCAAGCGAGTGGAGTCAGGAAAAGAACTAATAGGGGAACAAGCCACATATCACCTAGTGGCCAAGTCATGGCTGGAATCTGGTAGAGAGCATGATCTGAAACAACAAAGCCTGCTGTAAAGGCTGATACATATGTAGTCAGACCGACCAGGAAAAAACGTTTGACAGATAAAGCAATTCCCAAGGTTTCAAAAGTGAAAAACACACTCGTTAACGGAACCTGATAGACAGCTGCTAAACCCGCACCCGCTCCACAGGCAATGAGAAAGATTTGGTCCTTCACGGAGAGAGAAAAAATATTGGCAATAGGTCTTGCAAATAAAGCTCCAATCTCCCGCGGCGCAGCTTCCTTACCGATAGGCGCTCCTCCTCCAACTGCAACAATCTGCCAAATTGAATGAACTAGCTGTTTTAAAAAATGAAGTTTGTATTGTGATGTTTCATCTTTCATCTGCGCTTTGATGGAAAAAATCTTTGCTTTTCTTTGCAAGAAATACCAGACCAAAGCAGAACTGACACCCACGATGATTAAACTGAAGCCTATTCGTGATGAGGCAACCCCATCTGTCAAGAATCCAGTGTTATGTTCTGTCTGACCAAAAGCAATCCCTTCAACCAGCTCTAAAAGATAATGGAGCAAAATTCCGAATATACCTGTAACTAGCCCTAGCATGATGACCGCTAGAACTAATTTGAGGTTATATGGGATCTTCTGAAGACTCCTCCTCAACTCATGTACCATGATTATAATTCAGCAAGAATCGCTTTCAGCAATCCTTTGAAGTCGCCTTTGACGCGTTCTGTCACTTCCACTACTTCTTCGTGGTTGAGTTCTTCTTGGAAACCAGCAGCATGGTTAGTGATACATGAAATTCCTAGAACTTTTATGCCTGAGTGGGCTGCCACAATAACTTCAGGAACAGTAGACATACCAACTGCATCTGCTCCCAATGTCTTATAGGCACGAATTTCTGCTGGGGTTTCATAAGTCGGACCTGTTACACCAATATAGACACCTTCATCAAGCTTGATACCAAGTTTCTTAGCCACTTCATGGGCAGTAGCACGATATTCTGGAGTGTAGGCTTTAGACATATCTGGGAAACGTGGACCAAAATCATCCAAGTTTTCACCCATCAATGGGTTTTGCCCCGTCATATTGATATGGTCTGAGATAGCCATCAAGGTACCAGGCCCAAATCCAATACCTCCAGCTGCATTGGTTACAATGACACCTTCGCATCCAAGAACTTTCATCACACGTACTGGGAAAGTCACGACTTCAAGAGGATTTCCTTCATAGAAATGGAAACGACCTTGAAGAACCAAGACTTTACGTCCAGCAAGATCACCATAAACCAATTTACCAGCATGTCCGACTACTGTGGATTGACCCCAGTTTGGAATGTCAGAGTAGTCTACTACGACTGCATTTTCGATTTCTTCAGCCAATTCTCCAAGACCTGAACCAAGGATCAAACCGAACTCAGGAGCTTCGATTCCTTTGCCCTTCAAAAATGCTGCTGTTTCATTGATTTTATTTAATAATGTCATTAGGTATCTCCTTCTTTATGTTTTAAAAATTGACCAATTTTGTCAAAGGTATTAGCGTTACGAATGGTAATATTACGATAGAAAGGCATCTTAAGCAAGTGCTTGTGATAGGCTGTTTTAGAGTAGCTAGCTTCTGACAATTTACCCCAGAAGATCCCTAATTTCCCAAAATGAAGCACTTCATCGACCAATTCCAAACTGTTCACTTTCTCGATGACTTGATCCACATTCAAGCCCTCAGTGTAAAAGAGCACATCTTTTCGAGCTAGGTCTTTGGTCCACCAATCAGGAAGATTTCTAAGCTCCTTTTCATAGTCTTCGTGAGACAACAAGGAAAAACTCTGGATAAATGGATAACGTCTTTCAAAGAAAGCCTGTAATTTCTCTATTAGTTTAGTTCTAGGCACAATGCTATTAAAGAAAATATTGCCACTATTGATGTAGGTTTCTACATTTTCTAATCCCAACTCCGTCAATTCTTGACGCAGCTGAGCCATGACAACCTTATTCTTTCCACCGACATTAATACCTCTAACAAGTAGAGCGTAGCGAATCATCTTAAACTAATTTATCTAAGAAACTTTCACCGATCATGGCTTTTTCAACACCAAAGTTCTCTGCAATCGTTGCTGATATATCGGCGAAGTGTCCAACTGGAATTAATCCATTGCCTTTAAAGGATGGACTGTATGCCAAAAGTGGAATATATTCACGAGTATGGTCAGTACCAGCATAGGTTGGGTCATTTCCGTGGTCAGCAGTAATCAAAAGAAGATCGTCTTCTCTCATTGCTGCCATGATTTCTGGCAAGCGCTCATCAAACTCATGCAAACAATCACGGTATCCGTGCGCATTGCGACGGTGTCCGTAAAGAGCATCAAAGTCTACCAAGTTGGTAAATGAGAAGCCTTCTTGGAACTCAGGAAGTCCCATGGTCTTAATCAAGGTATCTATACCGTGGCTATTTGATTTGTTATGGCCCATATCGTGGTTGATACCAGCACCGTTGAAGATATCGTTAATCTTACCAACCGCATATGTATCAATACCTGCTTCATTCAATTTGTCCAAAACAGTTGGAGCAAATGGAGATACAGCCAAGTCACGACGGTTAGCCGTACGAGTGAAGTTTCCAGGCTCACCAACATAAGGACGAGCAATGATACGTCCTAGAAGAGCTGGGCGCTCAAGGGTAATTGAACGAGCGTATTCACAGATACGGTAGAGTTCATCCAAAGGAATGATATCTTCGTGAGCTGCGATTTGAAGAACTGGGTCAGCTGATGTATAGATAATCAACTCGCCAGTTTCCATTTGGCGTGGTCCAAAGTCATCGATGACAGCTGTTCCTGAGTATGGTTTGTTGGCTTCGCGGATGACCTTGCGACCTGAAAATTCTTCGATTTTAGTAAGGATTTCCTCTGGGAATCCATTCCAGAAAGTATCGAAAGGTTCAGTGATATTAAGTCCCATGATTTCCCAGTGACCAGTCATGGTATCTTTACCTAGAGATACCTCTTCTAGCTTAGTTGCATAACCTGTTGGATTGCTCTCAGCTGGAACTGTCTTCAATGGTGTTTCCCGAGGAATGTTCCCAAGACCAAGTTTTGCCATATTTGGAACATTCAAACCTACTGATTTTGAAATGTGTCCAAGCGTGTCTGATGCACCATCAGGAACACCAGCGTTGACAAAGTTATGTGCATCTGGTGCTGCACCAATTCCTACAGAATCTAGTACCACCAAGTGAATACGATTAAATTTTGGCATAGTGTGTCTCCTTTTTATTTTGATTATTTTGCTTTTGTTGAAGTTAAAATCTGAACGCCCTCTTGTCCAGCAACGATGACCTTATCCACCATTTGGTTAAACAAGCCGTGCTCAACGACACCAACGACATGATCCAATTCTTGTCCAAGAGCAATTGGGTCTTCTATCACTTCCAAGGCCAAATCGATGATAAAGTTTTGCATATCCGTCACAAAACGTTGGCCATCCTTTTCGCGGAAGCTCGGTTTATAGCCAGCTCGTTCAAATCGACGAAATACCTGTTCGGCACCATATTGAACAACCTCTACTGGTAATTTAAAGGCACCGAGTTTCTCTACTAGCTTACTTTCATCAACTACCCAGATATATTCTTTAGATGGAGTTGCGACAACCTTTTCCATGAGAAGGGCCCCACCACCGCCTTTGATGCCGTTAAACTGACTGTCTACTTCATCTGCACCATCAACTGTCAGGTCTACAAAGTCTACTTGATCAATAGACTTAAGAGGAATATTGAGTCCTTCTGCCTGCTTGCTGGTCACACTAGAAGTCGTTACAGCTGTAATCTGTAAGCCCTCTTCCTTGATACGACGACCTATTTCTTCTACGAAATAGTAGGCAGTTGAGCCTGTTCCAAGCCCGACAACCATACCATCTTTGACGAACTCGGCAGCTTTAATCCCTGCCATTTTTTTCAGATTTTCCACTTATACACCTCCAAATAGAGCTACTTCTATTATATCATGAATACGCTTCAAATTCATCCTTACACTAGAAAAACCCGAACATTTTATTTCGGGTTTTGTGATGTTTATTTAACCATATCAGGGTCATAGTCGTAAAATCCAGTATCCAAGAAACGATTTTTAGGATGGAGTTTGCGAACTTCTTCATCAAGCAAGAAGGCTTGGTCGTGTGTAAAGTTACCCTCTTGAATCAAATTACGCGCTTGGATAAAGAGTTTTGCAATTTCTACAAAGTTTTGGCCTGGAGTGTAGAGACCTTCCAGTTTCCAGTGGGTAAATCCATGTTCTACTAGTTCAGTCAACTTGGTCATCAAATCAAGGTCATTGTTAGCAAAGATATGAGTCCCATGATTGTCTTCAAAAATAGAGTAATGGCTCTCTGGATCACTTGGCTCAGCTAAAAACAAGTCACGTTGACGAGATTTTTCATCATCAATCTGTGTGAAATTATAGTAGTTTTGCAAGAGTGGACGCTTCGAATGGTGGATGACACTAGCACCGTATACCAAGACCTCAGCAGGAATTTCTAAAATTTCAGGCATTTTGAAAAGTTCTGCAGATGGGATTTCACGCGCCAAAACTGCTTCTGACGCTCCTGCTTTTTGTCCCCAGAAGTTAATCTGACGACTGCTTGTGACCATGGTTGAGGCATCGTAAATCGTTTTGAAAGAATAGTTATCACGGTTAACCACATAAAAGACACCTGCGTCCCCAACTGTGATATAGTCCGTTTTGATTTCTTCTAAAAAGTCCAAGAATGGCTTGATACGGTCCATCATGTCTTGGTGCATAAGAGCATTAACCGCAACGATTAATTCCTTACCGGCATCATGAACAATTTTTGCGATTTCACGCAATTCTTCATGACTAAAGGTAGTTGGCAAACGAAGACCAAAATCTTTCTCACCGACATAAATGCGGTCGACACCAGCTTCAAGTAGCTGTTTTACTTGTTCAATACTTTCAGCAGTTGCTGTAATGATAATCTTTTCCATAGAGAAAATTATACCACATTTCCAAAAAATCAGCTATATAGAAAAGTGGGTCTTATTAGTCCAAATTTTAAAAAAAGTGAACCGTATCAATAACAGTTCACTTTTTAGATTTATGCTTGTGCCTTTTCAACAAGTCGTCCGTCATTCATCACATAAACACGGTCAACCTTATCTAGTAAGCGAGTATCATGTGTAATCATGACAACTCCCCTGCCTTGCTCATGGGCAATTGAGGCCAGCATATCCGTCACTTGATAAGCACGTTGTGTATCCAAGCTAGCAGTCGGCTCATCTGCAAGCACGATACTAGGATTATTATAAAGGGCTCTAGCAATTGCAGCTCGTTGGCGTTCACCACCAGAGAGAGCTTTGGGATAGTGATTTTGAACCTTTCCCAAATCCAACAAACTAAATAACTCTTGTCTATCACTTTTTTCTGATTTCTTTTTATCCAAACGGTCAATTAAATCTAATTGCTCCTTAACCGTTAAAAAGGGAATCAGATTTGAAGCCTGGAGGATAAAACCAAATTCACTAAAGCGCAAATCCGTTTTTTCTTTTTCAGATAAATGACCAGTCTCTTTTCCCTTCACCAGAATCTTTCCACTTGAAGCTTCCTGAAGTTGTCCTAGAGTTGTTAAAAAAGTAGTTTTACCTGATCCAGAAGGCCCCACAATCGCTACAAATTCCCCAGCGTTTAGCTGAAAATTGGTCTCATGGAGAGCTGTAACTTTCGTATTGCCTTCGCCATAAGTTTTTGTCACTTGAATCATCTCAATTAATGTCGTCATATCATTCTCCTTATCATTCTGCAATCGCTGTAATTGGATCCACTTTAAGTAGACGCGGAAGCGAAATGACACCACCTAGTAGTGCCATCAAGCAAATGACCAGGCTTAAGACAAAGTATGCCAACCAGCTAGGGTAGAAAAAGAAGGTTGCAGGTAAGACTAAAATGACAGCCCAAATGGCTAACAAAGCCAATCCTATACCCAAACCAGATAAAAGAAAGATTTGACAGAAAAGGGACCATACGATGGATTTTATCTGAATCCCTTGCGCTCGCATAATTCCATAGAGGCCTAATTTTTGAATAGTAATGATGTAGATAAAAATGCCAACAATCAGACCTGTAATGACAATCATAGCTAGAATCATTCCTGAGAATACATTGACTTGAGGGGTATAGCCAGGAATTTTCGAAATCATTTTTTGAATAGAAATCTGCTTCAAACCATCGCCAGTCACTTCTACATCATTTTGCAATACCAATGCAGAGATCGAACGATTGCCTTTTGTTGTTCCTTGTAAATCCCAATACGTTGTTAAACTTGTAAAGACAACAGGTTCCGTGAAAAATTTATTTTCTCTGGTCAAACCTACAATCTTAAAACTTGTCTCACTTCCGTTGAGTTGAATAGCGTCCCCGAGTTTGATGGCGTTATTTTCAAAAGACTGATCCACTACCACTTCTTGGTCATTTTCTGGGTAACGACCTTCAATCAAGGTTGGCGAGATAAAGCTGTCCCACTCTTGACCAAAAATAGAGACATTCATCTTGTCACTACTATTAACAAGGTTTGTCACCGCAAACATGTAGCTTAGAGGAACAGCATCCTTAGACACTTTATCTTTGTAGTCTTTTTCTGGTATAAAGGATGCAGTTAAATTATCATTTGCATAATCGGATAGCACAACTCCTGTTGCTTGCCAATTATCAATAGCAGCCCTGTTATTTCGAACAAGCCCGAGAGCCAAACTGGTCATAAAAAAGACCATAAAAGCAATGAGAAAAATGGTTATTAGAATTAAACTGTAACGCAGTTTATTCTGTAAAATATCTTTGATAGCAAGATACATGCCAATCTCCTTTAAGTATTCTGTTGTCGAGGGAACAAATCTCCTCTTTACCATAGCACTAAAGATAGAAAACTATCTCGTCATGAACAACTAGAATCAATTTAAAAGAATCCTGTCCTTACTTCAAAATTGAATTTATTTGCATCTGTGTATGATTTTTATTCGTTTTAATCATCAAATTTCCCCTCATTGAAATAAGAGAAAAATAATAAAGTTTAAACGGTTTACTCATCCTATCATTTTCCCATCAGCATGTCAAGAAAACTGAAATTTCCCTTGATAACAGATTTTATGCAATTTGTAACAATCCTGTAATAATTCTCTCTTTAAAAAATGATAAAATAGTAATGTACTGTTAAGGAGAGAAATATGCCCGCAAGAAAACTACACCCGTATGAGTTCGAACAAGAAAGTATAAAAACTGCTCAGTTTCAAGATTATGTTCCAGAAAATACTTCTGTTGCTAGTGTAAAGGAAGTCCTATTTTTTGTAAATATTGCTTGCTTCTGCATCTTTTTAGCTATCTTTAGTTTTATGTTCTTATCGCTAAAATTGAACACTGTTTTATCATTTGCTTTGGCTATCGGCCTCAGTCTTGTCGCTTTACAATTGCAGCGCACCTTTATCAAGAAAAAATTCAAATAAAAACCTTCGATGAATCGAAGGTTTTTTTATTTATTCTTTCGTCTTGATGGTGTTGAGATAGCTATCTTGACTTCAAAAATTGTTCCGTTAGGTTTGTTATCTTTAACACTAATAGAGCCTTTGAGGGCATCGACGATTTGCTTCGCCAAAGACAAGCCTAATCCGAAACCACCCTTTTGACGTGTCCGAGCCTTATCAACACGATAAAAACGATCAAAGATTTTCTTTTTATCGGCTGCAGAAATACCGATACCATTATCCGCTACCTTTAGATAGAGGCTGCGCTCTGTCGTTGAAATCTCAAAATAGATTTCTCCTTCTTCTTCTGTATACTTGACCGCATTGTCAAACAGAATGGTCATCAATTGCTTGAGAAGGAGTTTATCAGTGATGATGGTTCGATGAACATGATTCTCGAAACGAAAGGCACGATTATTCTCAGATGCAATCATTTCATAGTTGGTAAAGGTCGTATTAAAGAAGTCGGGATCTACTTCTCCGAACTCTGGCTTGATTCCATCATCCCTACGTGCCAGATTGAGAAGATTGGTTGTTAAAAAACGCATATTTCGAACTTCTTCCAAACTCGAAGCAATGCTCTCACTGGACTCCAGAATAGTCGCTTCTGGTTTTCTAAAAAGAGTTTCCAAACGGTTTTGAAGAACTGCTAACGGCGTCCGTAATTCATGACTGGCATTTTCTACAAAGCTCTGCTGCTTTTGCATACTTTCAAGCAAGGGCTTCACACTGACACGAGCAAGATAGAGACTAGCCAAGATAGATAGAATCCAAAAACTTGCCATCACCACCACGATTAACTGTTCGTGGTTTTGACTAATCTGCTCTAGTTGGCTTGTGTTAATCAGGATAGCAGCATACTTGATATTGGTCGAGACCGAATCAATATTCATTTCTGTCAGGACAACTCGATAAATCTCATCCTGACCGTAACTATTCACAACATGAAGTTGACGAATATGGTTTAGATCCTTTTTATTAAAAGTGATTCTGTCTAATCCTAAAAAGCGATTTCCAGTCACTAATTGATTCAAATTTGAATCGAGCAAGATCACTTCAGTATTGGAACTCACATTTGGTTTTTTATCAGAAGCTGAAGTGACACTGCCACTACCCAAATCCTTTACGTCTTCAGTTGCGCGATTGACCGCCAATTGAATAATATCCTGAGGATTTTTACTGAGAGATAGCAGTTTCTCATCCACTGATGTGTAGAGACTGGAGTGCATAACCTGCAGGATAATCAAGGTCATGGCAGAGAAAATCAGCGTGAAAACACCAAAATTACGGATAAAGTAACTGAAATCCTCTGCGTACCAATTCTTTCTTAATTTCTTAAACATGTTTTAAAATATACCCAACACTACGCAAAGTTTGGAGATTTTCAGCAAAGGCTGAACCTTTCAATTTCTTACGAACTTTTGATACATAAACTTCCACAACGGAAATAGTTGTGTCACTGTCAAATCCCCATAAACGGTCAAAGATTTGAGTTTTTGGTAAGATGACATTTTGGTTTTGGAGGAAATAGACCAAGAGTTCAAATTCTTTACCGAGTAGCTCAACAGAGACATCCTTTACCTTTACTTCATTGGTAGATAGATTGACTGTCAAGTCACCGTATGATAAGGTATTTTCGTTAAATTTCCCTGAGCGTTTGAGAAGGGCCTGAATACGCATCTTGAGTTCTTCTAGATAAAATGGTTTAGTTAGATAATCATCTGCTCCCAGCTCAAACCCATGTCCTTTGTCATCAAGACTTTCCTTAGCCGTCATGATCAGAACTGGAGTTGAAATACCTTTTTCACGTAGTTCTTTTAAAACTTGGAAACCATTTTTCTCTGGTAACATCAAGTCCAATAGAATCAAGTCATAGACGCCACTTTCAGCCTCGTAGAGACCTTCTTCGCCATCAAACACCTGCATGACATCTGCAAAATCATCCAAAAAATCAAAGACTGAATTTGACAGGCCTAGGTCATCTTCCACTAATAGAATTTTGATCATCAAAAATTCCTCCTTATTAAGCTTATTATAACAAAAATATCTTAAAAAAAACTCAACTTTCCTTGTTTTTCTAGGAAAAAGTTGAGTTTTTATTATCTATTTAGACTTGAATGTGTTAAGCCTTACCATATTGTGCAACAACTGCTTCAACTGCTGCTTTCTCACGTTTAATCAATTCAACGCGAGCCGCGATATCCTTGATACCCATGCGGATGTTACGGCTAAGAGCGAGGTCAGAAAGTTGTGGTTCAAAGAAGGCCTTATACTCTGCCAAACGTTGTTCTGTTTTAAAGATGTGTGATGGGAAGATGACAAAGCTGTCAAAGCTCATATCTCCACCAAGGGCTGCCTTGATCCAATCCCAGTTTTCACGAGCCCAAACCCAAACAGTTTCTTGGGTAGCTTGGTGTCCGAGGAATTGGAGATACCATGAAGAAAGGTCTTGTGGCTTGACGACAAATTTGTCCTTCCAAGTTGCGAGAAGAGTTTGGATATTTTCTGCGTCTGTACTGTATGCAAGCGCAGCTGCTAATTGACGTTTGAAAACTGCATCTGTTGCATGAGTGTATAGATCTAGGTAAGTTGCAACCAAGTCCTTAGTCTCATTGTGTTTAATCTCATTGATGAGGACTTGAGAACGAATAGCTGCTGGAAGTCCTGCAAGATTTTCTTTATGGGCTGCAAAGATTTGACTTGCTACCTGACTAGCTTCTTCATCATTTGAACGAATCATCATAGAAATGGTTAATTGACGAACCAATTCATCCTCATCTGATTCTCCGTCTTTTGCTTCAAAGCCAAGGCGTTCATAATTATGACGGGCCAATTTAGCAACCAGAGTATTAAAGGATTTCTCAGTTTCTGTTCCTTCGTCGATAAAGCGCTCAAGGGCAGAAATCACTTGAGAAACTGCAGCAACAACCAGGTAAGACTCTTCCTTAGCTAGTTTATCAAGTACTGGCAACAAGTCAGCATATGATACATGTCCTGCTTCAGCAAGTAAACGACGTTCTTGGACGATTTGAAGCTTACTTGTGTTATCAAGTTCAACCAATTCTGAAAGGATAGCTTCCAGTAATTCACCTTGATAGTCAGTGATGTAGTGGGCAGTATTTTCAGTGTTGAGACGAAGAGCTCCTTCATTTTCAGCAAGAAGCGCAGCATAACCTGGAATTTCGATACTTTCAGTTTCGAGAGTATCTGGTAGGCCTTTCCAGTTGCTGTTAAGGGGTACTACCCAAAGACGGTTCTTGTCTTCATGCTCACCGATGAAGAATTGTTTTTGCGAAATCTTCAAAACATCATTTTCAACAGTGACAGTCAAAACTGGATATCCAGGTTGCTCCAACCAAGAATCCATGAAGGCTGCAACATCTCGACCAGATGTTTGTCCAAGTGCATTCCAAAGATCACGACCAATAGTGTTTCCGTACTGATGTTTTTCAAAGTAAGCATGCAAACCTTTAGCAAAATCAGCATCTCCTAGCCAACGACGAAGCATGTGCATGAGACGGCTTCCTTTGGCATAAACGATTGCAGAGTCAAAGAGCGTATTGATTTCATCTGGATGTTTAACTTCGACGTGGACAGACTGAACGCCGTCTGTCGCATCACGTTTAAGAGCGGCTGGTACTCCACTTGTTTGGAAGTCTTCAAAGATATTCCAGCTTGGCTCGATGGCATCCACACAGACGTATTCCATCATGTTAGCGAAGCTTTCGTTGAGCCACAGGTCATCCCACCACTTCATGGTCACAAGGTTACCGAACCATTGGTGAGCAAGCTCATGGGCAATGACAAGAGCTACTTGTTGACGGCTGGCAAAGGTAGAGTTCTCATCTACAACCAAGTAAACTTCACGGTAAGTCACAAGACCCCAGTTTTCCATAGCACCTGCTGAGAAGTCAGGAAGGGCGATATGAAGAGATTGAGGAATTGGGTACTTAACTCCGTAGTAGTCTTCGTAAAATTCGATAGAACGAACAGCGATGTCTAGTGAGAAATCAAGGTTTGAAAGTGGATGGGCCTTGGTTGAGTATACACCTACCAAGGTACCATTTTTAGTTGTAGCAGTTACCCCTTGCAAATCACCAGCTACGAAAGCTAGCAAGTAAGAAGACATACGAGGTGTAGTTTCAAACTTCCAGATGCCAGTTTCTTTGCGATTTTCAACGTCAATCTCAGGCATGTTTGACAAGGCAAGTTCGCCATCTGCTTGGTCAAAACGAAGAGCTAGGTCAAAGGTTGCTTTAGCTTCTGGCTCATCCACACATGGGAAGGCTTCACGGGCAAAGTGGCTCTCAAACTGAGTCGACAAGACTTCCTTCTTAACTCCATCAACTGTGTAGTATGATGGATAGATCCCCGTCATGTTGTCTGTGATTTTACCTGAAAAAGCAATAACCAATTCAACTGAACCTGCTTCTGCAAGTTCGATATGAAGGGCTTCGTTTTCGTTATCAACTGTAAATGGACGAGCTTGACCTGCTACTTCAACTGAAGAAATCTCCAAATCTTTTTGGTGAAGGGAAATACGGTCACTTTTAGCTTGACCAGTAATGGTTACTTTTCCTGAAAACGTCTTGGTCTCACGACTCAAGTCTAAAAATAAATCATAATGTTCAGGAACAAATGTTTCGATATAATGTTCTACTGCTTGCATCATATTCTCCTATTCTAAATTTCTGAGCGAATGCTCTAGTTCAAACATACCTATTTTATCATATTTTTAGTCAGAAAAAAGCTTTGAAAGTTCATTTATACAATTTTTGTCTTTTTGAACTCAAATAATAAGAAAATGGTTTTGTGGACGCCTAGAAATTCCATATTTTAAGCCTGTTTTGGGATTTTGTCAAAACAAGTCAAAAAACACCAAAATTTATAGGAAATTTGCATCTATTTCGTTGACTAATGTATACGTTAGTGCTAAAATTAGTGTGTTTGGTATATTAATACTTAATCTATGACAATCATTATGTCTTTTTTAATATATTGCACTTCTATTTTTAGTTTTCTTCAGAAGCGAATCCAATATTAAAAAAATTCATTGGTTATTTTTTAAATATTGGATTCACATCCATGAAATAAACTAGCAGAAAATCCCTGTTACGTCTAATAGTTACTCTAAATGTAAAGTAGTTGATAACATACGGAGTCTCAAAACTATTGCATTAATTTATCTTCACTGGAGCTGGAGTAAACTGCAATAAAGAAAGGATTATTCGTCAGAGTAGGACTGTCAATTTTATTAAAAGATATAAATCAACATTTTGGTTGTTATTACCAAACAAGAAGATTTTCTGGAAGAAAGGAATGGAGGAACAAGTGAAAACTTTCTATAAAAAATTATTCGCGTTTGTAGCAATGTTCAGTGTAGTTGCTCTTGGTTTGTCAATCATCAAGCCAGTTTCTGCAGCAACTGTCACTCCCACTATTACAAACCTTAAAGCAGATACATCTGGTCAAAAGGTCACATTTTCTTTTGAATGGGACTTAACAGGTAAATCTGTTAAAGAAGGAGATACTTTTACCATCGATGCTCCCGAAGGTTTAAATATCACAGAACTCGCTACGCAATCACTTCAAGCCAACGGTGCTGAAGTAGCTACCTTGTCAATGACAAACAAGAAGATTACTTTTACTTTTAAAAAAGCAATCGAATCCATGAACCAAAACGTTAAGGGTGGGTTCCAATACCGAGCAGTGTGGGATAGCACTCCAGGAAATCCTGGAAACAAGACCGCCACTTCTAAAGTCGGTTCAGAATCTGTCATCATTACACGCCCTGATGGACCTGGCGTATTTGAATCAGTATTGAATAAATACAACCTTACAGGTGACTATGTATCTAAGACATTCAAATTGGATGTTTCTGAAAACTATGCTTGGATGAATGTTGGAGATGACTACTATCTAACAAAATGGTTTATCCGTATCAATGGAGATGGTAAAAAACAAGCCATCACAAACCCTGTTGTATCAGATAAAATCCAAGCTCCAGCCGTCGATTACTCAAAAATCACTTTTGCTCCTGCTGCAAACCACGCTGCAAGTGAATTCTTCGTTGGAACTTACTTGAAACCATCATTCACATTGAGAAAAGGTGGACAAGTGGTTGCTTCAGGTTGGGATTTCTGGAAACATGTGAAATTCGATGCAGACGGAAATGGATTTACCGTTAATTTATCAGACGTAAGTGATGTTTTCAAAACAGCTACGGACGAAGAATTAATCGTTGAATACCAAACAATCATTCCTAAGACAACCATCCGTGTTGACAACAATGCAACCTTGACAGCTGATGAAATCACAACACCTCAAACTGATCCAGCTTTCTGGAACAATAATGAGTTGAAATTCTGGGTATCTGGTGATACAACTGTGACAGTTCAGAAAGAGTGGGTTGGTGACGAAGAATCTGACCGTAAAGATATCACTGTTCAATTATATGCTGATGGCCAAGCTTTGGAAGGGATGACACAAACTCTTACAAAAGCTTCTGATTGGAAAGCAGCATTCACTAATTTGCCAGGTATCAAAGACGGTAAGAAGATTGAGTACTCAGTAGTGGAAACAAATACACCTGAAGGTTACACTTCTAAAGTTGAAAAAATTGATGATGCAAACGTAATTAAGGTCGTCAACACATCAAACAAACCAACTACAACAACTACTGAAGCTCCAACTACAACTGAGGCTCCAACAACTACTGAAGCCCCAACAACTACTGAAGCTCCAACAACAACAGAGGCTCCAACAACAACAGAGGCTCCAACAACAACTGAAGCTACAACAACAACTGAAGCTCCAACTACTACTGAAGCTCCAACTACTACTGAAGCTCCAACTACTACTGAGGCTCCAACTACTACTGAAGCTCCAACTACTACTGAAGCTCCAACTACTACTGAGGCTCCAACTACTACTGAGGCTCCAACAACTACTGAAGCTCCAACAACTACTGAAGCTCCAACTACTACTGAAGCTCCAACTACTACTGAAGCTCCAACTACTACTGAAGCTCCAAAAACGACTGAAGCCCCAACAACTACTGAGGCTCCAACTACTACTGAAGCTCCTTCAGAAGTTACAACAACAACTGAAGCCCCAACAACAACTGAAGCCCCAAAAACAACTGAAGCTCCTTCAGAAGTTACAACAACAACTGAGGCTCCAACTACTACTGAAGCTCCTTCAGGAGTTACAACAACAACTGGAGCTACAACAACAACTGAAGACAAACCAGGACTTCCAAATACTGGTGAACGTAATAGCCTAATTGTTTCTGTTGCTGGTGTTGCAATGCTTATCGTAGCTGTAGGAACAGTTTTACATTATCGTAAAAAATAATCAACCAATGTAGAAGGGATATGAATAGGGATTTTAAAGATAACTATCTTTGAAAACTTTATCCAATAACTTTACTTGTTAGATTCAAAAAGCGGACATGACTGTCCGCTTTTTGTTTACTCGTTTTATCATTTAAAGTCAGAAAAAAGCTTTGGATAATGATTTCCAAAACTTCCTTCCTTATAGCAATCTATAGAGGGTATACCTTGCGAAATTCTTCTAAAACAACCATGCTATCAGTCGTAAAAGTCAGGCCAGCTTCTCCTAAGCAATCTTTGAAAAAGTCTTCATGAACCTGACGCCAATAGGCTAGAGATTTGTCTCCTTCACCTTCCTTATAGGCATGGTCGGCTGACACTTGATGGAAAGGCTGAACAGAAACCTTTGTAACTTCGACAATGCAGACAGCCTGATTTTGACTATCTAAAATGACATCGAAGGCCCCTTCTTGTGGAAGGGGTTCGTCCTCTAGTGCGTAGAGGTCGTAAGCTGAGGCTGTTGCTGTTTTTTCGCCTTTAAAGACCAGATTCGCTAAAATGTCTGGTTCCACTCCAAAAGCCCAGGCGTCTATCTCATCAACGATAGAGGGGTTGATTTGCTTGTAAGCATTCCATATTTCTTGCGGTGTCATGGGTTCTCCTTCTTTTACCTGTCAATTCATCTTAGAGGCCTTCTCTCAATTCTTCCTTACTTCAAAGACCAACCACCATCAATAGTGAGAATTTGCCCCTGCATGGCGCTTGCTTTTCCACTTGCTAAAAAGAGGCTGACTTCTGCCACTTCCTCTGGCTCAATCCAGCGTTTGATGGGTGTTTCACTGGCTACCCAGTTTGCCAGACCACCTGGCTCAAAGTCAGCTCCTGTCATACCAGTCTTAACCGCACCAGGAGCAATGCCAAAGACCTGGATACCTGCTTCTGCATAGTCCAGAGCTAATTGCTTGGTAAAACCAGCTAAGGCGTGTTTTGACGAGGTATAGGCGTGACCACCACCGCCAGCTAGGTTTGAAGCGATGGAGCACATATTGATGATGATTCCTTTTTTATTTTCCAGCATTTGAGTCAGATAATGTCGCGTCAACTCTGCTGGAGTCACATAGTTGATTTCAAAAATCTCTTGGATTTCTTGGGCAGACTGTTCCAGTAAGGGTTTGTAGTCATCCAAAACTCCAGCTGTGTTACACAAAATATTCACCTGAGGGCACCAGTCAAAAATTGGTTCCAAATCAAGCGTTAAATCGCGTTGTAGAAAGTGAAAGTCACCTTGTAAGGCAGGCTTTTCACCCTGATCCACACCAAAAACTTGATAACCTTTTTCTAAAAAGAGTCGAGCCTGTGCTAGGCCAATCCCTGAGCTAACACCCGTAATGAGTACACGTTTAGTCATGGACTTCCACCCAGTCTGTTGCTAGGACATCACAAGGTGTCGGGCTCCACATGGAAAAACCTTCCCCTTCTCCAGACACGTTGATTAGAAAATAAGGCGTCACTTCAAGGGCAACGCCGTTCTGTTCGATAGTATCAAAGAGCTGGACATAGTTTTCAGCCCCTCCCCAACCAGTACGTACATATTTTTTCTTAGCCTTTAGTCCAGGCAAAATTTCTTCAAATGTCATGTTTTTCTCCTTTGTTATCTATGAATCTTAATTTAATTATAACAAAAAACCGTTTTCCAACGGCTTTTTGACTGTGATTTCTTAAAATGCATTTTTTCCTAAGGCAAATCATTCCCTGCTGCAAGGTAAATCTCATACCACTCTTTTCGAGTTAGGTTGACATTACTTGCTTGGCTTGCTTCTATCAAATATTTAGGGTTAGTTGTTCCCACTACTGCCTGCATCTTAGCTGGATAGCGTAACACCCAAGCGATAGCAATAGCCGATGGGCTCACACTGTATTTTAAGGCTAGTCGATTTAGAACTTGGTTTAGTTGTTTGAACTTCTCATTGCCAACAAAATTCCCTTTGAAATACCCGAACTGCAAGACTGACCAAGCCTGAATGACCATATCGTTTAATTTGCAGTATTCAAAGACGCTACCATCACGCAAAGCTGCCTTGTCACCTTCCATATTGACATGGAAACCTGATTCAAATCCTGGTGTGAAAGCTGCGCTTAGCTGTAATTGATTGATAGATAAAGGTTGTTTGGCCTCTTTCTTCAGTAATTCCATCATCATGGGATTTTGGTTAGACACACCAAAGTCTCGAACCTTACCCGACTTGTCCAGGATTTCAAAGGCCTCTGCCACTTGATCAGCTTCCATCAAGGCATCTGGGCGATGGAGAAGCAAGCTATCTAGATAATCAACCTGCAATCGTTGTAGAATCCCATCAACTGACTCTAAAATATAATCTTTTGAAAAATCAAAATAGGTAAATTCTTCTATGCGAATGCCACACTTGGACTGAATCCACATCTTCTCACGCAAGTCAGGGCGATGTTTTAAGACTTGACCCAGTAATTCTTCGCAACGACCACGACCATAGATATCTGCCAAGTCAAAGGCATTGATTCCTACAGATAGGGCTGTTTCAACTAGCTCCTCAACCTCCTTAACAGACTTATCACTGATTCGCATCATGCCTAGGACGATTTCGGATAATTCTTTTTTCTCTTGACCAAATGGAATGTATTTCATGGCAACTTCCTCCGTTTTTCTTCATTATAAAGCAGAATGACACTTTTATCAACTGATACCTTACATAAGAAAAGAACCAGTTCAAACTGGTTCTTTTTAGATTTTACCCAATCACACTTCCGTTTGGTACAGCTGGATCAACTGTGAGAAGAGTTAATTTGCCGTCATGTTCAGCTGAGAGGATCATCCCTTGGCTGACATATTTTTTCATCATTTTACGTGGTTTGAGGTTGGCAACGATTTGGACTTTCTTGCCGACCAATTCTTGTTCATTTGGATAGTATTTTGCAATTCCTGAGAGAATTTGACGATCTTCACCATCACCAGCATCGAGGCGGAATTGAAGCAACTTATCAGAACCTTCCACTTTAGAAACTTCCTTGACTTCTGCGACACGGATTTCAACCTTATCGAAGTCTTCAAACTTGATTTCTTCCTTGTTCAGTTTGAGTTCGACTTCATCTGGATTCCATTCTTTCTCGACAGCGGGCTTGTTACCTTCCATTTGTTCCTTGATATAGGCGATTTCTTCTTCCATATCCAGACGTGGGAAGATTGGTGTTCCTTTGGCAACTACTGTTACTCCTGCAGGGAAATCAGCCAGGCTCAAATTTTCAAGGCTAGAAACTTCTGCTAGACCAAGTTGTGTCAAGACTGCACGACTTGTTTCCATCATAAACGGCTCAATCAAGTGAGCAACAACACGAAGGCTAGCTGCCAAGTGGCTCATCACACTTGCCAATTGGTCACGGAGAGCCTCATCCTTAGCCAAGACCCATGGAGCAGTCTCATCAATGTATTTGTTAGTACGTGAGATAAGAGTCCAGACTGCTTCAAGTGCACGTGGATAGTCAACTGCTTCCATGTAGGTATGGTAGTCAGCGATTGATTGTTCTGCCACTTGAGCAAGTTCATTGTCAAAGTCTGTTACACCTTCTACATAGGCAGGGATTTGTCCATCAAAGTACTTGTTAATCATAGAAACCGTACGGTTGAGGAGGTTTCCAAGGTCATTTGCTAATTCATAGTTGATACGCCCTACATAGTCCTCTGGAGTGAAGGTGCCATCTGAACCAACTGGAAGGCTACGCATGAGGTAGTAACGAAGTGGATCGAGACCATAGCGCTCTACCAACATTTCAGGATAAACGACATTCCCTTTAGACTTGGACATCTTGCCATCTTTCATGACAAACCAACCGTGGGCAATTAAACGATCTGGTAATTTGATATCCAACATCATAAGAAGGATTGGCCAGTAGATGGAGTGGAAACGAAGGATGTCTTTCCCAACCATGTGGAAGACTGTTCCGTTCCAGAACTTGTCAAAGTTGCCATGTTCATCTTGACCGTAACCAAGAGCTGTCGTATAGTTAAGAAGGGCATCGATCCAAACGTAGACAACGTGTTTTGGATTTGACGGGACTGGTACACCCCAGGTAAAGGTTGTACGAGATACCGCTAAGTCTTCCAAGCCTGGCTCAATGAAGTTACGCAACATTTCATTGAGACGTCCATCTGGAGTGATGAAGTCAGGATGTGATTTGAAAAATTCAACCAAGCGGTCTTGGTATTTGCTGAGGCGAAGGAAGTAAGATTCTTCTGAAACCCATTCAACCTCGTGACCTGATGGAGCGATACCACCCGTCACATTTCCAGCTTCATCACGGAAAACTTCTGCAAGCTGACTTTCTGTAAAGAATTCCTCATCGGATACTGAGTACCAGCCAGAGTATTCACCTAGGTAGATGTCATCTTGAGCTAGCAAGCGTTCAAAGACTTGCGCCACTACTTTTTCATGGTAGTCATCTGTGGTACGGATAAATTTATCATATGAGATATCCAGTAATTTCCAGAGTTCTTTAACACCAACTGCCATTCCGTCAACGTAGGCTTGAGGCGTGATGCCAGCTTCTTCTGCTTTTTGTTGAATCTTTTGGCCATGCTCATCAAGACCAGTCAGATAAAAGACATCGTAGCCCATGAGGCGTTTGTAACGTGCTAAGACATCACATGCGATAGTTGTGTAGGCAGAACCGATATGAAGTTTACCAGATGGATAGTAAATCGGTGTTGTAATATAAAAATTCTTTTCAGACATAATATTTCCTTTCCAGGCTAATGAAACCTGTTTTTCTAACACTTCATTATACCACATTTTTAGTGATTTTCGATAGAGAAATCTATACAAAAAACAAGATAGACAAGCGTCTATCTTGTTTATCTTATTCATAACGAAGAGCTTCGATAGGATCCAGCTTAGAGGCTTTGTTGGCTGGTAGAACACCGAATATCATACCGATACCTGCTGAGACCGCTAAACTAAAGAGAGCGATTGGGATGGATACTCCAACTTCGATTCCTGCAATCATGTTTTGAAGAAGAACACCTGCAAGCATAGTCACCCCTGCAGCAAGCAGTAGACCAATAAAACCACCTAATAAGGTTAAAATCATGGATTCAATCAAAAATTGAACCAGAATATTACCCCGAGTTGCTCCTAGTGCTTTCCGTAAACCAATCTCACGGGTACGCTCTGTCACTGAAACAAGCATAATGTTCATAACACCAGTACCACCGACAAAGAGGGAAATACCCGCAATAGCACTAATAATCGTTGTTATGAAGCCAAAGAGTTGTTGAACTTCTTGGAAGGCGGCAGACGCATCTGCAACTTGATATTCCCCTTGTTGAAGACCTCCAATCTCTGTCATTCTTCTTGCCAACTCTGGCCCCAAAGTCTGGGTTAAGCTAGTATCATTGACACGGAAGACAATATTTGAAATCTCGTCTGTGTTAAAATTAGCTGCCAAGGAAATATTGGTCGTAATTGGAAGTCCTCCAACACCAAATGCTTTGGCTGCCTTGGCTTCCTTACTTGCGTAAACACCAATAACACGGTAACTAATCTCATTTACTTCAATAATTTGATTGAGGGCTTCTTTTGCTGAACCAAAAAGGCTATTGGCTAGTTCTTCATCTAGGATGATAACACTTGCGAAATCCTTATAATCTTGTGCTTTAAGTCCACGACCTGCAATAATTTCATTTTCGACCGCATCCATATAAGTGACATTTCCACCCGTCATGTTCGCGTGTTCGACCTTTTTATCCTTATAAGTCAAGGTCACATTGGCTGAGTTGGTTACATAGTAGCTATCCACTCCCTTAAGCTTAGCAGCTTCTTTGACCCAAGCTTCTTGAGGTTTTGGTGGTTCAACAAAAACTTCTTCTTGACCGCCAGACAAGGTCAGGGCAGATTGTCTTTGTGTAAAGGAACCGTCCTTACTCTTGGTAGGTGAGAAAAAGACATGAATGTCTTTTTGAGACTTGGTCATGTTTTTATTGACCTGGCGAGACATAGAGTCACCCAAGGCCATGATCACGACAACTGAGGAAACACCGATGATAATACCAATCATGGTCAGGAAGGAACGCATCTTGTGGGCCATGATAGATGAAAAGGCAAATTTCAGATTCTGCATCTTAGTTTTCCTCCTTTTCTACTTGAGCACTGTCAGACGAAATGATACCGTCACGGATGACAATCTGACGCTTGGCGTAGGCAGCAATTTCAGGCTCATGCGTTACCATAATGATGGTTTTTCCTTCTTTGTTTAATTCAACTAAGAGTTGCATGATTTGGTTTCCAGTTTTGGTATCCAGGGCTCCAGTAGGTTCATCTGCCAAGATGATAGAAGGATTGTTGACCAATGCACGCGCTATGGCCACCCTTTGCTTCTGACCACCCGATAATTCTGATGGTAAGTGATGGCTACGCTCAGTCAGTTCAACCTTTTCCAAATACTCTTCTGCTAATTTGCGACGTTTTGAAGCTGAAACTCCCGCATAAATCAAGGGAAGTTCGACATTCTGGAGAGCATTCATTTTGGACAAGAGAAAGAATTGTTGAAAGACAAAGCCAATTTCTTGATTTCGCACCTTGGCTAATTGTTTTTCACCCAAACCAGCTACTTCTTTTCCATCTAGAAAATACTGACCACTTGTAGGGGTATCCAACATACCAATGGTATTCATGAGGGTGGACTTACCAGAACCAGATGGTCCCATGATAGCCACGAATTCTCCCTCTTGAACTTCAAGGTTAATGTTTTTGAGAACTTGAAGCTCTTGATCACCATTTCGATAGCTACGGCAGATATTTTTGAGGCTAATTAGTTGCTTCATCAGTCTTCACCTCTTTTCCTTCTTGCAAGGAAGCTGTCGGATTACTGATGACTTTTGCTCCATCTGTCAGACCAGATGTGATTTCTTGGTTTTCTGCATCTGCATTGCCCAATCCAACTTCAACCTTTTTGGCCTTTTGATTTTCATCAAGAATCCAAACATAGTTTTTATCTTCTTCCATGACGATACTTGTAATAGGAACAAGCAATGCTTTACTCATACTTTTCACTTCGACACTGACAGAAAAACCTTGTTTCAAATCGCCAATTTCACTAGTTACATCGACCGTATATGGGTATTTAGAACCTGTGTTTGATCCCGCAACACTTGCGCTTGCTTCACTATTATTTTTTGGATAATTTGAAATATAGCTAATCTTACCATTCCATGTCTTATCTGGATAAACCTTAGAAGTAAAGGTGACTTCTTGGCCAACAGAAAGGTTTGCAAGATTGTACTCAGAAAGCTCTCCCTTGACCTGCAAGTTATCGTTACTTACGATATGAACCAAAACTTGACTATTTCCTGTTGGAGATTTTGAAACATTGCGATTGACTTCGACAACTGTACCTTCTAAAGTACTCAAAACTGTAGCGGCATCCAACTGTGCCTGGGCTTTTTCAAGTTGCGCCGCCGCGTCTGCACGAACATCACGCGCATCACTGATTTGTGAATCGATAGAAGCTGTAGCTGATGTAGAAGATTGTGCTTGGGTTTGGTCCGTAGCACCTTCAATCCCTGCTTGAGGGAGCACAGGTGTTGCTACGGCGGTATTTCGAGCCTCATTCAATTCATTGATATGACGGTCAGCTTTCGCAACTGCACGACTGGCAGCATCATAGGCAGCCTGAGCTTCTGTACTACTATACTTGACTAGTGCCTGCCCCTCGCTAACCTTATCTCCTACAGAAACCAAAACCTCATCCAAGTCACCCTTACTAGCATCATAATAAACATATTGTTCATTCTGAGCCGTCACAGTACCGGATAAGAGAACTGATGAAGCTACTGAACCCTCTTTTGCAAGAGTAATCTTTGCAGTTTCATCTTTTGTTGCAGCTTGATTTGGTTGTCTTAATAGAAGAACGGCAGCCGCTCCCACTACAAGAACTGATGCAACACCGATAGCTGTAAATAAAGGCCATTTCTTGGCTTTTGACTTTCTTTTCATATCAATACTCCTTTTTAATTGCATATATTAAGATTATAGCACATATCTTAAAAATGAACAATTGCTTTCTGACCATCCAAAAATATTTGCTAAATCTTTTATTGTTGTGTTAGTTATATAATACAACTTCTTTTTTATTTTTGCAAGCATTTTCTTAAGAAATTTAAGCGTAGCAGATTTTTGCATTGATTTCCAAAAAAAGATAGAATATGACTAGAAAACAACTAAAGGAGCTTTCTATGAGAGAATTTGATATTATCGCCATCGGAGGAGGTAGCGGGGGAATTGCTACCATGAATCGTGCTGGTGAACATGGTGCTAAGGCGGCAGTTATTGAGGAAAAGAAATTAGGAGGAACTTGTGTCAATATTGGCTGCGTTCCTAAGAAAATCATGTGGTATGGAGCACAAATTGCCGAGAGTATCCACAAATATGGACCTGACTATGGTTTTACAAGCACTAATAACGAATTTAATTTTGCAACACTTCGTAAGAATCGTGAAGCTTATATTGACCGTGCTCGCTCGTCTTACGATGGAAGCTTCAAGCGCAACGGGGTTGATTTGATTGAAGGACGTGCTGAGTTCGTTGATGCTCATACAGTCAGCGTTAATGGCGAATTGATCCGTGCTAAGCATATTGTGATTGCGACTGGAGCTCATCCTCATATCCCTGCTATTCCTGGTGCTGAACTAGGCGGTAGCTCAGATGATGTCTTTGCTTGGGAAGAGTTGCCTGAATCGGTAGCTATTCTAGGTGCCGGTTACATTGCTGTAGAATTAGCTGGTGTACTCCATACACTTGGTGTACAGACTGATTTATTTGTCCGTCGTGAACGTCCACTTCGTGGATTTGATAGCTATATTGTTGAGAGCTTGGTTCAAGAAATGGAAAATACTGGACTAAAACTCCACACTCACAAGGTTCCTGCTAAACTTGAAAAAACCGAAGAAGGTATTCGAATTCATTTTGAAGATGGCAGCACTCATACTGCCAGTCAAGTTATCTGGGCAACTGGTCGCCGTCCAAACGTTGAAGGACTAAATCTGGAAAAAGCAGGCGTTACCCTTAACGAACGTGGTTTCATCCAAGTTGATGAATACCAGAACACAGTCGTTGAAGGTATCTATGCTCTTGGAGATGTTACAGGCGAAAAAGAACTAACACCTGTCGCTATCAAAGCTGGTCGTACTCTCTCAGAAAGACTATTCAATGGCAAAACAAATGCCAAAATGGACTATACAACTATTCCAACTGTTGTCTTTTCACATCCAGCTATCGGAACTGTCGGTCTGACAGAGGAAGAAGCTATCAAAGAGTATGGACAAGAAAACATCAAAGTCTATACTTCAAAATTTGCATCTATGTATTCTGCCGTTACTAGTCACCGTCAAGAAGCTCGCTTCAAGCTCGTAACAGCTGGTGCAGACGAAAAGGTTGTTGGTCTTCATGGTATCGGCTATGGCGTCGACGAAATGATTCAAGGTTTTGCAGTTGCTATCAAGATGGGAGCTACAAAAGCAGACTTTGATGCTACTGTCGCTATCCACCCAACTGGCTCAGAAGAATTTGTAACCATGCGTTAAAAGAAAAAAGAGACCCCTTGGTCTCTTTTTTACTCTAAATCGGCCGTTACAAATTTGTAACCTTTTATTTTAAAATAGGTTGACATTTATATCTCATTCGGTATAATAGTTACTATAATTTATAGAAGAGGTTAACTATTTTGAAAAAAGCACACATTTACGCTATCCCAGCTATCGGGGCTGCACTGATTGCAGTATTGGCACAAATTAGTATGCCGATTGGTCCAGTTCCTTTCACTCTGCAAAACTTTGCTATTGGACTCATCGCTACTGTTTTTAGACCAAGGGAAGCTGTTCTCTCTGTCGGACTCTATCTCTTACTTGGTGCTATTGGCCTTCCGGTCTTTGCTAACGGTGGAGCTGGATTTCATGTTTTAGTTGGACCAAGCGCTGGTTATCTTTGGTTCGACCTTGTCTATGCAGGGCTTGCTTCCTATCTCATTCACACCAATAGTGGCGTATTACGTATTTTCTTTGCAAATCTCTTGGGAGATTCACTTGTTTTTGTCGGTGGTATTCTCAGTCTCCACTTCTTAGCTGGAATGCCTTTTGATAAAGCACTGGCTGTCGGTGTTATTCCCTTTATCATACCTGATCTTGCCAAAATTGTAGCCATTAGCTTCATCAGCCGACCACTACTCCAACGTCTTCGTACACAAGCTTATTTTTCAAGCAAATAAAAGAGGCCGGGATTTCCCCTAGCCTCTTTTTAATGAATCTTGGATGAAAGTTTATTGATTCTTAAAAGCATCCACCATGATTTGAAATTCTTCATTTGAGAGGGTAATTCCTTTCCCCATCTTGGTGTGGTCAGGACTCCAGCTACGAATGTCAAACTTCGCTGGTGCACCATTAAAGCTGACACGATTGATTTCTTTGGTCCATCCTTTTTCATTTTCAGATAGAGTAAGCAAGTGTTCTTCAATTTCAAATGTAAATTCTGCCATGTTTTTCTCCTTTTTGTTCTCAATTGATTATTCGAAAAATCTTGTAGATTTCATAAAATTTTTATATAATGATGTAAAGAAGGGAGGCCGGAATGAAAGATTTATTAAAACAGGCTTTGCGAAAAGTTCATGATTTTGTCAATGGACATGAAGATTCCATTCCTGAAAAAAGCGACCCCCTAATTGCTAGACTTGAAGAAGCCTTAGCTAAAAAAACAGCTGTACACATCATTTTTGCTGAGTCAAGTTTTACAGGCGATATTATCAAGTATGATACTGACCGCCAACAAATTATCGTTAAAAATTTCGCCAAAAACGTCAGCCGTATTATTCGAGTGTCGGATATTCGAAGAGTAACTTTCGTTCCTTCTACTATCCAAACAGCCCAAAAAAGAAGATTTAAGAAAGAGTGAGATGCTTCTATCATCTCACTCTTTTTATCTTAGCGAATTTGTTCAAAATGAAGGTGAACAGCGATGTGGTCGCCATAACCGCTTCTCTCCAAATCACGTTGCAAACGATAAGAGATATAGTGTTCTGCGATTGTAATGTAGCCAGCACCAAGTAAGCGGTGCTCAACCATTGATTGAATCATACTGATAGTCGCACGTTCTACTTTTGCTTCTTCTAAATCCAACACAACTTTTTTAGTAACTTGAGCTAGATTTTGGCGCAAATCGTCAGTCAAAACATAGACTGTCTGAGCCGCCTTAAGGATAGCTTGGTAGATTTTATCTGGATCAAAATCAGCGACTTGTCCATCACGTTTAATTACTTGCATAGTTTTCTCCTTTTAATTGTTATTTTCTTTAATTTCTGCTAACATTTTCTCTTCTTCTGCTGTCAGTTCATACTCTTCCAGCAAATCAGGTCTACGTTGGTAGGTTTTCTTGAGACTCTCATAGAGTCGCCATTGACGTATGTTTTCATGGTGTCCACTCATAAGAACATCTGGAACTAGCATTCCACGATAATCGTAAGGTCTTGTGTACTGAGGATATTCCAAGAGTCCTGATGAAAAGCTATCATCTTGGTGACTTGCTTCCTTCCCAATAACTTCTGGAATCAAGCGAACCGTCGCGTCAATCATGGTCATCGCTGCTAGTTCTCCACCAGTCAAGACATAATCTCCAAGGGATATCTCATCGGTTACCAAGGTTTTAATACGCTCATCATAACCTTCGTAGTGACCACAGATGAAGATAAGCTCTTCTTCTTGCGCCAAATCCTCCGCATAAGCCTGATCGAACTGCTTCCCAGCAGGGTCTAAGAGAATCACGCGCGGGTTCTTTTTTTCAATCGCATCAAAGGCGTCAAAGATGGGTTGGGCTCTAAGGAGCATCCCTTGACCACCTCCATAAGGTTCATCATCCACATGACGAGCCTTTTCAGCGTAGTCACGAAAATTATGATAGTGGATATCTAAGAGTCCTTTTTCACGAGCCTTGCCAACGATGGAATGTTCTAAGGGTGTGAACATTTCTGGAAAGAGAGTTAAAATATCAATCTTCATCGTCTAACCCTTCTAAGAGTTCAACATCCACACGGTTATTAGGAATATCTATATTGAGAACTACAGGTGGGATATAAGGTAAGAGTAGGTCTCGTTTGCCTTTTCGTTTGACTACCCAGACATCATTGGCGCCTGGCTGAAGGATTTCCTTGATAGTTCCAATCAAGTTATCTCCCTCATAGACTTCTAAACCGATAATCTCGTGGTAGTAAAACTCACCATCATCGAGGTCATTGAGATTCTCCTCAGCAACCTTCAGACTGTAGCCCTTGTATTTTTCGATATCATTGATATGGTACATATCTTTAAACTTGATGATATCGAAGTTTTTTTGTTTACGGTGGCTTGCAATGACCACTGTTCGCACAAACTGATCTTTATCATCAAATAAGGCAAGCTCTGCCCCTTTTTTAAAGCGTTCTTCAGCAAAATCTGTCACTGACAAGACTCGCATTTCACCCTGCAAACCTTGAGTATTGACGATTTTCCCAACGTTAAAGTAGTTCATCTGATCTCCTGTATCTGTTTCTCCCTTTATTTTATCATGTTACAGGGATTTTCACAAGTTGGAGAAAGGGTTAACGATTCTTTAATTATGAAAAACATTCATGGATTTTCTTACAAAAAAAACGGGACAATGTCCCGCCTTTTATTTTTCGTCAATAACGATTCTTACTTTTTTATCTTCAGTTGGGACAGAGTAGACAATCGTTCTTATCGCAGAAATGGTGCGACCTTTCCGACCGATCACTCGACCAACATCGCTAGGATCAAGGTCAAGGTGGTACTCCAAGAATTCAGGAGTATCTTCGATCTTGATGGTTAAGGCATCCGGTTGTGAAATCAAAGGTTTCACAATTGCAATAATAAGATTTTCAATCGTATCCATACATCAACCTACTTTTTGATTATTTTGAGAATTTAGAATCGTGGAATTTCTTCAAGACACCTTCTTTTGAAAGGATGTTGCGAACTGTATCTGAAGGTTGAGCTCCATCAGCCAACCATGCAAGAACGCGGTCTTCTTTCAAAGTTACTTGGTTTTCTTCAACAAGTGGATTGTAAGTTCCAACTGTTTCGATGAAACGTCCATCACGTGGTGAACGTGAATCTGCTACGTTGATACGGTAGTAAGGTTTTTTCTTAGAACCCATACGAGTCAAACGAATTTTAACTGCCATTTTTATAATTCTCTTTTCTATATTTTAATTTTCGGTGAAATAGACAAGCTATTTAGCACATGATCTATTATAACACATTTTAAAGACCTGTCAAGAAAAAAACTTGACAGACTTTAAAATTTTTAAATTTTTTTGACTAATAGGGATAAATTAGAAAGAAAAAATTAACTTCTACACCTACAAAGCTTATTCTGACAGACTTTATAAGAGTCTAAGAAAAAAGTAGAGATCCATACAGTATCTAGATTTTCCAAAGATTCTTTATCATCAAATATTATTAACGAAGCTATCCAAACCAAATCCGATGCATTGCTTCAAAGAATTCTTTAGTTGTTTTACTAGCGAAGGCTTTTATTAAAAAGTTTTTTCAAATAATTTCCTCATTGACACATAAATTCTTGCTTTCTAAACTTAAGTGTGATATATTTATAACATAAATTTAAGTGTGATATATTTATAACACAAAAAAGGAGTCTATCATGAAAAAAAGTCAAAAAATGCGTGGCCTCATTGCAATGATTGCCGTAGCTCTCTTTATTGATTTTATTGTTCTATTTGGTTCTAATCTTAGTTGGGGACCCAAGTTAGTTATTACTGGTATATCAGTGTCAGGTCAAATTATAGCTATTTGGAGCTGGCTACATATGAAACCACGGCCTCATAAGAGTCAGAAAGATAAGGGGAAGACTATTTTTGACTTGTCTGCTAAGCTTTACACGGTACTTTTATTTGCAGCAAGCATTTTTTATACAGTAGGGATTTGGGTTGCGACCCCAAGCGTAAGTTCTGGTATTAAAGAATGGATTTTGGGAATTGGACTCGTTATTGAAGTGATTGTATTTGTTTTTTTCTGTTTGAAAAATGTCAAGGAAACTCCGGACGAACGCTTTTATGCTAATTTATCCAAGGCAGCTAGCTTGATGTTTGTTTTTATACTAGGCGCACTGATGATCCTAGCAGTTATCATTGGGTATATGGGGTCTCTCACTCTTTACATTGGCCAGATCTTTATTAGCATAGCTGCCTTGATTTGCATCTTTGCGGTTGTCTATCTTATCTTGGAACGGAGAGGATAAGTATGCCCAAAGAAAGCAATATTATTACTAATCTCAAATCTGTTCGTGAGTCCACGGGCATGACTCAGCAAGAATTAGCCGACCTCATCGGCATGCGACGCGAGACAATTCTTCACTTGGAAAATAACCGTTACAATCCTTCGCTGGAAATGGCTCTTAAAATTGCTCAAGTTTTTAATTTGAAAGTAGAAGACCTCTTTGAACTTAGACAGAAAGAGGAATCATAATTCTTTTCGATTCGTGGCTACAAATTGACTCCAAAAGGAGAGCGGATACTGGAACAATACCAGGTCATTGTCGACCGTCATCCAAAGAAAAATCTCTAATTAAGCCACTTTTTGGTTGACTTCCTCTTAAACTACCTTGTCACTAATATTTGAAATCCACTTCCTTTTAGGGTACAATGGTAGAAATGAATTTTGAAAGGACCAACATGAAAAAATTAGCTACACTACTACTCATCTCAACATTTGCCCTTGGTGGATGTACAAGTATCCAACGTGCACTTCGTGGGGATGATTACGTGGATTCTAAGATTGCTGCTGAGGAAAGTTCAAAAGCGACTGCCCAAGCAGAAAAAGATTTGAAAGACGCCTTAACTAACGAAAATGCTAACTTCCCTCAACTTTCTAAGGAAGTTGCTGAAGATGAGGCTGAAGCTATCCTCCACACAAGCCAAGGGGATATCCGCATCAAGCTCTTTCCAAAGTTAGCTCCACTTGCAGTTGAAAACTTCCTTACTCACGCTAAGGAAGGCTACTACAATGGGGTTACGTTCCATCGTGTGATTGACGGATTTATGGTACAAACCGGAGATCCAAAAGGGGATGGTACAGGCGGTGAATCTATCTGGCACGAAAAGGACAAAACCAAGGACAAGGGAACAGGTTTCAAAAACGAAATCTCCCCATATCTCTATAATATCCGTGGTTCCCTATCCATGGCCAATACTGGTCAACCAAGCTCGAATGGTAGCCAGTTCTTCATCAACCAAAGTACAACAGACTATTCTGCTAAACTTCCTACAAGTAGCTATCCTAAGAAAATTATCGAAGCCTACAAAGAAGGCGGAAATCCAACTCTTGATGGAAAACACCCAGTCTTTGGTCAAGTAATCGATGGGATGGACGTTGTAGATAAAATTGCTAAGGCTGAAAAAGATGAAAAAGACAAGCCGACTACTGCTATTACAATCGACAGTATCGAAATTGTTAAAGACTACGATTTCAGTAAACAATAACACCATTAACTATAAGGAGATGTTAAAATGATTCTATTTTGGGGGTCAAAAGGTTACCAAAAAGTGTTGGGACATACACAAACTGCTATCGAATGTGGCCATTGTAACAATGTTGGTACTTGGGAAATTACGGAATACGGACGTAAGTTTACTCTTTACTGGATTCCGCTCTTCCCTTATGGTAAAACTTATTTCGTTTCTTGCCCGATTTGTCAATACGGTAAAGAAATTCAAAAATCTGAGATTGATCAATATCTCAACTATTAAAAAAGATAGGTCACAGGGCCTATCTTTTTTAAATTACGCTAACATGTAAACGCTCTATTTTCTAATCCAGTTATGATATAATACAGTTAACAGTAATAAGGAGGTTCTCCTATGAAACCCTATAAAATAAACCTATTCCGGCTTGGTTTACTCTTGCCTTCGTATTTAATCTTTAATTTTGTTTATTCGATTACATATGATTCTGGAGGTTTTGCTTTTATAATCTTGTGGCCAGCTTTTTTCGCATCATATGCAGGAATTGTGCTAGGAAATATTTTTATTTTTAGAGATATTTCAAGATTAAAAGCCTCCTTTGAAGATAATGAGTTGATTCAAAAGACATGTACTGTACAGTTAGTTCTAGCTACAATTGGATTTTTCATGCAAATAATAGGTTTTAAGGGTGCTCCACTTAATTTCCTTGATAATTATCCACTACTAGTTTGTGCCAGTATTGTGTACTCTATCATTCTCCTTATCGGTATTTATCAGACGTTCAAGTTAGGGCAAGGGAAAGATACTTTGGCCATACTTGGTTTTATCTTTGGAGTTACGGTAATTTTATACACTTGCCTAGGACTGATTACAACCACCTCCTCTTCTATTAAAAATACTACTCCTTCTTTCGCCGAAGAATTTCAATCACTTGGGCTTAAGGGAAAGGTTGAGTTAGTTGATAAACACAGAGAGATTGAAATGTTTAACGGAACAGTCTACAACCTAACATATACCGAAAATTTATCGGATGGAACTATTTTAAAAGAATATACTGACGCAAAAATTCATAAAATGAATGGAGAACACTTATCAAATTTCTTTCTTCCTTCAGGAACAGATCTCGAAACACTTCTTAATGACAAAGAAAAGGCACTGTTTCACACTGTCAAACAAGACGAATTCAGTTTCTTGCTAGATGTATACAAAGAAAGACCGAATCTTCAACAAGAAGAAGATAGTATCAAAAATGCTACTGCTGACAAAATAAATAAGCTTTTTGATACACCAGAAAAAATTGCTTCTAGTTTTGAATTTAGAAAATATCCTTTAGAAAACTACTATGTTGCAATGATTAAGCAGGCTGTCAGCAATCGAGAAAAAGGGGATTCTGACGCAGCTGGTTTTTATAATATTACAACAAAGGACCTCATGAAAAACAAAGGTCTTACTCTCGATTTTGATTTCGACCTTTCGAAAATCAAGGTAGAAAATGGTAGCCCTGTGGAGACCTTAAAGGAAAAATTCTTATCTTTACCAAAAAACTCATTTTCCGATGGAATTTATAACATTAATTGTTATTATGAAAATAGAATACAGAAGAAAGTTGAAGTTACCTGCCCATTTGTTGTTGAAGATGGAGTGGGACACTTTGAGGAGGATGTAATCGAAGGAAATCAAAAAAATTAGTTATTTTTGATACTAAAACAAGTTGATAGCAGTACGACTTCTATTATTTGTAACCCTCGTAAAAAAAGCCAAGTCATATAGACTTGGCTTTTTTATGGCTATTTATGTTAGTTCATTGAAATCCCAGATTTGATCCATCCAGCCTTCATAGAAGTCTGGTTCGTGGCAGACCATAAGGATAGAGCCCTTATACTCTTTTAGAGCACGTTTGAGTTCGTCCTTGGCATCCACATCCAAGTGGTTGGTTGGCTCGTCTAGAACAAGGACATTGTTCTCACGGTTCATCAAGAGACAGAAACGAACCTTGGCTTGTTCTCCACCTGATAAGACTTGAATTTGGCTTTCGATGTGCTTCGTTGTCAAACCACAGCGCGCAAGGGCTGCACGAACTTCTGCTTGGTTGAGAGCTGGAAAGGCATTCCAAACAGCTTCTAAAGGTGTCTGACGATTGCCGCCTTCCACTTCTTGCTCAAAGTAGCCAAGTTCTAGATAATCACCGCGTTCAACTTCACCAGCAATTGGCGGGATAATACCTAAAAGAGACTTCAATAGGGTTGTTTTCCCGATACCGTTGGCACCAATGATGGCAACCTTTTGATTGCGCTCAAAGGTAAGATTTAATGGTTTTGTAAGTGGGCGGTCGTAACCAATCTGTAAGTCTTTGGCTTGGAAGATAAAGCGTCCAGGTGTACGAGCTGGTTTAAAATCAAAGGACGGCTTTGGTTTCTCACTTTGAAGCTCGATAATGTCCATCTTATCCAATTTCTTCTGGCGAGACATGGCCATGTTACGAGTTGCGACACGCGCCTTATTACGGGCTACGAAATCCTTGAGATCAGCAATTTCTTTCTGTTGACGCTCATAGGCTGCTTCAAGTTGAGATTTCTTCATGGCATAGACTTCTTGGAACTGGTAGTAATCGCCAGAGTAGCGTGTCAACTGTTGATTTTCAACGTGATATACGATATTGATCACATCATTGAGGAATGGAATATCGTGAGAGATAAGAACAAAGGCATTCTCATAGTTTTGAAGATAACGCTTGAGCCAGTCAATATGCTCAGCATCTAGGTAGTTGGTTGGCTCATCAAGAAGTAGGATATCTGGCTTTTCAAGGAGGAGTTTGGCTAAGAGTACCTTGGTTCTTTGTCCACCAGATAAGGCTGTTACGTCCGTATCCATACCATAGTCCATGACACCGAGAGCACGCGCAACTTCGTCAATCTTAGCATCCAAGGTATAGAAGTCACGACTTTCCAAACGGTCCTGAAGTTCGCCGACTTCTTCCATTAGGGCATCAATATCAGCGCCCTCTTCTGCCATTTCCATATAAAGGTCATTAATACGTGCTTCAGCTTTGAATAATTCGTCAAAGGCTGTACGCAAAACATCACGCACAGTTTGACCTTCTTTGAGAACTGCATGCTGGTCTAGATAACCTGCTGTCACATATTTGGACCATTCCACCTTACCTTCATCAGGTACCAACTTACCAGTTACGATGCTCATGAAGGTTGATTTCCCTTCACCATTAGCACCGACCAGACCGATATGTTCACCTTTTAGGAGTCGGAAAGACACGTCTTCAAAAATCGCACGGTCACCAAAACCGTGACTTAAATTTTTTACTTCTAAGATACTCATTTTAATTCCTTATCTTGTTTTTATGTAGTAGTTTATAGAGGACCCAGGCCAGGTAGCCACCTAAAGTATTGGTCCACAAATCATCAATCTCAAAGACCCGATTAAAATCAAAGAAAAAATCTAAAACTAGCTGTGTGCACTCGATGCTTAAGCTCAATAAAAAGCTAAACAAAATCACACGCTTCGTTTCTCTGAGACTAGGGATGAGATAGAGAAGCTGGAAAATTAAAGGGAAGAGCAAGAGGATATTTAAGGCGTTTTGCAAAAAAATCCAAAATAGTTGTATAGGGCCGGTTACTTCTCCCAGATTCCAAAGGGAGTTAAAAGGCGTCAAAAGAAAAACCAGGCGTCCAAAAGTTTGAATACCTGGAGTTTCCACTCCTGTAGGAAGTTGAGGCTGGGGAGTAAAACAAAAACAGACGATACAAAGACTGTATAACACGATTCCCAGGCTTAGTAATGTTTTTCGATTCATCTTATGGATTTACTTCGGCTACTGCTTTTTGGCGATCACGTTTCATAGTATTTGAACGCAATTGTCCGCATGCGGCATCGATATCTGTACCGTGTTCTTGACGAACAACACAGTTGACGCCTTTTTTCTTGAGCGTATCATAGAAGGCCATTACACGCTCTTTCGGACTACGACTGTATTGGTCGTGCTCACTGACCGGGTTGTAAGGAATCAAGTTAACATATGACAATTTCTTAATATTTTTCAGCAATTCTGCCAACTCAAGCGCTTGTTCAACTCCATCATTGACTTCATTTAGCATGATATACTCAAAAGTTACACGGCGGTTGGTTGTCTCGATGTAATACTCAATCGCTGCAAAGAGTTTTTCAATTGGAAAGGCACGGTTAATCTTCATAATGCTTGAACGCAGTTCATTGTTTGGAGCATGAAGAGAAACAGCAAGGTTAACCTGTACTCCTTCATTGGCAAACTCACGAATCTTATGAGCCAAGCCAGAAGTTGATACGGTGATATGACGAGCACCGATTGCCATTCCCTTGTCATCATTGATGGTACGAATAAAGTTCAAAACATTATTGTAGTTATCAAATGGTTCTCCAATACCCATAACAACGATATGGCTAACACGCTCATCTTGACCACGTTCGTCAAAATATTTTTGAACAAGCATAATTTGAGCTACAATTTCTCCGTTATTGAGGTCACGTTGCTTCTTAATCAAACCTGACGCACAGAAGGTACAACCGATATTACATCCTACCTGAGTCGTTACACAGACTGATAAACCATAATGTTGGCGCATAAGAACAGTCTCAATCAACATACCGTCTGGTAACTCAAAGAGGTACTTCACAGTACCATCGGCTGACTCTTGAACGATACGTTGTTTCAAGGGATTGACTACAAACTGCTCGTTGAGTTTGGCAATCAAATCCTTAGACAAGTTAGTCATTTCTTCAAATGTCTGAACACGTTTACGGTAAAGCCATTCCCAGATTTGATCCGCTCGGAATTTCTTTTCTCCTTGCTCTAAGACCCATTCTTGCATTCCTCGACGAGTTAAACTATAAATCGACGGTTTCATCTTTTCTCCTTATTTTCTAGTCTTTCTTACGGATGACGAAATGACGTTGTCCCTTTTCTTCATTCTGAGGTTTCTGTTCTTTACGGCGACGTCTATTTCTCTTGTCCGTATGATTTCTTTTCTTATTTTGAGAAGACTTTTTCCCTTTACGGTTGTCTTTTTCTTCTTCTTTCTTGCGCATTTTTTGGTCAAATGGTGCTCGTTTAGGAGTCTCATTTTCTAAGACAAAGTAGGCACATCCATAGCTACAATACTCGAGTAGGTAATCTTGCAAACGACTGATTTTCTCGAGCGATTCTTCAGCTCGCTCATTCTTGTAGAATCCTCGCAAACGCAACTGCTCATTGCTCCAGTCTCCTACAATATAATCATACTTGTTTAAAACTTCCGAAAAGCGTTGAGTAAAAGCTGTTGCATCAAAGGCTTCCTTACTATTTTCAACCAAGTTGAAGGTAAAACCTTCAGCCTCGACTTTATCTCCAGATAGATGAAATTCTGGACCAGGGAATTTATTGTAATTGTATAATTCAGGTGCAATTTCTTTACGCATAATATTCCTTTTTAACGTTTACTTAATACTCTATTTTACCATATTTTTGCCATATTTACATCTTTTGATTTAAAATGAAAAAAGTCTGACGATTTCACCCTTTAATTCTATAAGACACAACTGTACTAAAAAGAAAAAACTGGGAAAACCCAGTTTTTAAATATTATAGGTAAAGTAACTTGAAAAGTGCTACAGCGGCAATAGCAGCAGCAATCGGTGCAACTACTGGTACCCAAGCATACCACCATTTTGAATCACCCTTGTGTTCACCAAGGATTGATTTAGGAAGTACTGCGTGAAGAAGACGTGGTCCAAAGTCACGAGCTGGGTTCAAACCTGGTCCTGAAGGTCCACCAAGTGAAGTAACCAAAGCCATCACCAAGAAACCAAGTGCCAAGTGACCTACTGCAACACCTGCTGTTGTATGTGGTGCTGTTTGAGCCTTAATCGCCAAGTCAGAGAAGTCAACAGTTTGTCCAGCTTGAGTTGCAGCTTTCTTCATAAATTGAAGGACTTCAGCACCAAAGAAGTTCTTTGTTAAACCAAGTGCTGCAAAGAAAAGAACAAATGACCCAATAAACTCATTGATAAATCCGTTCACAGTTGCTGCATAACGTGATTCTTTTGTTCCGTGGTCGATACTAGAAATAGTTGAGAAAGTTCCCAAGATGTTATTTGGATTTTCTGTCTTCAAGTAGTAAGGACGGTGAGTCGCAACAACCAATGCTTGTCCGAAGATTGCTCCCAAAACTTGCGCGATGATGTATTGTGCTACTTGTGACCAAGGGAAGAGACCGCTAACTGCAAGTCCAAGAGTGAAGGCTGGGTTGATGTGGTTTCCAGAAACGTTACCAAACATCAAAGCTGGAATCATAACCCCCATACCGTAACCAACAGCGATAACGAGCCAGCCACTTTGGTGACCTTTCGTACCTTTAAGTTCAACGTTGGCAACTGCACCATTACCCAAGATAATCAAGATGGCTGTTCCCAAAAATTCAGTGGCATATTTGACTGCCCATGTGAAATCCATTGATAGATTCTCCTTAATATTTTTTTGATAATCCCTATTCTATCAATTTTTAAGGCTTTTAGCAACAGATTTTCTAAAAGAATCCTATGGAAACGCTTTTATTTAGGGCTTTTAAAAAGAGAGTGGGACAGAAATCGGTAATTCGTTAGAATTCGATTTCGTCGTCCCACCTCCGCACAGTTGAGTAGGGCTGTAAAAGCTGATGAAATCAGCGAAGTAGAGCCCACTCAACCACTGCGTCTTGCTCGACAATCCAAAGACAATTGAGAGGCTAGGACTTTTGTCCCAGCCTCTTCATAGCCTATTACTGACGCTGACCAAAATCCTTAATCATCTGCTCCATTTCCTCACGACTTGGTGTCGTAAGCATATAGAGATAGTCTCCTTGCAATTCAGCAAAGGCTGCCGGCATGATTTTCTTTACTTTGAACTGTTGACCATATTTAGCGAGCAAGTCTTCTTCTGAATAAACATAGTTAGCATTGGCGCGACGAGATGTTGCCAAGCAATACTGGGTTTCAAATGGAGACTCTGGGAATGCTTCACCTGCAACGATAGCTGCATAGCCCTTGTACAAATCCAAGGAATGCGCATAGTTATAGACATCAATAGTGAAGCCACCCGCTGGACGGTTATTGTACTCAATAGCGATATAATCATCGCCCTCACGGAAGAACTCGATATGGAAGAAACGTTCTTTCATACCAAATTCTTTGACAATTGCCTCACCATATTTACGCAATTTCGAATCCATATCTTTGAGAACGTAATAAGAATTGTCCATCTTGTAGATCATGAGATCAAGGGGTGTATGAGCATAGTCAAAGGTCATAGAAAAGACAATATTTCCATCTCTATCTACCAAACCATCGAAGGTACAGATTTCACTAGAGGTGACAAATTTTTCGAAGAAATAAACGGTTGAATGGTCCCATTCAGCCTTAAAGTGATTGACATCATCTTCTGTTTCAAGTTTGAAGGTTGCGGCTGCTCCCACTCCATTGTCAGGTTTGGCAATCATGGGAAGTCCAATTTCTTTTACTGCCTTATCCACATCTGCTTCTGTTTCAATAACAGCACCTGGCACAACGGGAACTCCTGCCTTTTTGAAGAGTTTCTTCATTTCAGACTTGAACTTAGTCTTCTTGAGATCTTCTGGTTTGGCACCAAAAACATTGAACTGTTCACGAAGGGCAGCATCCAACTCTAGCCAGTATTCATTGTGTGATTCAATGCGGTCAATTGGACCATGCTTATAGAAAAGAAAGGCAACTGCTCGTTTAACCTCATCGATATTTTCAAGATTATCAACTCGGAAGTACTCCGTCAAGCTATTGCGTAATGGTTCATCTAGTTGTTCGTAGGGTTCTTGCCCAACCCCTAGAACTGTGATTCCTTTATTGGCTAGCTCAATACTAAATTGCTGAAAATTTTGTGGGTAATAGGGTGAAATTACAAGATAATTCATAAGCAACTCCTTTTATAGACTCATATGACCGAGAAAATATGGCATTTGTTTACGCCACCATTCCCAGTCATGGGCAACATCGTGCCCCCATTCTGCAAACCAGGCAGGAATTTGTTTTTGGTCAAAGGCTTCTTTTAACTTGTAGTAAGAAGGCAGGCCATCCTGTTCCCAAGCACCTAGTCCAGTACAAATCACAATCTCAGCCTGACGGTAACGATCAATAAACCAACCATCATTTTGATTCCAGATATAGTCTACTGGTGAATTTTGATAGATAGCATCATCGTTGTAGTAATCTCCAACAAAGAAACGAGCATCGTAGACACCACTGAGGGCAATTACCTTGGTAAAGACATCTGGATGCTGAAGGAAAAAGTTAAGTGCATGGTAAGCTCCCATAGAGCATCCTGTTGTCATCATACCGTCAAACCAGCCTGTCTTGTGCTTGATAAAAGGAATAGCTTCTTCAATCACATATCGTTCATAGGCACGGTGCATCTCAGCTTGATCATGACTATTTTTCCAAGTCGCAAGCCAGCTCTCACTATCTACACTTGAAAGGGTAAAGAACTGCACGCGACCTTCTTCAATAAAGGATGCACAAGCATCAATCATTCCAAAATCATAGTATTCATTGTGGCTACCACCTGAAGAAGCAAAGACAACAACTGGGATGCCTCCATGTCCGTATCGATTGACATACATTTCACGGTTAAGATGACCACTCCAGTGGCTAAGATGTTCAATATGCATATCCTGTCTCCTTTATACTAATTACCAATTTTCTGCAAAAAAGCGTAGGCAAGATGGAAGATTTTCTGACCATGGCACTTCATGGTGAATGGCTCCAGCCTGAACCTTGAGAGAGAGATTTTCCAACTCAACTCCTCCTGCTATCAAATCATGATAATAGCTAAGAGAAGAGTCAATATAGGCCTGCTTAATATTACCAGCCATAAGGGTCTTATCCGTGTCATCTGCTTCTTCCGTCCCGACATAGATGAAGACTCGTTGATCAGGTAATAGTTTTTTACGCTCCATATAGCGATCAAAGGCCTCTTGGTGAAGCCAGTTGGCTGATGAGAACACTCCCAAACACCCAATCTGGTCTTGATACTCCAAGCCAATAAACTGGGTAATATTGCCACCCAGAGAAGAACCAATCATGGCAGTATGCTTGCGGTCTGATTTTGTCCGATAGTTTTCATCGATAAAGGGTTTGACCACTTCCATGACAAACTCAGCATACTCGACTCCCTTACCACCAAATTGTTGACCAGGAATATTAGACTCTTGGAATTTCCATGCTGCGTACTCATTCATCCGTCCTAGGCCATCATTATCAATAGCCACGATAATCATGCGACTGATATCAGGATTTCGCTTAATGGTAGGAATAATCTTCCAGGAATGCCCAACGTAAGATTCCTTACTATAAAAGACATTTTGTCCATCGTGGAAATAGACAACTGGGTAAGTTCGATCCGTGTCTTTCTCATAGTTTTTAGGAAGAAGCACACGTACCCGTCGCTCCTTTCCTGTGTAAGGAACCACTAATTTATGCTCTCGCATTTTCAGGTAAAAATAGGATTGATTCATTGTCAGAAAACTCTCTATATTCAAAATTTTATCTTATTATAGCACAAAAATAGAAAAAAGTCGGTTTTCGTCCAAATTTAGGATAAAAACTAACTTTTTCTTAGGAATTTCAGTTATTCGCATTAAAGAAGATCTTCAATTAATTCATCGACAGCATCTTTTTCAGCTTGTGGTGTGATTTCTGTGATCATAATTCCAGCTACTGCTCGCTCAACCAATCCTTCAACGTCCATACGTGTCTCATACTGCTCGGCATTCTTAATCTTTGGATTTGTTTTCGGACGATCAGGTGCAAAAATCGTACAACAGTCTTCAAATGGTTGGATAGAAATTTCAAAGGTATCAATTTCCTGAGCAATATCGATGATTTCTAACTTATCCATAGTTACAACTGGACGGATAATTGGTGTATTGGTCACGGCATTGATAGCCTGCATACTTTCTAAGGTTTGGCTAGCTACCTGACCAAGACTTTCACCATTGATGATGACCAAACCATTTCTCACTTCACGGATACGGTCGGTAATCCGCATCATAAAGCGGCGAGTCAAAGTCATGAGGTAAGCTTCTGGGGCCTTAGCCTTAATCTCTTCTTGGATTTCAGTGAAAGGCACTTCGATAAACTGGATATTTCCACCGAACTTAGTCAATTTACGGGTCAAATCCTGCGCTTTCTTGAGGGCACCTGGGCTAGTATATGGTGGACTAGCAAAGTGAACAGCCTCGATATCTACACCACGTTTTAGTGCAAGATAACCTGCTACAGGAGAGTCAATCCCTCCTGATAACATCAGCATACCTTTCCCAGAAGTACCAACTGGCAAACCACCAGCACCACGAATGGTCTCATAGGAAAGATAAGCCGCCTCTTCACGAATCTCCACTTGCAGATTGATATCTGGATTTTTCATCTGGGCTTGTACATTTGGAATGGCATCAAAAACAGCACCACCAAGAACTTGGTTGAGTTCTCGACTATCCAGTTCAAAGTTGTGATCACTACGTTTGCTAGATATCTTAAAGGTCATGCCTTCCTTATAGATGTCCCGCATAATCTCTTGGACAGCAGATTTAAGAACCTCGACAGATTTTTCAACCTTATATACTGGTGAAAAGTTTTGAATCCCGAAAACTTGTTTAAGAGACTCAGCTACTGGTTCATAATCAGCACCATTCAAATAAGCATGGGCACGGTCGCGATCAGCAGTGACTTTGACTTGAGGATAGATGGATAAAACGTCTGAGATATTATTACGTAGTTTATTGATGAAACGCATACGGTTTTTGCCTTTGGTTGAAAGCTCACCATAGCGAATCATAATTTCTGAATACTGCATGAATACTCCTATCTTACTTTTTTAGTTTGATTGTAGATTAATTTTAGTTTGGTCAAAAATTGCTCAACTTGACTCATGTCATTTTCTAGGTCTAAACTAAGGCGTACCGCTGACTGGGCCTTATCTTTTTCAACCCCCATGGCAATCAAGGTCCCAGCAGGTTTTCCTGCCTTGGACGAGCAAGCAGAGGTTGTGGAAATGAAAATATCATAGTCTTCAAATGCATGAACGATGACTTCACCACGGACACCCTTAATCCCAAAAGTCAGAATATGAGGAGCAAAGTCTTCCTCACCTGAGAAAACAAAAATATCTGGATATTCAAGAAGGGCTTGACGGATAACTGCCTTCATCTGACTCGTTTTGTTAGAAAACAATTCCAATCTTTCCATAGCTAGACGCAGTGCCTTGGCTGTTGCTGCAATTCCTGCTACATTCTCAGTTGTTGAACGATAGTCACGCTCTTGGCCACCACCAGTTAATAGGGGGGTGATTTTCTTGCCAGACTTGATATAAACAAATCCAACACCACGAACTCCGTGGAATTTATGACTAGAGAAGGTCGCAAAATCCACTCGGTCAGTCAAATACTTTTCTGTCGGAAGCTTAGCTAAAGCTTGAACCGCATCAACATGGAAGGAAATCGTTGGCTTATCTGCTAATAGTTCTGAAATGGCTTGGATGGGTTGGATGGAGCCGATTTCATTGTTAACAGCCATGATGGAAATAAGTGTGGTATCAGGTCGTATTAGACTTTCTAATATCTCCAAATCCACAAAACCTTGCTCATCTACTGGTGCAAAATCCACCTCAAATCCTTGAGTCTGAAGCCAAAGAGCAGACTCCTTAACTGCTGGATGCTCAATTGCTGACACAATAACGTGTTTACCAAACTGAGCTTTTTCAAAAGCGACACCTTTGATAACCCAGTTATCTCCTTCGGTACCACCAGAGGTAAAGAAGATTTCTTCGCTTTTCTTACCAATTAAATTTGCAATCTGCTGACGAGAAGCTTCTAAAATTCTGGTAGACTGATCACCCAAACGATGAAGGCTAGATGGGTTACCAATAATTTTTGCAGACACCTGCATGTAAGTTTCAAGTACTTCAGGATAAGGCTTGGTCGTAGCCGAATTATCAAAGTAAATCATTGTTTCTCACACTTTCTAAAATCACTCCTTCTATTGTAACACGAAACAGTTCAGGCGACAAGAAATGCCGTTCAGGTTCATTTAAGTTTTTTTTAAAGATTTTGGGTATAATAAATCATGGTAAAGGAGAGAAATTATGTCTAACTATCGCAGAAAATCAAAACCTAAAACTGAACATATCAAAAAAGGCTTTACCGTCTTTCAAAAAACAATTGCAACTTTAGCCAGTATCCTTGGTTTGATTACAGCTAGTATCACTATCATGAATGCTTTGGATAAAAACAAGGATCATAAAGATACGACTCCACAAACAACCATTATCAAGGAAGTTCAAAAGGAAGCTCCCGCTGAATCCAATGCACCTGCACAAAGTCAGTCTAATAATCAAGAAACAACTCAAAAAGAAGAAGTTCAAACACCTAGCAAGAAAGAAGATACAAAATCAGATGACAATTCTCAGAAAAATGAGCAATCTGATTCTTCATCAAATACTCCAACTACTGAAGCAGGAGTTAGCGCTAATAACGGAGCATCCTAAACATTGCTCAACACCAACGGTTACTTTGTTGGTGTTTTTATTTGCTAGTTTTTCATTTCATTTTTATCACAAAAAACCAGGAACTAGTGTCCCTGGTTTTTCTTTTTTAAAACAAGATATTCTGCATCGAATGAAGATTCGTACTTAGTCTTCTTTCCCTTTTTTGATAAAGGTTGCAGAGAGAACCAATCCAAGACTAGCTAGGAAGGCTAAGCCTACTGAATCTTGCTCACCAGTTGCTGGAAGTTGACCTTTAGCTTCAGTCGCTGGTGCATTTGGTCCTTCTGGTTCTTGTTTTTGGTTTGTTGAACTTGAAGGTTGCTTGTGATCCGCAATTGGTGTAACTGGGTTTGCAACAGGCTCTTTATATTCTGGAACCTCATTCTTAGCTGCTTCAACCCAATTAACGCCACCCTTGAATTCTGGGAGCTCATTCTTGTCCGCTTCAACCCAATTGACGCCACCCTTGAATTCTGGGAGCTCATTCTTGTCCGCTTCAACCCAATTAACGCCACCTTTGAACTCTGGAATGTCATAAACAGCCGCTTCTGCAGCATTAACGCCACCTGTAAATTCAGGAATTTCAACTACTGGTGGTTGCTGTTCTCCCTTACTTGAAAGAACTTCAGGTTCTGGAGTTGGTTTCGGATCTGGGGTTGGCTCTGGATCTGGAGTTGGCTTCGGATCTGGTGTTGGCTCTGGATCTGGAGTTGGTTCTGGATCTGGAGTTGGCTTCGGATCTGGAGTTGGCTCTGGATTTGGAGTTGGTTCTGGATCTGGTGTTGGCTCTGGATCTGGAGTTGGTTTTGGATCTGGAGTTGGCTCTGGATCTGGAGTTGGCTCTGGATTTGGAGTTGGCTTCGGATCTGGAGTTGGTTCTGGATCCGGAGTTGGTTCTGGATCCGGAGTTGGTTTCGGATCTGGAGTTGGTTCTGGATCTGGGGTTGGTTCTGGATCTGGGGTTGGCTCTGGATCTGGAGTTGGTTGCTCAGGTTCTTCTGAAAGTTCTTGGTAGTAAGTCGTCATTTCATAGAACTCTGGCTTGCCACCTTCCCAAATGAGTTTGACATCAAGCAACGGAGCCTTATCTCTGACTGCAAATGTTTGGAAGCTTGAAGTAATTGCTCCCAAATCTGTCCAAGCACCGTCTCTGTCTGTTTTCAGAGTACGAGCAAGTAGACGCGCTGCTACTCCTTGAGGCAGACTAGAAACAAGTCGGATGTGGTTGGCATCTGTTGGTTCTGACAAGTGGTAAACTAGCTCACCCTGGTCTTTCTCAGCCTTATAGCTTGTCAAGACTTTGCCATCTACAAGATTTGTGTAAAGGTTGCCTCGACTTTCTCCACCGTTTCCTTGAACAGTTGGGTCGTTGATAGGTTTCACAAATTCGCCGTCATTGATAACTATCTCAGTAAATCCAACAAAACGAGCATCGTAATTAGCAGTGAAGAGAACACGGAGATAGTTAGCTTTAACTGGACTTGCAAGTTCACCTTCAATGTAGCGATTTCCAGGCATCTTAGAATCATGTGTCCATCCATCTGTCAATGAATCATCGCGCATTTCATTAGCGACACCATCACCTACTGTCACAACATCTGTCCATGTCTTACCATCTTGACTAACCTGAATCTTACCATCACGAAGATAGTTCTTCGTACCATCTTGGATATAGGCTCTAATCTTCTTGATTTCACGTTCGCTACCAAGTTTCAAGGTAATATGACCATCTTTACGTGCATAGTCAGAGAACTCTACAAAGTTATTGTAAACACCATCAAACAACTGATCCAAATTCTTGATCTTGCGAACATCATTTGCTCCATAGTAGGCATCAATTCCCATAGATGTAGAATCAAGTTTAGTTGGCTCCACTTCTTTTGTCTTAACGAGTAAAGATGTCGCTGTCACTGCTTGTTCTTGGTCAGTCTTATTAACCAAACGAGCATAACGCACCAAGGACTTATCAGTTACTTGGCTAGCTGGATACCATTCTTGTGCATTTGGAGAGAATTCCAAGTCAAGGGCTGGATTTCCAATACCAATAGCCTGAATGCTTTCAGCCTGGTGTAGACGGTCTAGCTTCATACCCAAGTAGCTATGAGCTGGAAGCTTAGTGCCACTTGGAATTTGCATGTCATAACGACCGAGACTGTCATATACTGGAGTTGATTTCAAACTTTCAACATTAGTATCTGTCATCTCGCTATTGCCAGCACGTGTTTCAACTGAGAAGTCAGCGATACGCCACCATAGATTGATATTCTTGGTGTTACGAACACGGATGTAGCGAGCTGAAATTGGAGTTTCAATTTCTTTGGTTTGTTCACCAGTCAATCGATCCAATTCTTGCCATGAAGTACCATCTGTAGAATACTCAAGAACGCCTTCTGCCAATTTATCTCCAGAACCTTGAACGAGGCGAACCTTAGTTACAGGTTTGACTCCACCCAAGTCTAGTTGAACCCAACCACCGACTGGAGTTGTATCTGTTCGATCAGCATTTGCCAGCATGGCTTCCGTATTGTCACGACCATCTGTAATCTGAGCAACTGTCGTATTGTACTTGTACATAAGATTTGGACTGATGGTCACTGTAGCTGCCTGTTTAGGACGACTTACTTCTACAGGACGGTTCACAGCGATTTCTCGGACAGCAAACCAAGTGTTCTCACGATCAGAAGTTGCAATCATTCGAACAGCTTTAGCATTGATATTGAGATTTTCAAATTTAAGAAGAGGCTCATTACCAGTGTAGCTTGGTTCTGAAAGTGTTACCCACTCATCATTTTCATTGAGGTACTCAACCTTAGCATTGTTAAAGGTATCGCGTGGATTTGCTTGAGTTCCCATTGCAAATGTCAAGTTTTGAATTGGAACAGCTTTATTAAATTTCAAACCAATATAGTCACCAGTTTGGATGCTGTTTGGTGATTTGATAAGGGCATGTGTTCCTAAATCTCCGTCAGTGACTTCAGCAAGTCCACCTTCTACACCTGTACGGTTTGTGATAAAGGTGCTGATTACTTGGTCTGGGTGTAGGGCTTTTTGAACTTCAGTTGCCAATACTTCACGAAGGCCAAGCAAGAATGGACGGATATGTTGTACACCCAATTCAGCTCTTTCATCATGGTCTACATAATGGAAAGTATAAGTTTGTGATTGTTCATAAAGTTTCAAGCCCTTGTAATAGCTATCCCAAAGTCTAGCAGAATCATTGTTTTCAATAGCTTCTGATCCATCTAGGAAAGCACTCAAAGCATCCATTTGGTCAATAGCATTATCCAACCAGTAGTGGATTTGAGCACGCATCTTTTCATCACCAGATGCTTTATAAAGTTGTGCTGCAGCTTTTATTTTAGCAAATTCTGCACGCAATTCTTGACGCTCTGCACTGACATCTTGACCAGCTTTCAACTTAGACATGAAGGCCGCCAATTTTGGTGCGAGTTCAACAGACTCTTCTAACTTCACAACACGACCATCCATGTTTTGGTTGATCATATGTTTACCAAGTTCACGGAAGGCAACAGATGTTTCACTGTCAGTAAATTTACCTGTTTCAACAAAGTTGAAGGCGATGTCATTTACTTTCTTAGCTTCTTCTTCAGACTTCCATTGTTTCCATGCATACTGAGCTGCCGAGAAGAGGGCAATCTTAGAAGGCTCAGATTGTTGCATTGGATTCAACATGATACCTGAAAGGAGGCTTGGGTCCACATTTGGATGAAGGAATTTCTCACCGCCACCCAAAATCAAGTGTTGTTTAGAGTTATCTGTAACAGGCCAGTTAATCCATAGAGCAACTGGGCGGTAGGTCTTACCTCCTGCAGTCAGATTATTCTTAAGGTTTGAAAGGAAGCTTTCAGATACTTCACCCCAAATCTTACCACCAGTAAGGGTCATAGAAGTTGAAGTTGGAAGATTTTCATTTAGAGATTTCAACTCATCTTCACGACCATTACCCCAATACTGACCTGGGACAAAAATCATTTCCTTACGAAGGCCAACATAAGTTGCTTGTTTTTCAGTCAACCAATCTGTCATGTCCTTCATCAAGCGGTTGTAGCTATTATAGCCACCAACTGGGCTTGGAGCATCATCGGCCAAAATACCGAACTCACGAACGCCGACATCCATCAATTGAGTGAACTTAGCCTTAATGGTTTCAAGGTCTTTTTGGTAATCAGCATCGTTACCAAAACGGATACGGTTGTTCATGAATGGGTGGATGGTCCAAACATAACGAGTCTTGTTTTGGTTTCCGACACGCGCCAATTCACGGATTTCAGCTAATTTTTCTTCTGGATAAAGTTCACGCCATTTCTTGTTGTGATATGGATCATCTTTTGGTGCAAAGAAGTATTGAGTCAACTTCAAGTCACCACCATAGCGCATCAATTCAGCACGATCAGCATTGCTCCATGGATTCCCATAGTAACCTTCGATAAAACCACGATTCTTAATTTCAGCGTAGTCTTCAACAGTTACATTACGTAAAACCGGAGCTTCACTTTCATTAAGCATGTGTTTAAGAGTCGTCAATCCATAGAAGACAGCATCTGTATCTTTACCGACGATAGAGATTGTATTGTTCTTAATTGACAAAGCATAGGCATCAATCTTATCAAAGAGTCCTTGAGAAATACCAGATATTTCTTTTTCAGCCTGTGAATGTTGACCATGAACACCAAGATAGATATTTGTAGCACCTGCTACTGCTGCTTGACTACTTGTATAAGAGATTTGATGATCTTGTAGTACACTCTTCAAGCGGTTGCGAGTATAAATATCTAGCTGATTACCCATGACAAGATTCACTTGTTTTTGAAGTTTAGTGACACCTTCACCATAAGTGACTTTTTGTGGTGTTGGGAATACCTTGTATTCTTTCTTGAGATAGTCTTGACTTTGTGCTGCAGCAGCAATTGCATCATCACTGGCTGGTTTTGTGGCTACAAATCTATCAGCAAGTTCAGTTGTACCATCACCCACCTCTTCAACTCTTGGTGGCTCTGGAGTCACCGGTTTCTCAGGAGTTACAGGTTTTTCTGGAACAACTGGTTCTTCAGTTTCACTATCAGAAAGTGGCTTGAGTAGTTGAATTTCTGCGGCACTACCAAATCCTGCGACACCTGACAGAACTTTAAATTCTACCTTATTAGTTTCAACTGCTGCAAAATTAACAGTTTTTTCTTTAGTATTATTTTCCCAAGTTCCTGAAGCAACTTTAACCATTTGACCATCTTTTTGAGCATAGATTTCATAAGAGGTCACGACTCCGTTACCACCACCTGGACGTGGAAGATAAGTCAAACCATTGACTTTTTCAGGAGCGTTCAAATTCATTGCAACGGTATATGGAGCTTGATGTCCAGTCCATTTAGAATGCCAGAAGGTATTTGGATCATTATCGAAAGCTTTTTCTACTGGCCCTTCAGTCTCTGTTCCTGGTGTTTCCTGACTAGTTGCAGAAACTGTGAAGTGATCTGTTGGGATTAAACGTGGGTTTACAAATGCTTCATTTGACAACTCTGCACTATGCAAGATTCCTTGGAAACCACCGATTGTTTCAAGTGGAAGTACCAAGCTATTGTGAGCCAAGCGAGGATGAGCTGGATTTGCAATCCGTTCAACCTTTTCGCCATCTACATAAACTTCTGTTTTTTGTGGTTTCGTAACAACAGAGATTTGATAACGTTTATTCTTCTCTAGCTTCTTGTCAAATTGAATATGGAATTGTTCAAATTTATAAGCTAAGTAGCCATCCTTGTCCGCAAGATAAAGTTGGTTGTCCCCACTTGTAGAGAAGACTTGCTCTCCATCACCTGTAACAGTTACATCCAATTTCAAAACATGACTAGGACCAACATCACCTACTAAACCTTCGATACTAGAATCTTTTTCGAAGTTCAAACCTGCTTCTGTTTTCTTCACATTCTTAGCAAGATATTCCTTGATAGTTTCTGGTTTAATTGTGAATAGGTCGCTATCTTCTATTGTCTTTTCTGGATTTGAACGTGGTGCATAAACACTTGCTGGTTGAATACGTTCTGCATAGGTCTTTGCTGCACGGTCTGAACCCCAAGTGCGTTCTGCAGTAGACTGCATACTCTTGAAGAAACGTTTAAAGATATCGTAAGAAGTAAGTCCAGTTTCATGGAGGTCAATGTTGTCATTCCAGACTGCATGACCACCACCAAGGATATTTGGATTAGAGGCTTCTAAGCGTGGTCCTCCACCTGTTGAGAAGTCATTTGGTGTCCAGCGGTTGTATTGAGTTTCATAGTTTGCATAATCCCCATAACCACCTTGACTATTGCTTCCACTTGGAACACTATAGGTTGGAATATCTGTGATATTGATAATCTTGGCACCCTGAGCAATTGCTGCCTGTGGACGTTGCCAGTGGATACTCCAGATATCAACTTCTACATCTTTCCAATCAACAGGTGTAGTTCCTTGTTTGGCAGAGAGTGAACCCCAAATACGCGGTGTTAGGCCTTTGCCTTTGATGTACTGGATCATATCATTGACATAGCGACGATAGCTTTCTGGACTTCCATAGTACTCATCTGTACCGATATGAACAGTAGAAACGCCATGAAGTGGTGCATCTTCACCATCGAGCAATTTATCATAGACTGATTTGACAAAAGCGAGCGTCTCTTCGTACTTGTTATCCAAGTCCAACATAGCTACACGTTCTACATTGTGTTTTCTGGCACTTAGTTGGCCCTTATACATCAAGTCTGGACGGACCTTAACAAATGAAAGGGCGTGGCCTGGTGTGTCAATTTCAGGAACAAGGTTAATATGCAAAGCTTTAGCTAACTTGATAATTTCTTGCATTTCTTCCTTGGTGTAATGCTCGTCAGATGTTAATTTCTCACCATTTTCACCGACAACATCAGTTTCTACACGGAAGCCTGTCTTAGCATTTTTAAGAACATAATCCAGTTCCTCTTGAGGAGTAAGATTTTTCCCTGCTAAATGATCTTTTAAGAAGATATAGTTGTCATTCAAGTGCAATTGAAGATCGTTCATCTTGTAGTAGGCCATGTTGAGCATGATATCCACAAGCGTATCATAAGGGATAAACTTACGACCTGTATCTAGCATAAAGCCACGATGGCTAAAGCTTGGGAAGTCACGGATTTCTCCGTTTTGCAAGTCATTTTCTCCCAACTGAAGAAGGGTACGAGTTGCATAAAAGGCACCAGTATTGGTTGCAGCTTCTACAGTAATAACTCCATCTTTAATGGTGATACCATAGCCTTCTTTGCCATAACCCTTGTCTTCAACCTTTTTAAACTCAATACGGTTTTGCGCTTCTTGACCACCGGTTGCGACTTCCAAACCACGATTTTCAAGGTCAGTTTGGTAGAACTTAGCTTCCTTATCAAACCCAGAATTCCCAACGGAAATGACAGTTTCTGAAGTAATAGAAGTTTTACCATCAGTGCCGTACCATTGTTGAACTGCTGGAGCAACTGCAGGTTTGGTCCCAACGCCTTCATCAGCGTGCAAGCCTTTAATGACAACTTCAAATTCTTTTGTGAAGGTATGGTTATCATTGGTTTGTTGGACCATCACTTTGACATGTTGTTCTGTCAGCGGTGTGTAGATTTTATTATTTAGGTCGATAACACCTTGCTTATTGCTTCCAATCAAGCTAACTTGACCTGGTAATTTAGGCAAGACAAGTGATTTCCCATCTTCAGCAACAGCTAATTCTGTCACTTGGCGAATATCTGTTGGTTTGCTAGCGTCTGGAATGTTTGAGTAAGCACGAATTTCTTGAATACCCACATTTTTCCATTGCATAGTACCGGCTTGATAATCTGTAATTTCAAGTTTAAGATACTTAGCTTGAACGGCTTCTTTTAAGTCAACTTTTTCATCTAGAACCGGAGTTCCTGTCCGTTGATGAGCCAACTTCCATTCTCCAGGACCTGATCCATTGACTTCGTCTTGACCTGCATAATAGAGATTCCAAGATTTGATGTTTGGATCATTTTGCTCGCCACGAACACGACGATCCCAATCAATTTCCACATGCTTGATTAAGGTTGTCTTTTCAAGCTTAAATTCGATTGTTGGTTTCACAACATCACGGTCAGTTGCCCAACGAGTATCTGGATTTCCATCAATCGCCTTCTCAGCTGTAAATGGTGTGTTGGCTTCATGGTTTGATGCTGTCGCAGTAGCCTTTTCCAAATGATTGACATCTGGAGTTTCAACCAATTCTTTAGTAACTGGCTTTTCTGCTGGTTTAGCTACTGGTGCTGCTTCTTCTTTTGGAGTTTCAGCTGGTTTTGGTGTTGCTTCTTCCTTAGGAACTGGAGTTTCAGCTGGTTTTGGAGCTACTTCTCCAGTATTTTCAGGCTGAGCTTCCGCATCAGTCGGATTCGTTTCAGTAGGATCAGTTGGTTTAGCTGATTCAGCTTTTTCAATAGCCGCTGCTATATCCGCTGGTAACTTATCCATGGGCTGAACCTGTGTCACCGTGCCTTCTGTCTCTGCAGGCCCTTCTGTTTCTGCTGCTTGAACCATACCAGCACCAAAAATGCTTGCACCAATCATGACAGAAGCCGCGCCTATTGCAAACTTACGTATACTGTAATGACACCGTCTCTCAAAAAAATGTTTTCCCATTTTCTATATTTCCTTTCCAACGCTTAAACTGGGTAAGCGTTATCATTTCCCTTTTTAAAAAGGGAGGACCAAGAGGTCCTCTCTAGGTGTTTGGTTTTCTCCATTACAATAAGTTAGGAGTTTGAGTTTTCATAGTATAAAACTCTATTATATTTTAATCTTCTTTTCTTTTTTGAAGAAATAGAGCAGACATTGCTAATGTAAGACCAGCTAGGAAGAGGTGTTCAGTTGTGCCTTCACCTGTTTCAGGAAGTTTGGACTGATCTGCTTCTTTTTGTGCTGCTTGCATAGCAGGTGTTGGTGTTAGAGCTGGTTTCTGATCAAGTTTTTCTGCAACTGGACTTGTCTGATTGTCTCCTGCACCTAATGTTTCTTTATACTCAGGAACATCATTCTTAGCTGCTTCAACCCAATTAACGCCACCCTTGAATTCTGGGAGCTCATTCTTGTCCGCTTCAACCCAATTAACGCCACCCTTGAACTCTGGAATGTCATAAACAGTCGCTTCTGTAGCATTAACTCCACCTGTAAATTCAGGAATTTCAACTACTGGTGGTTGCTGTTCTCCCTTACTTGAAAGAACTTCCGGTTCTGGATCCGGAGTTGGCTCTGGATCTGGAGTTGGCTCTGGATCTGGAGTTGGTTTTGGATCTGGAGTTGGTTCTGGATCTGGAGTTGGTTTTGGATCCGGAGTTGGTTCTGGATCTGGAGTTGGCTCTGGATCTGGAGTTGGCTCTGGATCTGGAGTTGGTTTTGGATCTGGAGTTGGCTCTGGATCCGGAGTTGGTTCTGGATCTGGAGTTGGCTCTGGATCTGGAGTTGGTTTCGGATCTGGAGTTGGCTCTGGATCTGGAGTTGGTTCTGGATCTGGAGTTGGTTTCGGATCTGGAGTTGGCTCTGGATCTGGAGTTGGCTCTGGATCTGGAGTTGGCTCTGGATCTGGAGTTGGTTTTGGATCTGGAGTTGGCTCTGGATCTGGGGTTGGTTTTGGATCTGGAGTTGGTTTCGGATCTGGAGTTGGCTCTGGATCTGGAGTTGGCTCTGGATCTGGAGTTGGTTTCGGATCTGGAGTTGGCTCTTCAGTTTCTTTAATTTCTTTCAAGCCTTCTACCAATTTATTAAGTCCGTTTGGAGTTAATAAGTTATGTTCTGCAAGACCATTCTTGTACGCTTCAACAGCCGCCAAGTATTCTTTCGCATCTTGACGATCAATCTTACGAACACGTTCTACTTCAGCATTGTATGCAGCTTCATCTAATGGTTTATCATCTTCAATTGGAAGGACGAAGCGTAATTCCGCTGCTGAAATATGTCCAGGATCACCGTATGTTTCGTTACCAGTAAAGATAGCTTTCTTCACTTTGATTGGAGCATCGAAGTTAATCACTTTTGTTTTCGCATTATTTTCCCATCCAGTAAAGCTAAAGTTATGTTCTTGTCCTTTTTCATCAATCACTGTAAGGCTACCGCTCATCACACGTCCGTTTGGACCTGAAGGGCGAGGAACATATTCAAAGCGAGTTGATTCCATCGGATTATTGAACTCTACTGTTAATGGTTTTCCTAAGCTATTCACTCCATAAGGTGTATGCCATAAAGTATTTGTATTTCCATCAAATGCATACCATACATTATCTGCTTCTTCATAAGGAGCATCAAGATCATGAATATCGTCCCAATCTGGAGCGCTACGTTTCACCGCAAGTTTTTCTTTAGCCTCGTTAACGCGTTCTACAAGAGCTTTAGCGTCATCCACACTAATATCATCGTCTGCTTCTAATAAAGCTGCTACAGCGTCTTTATAAGCATTTAATGAATCTTGTTTGTAGTTGCCATTTACGATTGGAGTATTCTTTTCGTATGCTTCATCGATGATCATCTTACCAGTTAACTTAATTTCTTCAATTTCAAGGTTATCTAACATAAAGTCTTTATAACCTTTGAAGTTGATTTCGTTGTTATCTGTAGCTCCTTTAGTATCGGCACCACGCGCATTTGAGTAAATACCAATCCAAGTGTTTCCACCTTTTTCACCAGTAACATAGAAGCTTACTTTCTTAGGAGTTGATGAATTTTCCCAAGTGTTTTCTAAGTCGTATTTCGTTAATTTACTACGACGAGAATTTTCGCCATTACCGATAACGAATGAGTATGCTCCATTTGAACCTGCTTCATACTCGAAGGTTACTTTATAAGTCTTACCTTCTTCGAAGCGGAAGTTTTGTGGAATTGTTTGGTAAACGAGTTTGTCATAACCTGATAAACCGTTCGTCTTCAATGACCAATTGCCTTCGATGACATCGTTGACTTTCTTACCATTCCATCCACGTTGAGTATATGGTTCGTGTTTCTCAGATAAGTGAGTACGGTTATCTTGTACGCCTTCAACATCGCCGACTACGAATGGGAAGATACCTTGAGGCACTTCTTCAAAGTCTTGTTTGAATTTACTATTTCCTGTATCGTGTTTTTCGTTGTACATTACAGATTGATTTTCAAATACACGAATTTCATCGAAGTAAGTTGCTGCTGCATCCGCATCACGTCCAAGTTCTAATGTCACATTAGAAACATCTTCGCCTGTTGTGAAGTATACATACATGTTTTGGAAGTAACTTGTATTATCCACAGTTGCGTTCTTTGAAAGTGTGTTATGCGCATGTGCTTGTACATAGTTCTTCGCGATTGATTTGTTAGTGTAGTTAGAAATCACTTTGTCGCCTACACGGATTGTGATATCTGCACGTGCATCACTTCGGTTATCTACACCTACATAAACAGCATATCTTGTATTTGGTTTCAAGTCTGTTAAGCGTTGTTTCAATGTCACACGTTCAGTGTTTCCTTGAATACGTAACATTTCGTTAGCCCCTTGAGATTTCACGATTTCAGCGTGTTCGCTGTCACCCGTTTTTTCCCAATGATCTAATGTTCCGCTGTTGAAACCTTGGTCATAGATGTGTAGACCTTCACTCCATACCATTGTCTTTTTGCCTTGAGGAGCTTTGTAAAGTACATATGGTTGGTTCGCATTTCCCGTAATTTGAATCTTACGGTCTGCGCCGACTGTTAATTCTACAACATCTTTCTTACCTTGGTCTGTTAAACGGTAAAGGTATACTTTATCTCCAGTCCAATCTTCTGGAAGAGTCCATTCAGTTGTTCCACCTTCAGTTGTGTAGAAGTACATCTTTTCTTTGTCGCCTGTTAAAGCTTTACCATTTTCATCCCAGTTCCATGGTACTAAGTAGCTTCTACCATTTTCGATGACACGACCGTTTAATGTTGTGACACGTTTACGGTAATCTGGGCTATTAGGGTCGTTTGATTGACGAACAATTTTCACTTCGTCCCCATTGTCATTTGTTAAATGTACTTCCATCTCTGGAGTCCACTTGTAGTTTTGACCGTTGTCGCTCATCGCAACTGGGTCACCGTTCACCCATTTAGAAACTTTGTAGTGTTGGAAGAACTTCGTCATGATGTTGTTTTCGAAGAGGTTACGAATATATCCTTCGTAGTCGCTTCGACCTTGCCATCCTTCGAAGTCTTTCATGTTATATCCACCAAGTAATGGATAGTTAGCGGCACCACCGTAGCTTGGATAGTCACCCACCCATGAGTCTTTTTGGTGGTTACGAATGAATCGAGTGATATTTGAGTTAATACCCTTCAGTGAATATCCACCGTAAGTTAAGTCAGCTGCCCAGTGTTGGAATGTTGAGTCATATTCTGCACCGAAGCCCCACTCGATAGCCATACGCCATCCTTGAGAGTTTAATTCTTTAGCAAGTACGTGAGTTGGCCAAGCAGTGTTATCTCCTGATTGTCCGTTACCCCAAACGTCCACATAAATGAAGTCTAAGTCAGCACCTAATTTTTCTCTTAACTCTTTCCAACGATCCAAACGTCCATGAGCTAAGTCATATTCTGCATCGATGTTGATACCTTGGTCTAACCAGTTCCAACCGTACATATATGTTCCGTCAGAGTTTCTACGTAAAATAGCTTCACTGAAGTATTTAGATTCAGGATATGTTTCAGAAGCATTAACGTGAATACCGATTTTAGCTCCATATTCTTTTGATCTTGCTAATAATTTCTTGAAGTCTTCAACGCCACCGATTCTCTTACCGATATCCGCATAGTTTAAGTGACCTGAGTCGTGACCTTCACTACCATACCCTTTAAGTAGGATTGATTGGCCTAAACCATCTGTGTGTAAGTTAATCTTCTTAATACCATCTAATGTCATTAAGAATGGGTTTTGCGCTTGAGATGCGAAGTTCATCGCAATACGATACGCTACTAAATCTGGAACAGATTCTGCCCCTTTAGGATTGTTCATGATATTACGATATGCAATCGCACCATCTTGCCAGTCCACCACATTATCTTTGTTTAAGTCTTTTGTAATGACTACTTTAGAACTTGGTAATTCTAATGTGTATTCTGGGAATACTAAGTTCTTATAAGCACGTTGGTACCAGTAAGGTGAGCTTTGAATACCTAAGTAGTTTACGCCTTCAACACGTTCTAACGCTGTTGTTAAACGTGCAAAGTCATTTCCTCTATAAGTAAATTGAGAGTTACTCCAAACAGATGCTGCTAATTCATTAGAAGAAACAAATCCATACATGAAGCCGTAAGTATATTCATTCATCTTGCCTTCTTTCAAGTCTAAATGATAGTCTCCACGGTTATGTGTGTTTGTAGACATTTGAGCTCCGTCGAATTTTGCGCCTTGTTTGTTAGAACCAACAGAAACAAGTGTGTTTCCTGGGAATTCAATGGTTTGGATTAATTTGCGAACATTGTCGACTGGTTTACCCATTTCGACATTGTTTTTGTTCACTACTTTTGTCACATCGAAGTGCATTTCGTTGCCGACTAATTGTAATTTTACAGTGATTTCAGCGTTGATGAATTCATCATCGTTTCTTACTTTCATTACATATTCTGCAGTAGTGTCATCAATCTTACGGTATTGAACTTCTGGAGTGACTAATACACCGTTGATTGACATTTTATCTAATTTTTGAACTTGACCTGTTAACGTTTTTCCATCTAATTCATATTCTTTAACACGTGGAAACGCTGTGTCGATAATCGCTTTTAATTGTTCTGATTGTAAAGTTTCATAGTGAACATCTTGGTCATTGCGACGTAACCCATCATCCACAGCTGGAGTTTCTTCTTCAGGTTTGATGTTATCTTGGTTATCCGCTTTGATCGATACAGAAGATAATTCTGTACCGTAAGTACCAGCTTTGAGGTAAACTTTATTCACATCAGCTAAAGAGTTCTTGACAACTTCTGGAACGACTTCTGTGCTAAATAAATTTTGTCCATTATTTGTAGCATTTAATTGACCGTCTTTTTTGTAAACGATAGATAGGTGGTTTTCTTCACCTACATTTGGTGCTTCTACACGAGTCTTACTATACCAAGTGTTTACATTTGGTCCTTTGTATTGCCAGAACCAACCGCCCTTGTCATACCCAACAAAGATGTTGTTATCATTATCTTTATATTTTAGATATACCCCAAAGCGTGTTTCAGCTGGAGGAGTGTTTGCCTTGAACGTTAAGTCAACGCTTACATTTCCTTCCGCATCCGCCTGTAATCCAGCTTTTTCAAATAAAGCTTCGTTTGCTCCATTGTCGTTAGCTGTTGTTGAAGTTAATTTGTTGTAGCGTACTCCGCCTTCTTCAACGACTTCAACATTCCCTTTCACACGGCTTACTGAGTCCCACTCTTTTTTCACTTCGGCAGTAGCGTCGCTAGTTTCTTCCGTTGCTGCTTCAGCTGGTTTATTCTCAGCTGGTTTGTTTTCAACTGGTTTTTCTTCCTGAGGTTTGTCCTCTTTTGGTTTTTCTTCTTTATCTTCAACTTGTTTATCAAGTGCATCTAGACCCACTGGTTTAGTTGTTTCAATACCTTTGATATAGTTTTGAATCCACTCTAACTGAGCAGGTGAGAAAAGAATACCACCACTACGTTTACCAGATACACCGTTTTGATGAATCCCAATTAATTTTCCATTTTCATCAAAGATTCCGCCACCACTGGCACCAGGTTCACTTCCTTGATAGCTAATTCCACGAACACCCTCTCCATGGTCATTAATATCTTCGACAGTGGTATTAAGGATTGGATCGAGCACTCCTTTTGGATAGCCAAATACATGTACCTTATCTCCTGTCTTGATAGTTGATGGTTTATCCGCAACTTCAACTGGAGCATTTGCAAGAGGACTGCGAAGTTTGACAATAGCTAAGTCATTTTTATAACCTTTCAGGAAGCCTTCACGATCCCAGTGTTTTACATCATTTTTACTAAATTTAACGTCTGGTGCACCTTCATAAGAAACTGTATACACATCTTTATCACTATCAATGTTATCAGCTACCTTACGATTATTGCCATCCGGAACATCCTTGATAAAGTTATGAGATACTGATAAGACAAGATTTTCTCCGATAACAACCCCACTACCAATACCAGCTTCGCTCTTAATTTCAACAGTCGCACCGTAGTTCAATTCACCGTTTTTTGTTTTAGCAACATCTTCTGGAACTAAACTTTTATCTTCTTTTGCTAAATCATCTTTTGAAGCAGAATGTCCACTATCTTCAGCCTTATCGAGTTTTTCACGCAAATCTTTTGGAAGTTCATTTTCGGTTGTTTCAGTTGCAGATGGTGCTACCGCTTCTTTTTCTTTCGCAAGTATTTCTTCCTCAGTTTTTGGTCCCTCAGTAACTTCAGGAGAACCTTGATCTTCCCCAGGTTTTGGCGCTTCAAAATCATGTCCATTATCATTTTTTGCATTTGCCAGAGCAGCTGCTAAATCGGCTGGCATATTTGCAGTAGAACCAGTTTGTGCTGTATCTGCCAAAACAGTGCTTGTTCCAAAGAATGTTGCACCAATGACAACAGAAGCAACACCTAATGAAAATTTCCGAATACTATATTTACAACGTTTTTCAAATAACCTTTTATCCATTATTTTTATTCCTTTCTGCTTAAAAAGTAAGCGTTTGCATTTTATCTTAAAAAAATAACCCCCTTCATTTTTTTCGCTTATTTTTTAAACATTTAAATATTTCTTATACCATTTTAATATATCAAAACCTAGTTTAAAAATCAATACTTTATTAGTTAAAATTAGTAAAAGTAAAATCTAAAGATCGGACCAACCTGAAAGTCTTTTTAGAACAAAAATACTTATAATCCTAGGCAAAAAGAAAGAAATCACCTTCGAAAAATTAGAGAAGATTATTCCAATTTCCTAAAGGTAATTTCTTGAATTTTTATTCTATTTTCAAACAATTTATTGTTGTAAGACTTTACGAGGTTTTGTTCCTTCAGCCGGACCGATAACACCAGCCATTTCTAATTCTTCCATCAATCGAGTTGCTCGGTTAAAACCAACTGAAAGACGGCGTTGAATCATGGATGCACTTGCTTTTTGTGTCTCTATAACAAGCGCCTTGGCTTCTTCGAAAAGTGGATCTCCAGCATCATCGCTAGAACCAAACTCACCTTCTGTCTCAGATACTTCTCCTGGATCAAAGCTTTCATCATAATCCGCATCAGCTTGCGCCTTAATGAAGTTTACGATGCGTTCCACATCATCATCTGAGATAAAGGAACCTTGCAAGCGAACAGGATGGTTTTCGTCAATTGGTTTAAAGAGCATATCCCCTCGACCAAGCAATTTCTCCGCACCATTTTCATCTAAAATCGTACGTGAATCCGTTCCTGAAGAAACAGCGAATGCTACACGTGACGGCACATTTGCCTTAATCAGACCAGAGATAACATCTACTGAAGGACGCTGGGTTGCAAGAATCATGTGAATACCAGCCGCACGCGCCTTTTGTCCGAGACGAATAATAGCATCTTCTACTTCCTTGCTGGCAACCATCATCAAATCTGCCAACTCATCGACAATCACGACGATTAAAGGTAGAGGTACTTGCTTGTATTCAGACTGAGCATTGAATTCCTCAACTTTAGCATTGAAACCAGCAATATTTCGAACTCCGACTTTCGCAAAGAGTTCATAGCGGTTTTCCATTTCATCAACAACCTTTTGCAAAGCCTTACTAGCCTTGCGAGGATTGGTTACAACTGGAATCAAGAGATGGGGAATATCGTTGTAGACCGACAACTCGACCATCTTAGGATCCACCATCATAAATTTGACTTGGTCTGGGCGAGCCTTCATCAGAATACTTGCGATGATCCCATTAACTGCAACAGATTTACCAGAACCTGTAGAACCGGCCACTAGCAAGTGAGGCATTTTAGCCAAGTCAAAGCAACGGGCTGTACCATTGACTGCTTTCCCAAGAGGAATTTCTAGAAGATTTTCAGGTTTTGTTTGAGATTGTTCCCAAAGCTCACGGAAGGATACCGTTGCAATTTCTGAGTTAGGAACTTCGATACCTACCAAGGATTTCCCAGGAATCGGTGCTTCGATACGGACATCTTTAGCAGCCAAGGCCAGAGCCAAGTCGTCTGCTAGATTGGAAATACGGTTGACACGGACACCAACTGCAGGTTTAACCTCATACTTAGTCACCGACGGACCGATTTCTGCTCTTTCTACAGTCACTTTAATACCAAAACTTGCGAAGGTCTCTTCCAAAATTTTAATATTTTCTCGAACGATTTTCTTTTCTTTTGACTGATCTTTTGGTTTATCAGGTGCAAAGAGTTGCAAGCTTGGAAGCTTATACTCCAAGGCCTTTTTAGCAGAAAAATCTACTTCAACCTCTTCGTCATCATCATCTTCTTCTTCAGAGAAAACTTCTTCCTCTGGATAGTCTCCTTCTTCAGGGTAATCAAAATCAGCTTGCGGGAGAATAATCTCAGGTTCTACCCATTCCTCCTCTGGAAGTGGAGGAAATTCTTGCAGTGGTTGGTCTGATAAGATTTCTCCAGTTTCCATATCTACAGGCTGCATGTCAAGCAAAGCCTGCTCTTCTCTTTCTTTTTCAAGTCTTGCTTGCTCTTCTGCTTCTCTTTGTGCCTTTTCCTCTTCACGCTTGATAAAACGCTCTTGTTTTTTCTGTTCACGGCGCTCCATCCAGATAGCTAATCGAGCTGAAAGAAAATCAGCAATATCATAGATAGACCATGGACTCATTAAAAGAGCTCCGATTAGGATTAAGATTGCCCCGATGAAATAGGTACCGATGTTTGAGAACAAAAAGGCTACCGGAATGTAGAGACCACTCCCAATCACACCCCCACCAGCAAAGCTTGTCACTTGAAAACTGGTTAAATCTTTAAAAATTTGTCCAACTGTTACTTGGAAAACAGCGTTTGCCATACTAAGCTTCCAGACAAGATAGGCTTGAAAGATTAGGAGTAAGCCTGTAAAAATAAAGAAGAAACCTGCTAGCAAGCCTTCTTGTTTATGAATCCATTTAAAGAAGAATAGATAAATCAAGAGAGAGAAAATAGCTAAGTATGCTAAACTCCCTACGAGTAAGCGAATCAGGTTATAAACAGTGATTCCGACAGCTCCCCATTTGAGGGCTGCAAAAATTAAACAGATAGCCAAAGCTAAGGAAATCAGCATTCGTTGAATCGCTTGTTTTCTTTCCAATTCTGCTTTAGACGGTCTTCGTCTTGTTTTGGTTGTATTCTTGTTTGCCATGCTTCTATTATATCATATTTCAGAAACTTTTCGAGAGGTTAAAAAAATGACTGCCCACTTTCGTGTTCAGTCATTTGAATGTGTTTGTGATTATTTTTCTAATGGTTTACGAAGGTAACCGTAAACGACACCACTGACAATTGCTCCTACCAAGACAAAGACAAGGTAAAGAAGAGCATTTGAAGTAAGGGCGATAACGAAGATTCCTCCGTGAGGAGCCATGAGTTTGATATTTGCAAGACCAACGAGTCCACCTGCTACCGCTGAACCAAGGATGAAGCTTGGGATAGCACGAGCTGGGTCTGCTGCACCAAATGGAATCGCACCTTCAGTGATGAATGACAAGCCCATAACGATGTTCGTCAAACCAGAGTTACGTTCTTCTTTGGTAAATTTATTCTTGAAGAGAAGTGTTGCTACAAAGATTGCAAGCGGTGGAACCATTCCTCCAGCCATAACTGCTGCCATGGCTACTGAACCACCTGTTGCAACTGTTGCTGCAAGAGTACCAGTACCAAAGACGTAAGCTGCTTTATTGACAGGGCCACCCATATCGACAGCCATCATTCCTCCAAGAACGATACCAAGAAGGACAGCTGAACCACCTTCAAGTCCTGCAAGGAAGTTGTTCATACCAGTATTGATTGCGGCCATTGGGATATTGACTGCCAGCATGACAAATCCTGTCAAGATTGTTCCAAATAGTGGCAAGAGAAGGATTGATTTAGCACCTTCAAGTGAACGAGGAACTTTTACATATTTCTTAATCAAGAGAACCAAGGCACCAGCAATAAATCCACCAACAAGAGCACCAAGGAAACCTGATGACACTCCGGCAAGAGCTGAAGTTGCTTCTCCACCCTGAGCGTAAGGGATTTTACCAAAGGCATAACCTTCTTTAGCGATAGCACCAGCTACGAAACCTGCTACCAAACCTGGTTTTTCAGCAATTGAGTAAGCAACATATCCTGCAAATACTGGAAGCATCAAACCAAAGGCTGAGCCACCAATTTTCATGAACATAGAAGCTAGCTCATGGTAAGAACCAAGATTCCCAAGGCTTTCATTTGGAACCCCCAAAGCACCGTCAATCAAGAAGGCAAGGGCAATCATGATACCACCACCGATAACGAATGGCAACATTTGGGATACACCACTCATCAAGTGTTTGTAGAAGGCACCGCCGAGGCTTTGTTTTTCATTAGATGCTGTTGAAGCTTGTGCTCCGTTAGCAGCATGGTAGACTTCAGCATTCCCAGAAAGAGCCAAGTTGATCAACTCTTCTGTCTTACGGATACCGTCTGCAACTGGACGATTGACCAACGGTTTGCCATCAAAACGATCCATTTCAACTGCTTTATCAGCAGCGATGATGACAGCTTTAGCCTTACGAATATCTTCTGCTGTCAATTTATTGCCAACACCACTAGCACCATTGGTTTCAACCTTGATCCCAACACCCATTTCTGCCGCCACCTTTTGAAGAGCTTCTTGGGCCATGTAAGTGTGGGCAATTCCTGTTGTACAAGCTGTAACTGCTACGATGAAGTCTGCAGAGTCATTTGTAGGAGCTTTAGCTGGTTCTTGAGCTTTTTCTGAAACTTGGTCAAAGAGTTCAATGACTTGGTCAGCTGAAGTTACTTGGCGAAGTTTGTCAGCAAATCCGTCTTTCATCAAGTATTGAGACAATTCTGCCAAGGCTGCTAAGTGAGTGTCATTAGCACCTTCTGGAGCAGCAATCATAAAGAAGAGGTCAGTTGCTTGTCCATCCAAGCTTTCGTAATCAACACCCTTGTTCGACTTAGCAAAGAGAACTGTCGCTTCTTTAACAGTAGCATTTTTGCTGTGAGGCATTGCGATACCGTCACCCAAACCTGTAGAAGTCAAAGCTTCACGCGCTAAAATTCCTTCTTTAAAGGTTTCAAAATCTGTCACGTATCCGTGTTCAACCAAGCTATGAATCATTTCTTCGATAGCTGCTGTTTTTTCAGTTGCTTGCAAATCAAGCAACATGACGTCTTTTCTCAATAAATCTTGAATTTTCATCTTTTTTCTACCTCAACTTTTTCATAAGTTTCTTTAATAAATGCTGCAGTTGCTAAATCATCTGAGAAGGTGGTTGCTGTTCCACAAGCCACTCCCCATTTGAAGGCTTCTACTGCGTCTTTTGATTTGACAAACTCACCCGTAAATCCAGCAACCATAGAGTCACCAGCACCCACTGAGTTTTTAACGGTTCCCTTGATCGGTTTAGCAAAGTATGCTCCATCTGATGTTACCAGAAGGGCTCCATCACCAGCCATAGAGATGATAACGTTTTGAGCACCTTTAGCTAGCAATTCTCGAGCGTATTTTTCAATTTCATCTAAGCTTTCGAGTTTCACTCCAAAGATAGCTCCCAGTTCATGATTATTTGGTTTGACCAAAAGTGGTTGATAATCCAAACTATCAATTAAGGTCTGACCTTCAAAGTCACAGACTACTTGAGCGCCTGTCTGACGCGTCAAGGCAATCAAATCCTTATAAATGACATTGCCTAAGTTTTTTGCACTCGAACCCGCAAAGACAACTGTATCTTCTGCTGTCAGACTTGAAAGAATGGCTTTTAACTCTTCAAGTTGTTCGGGCTCAACATTAGGACCTGTCCCATTGATTTCTGTTTCTTGATCTGCTTTGATCTTGACATTGATACGCGTATCTTCTGCCACTTGGACAAATTGCGTTTCAATTTGTTCTTCAGCTAAAGTATCTGTGATAAATTTTCCAGTAAATCCTCCGATGAAACCTGTCGCTGTATTTGGAATATCCAAACGCTTCAAGACACGGCTAACATTGATACCTTTACCACCAGCAAACTTATCATCACTATCCATACGATTGACACTACCAACTTCTACTTTGTCCAAACGGACAATGTAGTCTATAGATGGATTGAGTGTGACTGTATAAATCATACTTCTATTACCTCCGTTTTCTCTTTGATAGCTGACAAGAGCTCATGACCCTTGCATGTAATGACAATAGCACGTTTTATAGGAGCTACCTTAGCAAAACAAGACTGACCAATCTTGGATGAATCTGCTAAAACATATGTCTGTTTAGCATTTTCTAAGATAGCACGCTTGACGGCGCCCTCCTCCATATCTGGAGTTGTAAAGTAACCTTCATCTACACCGTTCATTCCAATAAAGGCACGATCAAAGTGCAGTTGGTTAATCTGATTGAGAGCTACTCCTCCGATACTGGCATCAGTTGTCATCTTGACTCCACCACCGATAATGACGGTTGGGATTTGCTTATCCACTAATTGAACCGCATGGTGAATGGAATTGGTTACCACTGTAATGTCTTTTCGCTCCAATTCTTTAATGAGAAAGGCTGTCGTACTCCCTGCATCCACAAAGATAACATCTTTTTCTTTGATGAGGGAAGATGCTTTTTGAGCAATCAACTTTTTCTCTTGAAGGTTTTTGACAGATTTTTCTTGAATGGTTTCTTCTTCTTGCAAGGAGTGAGGCAACTCTGCTCCTCCATGCACTCGACGAAGTTTATTTTCAGACTCCAGTTCATCTAAATCACGTCTAACTGTTGATTCTGAAGTATCTAACAAGCCTACCAATTTCTCTAGAGAGACGATTTTATGCTTACTCAATTCTTCTAAAATCAACTGTTTTCGTTCACTTTTTAGCATTAGTTTACCTCCTGTTAACGATTACATTATTCATTCTATCATAAAAAAAATCAAAGTCAAGCATTTTTTGTCACTTTCTTTCAATTTCTATCACTGACTCCTCAACTTTAAATAAATTTGCAAGAAAGAAGGCTTTATGGTAGACTAGGTTAGTAAGTATTGGAAGATTACTCAAGAGGCTTAAGAGGCCGTGTTGGAAACGCGGTAGGCGTGTTAAAGCGTGCGTGGGTTCGAATCCCATGTCTTCCGTTTATTTTCAAAAAAGATACCCAAGAAATCTTGGGTATCTTTTTTCTTATATGTTTGTTTTCTAACTTGGGTGAATTTCTTAGAAAATATCAAATAACAATTTCACATTGAGAATTGTTAAGATAATGGAAACAATATAACCAAGGATGGTATTCCATTTGGCATTGGTAAATTCGCCCATCAGTGATTTCTTAGAAGTTAGATAAATCAGAGGGAAGATTGAAAATGGAAGAGCGATTGAAAGAAAGACCTGCGAATAGACCAATAACTGATCCAAGGTTTTTTCCTGATGACCAAACAGAACCGCTACAATCATGACAGGCAACAAGGCAAAGAGACGAGTTGCCAAACGAATGAACCATTGAGGCAATCTCATATGCAAGAAACCTTCCATAACGATTTGTCCAGTCAAGGTACCCGTAATTGTCGAATTTTGACCACTGGCTAATAAAGCCAAGGCAAACAAGGTTGATAAGGTCGAGCTAGCTATAGCTCCTGCAATAGTAGAATCCTGCAAGGCATTATACATTTGAGAGAAGGCAGAAATCTCGGATGCATGGCCGAAAAAGAGAGCCGCCCCGAGAATTAATAGAAGGGAGTTAACCACAAAGGCCAAGGATAATTGGAGATTTGAATCCCAGGTCATAAAGCGCATCGCTTTTCGAACATCATCCTTGTCATTGTGATTGATTTTCCGAGTTTGAGACAAGGAAGAATGCAAATAGAGGTTATGAGGCATAACCGTCGCACCTACAATCCCCAGAGCTAATGTTAATTGACTTTCATGTCCTGGCAAAGGACTCTCAAATAAGGTCGCATTCGGTAGATAACCCTCAACGATTCCTTGGAAGCTTGGATGTGACAAAGCTACCAGATAGGTAAAAATTGCTAGAATGGTTAAAATCAGTGTTGTCACAATAGCTTCAATCTTCTTAAAGCCAAATTTCATCAAAAGCAATAAGAGAAAGACATCTAGAACCGTCAAAAGGATGGCTATCATAATCGGAATCTTAAAGAGAAGATTGAGAGCAATGGCTGAACCTAGAACTTCTGCCAGGTCTGTCGCCATCAAGGCTAATTCTAAAATCACCCATAGACTATAACGAAGCCATTTAGGTGAATGATGAGCCGTTGCTTGAGCCAGATCCATCTGGGTTACAATACCAAGCTTTCCTGCCATCTGCTGAAGTTGCATGGCAATGAGAGATGAAATCAAGATAACAAACAAGAGACTATACTTATAGGAAGCACCACCGACTACACTGGTAATCCAGTTTCCTGGATCCATATAACCAACTGCGACAAGAGCACCCGGACCTAAAAAGGCCTTTAAATTTTGCCAGAAATGATTGTTATTTGGAGTATCGATAGATTGATTAATCTCAGAGAGTGACACTTTTTTATGAGAAGACATAGATACTTACCTCTTTCTAAACCTACTTTTTCATTATTTTCTATTAGAGAAAAATAAGATTGACTTTAAACTATTAAAACAATGAAAACTATATGAAAAACATTTAGTTTTTTCATTATTTTTCTTAAGGCACCTTAATTATAACAGAAAATATGATAAAAACTTAAGAAAATTCAGGACTTGATTTGATATTTAGGATACGACAAAATGTTGTATCCTTTTTCTAAAAAGGAATACCAAGGAATAAAATAAAAAACGTTGTAAAAACAACGTTTTAGAAAGATTTACAAAACAATGTAAATTATTAATGGAGCCGGTGGGAGTCGAACCCACGTCCAAACATCTGCTAACATATTTGTCTACAACCATAGGTTATGTATTGTTTTAACAGCTCCTCGACACATAACTCAAGCCTAGGAACTGCGAGTCTATCAATCTCTTATCAAACTGCTAGACAAAGTTTGATCGTATCTCGCTAAAATTAAGACCTGTCATCAGACACGAGCAATCCGAATCGGGTCACGCCTGCTGGTTTTTAGGCAGCTAGAGCGTAAGAAGTGTTATTTTTTGCAGTTATATTTAACTGAGCGTTTACGTCGCCACACGAGTCGCAAAATATGCCTCATAATGCCTGTCGAATCCGTAACGACCCCAAAGACTATAAAGATATTATACCTTATCTAGGTTAAAAAAGCAAAAATGCAAGTAGATGTCTAGAAAAGTCTAGTTTTCAAGGTTTCTGATAGAGCCTGATAGCCAGAAACACTAAGGTGAAGCCCATCTGTTGTATAGTCTGATTTGAGTTGCCCTTCCTGATCGAGTAGCTCTTCAAAAACAGATACATATTCTACCTGCATGTAGGCAGAAGCTAACTCTTGATAGACTTGGTTCCAGGCCTTGATTTTCTCATTTGTACGAATATAAACTGTCTGTTTGTATTCTTCCCCTTGATGAACTGGCAGAATAGAAACTAGCTTAATCTGTGACAGCGGATAGTCACGAGAAATACTTTGAATCACACTTTCGAGATTGGTTAGTGCTTGACTCATTGGAACATCTTTTCCAATGTCATTGGTCCCAATCAAAAGCACAATTTGATCCACTGCATCACCATAGAGGTGGGCATCAAGGTTATCAAGTAAAAGTCCGGTCTGATAGCCTCGTATACCTCGGTTCACAATGGTCTTTGTTGTCCCTAGCAATTCCTGTAAGGGATAATACTCAACAATAGAATCTCCAATAAAGATGATATCTGGTTCAATTACCGAAATCTGATTGAGTTCACGATACTTGGTTTGGATTTTCTCTTGCTCTTTTAAGAGCCAGTTTTCTAATAGCTGTACTGCCAAGTTATTCTCCTCTTTCTAGCCAGTTCTCTAAAACTTTGTAAACACCTGCCTGACTGTTGGCTGGAGCTACTTTTGTCGCAACTCTCTTAACAGCTTCTTCTGCATTTTCCATAGCGTATGAAATTCCTGCCAACTCTAACATTTCAATGTCATTTTCACTATCACCAAAGGCCATGATTTGTTCAGGTTTTAAGTTCCAACGTTTGAGCAATTCTACTAGCCCCCACGCTTTATGAATCCCATCTTGTAAGATATCAATACAGCCATAACCGCTGGAAACAGCTCGCACATGCCCATCAAATAGGTCATTAATTTCCCGCAAAACCGATTCGGATCGTTCTTCACCAACAACCATACTCATCTTGAGAACACCACCGAAGAGATTAGAGTCAAATTCATCAACAAAGTTCATTCGTTGATAGAGCTTCTCAATCATCTCTGGAGTCATAAATTTATCTAGTTCTGTAAAAACAGTGCCTTTCTTTACAAAACCACCATTCATCGCAGTCACGACAAACTGATCCTGACATTCTCTACCTTTAAAGTGAGCTAAAGCTTTATCAACCATGGCATCATCCCAAGTTTGTGCTTGAATCAATTCATTGTTCTCGAATATCCGAGCACCGTTAGCAACTACGAGAACCACTCTCTCTGCTATATGTCCCAGTAATTGTCTCATACGATGAATTTCATTTCCCGTTGCAATGACAAAACGAATGCCACGTTGATCCAGCTTGTCCAAAATTTTTTCTAGACGAGGTAGATCCAGTTGTCCCTTGGGGTCCAACAAGGTTCCATCCATATCCGTCGCAATTACTCTAATATCCATCTTTTTCTTCTCGCTCTCCATTGCTACCATTTCAAACCTACATGCTCATTCATTTCTGTATAAGCTGTGTCTATCCGTTCCTTGGTTTCATCATCTAACTGGCTACGATATTTCCCACCCTCAATGAAATCATCTAAGATATAGGTCTGGTATAGATAGAGTGGATAACCTTCTGGAGAATAAGTTCCTTTTGGTGTTCTATTAACCCAGCTAGGATGAGCTTTAGCAGTCTCTATTGTAGTCTTTCCTGCCTTTTTCTTGATAGTCACATCCATGAGAACGCCACGTTCTGTCCACTTGGCATTTTCCTCATCCTGCATGGTTTCAATACGCTGATTCGATAGGAAATTCCCCATAGAATAGATGATGAGTTTTTTATCTCCATCTTTATCGACTGTCTCAGCTGGTTCAACAACGTGAGGGTGTCCACCGAAGATAATATCAGCCCCCCAATCAATCATTTTATGGTAGAGTTCCTTTTGCTCTTCAGTTGGTTCCAATTGATACTCAATTCCCATCTGAGGCATGACGACTGTTATATCTGCTTCTTTTTCAGCTCTTTCTATTTCTGCCTTCATTTTTTCTTCATTGAGATCAGAAAGATGATTATCATAATCTTCTTTAGAAATGTATTCTTCAATACCGTTAAAACCATAAGAATACGCTAGAAGAGCAACTTTTATGCCCTTGACTTCCTTGATGACGATAGGCGCCTTATCTCTTGGTTCGTGGGTGTAAACTCCGATTGGAGTCATTCCAGCTTTTTCGATAGCATCAGCAGTTGAAAAAACTCCCTCAATCTGAGAATCTAAGATATGATTGTGAGCCAAGTCTAACACTTGGTAACCAGCATCCTTTATAGCATCCATGACTTCTCCAGGTGCATTAAATAAAGGATAACCTCCTAAGTAGTGGTCCTTGTTTACAGTTCCTTCAAAGTCACCGATGACTAGGTCTGCTTGTTTCAGCCAAGGTTTTACATACTCAAAATTTTCATGAAAATCATAAGTACCATCTTCCTTTAGGGCAGTTCGATAAATCGGAATATGATAGAGGAGGTCTCCATTTGCCATGATGCGCACACTCGTTTCTTCTTCCGTTACGGAATTCTTACCTTTAGAGTCTGAATTCTGACTCACTACAGGTGCATTCCTACTCCACAATGGAACTCCCTTAATTCCTTGAGCTAATAAAGTCAAAGCCATCGAAATCGCAACAACAATCAACAACACAACAACAAAGGTTTTATTACTCCACTGTCGATAGTTTTTGAAAAATTGGATAGACTCTCTGACAACTGGTAATCCTGATTGCTTTATTCTTCTACTACGTTTTTCCATATCTTTTCTCCTTGCTTTTTGATGCAAGTCTCCTTACCTTATTATACCACAGACAAATAGCTATTTCCCTTTATTAACAATTTCTGTGACTTTCTTTCTCAACTATTTTGTGTTATCATGGAATTGTAATGGAAGGAAGGAGAGAAGATGTCTGCTATAGAACGTATTACAAAAGCTTCACATTTAATTGACATGAAAGATATTATCCGCGAGGGCAATCCAACCCTACGTGCAGTTGCTGAGCAAGTCACTTTCCCATTAAGTGATCAAGATATCATCCTTGGTGAGAAAATGATGCAATTTTTGAAACATTCACAAGACCCAGTTATGGCTGAAAAGTTAGGTCTACGTGGAGGAGTCGGACTTGCTGCACCACAATTAGATATCTCAAAACGCATCATTGCTGTTTTAGTTCCTAATATTACCGAGGAAGGTGAAACACCTCAAGAAGCCTATGACTTACAAGCTGTTATGTACAATCCTAAGATTGTCTCACACTCAGTCCAAGACGCTGCTCTAGGAGAGGGAGAAGGTTGTCTATCAGTCGATCGTACTGTCCCAGGTTATGTTATCCGCCATGCTCGAGTAACTGTCGACTACTTTGACAAAGATGGCGAAAAGCATCGCATCAAGCTAAAAGGCTACAACTCCATCGTTGTACAACATGAAATCGACCACTTAAATGGTGTTATGTTTTATGATCGTATCAATGAAAAGGATCCTTTTGCAGTCAAAGAAGGTTTACTCATTCTGGAATAAAGAAAATCCCGTTGAAAGACGGGGTTTTATGTTATAATAGAGCCATGAAAACAAATGATATTGTCTATGGCGTTCACGCCGTTACCGAAGCACTGTTAGCAAATACTGGAAACAAACTCTATCTCCAAGATGATTTGAGAGGTAAGAATGTAGAAAAAGTCAAGGAACTGGCAACTGAAAAGAAAGTATCTATCTCTTGGACTTCAAAAAAATCACTTTCCGAGATGACTGAAGGAGCTGTCCACCAGGGCTTCGTTTTACGTGTTTCTGAATTTGCCTACACTGAACTTGAGCAGATTCTTGCTCAGACTCGTAAAGAAGAAAACCCACTACTGCTAATTCTTGATGGTTTAACAGACCCACATAATCTCGGTTCTATCTTGAGAACAGCGGATGCAACCAATGTTTCAGGTGTTATTATTCCCAAACACCGAGCTGTCGGCGTCACTCCTGTCGTAGCAAAAACAGCAACAGGTGCTATCGAGCACGTCCCCATTGCTCGCGTAAACAATCTCAGCCAAACATTGGATAAACTTAAAGAAGAGGGCTTTTGGACCTTTGGAACTGATATGAATGGAACTCCTTGCCATAAATGGAACACCAGTGGAAAGGTCGCCCTCATTATCGGAAATGAAGGAAAAGGTATCTCAAGTAACATCAAAAAGCAAGTGGACGAGATGATCACTATTCCAATGAATGGACACGTACAAAGTCTCAATGCCAGTGTTGCTGCTGCTATTCTCATGTACGAGGTCTTCCGCAATCGATTATAAAAAAGTTTCCAATCAAATGATTGGAAACTTTTTTTAACTGTGTTCAGTAATATATTTATAGGCTTCTTGACCTGCAATCGCACCATCTCCAACTGCTGTTGTAACTTGGCGAAGGTCTTTCTGACGAACATCTCCAACTGCAAAGACACCTGCAACACTTGTCTTCATGTGGTCATCTGTCACAATCCAACCTGACTCATCTTGGATTTGTAAATCTTTTGTAAAATCGCTAACTGGATCTAAACCAACATAGATGAAGACACCTCCAAAGGCATGTTCAGTCACTTGATTTGTTTTAACATTTTCAATGACAACTGACTCCACACGGTTTTCACCCTTGATTTCTTTGACAACAGAATCCCAAATGAAGTTGATTTTTTCATTGGCAAAGGCGCGGTCTTGCAAGACTTTTTGAGCACGAAGCTCATCACGACGGTGAACGATGGTTACAGATTTGGCGAACTGTGTTAAGAAGATTGCTTCTTCAACAGCCGAATCTCCTCCACCTACAACCAACAAATCTTGGTCACGGAAAAAGGCTCCATCACAAACCGCACAGTAGGAAACTCCACGACTATTCAGTTCTTCTTCCCCAGGAACTCCTAAGAGTCGATGTTTTGAACCAGTCGCTACGATAACTGTGCGAGTTTCAAATTCTTCATTGTCTGTGATTACTTTCTTAACATCACCATGGTCCTCAATATTTTCTACAAAGCCATAGAGATGTTCAACACCTAGATTTTCAAGAGGTTCAAACATCTTTTCTGCTAACTCAGGTCCACTAATGTTAGCATAACCTGGATAGTTTTCAATGTCAGAAGTATTGTTCATCTGACCGCCAGGAAGACCACCTTCAATCAAAGCTACTTTGAGATTGCTGCGAGCTGCATACAAGGCTGCAGTCATCCCAGCAGGACCTGCACCGATAATAATCGTATCGTACATTCTATTTCCTTCTTTCTTGTTGTAACTATTCTTATTCTAACGGATAAAATCCTATTTGACAACTATTACGCCTTGAGAACCAACAAGATGCTCATGGTTGCAAAAGACAATACTGGAATTGTTAGAACTCCAATCATAATCATATCATAGAGGTGAGCCTGACGCTCCTTGGCAGTTTTATCCACACCTGATAGAGCTCTTAAACCAATCCAAATCCCTAAGACAACCAAGACTAGTAAAATCGTCAAAACCAAACTCTCTAAATACAAAGCAAATAGCTGAACTAGCATGCTCTCTCTCATTTCTATTATTTTTAAAGAGCAAACCCAGTTAGCTTAGCCAACTGAGTTTTTCTTATCTTCTATTATATCAGATATAGGTCCGTTTGTAACTAGCAAAGAACTCTTTTGTTCGTTCTTCTTTAGGATGGTTGATAATCTCATCCGGTGTTCCAGATTCAATAATCTTTCCTTTATCCAAGAATAAAACCTTATCAGCTACTTGAGCAACAAATGACATATCGTGACTAACCAAAACCATAGTTTGACCTGATTTTGCAGCATTAGCGATCGATCTTTCTACCTCACCAACCAATTCTGGGTCCAGTGCTGAAGTTGGTTCATCCAAGAGTAAGACGTCTGGTTTCATGGCTAGAGCACGCGCTATTGCGACCCGTTGTTTTTGCCCCCCTGACAAGTGACGCGGATAATGCTGTTCACGATCAGAAAGCCCAACCTTAGCTAGCTCTTCCTTAGCAATTTCAGTTGCTTCTTCGTCCGATAGTTTTTTAACAACCACCAAGCCTTCTTTAACATTGTCTAGCGCTGTTCTACGCTCAAATAAATTAAACTGTTGGAAAACCATGGACAGTTTACGACGAAGAGTCAGAATTTCCTCTTGAGTAATTTGAGAAAAATCGACTTTAAAGTCATCAATCTGAATACTTCCGCTATCAGGAGTTTCTAGATAATTGAGACTACGGAGAAAGGTTGATTTCCCAGCCCCTGAAGAACCAATCAAGGCTACGACCTCTCCTTTTTGAATATCTAAATTCAGATGATCTAATACGGTTTGACCTGAAAAGGACTTGCTTAAATTTGAAATTTTAATCATTAGCGAAGCTCTCCTTTCACATCTGTTTCGATAGTATCTGGCGCGGAAATAGCCATTTTTCTTTCAATAAAGCGACCAAGATTTTCAATAGCGATATTTACCACCCAGTATACAAGGGCGACTGAGATAAAGCGTTCAAAGTAGCGATAGTCTGCACCACCCAAAATCTGAGCTTGAGCAAAGATTTCTACAACACCTGCACTAAAGGCTAGAGAAGTTCCCTTGGTCAAGCCAATCAAGGAGTTAATCAATGTTGGAGTCGCTACTACCGCTGCATTTGGAATAATGACTCGACGATAAACTTGTGCACGTGTCATACCAAGACTACGAGCAGCTTCAATCTCACCTGGATTTACAGAAAGAATTGCCGCACGGAGAGTTTCGCTGGCATAGGCTGCTTCATTAAAAGCAAAAGCCACAATCGCAAATGTTGCCGCTGGAATAGCATTAATGTTTAGAGAAGTTCCCCATTGTTGATTCAAGGCTTTCAGAGCTAATGGAATTCCGTAATAGGTCAACATCAGTTGAACTAAAATTGGAGTTCCTTTTAGGAAACTAACAAAAAAGGCTTGTACTGGGTATATAAATCGAACTCGGTTGATTTTCACAATAGCAAAGACCAGGGCTAGCATGATTCCAAAAAAGGCACCAAATACTGTTAACATCAATGTTGTAGGTAATTGCTGTAGAATTCTTGGAATCCCATCAAAAACAGAACGCCAACTAAACAGTTTGCCATCCGGGATATATTGCATCAAATTTTGATACCAATCAGATGCTAAAATCGTTGTAACATTCATAGAAACATCCTCTCAAGATAATGATTCATTCTATCATACTTATGCTCTAATTAAAAATATTTGCTACGAGCATATCAGACTTCATCTACCTTCTAGTGTATCATACTTTAAAAGTGGGAGGTTATATATTTTATCTATCAAGGAGATAGAAAAAAACTAATTCAAATCCAAGTTATTGTATGATTTACGATAGCCAATTTGTTTTACAAGACCATTTTCAACTAGTATCGGACGTTTTAACAGCATACCATCACTGGCCAAGAGTTTGGCTGCTTCTTTGTTTGACAATGTTCCAACCTTATCTTTCAATCCGAGTTCACGATATTTGATTCCACTAGTATTGAAAAATTGCTTCAATTCAAATCCCGAAGTTTCGAGCCAGTTTAAAATGACCTTTTCACTCGGAGTCTCTTCAACGATATGAACGTCTTTATATTCTAGTCCGAGTTGATCTAATTCTTTCTTAGCTTTTTTACAAGTTGTACATTTTGGATATTCGATAAATTCTAACATTTTCTTCTCTTTCTATTTTTTATTTTCTTGATAACTTGCACCTTCATGCCTCAAAAGCCAAGCCTTCTTTTCGAGTCCCCAAGCATAGCCTGTCAGACGTCCTCCAGCACCTAGCACACGGTGACAGGGTACAAGGATAGACCAGGGATTGCGACCTACTGCTCCTCCGACTGCTTGAGCAGAAGCCACCTGCAAGTCCTTAGCTATTTGCCCATAAGTAACTGTCTGACCAAAAGGAATTCCCCGCAAGTAGTTCCAGACTCTTTTTTCAAAGTCACTACCGACAGGAGCTAAAGGTAATTCAGATAAGTCTTGATCTTGCCCCTTAAAATAAGTCTCTAAATAGGAAGTAATTTGATTTAAAATGGGATGACTTTCAACAACAGTTACACCATTTTCAGATAATCCCTTCTCAAAATCGCTCTCTTCTTCAATCCATATCCCAAACAAATAGTGGTCATCTGCTACCAGAGATAGGTGACCAATCGGTGACTTGTATAGCATCTTTACATACTTCTTAGACATTTGATTTTAATTTTTGATAGGCCAAGCGTTCCCCGTTTACTGGGACCTTGCCGACTTGTTGGAACCCAAGTTTTTCAAAGATATGCTGCATGGCTATGTTTTTAGCGTGCGTATCTGAACGAAAATCTAGGTAATCGAAGCCTTCAATCAAGCCTTCTAAAAAGGTCTGAGCAACACCTTGACCTTGCGCGTCTCTAGCAACAGCAATACGGTGAAATACTAAGTATTCTGCTTCATTTCCCTCCCAGTTGCCATCATAAATTGCTTCATAAGCTTTTTCTGGGCTCTTAGTCACTGCTGCATAGGCTAAGAGGTCACCTTCGTCTAGGGCTACATAAGCTTGACCAGAGATGATATCTTCAATAATGGTATCTGCATCTGGGTAGCCGTTTTGCCACTGAGTGCTGCCAGCTTCTGCCAAATATTTCTTGGCTCCCTCAATCACTTGCATAATTGCATCAACTTCATTTGGAAAGGCTAAGCGAATCTCCATCATTTATCCTCTTTTCATACTATTTTCTCTCATCATAGCATAAATTATTTCTTTCTACAAGCACTTGAAACTTGACTTATTATTTCTAATATTTTATAATCTAGTTATTAAAACTAGATAAAAAGGAGTTGAAAATGAATACCACTTTTTCCTATCCAAAATGGGAAGAAATTCCAAGTATCAATCTCTATCTGGACCAGGTTCTGCTCTATGTCAATCAAATCTGTCCTCCAGCTTCTCCTGACAAGGAGAAAGGTTTGACAGCATCCATGGTGAACAACTATGTTAAACACGGTTATATCAGTAAACCTGAAAAGAAAAAATATCAACGCAAACAAATTGCCCGTTTGATTGCTATTACGACTCTTAAGTCCGTTTTTTCGATCCAAGAAATTGCTCAAACCTTAAATACCCTACACACAGATGCTAATTCAGAAGAACTCTACAATGCTTTTGTGGACTATATGAACGAAGACATTGACCCAGCCAATCCTATTATCCAAGCAAGTTGTCAAACAGTCAAACTCTATCATCAAACACTAGCACTCGTTTACACAGAATCTGAAAAGGAGGAACCAAATGAATACTAGTCTCAAACTTAGTAAACGCCTTAGTTTTGGAGAAGAAATTGCTAACAGTGTCACTCATGCTGTCGGTGCATTGGTGATGCTCATCTTACTTCCGATTTCATCTACTTACAGTTATGAAGTTCACGGATTTTTATCATCCATTGGTGTTTCGATTTTCGTTATTAGCCTCTTTCTCATGTTCTTATCATCAACTATTTATCATTCGATGGCTTATGGTTCGACTCACAAGTATGTCCTACGCATTATTGACCATTCCATGATTTATGTTGCCATTGCAGGTTCTTATACTCCTGTCGTTTTGACTCTGATGAATAACTGGTTTGGATATCTCATTATCGCCATTCAGTGGGGAACAACCATCTTTGGCATCCTCTATAAAATCTTTGCCAAGAAAGTCAATGAAAAATTTAGTCTCATTCTCTATCTCATCATGGGATGGCTCGTTTTGGCTATCTTACCAGCAATCATCAGCCAGACAACTCCTATCTTCTGGAGCCTCATGGTATCTGGTGGACTCTGTTACACAGTTGGAGCTGGTTTCTATGCGAAGAAAAAACCATACTTCCACATGATTTGGCATCTGTTTATCTTGGCAGCTTCAGCTTTGCAATATATCGCTATTGTTTATTACATGTAAAAAAGAGGTTGGAAAATCCCAACCTCTTTTTTTATTTACACATATTCATAAAGTACTGATGCAAACGAAGATCATTTGTCAATTCAGGATGAAAGGAGGTTACCAGCATATTCTTTTCTTGTGCCGCAACGATTTGATTGTTCACAATCGCTAGAACATCAACACCGTCACCAACACTACTGATAATCGGGCCACGGATAAAAGTCATTGGAATTTTACCAACGCCTTTGCAGTCAGCTTCTGTATAAAAGCTTCCTAGCTGACGTCCATAGGCATTGCGCTCTACTACTATGTCCATAGTCGCTAGATGGCTTTCCTCTTTAGAAGTAATTTGTTTTGCTAGCAAAATTAAACCTGCACAAGTTCCAAAGACTGGTAAACCATTGAGAATAGCCTCTCTTATAGGAATGAGCATCTGCTGATCTCGCAACAGTTTCCCCATGGCCGTTGACTCACCTCCTGGCAAAATCAAACCTGATATCTCAATTCGATGTTGCTGAAAATCTTCTAGGTTTCGCAGTTCAATACTTTCAACTCCTAGTTGAGCAAGCATTTTCTCGTGTTCTACAAAGGCACCTTGCAAGGCCAAAATTCCGATTTTCATCTATTTTCCTCGCTCCGCCATGAGAATTTGGATTTCATTCTCATTGATACCAACCATGGCTTCTCCCAAGTCTTCCGAGATTTGAGCCAGAATTTGAGGATTCTGATAATTGGTAACAGCCTTGACAATTGCTGTTGCACGTTTAACAGGATCACCTGATTTGAAAATCCCTGAGCCAACAAACACACCTTCTGCACCTAGCTGCATCATAAGAGCAGCGTCCGCTGGTGTTGCGACTCCTCCAGCGGCAAAGTTAACAACTGGTAATTTTCCATTTTCGTGGACATATTGAACTAATTCTACAGGGACTTGCAAGTCCTTGGCAGCAACATATAACTCGTCCTCACGGAGGTTTTGAATGCGGCGAATTTCTTGATTCATCATACGCATATGACGAACCGCCTGAACGATATCCCCTGTTCCTGGTTCCCCTTTTGTACGGATCATAGAAGCTCCTTCAGCGATACGGCGCAAGGCTTCTCCTAGGTCTTTAGCACCACAGACAAAAGGAACTTGAAATTCTTTCTTGTCCACATGGAAACGGTCATCAGCTGGAGATAGAACTTCGCTCTCATCGATATAGTCAATCTCGATAGCTTCTAAAATCTGAGCTTCAACAAAATGCCCAATTCGAACCTTAGCCATAACTGGAATGCTGACTGCTTCTTGGATTTCCTTAATCATCTTTGGATCACTCATGCGAGAGACACCACCCGCTGCACGAATATCAGCTGGGATTCGTTCCAAAGCCATAACTGCTGCCGCACCTGCAGCCTCAGCAATTCTTGCCTGTTCAGGGTTTTGGACATCCATGATGACGCCACCTTTAAGCATCTGTGCTAAATTCTTATTTAATTCATAACGATTTTCAGTCATTTTTTTCATCCTCAATAGTTGTATTGGTAGCTACAATTTTATTTTAAGGTAGAAATGACTCAAGTACAAGATAAAAAAAATTGATTTGTCCGGGTACAATTATTGCTAATAAAAAAAGCACCCGCATAGGAGTACTTTTTATTTCTTTGATCTTTTAATGCTCTTCAATAGATAAAATAGATATCCTGAAATCATATAAGCAACAAAGATAGTGGCTGCCCATTTAAAGACAAAGCCCCATCCATGTTTGGGAGCATTCAAAAAGAAATAAGGGAAGGGACTATCCTTAGCATTTGGGACAGCCATCTTTAGAACAAAACCGTTTAAGAGGGCAAAAATCATATAAAGCAAAGGAAGGCTAGTCCAAAGCATGGGATCAACTAACTTATATTGACGACTCTTATCAAAAATAATTGTATCTGCTAAAAACCAGAGGGGGACAATATAATGGCAAAGGAAGTTTTCCAAACGGTAAAAATCTGTCGTCAAGGGAGCTAACATGAAATGATAGATAACACAAGTAATCATGATACTCATGGTGACACCACCTTTGAGTCGCAAAATACCTGGACTCTGCCAACTATCACCTCCACTACGCATCTTGAACAAAAGATAAGCTGTAAAGAGTACAACCAACAGGTTGGAAAGGACTGTATAGTAAAGCAACATCCCTAATCCACCGCGTTTGGTAATCTCCAAGTATACACCAGTAAAGGCTGCTATAAATAAAAAGATACGACTATAAAATATAATTTTTTTATTTTGTAACATCATTAAATCTTCTTCACAAATTCTGATTTTAGCTTCATAGCACCAAAACCATCAATTTTACAATCGATGTTATGGTCACCTTCAACAATACGGATATTTTTCACACGAGTTCCTTGTTTGATGTCTTTAGGAGCCCCTTTGACCTTAAGGTCCTTAATCAAGGTAACTGTATCTCCATCAGCTAGTTTATTTCCATTTGCATCAATAGCAACAATGCCTTCTTCAACTTCTGCTTGTTCAGCAGGATTCCACTCGTAAGCACATTCTGGACAAACGAGAAGTGCGCCATCTTCATATACATATTCTGAATTACATTTTGGGCAATTTGGTAATTGACTCATGTTATCTCCTTAAAAAAATTTATGATTATTTGAATGTCAAATTTTCTTCAACAGCAACTATTATACCTTAAAACAGACTATTTGACAAATTATGGTAAAAAACGACAAACCGAAATTCAGTTTATCGTTTTATAGTTCTTATAAATGTTTTTGAGCTTCTAATTTAATTTTTTCAACAACTTCTAAAATAGAGAGGCCAGTCGTATCCAAATAGATTGCATCCTCAGCTTGTTTAAGGGGCGAAGTTTCACGATGACTATCTTTATAATCACGCGCAGCAATCTCTTCTTTCAAAGTTTCCAAATCTGTTTCGATTCCCTTTGAAAGGTTTTCCTTGTAACGACGTTCCGCACGCTCATCTACAGATGCTACTAGAAAAATCTTCAATTCAGCCTGAGGCAAGACTACTGTTCCAATATCGCGGCCATCCATAACGATACCACCTTGTCGGGCAATTTCTTGCTGAAGGGCTACCAATTTTTCACGAACAGCTGGAATTGCTGCAAAAGTAGAAACAGCGTTGGTTACTTCATTTTCTCGGATTGGATTTGTTACATCTACATCTCCAACAAAAACAAGCTGTTCTCCTGTTTCAGCTCGGCCAAAACTAATCGGGTATTGTTCCAATAATTCAAGAAGTTGAGATGGCTCATCTGGGCTAATTTGGTTTCTCAATGCGATGTAAGTCGCCGCACGATACATAGCGCCTGTATCCAGATAAGTATAGCCAAAGTCCTTAGCAATAATCTTAGCTACTGTACTCTTACCACTGGAAGCTGGCCCATCAATCGCAATCTGAATTGTTTTCATTGTCACTCCTATCTTGTCTTAAGGACATCACCAGGATTTGCAAACCAAGTTCCTGAAGACATATGACCAGGATTCAAGGCTTCAAGTTGAGCAATAGAGATTCCAGCGCGAGCCGCAATGGCCGCTTCCCCTTCTCCTGGTAAAACTGTAATAGTTCCTTCAGAATCAGTACGTGCCTCTGTATGTTCTTTTTGAGTTGTCTCTGCTTCTGTTGACTCTGTTGGCTGAGCAGTAGTAGCCACTGTTGTAACTTCTTCTACTTTTGGAGCCGAAGAATCATAAAAATCTTTCAAAGCTGAAGTGCGATCACTTCCGCCTGATGACAAGTAGACCAATACAACTACCATCCCAACAACAATCACAAAGAAGAGAATAGCTAGAACTGTTAAAATACGATTGGCCACGACACCTGAACCTTTTTTGTTTCGTTGACGGCGTTCAGTTCTTGATTCCTCTTCTTGATTTTCATAAATATCTTCTTGCCACGGTTCCTTTTCCATACCTTACTCCTTGAGTTTTTTTTAGTTTCTTATTACAATATAAATATGAAGATTAGACTTATACCTGAACGTTGCATCGCTTGTGGGCTCTGCCAAACTTATTCAGAATTATTTGATTACCATGATAATGGTATCGTCCGTTTTTACGATGAATCTGAGCAATTAGAGCGAGAAATTGCTTGCAACGACGACATTTTAGAAGCCGTTAAAAATTGCCCTACTCGTGCTCTGATTATAGATGAATCTTAAAATTTGGTGGAACATCAATCTCTAATTTCCACTCCCTCTAGTTTAGCATATTTTTCTAGAAAATTATAGTCTTTTGCTAGCTATTTTTATACAATTTTACTTTTATTTGTTCCAGGATTTCAATAATAAATAAACTGTTCTTTTAAGACATTTTTCTATCACTTAAGCACTAATCAAATTTTTATTTCAACCACATATAAAGTTATAAAAAAAGAGGAATTACTTCCTCTTTTTTTGTTTAATCAAACGATTAGTCTTCAAATCCATTTGGATGTTTGCTTTGCCAACGCCATGCATCTTCACACATTTCTGTAATACCAAGTCCAGCTTCCCAACCTAGCTCTTCCTTAGCTTTTGCTGGGTCTGAGTAGCAGGCTGCGATATCACCTGGGCGACGTTCAACGATACGGTATGGAATTGGGCGTCCAATAGCTTTTTCCATATTTTGGATAATTTCAAGAACTGAGTAGCCTTTTCCAGTCCCAAGGTTATACACATTAAGTCCTGAGCCTTTTTGAAGCTTCTTAAGGGCGGCAACGTGTCCTTTGGCTAAGTCAACGACGTGGATATAGTCACGAACACCTGTTCCATCTTCAGTATCGTAGTCATCTCCGAAGACTTGAACTTGTTCTAACTTACCAACTGCGACTTGTGTTACATACGGTAGAAGGTTATTTGGAATGCCGTTTGGATTTTCTCCTAGGTCACCACTCTCATGCGCACCAATTGGGTTGAAGTAACGAAGTAAGACAACGTTCCACTCTGAATCTGCTTTATGGATATCTGTCAAGATTTCTTCAAGCATAAGCTTGGTACGGCCATAAGGGTTGGTAGCTGAAAGTGGGAAATCTTCTAGGATTGGAACAGTATGTGGATCTCCATAAACTGTTGCTGAAGAACTGAAGATAATGTTCTTACAGTTGTTTTCTTCCATTGCCTTCAAAAGGCTAACTGTACCAGCAATATTGTTATCATAGTAGGCAAGTGGGATACGAGTTGACTCACCAACTGCCTTCAAACCAGCAAAATGAATCACACCTGTTGGCTCTTCATGTTTGAAAATATCGCGAAGTGTATCTGTGTCACGAATATCTGCTTCGTAGAAAGGAATTTCTACCCCAGTGATTCTTTCGACTACTTCTAAACTTTTACGGCTACTGTTAACCAAGTTATCCACCACGACAACTTGATGTCCAGCTTGGACCAGTTCAATGACAGTGTGAGTTCCGATAAAACCTGCTCCACCTGTTACCAAAATCTTTTCTTGCATCATTTTTCCTCTATTCTTGAATTATTTTTTTCATTTTACCATTTTTGATAGGGAAAGTCATTTGCTATCCTAATCCTATCGTAAAAATCAGGTAAAAAGTTTACGATTATTTCTCTTTAATATATCTTTCAGTCGGATAATCCGCTGGATCCAAGACTCCACTTTCCCCTTGAAGCATTTGGGCTAGGTGATAGCCTATAATGGGTCCAGTTGTCAATCCTGACGATCCTAATCCACTCGCAACAAATACTCCTGACAAGTTTGGCACTTGTCCGAAAAACGGCGAAAAATCACTCGTATAAGCTCGAATCCCCACACGTTCACCACTTATCATTGCATCTTTTAAGCTAGGATAAAACGAACTTGCTGCTTCAGCCATTTGTTGGAGCAAATTCTCATCAACTGCTAGGTCAAATCCCATGTCATTTTCATGGGTAGCTCCTAGAGATAATTTACCGCCGTGAAATGGTATCAAATCCCACTCACCTTCCGGCATAACTACAGGGTAAGCTCCCATGTCTTGTGGCACTTGGTAATCTCGAAGTTGCCCCTTTTGAGGACGAACGTCTACCTCATATCCTAAGGGTTCTAAGATGTGGCCAAGCCAAGCTCCTGTGGATAAGATGACTTGGTCAAACATTTGATTGTCTATCTGATAGCCCGATGATAGGGGGATTAGACTGACCTCTTTATCTATGACCTTCACTTGACTGGCTCCCAGTAAGCGAGTCACTAGGAGTTGCCCATCTACTCGAGCTCCACCAGAAGCATAGAGTAAACGTTCAAATCCCTCTAGACCGGGAAATAAGTTACTAGCAGTCGCTTGGTCCAAAATAGCTAATTCTCCAATCAAGGGAGATTCATCTCTACGTTGTAGAGCCAGTTGATAGAGCTCCTCTAGCTTAGAGTCATCGTTTTTAAGAAGAAAGACACCAGAACCTTGGTAAAAATCAACTTTTTGACCCGATTTTTCTAGATCAGCTAATAAATCTACATAGAAATCAGCTCCTAGGCGCGCCATCTTATACCAAGCCTTATTGCGTCGTTTAGAAAACCAGGGACTAATAATTCCTGCCGCGGCCTTGGTTGCTTGGCCACTTCCATTATCAAAAACAGTTACTTCGATATCAGCTTCCTTAGAAAGATAGTAGGAAGCTGTGGCCCCTACAATTCCTGCACCTACAATGGCAACTTTTTTCATTGTCTTTACCTTCTAACTAGATATGATGGAATGGATTGGTGGACGCTTGACTTGCGATAACCTCTAGAGACCAAGCATTCTCTTCCTTCCATTCATTCAGGAACGCTACAATTTTTTCAACAAAGAGAACTTCAATATAGTGGCCAGGATCCAGAGCCAACAATCCGTCTGACAACATATCTTGGGCAGTGTGGTAATAGATGTCACCAGTAATGTAAACATGAGCTCCTTTTGCTAAAGCATCAGAGTAGAAAGACTGCCCACTGCCACCACAAATAGCTACTCTTGAGATTGTTTTTTGCAAATCAGTATCTTTATAGTACACCATACGAAGACTATCTAGACCAAATACTTCCTTAACACGACTAGCAAATTCTTCAAACGTTTGAGGTTTAATATTGCCAATACGCCCGATGCCACGTTCAGGACCTGTCTCCTGTAGAAAAGTTGTATCCTTAATATCCAATAGTTGGCAGAACCAGTCATTAAGGCCGTTTTCAACAATATCAATATTGGTATGGCTGACGTAGACTGCAATGTCGTGCTTGATGAGGTCGATATAAATCTGATTTTGAGGGCGACTAGCAACCAAGTCCTTTATCGGACGGAAGATAGGCGCGTGCTTAACGATAATCAAATCTACACCCTTTTCAATAGCTTCTGCCACTGTATCTTCACGTATATCAAGGGCAATCATGACCTTTTGGATGTCCTTGTCTAAAGTTCCAATCTGCAGTCCACGATTATCGCCTTCCATAGAAAATTCTTGAGGACAATAGGCTTCATATCGGTTAATGACTTCACTTGCTTTCATGGAGCACCTCCTTGATTGCTTGAATTTTATCTATTAAAACTTGACGTTCTTCATGATTTTTTTCTGGGATTTGACTAAGGGCAAATTCGAGCTTACTTGCTTCTCTTTGCCACTTTTGGACAAATACGGGGCTAAGTTCTTTAGATAGAAAAGGACCAAAACGGGTGTCACTTGCTGACAATTTCATTTCTCCAGCTTCCACAACTAGAATCTCGTAAAATTTTCCAGCTTCCTCTAAAATACTTTCAGCTACAATCTGAAATCCATGCTCTTGTAACCAAGAACGTAACTCATCTTCACGATTATTGGGTTGAAGAATCAATCGCTCAACCTTGGCTAGTTTGTCAAAGCCCTCTTCTAATATCGTAGCAATCAAGCGACCTCCCATCCCAGCAATAGTGATAACAGAAACCTGGTCACTTTCTTCGAAAGCTGCTAAACCATTGGCTAAACGAACCTGAATTTTCTCAGTTAAGCCATGACTTTCAACATTTCTAACTGCAGATTGATAGGGTCCCTCTACAACTTCACCCGCGATGGCAGCTTCAATATGACCTTTTTCAACTAATTCAATAGGTAAATAAGCATGGTCGCTACCGACGTCCAGCAAAACAGCTCCTTGGGGAACAAAAGAAGCTACTGTTTCTAATCTCTTTGAAATCATCTTCTCTCACTTTCAAAAACTCTATTTCCCTTTATTATACCATATTTTATCTGGCAATCCTGCACCTAAAAAAGACTGCAATCATGGATTGCAGTCTTTCTTTATCTTTTAACTTGATAACGACTTGTCAGTATGAACATCACAATAAAGACGAGCATCATAATGCCATAGATAGGCAATGTTTGACCAGTCAAGGTTGAAATTTCAAGCAATTTTTGGATTCTTGGGAATAGAGCTGTTCCAAGGAAACCTACAACTGACCAAATAATCAATAGCACACGCCACAAGCTAAATGGCAAGCAAGCTCTAACTACAGACATGAAACCAATCGATGCCAATAGATAATACAAAAGTGTCGAAATTTCAATGTCGGTCCAGCCTTGACTGGTTCCAAAAATTTTAACAAAGAGAACACTAAAGACTACCATCAAGGCACTTGGTAAAGCTCGAAGCATGGATTTTCTGAGGAAGTTTTGTTCCACAGGTTTGATATTTCGTTCAAAAGTTAATACAAACGGTGGGAATCCTTCCACAAACTGGTCAATCATAGTTATCTGAATCGGAATGAATGGGAAAATCAAAATCCATTCAGTACGTCCCAACAAAGCACTGGCAATACAGATAACTGCTAGCAAGAAGGAATAGATTGTCTTAATCAAGAAAATCGGAGCAATATGGGCAATATTATTGACCACACGACGACCTTCGAAGAGAATCTCAGGAACATCATTGAAATCTGAATTCAAGAGGACCAGATTTGCAATCTGACGAGTTGCTGGGTCTCCTTCAGCCATAACAATGGAACAGTCTGCCTCACGGAGAGCTAGGATATCGTTGACACCATCCCCTGTCATTGCTGTAGTATGTCCTGCTTTTTTCAGAGTTTGGATGATTAGTTTCTTTTGATGAGGAGAGACACGTCCAAAAATGGCTGTTTCTTCAGCCATGGCTATTAATTCTTCATCATTAATTTTCGAACAATCTACATAGCTCTGATAGTCTGCAAAACCTGCTTTTTGGGCAATACTTGAAACAGTGACTGGATTATCACCAGAGATAATTTTCAATCCCACTTCCTGAGAACGAAGATAGTCTAAAGTCTCAGCAGCACCTTCTCGAATCGGATCTAGAATCTCAAGTAAAGCCAAAGCCTGAACATCAGATGGTTTTTGTGGCTTGTGATGGTCAAGTTTTTCTTGACTGAGCGCTAACACCAAGACACGAGATCCTCGTTTAAGAGCTTCTCTAGCTTCAGGAACTTCAGCATCCAACAACATCTCCGGTGCGCCTAGGAAAACAGTTCCTAGACCTTCCAACTCCATTGCTCCCCATTTTCGATCACTTGAAAATGGAAGGCTAGAAATCATCGGATAAGCTACCTCTCCCGCAAAACGCTTTCGAATAGCTTGGGCAGTTGGATTTTTATCCTCACTGTGTGCCATATAGCTGGTTAGTATTTTGGCAATAGCATTCTTGTCATAATCCTGGGTCAGAGGAAGGACCGTCTCAACCTGCATCTTCCCTTGGGTGATTGTCCCTGTCTTATCCAAGCAGAGCATATCCACACGCGCCAAGGTCTCAACAGAATACATCTCCTGCACCAAAACCTTTTTCAACCCAAGCTTGATAACAGCAGTCAAGAGAGAGGTGATGGTCAAAAGGGCGATTCCCTTAGGCAGCATTCCTAAAAGAGCTGTAGATGAATTGACTACAGAAGACTTGAGTGGCAGACCTTTTAAGACCAAGGCTTCAAGCAAGAGAGCAATACCAAAAGGAATGATAATTTTCCCAGTAAAGCCGGCTAACTGGTCTAGCGATTTCATGATACGAGAGTTAATCGGCTTCACTGTCTTAGCTTCAAGCATGAGTTTAGCAGCATAGTTATCCGCCCCAACATGATGTACCTGAGCGAGGACAGAACCACTTGCAAGAAAGCTACCCGACAACATTAAGTCTTCTACTTCTTTTTGCACCAAGTCGCTCTCACCCGTTAACATGGCTTCGTTGACTTCTGCAAAACCTTCTAATACAATCGCATCACTTGGAATCTGATCTCCTGCTGACAAGCGAATCACATCGTCTAAAACAAGTTCTTCGGGGTCCAAAGCGATCTCTTGTCCATCACGAATTGTCGTAATTTTTTCTTTATTCAAGAGATTGAGTTTATCAACCATATGTTTAGCTCGTAGCTCAGTTACAATCCCAGAAAATGCATTAAAACAGATAACCGCAAAGAAAACTAGGTTGCTCCAAGCTTGAACAAAGGCGAGCGCTAAGGCAATAGCAAAGTTTAAAGCATTGAATAAAGTAAAGACATTTCTCTTCACAATCTGCCATGTACTAGTACTAGCTGAAGCTTGGAAATCATTGACCTGTCCCTGTTTCTGACGATCTTTGACTTCTGATTGGCTTAATCCCATAATTTTATTTTTATCCATAAATTCTATCATATCATTTTTTTTTGAATATTTCTAATTTCATATAAAAAACTATTCCGCCTAAACAAAAAACATTTGCCTGTCCTAGTATGATAAGGTATAATAAAAGAAAGAAAACTGAAGGAGACATCATGTTTTATACTTATCTGCGTGGGCTGGTTATGTTGATTCTATGGTCAATCAACGGAAATGCTCACTTTCACAATACTGAAAAAATTCCAAGTTTAGATGAAAACTATATCCTTGTTGCGCCACACCGTACCTGGTGGGATCCAGTCTATATGGCTTTTGCAACAAAACCAAAGCAGTTTGTCTTTATGGCAAAAAAAGAACTCTTTTCAAATCGCATCTTTGGTTGGTGGATTCGCATGTGTGGTGCTTTCCCTATCGACCGTGATAACCCAGGTTCTTCTGCTATCAAATATCCAATTAATGTTCTTAAAAAGAGCAATCGCTCACTGATTATGTTTCCTAGTGGTAGTCGTCATTCTAACGATGTTAAGGGTGGTGTAGCCCTCATTGCAAAGATGGCTAAGGTTCGCATCATGCCTGTTACCTATACTGGTCCTATGACTCTAAAAGGGCTTATCAGCCGTGAACGTATTGATATGAACTTCGGAAATCCGATTGATATCTCAGATATTAAAAAGATGAATGATGAGGGAATTGAGATGGTTGCAGACCGCATCCAATCTGAGTTTCAACGCCTGGATGAGGAAACAAAACAATGGCACAACAATAAAAAGCCAAATCCACTGTGGTGGCTCATCCGTATTCCTGCCTTGATTCTCGCAATTGTAATCGGAATTCTGACAATACTCTTTACCTTTGTTGCAAGTTTTGTTTGGAACCCAGATAAAAAGAGAGAGCAATTACAATAGTCTAATCTTCACAAGCTCAAGTTTATTACTTGGGCTTTTCCAATGAATTAGCATACTAATTAGCATATTGACAAAAGCTTAAATCTATAGTATACTTTCAAAGTAAGCTGATTTAGCTCAGTAGGCAGAGCGCATCCATGGTAAGGATGAGGTCGCCGGTTCGATCCCGGCAATTAGCATCAATTCAGCAGTTCCTATCTGGGGAGCTGTTTTTTTCTTGACAAAGTATTAACCCTATAGTAAAATAAAGTCTGCGATGAGTCGATATGTAGCGAAAGCTACAATTGCGCAAAGGAGGTCATAACGCAGGAGCGGACCTTGAGAAATTGTGTGAACCAGTTTCTCACATGGAGATGCCTCTCACACTCTCTGGTTTTTCCAGAGAGTTTTTTCTTTTCTTAAACAAATCGGGTTCTGGACCTTATGAAACAAAAAAAGACCTATCATACAAGCTGTAAAGCCTGAAATGATAGGTTTTTAATGTTAGATTAACGTACTGTACGGATACGCATTGTGTTTGTACGAACAGCTTCGCCAAGTGGCACACCTGCAACGATAACGATATCGTCACCAGATTCTACAAGACCTGCTTCAACTGCTTTACGTTCAGCGATTTCGAACATATCATCAGTTGATGATGGAGCTTCAGTTAACATTGGGATAACACCCCAGTTCAACATCAATCCACGCTCAGTCAATTCGTCAAATGTCAATGCCAAGATATCAGCATTTGGACGGTATTTAGAAATCAAACGAGCTGTGTGACCAGTCTTAGTAAGGGTAACAACCAATTTGATATTCATTGAGTTAGTAGCGTCTTTAACAGCTGAAGCCATAACTTCTGTCTTAGAGTTACGTTCGAAAGTATCTGAGTTCAAACGTCCGTATTCGTTAAGAAGAGTTTGTGCGTTCTTGTCGATGGTAGCCATTGTTGTTACTGATTCAAGTGGGTATTTACCGTTTGCAGACTCACCTGAAAGCATTGTAGCGTCAGTTCCGTCGATAACAGCGTTAAATACGTCTGATACTTCTGAACGAGTTGCACGTGGTTTTTCAGTCATTGTTTCAAGCATGTTTGTTGCTGTGATAACAACTTTACCTGCTGCGTTCACTTTAGTGATGATCATTTTTTGGTAAACTGGAACCATTTCGAATGGTACTTCGATACCCATGTCACCACGAGCGATCATGATACCGTCAGCAGCTTCAATAATTTCATCCAAGTTATCGATACCTTGTTGGTTTTCGATCTTAGCGAACAATTGAACGTGACCGTTACCAGTTTCTTCACAGATGGCACGAACTTCTTCAACGTCTTTTGCAGTACGTACAAATGAAATCGCGATGAAGTTAATACCTTGTTCCAAACCGAAACGGATATCAGCGTTATCGCGCTCAGCAAGTGCTGGGAAAGGAATTTTCGTGTTAGGGATGTTCACACCTTTCTGCTTAGCAATAATACCGTCATTTTCAACAACTACTTCAAATTCACGAGTTTCATCGTCTTTAGCGAAAATACGAAGACCCAATTTACCATCGTCAACCAAGACTTGATGACCAACTTCAACATCATCGTAGATATCAAGACCACCAGCAACGTTCAAAGCAATCACTTCACGAGTTGATTTGATTCCTTGTTTAGTAGCAACACGGATCTTTTCACCAGTTGTATAAGAGTACTCTTTAGCATCGCCTTCGAACAATTCAGTACGGATTTCTGGACCTTTAGTGTCAAGAAGGAAACCAACTTTTTTACCTGCAAGTTTTTCTGCAAGTTTAACAGTTGCCATACGGTCACCTTGTTCTTGGTGGTCACCGTGTGAGAAGTTGAAACGGAAAGTGTTAGCTCCAGCTTCGATCAATTGAGCAATGTTTTGTGCTGAAGCTTCAACGTCAAGTTTTTCACCCCAATACCCATCATCACCAAATTTTTTACCACCACGGATTTCTACCGCAGGACCTAAGGTTGCAACGATTTTTACACGTTTGTTCATGATTTTGTGACTCCTTTATATAATTCGACCTTTTATGGTCATTTTACTAGATTAGTTAAAGTTGATTATGACAAGCTCTTGTTCAAGTCAGAAAGTTCAATATCAGCTTTGTGAGGGTTATTGACAACAATCTTACCATCAGCTGTTAAGCTAAACAAAGCCCCCTCTTCTGCAGTTCCAAGAATTGGATTTTCAACCATTTTCTCGTTACGAATACCGACAGCAACACCACCGATTCCTTGTTTAAGGAGTTTAACAGCGTGTGCGCCCATACGAGATGCCAATACACGGTCACGAGCAGTTGGTGAACCACCACGTTGGATGTGACCAAGTTCTGTGACACGAAGGTCACTTGTATCGCCAGCTTCTTTTAGTTTTTGACCAAATTCAGCCGCTGACATGACACCTTCTGCTAAAACGATAATATTGTGTTTCTTACCGTGTTCATATCCAGCTTTGATGCTTGCTACGATATCTTCAAATTTGAAACCTTCTTCAGGGATGATGATTTCGTCAGCACCTGTTGCAATACCTGCCCAAAGAGCGATATCACCTGCGTTACGTCCCATTACTTCAACTACGAAAGTACGACGGTGACTTGATGATGTATCACGAATCTTATCGATTGCATCCATTGCAGTTGTTACTGCCGTGTCAAATCCGATTGTAAAGTCAGTACCTACGATATCGTTATCAATTGTTCCAGGAAGTCCAATAGCAGGGAATCCATGCTCAGTCAAGCGCATAGCTCCATGATAAGAACCGTCACCACCGATAACTACGACACCTTCGATACCGTGTTTTTTCAATTGCTCAATCCCTTTAAGTTGACCTTCGAGTTTCGCAAACTCAGGGTAACGAGCAGAGTGAAGGAAAGTACCGCCACGTGAAATGATGTCTCCTACTGAAGCAGCATCAAGTGGATAAATTTCACCAGCAACCATACCAGCGTATCCATCATAGATACCAAAAACTTCCATTCCTTCTGAGATTGCTTGACGAACAACTGCACGAATGGCAGCATTCATACCAGGGGCGTCCCCACCACTAGTCAAAACAGCAATACGTTTCATTTGGTTTTGCTCCTTTTTCTTTTAACATTCTAACTGATTATACCATATTTAAAATCAAAATTCTTTTATTTTCATTGATTTTTAACGATAAATCGTTTTCATGACAATCTGTTTTAAAGATTCTTGTAAGTCCGCGTCTTTTGCAACCATATAACCAGGCAAAAGAACATTTTTTTGTTCATTTTCATAACGTATGATCACGGGAATTTGTCCCTTATACTGTTCTAAAATATGATAAATTTCAGAATCGTGATTATGATTGGCAACTTGAATCCAAAAACGTTCACTCACTGCCTCTTTTAGATCATTCAAAACTAATTGAAGACGTCCGTCCCTAGCCTGAACTTTTCCGTTTAGATAATAGAAACTACCTTCGTGTAAGAGATTTTTAAATTGGCGATACTGATTAGAAAAAACAGTAACCTCCAGATTTGTTTTACTATCACTAACTTTCAAAAAGGCCATGTTTTCACCTTTTTTTGTTCGGATCACACGAATCGATTGAATCTCAACGAGTACAGTAGCCATCTGACCTTCGGAAAGTTCAGATAGACTCACGATTGGATACAAAGGATTCTTTGCTAAGGTTATCAATGGATGTTGACTGATTCCAACTCCTAACCATTCCTGCTCTTTTTGGAATTTCTCAATATTTGAAAAATCCTCTGTATCTGTCCAACTATAGCTAGAATCTGCAAAGAGGCTACCTAACTCTTCTACAAAGATAAATAGACTTGGTAGGTTGGTTAAGATTTTTTGACGATTTTTTTCAAAGGTATCAAACAAACCAACTTCTACCAAAGGATTTAATAAACTCTCCTTTTGATAATTTTTCGGCAATCGTGTGATAAAATCTTCAATACTAGAAAATGGACGATTCTCTATAATCCAATAGGCAAAATCACGAGGCATTCCCTTAATGCTCTTAAGACCTAGATGAATTGTTTTATCTGCTAACTTATCTTGAAATGGAATCGTATTGATAGAAAGCGGTGCTAATTCAAAGCCCATATCCAAAGCATCTACAATATAATCACTACTCGCATAGTTCAACATCACTTGGTAGAAAATTGACGGGTAATGTGTTTTGAAATAAGCAAGCTGAAAAGCTAAAGCTGCATAAGCATAAGCATGCGAACGGTTAAAACCATAACCAGCAAATTTCTCCATTACAGCAAAGACCTCTTGAGCCTCTTCTTTTCCATGCCCTTTTTCGAGTGCACCTTGGATAAAACTCTCTTCCATCCGGTGCATCTCTGCAGCATTCTTTTTCCCCATGGCACGACGCAAAATATCGGCTTTCCCAAGGCTAAAACCAGCATAACGCTGAGCTACTTGCATCACCTGTTCTTGATAAAGCATGATGCCATAGGTTGGGGCTAGGATATCTTGCAAAACTGGGTCAAGAACGGTCACTTTTTCTTTGCCGTGTTTTCTGGCCACAAAGTTATCGATATAGTCGCTCGCACCTGGTCTGTTCAAGGAAGTCGTCGCCACTACTTCTTCAAAGTTTTGTGGCTTCACTCGTTTCAATAAGCGTATTGCTCCAGGTTGCTCAAACTGAAAGATCCCCTTGGTCTTACCAGCTGCAAAGAGCGCTAAGGTTGCCTTATCCTCAAGATCAATATCCTCAATCCTTAGTGAAATCCCTTGGGTTTCAAGTAAGAGCTCTTGCATTTTTTGAGCAAAGGTTAAGTTTCGTAGGCCCAAGAAATCCATCTTGAGCAAGCCATTCCCTTCAACTCCATGAGCATCATACTGAGTAATGAGCATATCCTCTCCATACTTGAGAGGAATGTAATCTGTTAGATTTTTGTCACTAATAACGACTCCAGCAGCATGGATAGAGGTCTGTCGTGGATAGCCTTCTATCTTTTTAGCAATAGAGAAGGCCTTTTGGTACTCAATCTTACTCTGAATGATTTGTCTAAAACCTAGATTTCCTTCATAGGCTGTCGTTAGAGTATCCTTAGAACCAATTTTTTTGGTAATAGCTGTCAACTCATACTCAGGTACACCATAACGTTTGAAGATATCTCGAATGGCTTGCTTGGCTCCAAAGGTCGAATAAGTGACAATCTGAGCAGCATGGATACTACCATAACGGTCACGGACATAGCGAATAAACTCTGGACGATAGATATCTGGAATATCAATATCGATATCTGGCATGGTGTAGCGTTCACGATTCAAGAAGCGTTCAAAGATAAGATTCTTAGCTACAGGATCAATTCCAGTGATATCTAGGGCGTAGGCTACTAAACTTCCAACTGCGGATCCGCGTCCCATCCCCATATAATAACCTTGAGAACGGCCAAAACGTAAGAGATCCCAAACAACCAAGAAATAATCATCAAATCCCATATCATGAATCACTGACAACTCTTCTTCTAAACGAGCCTGATAAACCTGATTCCATAACCCTTTCTGCTCCAGTCCCTGAATAGCTCTTTCCCGAAGTTCTTCAACAGCAGGTCTCTCTGGATTGAAACGTGGAAGTTTGAGACTACTATCAATCTCGTAGGAAGTTTCCTTAATCAATCTTGCAAGATTATCCAATGCGTTTGGAAACTTCTCTTGGAAAATCTGTTCAAGATGGGCAGCCGGTAAAAACAAGCCCTGTTGCGATTGAACATCAACCTCTCTCAAGGTCACGTTCTCTTTAATCGCTTTAAGCATCTGGAGAGCTTCTAAATCCTCAGAGTCGAAAGAGTTAACACGATAAAGAGGGAGAATGGGGTGAGAAACATTCAATTGAGGTGTATCTGGATACACTCCGATATAGTAGTCATGCCCTAAGTCCAAGGAATCAACTTCAGGATAGTAAGGAACAATGACACAAATATCTTCAAGATAGGAAGAGAAATCAGCCCATTCTTTTTTACCTGTCATCTTTAAAGACGACAGCTTCATCAGGTTTCGATAACCATGGTTTGAGAGAGCTAGAAAACGTAGATTGAGCACTTCTTCTTTATGATAAACTGTCATCTCAAGACCTAATAAAGGCTGCATTCCCTGTTTTTGGCATTCTTTGATGAAATAATAGGCTCCATAGAGATTATCTTCATCCATGATTCCAAGTGATGAATAGCCATATTCTTTTCCTAGGCTGACATATCTCTTGATTGAAACCATACTCTCCATGAAACTATAGACAGTTTTCGTATCCAGTTGGGCAATCATTCTTTCTCACCTCCCTTTTTCTTTTTCTATTATACCATTTTAAAAATAGAAACACAGTTTCTTTATAAGGACCAAGATAAAAACCACAGCCAGTGAAAAGCTGTGGTTTTAAAAGTTCTTCTAAACAAGTCTAAAATAGATGATCGTCTAAGGCTTTCTTAACTTACTTATCTCTATCTTTCGTTAAAAATATTCCGATTAGAACTAGAACGAGTGAGAGATAAGGAAAGACCCTAAACATCTGCCAATCCGGATCGAATGCTAAGAGTCCTGAAAGCAAATAAAATCCTGCACTCGTATACAAGACGGTTTTATTTACTTTCTTGATTCCTACCCTTGTTAAGACAGTTGCTATAGCGTAAGCAATTAAATTAGGACCTAGAAAAATCAAGAATACAAATCCCCATGGAGCAGTAAATAAAGCAAGAGTTATAAATAGAAGAATATAGGTAAGTGCCAAATAAAATGAGAAAGATAGAAGAGTCGAAGGTTTCTTGACTGCTTTTGGACCATTCTTCATATCTTCAACTGAATTATTCTCTACAATTAGTTTATCTTCTTTGTTTAGCTCTTCATTTGGATTTTGGTCTGACATTTTGTTCTCCAACTAATTTGTTAAGTTATTTTTATTATATCCCAATTTGTAAAATTAAGCTAGACTGAAAAAGCCATCTATGTTAGCCTCAGATAAACTACAACATTTATCTGAAAGAAACTAACATAAATGACCTACACTACTCCCTATCAAGTTTTTTCTGAGTTAGGTGAGATTGCCTAACTTAATTTGATAGATAAGGAGTTTTTATTATTTTTCACGAATCACTTCTACCTTGTATCCATCTGGATCTTTGACAAAGTAATAGTTTGGTTGAGTCCCTGGAAGTCCATTAGGTGCTGTTACTTCATAGCCTTTGTCACTATGTTCTTTATGAAGAGCTTCAAGGTCAGGTGTGCTTAGAGCGATATGCGCAAAACCGTCACCCACAACATATGGTCCGTGATCATAGTTGTAAGTCAACTCCAATTCATAATCATCACCATCAAGACCTAGATAAACAATGGTAAAAGCATGTTCTGGAAAGTCCAGACGACGCAATTCCTTAAAACCAAAAGCATCTTGATAAAAAGAGATTGATTTTTCAAGATTTTCGACTCGCAAGCAAGTATGTAGCATTTTTGAAGCCATTTTTTCTCCTTTGTTTTAAAAAAGACTGGGACAAACTTGCACCAGTCTTATGAATAATTATTTACCAAGTTTTGCTTTAGCTGCATCTGCAAGAGCTGTGAAAGCTGCTGCATCGTTAACAGCCAAGTCAGCAAGCATTTTACGGTTAACTTCGATCTCAGCCAATTTCAAACCATGCATCAATTGTGAGTATGAAAGTCCGTTCATACGAGCTGCCGCATTGATACGTGTGATCCACAATTTGCGGAAGTCACGTTTCTTTTGACGACGGTCACGGTATGCATAGTAGTAAGAGTTCATTACTTGTTCTTTTGCAGTACGGAACAAGATGTGTTTAGCTCCATAGTAACCTTTTGCTAATTTTAAAATACGTTTACGACGTTTGCGTGATACAACGCCACCTTTAACACGTGCCATTTATATTTCCTCCAATATTTCCTAGAATTGTTAACTTACAAATACGCGATTATTTCAAGCGAGTAAGCATTGCTTTGATACGTTTGAAATCTCCTGAATGCACCATAGATGCTTTACGAAGATGACGACGTTGTTTCTTAGTTTTTCCGTGGAAACGGTGAGAAGTGTAAGCACGGAAACGTTTAAGTCCACCAGAACCTGTACGTTTGAAACGTTTAGCTGATGCGCGGTGTGTTTTTTGTTTTGGCATGATATTTTCTCCTTTTTTTAACTTTCTGACAGATTATTTCTTGTCAGTTGCTGGGGCCAACTGCATGAACATTTGACGACCATCCATTTTAGCACGTTGTTCGATGATAGCAATATCTTGAGTTGCTTCAGCGAAATCGGCTAAAACTTTTGCACCAATCTCTTTATGGGTAATCATACGACCCTTAAAGCGAATAGATACTTTTACTTTGTTTCCTTTTTCAAGGAACTTGCGAGCATTGCGAAGTTTTGTTTCGAAGTCACCCTTATCAATAACTGGGCTCAATCGAACTTCTTTCACGGTCACAACGCTTTGTTTTTTGCGTTGCTCTTTTTGTTTCTTCTGGTACTCAAATTTGAACTTACCGTAGTCCATAATTTTCGCAACAGGAGGTTTAGCTTGAGGTTGAATGAGAACCAAGTCCACATTAGCTTCATCCGCAAGTGCTTGCGCTTCACCAAGTGGTTTGATACCCAATTGTTCGCCCTCAAGACCGATTAAGCGAACTTCACGTACACGAATTTCATCATTGATGAATAAGTCTTGCTTTGCTATGGTTTTCACCTCTTTTTTTATTTTAGAGAAAAACAAGAGCGGACCTGCTAACGCAAATCCGCACTACATGATTATAGTTCATTTCTGAAACTTGATCTGTAGGGGCCAGACAACGTTAGTCGCAAGGCGAGAAGTTCTCACTTCTGCTTTTCTCATCTTGTATATGATATCAAGTTTTTCCCTACTTGTCAAGATAAAAATAATCTTTTTTAATTTTTTTCTAATATTTGAATTTAATTTCAACTATTGGTTACGAGAATAGTATATCTCATGTGGTTTTACATGATTCCCTAGTAACTCAGAGACTGTAACAAAGCTATACCCTTGTCCCTGCAAATATTCAATAACTTTTGGCAATGAGTTAACAGATGTTTGATGGATATCGTGCATAAGGATAATAGAACCATCAGTCGTCTGACGTTGAATTTCTGTTAAAATAGCAGCTTCGTTTTTACTCTTCCAGTCTAAGCTATCGACATCCCACATAATAAAGCTCAAATCGAGACTATTACGGATATCATCTGAGATGGCACCGTATGGTGGGCGCATCAATTTTGAACTCTTTCCGAGCACACTAGTGATTGCTGATTCTGTATCCGTAATTTGTTTCTTAGCATCTTCTAATGAGAGTTGTGTTAAAACTGGATGGTTCCAACTATGATTTCCGACTTCATGCCCCTCAGCCTGCATACGTTTGAGGATAGCTTCATTACCTGCAATATTTTTCCCTTGGACAAAGAAGGTAGCTTTGATTTTGTACTTAGCTAAAATATCTAAGGCTTGTGGAGTTGTTGTTGCATTTGGACCATCATCAAAGGTTAAGGCTACAACTTTTTTATGTTTTTCTGCTTGAACTTTTTTATAAAGTTCAGCATCTTTTTCTGTTAGATAGGATGTTTGAATATAATCAAAGAAATCTGAAATAGGCATTGCTATTTCTTCTACATTAGTCATTGCTTTGACTGGATATAGAACCAATTGACTATCTTTATAGGCAAACTTCCAGCTTGACAATTCTGCAGCTGAGAAATCAGCTGAAACTTGGTCAACAACTGATTGATCTACTTTTTTATCTTGGAGAGTTGACTTAACTCCCTCAAGGATTTTTTCTTTGGCTGTGGATGGGTCTGTAAAGAATTGATCCAAGGTAAAGATAGAGCCGTCCTCTTTCAGATACAGCTGGTCTAAAGTAGTATTTTCTAATTCGACGACATTAGAATTTGCCAAGTCATAGGCCTGTTTTTTAATCAAACGATTTTCAACCCCAGTTAAAGAGGAATCCCCTTTTTCTGAGTAATAAAAAATTAACTGTTCTTTACCTTCTACTTTGTCAGTAATGTCTTTTACGATGATATCTTTGACAGAGGTAATCACGCCATCTCCGACTAGTGGATAATAGGTGATAATTTCTGATTTCTCTTTACGGAAATGCTCTTTTTGACTTCCTTGGGAGTAGGCAGCATCTTTTTCCTTCTTGAGGTTCTCAATTTTCTGTTCAAAGGCTTGTTTGTTAAACACTTTATAGGTAACCACACTACCGAGTGCTAACATTGTTAGAAATAAAAGCAAGACAAGAATGCCAAGCTTTTTATTATTTTTCTTCTTTACTTTATTCTGGGGTAATCTCTTTTTTGTCATAGTCATATCATATCAAATATGAACTATAATTTCAATGAAAACATGGTATAAAAATATTTAAATTAGGTAAAGAAAAGTAAAAGAATCCTAGGAAAATCTAGGATTCTTTTATAATTTAGAAACGGATACTTTCTCTTGTTTTCTCATAAGAAGTAACAAAGCGCTCTGTCACACCTGGTTCAGCTACTTCTAATGCTTGAGAGATTTTTTCGAAAGATGCTTTATAATCAAAGGCTGTTTCAAAGATATTCAAAGCTTCTTGGAAAGCTTGTTGAATACGATCATCAAATGATCTGTAGCGGTTTGAATATTGAAGCAATTGTTCCGTAAGTGTCGCATATTGGACAATACTGTATGTTTCTTCTTCCAACATATTCATATCATTTGTCGCAATCTCAAGGATACGATTTACAGATTCGATATTTACTTGTGCTTGTTCCAACTCAGCCATCAAGTCTTCTGTACTGTGACTTGCATCAAAGAAGAGCTTCAAGAATTTTTGTGGAATTCCTGGAAGATTTCTCTTCTCCATGTAGCGTTTAATCGTATGCAGACGGTTGACATAGACATTTGCTTTTTGACGAGCATTGATGTCATCTTTTTCAATCTGAACTAGACGCTCACTAACACCAATTTGGCTGTCTTCAATATCTTTTAACGTAGCTTGGACATTTTCCAAGCGTTCTAGTAATACAGAATATGCTTCTGAAACTTCTGTTTGGTCATTTGTTAATTCTTCGATTGTAGCATTCAAAGCTGAGATATCAGCTTGAAGACGACGAACTCGATTTACATCGCTTTCAGAAATCAAGTAGGTTTTCCCAAGACGTTCAATATCTTTAACCAAGACCTGATTATTTTCTTTCAAGTGGTTAAGATAAGTAGGAAGGGTAGCAACCAATTTTTCAAAAGCTTTATGCGCTTTAATTTCACGTGTAAAAATATCATAAAGTGCATTGATTTCTTCTTGGATTTGAGCATTTTCATACTCTGCATTGTCCAACTCCAATGTACGGATATTTTCGTGATTATTCTTCAAGGCTTCATAGAGAAGTTGAAGACGAGATTCGATATCTGTTTCTACAAAATGATAGTTCTCATCTAAAAGCTTGCGGTAACCAGCTTCTAAATCTTCAAGTTGTTCTGGCAATTCAGTAGTAAGCTTAGTGACAATCGCTGGAATTCTTTCAACGATATGTGTCAAAGCTAAAATATGATTTTCAGCGTTATCTAAAATGCCTGCTGCTTCAACTGGATCTCCAGATGAATTCAAGGTTACAAATTGAGAAAACTCAGATTGGATGTTCTCCAATTGTTTTTCAATTTCTGGAAGAGCTTGACCATATTTTTCAGAATCTTCAGCTACAGTATTTTGTAGTTTCTCAAATAAATCTAGAGCATGTAGAACGCGTCCACTATTTTTTGACTCTTGTTTTTCCAACTCAGACAAGGCATTACGAATTGCTGCAATATCTTCTTCAACAAGTTGGATTTGACTTTCAATTTGATCAATCTGGTGCTTAGCTTTCAAGAAACGGAATGAGTTATTGTATCCTTCAGCTTCAAAGAGGTTATTCTCAATATCCGCAAAAGAGTTCAGAGACAAATCTACCCATTTTTGGTTCCATTCTCTAAAAGCAACCTGACTTTGACCAATCAGATGCATATTTTTAACAACCTCTACCTCATCATTAACAGGAAGGTTATATAATTCTTCTTTTCTTTCTTCTAGGGCTGCAAGTCTACTCTCATTACGTTTACGTAGCAAAATGGCTACTGCAAAAGCAATCAGAAGCAGGACAGCAATTCCAATCAAAGTAATAATCAACTGATTATTTGACATATCAAACTCCTTTTATACTTGACACAATTGTAATGATTATATCATATTTTTCAAGCCTTGGGAACTATTTCCCAATTTTTTTATACGTCAAGAGTACTGTACACAGCGTTTTCTTCGATAAATTCTCGACGAGGCTCCACGCGGTCCCCCATGAGCATATCAAAAATCTTATCTGCTTCAGCAGCGTCATCTACTGATACTCTAGCCATGAGGCGATGTTCAGGATTCATGGTAGTTTCCCAAAGTTGGTGGTCATCCATCTCTCCAAGACCTTTATAACGTTGAATGGTTGGTTTGGAACGACCTTCACTGTAGCGAGCCAAAGCTTCTTGTAAGCGAGTTTCTTGGTCTGCTCCTGGTTGAATATATTCTTTAATCTCACTACCAACTTTAACACCGTAAATAGGTGGTTGAGCGATATAAACATAACCCGCCTCTAAAACAGGTTTCATATAGCGATAAATCAGAGTTAACAAGAGGGTACGGATGTGAGCTCCATCGACATCGGCATCCGTCATAATAACCAGTTTTTGGTATCGAGCCTTGCTGACATCAAATTCTGCACCAAATCCTGTTCCCATTGCTGTGAAGAGACTACGAATTTCTTCATTAGCAAGGATTTTATCCATACTTGCCTTTTCAACGTTAAGGATTTTCCCACGAATAGGCAAGATAGCTTGAAACTCACGGTCACGTCCTGATTTTGCAGAACCTCCCGCTGAGTCTCCTTCGACGATAAAGAGTTCCGTTTCAGCTGGATTATTTGATGAACAGTCAGCTAGTTTCCCTGGTAGATTTGAAATTTCTAAACCTGATTTCTTACGAGTCACTTCTCGTGCACGTTTTGCTGCCACACGAGCCTTAGCTGCTAGGATACCTTTTTCTACGATGCGCTTAGCAATCTGTGGATTTTCCAAAAGGAAGTCAGAAAATGCATCACTGAACAAGCGGTTGGTAATCTTGACAACTTCACTATTCCCAAGTTTAGTTTTCGTTTGCCCTTCAAACTGAGGGTTTGGATGCTTCACAGAGATAACGGCTGTCAATCCTTCACGGACATCCTCACCTGTTAGGTTATCTTCGTTATCTTTTAGAAGTTTGTTTTTACGAGCATAGTCATTGATAACACGAGTTAAGGCTGTACGGAAACCTTGTTCATGTGTTCCACCTTCATGGGTATGAATATTGTTGGCGAAACTCATGACATTCTCGTGGTAACCCGTTGTGTACTGCATGGCTACTTCAACTGTGATATCATCCATCTCACCGTCTGTGTAGATTGGTGTATCAAAGATAACATCCTTGTTTTCGTTGATGTACTCAACGTAGCTCGCAATCCCACCTTCGTAATGATAATGCTTGGTTTGTTCAAGTCCTTCACGTTTGTCAGTAATAGAAATTTGAAGCCCGCGGTTCAAAAAGGCTAGCTCTTGAATACGTTTATTTAATTTATCAAAATCAAATGTAGTTGTCTCAGTAAAAATTTCTGGGTCTGGAGTAAAGTGAACGATTGTTCCTGTTTTATCCGTATCCCCGATCACCTCAAGGTCTGCAACAACATGTCCACGACGGTATTCTTGGTAGTGAATCTTTCCATTTTTATGAACGCGAACATCCAACTGAGTAGAAAGAGCATTTACAACTGATGACCCTACACCATGGAGTCCACCAGATACCTTGTATCCGCCACCGCCGAATTTCCCTCCGGCGTGAAGAACAGTAAAGACTGTTTCAACGGCAGGACGTCCTGTTTTTTCTTGGATATCAACAGGAATTCCACGACCATCATCGATAACTGTAATCGAATCATCTGGTTCAATAAAGACCTCGATATGACTAGCGAATCCCGCCAAAGCTTCGTCGATAGAGTTATCTACGATTTCCCAGACTAGGTGGTGAAGACCTTCTTTGGCAGTTGAACCAATATACATCCCTGGACGCATACGAACAGCTTCCAGACCTTCCAAAACTTGAATTTGACTGGCATCATAATCTTGTGCCTGTTGGTTTTTAATATCTTCTGTCATTTTTCCCCTTTTTCTTACATGTCTATTGCTTGTTTTAAGGACACAACATCCTCAAAGAGATAGGCATCTAAGCCTGCAGCATGTCCTGCTTCTACATCAATGGCACGGTCACCAATGACTAGACCTGACGTTATATGATACTTATCACGTAAATAAATCATCGATTCAGGATCAGGCTTGCGTTTAAAACCTGAACTAGCCGTCACTACTTCTGTAAAGTAAGGAGCTATCTCAGTTTTCGCTAAAATCTCCAATACTTGATCGTTTCGATGAGAAACCAAGAAGTTACGGCCACCTTGGTCCGAAATATTTTCTAAAAAAGTAGGAATCCCATCAAACAAAACTGGATGTTCAAGCTCTCGGGCTTCATTTTCCTTATATTTTTCAAGAAAGTTTTCAATACCTGGAGCATACTTTTCGATAGCAAAGGCAGTCGAAACCTTCAAAGCCTCGTAAACACTATCGTGTTCCTGCTCAATCCCGAACTCTGCTAATGTTTCTACAAAAGCTGCTGTAGAAGTTTCATAATTATCAAGCAGGGTTCCACCTAAATCCCAGATGTAATCGTGATATTTCATACCCTTCATTATACCATTTTTTATAAAAAAAAGCGATGTTTACCTTGGTTTTTGCCATTAAAAAAGAGAAGAATCTTCTCCATCAAGAAAGATTCTCCTCAGTTTGTTCATTATTTTTCAAATAGGTCTGTGTAGAGCATGCCATTTCTTAGAGACTCAGCATCTCCGCCCAATGTTTCAACCAAGTGGTAAGCAAAGGCTAAAGCTGTTGCTGGCCCACGGCTAGTGATAACATTTCCATCCACTACGACTGTTTCTTTGTGGTAGTGACCGTCAGCAATTTGTTCTTGGACTCCATCATAGCAGGTGAAGTTTCTTCCTTCTAGGAGACCAGCTCGATTCAAAGCAATTGGAGCAGCACAGATAGCTGCTACTTTTTTATCGGTTTCCTCAAATCTTTGAAGCTCAGAGACCAATTGCTCATTGTCCCGCAAGTGGGCAGCACCAGGCATACCTCCTGGAAGTACAATCATATCATACTCTGATAAATTACCATCAAACACTCGATCAGCTTGAACTTGGATAGCATGTGAACCTGTCACTTTATCTTCAAATCCTACCATATGGCAGGTGATATTTGCGCGGCGCAAGACGTCGACGACCGTCAAGGCTTCAATTTCTTCAAAACCATTTGCTAGGATAACTGCAACTTTAGGCATAGCGACCTCCTTATTTCACTTTTTTCAACACAACTTTTTTACGTTTGAATCTTGTTCGACCACTCTTTTCATCAGCCAAATGGGTTTGGTAGCTCATCGATAACAGCAAACCGACACCAATTAGATTACTGATAATAGCGGATCCTCCTTGGGAAATAAATGGCAAAGGAATCCCTGTCAGAGGAAGAAGACCAGTAACCGCACCAATATTTTCAAAGATATGGAACAAGAGCATCATGATAAATCCAGTTGAGATATAGGTATAAAATTGATTATTGGATTTTAGGGTAATCTTTAACATGCGATAGATGAGCAGTAGGTATAGTGCAACCACTACAACTGAACCAATAAATCCAAAATCTTCCGCAATTACTGTGAAAATCATGTCACTCTCGCGGACTGGAATAAGGAGATTAGACACATTAAAGCCTTGCCCAAAAATTCCACCGCTACCAATCGCGATTTGACCCTGCGCCTGTTGATAGGTAGTCGTCTGGGCGTAATCAAAGGGATTGAGCCAAGCTAGGATACGATTTATCTGATAAGTTGGCATCCCAATCTGATGCATAAAGGCACGCCCGTCTTTTGTGATAAAGATTGCTAGGAATCCTGCAATCGCCGATACAACTGCTACAAAAATTGGAATAATAATCTTCCAAGAAACACCAGACAATAAGACAAGTCCTGCAAAGATTGCAACAAAAACCATAGCTGTTCCAAGGTCACTTTGCAAGGCTAGTAAAACCATAACTGGCATTGTGAATATAATCATCCACAAAATCAATAGAAAATCTAAACCAATCGTTCGTTCTTTGTCTTTATGTTTCTTGGTAAAGGTTACGATAACGTATGCCAACATCAAAATATAGGATATCTTCATAAATTCGGAGGGTTGAAAGAGTGTATAACCACCGATTGACACCCAGTTTTTCGCACCAGTTGCAGCTACTAAACTCGGGTTGTAGAAGACTAAAGGCAAGACCATCAAGGCTAGACCGAGTCCATATAAATAAGGCGTGGACTGCCAGAGAAATTTTGTGTTAAAAAACATGACTATGAAGCTAAAAACAATCCCTAGCGATATCCAAGCCAGTTGTTGTCCAAGTATGGGCCAAACATTTTTTGGATAGTCATGACTAACTGCTATATAAATAGCTACAACTCCAATCACCAACAAACAAAATACTGGTAATATTAAACTATAATCGACCCTAGAGTCGAGAGAACGTTTCATAAAAGGCCTCCTTCATTCTTTCAGGTATTCATTTCATTGTTTATTTAAAAATTCTTGAGCTTTGATATAAATTTGCTCTCTGCTAATGACTTTAACACGATTGCTTCGAGCCAAAGACTTGCTGATTTGCTTACCATAGCGTTTACTTGCCATGCGGCTATCTAGAATCAGAACTGCAGAGCGTTGCCCCACTCGACGCATGGTTCGTCCAATCGCTTGCTTAAGACGAATAATAGCCATAGGAAGCTGATAATCGTAAAAAGGATTCTTCCCTTCCAAACGAAGTTCTTGATTCATCTTTTTCGTAAAGGGATCTTCTGGATTTTGGAAAGGTAAACGAGTCACCACTTCAATCACTCGAGGATGTCTTGAAAAATCGACACCTTCCCAAAAACTTCCAGCCCCAAGCAAGAGCTCACGCTCGCCTCTTTCAAAGCGTTTTTTCAATTGGGCAGGTTCACCGTGCTTGTACTGGGCCAGATGGGGAACCCTCAAAGCATCTGAAACTTGCAACAATAAATCTTTTGCAGTAAATAAAACTAGAATGGGTTCTTCAAGCTGGAACAATTCTTCTAAAACTTCTACAATTGCTTGTGCATATTCCTCGGATGAAATTTCTGTCACCAACGGAAAATCATTCACCAACAAGATTTCCTGATTTTCCTGAAAGTGTTCGTTCATGCAGTAAAAGGCCGCTTGAGGAAAACCTAACAATTCTGGTAAAGAAACCCTACTACTAATTTCAAGGGTTGCAGAGATTCCTAATAGCTGACAGGTTTCTGGGAAAATCTGAGAAAAGAGCAAACGATGATTGCGACTAGAAGTGATTTCAACCTTCTTACTAGACACATCTGAAGTCGATAACCAAAATTCTCCCTCAGATGTAAAAAATCTCTGATAGTCTTTAAATTCTGGTAAATTCAACTCAGAAAAATCTTGTCGGAGCTTGTCAACGCTACTAGCTGGACACATCCTACGTTTACCAGATAAGAACTGATCGAGTAGGTAAGAAACTTCAAAACGAATACTTTCTAGCAAGCGTCTTTGAAGCATACCTTCTTCCCTCGATAGAGCTTGATCTAGTTGCTCCACCAAATCTGTTAGCAAATAAGATTTTCGAGAAAGATTTTCCAATGTCAACAAGATTTTCTGGGCTTCATCTAAAATCAAGAGACGCCCTTCTAAGAGACTAGGATCATCTTCAAGTCGAGTAACGAGGTAAGCATGATTGGTCACAAGCAACTTGCAGGAACGAGCCTTTTCCTGACCTCGTTTCCAAAAATCCTCCAACCAAAAGAGAGAGTCTTTGTGAAGGTTGCCATCGTGTACCAAGTTCTGTAAGAATTGCTGGTAGCGATAAAGCTGACCAATTTCGTCTAAATCTCCTGTATCTGTCTCTGTCAACCAAACTAGGAGTTGCATCTTAAAACGAGTATACAGACGGTTGGACTCTTCTTCCTCTAGCGCTGCATGAAAGGCATCTAGCTTCAAATAATTCTGAGGTCCTTTCAGGCTATGAATGGAAATATGGAAAATCTCTTCTAGCCTTTTAGCCTCCTCTTGCATCACCTGATTTTGAAGGATTTTAGTCGGAACACTGAGCAGGATTCCCCCTTCATTTTCAAACGACAAGGCTGGTAGCAGATAACCATAGGTTTTCCCGATTCCTGTTTGGGCCTGAATGAAGGATATGTCTTCCCCTTCTAAAAACTCTTGAACCTTTTGGGCAAAGTTTTCTTGTGTGACTCTCTCTTCTAACCCCAACAAGGCAATATTGGTCTGGAAATCTTTAGATAACTTTCTCGGAGAAAGAAGAGGTTTTTCTTTTCTTAAAAATAAACCTTGCACCTCTACCAAATCATGCTCAACAAGGAGAGACTGTTTCTGATAAACTTCCTCGATGACTAGGTAAGATTCATAGAGTAAGCTGTCTGATAAACTCAATAAGCGCTCCAACAACCCTTTTGGCAGTCCAAACATCTTTTGTCTCATACAAAGAAAGAGTTCTGCTGTTGCTTGGGCATCAGATAGGGCTGTATGGGCTTGCTCTAGAGGAATCCCCAACTCTTGGCAAAGAATGCCGAGATTATACTTCTCAAGCTGAGGGTAAAATACTTGAGCCAACTCCACTGTATCGATACGAGGCGTGCGCAATTCATAACCCTCAAAAAAGAGGAATTCTGCCAATAAATTAGCATCGAATTGAACATTGTGCGCAACAAAAACACCGTCTTTGACCAGTTCAAAAATTTTTTCAGCCACCTGAGAAAACTCTGGAGCCTTTGCCAAACGTTTATCAGTCAAACCCGTTAATTCTTTGATATGAGAATCCAAGCGTTCATGAGGGTTGACATCAGTAGCATACTGTTCAACAATCTCACCATCTTCAATGACTACAATTCCCACTTGGATGATTTTTGCCTTGCTTCCGGTACTTGTAGCTTCTAAATCTACAACCACATACCGATTATTTCTAAAATTCATCACTAAAAATTATATCAAAATTTGCACCATTTGACACCCCTGAACTTTATTTGAAGAGTCAAGTTTTTTGCAAGATTTGAAAAAAAATGATTGAATTGAATTGTAGAAAAGGAGGGAATTCATGAACCCGTTAGATTTGTTTAATCAAGTAAAAGAACTCATTGAGAACAAAGATTTTTCTGCAGCAAAAACATTTGTTGAAGAAAACAAGGATCAACTCGGTGAGTACCTAAGCCAAGCACAAGCTTTGGTCTCAGGATCAGAAGGAATTGACGGTCTTGTAGATAAGGTCAAAGGCCTCTTCTAATCATCAAAAGACACCTGATATTTTCAGGTGTCTTTTTGTATTTTTTTCATGAATGCAGGAATATGTTGACTAATCGTGGTTGGCAGAACTACAAAGTTGTCCTCAGATAATTTTTGAGCAATTGCTGAATGTAGATAGGTCGCTACTGTCACTCTTTCATAGAGATTTGCTTGGGGAAATTGCCCTGCAAAGCCAGCAATCATCCCAGCCAGAGTATCACCCATTCCCCCAGTCGCCTGATAAGGGCCGCCAACACTCAATTGATAACAATCAGTTTGACCAGCTTGCCAAATTCGAGTAGCAGGACCTTTTTGAACAAGAATCGTTCCTGAAGGAAATTTCTTCAAAGTCTCTCCTGTTTCCTCAGTTCCTTGGGAATCCAAATCTAAGCCTGACAAGACTTGCCATTCCCTTTGGTGTGGAGTTAAAACAAGTTTAGCTTTAGGAAATTTCATCCCCCTCTTAGCAAAAATAGATAGGGCACCACCATCTAGTATGAGGGTCTGGTCTTGGTCTAAATGATCAAAAACTGTTTGGAGAAGCTCTTCTCCACGCTCATCATCCACTAGTCCAGGTCCAAGCAAGACAATATTAGCCTTCTGCAACTGTTGCTCAAGTAATTGCTTATCACCAAGGTCAAAAGCCATAGCCTCTGGCAGATGGCTATGCAGAGCTGAAATATTCTCTTTATCCGTTGCTACTGTCACCAAGCCTGCGCCACTTCTAACCGCCCCTAAAGCAGCCATAATAATCGCTCCCCCATAGGGATACGTTCCCCCAATCAAGAGAAGACGACCGTAGTCTCCCTTATGACTAGAACGAGGACGCTCGATGAGCACTTTTTTCAGTAGAGCTTGATCAATGACTTTCATAAGCTACTCCTTCATGCTTTCTCTTACTTTCATTATACACCTCACTACCCAATTAATAAAGGAGAAGACTATATAGTCTTCTCCTTTTTTTATAATAATCAGCTTTTTGAGAATAGTGAGTTATGAATCATTATTCTTCCTTGCGTTTCCCATTTAGGAATGCTGCTGATAAGGCTAGACTTAGACCTGCTAGGAAAATTGCTGTATCAGATTGACTTTCCCCAGTTTCTGGAAGTCTTGCTGAGTCTGCTTTTTCCGAAGCATTTCCAAGAACTTGTGAAACCTGAGTCTGCTCAGCAGAAGCCTGAGTTTCTGAAGGTTTATCAGATAAACCTCGAATATCTGCAACAGGTTTATCGATTGTTGGAGCTGCTTGGTCTCCTGCGGTTCCTAGAGTTCCTGTGTATTCTGGGAGCTCGTTTTTATCTGCTTGCACAGCATTGGCTCCGCCCTTGAACTCTGGAACTTCATTTTTAGCGGCTTCAACCCAATTAGCTCCGCCCTTGAACTCTGGAACTTCATTTTTAGCGGCTTCGACCCAATTAGCTCCGCCTTTAAACTCTGGAACTTCAACAATTGGGGCTGCTTGGTCTCCTGCAGTACCGATAGAGTTGCTATATTCTGGGACTTTTACTATTGGGGCTGGCTCCTCACCTACAGTTCCAATAGGGTCCGTGTACTCTGGAATTTCAAGAACTGGAGCAGGAACTTCACCCTTGCTAGTTGTAACAATTGCTTTCACTCCTACTTCAACAATTTGATCTTTTGCTTCTCTTGTTTCAGTATGAACAACCTTACGACTTGTTCCCAATACTTCGACATAGTCTACTTTTTCTCCATTTTGACCTTCTGTGACGATACGACGTTCATCTTTGGCTAAGTCACTATTCTCACGAATAATTTCCTTGAATGGAATGACAGCTTTCTCAACTTCTAGACTTGGACGGTCTAAAACAAGAGCTTGATCATCCACTGCATGACTAGCTTCTGAACCAGCTTCAAAGTGAAGTCGATATTCTTTCACAAGACTACCATCTTTAGCAAGGAGTCTAACAAGAGTTGGAAGATTATCTTGATTTGACTCAACGACAGTCGCTACACCGTGACCGCTTGTTTGGGCAGTCACCTCTGGTTTCGCTCCATTAGCGGTTAATCGATATTCTGAAACCGCAGGATCAAAGTTTTCCAATGCTTTTCCATTAATTGAAATTGTCACTGCAGGTGTTTCTGAATCACTGGCTTTAGCTGGAGAATAGGCACTAAACTCGACCATTGCGAGACCATTAGTGGTTGATTTGCGAGTCATACGTGCGCGAATAGCGGTTGTCTGAATCGGATCAAAGGTAAATTCGATTGGCTTACCAGCCTCGATTGCTCCAGATGCCTTATAAGGAATTTCTTGCCAATTTTCTGCCTTGTTAAATGGATGATCAGCATTTTCTTCATAACGTGAAATGGTGCTTGGTTCAGAATAAGTTGGTCCAACATATCTTTCGAGTACCATTGTCGCTGGTGCATCTGTTCCACTGTCTTTGAAGAACTGAATTGCTACTTTTCCTACAGACCGAGCTGTAATCTGACCGTTCTTCTTAAAGAGAACCCCTACCGACACTTCCTGATTTTTTGGAGTACGAGACCAGTTAGTCCAACGTCCATCCTCATTAAATCGCCCATCGTTGATATAGAAGATTCTATCATTAGAAGCAGCATCGGTATCGTTTGTAGTAGAGGCAAAGGCTTTAGAGTCAGTCGCATTATTGCTTGCATTCTCAGAGATAACCTGATTTCCTCTTGCCAAAACGGTCACTTGTATCTTAGTTGTCAGGTCTGTTCCTAGGATATGACCAAGCACTTCAAAGGTACCTTCCTGGTCTGTCGCATGTTCAGCCACTTCATCCCATTCTACAGCTAGTTTATCTGTAGCCCAATCTGTTTCTGATGGATAGTAGACTGTCACTTCTGTAGGTAATTGAAGCTTATCTCCAACACTTAATGTCATGGCAGCATTTTCGGCAGCTACTGGTTTCGTAGATTCTTTTTGACCATCACGGAAAATGCGGTACTCTTTCAAGATGGTTCCGTCTTCTGCCTTCAAAATGAGACGTGTTGCTCCTTCTGGGCTTGTAGCAGGGACAATTGTTACCAAACCATTGTCGCTTGCTGTTGCAGTAATCTCCTTACTAGTTTGCGGAATATGATAGTCTGTCTTAGCTGGATTGAAATGTTCTAGCTTCTGACCGTCTACTCTAATAGAAATTTCTGAACTTGAAGCAGCTGGGACTTTATTTCCCAAGATAGTGATTTCGGTCAAACCGACACCATCCGTTCCATTTGCCTTCTTCATGCGAATACGAACGGCATAGGTCTCAACCTTGTCAAACGTAAAGTGGTTAGTTTGACTTGCGGATAATTGACCTGGAGCTTTGAGATGTTCAACCTCTTTCCAGTTGGCAGCATTGTTAAATGGATGGTTGGCATCTCCTTGAGCATGATTGACATCAGTTGGCAAATCTGGAATTTCTTGACCAACGTAGTATTCAATAACATATTCTTTTGGAAGTCCAATCGCACCATCTGTATAGAAATCAACTGAAAGATTGTCTACAAAGCGCTTGGTTAAATCGCCTGAGTTACCAAACAAGATAGATGCCCAATCATTATCTGTATTTGTTTGCCATGTTGTCCATCGATTTTTGACATCTGTATTGGCTCTTGAGACGGTCAAGTCGTTCAGAGTATTGGCAGAATCATCTCCACCAGTATTGGATACGATAGCTGCTGGTAATTGAGAACCTGTCCATTGTTTAGAGATATTATTTCCCGCAACAACCTGACTGGAAACACGAACATGAGCCTTGGTGGTCAGAGAGCTACCAACCAATTGACCTTTGATTTCAAAGATTCCTTCAGTTTGACTAAAGTTAGCTGGCACCTTATCCCAAACGACATCATTATAGACAGTTGTTCCATTAGAATGGTAGGCACGAACGTTAGCTGGTAATTGAACCGTTTCACCCTTAGGAAGAGGGAGGCTGATTTCTTCTGCGACTTGCAATCCTTCAACAGTCACATTTGCAATAGCTTCAATGTCTGTTCCTTCTACATGACCTTTTAGGGTAAAGCTATGATAGCTAGCGAGTTCTTTTTCATCCACCTTGTCCCAAGTTACAGTTAGCTTACGAGGCAAACCTTGGTCAAATTCTGCTCCGATTTGATCAGGCAAATTCGGTTGCTGATTGATATCTGTAGAGATTGAAACAGGATGAAGCTTAACAATTTTCTTAGCTACTTTGTTTTCTTTGATGACCACTACGGTGGCTACAGATTGTGTCTTCTCTGTTTGATGTTCAATACGAGGAGTGAGCGTCACACTACCTTTAGTGTAAAGAAGCAAGTTTTGTCCGTTTACTTCAAGATGTCCACCATCAGTAGAACTAGCATCCAAGTGAATATCTGATGCTGAAAATTCAGTCTGTGAACCATCTTCGTAATGCCCAATGACATGATAAGGAAGGATTTGATCTTCTGTTGCATTTTCTTTACCTTCTACACTTACTTCCAAGCGTGTCAAGGCAGGGGCTTCTTTCACAAACTGAATCAAATAAGTTTGAACTAAATCGCCCTTCTGGTCACTCAAGAATACAGAAGCCTGATAATCATTAGCTGCTGAAGCTTGTTGAACTGTTACCTGATAGCCTCTTGTTTGTGCTCCGACACTTGGAATCTCAGCACTGTAAGGAAGGGATACTCGGTAGTAGGTCTTTCCAGGCTCAAAGTTTTCAAGAGTCTTATCTCCAACCGTGAGACCTGTAACAGTACTTTCGGTTTCCTGATTACTTGCGATAAAGGTTGCTGTCACCTCGTAGTCATTGCCTACTAATTTACCAGTTGCTTCAGTTCGTCCACCTTCTTTTGACAAAGCAGCAGGATCTTTCAAGGTCCAAGAAACGACATCCGCATCAACCAAGTTACCATCTGACAAAACAGCCGTTACCGTTTTATCCAAATCTTCTACAGCTGTACCAACTGGAACAGTTGCAACTTTAGGCAACCACTTATCAAGTGCGATGACCTTAACAAGGGCTTCAGCCTTAGCTTCTATTCCTTCCACACTACCTAGAACCTTTTTCTCACCAGCACTTGTAAGGAGATCATCTGGGATTGCCCAAACCACAGCTTTTTCTTCGACACTACCATCGCTATAAATAGCTGTCACAGTTTCCGGCAATTTAGGTTTTTCGCTGACATCAGTAGTCGCTTTAACAGGGGCAAAAGCGACAAAATGACGATTTTCTTTTTTGCCTGAAACGGTTGTAACCGTCGCCTGATCAGAAGCTAAACCTGCAGAATCAGCATAAAGAGTAAATTTCCCTTCTTTTTCAGTAGATTTTACAATGACAACACCTTTACCATTGAAGGCTTTTCTCTGCCATGTGCCATCTTTCTGAGCTTTATAACGTTCACGGCTAGCTTGTTCCCCATTGTCCACACCAACGATTTGCCCTTGCCCGTGAAGATTGAAATGAACAAGATTATTAGCAGTTGGAACGACATTGCCATCTTCATCAACGATTTCATAATGGATATAAGACAAATCTTTGCCGTCTGCAGTGATGACATGTTCTTCCTTGGTGAGACGAACTCTAGCAGGTTCCCCTGCTGTTGCCACACTATCACGCGCAATCTCTTTACCATTTTCATCACGAGCAATAGCAGTTAAGGTGCCTGGTTTATAGTCCACCAACCACTCAAGATACAATTCACTTGGTTTAGCTCCCTCGTGATAAGGGCGACCATCTTCAGTTGTTTTCTTAACAAATTCTTTCTTACCAAGGGACTGGTTGTTCAAGAACAATTCTACGCTAGCAGCATTTGAGAAGGTCCGAACTGGAACCTTGCCATTGATAAGCATATTACGTTCCTTGAGCGTTTCATCCGTCCAATTCCAGTGAGGCATGATACGAACAGTTGGTTTTTCTTTAGCACTATACCACTCACTACGGTATAAATAGAAATCATTCTTAGGCAAGCCTGCCGTATCAATGATACCAAAGTAAGAGCTTTTCACTGGTGTATTATCTTGGTTATGCCATGGTGTAGGCTCACCGATATAGTCAAAACCAGTCCAGATGAACTGACCTGCATAGCCAGCACGATCACGGTCAAAGGTCCAAGATTCAGTAGCTGTTCTACCCCAGGCTACACGGTCATTACCATAGTCAGATTGTTCATAATGACGATTTGGACGATTATCGTGATAGAGATTTTTAGCAGGATAAAAGTAGGAATCACGAGTTCGAGTTGCTGAAGAAGTTTCAGAACCGTAGATTAACCAATCTGGATGGGCTTTACGAACAGCATCGTAAAAACGCTCCCCATAGTTCATACCTACAGCATCCATGATTGCTGCTAATTTTAAGAACAAGCCTGTAGAAGCACGACTGAATTTATTTTCACCCATAGTCACATAGCGCTCTGTATCAATTGCTTTGATAACAGCTTTCAAACGCTTGGCTGTTTCTAGTGAACGTTCTCCACCATCAGCCTCATCAACCTCATTACCGAGCGACCACATGATGATTGAAGGATTATTTTTATCTCGTTCAACCATGGTTCTCAGATCAAAATCAGACCACTTTTCACCCTTCTTAGCTTCTGGGTGAGTCGCATCTTGGTCAAAGAAACGTCCATAGTCATAAGTTTTCTTACCACGATACCAAGTATCAAAGGCCTCTTCTTGCACCAAGAGTCCTAGACTTGCCGCAGCATCAAGCAACTGTGGACTTGCTGGATTGTGAGTCGTACGGATAGCGTTAACTCCCATATCTTTCAGGAGTTTTAATTTACGGTAGGTTGCCTTATAGTTTTCTTCTGCCCCCAAAGCACCATTATCATGGTGAATACTAACCCCATGGAATTTCATTCTCTCACCGTTGAGAGAGAAACCTTCTTTAGCTGTCCAGTTGAAGTAACGATAACCAAAAGTATCTTCTGTCACATCAACTAGCTGACCTTCTTTATAGACCTTAGTTTTCAGAACATAGAGCTGAGGATGGTAGCTTTTTGTTGTCCAGAGAGTTGGCTTGTTGACTAAGATTGTTTGCTTAAAGTCTGTTGTCTCATTTCCTGCTAGGTTCTTGGTTACAGAACGAACCAAATCTGAAACAGCCTTACCTTCTTTGGTAAAAATCTGTTGCTCTACAAATACCTTGGCTAGAGTCTTAGCAGTGTTTTTAATCTTGCTTTGGATTTGTGTTTCAACATTGCCATCTTTTTGTTGAGCTAATTTCGGAGTTGTAATGTGATTGCCATTCTCAGCCACTTGCACCTTGTCACGGTAGCTAAGCGTCACATCACGATAGATACCACTTCCTGAGTACCAACGACTACTTGGCTGCTTATTGGTTACTTGGACAGCAATGGTATTCTCACTACCATCCTTATTTAAAAATTCAGTAATGTCATATGAAAAATGATTGTAACCACTTGGATAATGACCGACAAATTTACCATTTACATAAACCTTGGAGTCCATGTAAACTCCATCGAAGTTGATCCGAACATCCTTGTCCTTGGCAGCTTCATCAACCGTAAAGGTTTTACGATACCAGGCGGTACCACCATTTAATTGACCACCTTCATTTCGAGCAGGAGACTTGTGATCAAAATCAAAATAGATACTCCAGTCATGTGGAAGGTTCAACTTAGACCAATCATGAACATCCACGTCTTTCTTAGAGAAATCACCCTGAGCGTTTAATTTAAAATACCAATCTTTGTTAAAATTTTGTTTTCTTTCCTGTAAAAGTTGGTCTTCTTTTTCTTTCTCTTTGGTAACTTGAGGTAAGTCTGTTGGCGCTGTTTTTTCTTCCTTAGGCTTATGGTCAGCTGCCGGTTTGTTCTGATTCGCTTCAACAGTATGTTCTTCCAAAACTGCCGGCTTTTCAGTACTCACTTCAGCCACTGTAGGTTCTTTCTCATTCACTTCAGTAGCTGGTTTTTCAGTTTTTTCTTCCTTAGGGCTAACTACTTCTACTTCCTTTTCTTTCTTAGGACTTGTTTCTTCAGTTACTTTATCTTCAGTTACTGGTTTTGCTGCTTCATCCGTATCTTTTTCTTCTTTTTCGGTAGCGGAATCTTGTGGGCCATTTTGCTCCGCTTTTGCAATGGCTGCAGCTAGATCATCTGGAAGTTTATCCAAAGGTTGAACTTGATGAATTGTTTCTTCAGTGGTACTTGACGTTTCAGTTTCAGCTGCTTGTGCTACCTGAAGACCAAAGATACTAGCTCCAATCATAACCGAAGCCGCACCAATAGCAAATTTACGAATACTAAAATGACACCGTTTTTCAAAAAATCTCTTATCCATTATGGTTCCTTTCTAAGTTTTAGTAAGCGATTACATTTCTCCTCAAAAAATAAACCTCCCTCTAGACGCTTACTTATTTTTGCATATACATATTGACACTTTTAATATATCAAAATAGTAGAAGTTTTTCAATAATTTGTGGAAGTTTTACTGGAATTTTAGTAGAAATAGATCAAAAAAAGCAAGCACTTTTTAGAACTTGCTTTTTAAAAATTTATGAATGATTGTAGTAGAGATTAGTCTCTATCCAGCGTTCTTAAAGCAGCCTGATAAGTCTGCTCCATCAGCATAGTAATGGTCATTGGACCAACTCCACCAGGTACAGGGGTGATATGACTAGCAATTGGTGCAACAGCATCGTAATCAACATCTCCACAGAGCTTGCCATTTTCATCTCGGTTCATCCCCACATCAATGACAACAGCACCTGGTCTGACAAAGTCAGCAGTCACAAACTTGGCGCGACCGATGGCTACTACCAAAATATCGGCTTTAGAAGCTACTTGGGCTAGATTGTGGGTACGAGAGTGGGTCAAGGTTACAGTTGCATTTTTAGCCAAGAGCAACTGAGCCATAGGCTTTCCGACAATATTGGAACGACCAATTACGACCGCATTTTTACCTTCTAAGTCAATCCCATATTCATGAAACATCTCCATAATCCCTGCAGGTGTTGAAGGAATCATAACTGGGTGACCAGACCAGAGGCGTCCCATGTTGAGAGGATGAAAACCATCCACATCCTTTTCAGGGTCAATAGCTAGTAAAACAGCTTCTTCATCGATGTGTTTTGGTAATGGCAACTGGACTAAGATTCCATGCCATGCTGGATCTTGGTTGTATTTGGCAATCAACTCCAACAATTCCTCTTGAGTAATAGTCTCTGGAACACGTACAACTTCACTTTGGAAGCCCGCTGCGATAGCTGAACGTTCCTTGTTACGAACGTAAACCTGGCTAGCAGGATTGTCCCCAACTAAAATAACGACCAATCCTGGAACCAAACCTGTCTCTTCCTTTAATTTGGCTGTTTTTTCAGCCAACTGGCCTTGTAGCTTAGCTGCCAAAGCCTTTCCATCAATCATCTGTGTCATGTATTTTCTCTTTTCTAACAAATATTCTCTATTATAACAGAAAATCGTTCGGCATTCTAACACTTCTTACCTAAGATACCCTATAGTCTGAAACTATAAGAAAAAGCCCACTTGGAGCTTTTCATGGTATTCTTACAAAACCTTACTCAAGAAATCCTTGGTTCTTTGTTCTTGGGTTTGTTCAAAGACTTGCTCTGGAGTTCCGTCTTCGACAACGACACCATCAGCCATAAAGATGACACGATCTGCTACTTCACGAGCAAAGCCCATTTCATGCGTTACGATAACCATGGTCATTCCTGACTGAGCAAGTTCTTGCATAACTGCTAGTACTTCTCCTACCATTTCTGGGTCTAGTGCAGAAGTCGGTTCATCAAAGAGTAGGACATCTGGCTCCATAGCAAGACCACGAGCGATAGCGATACGTTGTTGCTGCCCACCAGACAGACTTTGTGGATAAGCATCTGCCTTATCTGGCAAACCAACCTTTGCCAAGAGCTCATGGGCTCTCTTCTCAGCAACTTCCTTACTTTCGCCTTTTGTTTTAATAGGAGAAAGCGTGATGTTTTCCATGACTGTCATATTTGGGAAGAGATTGAATTGTTGGAAAACCATTCCCATCTTTTCACGCATAGCAAAGAGGTCGTTTTTCTTATCCGTAATGTCAACACCTTCAAAGATAACCTTTCCTTTTGTAGCCTCTTCGAGGAGATTCATCGAGCGAAGGAGGGTTGACTTACCGCTACCAGATGGTCCAATAATGACCACTACTTCCCCTTTTTTGATTTCAAGATCAATCCCTTTTAAAACTTCATTTTTTCCAAAACTTTTATGAAGGTTTTCAATTTTTATAAGTGTTTCAGTCATTATTTCTTATCTCCTTGTCCCATACGATTTTCAAAAGCTTTCAAGGCCAGCGTCAAGATAGAGGTCATAATCAAGTAGTAAAAGGCTGCGAATAGAAGTGGAGTTAAAGGTAAGTAGGTGGTTGTTGACACCGTAGTAGCTCCATTCCACAACTCCATAACCCCGATAGCTGATAAGAGCGAGCTATCCTTGATAATAGTGATAAACTCATTTCCTAGAGAAGGTAAGATATTTTTGATAGCCTGGGGTAAAATGACATAGCGCATGGCATTCTTAGGGCGAATACCTAGTGAATAAGCTGCTTCTAATTGTCCCTTTGGCACTGCATTAATCCCCGCACGAACCGTTTCTGATACATAGGCACCACTATTCATAGAGATAATCAAAATCCCTGGAATCAAACGAGTCAGATCAACATCTAAGATCCCAATTTGAATAGTCGGAGCACTAATATGCATCAAGGCAAATGCAATCATAATCTGCACCATCATCGGCGTCCCACGGAAGACCCAGATATATAGATTAGCAAACCAGGCAAGTGGTTTAATTTTTGAACGTTGTGCAAAGGCCAACAGCACTCCTAGAATGGTCCCCAAGAAGACCACCAAGATAGATATGATAATTGTTACAACGGCACCATAGTTAAAATATGGTAGATATTTCGGTAAAAAAGAAAAATTCATGGATACTCTACTTTCTGTTTTTAATATTTAAACTTAAAACTTGTATAAGGATAACATATTTTGCATAAAAATTCAACATTTTCTCCTAATATTTTCAATAAATTTTCAAAGACGAGAGAAATAGCGAGAAATCTTAGTTTTTTTCTAGTCAAGTCGAGTCTGTTTATGGTAAAATAGTAAAGATAAGAAATGGAGGAGAATCAAAATGGAATCACATTTGGTTAGAATCATCAATCGCTTAGAAGCAATGACTAAAGATGGTGGTAACTTAAAACGTAACTTTGAACGCGAAGGAGTTGTTGTCGCAGAGGTTGCTTTTAACCACGACGAAGAAAACGGACCACTCTTTACACTTCGTGACGTTGAAGCTCGTGAAACATATACATTTGATAGCATCGACCTCATTGCGATGGAAATCTACGAACTTTTATACTAATTGTTGAATAAATGCCGGAGAAGTCTACTGCTTTGACCAATGAAAATCCTTTTTGCATGACAAATAGGATTTTTCTTTTTATCCCTATATTTCATTTACAAAACTCTCTTATCATGAGTTCTAGGACTCAATCTTTTTACTTGCTTTCCCCTTCAATCATGATATAATGAAACTAAAGAACTTTGACTATTTTTGACCTTTTCGTTTTAGTCAAAGCAGAGAAAGAAACGAGGTAGAGGTATGCTCTGTCAAAACTGCAAAATCAATGACTCAACAATCCATCTTTATACCAATATCAATGGACAACAAAAGCAAATCGACCTTTGTCAAAATTGCTACAAAATTATCAAAACGGATCCTAACAATAGCCTATTTAAAGGGATTACAGATTTAAACAATCGTGATTTTGATCCATTTGGAGACTTCTTTAACGATCTGAATAACTTTAGACCTTCTTCAAATAACAATGTTCCTCCAACCCAGTCAGGTGGTGGATATGGTGGTAATGGTGGTTACGGTTCCCAAAATCGAGGGCCTGCTCAAACACCTCCTCCTAGTCAAGAAAAAGGACTCTTGGAAGAGTACGGTATCAATGTAACTGAGATTGCTCGTCGTGGAAATGTAGACCCTGTTATCGGTCGTGACGAAGAAATCATCCGTGTCATTGAAATTCTTAACCGTAGAACCAAAAACAATCCTGTTCTTATCGGTGAGCCTGGTGTTGGTAAAACAGCAGTTGTTGAGGGTCTCGCTCAGAAAATTGTTGATGGTGACGTTCCCCATAAACTTCAAGGAAAAGAAGTCATTCGCTTAGACGTCGTTAGTCTTGTCCAAGGTACAGGAATTCGTGGCCAGTTTGAAGAACGCATGCAGAAACTCATGGAGGAAATCCGAAAACGTGAGGATATTATCCTCTTTATCGACGAAATTCATGAAATCGTTGGTGCTGGTTCTGCTGGAGACGGTAATATGGATGCAGGAAACATCCTCAAACCTGCCCTTGCTCGTGGCGAACTTCAACTTGTTGGTGCTACTACTCTCAATGAATACCGCATCATTGAAAAAGATGCTGCCCTAGAACGACGTATGCAACCTGTTAAGGTTGATGAACCATCAGTGGAAGAAACTATCACTATCCTCAAAGGTATTCAAAAGAAATACGAGGATTATCACCACGTTCATTATACAGACGCTGCTATTGAAGCCGCTGCTACTCTTTCTAACCGCTACATCCAAGATCGTTTCTTACCAGACAAAGCCATCGACCTTCTGGATGAAGCTGGTTCTAAAATGAACCTAACGCTAAACTTTGTTGATCCTAAGGTTATTGATCAACGCCTAATCGAAGCCGAAAATCTTAAGGCCCAAGCCACTCGAGATGAAGATTTTGAGAAAGCTGCCTACTTCCGTGACCAGATTGCTAAATATAAAGAAATGCAAAAGACAAAAGTAACGGATCAGGATACTCCAATTATCAGTGAAAAGACGATTGAACATATTATTGAGCAAAAAACTAATATTCCAGTTGGTGATTTGAAAGAAAAAGAGCAATCTCAACTCATCAACCTAGCAGATGATCTCAAGGCTCATGTTATTGGTCAAGATGATGCAGTTGATAAGATTGCTAAGGCTATCCGCCGTAACCGTGTTGGCCTTGGAACTCCAAACCGTCCAATCGGTAGTTTCCTCTTTGTTGGTCCTACTGGTGTCGGTAAAACAGAACTTTCTAAACAACTAGCTATTGAGCTTTTTGGTTCTGCTGATAGCATGATTCGTTTTGATATGAGCGAATACATGGAAAAACATAGCGTTGCCAAACTCGTCGGTGCCCCTCCAGGCTATGTTGGCTACGATGAAGCGGGACAACTGACTGAAAAAGTCCGTCGCAATCCTTATTCACTTATTCTACTAGACGAAGTAGAAAAAGCCCATCCTGATGTCATGCACATGTTCCTTCAGGTCTTAGATGACGGCCGTTTAACGGACGGTCAAGGGCGAACCGTTAGCTTTAAGGATGCCATTATTATCATGACCTCAAATGCAGGTACAGGCAAAGCTGAAGCTAGTGTTGGATTTGGTGCAGCTAGAGAAGGTCGTACTAACTCTGTCCTTGGAGAATTAGGCAACTTCTTTAGCCCTGAGTTCATGAACCGCTTCGATGGGATTATCGAATTCAAGGCTCTCAGCAAGGAAAATCTCCTTCAAATCGTTGACCTCATGCTGGATGATGTAAATAAACGACTCTCAAGCAACAACATCCATCTCGAAGTTACAGATAAGGTGAAAGAAAAACTTGTAGACCTTGGCTACGATCCAAAAATGGGAGCTCGTCCACTACGTCGAACTATTCAGGACTATATCGAAGATGCCATTACGGACTATTACCTTGAAAATCCAAGCGAAAAAGAGCTCAAGGCAGTCATGACAAGTAAGGGGAAAATCCTGATTAAGCCAAAAAATAAAATAGAAACAGTTGAGTCAGACGACTAGTTCCTCACATACAAAAGAATGTTCTTACTTGACAGTAAGAACATTCTTTACTATTATAGAAAGAAAGCGCACTCACGAAGGAGAACTTTATGACAAATCCAGCATTTGGAGAAAAAAAAGAGGGAGTTACCTACAAAAATAGATATGGCGTTTATGCAGTCATACCTGATGCAAATCATGAAAAGATTATCCTCGTACAAGCTCCAAATGGTGCATGGTTCTTACCAGGAGGTGAAATCGAAGAAGGTGAAAATCACCTTGAAGCTCTCAAACGAGAATTGATTGAAGAATTAGGATTTACAGCTGAAATCGGCACCTACTATGGGCAAGCTGATGAATATTTTTATTCTAGACATCGTGATACCTACTACTACAATCCAGCCTATCTCTACGAAGCTACTTCTTATCAAGAAATCCAAAAACCTCTCGAGGACTTCAATCACTTAGCTTGGTTCCCAATCGATGAAGCTATTGCTAACTTAAAACGTGGAAGTCACAAATGGGCGATTGAAGCTTGGAAAAAACAACATCAAATTTAAACTATCTTTACCAAATTTCCCAAAAAGTGCTATAATAGACATAGAAATACAGGAGGAATCCCTATGAAGCTTATCAATACTACAAATTCACACTCGCAACTTGTTAAAAGTCAGCTAGAATGTACCGACGCAACGCTTGTAGAGGTTTATTCTGCGGGAAATACAGATGTTATTTTTACTCAGGCTCCACTTCATTACGAAATCCTCATTTCCAATAAACATCGGGCAATCCGTGAAAAAGAAATGGAAAAAATCAAAGAATTTTTCCTCAGTCGTAAAATTAATCAACAGGCTATTGATAAGGCAAATATTAAAACCCTCTATTCTGATAAATTGATTGAGATTTCAATCCCTACAAAATAGAATTAATCTACCCTACAGTTAAAACTGCGGGGGTTTTTAATACCTTTTCTTGTTTATATCTTTAAATAAATTATTGTGAATAAAGCTTTTTTGTGAAAATTTCACATTTCAATCGAAAAATATGAGAAATTTCGTTATAATAGATAGAGAGATTTTAATGAAGGAGTTTGATATGAAAGAAATAGTATACAGAGAAGCCAGGCTAGATGAATATCAAAAAATTGGAAAAGTGTTGGCTGATGCCTTTATGGACTACCCTTTCATGACTCTTATCAAAGATGATTTAAAAAAAACAGAATATTACCCAGCATTCTTAGAATTATTGGATAGCCTTCTGACCAAACTCTATATCAAAGGAGAGACCTGTCTGATAGCTGAACAAGACGGGGAAATCATGGCCGTTGCCCTCCTGCAACAAAAGGATTTTTCCATTCTATCTTATTTGCTGAATGGTATGGTCAAGCTTTTCCGTTTTATTACTCCGCGCAATCTCTTGAGATATCTTGATTTGGTGGAACGTTCCGAACAGCATTTGAAAAGATCAGGAAATTTTGACTGGTATTTGATGATGTTAGGTGTAAACGCTTCTAGTCAAAACCAAGGAATCGGGAGTGCTTTTCTACAAGAAGGTGTTGAACCTTATCTTAAATCCAAAGGCTGCAAACGCTTGGGCTTGATTACTAGTACTGAAAAAAATGTTTGCTTCTATGAAAAAAACAAGTATGAATTACTAGATACGATGATGTTAGAATACGGAACAAAATCTATTGGAAACTGGGCTTTTGTAAAAAACCCTGGATAACTAATTTTTAACATAAAAAAGATTGGTCTAAGGACCAATCTTTTTTTAGTTTACTTAACGGCTTCTTTCAAGGCTTCTACCTTATCCAAGCGTTCCCATGGAAGATCAATATCTGTACGTCCCATATGTCCATAAGCCGCTGTTTGACGGTAGATTGGACGTTTGAGGTCTAGCATTTGGATAATTCCTGCAGGACGAAGGTCAAAGATTTGACGCGCTGCTTGTTCAAGCTTACTTTCTGCGACTGTCCCAGTACCGAAAGTATCGATACGGACAGATACAGGTTGAGCGACACCGATGGCGTAAGCCAATTGCACTTCTGCTTTCTTAGCAAGACCTGCAGCAACAATGTTTTTAGCAATGTAGCGAGCTGCATAAGAAGCGGAACGGTCAACCTTAGTCGCATCCTTACCAGAGAAGGCACCACCACCGTGACGTGAATAACCACCATAGGTATCCACGATGATCTTACGACCCGTCAAACCTGAGTCCCCTTGAGGACCTCCGATAACAAAACGACCTGTTGGATTGATAAAGAATTTAGTCTCATCATCTAGGTAAGAAGCTGGAATCACTTCCTTGATGACCTTGTTGATTACATCTTTATGGATTTGTTCATTGCTGACTTCTGGATCGTGTTGGGTTGAAATAACAACTGTATCCACGCGCACTGGCTGGTCATTTTCATCATACTCAACCGTAACTTGAGATTTAGCGTCTGGACGAAGGTAGCTAATTTCACCAGACTTACGTAGCTCTGCCAAGCGACGAACCAACTTGTGGCTGAGTGAGATTGGCAATGGCATGAGTTCTTCAGTTTCATCAACTGCAAAACCAAACATGAGACCTTGGTCTCCAGCTCCAATCAAATCAAGTGGATCTTGGTCCGCATTCCCACGAACTTCCAAGGCTTCATTAACCCCTTGAGCGATATCTGGTGATTGTTCTACCAAGGATGGGTGAACTCCTACCGTCTCCGCAGAAAAACCGTACTCTGTATTGGTATAACCGATTTCTGCAATAGTATCACGAACCACTCGGTTAATATCGACATAGGCATTGGTTGAAATTTCACCAAAAACATGTACTGAACCAGTATAAACAGCTGTTTCAGCAGCAACGTGTGCTTCTGGATCTTGCTCTAAAATAGCATCCAATATAGCATCTGAAATTTGGTCTGCAATCTTATCTGGATGCCCCTCAGATACAGATTCAGACGTGAAAAGTTTACGTTCTGACATAAAAAATGTCCCCCCTTAAAAAATATTCGTTATAGAGTTACAAAGAACTGGTAGGAAGAGTCTTTGCAAACAATCCTACCACCTTATCGGGACCATATAACTTAACTATTATAACACGAATTTTTAAAAATTACTCGTTGGATTACTATTTTTCTCACTCGGAAAATGTTTTCCAATCTTAATCAAATAAAAACTCTTAAAGTAGATGGGTTGCTACTTCAAGAGTGATGTCAAAACTAATTATTTTCTAGATAAAATTCAAAACGTTCCCCGACGTATTGGCTCTTTACATACTCAAAAGCCGTTCCGTCATCAAAGTAAGAAACCTGAGTTAAACCTAAAATAGCATGCCCTTTTTCAACTTCTAAGTAATGAGCTATCTTTTCTTTGGCTAAACGTGCGTATATGGTCTGGTGAGATTTACCAATCCGATAACCATGTTTCTGCAAGGTTTGAAAGAAGTGCTTGGTTACTTCTTCTTTTTTGAAATTTTTGATAAATTTCTCAGGAATCGACGCCACTTCATAGACAACAGGAACCTTATCCGCATAACGAACACGCTCCATACGAATGATATTGTCAGTTGGCAGTAAACCAAGTTTAGCCACTTCTTGCTCATTTGGAATGGTTCGACGATAAGAAATCAAGTGACTAGACGGAGTTTTCCCTTGAGCTTTAACAATCTCCGTAAAACTAGTTGTTCCACGCATTCTTTCCTGAACACGTGTGCTTGAAACAAAGGTCCCACTACCTACACGTCGTTCCAAAACCCCTTCTTCAACCAAAAGAGAGATTGCTTGACGTAAGGTCATGCGGCTAACGGCAAATTCTTCTGCTAAATCTCGCTCACTTGGAAGTCTTTCCCCAATTTTCCAACTTCCCTCATCAATGTCTTTCTTGATTTGGTCATGGATTTTCATATAAGCTGGTAACATGCTTGATCACTTCTTTTCTTTATTTTTTCCATTGTACCCTATCTCATAGGGAAAAGTCAAACCGCACTTGTTTGGTTGGTAATTCTAACCCTTTTATGATAGAATATTCAAGAAGATATTTCTTTCAAGAAAGGGAAAAGATGAGCAACATTTCAACTGATTTGCAAGATGTCGAAAAGATCATCGTACTGGACTATGGTAGCCAGTACAACCAACTCATCTCACGTCGTATCCGTGAGATTGGTGTCTTTTCAGAACTAAAAAGTCACAAGATTTCGGCTGACGAAGTCCGTGCTATCAATCCTATCGGGATTGTACTTTCAGGTGGTCCAAACTCTGTTTACGAAGAAGGATCGTTTGATATTGATCCAGAGATTTTTGAACTTGGAATTCCGATTTTGGGAATCTGCTATGGTATGCAGCTATTGACTCACAAGCTTGGTGGTAAGGTTGTTCCTGCAGGTGATGCTGGTAACCGTGAATACGGTCAATCAACATTGACTCACACAGAATCAGCTCTTTTTGCGGGTACTCCAGATGAGCAACTTGTCTTAATGAGTCACGGAGATGCTGTTACAGAAATTCCTGCAGACTTTGTCCGTACTGGTACATCAGCCGACTGTCCTTATGCAGCTATTGAAAATCCAGACAAGAAAATCTATGGTATCCAATTCCACCCAGAGGTCCGTCATTCAGTTTACGGCTATGATATCCTTCGTAACTTTGCCTTGAATATCTGTGGTGCCAAAGGTGACTGGACTATGGATAACTTCATCGAGATGCAAATCAAACAAATCCGTGAAAAAGTTGGAGATAAACGTGTTCTTCTCGGACTTTCTGGTGGTGTTGACTCTTCTGTAGTTGGGGTTCTTCTCCAAAAAGCTATCGGAGACCAATTGATCTGTATCTTCGTAGACCATGGTCTACTCCGTAAAGGGGAAGCTGACCAAGTTATGGATATGCTTGGTGGTAAGTTTGGATTGAACATCGTTAAGGCAGATGCTGCCAAACGTTTCCTTGATAAATTGGCTGGTGTATCTGACCCTGAACAAAAACGTAAGATTATTGGTAATGAATTTGTTTATGTCTTTGATGACGAAGCAAGCAAGCTAAAAGATGTGAAATTCTTGGCTCAAGGAACACTTTACACAGACGTTATCGAATCAGGTACTGATACTGCTCAAACTATCAAGTCTCACCACAACGTTGGTGGACTTCCAGAAGATATGCAGTTTGAACTCATCGAGCCACTTAACACTCTTTACAAGGATGAAGTTCGTGCTCTTGGTACAGAACTTGGCATGCCAGACCACATCGTATGGCGCCAACCATTCCCAGGTCCAGGACTTGCGATCCGTGTCATGGGTGAAATCACTGAAGAAAAACTTGAAACTGTTCGTGAGTCAGATGCTATCCTTCGTGAAGAAATCGCTAAAGCTGGCCTTGACCGCGACATCTGGCAATACTTCACTGTTAATACTGGTGTTCGTTCAGTAGGTGTTATGGGTGACGGTCGTACTTACGACTACACCATCGCTATCCGTGCCATCACTTCTATCGATGGTATGACAGCTGACTTCGCTAAGATTCCTTGGGAGGTTCTCCAAAAAATCTCTGTTCGTATCGTAAACGAAGTCGACCACGTTAACCGTATCGTCTATGATATCACAAGTAAACCACCTGCAACCGTTGAGTGGGAGTAGAGTAAGTCATTCAAAAAAACGCTTGAAATCAATGATTTCAGCGTTTTTATTTTCTTGTTAGTACCAAAACTCATAATCAAAAAACACCTGAAAAAGCCAATATAGCTCTACTCAGGTGTTTTGTTTTTATTAATTTATCTTACTGTTCTTTAGATTTTCTGTTTCCTAGGGCTAATCCAAGTCCAGCGAACAATAGACCAAGTCCCATGAGACTTTGATTTCTTGTATCATTGCTTCCTGTTTCAGGAAGTTTAGCCGGTTCTGGTTTGTAGGCAGTAGGTGCTGGTTTAGGAGTTTCTTTCTGCTCCAAAACTGGCACAGTTGTACGACGTTCCAAGTAGAATTGGTAGTTGTCTTTTGTTACCTTGTATTGACGGCCTTCACCGACTGTTTCCACAATCCATGAAGCTGCATCCTTAGTTAAAGAGTCAGCCAAGTTACTGTCAATTTTCATTAATCGACCTTCAGATACAAAATCTTTATAGCTAATATCGGTCCCAAAAGATGTCGAAGTTGCAACAATTCTTTCAATATTTGCTGCTTTTAAAGACGCAAGTGTCTCGGCAATAGTTGGGACTGAGGCATCTTGCTTCATTGGAGCATCTGTCAACAATACGACAAACTTTTTATTTTTTGGTGACTTAGACCAGTCATAGGTTGAAACAATTTGTGTTAGAGCAGGTGAAGATGTTTCAGCGAAATCTCCACCATCTGCAATCTTAATGCCTGCTAAGGCTTTTTCAAGTTCAGCTGGGTCAGATGTAAAATAAGATTCGTTAAATTTTGTTAAAATTGTACCTTCATCTGTTTTTCCTCTATTACGTCCAAAAACTTCATCACTAAAGGTAGCTAATCCAAAACGTGCTGCCACTCCATCTTTGGCAAGATTTCTTGCAAACTCATTGACATTTTTACGAACAGTATTAATAGTTCCACCCATAGACCCTGAACGGTCAACCACGAAAACAATATCAGCTGCTCCTGCTTTTTTTACTGTTGGTGGTGTTTTAGTTATTTCCACAGTTGTTGTCTTGTCTACTCGTTCGTACTGAGTAAATGTATTTCCTTTTTCATCCTTGCCAGTTACTGTACCTTCAGTAGTCGTCGTTGCTGGTGCCGGAATTGTCTCATCTTTAGATGCAATCACTTCTGTTTTTGAAACTTCTGCAGTCGCTGTTTCTACATGGACTTTTTGATTGCCTTCTTGACTTTCTTTGACATCAATAGGTGATAGTTTGGTAGAAACATCAATTAAATCGCCTGGTTTTGCTTCTGATTCTTTTACAACAGGTTTCTCACTTTCTGCTGCAATTTCTTCAGTTGCAACTTCAATAGGCGATTTGACTTCTTCAACTACTTTTGGTGCCTCAGTTACCTTAGTAATTTCACTTGACGAAACTTTACTAGTTTCATCAGCCGAAACTTGTCCAAGTTGTGCAAAAGCAAAGAGGATAGCCACAGATGCCAATCCAACTTTCATTTTACGAAACGAAAAACGTTCTTGCTTAAACATTCCTTTTGCCATAATGACCTCTTTTCTTTAACAGATTTAATATTTTTTTAAAATCTGTTTTTTTTAGAATAACATAAATTAAGAATATTTTCAAATATTTTCTGGAATCAAAGTATTGATTAAAAATCCTATAGCATCAGTCTCTAAGACATTTTTTTTGCTATTCAAATTAATTAGCGATTTTTACTTATACTATCTTAGGCTTTAAGAGTCAAAAAAAACAGTAAAACCACTTGGTTCTACTGTCTCAATTCTAAAACGTTTGACGCTTAGCTTTACGTTCTGCACGTCCACGGGCACGACTTTCAGCACGCTTGGTTTTACGGCGTTTTTCATCGACCGCCCACTGGATTTTCTTCTTATAGCCTGGTTTGACTTTTTTCTTTTTCTTTTTGACCAGCCCAATCATTTCGATATCCAGTTTTTCCTGCTTTTTCTCACGATTGGCACGACGGTCACGGTCATAAGTGTCTTGGAACTCTCCATCTTTAACAACCTTAGGTACAAACTTGATTCCTAATTTCTCCAACTCACGAATATCAGAGTCATCACTTGGTTGATAGAGGGTGATGGCTGTACCTGGTAGACCATTACGTCCAGTTCGTCCAACACGGTGAACAAAGAAAGACAGGTCTTGCGGAATGGCATCATTGATAACGTGGCTGACACCTTCGATGTCAATCCCACGCGCAGCCAGGTCAGTTGCTACGATATACTCAAAATCAAGATTTTTCACCTGATTCATGATCCGTTTGCGTTCACGAGGAGCAATGTCTCCATGAATCTTAGCCACCTTCAAGCCTTGAGCTGTTAGGTAGGTGTGCAATTCATCCGCACGAGTTTTTGTATTGACAAAAATCATAGCGAGATATGGCTGCATGACTTGAGTCAACTCATAAATCTGAGCGTTCTTGTCTCTACCCTTTGTCGAAATCAACCAGTTGTCAATGGTATCAGAGATAACTGTCTTGGTCTTGATTTTCTCCATGACAGGATTTGACAAGTATTTCTTCAAAAATGGTTGTAATTTTTGTGGGATAGTCGCTGAAAAGACCATAAACTGCAAGTCCTTAGGAAGACTACCTGCAATCTTATCAACTGTTTCCAAGAATCCCATATCCAAGGTCATATCAGCTTCATCGACTACAAAGGTCTTAGCCTTATGGATAGCCAAATCACCAGACTTGACCAAGTCATAAATACGACCTGGTGTTCCTATAACGATATGGGGCTGGTTGCTTGCCAGTTTATCAATTTGGCGAGCCTTATCTGTACCACCAACATAGTTCACAACACGAATCTCAACATCTGAATGTGCTGCGATCTGACGAGCAGCTTGGTAAATCTGAGTCGCTAATTCACGACTTGGAGCTGTGATAACTGCCTGCACGCTATCGCTCTCTTCATCCAACTGTTGGAAAATTGGAAGCAAGAAGGTATGAGTCTTACCTGAACCTGTTTTTGATTCACCAACCAAGTCACGACCTGCCAGGACAATAGGAATCAACTTTTCCTGAACCTCGGTAGGAGTCGTAAACTTCAACTCCTCCAAGGCTTCTTCTATATATTTTTTAAATTTAAATTGTGTAAATGACATAATTTCCTCGATTCTATCTATCTTCTCATTATACCATAATTTAGTTTATTACAGGGAGGGATTTCCGTCAAGGGTAATCGCTTGAAAATTCTAAGGACAAGCATACAAGAGAAACACTCCTCGTTGCGATGAACAAGGAGTGTTATAGGGTTACTTGAGCTTCCACTCGTCTCTCAGCCAATCACAAAAATAGTGATAACGTTCCTTAAGAGCTTCATGATGCCCATAAGCATCAAATGTGCAATAAGTCGAAGGCACTTTCTCTGAAATCAGATCATGAATGTCTCTGGCATAAATAGGAGCCTTAGACAGACGATTGGAATGATTGGCACCTTCTGTCTGCCCATTTTGCAGATAAATACGGCTCTGGTTCTGTATCAAATCATGTTCCCTACAAAATTCTGTAAAGTCTGGATACCAGAAAGAACCACAGATAGAGAAGATACAGGCCAAGGGGAGATGATTACTGTAAAGACTATAGATAGCAGCAAGACCACCCAGTGAATAACCACCATATGCAATCCTATTTTCATCAATCAAGTAGGCTTTTTTTAGAGTTGTTAGAATTCCTTGAAAGAGCTTCTCATGATAGGCTTCTACCTTCCCACCAAAATCCGGAGCCCCTTCTTTTAAAGCACTAGCTTTCCAAGGTGTAAAGTCATTCAGACGGCTTTCTGGAATCAAACCCACTAAAATTACAGATTGAGACAAGTCTGACAAATAGTCCAATTGTCCATCATTTAAAAGCACAAGTGGATAGGCTTGTTTAGGATCATAGTTTGAAGGAAGACTGACCCTAACTCGAATCCCTTCCCAGTTAAACTCCTTATTTCTTGATAAAGTCATTGATTTTTTCAAGGGAATCAATCACTGCAGGACCGTAGTCCATCAACTCATCGTAAGAGATAGTCATGATTTTTTGATTCTTGATTGCTGGTACATTTTCCAAAACAGCATTTGCCTTCATCAAATCCACTGCTTTTTCATCTAACTTTTGATTACGGTCACTAGTTACATAGATAATCAACTCTGGATCCATTGATACTAGATTTTCCAAGGTCAAACCAGAAGTTCCCGTTGCGACATTGGTATAACCAAGTTGGTTAAGCAAGCTTTCCTGAAGGGCTGACTTGTAGGCACCAAAGGTTTCGTCATTGTAGGCCACCATAATCAAAGCTTTTTTCTTTTCACCCTGTGTTTCTGGGTTAGCTTTTTTAACCGCATCGATTTTAGCTTGTAATTGTTCTGCGTATTGATTCGCCTTGTCTTGGACATTGAAAATGGTACCAAGATTCTTCACATCTTCTACGATATTTCCTAAATCTTGTTGGATAGTTGAAAGTGAAGCTTTTTGCGTATAAACAGGGATTTTGTTTTCATTCCAAGCACTAATGGTTCCCATTGACTTTTCAGAAAACATCATGTTGCGTCCCATCAAGGCATCTGGTTCATAAGAAAGAACTGTTTCTTGTGAGACAGATTTTTTATCACCAATGTGAGGGATGGCTTCAATAGCATCCTTGTATTTACCAGTTACAGCATTATCAGGATTGAGCATGCCAGCAATTTTATCTTGCAAACCGAGTTCAAGTAGGATTTCAGTTGTTGAGAGGTTGTTGGTGATGACCTTTTCAGGTGCCTTTTCAAAGACTTGTTCGACTTCATTTCCTTTAGCATCATAAGTTTTGATAGTTACAGGATAGCTGGTTTCTGTATTAGCTTTTTGACTAGCTTCTGTTGTAGCCGGTGCCTTTGCTGTTTCTTTAGATGCGTTACCACAAGCTGCCAAAGATAAGGTAGCTACTGTTACAAGTAAAATACTAAGTGTTTTTTTCATGTTTTTATTTTCCTTTTAATTTTTATAAATAGTGAATCATGGCTTGCTGATCTTCTGTCCAAGTTACCTTACTTTGAACGCCATAGACAGCCTGCACTGACTCGGGTGTGATGGTCTCTTTTGGAGAACCTTGGTAAACAATCTCCCCTTCTTTCATTAGGTAGAGATAGTCTGAATAGCGACAAGCTAGCTGAATATCATGCAAGACAGCTAGCACATTGATCTGAAGATTTTTGACAATGGTCAATAAGTCTAGCTGATACTTGATATCCAAATGATTGGTCGGTTCATCTAAGAGCAAGAGGGTCGGCTCTTGGGCCAAGGCGCGTGCTAACAGAACCCGCTGCTTCTCTCCTCCTGACAAAGAAGAGTAGAGTCGATTTCTCTTTTCAAGCAGATCTACCTTGACCAAAGCATCCTCAACCAAAGCAAAGTCTCTATCTTTTTCCTTTTGCAAGAAAGAGAGATGGGGTGTTCTACCCAGCATGACAATCTCCTCAACCGTACAATCAAACTGAAGTTGATTAAACTGCGTGATGACAGCCATCTGCTTTGCCGTTTCTTTGACGCTCATTTGGTCTAGAGGCTTCCCATCTAAAGAAATCAAGCCCTGATTCGGCTTTTCCTGTCGATAGAAGAGTTTCAGCAAGCTGGTCTTTCCACTTCCATTTGGTCCCAAAATAGTATGAAATTGGTTTCCCTCAAGTTTAAGTGAGACTCCTTTGAGAATCTTTTTTTCTCCGATTCCAAAGTGAATATCCTGGCACATTAAGTCCATATCAGACTCTCACCTCCCTTCGTCTACTTGCAACCATGTAGATAAAGAAAGGTGCACCTACTAGGGCCGTGAAAATACCAATCGGAAGTTCAGCATTTTGAATCAGAACGCGAGCAAAGACATCTGCCCAGACGACAAAGAGGGCGCCTAGTAAGGTTGCTATCGGAAAAAGTCTTCTATAATTTGTCCCTACCAAACTTCGGGCTAGATGAGGTGTAATCAAACCGACAAAACCGATAATCCCACAGGTCGATACCAAGATAGCTGTCATCACAGCTACAATCGTCACATAGAGATACCAGTAAAAACGCAAGGGAATTCCCAAAGTCAAAGCCGCCTCATCTCCCATCATCATGGCATTGAAAACACGGTATTGTGTAGAGAAAAATAAAAAGGCGATTCCCACGATTATAGTTGGTAAGGTTAAGTGAGCCCATGAGGTCCCCGCTAAAGAACCCATGGTCCAAAACTTGATGGTCATAACGCTATCAGCATTGGCCCCAATAGAGATAATAAAGTTTGAAAAAGCCAAAAATAGTGCATTGACAACCGTCCCTGATAAAATGAGGCTAGAAGTTGTCATCCTGCCCTGCATAGACGCAATGAGAAGAACTGCAACTGTTGCTAAAATCGCTCCTAGGAAAGAACCTAGACCAATCATAACTTTAAATCCAAGAATAATACTCAAAGTTGCTCCAAAGGTTGCCCCGGCTGAAATTCCTAATACATAGGGCTCTGCTATTGGATTGTTGACAGTTGACTGCATGACACTACCACACATGGAAAGGCCTGCACCCACAATCAAAGCAAGAAAAACCCGTGGCAATCTCATATTCCAAACAATAGCAAGCGTAGACTTTGAAATGTCTCCTATCTCAAAAGGAGCCCCTAACTGACTCAAAATTATCCGATAGGTATCACTCAAACTAATTTGAACAGAACCCATAGAAACTGCCAGAAACAGAGAGATTCCCAATGCTCCTAACAGAATAGCTAGTAAAAAACAATATCTCAGGTTTTGATGACTTCCAGAAAATTTGGAAAGCATGAAACCCTCCTTTGACAAAAATTAAAAATTTAGACAATTTTAATAAATAGTATACCACATTTCTAAATCATGAGCAAGACTAGAAAAATGCACATAAAAAAGCCCTCTGAAGTCAGAGGGCGATTTGAGCTCGGGCTAAAATCCTGGTGAAACAAAAAATCTCCCTAAAGGGAGACATGTCTGGTTTATTTTACCTTACAGTTCTAGGAACCGTAACCGAAGATTATACTTGAGTATATCGAGGTATGGTGACGAAAATAAAAAGCCCTCTGAAGTCAGAGAGCTGATTTGAGCTCGGGCTAAAATCCTAGTGAAAAAGATGAAACTCCTTGTGTTCATCGAACACGGTGTCGTTTCCCTATTTTCATACGGATTTTTAACGCCCTTAGCATCATGATTAGCGACGAAGTCCAAGAGAGTTAATCAACTCACGGTAACGGTTAACGTCGTTTTTACGCAAGTATGCAAGCAAGTTACGACGGCGACCGATTTTCTTCATCAATCCACGGTAAGTAGCGTGGTCTTTTTTGTGTTGTTTGATGTGTTCGTTAAGGTGGTTGATTTCCCAAGTAAGGACAGCAACTTGAACCTCTACTGAACCTGTATCACCTTCGTGACGTGCATATTGTGTAATGATTTCATTTTTTTTCTCTTTTGAGATTGCCATGATGTTTCTCCTTTTTATTTGGCTTCATCCGAGTGACAGGTTGGCATGCCTGTAACCAAGAAGAAGTTATTTGTCTTTACGACATTTCTTATTCTACCAAGAACTAAGTTCTTTGTCAACTGATTTACTATTCTTACCGCAAAAGTGCTATAATAGTTATAGGAAGGATATCTAAGTTGACATCTTGAAAAGAGAGGTGATTACCATGCGTAAATTCTCGCAATATCTCCCCTACTATCTGGTCATATTATTCTTTTATTGGCCACTTTATGAGTTGTTATTATGGACTATTTCTGTCAACTCTACCTTAAAGGAGCTCACCATCGGCAACGTTATTATCTTCTCTCCACTGGTGACTTTCATAGTATCACTATTCTACTCTTATCGTTTCAAGTTCTCAGTTTGGTGGTTAATTGGAGTTGGCTTACTCTTTTGCTTTACCATCATTACTTTCGGAGAATTTATCCTTCTCTACTTCCTAGCCTATGAAATCTTTGCCCTCGCGGGTATGGCTGTCGGTGTCGCTATTAAGAATATAGTGCAAAAACTGAAAAATAAAAAACTTTCACAAAAACCTTGAAAAATCTCGCAATCATGCTATAATAATGCATAGAGACAAGTCACTTAGAACCTTTTTACCAGAGAGTGCGTGGTTGCTGAGAACGCATAGGAAGACTATACTGATACTACTCTACTGACTTTTATGCAAACATAAAACGGTGGCCACGTTAGAGCCAATCAGAGGTGTCCCTCTTTTTTGAGGAACATAAATGAAGGTGGAACCACGTTGCGACGTCCTTTTTAGGATGTCGCTTTTTTGTTTTTTTGATGAAGAAATCAAAAAGAGTTTCACTATAACTAAGATATTTAAAAGATTATAAGGAGAAAATCATGATTCAAATTACTTTCCCAGATGGCGCTGTTCGTGAATTCGAATCTGGCGTTACTACTTTTGAAATTGCCCAATCTATCAGCAATTCCCTAGCTAAAAAAGCTCTTGCTGGTAAGTTTAACGGCAAATTGATTGACACCACTCGTGCTATTACTGAAGACGGAAGCATCGAAATCGTGACACCCGATCACGAAGATGCTCTTCCAATCTTGCGTCACTCAGCTGCTCACTTGTTCGCTCAAGCTGCTCGTCGCCTTTTCCCAGACATTCATTTGGGTGTCGGTCCAGCTATCGAAGATGGTTTCTACTACGATACAGATAACCAAGCTGGTCAAATCTCTAACGAAGACCTTCCTCGCATCGAAGAAGAAATGCAAAAAATCGTTAAAGAAAACTTCCCATCTATCCGTGAAGAAGTGACTAAAGACGAGGCGCGTGAAATCTTCAAGAACGACCCATATAAATTGGAATTGATTGAAGAACACTCTGAAGATGAAGGTGGTTTGACCATCTACCGTCAAGGTGAATATGTAGACCTTTGCCGTGGGCCACACGTCCCATCAACAGGCCGTATCCAAATCTTCCACCTTCTCAATGTAGCAGGTGCTTACTGGCGTGGAAATAGCGACAACGCTATGATGCAACGGATCTACGGTACAGCTTGGTTCGACAAGAAAGACTTGAAGAACTACCTTCAAGTGCGTGAAGAAGCTAAGGAACGTGACCACCGTAAACTTGGTAAAGAGCTTGATCTCTTCATGATTTCTCAAGAAGTTGGTCAAGGTCTTCCATTCTGGTTACCAAATGGTGCCACTATCCGTCGTGAATTGGAACGCTATATCGTCGACAAAGAGTTGGCTTCTGGCTACCAACACGTATACACTCCACCACTTGCTTCTGTAGAGCTTTACAAGACTTCTGGTCACTGGGATCATTACCAAGAAGATATGTTCCCAACTATGGACATGGGTGACGGTGAAGAATTCGTTCTTCGTCCAATGAACTGCCCACACCACATCCAAGTCTTTAAACACCATGTACACTCTTACCGTGAGTTGCCAATCCGTATCGCTGAAATCGGTATGATGCACCGCTATGAGAAATCAGGTGCTTTGACTGGTCTTCAGCGTGTGCGTGAAATGTCTCTTAACGACGGTCACCTCTTTGTGACTCCAGAACAAATCCAAGAAGAATTCCAACGTGCCCTTCAGTTGATTATTGATGTATATGGGGACTTCAACCTAAACGAATACCGCTTCCGCCTCTCTCTTCGTGACCCTCAAGATACTCACAAATACTTTGATAACGATGAGATGTGGGAAAATGCTCAAACTATGCTTCGTGCAGCCCTTGACGAGATGGGCGTGGATTACTTTGAGGCTGAAGGGGAAGCTGCCTTCTACGGACCAAAATTGGACATCCAGGTGAAGACAGCCCTTGGTAAAGAAGAAACCCTTTCTACCATCCAGCTTGACTTCTTGCTTCCAGAACGCTTCGACCTTAAATACATCGGAGCTGATGGTGAAGAACATCGCCCAGTTATGATTCACCGTGGTGTTATCTCAACCATGGAACGCTTTACAGCTATCTTGATTGAAAACTACAAAGGTGCTTTCCCAACTTGGCTTGCACCTCACCAAGTGACTCTTATCCCAGTTTCTAACGAAAAACACGTAGACTACGCTTGGGAAGTAGCTAAGAAACTCCGTGACCGTGGTGTTCGTGCCGATGTGGATGAACGCAATGAAAAAATGCAGTTCAAGATCCGTGCTTCTCAAACTCAAAAAATTCCTTACCAATTGATCGTTGGTGACAAGGAAATGGAAGAGCAAGCCGTAAACGTTCGCCGTTATGGTCAAAAAGAAACTGAAACTATGCCAGTAGATGCATTTGTAGAATTGATTCTCGCAGATATTGCCAACAAATCACGAGTTGAAAAATAAACCATATAATCTGGGACAAAATCCCAGCCACTAAAAAAGCAACAACTATTTCAGTTGTTGCTTTTTTATATTTTGATTAAGCTGAGCTAGTAGTGATTGGTCAAACCACCACAAATGGTATCCTCATCAACGATCCTTTCTATCCACTATCTTTTGGATATAGGATATTCTCCCAAGATTTGCTTCCTCGAGTTAGATAAGTTGACTATCCTCAATCCTTGTCTGCTTCATTCTCTTTTACGAGATCTTTTTGTGAATCTTTTTCAGAGAGTTTTTGATCGATATACTTGTTAATAGTTTCATAAAATTCCTTGGTCATCTCACTATCTAATTTTGTCGAATTATGGACTTGATTGACTTTCAATTGAACAGTTTGAATACCGTAAGAGGCTTGTTTTTGGCGGATTGTTTCTAATTCTTCTTCTGAAATCGGATCTCCAACAACTGTCAAGACTAATTCATTGTTACTTGACTTGTAGACTTGATTAATGACCGTATGATTGGCGAACTCTTTTCCTACAAACTGTTTGATCCCTTCTTTGCGCGCTTGATCCATCGTCAGAGTGACTGCTGAATAGCTGGCTGGAAGGACCAACAATACAATCAAGGATATCAACCCAATTTTCATTTTAATGCTTAGCTCATTAAATGAACTTAAGGGAGATTTTCTCATAAAAATTCTTGTTCCAACAATGTTGATTAGCATGATAAAGACACAGTTGATCAAGAAAAGATAAAGAGCCCCAAATAAAAATCGTACATTTCCATTAGCTAAACCATATCCTGCAGTGCAGATAGGTGGCATCAGAGCTGTTGCGATGGCTACTCCTGGTACGATATTGTTTGCTTCTTTTTTCCTTGAACCAATGAAACCTGCTATCCCACCCGCGATAGCAATGAGAACATCCCAAATGGTTGGAGAGGTTCGTGCAATCAACTCGCTACTTGCATAAGACAAGGGAGAAATCCAGAAATACAGAGTCGAGACAAGCAAACTGACCAACACTTGAGTCAATAAAACCTCTAGAGATTGCTTGATTAAACGCGTATCAAAAATAGCTAAACCGAATCCCAGTCCAACAATCGGTGTCATGAGAGGTGAAATCAACATGGCTCCTATAATGACAGCTGTTGAATTCATATTTAGTCCGATAGAGGCAATAAAAATTGCACACATCAAAATCGCTGTATCTCTCAATCGAACATGAAGGTCATCGTATAATTTCTCACGGTATTCCCGTGTTGAATAATTGGCAGTCATTTGTCCTCTCCTCTTTCCTTATTTAAATTGGTATAATAATTAAAAATAACAGCTGATAAACAGCCAAAAAATATGAGCCCATAAATCGTCAAGAAGACACTGGTAATCCTTCCAATCAAGGTCACAGCTAGGAGATCCCCGTAGCCGACAGTCGTCGAAGTCACAAAAGCATACCAAAGACCGTCTCCGTAATTTGTGATAGCAGGTTCAACTAGGAAAAGCACGCCTCCTGACCCAAAAACAAAGGTCACAAAACTCAGAGCAAACCGAGTAAAACCCGTAACCTGCATAATATGCCATAACATTTTTAAACGTTTCATTTGTTCTCCTTATTCATACTAGCTCCTGACCGAGCCGTTTTTTTCCAATAATCAAAGTGAAGATAGGACATGATCTCCATCAGAGAAAGATAGACAAACTGATAGATCTGATTTAAGCTGATTATCAACTGATATTGTTTGAAAAATGACTGGAAGAAAGACCAGATATGACTGTCTTGAATCAGTCCCTTCTTAATATCAGACAGGATATTAGCTAAAGCTCCCAAGGACTGAAACGGTAAATCCTTGACATTTATATAGATCCGGTCCACCACATCATTCAGACTGGTATCTTGGATGGCATGAAATTCTCCAAAGAGAACTCCTGCCGCTCCAAGAGTAGAAACAAATTCCACCAAATAATTTCTGAGGAAATTTTCTCAACCTTTTCCCATAATGTGTTTAGTGCCATCCATAACGATCCCAACCAGAAAAAGGAAAGAAAACAAGCAAAGAAATTTTGCCGTAAATCCCAAAAAGCTTCAAGACTTGGTGTTGTTGGTTTTTCTAACTCTAAAACCAAGATGGTCATAATAATTGCTAGAACAGCATCTGTCAATACAATTAATCTGTCTTTCTTCATCGGATTGCATCCCCTTTCTTTTTTGTAACATTCTATCTTATCGCATAATATTGGATATTCTTTCATAATCCGACTACAAACAAAAATAAACCAAAAAGTATGTCCCTATTATACTATATTTAACTCTAGAAGTATTCATCCATCTAATTAATAAATATATCATATTTCACAATAAGTGAATACTATCAAAGATTCATCCCCTTTCACTTCATCATGTAGTGTTGCTTAGATTTATCAAAAACAACCAAATTTGTATTAATTTCAAGTATCACCTAGTTACAAAAATTTGGGGTGAACAGAAAAAGCATCCCGTATTTTTGATACGAAATGCTTTCAATAAGTTTAAATAAGTTTTAACGTTTACTAAATTGTGATGCTTTACGAGCTTTTTTCAAGCCTGGTTTGGAAAGTATGAATTTCAGTTGGACTAAAAACAGCGTAATATCAAGACTTTTCTCCGCTTTTATAAAAGCTTTTTTCCAATCAAATTCAACTAATTTTATCCGAATGGTGTGGATTTTACCCCCAAAATTACAGAGAATGGAGCTGATAAACACTAAACGTTCACACCATTAGTTAAATGATTTTTTGTTCATCATTTTTCTTAGATGATAGAACTTCTAATTTATTTCTTATTCAAGCAAAAACAACCTGCTATAAGTAAGAAAGAGGAAGATACAAGAAAAACACGGCGTAAAAACCGATTCAGTTCATTGTCCTCAATCCTTGTCTGCTTCATTTTCTTTTACGAGATCGTTTTGTGAATCTTTTTCAGAGAGTTTTTGATCAATATACTTGTCAATGTTTTCATAAAATTCCTTGGTCGCTTCACTATCTAATGTTGGCGAGTTCTGAACTTGATTCACTTTCAATTGAACAGATTGAATACCGTAAGAGGCTTGTTTTTGGTGGAGTGTTTCTAATTCTTCTTCTGAAATCGGATCTCCAACAACCGTCAAGACCAATTCATTGTTACTTGACTTGTAGACTTGATTAATAACCGTATAATTGGCGAACTCTTTTCCTACAAACTGTTTGATCCCTTCTTTGCGCGCTTGTTCTATTGTCAGAGTAACTGCCGAATAGCTAGCTGGAAGAATCAACAATACAATCAAAGATATCAAGCCAATTCTCATTTTAATGCTCAGCTCTTTAAATGAAGTTAAAGGAGATTTTCTCATCAAAATTCTTGTTCCAACAATGTTGGCTAGCATGATAAAGACACAGTTGATCAAGAAAAGATAAAGAGCCCCAAATAAAAATCGTACATTTCCATTAGCTAAACCATATCCTGCAGTGCAGATAGGTGGCATCAGAGCTGTTGCGATGGCTACTCCTGGTACGATATTGTTTGCTTCTTTTTTCCTTGAACCAATGAAACCTGCTATCCCACCCGCGATAGCAATGAGAACATCCCAAATGGTTGGAGAGGTTCGTGCAATCAACTCGCTACTTGCATAAGATAAGGGAGAAATCCAGAAATACAGAGTCGATACAAGCAAACTGACCAATACTTGAGTAAATAAAACCTCTAGAGATTGCTTGATTAAACGCGTATCAAAA
>NZ_JBTHHZ010000001.1:1052786-1175807 GCF_054353495.1 Streptococcus sp. V940
CTGGTACGATATTGTTTGCTTCTTTTTTCCTTGAACCAATGAAACCTGCTATCCCACCCGCGATAGCAATGAGAACATCCCAAATGGTTGGAGAGGTTCGTGCAATCAACTCGCTACTTGCATAAGATAAGGGAGAAATCCAGAAATACAGAGTCGATACAAGCAAACTGACCAATACTTGAGTAAATAAAACCTCTAGAGATTGCTTGATTAAACGCGTATCAAAAATAGCTAAACCAAACCCCAGTCCAACAATCGGTGTCATAAGAGGGGAAATCAGCATGGCTCCTATAATGACAGCTGTTGAATTCATATTTAGACCTATAGAGGCAATAAAAATCGCACACATCAAAATCACTGTATCTCTTAATCGAACATGAAGGTCATCATATAATTTCTCACGGTATTCACGTGTTGAATAGTTTCCGGACATTGGTTACTCCTTTTATTTCATATAATCTTGTTTCTGCATGGATGATGGTAGAGAGACATCTGTCCAATTTGACATATTTTTAATTCTCACCTGTCATTCTTTTGAACATTATCTTTTTACTATCCATCAGTCCATCCTTGATATTATATCAAAAATTTTACAACCTTTTTATGAAGAACTCAATCAATTTAAAAGATAGAGAAAGGAAGAAATTCCAGTTACCTTTTTCTAAGAACAAAAAACTGCATCTCCTATATAAGAAGATGCAGTTTAATGTTTAAACATGGTGAGTTTGTAGCAGCAATCCTAGCTGATATCGCCAACAAATCGCGTGTTGAGAAATAAACCATTTAACCTGGAACAAAATCTCAGCCACCTAAAAATCAACAACTATTTCAGTTGTTGATTTTTTGATGCTTCTGTCTCTATATTTGAACAATCTTGCGATAGCTTCTTGAAGTAATCATAAAGATAAGTACGTAGATGAGAGCAAAGATACCACAAATAGAGAGTGTTACACTTAACATCATTGCTGTATCTACTACCCCAATGACCTTAAGAATCAAACTTAACATATGATAGGCAAATGCCAAGTGAAGAAAGGCAAAGATTACAGGGAGGAAGAAGACGGTCAAGACCTGCTTGTTAATAGTTTGCTTGATTTGTTTTTGGTCCAAACCTACTTTTTGCAGGATGACAAAGCGTTCACGGTCTTCATAACCTTCTGAGATTTGTTTATAGTAGATGACCAGAACAGTTCCGACCATAAAGATAATGGATAGGAAAATACCGATAAAGAAAACACCACCAAAGAGGGCACTCATCTGAGCACTAGCATCTGATAGATTACTACCATAAACATAGCTACCTTCAGTGTTTAATTGAGCATTAAACTTTTGTAGATATTTTTCATACTCGTCAGCGACCTTGAGTTGTTCTTCTTCGCTGGCATTTACATTCATGCCACCGTAAAACTGATTATAGATAGCCGAATCTGGGAATTGATCCAAAAAGGCTTGTAAATCAGGCACAACAAGGTAATTGTAATCAGCAGTCAAAATATTAAACTGATTTGGGACATGGTTGACAATGAAATCTTTATTAAATTCTTCTTTTACAGAAAATTGATGATCATTTAGAGTTAGAGCCTTCTGTTCTTTAACTCCCTCATTCTTTGCAAAGAGTCCGACCTCATTTCCTGATAGAGACAGTTTTTGACCAGTCATATTTTCATAATCTTTTTGGTCAAATACCATGAAAACTGTTGTGGGTTGGACACGGTTTTGTCCTTTTTCAAAAATGGTTAACTTAGTTCCTTCTTGGTTCGCAACACCAAAGTAAGTATAACGAAGCACTTCTTTCTCTTTAATCGTATAACCTTTGTCACTTGCAAACTGGCTCAAGAGTTTGTCCAAATCTTCTTTTTCAACATTTTGCCCTGAAACCCCAAAATCATGAGGATTTAGAACTTTTTTAAAGCTTTCTGAGGCATTGAAAATGCTTGTCGCTGCTGACATGGTTACCAAAACCATGGTTGACAAAATTGCGATAGTTGCCAGTCCAACCGCATTTTTCTTCATACGGAAAATCAAGTTAGACACTGAGATGAGATTATTTGGTTGGTAATAATATTTCTTGTTTTTCTTCAAGATTTGTAGAAAAACTGTAATCCCTGCATTAAACAAGAGATAGGTCCCAAAGATAACCAGCAAAACAGCTAGGAAGAAAGTTGTGAGAGCTGTAAGGGGATCTTTTACCGTAAGGGCAAGATAATAGCCAATCCCTAAGCTAATGGAACCAAGAATGGTTTGGAGAAGAAGGAAGCGACCTTTTTTCTCTCCACTTGCTTTCTCACGTGAGAGCTGGAGGGCATTCATACGGGCGATTCGAAGGGCATTCAGGAACATGAGGCCTAGGAAAATCAAACCAAAAACAACAAGTACTGTAATGACAACTTTCATCTGGAAGGTAGCGACCAGTTCAACCTTTAATTTCATCAGTTTGAGCAAGAAAGCGAAAATCAGATTGTCAAAGAGAGCACCAATCCCAATCCCAGCAGTGACTGTTACAAGCCCAAATATCAAGAGTTCCTTAAAAGTCATACTAATCAGATGGCGCTTCTCCAAGCCCAACATGCCATAAATTCCTAGTTCCTTAGAACGATTTTTCATGACAAAACTATTGGCATAGAGGACGATAATGGCTGACGCAAGGGTGACGACAAACATACCAAATCCAAGAGTAGCTTGAATCGTTTCACCTCCACGGATTTCTGCAATCTTTGGATTGAAGGTTAGAGAGTAAAAGAGATAGGTGACGGTGACTGCCAAGAGAACAGCCAGTGCAAAGGGATAATAGAGTTTGTGGTTTTTGATTAAGTTGGAAATGGCCAACTTATTGGTTAATCGAAACATACTAGTTCACCTCACTTGCCATAACAGTCAAGGTGTCAGAGATTTCTTGGAACATCTGACGCTCTGTCTTGTCTCCACGGTAGATTTGGTTGTAAAGAATGCCGTCCTTGATAAAGAGAACACGCTTGGCCCTGCTGGCTGCTGCCGTTGAGTGGGTTACCATGAGAATGGTTTGGCCACGTTCATTGATTTCATCAAAAACATCGAGTAAGGCTGCCGATGACTTGGAATCAAGGGCTCCTGTTGGTTCATCAGCAAGGAGAATTTCTGGTTCTGTGATGATAGCCCGTGCAACTGCAACCCTTTGTTTTTGCCCTCCAGAGATTTCATAAGGGTACTTCTCCTGCAATTGATTGATACCAAGATTTTCGGCCGTCACGACCAATTTTTTCATCATTTCTGTAATAGGCTTTCTAGACAATACCAAAGGGAGTAAGATATTGTCTTTAACAGAAAGCGTATCTAACAAATTGAAGTCTTGGAAGACAAAGCCTAACTTTTCACGACGGAAGCTTGATGCTTCTGAATTTTTAATGGTAGCTGTGTCAGTTCCGTTTAGGAAGACCTGCCCACGCGTTGGCTTGTCAAGCATAGCAAGAATATTGAGTAGAGTAGATTTACCAGACCCAGACTCACCCATGATAGCAACGTAGTCGCCTTTTTCAACGGTAAAGTGAATATCTTTCAGGGCTTCTACTTGGTTGCCTTGAAAGCGAGTTTTATAAATCTTTTGAACGTGTTTTACATCTAATAGTATCATTTTAACTTCTCCTTTTTAATATCCCATTAATTGAAACTGAGCTTGCATCATTTCGATGCCGATTTGAACTCGCTCGATATCCTTTGGACTCGGCTTACTTGTATGTTTCTTTTGTAAAATTGTTTTCATGGTTTCTCTCCTTTTTCTTTATGCTCTAATTTTACTCCAAAAAAAGATGGCTTGCCATAACATAACCTTACAAAAGAGGCCTTTAATCTTACATTTTTGTAAGATTACATTTTTATCTAATTGAAGCCTTTTTTCTCACTATATCAAGGTCTAAAGAAGAGCTTGAAAGGTTTCTTCCAAGCTCTTCACAATTCTTTTCATTCAATCAGTAAATTCACTTCAGAGAACTTAATCCTCACCGTTGTTCCTTGCCCAAGCTCGGATTCTATTTGAATCTGATGTCCTAATTCTTGGCTAATTTTCTGGGTTAGATAGAGCCCAAGTCCAGATGACTGCTGGGTCATTCGACCATTATATCCTGAAAATCCACGTTCAAAGACTCGCAACCGATCACTGTTTTTGATACCAATCCCAGTATCTTTGATACAAAGGTCTGAACCATCCATGTAAATTTCAACCCCACCTTCATTTGTGTACTTGAGGCTATTTGACAGGATTTGTTCAATGACTACCAACAGCCATTTCTTATCCGTCACAATCCTTCTATCCAAGTCATGCAGATTAATACTTAGATCTTTCTGGATAAAGAAAATGGCATATTTGCGAATGACTTCCTTGACCAGATCTTCTATATTTTCTTTCTTCAAAACCAAATCATCATGGAAGCTTTCTAAGCGTAGATATTGCAAAACCAAGTTGGTATAAGAATCAATTTTGAAAATTTCTTGTTCCAATTGTCGCTTAAGCTCTCGTTCAGAAACTTCTGCCACTAATAGACGGGTTGCTGCTATGGGGGTCTTGATTTGATGCACCCACAAGGTATAGTAGTCTAGTAAATCTGTTAGCTTGCTTTCCGCTTCTGATTTCTTTTGATAAAGCTCAGCTTCGCGTTCGTCCAATTTTTCTGCTAGAGCACATTCTAAAGGAGATTTTGGTTCTCTTTCAGAATAAAGCATTTCCTTACGATAAACTTCTGCTTCTACTAGGATATCCCAGATGAAAAATAAAAAGGTTAGAAAACTACAAAGCAGAAAGAAGTAAAGAAAGTAAGAACCTAGATTTGTAAATAAAATGTGAAAGGCGAGGGCAAGGAAGCTAATCAAAAAAATGAAGACTAGAAGACGAATCCGTGAGCGAAGATAGGCTAGAAAAAATTGTCTCCAATTAAGCATGTTTTAACCCGTATCCTATCCCTTTCTTGGTTTCGATAAAACCAATCAAGCCTTCTTCCTCCAGTTTTTTGCGCAAGCGAGCGACATTAACAGATAAGGTATTGTCATCGATAAAGAAGTCACTGTTCCAGAGTTCTCGCATCAAATCATCACGAGCTACGATATTTCCTGCATGCTCAAATAAAACTCGTAAAATCTGAAATTCATTCTTGGTTAGGCTGATAGCTTTGCCATTGACATGCACATCCATAGACTTGGTATTGAGGATAACTCCTGCATATTCTAAAAGACTTTCATCCCGCCCAAACTCATAGGAGCGACGTAACAAGCCCTGCACCTTGGCTATGAGGACCTGCTGGTCAAAAGGCTTGGTCACAAAATCGTCTGCTCCCATATTAATAGCCATCACGATGTCCATAGCCTGGTCTCTTGAAGACAGAAACATAATAGGAACCTTGGAAATCTTGCGAATTTCCTGACACCAATGATAACCATTAAAGAGAGGCAATCCAATATCCATCAGGACCAGATGAGGCTCAGACTGAACAAATAACGTCAGAACTTCCATAAAGTCTTCTACCATGACTACTTCAAAACCCCATTCAGAGAGCATTTTCCCAACTTGCTGACGGATTACTGGATCATCTTCTACTAGTAAAATCTTATGCATCTGCTCCTCCTTTTTTTATATTATAGCAAAATTCTTCTGACTACTAGCGAAATTGATGCAAATCTGATATGATAAAAGTTAAGAAAGGAATTCTCATGGCCAATATTTTTGACTATCTAACTGATGTTCAATACGATTCTTTTTATGATGTTCCCTTAAATGAACTGGATGTACTTGCTTTGACAGAGCTGACTTATCTTCCTTTTGATAACTTATTAGACCAATCCGTCAATCGTTTAAGCGATGTCGCAACACGTGTCCCACGAGAAAGCACCATGTTGACCAATAAAGAACGTCTACAACTCTTAGACCAACTCTCCCAACACAAGCGTTTTAAAAATAGCAAGCTTTCTAACTTTGTTAATGATATTGATGTAGAACTCCAAAAACAATTCGCTGCTATGACTTATCGTCTGAATCTAGATACCTATCTCATTGTCTTTCGTGGCACAGACGACAGTATTATTGGCTGGAAGGAAGATTTCCATATGACCTATATGAAGGAAATCCCTGCCCAAAAACATGCTCTTGAATACTTGGAGGATTTCTTTACCCAACATCCAAAACAAAAAGTCATGGTTGCTGGACATTCTAAAGGTGGAAATCTAGCCGTCTATGCTGCAAGTCAAATCCAACCTGAATTGCAAGAAAAAATATCTGCAGTTTATACTTACGATGCCCCTGGCTTGCAGGCTCATCTGACTGAAACCACTGGTTATCAAGATGTTATTCCAAAAATTCGCCGCTATGTCCCACAGGGATCTGTCATTGGCATGATGCTAGAAGTCCCTGATACTCCTATTGTTGTGCGCAGTCTGGCCTTAGGTGGTATCGCTCAACACAATACTTTCAGCTGGCTAACTGAAGGACACCACTTTGTCCAACTAGAGGCCATCAGTAGCGAAAGTCTCCAAATCAAAGACACTCTTAAAGAATGGGTGGATAGTGTTCCCGATGAGGAATTAGAACTCTACTTTGATCTCTTCTTTGGAACCATCCTAGAGTCTGGAATTAGCTCCATTAATGAACTATCTTCAAAAAACGCGATCGAACATGTTCGACAACTTGTTTCCCAGGCACAAACTCTAGAGCCCGAGCAAGTTGAAATCTTAAAAAATCTGACACAACTCCTACTGGATGCCCGCTTCCAAGCCTGGAAAAATCATTTTTAATGAATTAAAAAGTCCCTTCTTTTATGGAGGGACTTTCTTATTGATCGATTCCTTATTTTGTGCTTCTGTGTTATACTAGAAATTGTAAATTCTTTGAAAGAGGAAATCCTATGAAAATCCATAAAACCGTAAATCCTGTTGCCTATGAAAATACTTATTATCTCGAAGGAGACCAACACCTGATCGTGGTTGATCCTGGTAGCAACTGGGAGGCCATTCGCAAGACTATCGAAACCATCAACAAACCGGTCTGTGCCATTCTTCTGACCCACACTCACTACGACCATATTATGAGTCTTGACTTGGTCAGAGATACTTATGGAAATCCTCCAGTCTATGTGGCAGAAAGTGAAGCTTCTTGGCTCTATACTCCTGTTGACAACCTTTCAGGACTCCCTCGACACGATGATATGGCGGATGTCATCTGCAAACCAGCTGAACACACTTATGTCTTTCATGAAGAATACCAGATTGAAGAATTCCGCTTCACAGTCTTACCAACGCCAGGCCACTCTATCGGTGGAGTTTCATTGGTTTTCCCAGATGGACACTTGGTCTTAACGGGAGATGCCCTTTTCCGAGAAACCATTGGTCGGACAGATTTGCCAACTGGTAGTATGGAACAACTCCTTCATAGTGTCCAAACCCAGCTCTTTACTCTTCCAAACTACGATGTCTATCCAGGACATGGTCCAGCTACGACCATCGCTCACGAAAAAACCTTTAATCCATTTTTCTAAAACATAAAAACCAAGGACAATCATCCTTGGTTTTTTGATTACCAAATAATCACACGGTCTTCTGGTGCACGCCACATTCCGTCGCTTTCTTTGACATCATAGGTTGTAAAGAAGTCATCGAAGTTGGGCACTTGGACGTTAACACGGAGTTTAGCTGGCGCGTGTACGTCAACGCTAGCCATGAGTTTCATCAACTCTGGGCGACCTTTCATACGCCAGATACGAGCAAAGTTATGGAAGAACTCTTCAGCTGAGAAATCTGGCTCTCTCTTAGCTGCTTCAAGGGCAGCAGCGATTCCTCCAAGGTCGGCAACGTTTTCGGATACAGTTAATTTCCCATTGATTTTTGCACCGTAAGATTCTTGACCATCAAACTGGTCGATAACCTTCTGTGTTTTTTCTTTAAAGGCTGCATAATCGCTCTCAGTCCACCAATCCTTGAGACTTCCATTTTCATCAAAGGAAGCTCCATTAGTATCAAAGGCGTGAGAAATTTCATGGGCAATAACCGCACCAATACCACCATAGTTGGCAGAAGATGACTGATGCAAGTCATAGAATGGTGCCTGTAAGATGGCAGCTGGGAAGACAATCAAGTTCTTTTGTGGATTGTAGTAGGCATTGACCATATGAGCAGGCATTCCCCACTCCTTGTAGTCAACCGGCTGATTCCACTTGCTCCAGCTGTGTTTAATTTCTACACGCGCAAAGGCTAGAGCATTCTCAAAGAGACTAGCAGATTTATCTACAACCTTGTCCTTATAGCGGGCTGGCAGTTCTTCTGGATAACCGATATAAGGCTTGATGACATTGAGTTTGACGATGGCTTTTTCTCGAGTTTCAGGAGTCAGCCAGTCATTTTTAGCCAAACGCTCCTTATAAACATCAATCATGGTCGCCACTTTTTTCTCTACGTCTGCCTTGGCTTCTGGAGAGAATTTTTCGTGGGCATACCAAAGACCCAGGGCTTGTTTGAATGGTCCTTGAGCTAAATGGTAAGCTGCCTTGCGCTTGTCTTGAGCCTCTGGAACTCCTGAAAGAGCTCGGCCGTAGGCACCTGACAAGATACGAATCTCATCTGTCAAATAGCTCGTTGAAAGATTAACCACACTCAAGATCAAGCTTGCTTTGAGTAGAGGCCAAGCTTCTTCATTATAGAATTGCTCTGCTGCTTGCCAGAAACGTTCTTCATCTACGATAACCTTATCTGGAGTTTGTCCAATCACAGCTTGGAAGAAGTCATCGAGAGGTAGGGCAGGTGCAAACTTTTTGAAATCTTCATAAGAATAAGGATGGTAAAGTTTGGCATACTCTGAACTCTCTTCGTTTGAAAGTACGACAGCTGCGATACGGCGGTCCAATTCCAATCGTTTCTCTAGCAAATCTGCGATTTCTTCATCTGAGAAGTTATAGGCTTTGAGGAGATTAGAAGTACTTTCTTTCCAAAGGTTCAATAATTCCTCACGCTGAGGATGGTCTTCCGCATAGTAGGTTGTATCAGGCAAGATAGTTCCTGGTGCACTAGCCCAGAGAACATTGGTTCTAGCATCCATAAAGTCTGGTGAAACACCAAATGGAAGGAAGTTTGGTTTACCAGCTAATTCAAACTCTGCTAATTTGCTTGCGAAATCCGCAAAACTTTCCAAATCTTGGTATTCCTTAAGCAAAGGAAGGACTGGCTCAATTCCATCTGCTTCTCGCTTATCGAAATCTCTCACCATAGCGTGGTATTTGACAAAGTTTGCTAAGATGGCATCTTCTGGCACATCTTCTCCTGCCAACCATTTGTCCGTCGTCGTTAGCATCAACTCTTCAATTTCTTCGTCAAGGTCGATAAAACCACCTGTTCTCGATTTATCTGCTGGAATAACAGCAGTCTTTTCCCATTCACCATTTATGGCATCATAAAAATCATCTTGATAACGTGTCATATTGTTCTCGCTTTCCTAATTTCACTTATTCTTAGCTTAGCAAAAATCCCTGGGGAATGCAATTAAAAATGCCGTCTCCTCCTATTTGATTTCAACATTAATATTTTAAATTTTTACCAAAATTAACTTGACTTAAAAATAAAATTAAGGTATATTAAAATTCGGGAGGAATACAACTGTATGATACGTATCGAAAACCTCAGTGTCTCCTACAAAGAAACGTTGGCACTAAAGGATATTTCACTAGTGCTCCAAGGACCAACGATTACCGGAATTCTTGGTCCAAACGGCGCTGGAAAATCAACCTTATTAAAAAGTATGTTGGGTATTATCCCACATGAAGGACATGCTTTTATCGATGATAAAGAAATGAAAAAATCTCTTAAGAAAGTTGCCTATGTCGAGCAAAAAATTCATATCGACTACAACTTCCCTATCAAGGTAAAAGAGTGTGTCTCTCTGGGACTCTATCCATCCATTCCACTCTTTCACACCTTGAAGGCAAAGCACTGGGAAAAGGTGGCTGAAGCACTAGAAATTGTTGGACTCTCAGACTATGCAGAACGCCAGATTAGTCAACTTTCTGGTGGCCAATTCCAGCGTGTCTTGATTGCCCGCTGTCTCGTTCAAGATGCTGATTATATTCTCTTAGACGAGCCCTTTGTGGGGATTGACTCTGTCAGTGAAGAAATCATCATGAATACGCTGAGAGATTTGAAAAAAGCTGGCAAGACGGTCCTTATCGTCCACCATGACCTCGGCAAGGTTGCCCATTATTTTGACCAGGTACTCCTTCTTAATAAGGAGCTGATAGCCTTTGGTCCAACAAAGGAGACCTTCACCCAAGCCAATCTCAAACAAGCTTATGGTGACCGACTCTTTTTCAATGGAGGTGACCTATGATTTCAGAATTTATCGATGGATTGCAGAATTTCCACTTTCTACAAAATGCCTTGATTACAGCTGTTGTGATTGGTATTGTTGCTGGAGCGGTTGGATGCTTTATCATTCTCCGTGGGATGTCCCTTATGGGGGATGCTATCTCGCACGCTGTCTTACCAGGGGTAGCTCTTTCTTTTATTTTAGGAATTGACTTCTTTATTGGAGCTATCATCTTTGGACTGCTTGCCTCTATCATCATCACCTACATCAAGGGGAACTCTATTATCAAGAGCGACACTGCCATTGGGATTACCTTTTCATCTTTCTTGGCTCTAGGTATCATCTTGATTAGCGTGGCTAAAAGCTCGACTGACCTCTTCCATATTCTCTTTGGGAATATCTTGGCCGTGCAAGACATAGACATGTATATTACTATCGGCATGGGAGCACTCATTCTCTTGATCATAGGGATTTTCTTCAAGCAACTCTTGATTACATCCTTTGATGAACTCCTAGCCAAGGCTATGGGCATGCCTGTTAATTTCTACCACTATCTACTCATGGTACTCTTGACTCTAGTGTCAGTGACTGCCATGCAAAGTGTCGGAACTATCCTTATCGTAGCCATGCTGATTACCCCAGCTGCGACAGCTTATCTCTACGCCAATAGTCTTAAGAGCATGATTTTTCTTTCATCAGGCTTGGGAGCTCTAGCTTCTGTCTTGGGACTTTTTATTGGTTATAGCTTTAACCTGGCTGCAGGTTCAAGTATCGTGCTGACATCTGCAAGTTTCTTTCTCATCAGTTTCTTTATCGCACCAAAACAACGTTATCTGAAGCTGAAAAATAAAAAAATCAATAAATAAAGGGAAACCCTTTCGGAGGAATCTAATGAAAAAAATAGGTGCATTGCTGGTTCTCTTTCTTTCTGTCATTGCTCTTGTAGCATGTTCTACTGGAAAGAAAGATGCAGCTTCTGGCCAAAAATTAAAGGTCGTAGCAACAAACTCTATCATTGCTGATATTACTAAAAATATCGCTGGAGATAAGATTGATCTTCATAGTATCGTTCCTGTTGGACAAGATCCACACGAGTACGAGCCTCTTCCTGAAGACGTCAAAAAAACGTCGCAGGCCGACTTAATCTTTTACAACGGCATCAACCTTGAAACAGGTGGAAATGCCTGGTTTACAAAATTAGTTGAGAATGCCAAGAAAACTGAAAACAAGGACTACTTTGCAGTTAGTGAAGGCGTTGATATCATCTACTTAGAAGGCCAAAATGAAAAAGGGAAAGAAGACCCACATGCTTGGCTCAACCTAGAAAACGGGATCATTTATGCGCAAAACATTGCTAAGCAACTCATCGCTAAAGACCCTAACAACAAGGAATTCTACGAAAAAAATCTCAAAGAATACACTGAAAAACTAGACAAGCTTGACAAGGAAGCCAAAGAGAAATTTAACGCTATTGATGCGGACAAGAAACTCATCGTAACCAGCGAGGGATGCTTCAAATACTTCTCAAAAGCTTACGGTGTCCCAAGTGCCTACATCTGGGAAATCAACACCGAAGAGGAAGGAACACCTGACCAAATCAAGACTTTGGTTGAAAAACTTCGCCAAACAAAAGTTCCATCACTCTTTGTTGAATCAAGTGTCGATGACCGTCCAATGAAGACTGTTTCACAAGACACAAATATTCCAATTTACGCACAAATCTTTACGGACTCAATCGCTGAAGAAGGTAAAGAAGGTGATAGCTACTACAACATGATGAAATACAACCTTGACAAGATTGCTGAAGGTTTGTCTAAATAATCATTTTAAAAACGTCAGTCATCTTGAATTGGCGTTTTTTTACGGTCAAATTATTGGTAAATTCTGACCATTAAAGGTAAAATGAAAGAAAAAAGATTGGAGTAGCTTATGACTACATTCCTTGGAAACCCTGTGACTTTTACGGGAAAACAACTACAAGTAGGAGACAAGGCACTTGATTTCTCTCTCACAACGACTGACCTCTCTAAAAAAACACTGGCTGACTTTGAAGGCAAGAAAAAAATATTGAGTGTCATTCCTTCTATCGATACAGATATCTGCTCGCTACAGACTCGTCGATTTAACCAAGAATTGGCTAGCTTAGACAACACTGTTGTCCTAACGGTATCTATGGACCTCCCCTTTGCTCAAAAACGCTGGTGTGGGGCTGAAGGAATTGAGAACGCCATCATGCTTTCAGACTACTTCGACCACTCCTTTGGACGAGATTACGCCCTCTTAATCAATGAGTGGCATCTGCTCGCTCGAGCCGTATTTGTTCTCGATGCCGATAATACCATCCGCTACGTCGAATACGTGGATAATATCAATAGCGAGCCAGACTTTGAAGCCGCTATTGCAGCTGCAAAAGAACTCAACTAAGTCCAGCTCTTGTAGCAAGAAGCTAGAGAAATCTAGCTTTTTTTGGTATACTAGATGGAGATAATAAACAAGGAAATGCGAATGACACCAAATAAAGAAGACTACTTAAAATGTATTTATGAGATTGGCATGGATGTTCCTAAGATTACCAATAAGGAAATTGCTGCTCGAATGCAGGTATCTCCTCCAGCGGTAACCGAAATGATCAAGCGCATGCAGTCTGAAAATCTCATCTTAAAAGACAAGAAAAAAGGATACTTGCTAACCGATATTGGTCTAACACTTGTATCAGAGCTTTATCGTAAACATCGTCTGATTGAGGTTTTCCTGGTCCACCATCTAGACTATACCAGTGACCAAATTCACGAAGAAGCTGAAGTTCTAGAACATACTGTATCAGACCTTTTTGTGGAGAGATTGGAAAGTATGTTAGGTTTTCCAAAGACCTGTCCTCATGGTGGTACTATTCCAGCCAAGGGTGAACTTCTGGTTGAGATCAATAACCTACCACTTTCTGATATCAAAGAAGCAGGAACCTACCTTCTGACAAGAGTTCATGACAGCTTTGAACTTCTTCAATATTTGGAAAAACATGGCATCAATATTGGTGACCAACTCCAAGTCAAGCAGTTCGATGGCTTCAGTAATACTTTTACTCTGATTCATAACCACGAAGAACTTCAAGTCAGCCTCGAAATCGCTAAGCAACTCTATGTTGAAAAAATGAACTGACCCCCTTATCCCTAGAAGCTTTGTCTTTTAGGGATTTTATAGATAAACAAAAAAACCAAGCTAACAAGCTTGGCTTTTCTTATCTATTTTTTGTATCAAGGATGATGGTTACTGGGCCATCATTGACCAGTTCTACCTGCATATCTGCTCCGAAGACACCTGTTTCAACAGGAACCTCTTTGGCTAGTTCCTGGTTAAAATTTTGATAGAAGGCCTCAGCCATATCTGGTTTAGCGGCGCCTGTAAATGCTGGACGATTGCCTTTTTTGGTATCAGCAAACAGAGTGAATTGAGAGATAGAGAGGATTTCTCCTTGGATATCCTTAACAGATAGGTTCATCTTGCCTTCGTCATCCGAAAAGATCCGCATATTGACCAGTTTTCTGACTGCATACTCCAAATCCTCTTGCTGATCCTCAGGTCCAACACCCACTAAGAGTAATAAACCTTGCTTGATTTGGCTATAAACCTGCCCCTCAATGGAGACCTGAGCTTGCTTGACTCGCTGAACAATGATTTTCATAAAAAATCCTTTCTAGACCTATCGAGTCAACTTAACCATTTGTACGTTTGACTGAGTAGACTTCTGGTACACTCTTAATCTTATCAACTACCGTTGTCAGCATGGAAAGGTTAGAAATTCCAAAGGATACATGGATATTGGCAAATTTCATATCCTTGGTCGGTTGGGCATTAACTGACGAGATATTCTTAGTTGTGTTTGAAAGGACTTGCAAGATATCATTCAAAAGACCAGAACGGTTGAGTCCATAGATATCGATATGAGCCATATATTCCTTGGTTGAGAATTGGTCTTCCCATTCAACATCTAGCAGACGTTGCTCATAGTTTTCCTGTGAACGAAGGTTCATACAGTCCACACGGTGGATGGCAACTCCGCGACCTTTGGTAATATAACCAACGATATCATCACCTGGAACAGGGTTACAACATTTGGCAATCCGGACTAAGAGCCCAGAAGCACCTTGGATGACAACTCCACCCTCATGCTTCACCTTAAGCGTGTCCTTGTTCTCTACCTTGACTTCGCCACCCTTGACCAGTTCTTCTGCTTCTGCCTTAGCCTTGGCACGCTCTTCTTCACGACGTTCTTTTTCCGTCAAACGGTTGAAGACGGTAATGGCTCCTATTTCTCCAAAACCAATGGCTGCAAAAAGGGCTTCTTCTGTCTTGTAGCTGGTTTTTTGAAGGACTTCATCCATGTGGCGCTTGTCCATAAATTTATTGGCCACATAGCCGTTTTCTTGGAGCTGACTAATCAGCATTTCACGGCCTTTATTGATGGATAATTCTTTATCCTGGTTTTTAAAGAACTGACGAATTTTGTTACGGGCCTTGCTGGTCTTCACCATATTGAGCCAGTCACGGCTTGGTCCAAATGAATTTGGATTGGTGATGATTTCAACCTGGTCACCCGTTTTCAGCTTGGTTGTCAAAGGAACCATACGGCCATTGACCTTGGCACCAGTCGCTTTTTCCCCGATCTTGGTATGAATCTCATAGGCAAAGTCAATCGGTCCAGAATCCTTTGGAAGAGAACGAACCGCCCCATCTGGAGTAAAGACATAAATCTCTTCAGCCAGATAGTTTTCTTTGACCGTATCTACAAATTCCTTGGCATCATCCGCCTGGTCTTGGAGTTCCATCATCTCCTTGATCCAGTTCATCCCAATGGCAGATTCTTTACTATTAACTTGGCCTTTCATTCCTTTTTTGTAGGCCCAGTGAGCCGCAACCCCGTACTCAGCAACCTCGTGCATTTCCTTGGTACGAATCTGGAACTCGATCGGTCCTTTTGGTCCATAAACAGTCGTATGGATAGACTGGTACCCATTGGCCTTACGATTGGCAATATAATCCTTGAAACGTCCTGGCATTGGTTTCCATAGCTCATGAACGTAACCCAACATCGCATAGACATCACTCTGAGTATCTAGGATACAGCGAATGGCAATCAGGTCATAGATTTCCTCAAAGCGTTTTTTCTTGTCCTGCATTTTACGGTAAATAGAGTAGATATGCTTAGGACGGCCATAGATTTTTCCTGTAAGATTGCGCTCAGATGAATACTCCTCGAGTTTCGTCACAACTTCATCGACCAAGGCTTCACGTTCTTGACGTTTCTCCTTCATCATATGAGTTATCTTGTAAAACTCTGTCGGATTGAGGTAACGGAAGGAAAGATCCTCTAGTTCCCACTTAACACTTGAAATCCCCAGACGGTGAGCAAGTGGCGCGTAGATTTCCATGGTTTCTCGGGAAATACGTTCTTGCTTGTCCTTACGAAGATGAGTAAGGGTACGCATATTGTGCAGGCGGTCAGAGAGCTTGACCAAGATAACGCGGATATCCTCTGACATGGCCATAAGCATCTTGCGGTGATTCTCAGCCAACTGCTCTTCTATAGACTTGTATTCAACCTTACCAAGCTTGGTAACACCGTCTACAATCACTCGAACATCATGGCCAAATTCGCGCTCTAAATCATCCAAAGTAGCATCTGTGTCTTCTACCACGTCATGCAAAAAACCACAGGCAACAGTGACAGCGTCCAACTTGAGCTTAGCCAAGATACCTGCTACCTGGATAGGGTGGATAATGTAAGGCTCGCCTGATTTACGATATTGGCCACTGTGGCACTCTACAGCATAAACCAAGGCCTTATGGACAAAAGCCACATCTTCTTTCGATAAATATTTTTGCGTTAAAGCGACGACTTCATCGCCAGAATAAATTACTTCTTTTGGCATGCATACTCTCCAGTTCTTCCTACCATTTTAACACTTTTTAGTGAATAAGAAAACTAGTAAAGTCTCCTTCTATCCGAGTTTCTAAACTTTATAAAAAAACACTACTAGAAAAACTCTAGCAGTGTTGTTTTATTCAAATCTATCTTAGTAAACTGTCTTTTCAGTTTCTACGTCAAAGAAGTGAGCTTTGTTCAAGTCAAATCCAAGTTCCACAGTTGCACCAGCTTGCAAGTAGTCACGTGCGTCAACCTTAGCAACGAATTCATCTTTACCAACTTGGCAGTATAGGTGAGATTCTGAACCAAGCAATTCTGATACAGAGATAGTTGCTTTCACAACTGATTCTGGGAATGTTTCAAGGAAAGCAGGTTCTGCGTTCACGTCTTCTGGACGGATACCGAAGATCAATTCTTTACCTTCGTAACCTTTATCGCGAAGAACTTTCAAAGCACCTTCTGGAACTTTCAAGTTAAAGGCGTCACCAACGATGTGGTCACCGATCAATTTTACGTTGATGAAGTTCATAGCTGGGCTTCCGATGAATCCTGCTACGAATTTGTTAACTGGGTTTTTGTAAACTTCTTGAGGAGTACCGATTTGTTCAACACGTCCGATAGTACCAGTACCAGCAGGGTTTTTAGTAGCTGACATGATAACGATACGGTCTGCAAGTGTCATCGCTTCTGTTTGGTCGTGAGTTACGTAGATAGTTGTAGCTCCGATACGACGGTGGATTTTAGCGATTTCAGCACGCATAGATACACGAAGTTTTGCATCCAAGTTTGACAAAGGTTCGTCCATCAAGAATACCTTAGCATCACGGACGATCGCACGACCCATGGCAACACGTTGACGTTGACCACCTGAAAGGTCAGCTGGTTTACGATCCAAGAATTCTTTCAAACCAAGAATTTCAGCTGCTTCTTGTACACGTTTGTCGATGTCGTCTTTGCTGTATTTACGCAATTTCAAACCGAAAGCCATGTTATCGTATACAGTCATGTGTGGGTAAAGAGCGTAGTTTTGGAATACCATGGCGATGTCACGGTCTTTTGGAGCTACGTCATTGACAACAACGCCGTCGATAGATGCAGTACCTTCTGTGATGTCTTCAAGACCTGCAATCATACGGAGAGTAGTTGATTTACCACATCCTGAAGGTCCTACGAAAACGATAAATTCTTTGTCTTTGATGTCCAAGTTGAAGTCTTCAACTGAGTAGTGTTCGCTGTTTGGATATTTTTTGTAAATGTTTTTAAGATTTAATTCTACCATTTCGGTGAACTCCTTTAATTTTTGATAGCTTTATTATAAATGAAAACGCTTTACATTTCTATGGCAAGGTGACCAAAAAAATAAAAAAGTTCTGTGCAACTTGCACAAAACTTTAAATAATATCTGGTAAAATCAATTGATAACACAAGGTCAAATCTGTCAATTCTTTCAACTGAAGCCCTGTCAACTCTTCCCATTTATCAATCTTGTATTGGAGAGAATTGCGGTGCAAATACAGTTGTTGTGCTGTTTTAGTTAGGACTGCACTATTTTCCCATAAGGAGAGAATGATTTCCTGAATTTGATCCTGGTCCAAAATCATCTGGTGTAGATAATCTTTGATCAAACCAAGATCCACCATTTTTTCACCCATACTCCAAAGGTAGAGCTGAGAAAACGTATGGAATCCTTGGTGTCCTTGTCGCCACCAATTTTTGAACAAGTCACGTTCTGCTTTGATTAAGTCTATCAAACTCTGATTTCCTGTTTGCGACCAAACCTGCCCCAGCATGATGGATAAGCGAACCCCAAAGTCGTACTCTACAGCTTCCAAGGTATCCATTAGGATTGAGCGAACAGAAGTGTATTTGTCCTGTTGGAGAACAAACAGGTAATCCTGAGCTCCCACCTGAAGCACTGTCTCGCAATTAGGAAAGAGGGTTCTCATCATATCCAACCAAGAAGTCAAGTTTTCCTGTTGGTAATAGGAAAGGTGACAATAGACAACTTGTAGCTTTTTAAAACTTTGCGGTGCTTGTCCCTTGCCCTCAATCAAATAACTATACCAAGGATTGAGCGAGATCGTTTGCTCTTGCTGGGTCAGGAGAGCTACCAACTGTTTCTCACGTTCACTTAGTCCAACTTTCTCCAGTAAAATCCACTGTTGCGAGGAGACTGGCAGCGTAAGAAAACCTTCCTTATCAATTGGCTGGTCTACGATTTGAGCTTGTGGAAACCAGTCTAGTAATTCTTTTGCAATCATTTCCTAGCCCTCCACTTTTTGGATACACCAAGAAATCAAGGTTTCTAGGCGCTCCACATTTTCGGTCATATGAAGATAACCCATGACCGCTTCAAAACCTGTAGACATACGGTAGGTCACCACATCCGCATTTTTTGCTTTGGTATGACTATTGGTATTGCGACCCCGTTTATAGATTTCTTCTTCTTTTTCCGTTAGGACTTCTTCTTCTAACATAAGGGAAATCAAGCGTGCCTGAGCCTTGGCCGACACATACTTGGTTGCCTCTTGGTGGAGTTTATTGGGCTTGGTCATACCTTTTAGGATGAGGTGACGGCGAATATACATAGAGTATACTGCATCTCCTTCAAAGGCTAGCGCAATCCCGTTAATGAGATTGACATCAATCACGTGTCCACCTCACTCCATCCTTGGTATCCAGTAGCTTAATTCCTTGAGCAGCTAGTTGGTCACGGATTTGGTCAGCTGTCGCAAAATCACGATTGGCACGCGCTTCTTGGCGTTTTTGAATCAAGGCTTCAATCTCTTCATCCAAAACTTCCTCAACAAAGACAATACCAAAGACCTCTAACATAGCCGCAAGAGCTTCCTTAACCGCTGCATCATAGTTTCCTGAGTTGATCCACTTGGCCATTTCAAAGACGACTGTGATACCATTAGCCGTATTGAAATCCTCATCCATTGCAGCTACGAACTTATCTTTAAAAGCTTGCAACTCCTCTGCATCTACAGTTCCAGTAAATGGTTGCTCATAAGTGTTCTTCAGATACTTGAGATTGGTCTCGGCATCACGCACAGCCTTTTCCGTAAAGTTGATAGGTTTGCGGTAATGCTGAGTCGCAAAGAAGAAACGAAGCACTTGGCCGTCGATCGTTTCGAGGGCATCGTGTACCGTAATAAAGTTACCCAAAGACTTGGACATCTTGACATTGTCAATGTTGACAAAACCATTGTGCATCCAGTAGTTAGCAAAGGTCTTACCTGTCTTGGCTTCTGACTGGGCAATTTCGTTGGTGTGGTGTGGAAACTCAAGGTCAGCTCCACCACCGTGAATATCGATAGTATCACCCAAAATCTCCGTTGACATAACCGAACACTCGATATGCCAGCCTGGACGACCAGGACCCCAAGGGCTGTCCCAAGAAATCTCACCTGGTTTGGCTGCTTTCCAAAGAGCAAAGTCTACAGGATTCTCCTTGCGAGCCGTTTCTTCATCGGTACGACCTGAAGCACCTAACTCCAAGTCTTCTAGGGTTTTATTGGCTAACTTAGCATAGTTATGGGATTTTTCCACACGGAAGTAAACATCCCCTTGACTCTCGTAGGCATATCCCTTTTCAATCAAGTCTTCCACAAAGCGGATGATATCAGCCATAAACTCCACTACACGAGGATGACGATTCGCAGGCTTAACACCAAGAGCCGTCACGTCTTCACGGAAGGCAGCGATGTACTTATCCGCGACTTCTTGAGGTGTGATACCTTCTTCCTTAGCACGGTTGATAATCTTGTCATCCACATCCGTAAAGTTGGAAATGTAGGCTACTTCGTAGCCACGGTATTCAAAATAGCGACGAATGGTATCGAAGGCTACTGTCGAACGGGCATTCCCTACGTGGATATAATTGTATACAGTTGGCCCACAGACATACATCTTAACCTTGCCGTCCTCGATTGGGACAAAATCTCGCAAATCACGAGACATGGTGTCATAGATTTTAATCACTCACTGACTCCTTTCTGTGTCTTGTTTATCGTAAAGAGTTGTTTCAATCCAACTCTCTAGCAATTACTAATGCTATCTCAAAGAAAGTCATAGCATCTGCTTTTCTTTCTTCGTATCTTGCATCCCACTCATGATTATGATGGTCAACATAATCAGCTGTATAAAAAAATTGATAAACTTTTGCTTGTCGAAATTGTGCCCAAGCCATGATTGCTGAGGCTTCCATATCTACAACAGTCGCACCTGCTGCAAGTCTACGTTTGACCTTATCAGCTGTTTCACGATAGAAAGCATCTGTGGTCCAAGCCTTTGTTCGAATGTGCTCAATATCAGATTTGTTTAAAGCTTCTTCTATGGTTAAGAGTAGAGTTTCATCATAAGCTATTTCATCACTTGCAGGAGCGTAATGGTAACTTGTACCTTCATCACGTAGAGCTGAACTTGGTAGGATAATCTTATCTGCCTGAATAGACTGATCTAGAACTCCGCAAGAACCCAAAACAATAAAGTTCTTAAATCCTCTTGCTTTAAGTTCTTCTAAGAGTCCAACAACCATCGGGGCTCCAATCGTAGCTATAGCAACTGCTACCTTACTCCCATCTTTTTCATAGATATACCATGGAAATCTACCATTTAGATTGGTTAGATAGCCACCTTCGTAAACATCTTCAAACTGCTTTACTCGTTCAACGATTTCTCCATTAAAAGATAAAATAATCGTATCACAGATTTCTCCGCCACCACGAATACTTCGATCAGTTGGTTCGATAACAGCAGGTACATTTTCGAATTCTTCTAATAGCATTTACCTAACCTCCTACCTAAAGCATTACTACTCTCTACAACCCCGACGACCTGTGACTGGCTTCTCTAGCATGCTCAAGTTTATTGACGTAGTATTCACGTTTTTCTTCGACTTCGTGAATGGTTGGTTCATCCTTTTGCCCGTGAACTCGAACAATCTTAGCAGGAATGCCGACAACCGTTACATCGCTAGGAACATCTGCCACAACGACAGCAGCGGCACCGACTTTGGCATTTTCACCGATTTCTACAGGTCCAATGACTTGGGCATGAGCAGAGATAAGAGCTCCTTTGCGAACAGTCGGATGGCGTTTGCCACTATCCTTACCTGTCCCACCGAGAGTCACTCCGTGGTAGAGAAGAACACCTTTTTCAACGATAGCTGTCTCCCCAATCACAAGTCCTGCCCCATGGTCAATAAAGACACCTGATTCAATCTGAGCTCCTGGGTGAATCTCTATCTGCGTCCAAAAACGCCAAAACTGGCTGTGCATACGAGCTAAAAGCTTAAAGCCATGTTTCCAGAGAAAATGAGAGAGACGGTGAGCAGCCAAGGCCTTGACACCAGGATAAGTCAGCAAGACTTCCAAGGTAGTGCGAGCCGCTGGATCATTTTCTTTTACGATATCAATGGTTTCACGCCACCATCCCATACATTTCTCCTTTCTTATTCTGAGTCTTTTGGTGTTTCTGTAGTTTCTTTCTTAGGTTTGTGGTCCTTGTGGTGGTGACGAGGACGATCGCCATGACGATGACCTTTTTCCCCTTTTTCTTCTGAACGTTCAGGTTTTGGCGGACGTGGCAAGAGTGCCTTCATAGAAGCATCTACACGACCTTTTTCATCAATCTTAATAACCTTCACATCGACAAAATCACCAATTTGAACTAAGTCTTCTACATTATTGGTACGTGTCCAAGCCATTTCAGAGATGTGTACAAGGGCATCTGTCTTATCAAAGAGGTTGACAAAGGCACCAAATTTCTCGATACGAACAACTTTGGCATGGTAGACTTCGTCCACTTTCGCTTCACGAACCAAACCAGCAATGATTTCTTTAGCACGATTGATGGCAGCTTGGTCGCTAGAGTAGATAGATACGTTACCTTCTTCGTCGATGTCAATCTTAACGCCTGTTTCAGCGATGATCTTATCGATGGTTTCTCCACCCTTACCGATGACAATCTTAATCTTGTCAACATCAATCTTGATGGTATCAATTTTCGGTGCAGTTGGAGCCAATTCTGGACGAACTTCTGGAATAGTTGCTTCGATCACATCAAGGATTTCAAAACGAGCTTTCTTGGCTTGAGCAAGAGCTTCCGTCAAGATTTCAGCAGTAATCCCTTGGATCTTGATATCCATTTGAAGGGCTGTAATCCCGTCGCGAGTACCTGCAACCTTAAAGTCCATATCTCCAAAGTGGTCTTCCAAACCTTGGATATCTGTCAATACTGTATAGTTGTTACCATCTGAGATAAGTCCCATAGCAATCCCTGCTACTGGTGCCTTGATTGGCACACCACCAGCCATAAGGGCAAGAGTTCCGGCACAGATAGAGGCTTGAGATGAAGAACCGTTTGATTCCAAGACTTCTGCTACTAGGCGGATAGCGTATGGGAATTCTTCCAAGCTTGGCAAGACTTGAGCAAGAGCACGCTCACCAAGAGCACCGTGACCAATTTCACGACGACCTGGTGCACCGTAACGTCCAGTTTCCCCTACAGAGTATTGTGGGAAGTTATAGTGGTGCATAAAGCGTTTCTTGTACTCTGGATCCAAACCATCGATGATTTGCGTTTCACCCATTGGCGCCAAAGTCAAGATAGAAAGAGCCTGAGTTTGTCCACGAGTAAAGAGACCTGAACCGTGCACACGGGGAACGAAGTCAACAACCGCATCCAAAGGACGGATTTCGTCGACCTTACGACCGTCAGGACGAACCTTGTCTTCTGTGATCAAACGGCGCACTTCTGCGTGTTCCATTTGTTCCAAGATTTCAGCCACATCACGCATGATACGGTCAAATTCTTCGTGGTCTGCATATTTTTCTTCGTAAACTGCTGTGACTTGGTCTTTCACTGCTTGAGTTGCAGCTTCACGCGCCAATTTTTCTTCAACTTGAACAGCTTTTTGAAGGTCACTGTTGTAGGCTGCGATGATTTCAGCTTGCAAGTCAGCATCTACATGAAGCAATTCAACTTCTGCTTTTTCTTTACCAACTGCCGCAACGATTTCTTCCTGGAAGGCAATCAATTCTTTGACAGCTTCGTGCCCTTTGAGAAGGGCTTCCAACATGATTTCTTCTGACAATTCTTTGGCACCAGACTCTACCATGTTAATAGCGTGCTTAGTACCAGCTACTGTCAATTCAAGAAGAGATTGCTCTGCTTGTTCTTGAGTTGGGTTGATGATGATTTGGCCATCGATATAACCCACTTGTACCCCAGCAATTGGACCGTCAAATGGAATATCTGAGATAGAAAGTGCCAAGGATGAACCAAACATAGCTGCCATTGGTGCAGATGCATTTTCATCGTAAGAAAGAACTGTATTGATGACTTGCACTTCATTACGGAAACCTTCCGCAAACATGGGACGGATTGGACGGTCAATCAAACGCGCTGTCAAAGTCGCATCTGTTGAAGGACGTCCTTCACGTTTCATAAAGCCACCAGGAAATTTCCCAGCCGCATACATTTTTTCTTCGTAGTTGACTTGAAGTGGGAAGAAATCCCCAGTTGCCATCTTCTTAGACATAACGGCAGCAGTCAAGACAGTTGACTCACCGTAACGTACCACAACAGAGCCATTTGCTTGCTTAGCAACCTGACCAGTCTCTACGATCAACTCACGACCCGCAAAAGTCGTTTGAAACACATGTTTTGTCATTTTAATCCCCTTTGGATTGATAAAATTATACGCCTTGCCTACAAAAATCAGGATATTTTGGACGGTTCGGTTTGCCGAACATTTCTGTAGAAAAATAGGAAGGTGACGCCGCACTCGATGAGTGCTAGGAAGCTTATCTTTTTTCCTAAGAAATGAGGCCAAAATTCTATTATGAATCTTTTTGATATTTCACTGAAACAGTGCGGACGGGAGGTAAAATTATCCAGTGGATGATTTTAGAAATCCCAGGAATTTCACTATAGCGTGAAATATCTTTTAATACTCACTTCGTTCGTATTTTTTATAGACACCAATTTTCAGATTTTGATTAAAAATTAATCGACTATTAAAAAATCGTTATAACCTAAATACCCTCATCTTTGTATCAAGTACGTACAGAGTCTATTTTATCATATTTTTCTTAAAAAGTACGGTCTTTTCTATAAAAAAAGAACCATTCTGCTATGAAAAGAAGAATGGTTTGCTTTTGATTATTTTAAGGTTGGTGATTAAACAAGGCATGGGTTGCTTGGTGAATGTACTGAGCAGTGTCTGCGTTGTTCATGGTGTAGAGATGCACGCCTGCTACGTCTTGCGTTACCAAGTCCACGATTTGGTCTACGGCATAGGCAAGTCCTGCTGCTCTGAGTGACTCAGGGTCATTCTCATACTTGTCCAAGATAGCCTTAAATTTACGTGGGAGATGGATATTCTCACAAGTCTTCAAGAGACGAAGCGCTTGGTTACGATTGAGGATTGGCATGATTCCTGCATGAATGGGAACATCAATCCCTGCCAAGGTACACTTGTCTTGGAAATCGTAGAAACGCTCATTATCAAAGAATAGCTGAGTGACCAGACTTGAGCATCCTGCATCCACTTTTCTCTTGAGATTTTGAATATCTGAGATTTGGTTTGGCGAATCAGGGTGTCCTTCAGGGTAACAAGCTCCAATGATATCAAAATGTGGTGCCTGTTCATTAATAAACTCAATCAAGTCTGTTGCGTAACGGAAATCCTTCTGTGGCTCAACACCTGGAATGATATCCCCACGCAAAGCCAAAATTTTCTGAACACCAACTTTATCCAAATCCGCAATGGTCTCAGCCACCTTATCCTTAGTCAAATAGATAGCTGGCAAGTGAGCAATGGTTGGGATCTCCAAGTCATTTTGGATATAGTCTGCCAAACGAACCGTCGTCTCTTTGATATTAAATTTATTATTACTAGCAGTCACACTGATGAAGTGTGGTGCCAAGCCCTGCATGTCTTTCAGGGCTGCAATAATTTTGTCATTGCCTACTTCTGGGTTTGGAGGGAAAACTTCAAATGAGAGGGACGGTGTTTGACGTGACATATGTATGAACCTTTTCTAGTTGATTTCTTACTGATCAACCGTGTAGAGAGAACTGTCTTTTCTTACAATTTCTCACGCGCAGCTTTCGCAGCGTCTACAAGGCGGATCAAGCTTTCTTTCGTTTCTGGGATACCACGTGTTTTCAAACCACAGTCAGGGTTGATCCATACTTTCTTGCTTGGTACTTTAGCAAGGATGGCTTCGATGGTGTGGTCGATTTCGCCTTCGTTAGGCACACGAGGAGAGTGGATATCGTAAACTCCAGGACCCACTTCTGTCTGGAAGTTTTGAGCTTTGAGTTCGTCCAAGATTTCAAGATTTGAACGGCTAGCTTCAAATGAGATAACGTCCGCATCCATGTTGTCGATAGCTGGGATGATATCTGTAAATTCTGAGTAACACATGTGAGTGTGGATTTGTGTATCTGGTGCTACTGTTGAGTGTACCAAGCGGAAGGCTGGAATAGCCCAGTCAAGGTAGTCTTCGTACCAGTCGCTACGACGGAGTGGCAATTTCTCACGAAGAGCAGCCTCGTCGATTTGGATGATTTTCACGCCTGCAGCTTCAAGGTCAAGAACTTCATCCTTGATAGCAAGAGCGATTTGAAGAGTAGAATCCTTGATAGAGATGTCTTCACGTGGGAATGACCAGTTAAGGATGGTAACAGGTCCAGTCAACATACCTTTAACAGGTTTGTCCGTACGGCTTTGTGCGTAGCTAGACCATTTCACAGTGATTGGGTTTAGACGAGTCACATCACCCCAGATGATTGGTGGTTTAACCCCACGCATACCGTATGATTGTACCCAACCATTCTTAGAGAAGAGGTAACCTGACAAGTTTTGACCGAAGTACTCAACCATGTCGTTACGCTCGAATTCACCGTGTACAAGCACGTCAAATCCAACTTCTTCTTGCCATTTGATCCATTCGTCGATAGTCTCAGCAAGAAAGGCATCGTATTCTTCTTGTGACAATTCACCCTTACGGAAGGCCAAACGTTTAGCACGTACTTCCTTAGTTTGAGGGAATGAACCGATGGTAGTTGTTGGAAGAGCTGGAAGTTTGAAAGCTTCTTCTTGGATCGCTTCACGTTCAGCGAAGGCTGGCAAACGAGTGTAGTCTGCGTCAGTCAATCCAGCGATACGCGCACGAAGTTCAGCATTTTCACCAACACGTTCAGTTGCAAAGAGTTCTTTGTTTGCTGCAAGAGCTTCTGCACCTTGACCGTTGCGGATAGCATCCAAGTCACGGATCTCATCCAATTTTTCTACTGCAAATGCAAAGTGGTTCAAGATAGCTGGTTCAAAGTCTTCATTTGCTGTTGTAAATGGCACATGAAGAAGTGAACATGAGCTTGTCAAAACGATGTTTTCAGCTGGGATTTGCTCAAGAATAGCCAAGCTCTTTTCGTAGTTGTTGCGCCAGATGTTCTTACCATTGACAATACCCGCATAAAGAGTCTTGTCAGCTGGGAAGCCACCTTTAACAAGTTCAAGAGTTTTCTTACCTTCAACGAAGTCAAGACCGATCGCATCTACTGGCAATTTCACAAGGTCAGCGTAAACGTCACGAACGTCTCCAAAGTAAGTTTGAAGCAAGACTTCAAGACCTTTTTTATCAGCCAAGAGTTTGTTGTAGATGTTCAAGAAGAGAGCTTTTTCTTCTTCTGTCAAGTCTTTGACAAGAGCAGCTTCGTCGAGTTGGATACGAGTTGCACCGAGTTCAGCCAATTTTGCAAAAACATCTTGGTAAGCAGCTACTAAGCTATCTACGAAATCTTCTGCTTTCACGCCTTCTTCAAAGTCTGACAATTGAAGGAAAGTGAATGGACCTACAAGGACAGGACGAGTGTTAAGACCCAATTCTTTAGCTTCTTGGAACTCATCGAAAATCTTGTGACCAGCCAATTTTACTTGAGTGTCTTTTTCAAATTTAGGAACGATGTAGTGGTAGTTAGTGTTGAACCATTTCTTCATCGGAAGGGCACGAACATCCCCTTTTTCTCCTTGGTAACCACGTCCCAAAGCAAAGTAACGTTCAAGATCAGACAATTCTAAGTTTTGTACTGATGCAGGAACTACGTTGAAAAGGAAAGCAGCATCAAGGAAGTTGTCATAGTGAGAAAAGTCATTTGATGGGATTTCAGTGATGCCTTTTTCTTTGACGATGTTCCAGTGTTTTGCACGCAATTCTTTAGCCGCAGCCAAGAGTTCTTCTTCTGAGATTTCTTTTCTAAAGTATTTTTCAGTTGTAAATTTTAATTCGCGGAATTCACCCAAACGAGGGAAACCGATAATTGTAGTTGACATGTTTTGTCCTCCAAAAATTGTTGTTGAAACTATCTTAACAGAAAAGAAACTGTCTGTATAATTGTAAAAAATTAGGCTTTGATATAGTTTGAAACTATATCTCGATTTAAAAGACAAAAAAAGATTTGGAGAAGATTCCCCAAATCCTTTGATAGATATAGATTAGTAGCCTTTCAAGGTTGCTAGTTCTTCGCAAAAAAATATTGAATTGAAAGCTACCTATGGCTTGCTATTAGAAAAGACTATAGGTTGATTCCCTTGTCACGGAGATTAGCTAAACACTCCTTATAGTAGGCAGCATCATGTTCGCTGTATATAGGACTAGCCAACTTCTCCTCTGCTAAGTCTTGATAAGGTGGGCAGGTCTTGCCACGGTAGTTCTTGTCCAGCCACTCTGGGCTTACCTTATAGCCACGGTCAGCCATCTCCTCCATGATCAAGTCATGATAGGCATAGAGGTGATAGGGCGAGTGGGTAAAGACATAGTCAACCGTCGCATGCTTTCTGCCCCAGCCATTGCCACGAAGGGCACAGCACTCTCGATGTTGTCCCAAGAGCTGAGGGCGGGGCAGTTGTGAAATCAAAGCCTCATGCCAAAGTCTCATGGGAGTCTCCTTTCAACAAGGTAGAATGTTGCAGATAAGCATTTGGGTATCGTTCAAGCAAGTCTTTCGTCTTAGCAATCAAGTCTTCCTTGGAAGCTTGAGCAAAGCGATAGCGATCCAGCAAGAGCATATAGTCTTTGCGCTCGTCAAGGCTAGCTTGCTTTTTAAAATAGCCCCAAATATGCTGGAAGGCGTTGCAAACTTGACCCCTGTGCTCTGGAATCTGACAGGCACGGTCAATCATCTCTTGAACCTGACTCACCTCCACCACTTCTTGCTTGAGATACTGACGAATATCCTTGTAAATATTGCTGGAATGGCTCAAAACAAGGTATTTATTTTCCGCCCAGAGTTGCTGACAAAGGGCATGTTGGTTGTTGCTTTCCATATTTCTCCTTAACTTTTACTAGTTCCCAGGAAATACGGAAACAAAGTTGTGTTTTACTTGAATGCAATTACTTATTTAATTTAAATGTGCAATTTTTATAATTTATTTTTATATTTGGATCAATATTAGGAATAAAGACATTGAATAGCGACTCTTTCTCTGTCACCGCCTGCATGTGAATTCCAATTGGAATCTTATCCGCTTTATTTCGATAAATGGGACGAGAATCAATACAAACTGAATCTGTCACTACTCTTTCTTTAATTTTCTCTTCAAAACGCCATTGACAGTACGGATTTAACCCATAATCATTCTCGTTGCTCCACTTCGTCTGAATGAACTGGGATAATTTCCCCCTATTTCTGGTATTGGGCATTTTTTTATCTCCACCAAATGCTGATGCTATGATATGTCCTCTATGAAAAAAACTCTCATAATCATGATTTTTGTTTAAGATGTCCCAAAAAGAAGGGTTAACTGTATTACCTCTCTTATATTCCCCATCTCCTTGTTTGATAAAAAATTTAGCTCCAATAGGTCTTTTATAATCATCTCTTGAATGGCACTCAATATAGCCTGTTTCACATTCATCCGGAAATTCAATTTCTGCAATATTATCATTCACAACAAAATAATTCGATTCATTCTTTCTGACAAGAATATTGTTACAATACTGAACCGAGCTTCCAACTAATTTAGTAACTTGCTCAATCGGAATATAAATCAAACCTAAAATTTCTTTCTCTGAGTTCGAAAAACTCTTTTTCATTTTAGTCTCCAAATCTGCCTTCGCTTATCCATTCTTCCACCTCAGTGAAATCAATTTCCACAATATAGCATATATAAAGTAGCCATCCCAATTTATGTCTTCTTTCTGTGAATATTGTTGTTTTTAAATTTTACGGTAGTAAAAAATCGACTATTTGTTTATATAAAAAAATTTGAGTATACAATTCATTATGTTTATAAATCAGAATCAATATAACTATTAAAATGCATAAGAGTCCATAAATAAACCTTTTATATAAAGTTTCAATTTTCTCTAACCGTTCTAATTCAGTTCTATAGCTTTCAGAATCTTTCAAATCATTAATATAACTTTTATCTATACTGTACAACATATCATAATTTTTATTAATAGTATCACACTCTGATATTATAGATTTAGAATCAAAATCCCATCCTCTCGCTTTGTTTACTATAATTATACAAATTAAATAAAATATTCCAGAATATACAGTTAGGGACATCGCTAGCCTTGTATTAAAATTTTTAAAAATAAAGGTAGTTAATATTGTTACAATTAAAACTAAAAATTGCTGAGATATTGTATTAGAAATATTTTTTATACTGATCAAAATCTCTTTTTGCAGTTTTGAAAAATCTTCTGTTAACTTTTGTTTATCAGAGATAAACTTTTTCAATTTATCATTGATAAATAAATTATAATTCGATTGTACATCTTTTAAAATACACTGAAAATCTTTATTACTAATTGTATTTTGTCGCTTGATAAATTCAGAAAAAACATTTCTAAAAATTATCAACTTTTCATAATATGTTTTGTCATCATAAAAAATAAAGTCAAATAATTGATTGAGAACACCAAATAAATCTATATCATCTATTTCAATACTATTCATTTCTAAAATAGCATTTTTTTCAAAGCTTATAATATATTCATCCTTGGATATTTTTCTTTCCGAAACTATACATAGAAAACCGTCAAGTGTCTCGATTTTAAATTCGTCAAAATTTCTATCTAAAATTATTTTAGGAAGAGAACATAGAAAATTATGATTAAACTCTGTTTTTGAAATTAATACATCAGGTATCTGTAAATTTTCGTCACAAAGTGAAAAAACGGGCGAATATATATCGCTATTTTCTTCTGGAATCCAGATTCTTATCTTTGTATTCCTATTTTCGAGACTTTTAAATGTCGTGATTTTTAAAAACTTTTTTTCAAATGTGTAAAAGTCATTACTGTTTCTAAAATATAATAATTGATTCTCTAAAGGAAATTGATTTTGTTTCAATGTTACAGCAATCTTATTGATTTCCTTAGTTTCTTTACATAATTCCAACGGGTAATTATTACAAGTTATTTCCAGTTCACTTATTTTATAACTATTAATCTTTTCCTTAAAATCATCTAACTCATTTTCTGAAATTTCGAATTCTAAAATATAGACAATCTTTTTTTCTTTGGAATCAATATTGATACGTCCAGTAACATTTTTAAAATTGTTAACATACTTAATAAGTTGTTTTATCAATGTAATCACCTCTCAATCAGAGTAATTACTTCTTTGTTAATTTTTAAAACATAAAAATCGTCGTCGTCATCATCCCAATAAACATCTCTATGACTCTCTAGACTTTTAAGAAAGCTTATTTTAATTTGTTGTTCATCTCCCTGAGCTACATATGTTACTTTAGGTGGACGATATAACTTTGCTACGAAACTAGCTACAACAGTATTATTTTTTCTTTTCGCTAAGTCATAAGCTTCCTGTGATAATTTTTCTATATCTGTTTCTCTATTTTCTATATTAAAGTCTAATACATCGCTAACCTCTTGAATCAGCCCTTCAAATGATGTATCTCTTCTCTGAGATAAAAAACTTGTTAACTTTTCTTTTACAATTCCTGGACTCACTTCAGACTTTATGTATGGTTTAACGATAGTTTCAATCGCTTGTATAGCCATTCTAGCTGCTGAATCTTCATCATCTATAACGTTATCACTATCCAAAAATACTTTGAAGTAATAACCCGATATATTATCATCGGTTCTATCCAATACTCTTGAGTGAATATTTGTTCTTTCTGAATTTGGCTCCTCTCTATTATCTTTAAACTGAATTGTTTTATCTTTGTAGATTACAGTAGCCTTTTGAAGTCTGGATTTCTTATCTGGAAGAATCTTATCCAATGTCCTTAATGTATTTTCATCAGAAACTTGAATTGCCGTTCCTGTCTCCATCTTAACAAGAAAAAGAATTTCTCTATTGTCAATTTCAGTTGTAAGTACGACTAAATAAAAATCATTTTGAAATCTACGTCCAATTGATTCTTGAAACTTACCTGCAATATCTTCTGAATTTCTATCGAAATTTTCTTCATTTTCAAAAATCTCTGATACATTTGTTACTATCTGTGAAGAAGGTCTCTTAAATCTGAAGTTCTTAGCATATTTATCATCAATACATTTAATTATTCTAGAATCTAAATCTTCTACAATTTTACTGAATTCTTCAAAAGAATCATCAAAAATTGTACCCGGTGAATAATACGGTTCTCCGTATTGGTCTTTAGAAAAATGAAATAACCTTAGTCTCTTTTTCATATCATTATCTCCTAAACATTAGATTATAACCTGTCCATTCATCAGCATTGGCAAAAGCCAATCACGAAGTTGGGTGAGTTCTTGGTTTTGAATACTATTTAATTTGATTGTTTCATAGTTTTGTTTAACTATCGTATTGAATTTTTCTAAAATATTTTCTTCGGGAACAATTATATTTAAATCATATAAAATTGAAGAAGTCATACTTGGGACTCCCGTTCCTGTATTTAATTTATTAAAATCAATATCTTTTACTGAATAGAATACATACAATGCTGAATTGTTTTTATTGACTTCTGAATAAAACATTGTGTCTACAGTCCAAAACTTCTCATTTACGTACATTACATTATTTAATGTACCTTTTCTTGGAAAGAGAATCGACTCACCTGAATATAAATAGTCTGTAACCATTCTCATAATCCCACCTGAACCATATACAGCAAACTTCCCATCTAGCAAGTGTTTATGATCTTTACCGTTTTTAATCGTGAGAAAATGTGACAACTTCTCAACTCCCCACCCCTCTGGGATTTCGCGTTTGAGTTCTGGGTGATAGACCATCTTTCCACCTGATGATTTGTAGGGTTTGCCATTCTGGTCTGGGAAATCAAACTGCACAAACCAGTAATCATAGAGGGTCTTGGCCATGGCTTCCAACTCTTGGTTGATTTGGTTGTTGGTTTGGATTTTTTTGTCCAAAGTACCCAAAATATCTGTTATTTGATTTTGTTGTTGGATTGAAGGAACATTCGGTATCTTAGTATCTCTTAAATTATCGTTATATAATCTTTTTATGGTACTTCCATTTGTAGTAATAAAAGGATTTGTCTGTAAAAAATAATAAAGAAACTGATTTGTTACCTTTGATTCATCATTTTCTATCCATACTATATTGGAATCTTGAAAATACGAATCTTCTCCATCAAATATTACTGTTTTCCCAATTGTTCCTGCAGCAGAAATTAAAATATCACCTTTTTTAGGGTATGAATATTTCTCTTTGTATTCACGATAAATCTTTTCATCAATATAGACTGTCGGAGTACCACCAAACGTTGAGATCTTATAAAAAGGGATTCCTGAAAATTCATTTGTCTGAGATTTTAATATCCTCTTACACATTGAGATTTTTCCAATCTCCCCTAACCTTATACTACTCATACTTCAACCCCTTCATTTGCTCTTCAATCTCCTGCTCCAATGCATGCGATTGCTGGAAGAGGTCTGAGAGTTTGTTTTGAAAGGCGGTCATCTTGGCTTCAAACTCTTCTGCTGTGATATCTACATAGTCAATTTTGATATCAAAGTATTGACCTGCACTGAGAGAGTAGTTTTTCTCCTTGATATCCTCATAAGAGACGGTGACAGAAAAGTCCTCGACTGCTTCCTTCTGGATAAAGGTCTCGACGATCTTCTGCTCTTCTTCAGAAGATAGCACGGTCTTTTGGTTCTTGCCTTCCTTGACCTTGGTTCCGAGGTTTGAGGCATCGATAAGGACGACATCTCCCTTGTTTTTCTTATCAATAAAGAGGATGGAAACGTTGGTACCGGTCGTCGCAAAGATATTGGACGGCATAGAAACTACACCTGCCAGCATTTGATTGTCCACCAAGTGTTGGCGGATGGTCTTGTCAATCCCTGACTGGGCAGTGATAAAGCCTGTCGGCAAGACAACGGCTGCTTGCCCATCTGGTTTCAGGGAGTAGATAATATGCTGGACAAAGAGCTCATAAATCGCCATCTTGTCCTTAGACTTGGCAGGAACCTTTGGCACACCTGCAAAGAAACGCTCACTGGCTTCTGGCAAGGTCTCCACTTGGTCACGCCACTCTGAAAAGTCCAGCTTGAAAGGAGGATTCGACACGATATAGTCCATCTTTTCTGGATGACGGTTAGCGATAATGGTGTTTCCCTGTACGATATTATGAATGGAGTGTTGCAGTCCGTTCAAGATCAGATTGAGACGGAGGAGATTGGATGACTTTTGCGAGATATCCTGACTGTAAACAGTAGTCTTATCCACACCGATACGACTAGCCAGATTCATAAGCAAGGTGCCCGAACCAGCAGACGGGTCGTAGATCCGCACGTTTGATGGCTGGTCATATCCCACCAGAATGTCAGCGATAATCTTAGCCACAGAGTGGGGTGTGTAGTACTCAGCATACTTACCACCACCGTCTTTGTTGTAGTCCTTGATCATGTACTCGAAGAGAGTGGAGAAAAAGTCGAAACCTTGTGAAAAGATGGTCTCATCAAACTTGACGCGTGCAAGGAGATTGATGATGGCTTTTGCCACCTCGTTGCGCTTACTGCTATCTGAGATAGTATCCGTAATCAAACGCTCATCAAAGAGACGAATAGCTGTGTCCCCGTCTGTATGCACAGAGAAGATATCATTATTGTCAATGGCGATCTGGTTGAGGGTGTTTTCAAAAATTTCGTAAAAATTCGGCTCATTTTGCTGACGGTGGAGGGTTTCTATCAACTGGTCTGGCTTGAGCCAAGCCGTGCTGGTACCGATATCCTCCAAGAGCCAGTCGTAGTCTTCCTCACTCATAGCCAACAAGTTTTCATAGGTGTTGGACTCATCCAGCACCTTGGTTTGATACAAAAACTTGTCGTTTAAAAATTTGTAGAGGAAGGACTGGGTGAGGAGTTTATACTCACCCGCTTCTCCTCCTAGTCCCGCGTGGGTAAAGACAGCTTTCAAATCATCTACCAAACCTTGGACTTGGACTTTGTATGTTTCATTCATTAGTGTTGATATTCCTGTTCATATTCTTCAAATAAAGCTTCAACAAGATTGTTGAAGTCTTGTTTTGTCAACTTTTCATTTCCAGCTGATTCTGTACTTTTCATCTCTTTGCGTGCTTGCTCGCGAATCATTCGCTTTAGGTATTCCTCATTATCTAGAACCCCTTGATTTTGACCGATTCTATGGTCTAATTTGACCTTAGAATCTTTGATAACATGGTAAATAGCAGGAAAATCACTGACCATAGTCGAGTTGGTCACATGCTTATAGGAACGTGCAGCCATTTCATCTCCGTTAAAGTTCATGGTCAAACGTCTCATACGAGTATGATAGTCCTCCACAGACTTAAAAAGTTCTTCATAGTCTTTTTGGGTTTCCTTGATATTTTCCATTGTGTAGCCTTCTTGACCATAGATAAAATGTTTTTGCATGATGCGTTGAAATTCTTCGTAGAGAGAAACCCACTCAGGATCCTTTTCATCACGCTGGTTTTTAATCCCACTTGCCACTCGTCGTTTCAAATCTTCCAGGTCGTTAGCCGCTAGACGAAGTTCTTCTTCTGCAATCTTGAAAAAACTAAAACTGGTCTCAGACATAGCTAAATTTAAGAGCATTTGGCTAGAGAAGTCATCTGGTTTATCTATCAGAGACAGTGTCAGCATCCGTCTAGAGAGGACATTGAGCAGGGTTGCAATCTGGGCAATGTCAATCTGCTGGAGCAGGTGGTCGTAGCCGAGGAGACGGGCGATATTGTAGTACTGCTTGATAGACTCCAAGGCCTTACGAAGATCAATTAACTGCTTCTTATCCTTGATATCATTGATGGCTTGGGAGAAGTATTCTAGATTATCCGTTGGATAGTCGATGAGGATATGCTCGGTCTTGCTCAACTCTTGAGAAATTTCATCTGCTGACACAAAGAGAGAACCAAAAACATCCTCGCCATTTTCTCCTGTTAGCGCCGTATCATATTCTTGATTGAGTTCTTCCAGATAGGCACGATTGGTCTTGTCAAACTCCTTAGAAATATCCGCAAAGTCAATGACATAGCCAAAGAGATAGTCCTTGTAGGGGCGATTGACACGTGTTAGTGTTTGTAAAAGGTTGTGAGCCTTGATCTTGCGTCCTAGATAGAGGCGCTTGAGCCGAGGTGCATCAAATCCTGTCAGGAGCATAGAGTAGACGATGACAAGGTCAATCTTGCCTTCCTTATAGGCGTCTACCTTGTCCTTCTTCTCTTCCTTGTCTCCCTCATCATGGAGGATGAGAGCGGAAGTCAAGGTGGTTGAGCCAGCTTGACGTCGTTCTTCTAATTGCTTTTCAAGCTCACGCGCCTGCTTGGACGAGTCACAGACAATCATGCCACCGATGGTCTGGTCATCAAAGACCAGATTACGAGCACGATTAAAGTCTTCAATGATAAAGTCCAACATAGGCTCCACATAGTGGGGATGGGCAAAGATATCTTCCTTGGAAAGGTCGCCACGTTGGATTTCTTCGTTGATGGATCTGAGATTGTCCTTATAGGAGGTCTCGATGTCCTCTCGCATCAAGCGTAGGGTAAAGCCGTCATCGATAGACTGGTTGTAATAGTATTTGTGGATGTAATCCCCAAAGATATCACGTGTGGTCGCATGACTTTCCTTGGTCTTGCCATCTTTCTTATAGGTGATGAGGGGCGTTCCTGTCAAGGCAATCTTAATGGCCTTGGTATCTGCCTGATAGAGATTTGGCAAGTAGGAACCTCGTTCATTGTAAGAACGGTGGGCTTCATCGATAAAGTAGATATTTTGGCGGTTGAGATCATAGCCAGAGCGGTCTGTCAGATCTGAATCATCCTTAAACTTCTGGATATTGACCACAGCGACATCATAGCCGTCTTGTTTTTGATTGAGTTCTTGTGGGTTATTGATGCGCTTAACCTTGAGGCCTCGTTTGGTGAATTCCTTAAAGGCCTGGTCTGCCAAGTCCAAACGATCGACGACAAAGTAAAATTGAGGAACGATTCCCTCTTTTGAGAAATAGTTAGTTAGATAGCGGATATTGAAGAAAGCCAAGGCAGTCTTACCTGAACCTTGGGTATGCCAGATAACCCCTTTCTTGACACCTTTTGCGATCGTTTCTTCGATAGCACGTGTCGCAAAATACTGAGGATAGCGCATAACGTGCTTCTGCAGTTGCATCTGACCGTCCTTACTCTCTTCTTCTACATAGACAAGACCAAAACGAAGCATAAAGAGCAGACGTTCCTTCTGGTACAAAGAAGACAAAAAGGCATTGCAAGGTGTATCAGGGTTTAGATTTGTTGTAAACTCTGGCTGGGACTTGAGGGCAAAGCGCTTCATGTCTTCTAGGACAAAGTCGATTTGGTCCTCGGTTAGAGGGGAAAGGGAATGAAGGAAATCTTCTACTCTTTCTTCCTTGAAGGCATTAAATTTGGTTTTTGAATAGGCGTTTGAACCGTAATAAGAACCCTGTTTTTGCTGACCTTGTCCACTGATATACGCTAAGTTATCAGATAAGGATATCAACTGGGTGATATTGTTAAAACGACGGAACTTACGGTTTTCAAAACGGTATCTGGTTCTATCCTGCTCTGACTGAATTCCAGTCTTGCCATCACGAATCGCATTGGGCTGTTTCACTTCGATATAAGAAAGAGGCAAACCATTGACAAAAATAACGATATCCGGACGAAATTCATCCTGACCATTTTGGCAAGTAACTTCAAGCGCCAGATGGAAGGTATTGGCTTCAGGATGCTCCCAGTCAATATAAATGGCATCTTCCTGACCTTGCAGACGTTTAAAGAAAGAACGCCCCAAGTCGTTTTGATCTAGTTCCAACTTGATATTGGCTAGTTCTCTCTCAAAGTCATCCTCTGTCAAGTAGTTGTTAAATTTTAAAAATTGCTCCTTAAAAACAGATACAAGGATGTTGGTATCTGGATCTCTTTCTGCAATCTCCTTCCCATTGCGAGGAAGATAGGTATAGCCCATACGCATGAGATGCAGAGCTGCTGGGATTTGTACCCTGGTTAGTTCAGAAAAATCTTTTCTCTTTGCCATAAAACTTCCTTTTGCTAGTCAGAACTGTCTATTTTTACTAACAATATCTTTCAGACTATCTCTCCAATTTATCGAATTCTTAATTATCTATTATTATATCATATTCCTAGAAGAAAACGCTCACTTCCTTCTATTTCAAAGCACTTTTGACCTTTTTCTTAGTGATGATGCGGTCATTTTTGTTGGCTAGGGATTTGAGTCTGGCTTCGAGCAGGATTTTTCTGCCTGCTTCGTTGCGGGTGTAGACGAGTTGATAATTGCCTATGTGTGGTGCGACGGCATTTTGGAAGAGCTGGGCATCTTCCTTGCGTTTTTCAAAGAGGCTAGGCACTACGAAATACTTGGACTGACCTGCTGGTGCTTTTTGAGCGACTAAGAGGTAGCGTTGATTGTCCACTGGGGCAAAGAACTCTCCTAAGGCCTTGGAAAAAAGTTCCTTGTCTCGCATACTGCCACCTTTTAGATAGGCAAAGACGTTAAAGCTGTCCTTGTCCTCATCGACTTGCACGCGCGACTGGTCATCAGACAAATGTCCGGCAGTCACCATGGCTTTGCGAATAGCTTCACCGATCTGGCGCAAGCGTTTATAAGGACTCTTGTAGCTGTAAAAGCGAAAGGCTGTGATAGCTAGGAAGAGGACACAAAGAGCTGTCAACCATGGCAAGGCAAAGAAGGTTAGTCGAACGACATAAGCCAGGAGACTAATGGCAAATACCATCAGAGCGTAGCGAAGCCACTTTTCAGCATCCGCTAGGGCAAGCAGAGGGATTCGTTTACTGTCGGTCGCAACTTCATTGACAATCTCAATCTTATCTGCAACGATGAGAGATTCCTGCCATTTTTTACGAAGGGAGGCACGATCCTTGGATAGTTCCATGATCTTCTCGTTATAGTCTTCAAGGTTCTTTTTCTTAAATGGGAACTCAGGAAAGTTCAAGCGATCCAGACCTGTTTCAATGGTATCTTCCTTATAGGATAAGCCGAGGAAATGGTCCATACGACGGGCAAGGGTTTGCAGGTCCTGATATGGATTGAGGTCTTGTTCTTCTTGATTTTCATTAGAAAAGGCTGGATTTTTGTAAGGTTTGATGGCTACTAGGTGCCAGATATTGCTGGTCTTATCTGGATGTCCTGGCCAGATACGGATGGCACGGCCCCGCATTTGATTACTGAGCATAAAGCTTCCGACAAAACTTCCGAGGATGAGAGAGTTGACGCAAGGCGCATCCCATCCTTCTCCCAAGAGAGACTTGGTTCCGACCAAGACCTGGATAGAACCACGTTGGAAGAGCTCAGTCACTGCTGCGACCATCCCCTTAAAGCTGGATGGAAAGCCTACCTGGAGATAGGCACCTTGATCGAGTTTTCCGATGGCAGAGAAGGTTAAATTGGTAGTTGGGATGAGTTCTTCGAGTTCTGCCTTGACACTCGCGGGTATGATCACGACACTACCTGAAAGGACTGCTATAGGGACAGACAAGCCTTGCTTTTGTGCACTTCTGCGAATGGTTTCAAAGTAAGGGAGGACACCTAACTGCGTGATTGGTGCTTGGTCATCTCCCAGATAACTGGCAAAATCCTTACGGATATAGTCCGCCAAGACCAACTGTCTCAAGTCCTGACCTAGACTAGCATACTCGGTTTCAAAGATAGATGCAATCCCAGCTAGTTTTCCTAGAGATTGGTTGAGGATTTGGTCATTGGCCTTGGATTTGACCAAGAAAACCTGACGTTTTTCAATCAACCCTCTTGATTTCAGTTCAGCTTCTATCTTTTTCTTTGTCTCCTGCGGATCCTCATACCAGTCAGGAGTCTGATAGAGAAGGCCTTGCAATAGAACTTCTAGCCAATAGTAATTAAGAGCAGGCAAGCCTTCAGCACCTAGTAAGTCTCGTAGATGCTTGGGAATTTCCTGTTTTTGAGCCTGTAGATAAATGAGGAGCGCTGAGAGATACTTGGGATCCTCAAGGAGCATATCCGCAGAAATTTCCCCTTTGAGGACCTTGGAACTCCGAATCAAATCTTGGAAGTCAGGATCAACGACTAGTTGGCTGACATACTGCCACTTGGTGTCTTCAAACTCTTCCAAGCGCTTGTCCTCTTCCTTAGTCGGAAAACAGATATAGACAAAGTCCTGATGAGGGCAAAGAGTGTCTTCCTTGACCAGTTCTGGAACTGTGATTTCTTGGTCAATCTCGCCACACATCTGGAGATAGCGATCCCATAGTTCTGGTTCACTGTCATAAGGCGGTGTCGCAGTGAGAGAGATGACTTGCAGTTGCTGGTAGTTTTTACGGAAGTCTTCTAGACTTTTCCACCATTCATTTCTCAAGTGATGGCATTCGTCCAGACAGAGGGTTTCGACCCCCCTTTCTTTGAGTCTGGCAAGCAGGTCAAAGCCTACAAAGTCCTCAACCTCGCCGTTATCTTCTTGAGATTGCACCTGTTGCATAGCACTGTGAAAGGCTTGATAGGTGGCGATGGTGATTTGCTTCATGTCCTTGAGATTTTGAGACACGAGACTTGTGATCTGGTTTTCATCCTCTAAAAAGGCCTGGCGAATCCTATCCACCCATTGTTCCCGGATGGTCACCGTCGGCACCAAAACTAGGGCAGGCCTATCAAAGCGGGCTATCAACTCGATTCCTATGGTTGTTTTTCCTGAACCTGGTGCTGCCACCAAGTGGACATGACCATCTGCTTGGTATTCTTGGAAATTGTCCAAGACCTGTTTTTGGTAGTTGCGCCAAGTGCCATTAAACTTCAATCCTAACATGATTTTCCTCATTCTAAGCTATCATTTTCTTATTCCATTTTACCATACTTGAGGCAAAGTCACACGAAGTATCCCATGTAGTCTTTCTCCCTAAAATATGGTATAGTAGAATCATACTACACAAGAGGAGTTTACATGTCACACGAGAAAGAAATGAAAGCTGTTTCTCCCCTTCTACAGCAAGCCATTCATATTTCCTCCATCGTCGGTGGAGTTGGTACTGTAATATTCTGTATCTGGGCCTATCAGGCGGGTATCTTGCACTCCAAGGAAACCCTATCTGCCTTTATCCAACAGGCGGGTATCTGGGGGCCACCACTCTTTATTTTTTTACAGATTTTGCAGACAGTTGTTCCTATCATTCCAGGAGCTCTAACCTCTGTTGCAGGTGTCTTTATCTATGGGCATATCATCGGGACCATCTACAACTATATCGGTATTGTCATTGGTTGTGCGATTATCTTTTACTTGGTGCGTCTCTACGGAGCACCCTTTGTCCAGTCCATGGTCAGCAAGCGTACCTATGACAAGTATATCGGTTGGTTAGATGAGGGCAATCGCTTTGACCGATTCTTTATCTTTATGATGATTTGGCCAGTTAGTCCAGCTGATTTTCTCTGCATGTTGGCAGCTCTGACCAAGATGAGCTTCAAGCGGTATATGACCATTATCATCCTGACCAAGCCCTTTACCCTGGTCGTTTACACTTATGGCTTGACCTACATCATCGATTACTTTTGGCAGATGTTTGGCTAATACACAAAAAAACTCAAGGATTCTCCTTGAGTTTTTTTCTTTGTTAGGCTTCTTTTTTCAATAAAAGGGAAACAAAGACCGAAGTGGCAATCATCCATGCCCCTAGAATGATAAAGGTCATACGACCATCCTGTGTCACCAGACCAATCCCTGAGAGAACGAATGGCGTTAAAGATGCCCCAAAGCTGCATCCCAAAACCGCATAGGAAGTTGCTTTATTGAGGAGTTTTGCAGGGATTCTCTCAGAAATCAACTGAAAGACTGTCGTCAGAGCGATGCTGTAGGCAAAGCCTCCCAGGATAGAACCAGCAACGACTACCCAGAGTGATGGAGCAAGAGCGATGATGATTTGCCCGATACCAAAAGTGACACCAGCGACCAATAGAAGTCTTTCTTTGAAGGTCGAAATCAGGAAAGAAAAGCTGATTCCAGCTAGAATCCCAATCAACTGCATGGCACTAAGTACCAAACTGGACAACTGAGCATCTCCAAACCCTGCCTCAATCATGAGACTAGGGATACGGAAGGTGATAGCCGTATTGGTACATACAATCACTGCGGCTGCAATAGCAAGGAAGAAAATGAGCTTTTTCATAGAAGCAGTCAATCTTACTGCTTCTTCTGTCTGATGCTTGGACTCGTGAATTTCTTCCTTGTTGTAAGGGACAAATAGAAGAAAGAGCACCAAGACTACCAAGCCTGCTGCATAGGCTAGGAAGGTTGCTGTCCAGCCAAATGCTAACAATTGCCCGACTGCCAGCGTCAAGATAGATGCTCCTACTACCTCAGCCGATCCACGAAAACCAAGCATCTGGATACGGGTTTTGCCGTGATAGCGTTCACTGATGATCGAAATAGCCTTGGCATTGAGCATTCCCACTCCAAGCCCAAATAGCAAGCGGGTTGCAAAGACAAAGTAATAACCCTGATACCAGAAAGGTGCAGTTCCGCTGATTGACAAGATTAAAAGTCCCAAGGTCAACTGGAGGCGTTCAGGAAAAATACGCTCTAGAACTCCGTTCAATAAAAGCATGGCCATAATCCCAAAGGATGGGAGGCTGACCAAGAGTTCGACCTGACCAGTCGAATAGCCCTGATAATAGTCAAACATGGCGGGTAGGGCACTAGAAATAGAAAACGATGTGATCAATACTAACGATAGGGAGAGTATGCTCACTTTTTCCAAAAATTGTTTCATCTTTTCCTCATTCATTGTTCATTTTTCATATTAGTAAAAAGTTCCTTTCCTATCATACACTCTTTACCCAAAATTGGCAAGCGACTGAGCACCTAGACCAAAAGAAAAAGCGGGGCATCAAGAGCTGTGAAGTCTTGATGACATCCCACTTTTTTATGTGTTTTATCCAGTTATTTGACTTAGATTTTCAAGAATCGACGCATTGAGATTCCTGAACCAAGTGAACCGATACAGATTCCGATGAGGAACAAGAGACCGATCATCAATGGAATAAAGGTATTCGGTGTAATCAAAGATAGGTTTTGACCAACCAAGGATGGGTTGACAGATTGGAACACTCGGTTATAGACAAAGTAAACCAATGCTGATGGAAGAGCTGCTCCCAACAATCCGATAAAGGCACCTTCTAGCAAGAATGGGCCACGGATGTAACCGTTCTTGGCACCAACCAAACGCATGATTTGGATTTCACGGCTACGTGAAATAATAGTAATACGGATGGTATTTGAAATCAAGAAGACTGCGATGAAGATCAAGAGTCCTGCGATGACCAATCCCCATACACGGATGAAGGAAGCCAACTTGAAGAGACGTTCGGTATTGGCACCACCGTCTTGAACTTCAGAGACACCTTCGATTTTCTTAGCTTCTTCAGCTACAGGTTTTACATCACTTGGTGAATTGGTATCTACGATGTAGGCATCATGAAGAGGGTTTGCATCTCCTTCAAACACCTTCCACTCATCACCCATAGTTTCAGTCAGCTTTTGGTACTGCTCTTCTTTACTTGAGAAGGTTACATTTTTTACAGCTGGCAGAGCTTTAAGGGCGTTATAGACCTTGTGGTAGTCATTGTTCGTGACTGTTTGGCCTTCTTTTACAATGGTTTCACTGTTGTCTTCAACGTCTTTACGAACATAAACCATGACACGGACGTTGTTTTCAATATCAGTTGCTAATTTCGCAGTATTGAAGATAACTGAAGCAAAGATAGCAACCAAGGTCAAGGTAATCATTACTGAACTGACAGCAGCAATGGTCATCCATCCATTACGCTTTAAACTCTTTAAAGCTTCGAACAGATGGCGGAAAAATCTACTAATCATCGTATCCGTACTCTCCTTTCGCTTCATCACGTACCACGCGACCATTCTCGATGGCAATAACGCGGTGGCGCAAGGTATTTACGATTTGGCTGTTGTGGGTCGCCATCAAAACAGTTGTTCCTTGAAGATTGATACGTTCCAAGAGGTTCATGATTTCCCATGAGTTATCTGGGTCCAAGTTTCCTGTTGGTTCGTCGGCAATCAAAACCTTAGGATTGTTTACGATAGCACGCGCAATGGCGATACGTTGTTGCTCACCACCTGAAAGTTCATTTGGGAATGAACGAACCTTGTGCTTCAAACCGACAAGGTCCAAGACTTCCATAACACGTTTTTTGATGTTACGACGACTTTCACCAACAACCTCCATGGCGTAAGCAATGTTCTCATAAACGGTTTTCTTTGGCAAAAGTTTGTAATCCTGAAAGACTACTCCAACGTTTCTACGCAAGAACGGAATATCTTTCTTTTTAATTTTAACGAGGTTATAACCTGCAACTTGCAAGCTTCCTTTGTCGATTTTGACCTCACGATACAAGGCACGGATAAAAGTTGATTTACCAGCACCTGAAGGTCCTACGATGTAGGCAAATTCTCCTGCATCGATATTTACAGTGATGCCACGTAGGGCTGTTGTCCCGTTGTCGTATTTTTTGACAACATCTCTCATTTCAATGATTGACATGTGACTTCCTTTCTTTTAACTGATACGCCATTTCAGATAAGCATCGATGAAACCATCTAGGTCTCCATCCATTACCTTATCTACTTGCGCTACTTCAAAGTTTGTACGATGGTCTTTTACCATTGTATAAGGCGTAAATACATAGGAGCGGATTTGGCTTCCCCATGTAATTTCCTTTTTCTCACCCTTGAGCGAGTCTACCTCAGCAGCTTTCTTTTCCTGCTCCATCTGGTAGAGTTTTGCCTGAAGCATCTTCATAGCACGGTCACGGTTCCCGTACTGGGTACGGTCAACAGTTGATGCTACGACGATGCCTGTCGGAATGTGGGTCAAACGGACACCTGTTGAAACTTTGTTGACGTTTTGTCCACCTGCTCCACCTGAACGGAAGGTATCCATCTTGATATCATCCTCTCGGATGTCAACTTCGATGGTATCATCCAACTCTGGCATAACTTCTACAGAAGTAAATGAGGTGTGGCGACGTTTAGCAGAGTCAAATGGTGAGATTCGAACCAAACGGTGAACTCCCATCTCAGACTTGAGAAGACCATAAGCATTTGGTCCTTCAAAAGACAAGGTTACTGACTTGATTCCTGCCTCATCACCTGCTTGGTAGTCTAAGACCTCAACCTTGAAGCCTTTGGCATTTCCATAGCGAGTATACATACGAAGGAGCATATCGCCCCAGTCTTGAGCCTCTGTCCCCCCTGAACCAGGATGGATTTCAAGGATGGCGTTGTTGTGATCGTAGGGCTCTGACAAGAGAAGGGTCATTTCGTAGCTAGTCATCATCTGGTCTAACTCAGAGAGTTTCTCAACTAGCTCATCCTTAACGGATTCATCCTCTGCCAAAAAGTCCAGTAAAATCTCAACTTCATCCTGCAACTCATCCATCTTGTGGAAGGTATTATAGGTATTTTTGAGTTCGTTCAATTCTTGCGACGTTTTTTGGGCCGCAATATTATCGTTCCAAAAATCAGGTTCTGTCATTTTGTTTTCCAAAATGGCAATTTCTTCCTCTAATCCTTCGAGGTCAAAGAGACCCCCTGAAAGAAGCTAATTTTTCACGATTTGCATCAATTTTTTGACGAATTTCTGAAATGTCCATAGTTACTCCTTTTTTTGCATCTTATTATTATACCACAATTTTTTTTTTTTATCTAATAGGTGTTTCTCTAATTTAGTATCAATATATTTCTGCAAGACATCTACTCGCCTGATTTCTAGCAAAAATTTAAAAACCTCACAAGAGATTTCCTATGAGATTTCGTAAATTTATACTACTTTTTACAAGTTAACAGTCAGCACTTGTCCGTCTTTTACGACTTGCTCACCAGCGATATAGACATCATTAACATCACTGGATTTAACGGCATAAACGAGGTGAGACAGCATGTTTTCTTGAGGTTGGAGATGGATTTTCCCTTGGGGTTGGATGACGAGGAAATCAGCCTGCTTGCCGACTTCTAGACTACCAATTTCATCTTCCATTCCCAACACCTTAGCACCCTCGATCGTCAGAGACTTGAGGGCAGTTTCAATCGGAAATTGGCTGGCATCACCATTCTTCATTTTCTGTAAGAGCGCTGCCGTACGCCCTTCTTCAAACATATCGAGGTTGTTGTTAGAAGCAACGGAATCTGTTGCGATACCAACTGCTACTCCTGCCTTTTGAAGTTGGACGACTGGTGCAATCCCTGAGGCTAGCTTGAGGTTGCTGATAGGATTGTGAGCGATAGCGACTTGCGAATCTGCCAAGCGGGTAATTTCTGCTTCATTTAACTCAACACCGTGAGCAAAGACAGCTTTATAATCTAAATATCCGAGCTCATCTAGAAAGGCTAATGGGCGTTTGCCATAGCGTTTCAGGATAATGCCTGACTCTTCCTGTGTCTCAGCTACATGGATATGGAGGGGGATGTTTTCTTCTTTTGCTAGGTCAAGACTTGCTTCAAGTAATTCTCGACTACAGCTGTAGGGCGAATGAGGGGCCACCATCACCTTGAAATTTGGATCCTGATAACCTTTGATCGTCTCGATGACAGCTCGAGTTCTAGCTATCGTCTCATCCGTCGTCTCAGTTTTTGAAGAAAAGAGGGTCGGAGAAAAATAGCAACGCATCTTGGAAGCCTTAACTGCCTCATAAATCTTCTCTATATCCACACCATTGGGATTATACATATCGTTGAAGGTTGTTGTCCCTGATTGGAGCATCTCTGTCAGAGCTTCCTTGACAGCCTTTGTGGTCATCTCTGGTGTAAACTCTGCTTCTGCTGGCCGGATATAATCCTCGAGCCATTCGTGGAGATTGCTGTCATCACGAATCCCTCTCAAGCCTGTCATGGCAGAGTGAGTATGGCAGTTAACCAAGCCAGGCATAATCCAAGCACCCTGATAGTCTATAAGCTGTTCAGCTTGATCTAAGATTTCTTGTTTCTCTTGGCCAACATAGACGATTTGGGATTCTTTAATAGCTAAAGTCCCATCCAAATAGACGTGGAAATCTTGGTCACAAGTCACGATATTTACATGCTGAAAGACTTTCATCCCTAGACTCCTTTTCTATATAAGTATTTATACTGGATAATTTTTCTAGCTATTGTAACAAAAAAGTCACCCGAAGGCAACTTTTCTTATTGTTTATGGGGTTTAAAGTAAGAAAGTAAGTGTTTCATGAGTCCCTTCTATTTCAACATGAAGAGAGTGTGACAAAAGCCCTAGCCTCTCAATTGTCTTTGGATTGTCGATCAAGACGCAGTGGTTGAGTGGGCTCTACTACGCTGATTTCATCAGCTTTTACAGCCCTACTCAACTGTGCGGAGGTGGGACGACGAAATCGAATTCTAACGAATGAACGATTTCTGTCCCACTCTCTCTTTTTACTTGTTCAAATATGGAAGCAGGTAGCCGTAGCCGGCTTCTTCCATTTCATCCTTAGCAATGAATCGTAAGGATGCAGAATTGATACAATAGCGTAAACCACCTAGTTCCTGAGGTCCGTCTGTAAAGACATGTCCCAAGTGTGCATTTCCTGAACGTGAACGAACTTCGATACGTTCCATTCCATGACTCAAGTCCTGGTAGTAATGAATGAGTTCCTTGGAAATAGGACGGCTAAAGCTTGGCCAACCACAGCCTGAGGCAAACTTATCCTTGGCAAAGAAGAGGGGCTCGCCAGTCGTGATATCGACATAAATTCCTTCCTCAAAAGTTTGGTCGTAGGCATTGCTAAAAGGAGCTTCCGTCGCAGCTTCTTGCGTTACTCTATAGGACTCTTCTGATAAACTTTCTCGTAAAACTGCCTGACTCGGTTTTTCATAGTTGGCGGCATCTATCAGTGGTTTCTCAGCATCTCTCACATCGATATGGCAATAGCCTCCAGGATTTTTCTTGAGGTAGTCTTGGTGATAGTCTTCAGCTAAGATATAGTGGCGAAGCTTCTCCACTTCTACTGCAATTTTACGACCGATGAGGAGTTCTTGTTCACGAACTACTGTATTAATAGTCGGTAAATCCTCTTCATCTAGGTAATAAATCCCTGTGCGGTACTGACGACCACGGTCATTGCCTTGTTGGTTGACAGATAAAGGATCAATGACTCGGAAATAATAGAGCAAGATCTCACGAAGCGATACCACCTTTTCATCGTAGACGACTTGCACAGTCTCTGCGTGATCTGTTTCTTTGATCAATTGATAATTGGTGGTTTCTACTTGACCATTAGCATAACCAACACTTGTTTGCAGCACTCCAGAAATACGTGAAAAGTACTCTTCTAAGCCCCAAAAACAACCACCTGCTAAATATATTTCTGCCATTTCAAATCCTCCTTGACCATCCAGCGGTCGACAAAACTGGGAAACATTTCATATCCCATGTTTCATTTTCAAAAAAAGGACAGGAAGCCCTCTAATAGAGAGTTTCCCCATCCCATTGTTCTGTTTATTTTTCTTCGACGCGAACGCCTTGTGTATCTACTTGCAACTCATGAAGCTTGCCTTTGAACGGTTGCTTTTCAAGCTCAGCCTTAATCTTAGGCATCTTGTCAGGATCAGCCAAGACCATAACAGTCGGACCAGCACCAGACAAGTAGGTCGCATAAGCACCATTTCTCTTGGCAACTTTCTTGATGGTCGCAAATTCTCTCACCAGTTCTTGACGGTAACGCTCATGGAAAAGGTCACTCTCAATCGCCTGGCCTGCTTTGACCATATCTCCTGTCAGTAGAGCTGCGATAGCCACATTGGCGATAGAACTTGCTGCAACAGCTTCTTTATAAGAAAGTTTCTTAGGCAAGACACCACGACTATCTCGTGTTCGCAATTCATAGTTCGGAATGTAGGCTAGGAAGGCACACTCTGGAAAAGGCGCCACTACTGCTGAAACCTGACCTTCGACTGAGCTTGCAATGACCAGATTACCATAGATAGCAGGTGCAACATTATCAGGATGCCCTTCAATCTTAGTCGCCAATTGTAATTTTTCATGTTTGCTTAGCTTCAAGTTTCCGAGTTGATTTGCCAGTTCAATCCCAGCAACGATGACCGAGCTCGATGAACCTAGTCCACGCGCAAGTGGAATATCACTAATCATTTTCAGGCGTCTGGGTTGTAGGTCTGGAACAATTTGTAGAGCAATCTTTAGCAAAAGATTACGTTCATCACGTGGAATCCATTTGCCTAATTGATGCTCAATCATCCATTCTTCACGTTCCTCACAAACCTGAATTTCTAGATACTTAGTTACAGCTACGCCAACCGAGTCAAAGCCAGGACCCACATTGGCACTTGTAGCAGGTACAATAATCTTCATCTTAGTCTCCTAAAACCTTGAAGGTGTTGAGAAGTTCAAACTCGGCTACCGCCTTCAAAGCGTCTGTAATATTTTCAAGTTGCGCCTTGTTGATTTTATGAGTGATGATGACAACACGAGCCTTGCCTTCTTGCTTACCATCTTGAAGGATTTGCTTGAAGGAAATATCTTCTGCGTTAAAGAGCTCTGCCAATTTCAATACTTGTCCTTTTGAATCTGGAGCCAAGATTGAGAAATAGTAGTTAGCTTTGACATCTTCTGGCTTAGCCAAGACTACTGGACGGCTGTATTCATTAAAGGCTTTTCCAATTGTTCCATCATTCAGACGACGAACGATGCGGGCAATATCAGCCACAACACTTGTTGCAGTTGGTTTTTGACCAGCACCTGGTCCATAATACATAGACTCGCCAATACCGATAGACTCCACAAAGACAGCATTCATAACACCATTAACACTTGCAAGTGGATGTGCTTTAGGAAGGAAGGTTGGCGTAACCTCAGCAGCAATACCAGAAGCCGTTTCTTCGATAGAACCAACTAGTTTTACAACATAACCAAGTTCTTGAGCTACTGCTACATCTTCTGGAGTGATGTTGCGAATCCCTTGGTGACCCACATCTTCAAACTTGACATTCATCCCAAAGGCGAACTGACTGAGGATGACCATCTTGTAGGCTGCATCAATCCCATCAACGTCATTGGTAGGGTCGCTTTCAGCAAAGCCAAGTCGTTGGGCTTCTGCCAAAGCATCTTCATAAGACCAACCTTCTGTTACCATTTTGGTCATCATGAAGTTAGATGTTCCGTTGACAACACCAAGAACACGTGTGATTTTATCTGATGCTAGTGAGTTGACCAAGGTACGAAGAATTGGGATTCCTCCAGCAACTGCTGCTTCGTAGTATAGGGCAACATTGTGAGCTTTGGCTACCTCAAGCAATTCTGCACCATGAACTGCCAAAAGGTCCTTGTTGGCTGTCACGACATGTTTACCTGCTTCTAAGGCACGAGTGATAAAGGTTTTAGCAGGTTCGATACGCCCCATCAACTCAACAACGATCGTGATGTCTTTGTCTGACAAGATTTCATCGATATTTGTTACAAAATTAAAATCATTTCCTGCTTCAAGCAAGCGGGCTTTCTCTTGATCGTCTTTGACCAAAACTTTAGCTACTTCAATTTCTGACTGGGCTGCTTGAACAATTTTTTCTCTATTTTCCTTTAGCAAGAATGGCACACCACTGGCTACTGTACCAAATCCAAGTAAAGCAATCTTAACTGACATGTTTGTCTCCTCGAAATTTTCTAATAGTCCTATTATACCAAAATTGTGAGAAAATTCCTACCATTCTAAACTAAAAATAGGAGCACCAAATTACAAAAAAGGGCTGGGACAAAAGTCCTAGCCTCTCAATTGTCTTTGGATTGTCGAGCAAGACGCAGTGGTTGAGTGGGCTCTAACTACGCTGATTTCATCAGCTTTTACAGCCCTACTCAACTGTGCGGAGGTGGGACGACGAAATCGAATTCTAACGAATTACCGATTTCTGTCCCACTCTCTCTATTTTCAATCTATTTTACAAAAGCCAATTCTTTCTCACTAGACAAGTCTTCTCGATAATTGAAACCCGCAAAGCTGAGCTTTTTAATCTCTTCAACCGACGTTACCTGATTTTCCATCAAGGCTGTTAAGAAAGCCCCTCTAGCTTTTTTAGAAATAGTTGAGTGGATTTTAAGTTTACCATCTCGCTCTTCCATAAACTTAAAGGTCACCATTTTCTCACGGATTTCTTTAGGAAAGACAGTTTCAAACTCTGATGACAAGAGAGAAAAGATTAACTCTTGGTCGTTCATTGACTCCTCATAGGCCACCTTCCAATGACTTTTCAGGCTTTTCCCAGCAACTTTAAGCTTCATCAAAAAGTCCAGTCTATGAGGCGCAATCGGTTCAAAGGCTGGAATCACACCATAGAGAGCTGACGTTATCATGAGGTGTTTCTCCAGATAGGTTTGCTCCTCTTTGGTGAGATCTTCCCGTTTGATGTTGCGATACATAAGTCCATCAAAGAGGTGCAAGGCTGGATAGTTTGTCGCAGTTCCATTTTTTAAGGCTTGAATATGGACATACTCTTCTTGTGCTTTTTCGGCAGATATTTTGTAAAAGTTCTCCAGCTCTTGGGCAGAATATCTGGCCAATTCATCCAGCACTGCCTGACTTTCAGGACGCAACGGTTTAGCCTCTAAACTAGGGATTTCGGTATTAATTTCTTTTGCGGTTGGGATTAGAATTTTCATAGTGTTAGTGTAGCATATTTTTTTAGGACTACCAAGGATTTGTACCTAAAAACCTCGGTGACTACCGAGGCTTCTTTCATTATTTGGGCAATCCTAACCAGATTGCAAAGAGAACTAGTGCTGTCCCAAGGCAGCTTGCCAAGATAGATGACAGAGTAACCTTTTTCTCCTTTAGGTGAGAAAATCCTATCTTCAAAGCGAAAAGACCAAGCAACATCGAACCAATCATCAGATAAAATCCCATTTGACTGTCCTCCATTTATTATTCTTTCATTTATTATCACAAATTTCAAACAAGAGTGCAAGAAAAACGAGGTTGTTTCCTTAAGCTTGAAGGATGTACCCTGATCTAGGATACAAAGCCTATATGATAATCCCTTCCAAATGATCCAATTCATGCTGACAAATCTGAGCCGGAAATCCTGTCAAGGTAATGGCTTGCTCTTGCCAATGGATGTCTCTGTAGCTTACTGTAATCTTCTCATACCGAGTTGTAGGTCTGACACCTGTCAAAGACAAACAACCTTCCTCTGTCTCGTATGCTCCTTCAAAAGATTGGAGAACTGGATTAAACATAACCATAGGAATCATTCCGATATTAAAAATAATGACACGTTTTTGTACCCCAATCATATTGGCCGCTAGTCCAACACAGGTTTCTCGATTAGCCAATAGGGTATCCTGCAAATCCTTTGCTAGGGATAAATCTTCCTGACTAGCAGGCTGGGATACCTGCGACAAAAACAAGATATCTTTTACAATTTTCTTTTCCAAGATTCTTTCCTCCATACCATATCAGTCTACTTGATTATAGCACAAAATTATACTCTTCGAAAATCAAATTTAAACCACGTCAGCTTCACCTTGCCGTACTCAAGTACAGTCTGCGGCTCTCTTCCTAGTTTACTCTTTGATTTTCATTGAGTATTATTTCAGTTTATCTTTATATAAAACAAAAAGCCATCCGAAGATGACTTTCATAATGCTTAAATAGCGTTTTTATCTTTTCCAAGCGCTCGTTGAACTGCTTTGACAATCTCAACAAGGACTACAATCATAAGCGCTCCTACGGCAACAACCATCCATTGCGTCAAGCTCAAGTGTGACACGTGGAAGAGATTATTAAATCCAGGAACTAAAATCGTCACCACAAAGAGGACAAAGGCAACTGGGATAGACCAGTTAAAGGTCTTGTTGGTAAAGAGTCCCACTTTAAAGATTGATTGGTAAACCGACTTAACGTTAAAGGCATGGAGCAATTGGATCAAACCGAGCGTTGCAAAAGCCATGGTAAGGGCATCCGCATGGATTTCAGTATGACTTTGGTGCTCTGGGAAGAGAAGAGCCCAACCATAAACACCTAAAACTAGCATAGTTTGGAAGATTCCTTGATAAATGATTGCTCCGAAAACACCACCATCAAAGAAGTTAGACTTACGACCACGAGGTTTGTGGGTCATAACACCTGGTTCAGCAGGCTCTACCCCAAGAGCGATAGCTGGTAAAGTATCTGTTACTAGGTTAATCCATAGCAAATGCACTGGTTGAAGCACATCCCAACCAAACAAGGTTGCAAAGAAGATGGTGAAAACTTCAGCCATATTGGCAGACAAGAGGTATTGGATTGATTTTTGGATATTTGAGAAGACCTTACGTCCTTCTTCTACCGCTACGATAATGGTTGCAAAGTTATCATCGGCAAGGACCATATCAGAAGCTCCCTTAGAAACCTCTGTACCTGTAATCCCCATACCGATACCAATGTCAGCTGTCTTAAGTGATGGCGCATCGTTAACTCCATCACCTGTCATGGCAACAACCTTACCTTCTTTTTGCCATGCTTTCACGATACGAACCTTGTGCTCAGGTGATACACGGGCATAAACAGAGTATTGCTTGAAGACTTTTTGGAATTCTTCATCAGAAAGTTCGTTCAACTCAGCACCCGTGAAGACATGGTCTTCTGTGTCATTTGGATCAATGATTCCGAGACGTTTGGCAATAGCTTCTGCTGTATCTTGGTGGTCACCCGTGATCATGATTGGACGGATACCCGCTTCCTTAGCGACACGAACAGCTTCTGCAGCTTCTGGGCGCTCAGGGTCGATCATGCCGACCAAACCAGAGAAGATGAGGTCAGATTCAACAATTTCAGATTCCAAGGTTGGAATTTCGGCGCTTGTCTTATAAGCCATCATCAAGACACGGAGGGCTTGTTTAGCCAAGTCTTTGTTGGTTGCAAGGATAGCTTGTTTATCTTCTTCTGTGATGGGGCGAACTTCCCCATTGACTTCGATACGTGTCACACGCTTGAGCAATTGGTCAGGTGCACCCTTGACAGCGATAAAGTAAGAACCGTCAGATTCTTTATGAATAGTAGACATAAGTTTACGGTCTGAGTCAAATGGCAATTCAGCCACACGTGGTTCATCCTTCAAGACTTCACGAACATCAAAGTTGTGGTCCAAACCAAACTGTACAAGAGCAGTCTCCGTTGGATCACCGATCAATTTGCCAGATGGGTCTACCTTGGTATCGTTGGCAAAGTTCATGATACGTAGCGTATTGTTGTTAGCAGCAATTTCTGTTGCAGAGCTTTGCAATTGACCGTTGGTATAAACCTTTTCAACCGTCATTTGGTTCATGGTCAAGGTACCTGTTTTATCAGATGCAATGATTTCTGTTGAACCAAGCGTTTCAACCGCTGGTAATTTACGGACGATTGAATTCCGTTTTGCAAGAGTTGTTGTTCCCAATGATAGAACGATGGTTACAATGGCAGGAAGCCCTTCTGGAATAGCCGCTACTGCAAGAGCAACCGCCACCATCAAGCCTTCTAATGGATGTTCTCCACGAACAAAGACACCAACCAAGAAGGTAATCACTGCAATCACAATGATTAAGTAAGTCAAGGCCTTAGATAATTGTTCCAAGCTTTGCTTCAATGGTGTCTCTGTCTCGTCAGCATTAGCCAACATATCTGCAATCTTACCAACTTCTGTATACATACCAGTGTTAGTCACGACACCAATACCACGACCGTAAGTTACGTTTGAGTTTTGGTAACCCATGTTAACACGATCCCCGATACCTGCATCTGCTTCTACCATTTGAGTAATATCCTTTTCAACCGGTACAGACTCACCAGTAAGAGCAGCTTCTTCGATTTTAAGAGACGCAGCTTCAAGCAAACGCATATCGGCAGGCACCACATCTCCAGCTTCTAGCAAGACGATGTCCCCAGGCACCAATTCTTTTGAGTCAATCTCAATAACATGACCATCACGACGAACACGAGCCATCGGGCTAGACATATTTTTCAGAGCTTCAATGGCTGCTTCTGCTTGCCCTTCTTGGTAAACCCCAAAGGCAGCATTCAAGACAACAACTGCCAAGATGATAATGGCATCCGTTAGACCGTCCATTCCTTCTGTAATCACAGAAAGTGCCGCTGCCGCAAGCAAGATGATAATCATCAAATCCTTAAATTGATCAAGGAATTTAGCTAGTAGGCTACGTTTCTCTCCCTCTTCCAACTCATTACGACCATAAGTCGCTAAGCGTTCTTGAGCTTGAGCAGTTGACAAACCTTCGATAGATGAGTCCAAGTTCTTTAGGACTTCTTCTGAGGTTTGTGTGTAAAACAAGTCTTTATTTTGTTCTTTTGACAAAACAGTCTCCTCCTTTTTGGCCTCTTTTTACAAAAAAAGAGACCTGTTTTTTAAAAAAACAAGTCTCGCTGTTTAATATAGTGCCGGAAATAATTCGTAATGACGACACTATCGCGGTTTCCCGCCAGCTACTCCCTTGAGTAATCCTATTATATCAGAATTTCAAAAGTTTTCAAGTTTTGAGGTGTGTTTAACTTACTTCCCACATTTGAATTTTCCTTGGAAAACCAGTATAATGAAAGAATACTAAAATGCTAGAAGGGGAGTTAGATGAATCAATCGGTTTCAAACTTAAAATTAGCTGAGCGCGGTGCGATTATCAGCATCTTGACCTATCTATTCTTGTCTGCAGCTAAGCTAGCAACAGGACACTTGCTCCATTCATCCAGTTTGGTAGCTGATGGTTTTAACAACGTTTCAGATATCGTTGGAAATGTAGCCCTTCTCATCGGGATTCGTTTGGCTCGCCAACCGGCTGATAGAGATCATCGCTTCGGCCACTGGAAAATAGAGGATTTGGCAAGTCTCATCACTTCCATCATCATGTTTTACGTTGGCTTTGATGTTCTACGGGACACCATTCAAAAGATACTCAGCCGAGAGCAAACGGTCATTGACCCACTTGGGGCGACTCTGGGAGTCATCTCTGCCATCATCATGTTTGCCGTTTATCTCTACAATACCCATCTGAGTAAGCAAGCTAAATCAAAGGCCCTCAAGGCAGCAGCTAAGGATAATTTATCAGATGCCGTGACATCTCTTGGAACTTCTATTGCTATCCTGGCTAGTAGCTTTAATTATCCAATCGTGGATAAGTTGGTTGCAATTATCATTACCTTCTTTATTCTTAAAACTGCTTATGATATCTTTATCGAGTCATCCTTCAGCCTTTCTGATGGTTTTGATGAACACTTGCTCGAAGATTATCAAAAGGCTATCATGGAAATCCCTAAGATTAGCAAGGTCAAATCACAACGGGGTCGTACCTACGGAAGCAATATTTATCTGGACATCACTCTGGAAATGAACCCAGATCTGTCTGTTTTTGAAAGTCACGAAATTGCGGACCAGGTCGAATCTATGCTGACAGAACGATTTGGTGTCTTTGATACAGATATTCATATCGAACCAGCACCAATCCCTGAGGATGAAATCCTAGATAATGTCTATAAAAAATTGCTCATGAGAGAGCAACTAATCGACCAAGGAAATCAACTGGAAGAGTTACTTGCAGAAGACTTCATTTATATTCGCCAGGACGGACAAGAACTGGACAAGGATGCCTATAAGGCGGAAAAAGAACTGACCTCTGCTATCAAGGAGCTTCATTTAACTTCTATCAGTCAGAAAACAAAACTCATCCGCTACCAAGTCGGTGATACCATTCATACCAGCATCTGGCGCCGTCACGAAACTTGGCAAAATATTTTCCATCAGGAAACAAAAATAGAAAAAGACTAAAACAGAACTCCCAACTTTCTCAGTTGGGAGTTTTACTACATTCTTATTTTGCAACGCTCTTAGCAAGAACGAAGTTTCCTAGTGTAGCTGAACCATTGCCAGCAACAGCTGGAGTCACGATATAGTCACGTACATCTGGAACTGGGAGGTAGCCATTGAGTAGGGCTGTGAATTTCTCACGTACACGGTCAAGCATATGTTGTTGAGCCATAACCCCACCACCAAAGACGATGACATCTGGACGGAAAGTTACAGTCGCATTCACTGCGGCTTGAGCAATGTAGTAGGCTTGAACATCCCAGACAGAGTTGTTGAGTTCAATGTTTTCCCCACGAACACCTGTACGAGCTTCCAAACTTGGACCAGCTGCATATCCTTCCAAACATCCATTATGAAAAGGACAAACACCTTTAAATTCTTTTTCAATATCCATTGGGTGTCTAGCCACATAATAATGACCCATCTCAGGGTGACCAACACCGCCAATAAACTCGCCACGTTGGATAACACCTGCACCGATACCTGTACCGATTGTGTAATAAACCAAGTTTTCGATACGACCGCCGGCATTATTACGAGCAACCACTTCACCGTAGGCAGAACTGTTTACGTCTGTTGTGAAGTACATTGGCACGTTTAGAGCGCGACGAAGAGCACCAAGCAAGTCTACATTTGCCCAGTTAGGTTTTGGAGTTGTTGTGATAAAGCCGTAAGTTCTTGAGTTTTTATCGATATCAATTGGACCAAATGAACCAATGGCAAGTCCTGCAAGATTGTCGAATTTTGAGAAGAACTCAATGGTTTTATCGATTGTTTCAATAGGTGTTGTTGTAGGAAATTGTACCTTTTCTACAACATTATAGTTTTCATCTCCGACAGCACAGACAAATTTTGTACCGCCTGCTTCCAAACTTCCGTATAGTTTTGTCATGATAAACCTCTTGTATTTATTTTCTCTATTATAGCATATTCCCATAAGGAAAATTACTCTATATTTTAGTTTTTTCTCTGTAAATTTAATCATTCAAGCAAAAACGAACAAACATGACATTTGTTCGTTTTTTGATCTATTAAATCGAAAATAGTGTACTCAATGAAAATCAAAGAACAAACTAGGAATCGAGCTGCAGATTGCTCAAAGCACAGCTTTGAGATTGTAGATAGAACTGACGAAGTCAGTAACACATACATACGGCAAAGCGAGTATGACGCAGTTTGAATAGATTTTCGAAGAGTATTAAGCTTTAACTTCGATGATTGCATCACCCTTAGCAACTGATCCAGAAGCAACTGGATTTACTGAAGCAAAGTCCGCAGTGTTTGTTACGATAACCATAGTAGTGTTATCAAGACCTGCAGCAGCAATCTTAGCTGAGTCAAATGTTCCAAGAACATCTCCAGCTTTAACCTTGTCACCTTGAGCAACTTTATGGTTGAATCCTTCACCGTTCATTGAAACAGTGTCGATACCAACGTGGATCAAAATTTCAGCTCCGTTAGCTGTTCTTAGGCCATAAGCATGTCCTGTTGGGAAGACAATTGTCACTTCAGCATCAGCTGGTGCGTAAACGACATCTTCACTAGGTTTTACAGCGATACCTTGTCCCATAGCTCCACTTGAGAAGACTGGATCATTCACATTTGAAAGAGCAACGACATCACCAACGATTGGTGTTTGAATAACACCTTCGCTCGGTGCAACAACAGCACCAGTAACTGCTTCTTCAGTCAAACGATCTGTTTCAGCTTCAGTAATAGCACCTGCAGCTTCTTCTACTTCATCTTCATAACCAAACATGTAAGTAAGAGCAAAACCAAGTACAAATGATACAGCTACCATAAGAAGGTATTGTAGAAGTTGTCCGTTACCAATGTAAAGCATTGTACCAGGGATGATTGTGATACCATTACCAGTACCAGCAAGTCCAAGGATAGATGCCAATCCACCACCGATTGCACCAGCAATCAATGAAAGGAAAAATGGTTTACGGAAACGCAAGTTAACCCCGAAGATAGCAGGCTCAGTAATACCTAGGAAGGCAGAAAGAGCAGCTGGGAAAGCAAGTGTTTTAAGTTTAGGATTTTTAGTTTTCACACCAACGGCTACTGTCGCAGCACCTTGAGCAGTCATGGCAGCTGTGATGATAGCGTTGAATGGGTTAGCATGGTCAGCAGCAAGCAATTGAACTTCAAGCAAGTTGAAGATGTGGTGAACACCTGATACGACGATTAATTGGTGAACTCCACCAATCAAGAAACCACCAAGTCCGAATGGCAAGTTAAGAATTGCTTTAGTTCCAATGAGGATGTAGTTTTCAACAACGTGGAAGACTGGTCCGATAACAAACAATCCAAGAATTGACATTACAAGGAGTGTTACGAACGGTGTTACCAAGAGGTCAAGTACATCTGGAACAACCTTGCGAACTGCTTTTTCAAACTTAGCTCCGACAACCCCGATAATGAAGGCTGGAAGAACTGAACCTTGCAAACCTACAACTGGGATAAATCCGAAGAACTGCATTGCAGTTACTTCACCACCAGACGCAACAGCCCAGGCATTTGGAAGCGAACCAGAAACGAGCATCATACCAAGAACGATACCAACGGCTGGGTTACCACCGAATACACGGAAAGTTGACCAAACAACCAAACCTGGCAAGATAATAAAGGCAGTGTCAGTCAAGATCTGAGTATAAGTTGTCACATCTTCTGGAAGTGTCATTCCAAGAGCAGTCAAGAGACCACGAACACCCATGAAGAGACCAGTTGCTACGATAACTGGAATGATTGGAACGAAGACGTCACCGAAAGTACGGATGGCACGTTGGAACCAATTTCCTTGTTTAGCAGCTTCTGCTTTCATTTCAGCTTTTGTTGAAGTTGGCAAACCAAGAGCTACGACTTCATCGTACATCTTGTTTACTGTACCAGTACCAAAGATGATTTGGTATTGACCTGAGTTAAAGAAAGCACCTTGAACTTTTTCCAAGCTCTCGATAGCATCTTTGTTAATTTTCGCTTCATCTTTAACCATAACGCGAAGACGAGTCGCACAGTGAGCTACACTATTAACGTTCTCACGTCCACCTAAGGCTTCGATGACTTTTTTTGCAATTTCTGTATTGGTCATTTGCAAAAATCTCCTTATAAAAAATTTGTAAAATGTTTGAAAGCGATTTATTCGCCCTACAACTATTATTCTATCACGTTTTAAAAATATGTCAAGCGTTTTGCAGAAAAAATTATTTGTTTTTTTGTTTTTTGACGGTTTTTGATGTTTTTGAATAGTATTTCTTCGACAAATACCTATTATTAAAAGGTTTTTGCTAAAAAGTTTTCAAAAACTTTCATATTTTCATTTATTTTCATAAAATATAGACTCTGTTTTCTGTTAATCGTTTGACATTTTTTTCTTAATTTTATGATAAAAGACTTGCTTTTTTAAAAGGAAACGTTTACTATAAAGATAGTAGAATTTATGGAGGGAATATAAATGGAATGGACTACCGAGCGTCGTTATAGACGATATGAAGATTGGACACAAGAAGAAATAAAACAAATCCAAGAAAAGATGGCACAATCCCCATGGCATGTCAGCTATCACATCGAACCCAAGCAAGGTCTTCTCAACGACCCGAACGGTTTTTCTTACTTTGATGGCAAGTGGGTTGTCTTTTACCAAAACTTCCCCTTTGGTGCAGCTCATGGTTTAAAATCTTGGGTTCAGCTTGAAAGTGACGATTTGGTTCACTTTACTGAAACTGGTGTTAAAATCTTACCTGATACTCCACTTGATAGCCACGGCGCTTACTCAGGATCTGCTATGCAGTTTGGCGATCAACTGTTCTTATTTTATACAGGAAATGTTCGTGACGAAAACTGGGTACGTCACCCTTATCAAATCGGTGCCTTAATGGATAAGGATGGAAAAATCGAAAAGATTGATAAAATCTTAATTGATCAACCAGCTGATGCTACTGACCACTTCCGTGATCCACAAATTTTTAACTTTAAAGGACAATACTATGCTATCGTCGGCGGTCAGGACTTGGAGAAAAAAGGATTTGTCCGTCTCTACAAAGCAGTCGATAACGATTATACAAACTGGCAAGAAGTTGGTGATTTGGACTTCAACAATGACCGTACTGCCTATATGATGGAGTGCCCAAACCTAGTCTTTGTTGGGGAACAGCCAGTTCTTCTCTACTGTCCACAAGGTTTGGATAAAAAGGTTCTTGACTATGACAATATCTATCCAAATATGTATAAAATCGGTGCTTCCTTTGACCCAGAAAATGCTCGTATGATAGATGTTTCTGAACTTCACAATCTAGACTATGGTTTTGAAGCCTACGCTACTCAAGCTTTTAACGCTCCTGATGGACGTGCCCTGGCAGTAAGTTGGCTTGGTTTACCAGATGTGTCTTATCCATCTGACCGTTTTGACCACCAAGGAACTTTCTCATTGGTCAAAGAACTTACAATCAAGGATGGCAAACTCTATCAGTATCCTGTAGCTGCTATCAAGGAACTCCGTGCTTCAGAAGAGGAATTTTCAAATCGTTCTGAAACCAAAAATACCTACGAACTTGAGCTTAACTTAGAAGCCGATAGTCAAAGCGAAATCGTCCTTCTTGCTGATAAAGACGGCAAGGGGCTATCTATCAATTTTGACCTTGTCAATGGTCAAGTAACCGTTGATCGTAGTCAAGCAGGTGAGCAATATGCTCAAGAATTTGGAACTACTCGCTCTTGCTCAGTTACTAATCAAGCAACTACTGTCAATATCTTCATCGACAACTCAGTCTTTGAAATTTTCATCAATAAAGGAGAAAAGGTATTTTCTGGTCGTGTCTTCCCTCACGAAGATCAAAATGGAATCCTTATCAAATCTGGAAACCCAACTGGAACATACTACGAATTAGAATATGGTCGCAAAACTAACTGATGTCGCAAAATTAGCTGGCGTCAGCCCTACTACTGTTTCACGTGTCATCAACAAAAAGGGTTATCTGTCAGAAAAAACCATTCAAAAGGTTAATGATGCTATGCGTGAGCTGGGCTATAAACCCAATAACTTAGCTCGAAGTCTTCAAGGAAAATCAGCCAAGTTAATCGGTTTGATTTTCCCTAAAATCAGCCATGTTTTCTATGCTGAATTGATTGACAAATTGGAACACGAACTCTTCAAAAAAGGTTACAAGACAATCATTTGTAATAGTGAACACGATTCGGAAAAAGAACGTGAATACATCGAAATGCTAGAAGCCAACCAGGTAGACGGCATCATTTCGGGAAGTCATAACCTTGGGATTGAGGATTACAATCGCGTTACTGCTCCGATTATTTCATTTGACCGTAACCTATCACCAGATATCCCTGTCGTTTCTTCTGACAACTATGCTGGTGGTGTCCTAGCCGCTCAGACTTTGGCTAAAACTGGAGCTAAATCTGTTATTATGATTACAGGTAATGATAACTCCAACTCACCAACTGGACTTCGTCATGCAGGCTTTGCTTCTATCTTACCCAAGGCTCCTATTATCAATGTTTCCAGTGACTTTTCGCCCCTTCGTAAGGAAATGGAAATTAAAAATATCCTGACCAAACAAAAACCAGATGCGATTTTCGCATCGGATGATTTGACAGCCATCTTGGTGATGAAGGTTGCTCAGGAACTTGGTATTTCTGTTCCAGAACAACTTAAGGTTATTGGATACGACGGAACTTATTTTATCGAGAATTTCTATCCTCAGCTTACTACCATTAAACAACCCTTAGAAGAAATTGCTCGCCTGACAGTTGATTTACTACTCCAAAAAATCGAGGGGAAAGAAGTTGCCACGACTGGTTATTTCTTACCAGTTAGTCTCTTACCAGGTAAAAGTATTTAATACTCTTCGAAAATCTCTTCAAACCACGTCAGCTTCCATCTACAACCTCAAAACAGTGTTTTGAGCAACCTGCGGCTAGCTTCCTAGTTTGTTCATTGATTTTCATTGAGTATAAACAAAAAACTCAGACTAGTTTCGTCTGAGTTTTTCTTATGATCTTAATTTTTTCAAAAGAGTTTGTGCTTTTTCTAGATTAAAAATTTTTTCATCAATCAAGCTTTCTATCAACTTAGGCACTTCAGCCTCTGTGGCTCCTGCAAGAAGGGCTAGTGACTTCGCTTGAAGTTTCATGTGTCCATTCTGAATTCCTGTGCTGACAAGAGCTTTAAGAGCTGCAAAGTTTTGTGCAAGACCAATTGACACGATAATTTGAGCCAATCCCTTAGCTGATGGATAACCTAGCAACTCATGGCTGAGAACGACACGAGGATTAAGACCAATTGATCCACCCTTGGTAGCAACTGGCATCGGCATAGTCAGCTCTCCAATTAGCTCTTCTGTTTCCAAATCCATCGTCCAACGACTAAGACCTCGATAAGCACCATCATGACTGGCATAGGCATGCGCTCCTGCTTCGATGGCACGCCAATCATTTCCTGTCGCAATCAAGAGAGCATCGATTCCGTTGAAGATTCCTTTATTATGGGTGGTTGCTCGATAAGGATCTGCTTGAGCAAACTGGCTGGCTAAAACCATTTTTTCAGCTAGTTCACGCGCTTCATCCTTCTGGCGACTCAAATAACGAAAGGCAATCCGACAAGTTGCAGTTACTAGAGAGTCTGTTGCGTAGTTGGATAAAATGCCCATTAAACTTTGCCCTTGACTTAGAGCCTCTAAGCTAGGTTTTAAAGCCTCAAGCATGGTATTGAGCATATTGGCTCCCATGGCTTCCTGAGTATCCACATGGAGATAGACTACTAAAAAGTCAGCCTCACCAGAAATTTTCTCAACTTTTAGCTCTCTAGCTCCACCACCACGTTTGACAATAGATGGATAGGCTTGGTTTGCTTGCTCGAGTAGCTCTGCCTTCTGACTCAAAATAGCCTGACATGCTTTATCCCTATCTGGAACCTGATAAAGAGCTACTTGACCAATCATTTGGCGTTGATGAACCTGAGCAGTAAAGCCACCCGCACGTTTGATAATCTTACTAGCAAAACTAGCCGCAGCAACGACAGATGGCTCTTCGGTCACATAAGGAACGGTGTACTCTTGACCATTTACCAACACTTCTGGAACTACTGAGTATGGAAGTGAGAAGGTCCCCACTACATTTTCACTCAGTTGGTCCGCAACTGCTATACTAAGATTTTCATTTTGCTCAAGACTTTCTTGGGCTTCCATAGAAGTAAGCGCCTGAGACTTAACGAACTCAAGGCGTTCTTGAATTGATTTTTTAGCAAATCCATTCCAATTTTTTTTCATTATTTTTCAACCTTGCTGTAGCGACGTTGGTGTTCTACAATCTCAACCAGAGCATAGTCCTGTCCTTCATAGCCTGACATGGTTGCAGAACCGGACTCATCCAAGTTTGCTTCCTCAAAGAAGATTCGTTCATAATCAGCTACGCTCAATGCTTGACGCTGGTCTAGCAATTCTAAGCGATTTTTCTGCAATTGCTGTTCATAGCCTTCAACCAATTCCACACTGAAAAACTCAGATACAGCACCACTTCCGTAGCTATAGAGAGCTAGCTTGTCCCCTGCTTTGAGACTATCAGAATTTTCAAGAAGAGACAAGAGTCCTAAAAAGAGTGAACCTGTATAGATATTTCCAACCTTTTGGCTGTAAATAATGGACTCATCAAAGTGTTTTTGAAGTAAATCCTTTTTCTCTTGAGGTAGAGATTTGTCAAGAATTTTTTTCAATCCCTTGAGAGCTAGCTTTGGATAAGGCAAATGGAAACAAATAGCTTCAAAATCATTCAAGTCGCAATCATAACGCTTTTGGTACTCTTCCCAAGTCGTTTTTAAGCTATCCAAATACTGCTGTGTTGAGTAGACTCCATTTACAAATGGTGTCGTTGAATAATTTGGACGCCAAAAGTCCATGATATCACGAGTCTGCGCAACGTTATCGTTGTTGAAGACCATAACACGTGGATTTTGACTAATCAACATGGCAACACAACCTGCTCCTTGAGTTGGTTCCCCAGGGGTTTCGACACCATATTTTGCAATATCACTAGCTAATACCAAGACTTTTGATTTAGGAGAATTTTCTACGTGTAACTTAGCATAGTGAAGGGCCGCAGTTGCACCATAGCAAGCTTCTTTGATTTCAAAACTACGAGCAAAAGGTTGAATTCCAAGTAGACCGTGTACAAAAACTGCAGCCGCCTTACTTTGATCGACTCCAGATTCTGTCGCTACGATAACCATATCAATCTCTTGCTTCTCTTCTTCAGTCAGGATAGAATTTCCTGCACTGGCAGCCAAGGTAACAATATCCTCTGTTAAAGGAGCAATACTCAATTCTTTTAAAAGGAGTCCTTTACTCAATTTTTCAGGATCAGTTCCTCGAGCTTCTGCTAAATCTTGTAATTTCAAAACGTATTGACTGGTCGCAAAACCAATCTTATCAATACCGATTTTCATATTTACCTCTATTTTTATCATTCATTGTAAAAATTCGTTCACCTCTATTTTATCATAATTGAGGTCAAATGAGCGAAAAAAGACTTGATTCCCCAAATCAAGTTCATTTCTATCGTCGTACTCATGTTCTTTCAACCACTCTACCCACGAAAAAACCGAGACTTAGCTAGCTCGATTTTTTTTTGAGATAGTGATACAACTTCAGTACAACTGTCCCACTTGCCATTCCTATTGAAATAACAAGGGCCAACATCATCACCAACATTGCACTGGCAATGGCGTTTCTATAGTCGCCTGTCACAAAAAATGAAGTTGTTCGATAAGAGAGGTAACCCGGTACCAGCGGAGCCAAGATGGCCAAAGCAAACACAACTGCTGGTGTTTTGTAGAGAATACTCATAATCTGGCTGATACAAGAACCAATTACAGCGGCAATAAAGGTCGCCAAAATAACATTAGTTGGCTCCTTGAGTATTAGATAAAGCAACCAGATTGACATTCCCAAAACTCCACCAGGAATGAGCATAGAACGTTGGACGTTTAAAACGATTAAAAAAGTGATAATAGCTAGCAAACTAGCTAGAGCCTGCAATAAAAATGTTGTTAGAGTCATATTAGTTCATGAGTAGGAGGGCGACAGAGGTGCCTGCCCCTAAGGCAAGGGTAACCAGCAAGGATTCAAACATCTTGCTCATACCAGAGTTAATGTGATTGGTCATAATATCTCTAACAGCATTGGTCAGAGCAATTCCAGGTACAAATGGCATGACCGCACCTGCAATGACCAAATCAGCTGTAGATGGTAAACCAGAATAGCGCGCCCAAAATTGTGCAATCAAACCAAAAACAAGAGCACCTGCAAAAGCTGTCATAAAGGGAATACGGATAAATTTTTCTACGTAAAGAGAACAGGTGAAAGCAAATATGGTTGCTACTCCTGCACCAATGGCATCGTAGACATTCCCCCCGAACATGATAGAGAAGAAGGGAGCACTAAGGGTCGCTGCAGCAGTTAGCTGAACATTGGTGTAGGGAGATGCCTTAGCATTTAATTGCTTGAGCTGAATAAAGGCTGTCTCCAAATCAAGCTGTCCTGATACAAGCTGCCGTGAAATCTGATTGACATCACACACCTTCTCAATATTATAAGCAGAGGAGGTTACTCGTTTCATTCGAGAGATATTTGTATTTTCAATGGAGAAAAAAATAGCTGCAGGCATGGCCAAAACATTACAATCCATGATGCCTTGTGAATGAGCAATTCGAATCATGGTGTCTTCGACACGATAGATTTCAGATCCATTGCGAAGCAGAATTGTTCCTGCTAACATAATGACATCAATGACTGCATTCAGTTCTTTTGATTCGTCCATGTTCCCCTCCTTTTTAAACTCCTTTTATTTTATCATAAATTTTAAGGAAAAAAAATCTTTGTCACAAAAACTGTGACAAAGATTGATTAGTTCTCACCATTATGGTTCTCTGAAGGAACATTAGATGATGGAGCTGTAGTAGTCTGTGGTTCTCTAATCTGTGGTGTTGTCTCTCCACGATATGGATTTCCTTGTGAAGGATTTGTTGTCGTTGTTGTTGTTTTCGGTTTGTAGATAGAAATTTTGATACGAGTTGTATTTAAATCTACACCTTCACCTGGTTTTGGACTTTGACTAACCACAGTATCCTCAACAGTCCCTTCTGGTGCTGTAGAAACCTCTACCACTTCAATATTCGCCTCTTTAACACCGACTATCTGAATCAAGTTATTCTTGGTAAATTCAAGGCTTGATCCAATATAACTTGGCATAGGAACACTAGTTACCTTCTTGGCTACTGTCAAGGTAATATCTGTTGCCTTACTAAGATCATAAGTGGTTCCTTCTGACAAGCTCTGTTTCATAACAAGGCCTGCCTCTGTTTCACTTGATTCCTCTTCTACAACTTTAATGAGATTTTCAGGGACTTTTTTCCCTTTCAGTTCTGCTATGACGTCCGTAGATTTGCGTCCAATATAGTTTCCAATCTTAAACGATTGCTGACCTGAAGAGATGATGAGGTTAACTTTAGTTCCTTCTTTTCGAGCTGAACCAGCATCTGGATCTGTTCGAATAACTCGGCCTTCTTCTACTGTATCACTAGCTTCGGACTTCTCCTCACCAATTTCAAAATTAGCTTTTTTAAGATTTTCCTTAGCTTCTGCTACAGTCTGACCTGCTACTTTTGGAATTTCAACGGTTGCTGGTGTCTTCGACACAATCCAAAATAGAGAAGCCAAAACAAGTATAAAGCTGGCTAAAAGCACCAAATATCTCGCTTTAAAACGACGCTTCTTGACTGGTTTTGCAACAGCTTCTTTACTCGGTGCCTTTTTAGTCGAATTTTGACTCTGTGGAGCTTCTTCCTTCGGTTGCACTTTAGGAATCGCTGTTAAGGTAGACTGAGTCATTTTCGGTAAAGTTTTTGTATCAACCTTACTCGTATCTTCAAATACTAACTTTGGTTCATTTCGACGGTTATAAGAAAGGCTGCTCAATAAGTCAACATACATTTCTGAGACAGTTTGATAACGGTCTGTTAACTTTTTAGCTGTCGCTTTTATAACGACGTTTTCCAAGGATTGTGGTACGGATGGATTTTCAGCAATGACAGAAGGGAGTGGTTTTTGGAAATGCTGAAGTGCAATGGTAACAGCACTATCTCCATCATAAGGGATATGACCTGTCAACATTTCGAAAAAGATAATTCCCATTGCATAAATATCACTCTGTATGGTCGCCTTAGAACCACGCGCCTGCTCAGGTGATAGATAGTGAACAGAACCCAACATGGAGTTGGTCTGTGTCAAACTGGTTTCTGCAAAGGCCACTGCAATCCCAAAGTCAGTAACTTTTGCAGTTCCATCAGGAGTCAAGAGTATATTTTGAGGTTTTAAATCACGGTGAATAATCCCCTTTGCGTGCGCCAAACGCATAGCCAAGAGAATTTGACCCATGATACGAACAGCTTCCTCGTTTGATAGAGGATAGTGTTCTTTGATATAACGTTTGAGGTCAAGCCCAGCTACATATTCCATAGCTAGATATTGTTGACCGTCTTCTTCACCGATATCCGTAATTCGAACGATATGAGGATGATCTAGGTCCGCCATCGCACGTGCTTCACGCTGAAAACGTGCAACAGCGATTGGGTCCGTTTGGTAGTTGGTCCTCAGAACCTTCACCGCTACCTCTTCCCCATCCAGAATCAAATCTTTGGCCAGGTAGACATCTGCCATCCCACCACGGCCAATTTGTTTGATAATCCGATATCGTCCGGCAAATATCTTGCCGATCTGGATCATTCTGATTCCTCCTCAATCGCAATCAAGGCAACAGTAATGTTATCAAGCCCTCCGGCATTGTTTGCAAAACGTACTAAGGTTGCCGCCTTGTCTTCAAGTGAAATATCACTTGTCACGATGTCATAGATTTCGCTTCCTGAAATCATATTCGTGAGACCATCACTGTTCATAACGATATAGTCACCAGGTTCCAAGCTCACAATCCCTAAATCAGGTTGAATCTCATCTTTTTGTCCGATAGACTGGGTGATAATATTCTTCTGTGGGTGAGCCTCAGCTTCTTCAGGTGTTAATTGACCTGCCTTGAGCAACTCATTGACTAATGAATGATCACTCGTTAATTGGTGGTACTCTTCTCCACGAACCAAGCCGATACGAGAATCACCAATATGAGCATAGATGGCTTGGTTATCAATAATTGCAAGGGCTTCTAGAGTTGTACCCATTCCTTTATATGCTTCATCACGCCCCAATTGATAAATCTTTTGATTTTCAATTTCTAGGTGTTCTGCAAACCATTCACGAACTTCATTCACGGTATCAATCTGAGTATCTACCCAGGCAACACCTAAGTCCGTAACTGCCATCTCACTGGCAATATTACCCGCTCGATGTCCTCCCATCCCGTCAGCCAAGATAATCATCGTACGACCGGCACGGTTGACAAAAAGATTGACATAGTCTTGATTATTTGTACGTTTCTGACCCACATCTGTTAATAATGAAATCTCCATTGTGTCAGTTCCTTCCTAATTGGATATCTTACGAAATTGGCTAATAAAAAATCCATCACTTCCATACAATTCAGGAGTAATAAGGATGCAGCCGTCTTTTAGGATATCCTTGCATTCGTGTTCTAGTTTTACCTGCTCGAACTCTGGATGACTTTCTAAAAATGCTTGAACCACTTGAAAGTTCTCCTCAGAGACAATAGTGCAGGTACTATAAGTTATTATACCACCTTTACGTAGCGTTTGACAAACACTACCTAATATTTCCAACTGAATTTCCTGTAATGACGCGAAATCAGCAGTGTCTTTGTTGTATTTGATATCTGGTTTCCGACGCAATAGACCAATCCCTGAGCAAGGGGCATCAACAAGAATCTTATCAAATTGATCCTTACCAAAAAACTCGTGAACCTTTCGGGCATCCAATTTTTGTGTTTGAACACGGTCTGCTACTCCTAGGCGCTCTGCATTCTCTTGAATTAAAGTGAGTTTGTGGTCGTAGAGATCCAGAGCTGTTACCTGACCTGTCGTGAGATAAGAGGCCATATGGGCTGTTTTCCCACCTGGAGCTGCACAAGCATCCAAAACCTGCTCCTCTCCTTGTAGCTCTAGTGTTGGTGCAACCAGCTGACTAGACTCATCCTGGATAGTAATAGCCCCTTCAGCAAATAAGTCATGACCCGCAAAATGTCCCTGCTCCTTGACCAGACCAGAAGCTGATAAAGCAGAATCACTCGCATCAAGCAGAGTTTTAATTTCCTCTTTTCGGCTCAAATCTGTCACCCGAATACTGGCTTTATTGCGTTGCAAAAGACTCTCAAAAATCGCTCGCGCTCGCTCTTCTCCATACTCTTCCTTGAGCTTAGAAACTAACCACACTGGCAAAGAGTAGGCGATAGAATCACGCTTGTTCTTACGTTTGATACTAGCAATATCTGGCAAGCCATCACGCAAGATACGACGAAGGACTGCATTGACCAGTTTTTCGCTACCTTTTTTACGAAGTTTTGCAATTTCTACCGCTTCATTGACCACTGCATGATCAGGTAGCTTATCTAGGTATTGGAGTTGGTAGACGCTCATGAGAAGCAAAACATAGAGCCAGTTATCTAGCTTGTCTCTATCCTCAATAAAGTGAGACAAATACCATTCTAAAGTTAGTTTACGAGCTACGGTTCCATAAACAAGCTCTGTCACCAAACCTTTGTCAGTTACTGACAGTTGACTTCCCTTAAGGTGTTTATTTAAGGCGATATTGGAGTAGGCTTGATTGACAAGGACGTCCTCTAGTGCCTCTAAGGCTAAACTTCTAGCCGTTTCTACTTTAGTCACCAAATCGTTCTCCTACAGCCAATGTCCGTCCAACTCCGTTGAGGAAGGAAGCAATGTCCATTTTAGGTTTCCCTGCTGGTTGAACCTGTTTGAGAGATAGAGCTCCTTCTGCTGTTGCGACAATCAATTCTTTCTTACCGATGGAGAGTATCTCACCTGGATTCCCCTTGCCTTCTACAGGTAGGGCTTCATAGATTTTGAAACGTTCTCCTTTTAGGAAGGTATGAGCAACTGGCCATGGATTCATCCCACGGATTTGGTTGAAAAGTTGACGGTTGGTCTTGTTCCAGTCCAGTTTTTCCTCCTCAGGTTTAATATTTGGTGAGAAAGTTACTTGGCTTGGATCTTGCGATTGAGGCTGAATTTCACCAGCTATATAAGCAGGTAGAGTTTCCAAAAGCAAATCACGCCCAACAATGGCCAATTTTTCAAACAAAGTTCCAACATTGTCCTCATCAGTAATGGGAATACTGCGACGAGAAATCATGTCTCCTGCGTCCATTTCCTTGACCATTTCCATAATGGTTACTCCTGCCTCCTCATCACCCTGAATCAAGGCATAATGAATAGGAGCTCCACCACGGTGTTTGGGAAGGAGGGAAGCATGAACGTTGACTGCAAAATCCATGCTATCAAGGAGTTTACTTGGGAGAAATTGTCCAAAAGCTGCAGTCACAATCCCGTCAGCTCCCAAATTCATGATAGCTTCCATTTCTGGACTACCTGATAATTTTTCTGGTTGGTAGATAGGTAGGCCTGCCTCTTTGGCAGCTTGTTTCACTGGGGTTTCCTGAATAACTTTTTTACGTCCAACCGCACGATCTGGCTGAGTTACAACCGCTACAATCTCGTAGCGGTCATCTGATAAAAGCCCCTTTAAAACAGTTGCTGAAAAATTGGGAGTTCCCATAAAGATTAGTTTTGTCATCTTTTCTCCTTCTATAAAAATTGTTGCGGTTCGTGGTCAATACTGAGACGAAGTTCGCTATTTTCACGTTCTTGAGTTAGGGCTAGGACCTGATTAAGGGTTGAAGCTAACTCATCTTCTAAACGGTATTTAATCAAAATTTGGTAATGATAGAGGTTATGAGTGCGAGCGATAGGTTTTGGTGTCGGACCTAGAATTACACTAGCATCCGATAAACCTGACCGCAAAATATCCATGACTTGATATGCACGTCTAAGAACCTCTTCTTCTTTTTTATGAGATAAGGTGATTCCAATAGTAAAATAATAAGGTGGATAACCCAACTGACGTCTGATACCCATTTCATAGGCATAAAAACCTTCGTAGTCCTGATCCTTGGCAAATCGAATGGCATAGTGTTGTGGATTATAGGACTGAATCAAGACCTGACCTGCCTTTTCAGCACGACCGGCGCGACCTGCCACCTGGGTCAAGAGTTGGAAGGTTCTCTCAGAAGAACGAAAATCAGGCAGGTTCAAGGCTGTGTCCGCATTGAGAACACCAACTAAGGTCACATTTGGAAAATCCAAGCCCTTGGCAATCATCTGAGTTCCCAACAGGATATCTGCCTCCCCTTTGCCAAACTGCTCAAGTAAAGCTTGGTGACTGCCTTTTTTACGAGTTGTATCCACATCCATGCGTAGAATGCGTGCCTCTGGAAAGAGTTCTGTTAGCTCATCGTAGGCCTTTTGAGTCCCTGTTCCATAGTAACGAATGCTACGACTCTGACAGTTTGGACAGACATGTGGAATTTCCTTCGTAAAACCACAATAATGACAATTCATAGTCTTAGTATCCATGTGCAGCGTCAGAGAAATATCGCAGTTGGGACAGGTATCAACTGTCCCACATTCCCGGCACATGACAAAGCTAGAATAACCACGACGATTGAGCATGAGAACAACCTGCTCTTTTTTATCCAGTCGATCTTGAATGGCCTCAATCAGTGGTGGTGTAAAGTTTGATGTCTCATTCTGCCCGATATAGTCTCGGAAGTCAATCAGTTGAACTTCAGGAATGCTTGCTAAAGGATTGGCCCGCTGAGTCAGAAGTAGATGTTGATAAACGCCTTTTCCAGCACGCGCACGGCTTTCTAGACTTGGTGTTGCAGAACCAAGAACTAGGGCAGCTTGATTGTATTGAGCTCGTAAAAGAGCCACATCTCTAGCATGATAGCGAGGATTGCTATCTTGCTTATAACTAGCCTCATGCTCTTCATCGATAATGATAACACCTAGATTTTTCAAAGGTGCAAAAATAGCAGACCTGGCCCCAACAACTACCTGAGCATCTCCACGCTCCACCTTGCGCCACTCATCATACTTTTCACCGTTGGACAAGCCTGAGTGGAGGATGGCAACTTGCTCACCAAAACGAGCAATAAAGCGCTCGGTCATTTGAGGTGTCAGAGAGATTTCCGGAACTAGAACAATCGCTGTTTTTCCCATATCCAAGGCACCTTGGATAATCTGCAAGTAAACCTCGGTTTTCCCACTTCCAGTGATTCCTTGTAGAAGAAAGGGAGGATGTTTCTTTCCAATCGCTCCAACAACCGCCTCACAGGCTTGTTTTTGCTCTGGGTTTAACTCTAAGGCTTGATTTGACTCGATTCCTTCAAAGTAGGCAGCTGAACGTTGAACTTCTTTTTGAAGAATCGTCAAAGCACCCTGTTCCACAAAGAAATTGATTTGTTCGCGAGAATAATGTTCTAACAAAGTAGCCAAAGGAGTACTTTCTGGATGTGCTAATAAATAATCTCGCAGTTCCAATTTCTTCTTGGCACGGTTTGAGATTTCTAGCTTTTCTAATTTGTCAAGATTCACTTGAATCCAAGACTGTGTTTTGACCTTCTTTTGATCTATAGCCTGATACTCTAACTTCAAAAGTCCTTTGCGAGTCAATCGCATCATCTCGGCCTGCTTTTTCAAGTCAAGCGATGAAAAGGCTAGAGATTCTTGCGAACCGAATAAGCGCTCCTTTTCCTCCTGACTCAAGCCTTCCAGAGGATAGAGGATTTTATCATAGCTAGAATTCAAAAATCCTGGAAGCATAGCTTTTAGAATGGAAATCTTGTATGAAAAAACTGACTTACGTAGTTCTTCGGCCAGCCAGAGTTGTTCCTCCGTTAAGACAGGAGAAAAGTCCAGCACCTCAGCAATTTCTTTCAAGTCCTCATCTGCCACATCTACATCAGATTCTTGTTCTATTCCAAGAACAATCCCTTGAATCAAGCGATTAGCCTTCCCGAAGGGTACATGAACTCGCATGCCAACTTCCAGCATATCTACAAATTCCTCAGGAATCTTGTAACTGTATGGTTGATCCGTCTGCATCAAGGGAACATCCACAATAATTTTTGCAATAGCCATATCCTCACCTCCTTCTCAACTTAAATCCTTTTAATTGATTGAGTATTCTTGCAATAGAAAAAATAAGATTGAGTCCCCCCAACCTTAAATTTTTTCACCTTCTTCTTTTTCTTTCGCGATTTGCTCTTTGATTTTCTTTTCTTCTTCTTCTCTCAATCGTCTTTCTTCTTCGATACGACGACGAACAGCTTCGCGTTTTCCTTCTGGATCTGGGTGGATGGTTACATTCCCTGATTCAATTTCTTCCAAGGCACGAAGTGTAGATTTTTCAGATTTGAATTCTTGTGTTGGAGTTGCTCCAGCTTCTAATTCGTGAGCACGTTTTGCTTCCAAGATGACGAGTGAATATTTTGATGGTACCTTGTCAAGCAAGGTATCAATAGAGGGTTTAAGCATCATTTGTTTGTACCTGTTTTCTATAGTTTAGCGAATAGTTGGAGACTTTGGTAGCATATCCTGGTAGTGACCGATGACACGATCGACGCGGAAATGTTCTGCTTCAATCACACGTTTGACACGTTCTGCGGCAAGAGGAACATGATCATTGACAATAGCATAGTCGTACTCACGCATCAAAGCAATTTCTTCTTTGGCTTTTTCGATACGTTGGGCAATCACTTCTGCGCTATCGGTACCACGGCCTACGAGACGATCTTGCAATTCTTCCAAATCTGGTGGTGTCAAAAAGATAAAGACTGCATCTGGAACTTTTTTCTTGACCTGAAGAGCTCCCTGTACTTCAATTTCAAGAAAGACGTCAATCCCCTTATCAAGGGTTTCATTGACATAGGTCAGAGGAGTTCCGTAGTAGTTGCCTACATACTCTGCATACTCTAACATCTGTCCTTGACGAATTAATTCTTCAAATTCTTCACGCGTACGGAAGAAATAGTCAACTCCATCTACTTCACCTGGACGTTGCGCCCGCGTTGTCATAGATACAGAATATTGGAATTGGTTTTCAGAACTCTCAAAAATTTCTCGTCTAACCGTTCCTTTTCCAACTCCTGAAGGACCTGAAAAAACGATTAGTAAGCCACGGTCTGCCATGATGTCTCCTTTGGATAGTTTGTGAAATGACTTGAAAATTCATCTGAATTCACTATGTAAAGCCATTCTGCTTACTACAATCTTTCTATCTAGTGTAACAAAAAAGCAGTAATTTTTCAACTGCTCTTTCTTATTTATTTTGCATAATCAACTGCACGAAGTTCACGAATCACGGTTACCTTGATATTACCTGGGTAATCGAGATTACTTTCAATTTTCTCACGAACTTTGTGAGCTAAAATTGTGACTTTGTCGTCCTTGATTTGACCTGGGTTTACCATGATGCGGATTTCACGACCAGCTTGAAGGGCAAAGCTATTTTGAACACCTTCAAAGCTATTAGCGATTTCTTCTAAATCATGGAGACGTTTGATGTAGCTTTCAAGCGATTCGCTACGAGCTCCTGGACGGGCTGCGCTCAAGGCGTCCGCTGCAGCAACGAGAACTGCAATCACACTTTCAGGCTCTACATCACCATGGTGACTAGCAATTGTGTTAATCACGACTGGATGTTCTTTGTACTTGCGAGCTAATTCAGTACCAATCTCAACGTGGCTACCTTCTACTTCTCGGTCAATGGCTTTACCAATATCGTGAAGGAATCCTGCACGGCGGGCAAGAGCTGCATTTTCACCAAGTTCGCTAGCCATGATACCAGCTAACTTAGCCACTTCGATTGAGTGTCGCAAGACATTTTGTCCGTACGAAGTACGGAACTGTAAGCGACCCATGATCTTCATCAAGTCTGGGTGAAGGTTAGGTGCACCGATTTCATAGGCTGCTGCTTCACCATATTCACGAATACGATTATCAATTTCTTGACGGTTTTTCTCAACCAACTCTTCGATGCGAGCTGGGTGAATACGTCCATCCTTGAGCAAGGTTTCCATCGTCATACGGGCAATCTCACGGCGGATAGGATCAAAACCTGACAAGGTTACCACTTCTGGCGTATCATCAATGATGACATCAACCCCTGTCAAACTTTCAAAGGTACGGATGTTACGACCTTCACGACCAATGATACGACCTTTCATGGTATCATCAGGCAGATGAACTGTTGAGTTGGTAGACTCAGCTACATACTCACCAGCAATTCTCTGCATGGCTTGGGACAAAATATCCTTAGCAAGTTTATCAGAACGTTCCTTAACTTCTTGCTCAGCCTCACGAATACGGCTAGCAATTTCCTTGCTCAAGTCTTCCTCTGTTTGAGCTAAGATAATGTCTTTTGCCTCTGACTGTGTCAGACTTCCGACACGCTCTAGTTCTGCTTGCTTTTGCTTTTCAATTTCCTCTAGTTGCTCTTCACGTGCATCAAGGTTTTTTGCTCTATCAGAAATACTTTGTTCTTTTTGTTCAAGTGTTTTTTCTTTGTTCGTCAAATTATCGTCTTTACGGTCAAGGCTCGTAGCTCTCTCCGTCAAACGACTTTCGATTTGCTTGAGTTCTTGACGCTCCGACTTAAATTCAGCGTCCACTTCTTCGCGGTATTTTCTGGCTTCCTCTTTAGCCTCCAATAGTGCTTCTTTTTTAAGGGATTTGCTTTCACTTTTAGCTTCATTAAGTAATAAATCCGCTTCGCGCTCAGCTTGTCCTCGTAAATTAGTTGCTTCTTGTTCAGCATTTAAAAGCATCAACTCTGCAGCCTCTTGTGATGATTTCATCTTGACTGAGATGCTGACATATCCAATGACTAAACCAATGATGACGGCAAAAACAACTATAACAATTGTCATAATTTCCATGTTTTTACCTCAATTTATTTGTTTATCTGAATGACATGCATTCTTATACATTTTACCACAAAAAAATATTTTTAACAAACCTTAAATGGAAGTTGTTATAGTTATTTTTAGGAGCAATATCTTCATTTTCCTTAGTAAAATAAGCTTCTTAAACCTAACTATTTTTTAAAAGAATTTTTTTGCAAAAAATAAGAAAAAAGTCCACCTCACAGTAGACTTAGTTCAATTCGATTCTGATTGGCACTCGACCAAAATTTTGTTCTGCTATACTCGGGTGTCCCAGTTGATAAATTTGGTCTGCCTTTTGTGTTATGGCATCCCAGGGTTCTTTGCCGATTCGGCTAACTAGATTAACCTGCTCTTTGAGAGCTTTAAGGTGTTGTCTACCTTTTTCGGTAAAACCTAGGACATGAATGGCTTCTGGCAAGTCACTTTCTCTAGCCTGCACCAAGATATAGGTCAAGAGTCGTCGCACACGCGCCTTGGTGTAGCGTTTGGTAGCCACTAACTCAACCAATTCCTCAATAGATTTTGCTATTTTGATGGCTTCCTTAATACGCACAGCCATTTCTTGATTGACCTGATAAATAGTAGTTAGGTCTGGATTTGACAAGATTTGATAGCGTAAAAGTGGAAAATAATCTTCCCAGCTCACCTTACTAGCATTTTCAAAGAGATTAACAGAAGGCATAAAGCGTTCTAAGAAATCTTGGTCTGTTTGGTGCTGACGGAGAGCTGTGGCCGAGGCAAAGTCCACATCCTTGTCCACCGAATGATAGCCTGCCCCCTGACGCTTGATTGGATGAAGTTTGATATCTCTTCCAGCAACTGCCTTGGCGTAGGCAAGAGCAAGAACATGATTTGGCGTTTCACCTGAAAAATCAAGACCTGCAAATTCCTTCCACATGACTTGGGTTTTCTGTGGGTAAGATAGAGAATCAGGTAAGTTTTCCACGAAGGCTTCCATCTCTTGACCACGTTCTGCATATAAATCTGCAATTTTCTGGTAATCTAGAACTTCCTCTGTCCCAAAAGCTAGGCTGTCAATTCCTAACTGCGCCAAGATATCTACTGCTCCTTGTCCGAAGAAATCCGCTGCTTGTACACTGACTAAAAAGGGCAATTCCACTACCAAGTCCGCTCCATTCTCAAGTGCCATTTGAGCCCTTGTCCACTTGTCCACGATAGCAGGCTCTCCACGCTGCATGAAATTTCCAGACATGGCAACGATTTTCAGCCCATCCGCCTGGTCTAGCAGGTATTTGTGGCCATTATGAAAGGGATTGAACTCCGCTATAATACCTGTAATGGTCATGATGTTCTCCTACTTCTGCGCGACAAAAAACCAACGGGTGCTGGTTTCTGTAGGCTCCTTATCCTCAAAGTCAGCATAAAGCTTGAAGGATTTGAAACCAGCCTGTTCCAGCAAAATATCATAGGTCAAGACCTCGTATGTACGCTCCTCATGCACTTCGTCGTGACGACTAAAAGAACCGTCTGCTTCCTTGATAAAGAAGGTCAACTCATGCACGATAGAATGTGGCGCTGCATCCTCGTAGGTATCCCAAAGCATGGCAAAGTCTTCTGCATTTTCATGATAGGAATAGCCAGGAAAGACCTCATCTGTCTGGTAGGTCGAATGCACATCAAAGATAAAGACCCCGTCCTCATTGAGAGCATTATAGACTTCTTTAAAGACATCCCCGACTTCCACCTCATCCTGCATGTAGCAGATAGAATCAGAATAACAGGTCACAAAGTCGTATTTACCAGCCTTGGACAAATCCAGCATATTGCCTTCCATAAAATCAATCTTTTGCTTGGCTGAAGTAGCTCTCTTCTCAGCAATCTTCAACATGTCCGCGCTCAAGTCCAGTCCAGTCACATTAAAACCAGCCTGAGAAAAGCGCACAGACTGGATGCCTGTACCACAAGCCAATTCCAAGAGTTTCTTTCTCTCCTTAGTCTTAGGCAAATGACGGAGGGAAAAATCCGTCCATTTATCGTATAAACTATCATCCATGACTGCATCGTAAACCGCTGCAAAAGTTTCATAAGTAGGCATAATTAAGTTACAAAGGGCGTCCCTGGCAAATACCACTCGCCCTCACCTTTCTATCCATTTTCTTCTAAAATAAGCAAATAAAACCCAGTTGACTGCAACTGAGTTCATCTTCTAAGCCAGAGTTTCTGAGATGTCTACAGAACTTGCTTCATGCCATAGTTTTTCTAGGTTATAGTGGGCACGCATTTCTTCTGAGAAGATATGCACAACGACTCCACCAAGGTCAAGTAAGACCCAGCCACCAGCTGCATCGCCTTCAACGTGACTACCTTTAAAGCCCGCTTGGGCTACTTTTTCACGGATATTTTCAGCGATAGCGTCCAATTGACGGCTATTCATAGAACTAGTGATAACAAAGTAGTCTGTCACACTGGTCAATTCTTGTACATCAAGTGCGAGAATGTCCTCGGCACGTTTCTCATCAGCCGCTTTCACGACTAGTTCTAATAATTCTTTTTCGTTCATTTAGTCCTCTTTCAAATAGTGTACATAGGCGTTATAGGTTTCAAGGGTTTGGGGATAGATAGGCAATCCCTGGCGAGCCAAATGTTCCACAGTGCGAGCTGTTTCATAGGCTACTGCCTTATTAAGCGACAAACTTGCAATCTCACGCGCCTGGTCCACCCCTGGAAAGGCACGATTATGCTCGATGTAGTCTGCGACGTAGATAACCTTATCAAGTTCCGTCATCTGGCCAGCTCCAACTGTATGGATTTCTATTGCACGCAAAATTTCAGTATCTTTCAAATCCAAATCTTCCTGAATCTTGTAGATACCGACCATGCCATGCCAGACATTATTGCCCCAGTTTTTAAGATCAGAGTCAAGTTGATAACGATCTATCAAGTCTAAAAATTCTTGATCTGATAGCTTTTTAGCATAGTCATGAAGGAGACCTGCCAAACCAGCTTTCTCAACATCCACACCAAAGCGCTGAGCCAATTCTATGGCTGCACGCTCTACACCCAGACAATGGGTTAGACGTTTTTCAGGTAGGAGCTCTGCCATTTTTTCCAACAATTCTTCACGCGAACAGTTGATATAGTCTTGGTATGCCATCAGTAAAGCCCCTCTTTCTCAATATAGTCTAGCACTGATTTTGGCAAGAGAAAGTTAGGTGTGCGACCTTGGGCGATGAAATCACGTACCATACTGGATGAAATATCCATGAGAGGCACATCCACCCAGATGACTGGATAAGAAGTCCCAGCCTTGTATCGTGGTCGCTGAACTCCTACAAACTGAACGAGGTCGACCAGTTCGTCAATTCTATACCATTTAGGTAAATAGTCTACCATGTCAGCGCCGATGATAAAGTAATAATCTGTATCTGGATTCTTCTCTGTCAAAATCTTCATGGTGTCGTAGGTGTAGGAAATACCCTTACGCTCTAGCTCGATGGTCTCAATAGCTAAACCTTCGATTCCATCGATAGCCAATTCAAGCATCTTGAGGCGGTGGTGTTCAGAAATGGTTTCCTTTTTGTCTACGTGAGGCGGTTGATACTCAGGCATGAGCAGAACTTGATCCAATCCTAACTGTTGGCGCACTTGGTCTGCCACGATAAGGTGGGCATTGTGAACAGGGTTAAAATTTCCCCCTAAGATTCCAACTTGCTTACGTTTTTTATCCTTGATTTCTGGCTCTAACTCCACTTTTGTAAAGGGAGTTAATAATTCGATTGCCATAGGCTAATCTCCTTTAGTCTTCTGTAAAAACAGTTTGGGAGTATATTTTTAGATTTCTTTAACTTTTTTAGAAATCTTACGATTTTCTTTCTTGCTTGATTGTTTATATAAAATCAAGATACGACCGATTTTTTGGACTGTATCCACACCGATTTCTTCTTCTAAGATTTCAGCTACTTCGTGGATGTTTTCATCTGTGTTTTGCAAGAGAGTAACCTTGATCAATTCGCGGGCATCAAGTGCCTGACGAACGCTAGTTTTGATTTGGTCGTTGAGTCCATTTTTCCCGATTTGGATGATGGGTTTGAGGGTGTGTGCCTGGCTGTTGAGGAAGGCACGTTGTTTTGATGTTAATGACATAATTCATTTAAAAGAGTTTCTTTTTATACTTTTCTGAAGTGGTGACGGACGTCAGCAAAGTCCTTCGGACTTTCATGACTAAAATTTGAGCCTAAGGTCTCAAATTTTCCGCAGTTGGTACAATCACTTGTACCAACTAACACCACGGCGAAAAGTATCTTCTAAGGGCTCGTAATGCTCGCCTTTATAAAGACAACCCTTTCCTTTCTGTGTTTAAATAATTGCTTTTCGTGCGACGACTGCTACGCCTTCTGGTGCCCAGACGGCTACTTTGGCAGTTCCTGCTACACGGATCCAGCCTAGTCCTGAGATAACGAGGTCTGTCTTATCCTTGATAGTAAAGACATGTTGGACCAGTTTTGGAAAGTCTTCTTTTTCCTTGTTATTTGGTGGTGTAAGGAGGGTTCCAAGGTGCTTATCGTAAAAGTCACTCGCTCCTTCAAGCTTGGTACGATGAAGTTTGAGTTCATTATCAAAGAAAGCTGTGAAACCTTGCTTTTCTCCTGCAATGAAATCAAATCGTCCCAAACCTCCTAAAAAGAGGGTTTGCTCAGGATTGAGCTGGTAGGTTTTAGGTTTGATTTCCTTTTTAGGACTGACATACTTGAGGTTTTTAGCCGTCAAGTAATGGGCCATCTGATGACGATGGATAATTCCCGGTGTATCATAGATATAAGAACCATCATCAAGTGGGATCTCAATCTTATCTAAGGTTGTCCCTGGGAAACGTGATGTTGTGATGACGTTCTGGTCACCCGTAATTTCCTGGATAATTGCGTTGATAAGAGTTGATTTCCCAACATTGGTAACCCCAACTACATAGACGTCACGACCCTTACGATAGTGCTCGATCTTGTCAATGACTTCCTTGATAGCATGCTTGTTTTGGGCTGAAGTCAGGACGACATCGACTGGACGAAGACCCTCCTCATGGGCACGTTCCATAAGCCATTGACTAATCTTGCCTGGTTTAACTGACTTAGGGAGGATGTCTTTTTTATTTCCAACCAAGAGCACATCATTACCTGATACAAAACGAGGCAATCCTGGGATAACAGAGCCATTAAAGTCAAAGATATCGATGACGTTCACTACTAAGGCATCACTGTCTCCCACCTCGTGCAAGAGTTTTAGGAAACCATCATCCGTCAACTGCACATCTGTGATTTCATTGTAATGACGAAGACGAAAACAGCGTTGGCAATAAACTTCACCAGTCTCCAAACCTTTTTCGAGTGCTGACTGAGGCGTAAAGCCTAGACCAGTCTTATCTGTCGTCTGAATGGTTGCTCCACAGCCAATACAGAGAATTTCTTCCATAGTTAGATTCCTTTTTTATATGTGATAGGCCCGTACTTTTCAGTGATTTGTTTCATGACACGGCGCTCACGAGCGCGGTTAATCTGTGTTTTGATAGAGTCATGCTGGACCAAAGGTTTGACCAAAATCGAGCGAATTCCTGCACGGTGAGCTGCACGAATATCTGTCATGAGCTGATCCCCAACCATGACGACTTCATTTTTCTCATAGTGAAATTCTTTCATAGCACGATCAATCCCGAAAGTAAAAGGCTTCAAAGCCCAATAAACATAGTCAATCCCAAATTTTTCAACCGCACGTTGAACTCGTTTTTTAGAGTTGTTGGACACTACGATAATGCGAATACCAGCATCACGAAGGTCATGTAACCATTGCTTCATCTCTGAAGTCCCATCAGGGTTATTCCAAGCAATCAGAGTGTTGTCCAAATCCACCAAAACAGCTTTGATCCCTTGGTTTTTCAGGCTTTGGACTGTCAAATCATAAACTGCTTCTACAGCAAAGTCTGGCATGTAGTTTTCAATTACCATTTTGGCTCCTTTTCTTTTATTTTCTAGTAATTTTCTTCAGCCATTGAGATAATGCCGCCCATAAAATCAAGCTAGTCACCAAGATATAAATCCAAGCATTTGGCTCTTCTGTAAATGGTAGAGGAACATTCATTCCGAAGAAACCTGTAATAACCGCAAGTACTGCTAGTAAGACGGAGATAATAGTCAAAATTGTCAAACTATCATTCAGGTTATTGTTTAGGATGTTGTTGTAAGAAGCTGAGAGTTGTTGCAAGACTTGAGAAATCAAGTCTGTCATAGACACCAACTGATGGGCTTCAATCATGGCATCATCAAACTGCTCTCGTTCGACATCATTAAATCTCCGATAAAGAGCATGGCCCTGGATATGTTCCAAGAGGAGTCGATTTTGTTTTGCCGCTGCTGTCAAGTAAACCATACCAGTCTCCAAGTCGGAAAGAGCAAAAAGATTTCTCTTGGTTGTTCTCTGACGAAGTAAGCTGTTGACTTCATCTTTACTCTTATCCATCTTTTCAATGATTGGATAATAGGCGTTACTAATGATTTCTAGACTAGCAAAAAGAAATTTGTAAATAGAAAGCGACTCATGGCTATCCAGATAAGCTAACATCTGATCAATGACATAAGCATTCTTATGGTTGCTGATGGTAATCATTCGTTTGTTTTCAACGATAAAGGTCATGGGAATCGCTTCATAGTAATCCTTGTCCTTTTCTAAGTCCAAAACATTGTAGATAAAGGTCACAGTCCCATTCTCACGGTTGTAATCCATATGGGCACGTTCATTTTTATCCAGCGCATATTCGATGGTTTCCTTATCCAATCCGTAGATTTCAGATAAATCTTCAAGATTTTTAATTTTTTCTACATCTAGATTGATCCAAACACAACCATTTCCTAATTGCTCATCTAAAAACATCGTTTCTCCTTTACCAAACTCCCTCTATTGTACCACAAATCAAGTAAAATTTCAGTTCAATTCGTCTCTTGAAAAATTGCTAACCACAGTAATATTACGGTTGGGAACAAAGTGGAGAGCCTGGTCTTCACCTCTTAGTTGAGTGGTTCGAATTCCGACACTAACTACTTTTCCCGATACAGTAATGGGACCATTTGTCAAAATAACTTCATCCCCTACATCCAACTGGCGTTCAAAGAGGATAAAGAAGCCATTGATAACATCTGATAAGAAACCCTGTGCCCCCATACCAATTGCAACCCCAGCAATCCCAGCACCAGCTAGTAAACTAGATACAGGTAATCCTAGGATAGACAAAATGCAGTAAACTAAAAAGAAATAAAGGGTGTAATTAAAAATATTTTCTAATAAACGCGAGATTGTCTTTTGTCGACCTGCATCACGCTTTGAATACTTAAGTGAAGGCTTCACAATTCTCTTGACAGCTGCATGGAGAAGCTGTTTAGCTATGTAAAATAGCACAAATAAAATTAAAAGAGAAATCACTTTCGTTAAAAGATTCTCAAATACCGTTGTTAAATCTAGCTTATTAAAATAACTTTTAAAAAATTCTTGCATGTAAAACTCCTTTTATCAATTATACCATAAAACGATATCTGAACCAGTTTGGTAAATATTCATTCTGCCTATACTATTATTAGATTCACTTGATTTCAAAAAATATTTATACTATAATCAAACCACTACATAGAGAACAAATTAGTTTCTCAATAACTCTCTTGGAATAGACCTTTCTACCTCACCTACTACTAAAACTTTAAAGCATTTATCTCAAGGAAATATTCTATGTCTATCACTCAACGTACTTTAAAACTAGTCCTGGCAACCTGTTTTGCTTGTTTACTAGCCTACTTTTTTGATTTGTCATCAGCTGTATCAGCTGGTATCATTGCTATCTTGAGTCTTTCTGATACTCGAAGAAGCACGATCAAGCTAGCCCGCAATCGACTTTTTTCAACCTTGCTGGCGTTAATGATTGGTGTTATTGCCTTTCAACTAACTGGTTATCATATCTGGAGCTTTGGACTCTACTTAGCATTCTATGTTCCCCTTGCCTATAAACTGGGTTGGGAAATTGGAATCACTCCTAGTAGCGTTCTGGTCAGCCATCTCTTAATCCAACAATCAACAGCACCAGCACTTTTACTGAATGAGCTCTTACTCTTCCTAATCGGTACTGGCTTTGCACTTCTGGTCAATCTCTACATGCCTTCAAGGCAAAAAGAAATTCAACATTATCATACTCTTGTTGAAGGAAAACTCAGAGATGTTCTTCTACGACTTTCTTACTATCTGAAAAGAGGAGATGGTCGAAATCAAGCTCAACTAGTCAACGAACTTGATCAACTACTTGAGGATGCTCTTAAGTTAGTTTACCTCGATCACTCTGACCATCTCTTTCACCAGACAGATTATCATATCCACTACTTTGAGATGCGACAAAGACAAACGCGTATCTTAAGAAATATGGCTCAACAAATCAACACATGCCAACTAGCCGCTAGTGAGAGTTTGATTGTCGCTCAGCTCTTTTCAAAAACAGCTAGCCAATTGACTCAAACAAATCCAGCCTACGACTTATTGAATGATATTGAGAGCTACCTAGAGGTGTTTCGCAATCGCTCTCTCCCTAAAACTAGAGAAGAGTTTGAGACACGGGCAACCCTATTACAACTCTTTCGTGAATTAGAACATTTTATCCAGATAAAAGTAGATTTCTACAACCGTTATTCTGACAAAAACAGTAACAAATAAAAACTTCTATCGGCAACTCAGTTGCTGATAGAAGTTTTTTGTTATGAATAGATTTAATTTTCGCGCTTCTTTCGAATCGACATGAGACTGATATCTCTCAAACTAAAGTAAGTAAGAGCCAGCATTCCCAATGTAATAAAGATTTCTGCTGGAAGTTGGAAAATCTGTAGGGCAGACAAGAGCAACAAGATTACGAGGGCAACAAGTCCAAAGACTAATATTACAACATTGACCGTCCCCTTGATACTTTGAGGTGTCGCAAATACATAGAGTAGTAATAAGAGTATCCCTATGATTAAATAGACCATCTTTATCTCTTTCTAGCTCTTATTCAGCTGATTTTTTCTTTTTGTTTGCTTTCTCACGCTCTGCCTTGTTGAGGATTTGCTTACGCAAACGGATAGATTCAGGTGTTACTTCCATGTATTCATCATCGTTCAAGAACTCAAGTGATTCTTCAAGTGTCAAGATACGAGGAGTTTTGATAACCGCTGTTTGGTCCTTAGTAGCAGAACGAACGTTAGTCATTTGTTTTGCCTTCGTGATATTAACAGTCAAGTCATTTTCACGAGAGTTTTCACCGATGATCATTCCTTCGTAAACCTCAGTACCTGGGTTGACAAAGATAGTACCACGTTCTTCGATAGACATGATAGAGTAGGTTGTAGCCTTACCAGCATCGATCGAAACAAGGGCACCACGGTGACGTCCGCCAATTTCCCCTGGAATCAATGGCAAGTATTGGTCGAAGGTATGGTTCATAATCCCGTAACCACGAGTCATTGACAAGAACTCAGTTGAGTATCCAATCAAACCACGCGCAGGAACTAGGAAGACCAAACGAGTTTGACCATTACCAGTTGAAATCATATCCAACATTTCACCCTTACGTTCAGAAAGGCTTTGGATAACAGATCCTTGGTATTCTTCTGGTGTGTCGATTTGCACGCGCTCAAATGGCTCACACTTCACACCATCGATTTCTTTGACGATAACTTCTGGACGAGATACTTGAAGCTCGTAACCTTCACGACGCATAGTCTCGATGAGGATTGACAAGTGCAATTCCCCACGTCCTGAAACTGTCCACTTATCTGGTGAGTCTGTTGGATCTACACGAAGAGATACGTCTGTTTGCAATTCTGCTTGAAGACGCTCTTCAACCTTACGAGAAGTCACCCATTTTCCTTCACGACCAGCAAATGGTGAGTTGTTAACCAAGAAGGTCATTTGAAGAGTAGGTTCGTCGATGTGAAGAACTGGAAGAGCTTCAACTGCATCTGTTGGAGTGATTGTTTCCCCAACGAAGATATCTTCCATACCTGATACGGCAATCAAGTCACCAGCCTTAGCTTCTTGGATTTCACGACGTTCCAAACCAAAGAAACCAAAGAGTTTTGTAACACGGAAGTTCTTAGTTGTACCATCAAGTTTAGAAAGAGTAACTTGGTCTCCGACCTTAACAGTACCACGGAAGACACGGCCGATACCGATACGACCAACGAAATCATTGTAGTCCAAAAGTGACACTTGGAATTGAAGGGGCTCATCTGAGTTATCGATTGGAGCTGGAATGTGGTCAATAATGGTATCAAAGATTGGCGCCATAGTCTTTTCTTGGTCGGCTGGATCATCTGACAATGAAGATGTTCCGTTGATTGCTGAAGCATAGACTACTGGGAAGTCAAGCTGATCATCATCTGCACCAAGCTCGATGAAGAGTTCCAAAACTTCATCCACTACTTCTGCTGGACGAGCTGATGGTTTGTCAATTTTATTGATAACAACGATTGGGACAAGGTCTTGTTCCAAAGCTTTTTTCAATACGAAACGAGTTTGAGGCATAGTACCTTCGTAAGAATCCACTACCAAGACTACACCGTCAACCATTTTCATGATACGTTCAACTTCTCCACCGAAGTCCGCGTGTCCTGGTGTGTCCATGATATTGATACGAGTTCCGTTGTAGGCAACTGCTGTATTCTTCGCAAGGATGGTAATTCCACGCTCTTTTTCAATATCGTTTGAGTCCATTGCACGTTCAGCTAATTCTGTACGCGCATCAAGAGTTTCAGATTGTTTTAATAATTCGTCAACGAGGGTCGTTTTACCGTGGTCGACGTGGGCGATAATCGCGATGTTACGGATATCTTCTCTTAATTTTGTCATGATTTCCTCTGTTATATTCAAAAATTTATTTTCTAACTGAGCAATTATACCACAATTTTAAGAAAATGACTTAACTCAAGTAAGTGTAAATGTTTTCAAAAGAAAATTCATGACTTATCTTTTCTTTTCAAAAATCCCGACTTGTGATAAGATAGGCTGGTATGCGTTTAGATAATTTATTAGCCCAGGAAAAAATCAGTCGAAAAGCCATGAAACAGGCTCTCCTAAAAAAAGAAATCTTGGTAGATGGAGTCCCTGCTACTTCCCTTGCACAGAATGTTGATACGGGATTACAAGAGTTGATTTTTCAGGGTAGAAAAATCCAAGGATATGAGCACACCTATCTCATGCTTCACAAACCAAATGGTGTCGTGACAGCAAGCAAGGACAAGAAGCTCCCGACGATTATGGACTTACTGCCTCAACACCTCCAATCAGACCAACTCTATGCTGTCGGTCGGCTAGATCGAGATACGACAGGGCTCCTCCTCTTAACAAACAATGGCCCTCTAGGTTTTCAACTTCTCCACCCTCAATATCATGTCGATAAAACTTATCAAGTTGAGGTGAACGGCTTGCTCACACCAGATCACATCCAGCAGTTCAAAAATGGGATTGTCTTTCTTGATGGAACTATTTGTAAACCTGCTCAGCTTGAGATTCTATCTTCAAGCCCTAGTCTCAGCCGAGCCACCATCACCATCTCTGAAGGGAAATTTCATCAGGTCAAGAAAATGTTCCTCTCAGTTGGTGTCAAGGTCACTGCCCTCAAACGAGTTCAGTTCGGAGATTTTCTATTAGATCCTGACCTAGCAGAAGGTCAATACCGACCCTTGAATCAAGGGGAATTGAAAATCATTAAAAACTACTTAGAAAAAAGTGGATAAAACAAAAAAGCTTTAAAACTAAAGCTTTTTTAGATTCTTGCTAAGCTATAAAATAAAGCGATGTCCACAATCCAGCTAAGGACAGAAACTACGATCCCCACGATACTTAGGATTCTTTCTCTTTTAAAGTCTAGACCAGATTCTTTTTGACTTGAATTAGCCATGACTAGTCCAACGATACCTAGAATCAGTCCTACTATTGGAGATGGCAATCCAAGGACGATAGATAGAATACCCAAAGCAAGTGAGGCTTTTTTCTTTTGCTGCGCATTCATTATATAAAAACTCCTTAAATTTTTTACCCATTCATTATACCATAAAAACCGGCTTTATCTATTAGGTAACAAGTTTTAGAACTATGAAACCCTGTCCCTGAGCCAAAAAGAATTAGAAAGAACTAGAAATGATTAAAAACCACTTAACGAAAAGTGGATAAAACAAAAAAAAGCTTTAAAACTAAAGCTTTTTTGTTTTTGCTTTTTGATTAGCCAAAAATCATTACGAGGGCTGCAATCCAGTTAAGTACAGAAATGACAATCCCTACGATATTGAGAATTTTTTCTGTTTTATACACTAGTCCAGATTGTTTTTCGTGCGAATTAGCCAAAACAAGTCCAATGATACCCAAAATAAGACCTACGATTGGAGATAACAAACCAAGGACGATAGATAGGATACCTAAAACAAGTGATGCTTTTTTCTTTTCTTGCATAATAAAAACTCCTTAAATTTAATACAAATTAATTATATCATAAAAAGCTAGATTTATCTACAATTCAATAACTTTTTACAGAATATTAGCTGGTCTTAACCTTCCCTGTCCAAGAATCCAATCCGTAAGAAAGGATATAAATTTCTGAGAAACCTTGTTTTTTCAAGAAAAGTGCTGCATTGGTTACACGTTGCGCACGTTGGTTTTCATATAGAAGGACAGGTTTATCCTTGCGAAGAGCTGCAAGACTTGTCTTCAATTGATTTGAAGGAATATTACGAGCTCCGAGGATATGTTTTCTGTGGAAGTCAGCTGGCTCACGCAAGTCAATTAGCTGACCTGTACGAATCAAAGATTCAAATTCTGCATTGTCTACAATTTTTGCTGCACGGCGAATACGAAGATAGTTGTATCCCATCCATGCCAACATCGCCACTACAAGTCCCCATAATACCCAAGTTACCATAATATCTAATCTCCATTTTTTTCTAAATAGTCTAATTCTAGTTTGTGCTCTCTGCGAAGAACAGCCTCCGCTTCTAGATAATCCAGTTTATCCATCAAACCAGCATCATAGATTCGAGATAGTTCAATCTTCATTAATTCAATGTCATAAAGACGTTTGCCCATATAGACAAGAATACCGAACTGTTTGAGAAATTGTTGCACATCGTAGAGTGTTTTCATAGCTTTCATTTTAGCAAATAATCAGATTTTTTTCAATAGTTCCCAGGGAATACTTCCTTTTTACTGCTTACTAATTTTCTTAATACTCTGATAGAGAAGATACCCAACAATCATTCCAACAAAATTCTGCAACAAATTGTGAGGAATATCTGTCAGAGCTACACCCCAACCTTTCATCCAAGATGTCGCACATGCATATCCAGCTACCATGAGAAAAGTTGCTAAAACTAATCCAAGCCACTTCCATTTTCCTTTAAAACCTGCAAAGTAACCCTGCAAACCATGGAAAAGCAAGCTGAAGAACATCCAATGAGGATAGCCTGAGATCAGGTCAATAATAAAACCTCCTAAACCTCCCACAATAGCTCCTTCTCGTTTTCCATAATAAAAAGCAGTGAAAAAGATACCAGCATCTAAAAGAGTTAAGATTCCTGTTTGGGTTGGGATTTTGACAATATAACCTAAAACTACCGATAGGGCAGTCAGTATTGATAATAGGGCGATTTTACTTGTTTTTGTTTGCTTCATACTGTCTTACTCCATATTGATCTGCTTGTGCGATGGCACGGTAAACAAAGGCTTTGGAACTCTCAACCGCTGGTAATAGCTCCTCTCCCTTGACTAACTGACTAGCAATGCTTGATGCAAAGGTACATCCTGCACCAGCATTTTGTCCTTGAATGACTGGATTTTCAAGAATGGTAAAATTCTCTCCATCATAAAAGACATCCACAGCCTTATCCTGACTGAGACGATTTCCACCCTTAATAATCACTGCTGGCGCACCCAAGTCATGTAATTTCTGCGCTGCATCCTTCATATCGTCCAAGGTTTCAATCTTTTGACCTGCTAGCAATTCTGCCTCAGGAAGATTGGGTGTAATTACAGTCACATAAGGGAAAAAGCGAATCAACTCTTGACAGAGCTCGCTGACTGCAACGTCATGCGTTTCCTTACAAACAAGAACTGGATCCAATACCACTGGAACTCCTGTGCGTTCCTTGATAAAGTTAAGAGCTTTCTCAGCAACACCAACAGTCGGTAAGAGACCAATCTTAATCCCTCCAAAGTCTACGCTCTTCAGACTATCCAACTGTTGTTGGAAAATAGTCTCATCTGTCGGAAAGACCTCAAATCCATTTTCTGTCAAAGCAGTTAAGCAAGTCATAGCTACAAAACCATGCAAACCATTCAAGGTATAGGTCGCAAGGTCAGCAGCTAGTCCACCACCACTAAAAATATCATTTCCTGAAAGTGCTAAAATACGATTATTCTTCATAACGAATCTCCTTCAAATACAAACCATTGGGTGCTGCAGTCGGGCCTGCCAACTGTCTGTCTTTTTTCTCCAAAATCAGGTCAATCTGCTCTATCGGCATTCTGTTATTACCAATTTTCAGCAAGGTCCCAACCATATTTCGAATCTGCTTATAGAGGAAGCCATTGCCAGAGAAAGTAAAGGTCAAAAATTGACCGGTATCGTCAACCCTAAGACTGGCTTCCGTGATTGTTCTTACTTTGTCCTCCACACTCGTTCCGGCAGCAGTAAAACCGGTAAAATCATGGGTTCCTTCTAATTTCTTTACAGCCTTTTGCATGCGTCCCACATCTAGTGGATAGGGATAGTGGGTGGCATAATGACGTCTCATAGGATTTTTAGGACGCCCTCTATCCACGATAAACTCATAGGTCTTGCTATGCTTGGCATAACGGCAATGAAAAGCATCAGCCACAATCTCAATCGAAATCACATCGATATCTTCAGGGCTTTGAGTATCGAGAGCGAAGCGAAGCTTTTCCTCATTCATCTGAGAGGGAAGGTCAAAGTGGATAACCTGCCCTAGCGCATGAACACCACTATCCGTTCGCCCTGCACCATGGATGGTAATGGCCTGCCCTTTATTTAATTTGGTTAAAGTTTTTTCAATTTCCTCTTGGACACTACGCGCGTGTGGTTGCCGTTGAAAGCCAGCGAAGGCGTAACCATCATAGGAAATGATTGCTTTATATCTAGTCATGTATCTATTTTATCAAGAAAATTTCTCTGCAACAAGTTTGAAAACCAAAAATTGTACGGGGATAGTTTTAGATATCAACTAGTCCTTACCTCGATTTTCTCATTATATATTTACGTTCTGGAACTTCAATGGTTTGAACGATTTCAAATCCCTCTTTTTGGTAAAGATTTTTTGCTCTTTGATTGGACTCAAAAACCGTTAGGGAAATACTTGCTATTTCTTCATTTTCAAACATTTCTTGAAGAAAGTACTGGAAAGCTTTTCGACCTAATCCTTTCCCCTGCCTATGAGGAGCTATGAGAAATCTTCCGATATGAAGATTTCTGTCTTCTAGCCTGATTTCCTGGATAAGCCCCACAAACTCTTGTCCATCAAAGATTGAAAAGATTCCTTCCAAATCTTGCAATTCTTGAATTGTCAAGGGAAAAGGAATCATTGTTCCCATCCATTGCTTCTGAAAATTTTCTCCCAAAGCATTAGACCAGCGACAAATGAGTTGGGCATTTTCTAACTGAAGACCTTTTTCAAAGTGAATTTTCATATCTGCTCCTAAAACTTCTCCTACATCCAACTATTATACTCTTTCTCTTATTTTTTCCGAATTAATAAGTATGATTCACCTTTACTTTTTTCTTGTTGGAGCTATTTTTGCTTCCTTTCTTGGATTGGTCATTGAGCGTTTCCCTGAGCAATCCATTGTTTTCCCTGCTAGTCACTGTGATTCTTGTCAGACTCGCTTGAAATCACTGGATTTGATTCCGATTATTTCTCAAGTGATTAGTAATTTTCGCTGTCGTTACTGCAAGGTTCGCTATCCAATCTGGTATGCTTTCTTTGAGTTGTCTTTGGGACTGCTCTTTCTAGCTGAGTTTGTGGGATTTTTAACTTTGGGGCAAGTCATCTTGATAACTGCCGGCTTAACTCTGGGAATTTATGACTTTCGTCATCAAGAATATCCCTTGATCATCTGGCTGATTTTTCACTTAATCCTCATGGTTTGCTGTGGTTGGAATCTAGTTATGATTTTCTTTCTTATCTTGGGAATTTTGGCTCACTTTATAGATATCCGCATAGGTGCAGGGGATTTTCTCTTTCTGGCCTCTTGTGCACTTATTTTTAGCCTAACTGAAATGCTGATTTTAATTCAATTTGCTTCCACAACTGGCATTCTAGCCTTTCTCCTACTAAAGAAAAAGGAAAGACTTCCTTTTGTGCCCTTCCTCTTGCTGGCTGCTTGTATGATTATTTTTGGTAAGCTACTGCTTCTCGGATAAAGTCAGCGATTTCTGCTACTTGTCCTTCATGTAGAGCCTTAACAATCTTGGATCCGACGATAACGCCGTCTGATACAGCATTGAAGCGTTCAACATCAGCCTGTGTGGATACACCAAATCCGGTCAATACTGGAATATCTGTCACTTGATGAAGTTGATTCAAGTGCTTGTCCAAGTCATCTCGGTAATTTCCTGATTTCCCTGTGACCCCATTGATAGCAACGGCATAGACAAAACCTTCAGCCCCTTCAATGAGTTCCTTTTGACGCTCCACTCCTGTCGTCAAGCTGACAAGTGGAATCAAAGCAATGTCTGTATTCACCAAAAAGGGCTCTACAAAGTTAGCGTGCTCATGAGGCAGGTCTGGAATAATCAATCCCTTAACCGCTGTATCAGCAAGATCTCTGACAAATTTCTCCACACCGTACTGAAAGAGGGGGTTAAAGTAGGTCATGATAACAAGTGGAACTTCTGTTTCAATAGTCTTCAAAGTTTCAACCAGAGCCTGGGTAGAGGTTCCGCGAGCTAGACTGCGCAAGCCTGCTTCTTCGATAACTGGACCGTCTGCAACAGGGTCTGAAAAGGGAATGCCCACTTCAATGGCTGAAACACCCAAATCTTCTAAAAAATGGATTGTTTCAGCGAGACCATCTAATCCTTTTTCATGGTCTCCAGCCATGATATAAGGAACAAAAATTCCTTTTCCAGTTTCTTTGATAGCGTTCAATTTTTCTGTTAAAGTCTTAGGCATGAGCTTCTCCCTTCTTTGTTGCGTCTGCTTCCAAGCGCTCTTTAACTTGAACTACATCCTTGTCCCCACGACCTGATAGGCAGACAATCATAGACTTGTCTGGTCCAAGTTCTTTGGCCAATTTCACTGCGAAAGCGATGGCATGGCTAGATTCCAAAGCTGGGATAATTCCTTCCACACGAGACAGGAGTTGGAATCCTTCCAAGGCCTCTTCATCTGTCACAGGCACATAGGACGCGCGTTTGATATCATGGTAATGAGAATGCTCTGGACCGATACCTGGATAGTCCAAACCTGCTGAAATTGAGAAAGCTTCTAAGATTTGACCATGAGCATCTTGGAGCACATCCATAAGCGAACCGTGAAGAACACCTGGACGACCCTTGGTCAAGGTAGCTGCGTGATGCTCTGTATCCACACCTAGTCCTGCTGCTTCAGCTCCATACATAGCGACTGACTCATCTTCCACAAATGGATGGAAGAGTCCGATGGCATTCGAACCACCACCAACACAGGCTACTAGGGCATCTGGTAAATTTTCATCTGTCAATTCACGGTACTGTTGTTTGGCTTCTCGTCCGATAACACTTTGGAAATCACGAACAATTTCTGGGAAAGGATGAGGCCCCAAGGCAGAACCAAGGATATAGTGAGTATCATCGATATTTGCCACCCAAGAACGAAGGGCTGCATTGACTGCATCCTTGAGCACGCGCGAACCATCTGTCACTGCCTCTACCTTAGCTCCTAAAAGCTCCATGCGGAAAACATTGAGGGCTTGGCGTTTGACATCTTCCTCGCCCATGTAGATGGTACATTCCATGTTAAAGAGTGCCGCAGCTGTTGCAGTTGCCACACCGTGCTGACCAGCACCTGTTTCAGCAATAATTTTCTTTTTGCCCATACGTTTAGCAAGTAAAACTTGTCCTAAGGCATTATTAATCTTGTGGGCGCCTGTATGGTTGAGGTCTTCACGTTTAAGGTAAATCTTGGCTCCGCCGATATGCTGGGTCAAGTTTTTTGCGTAGTAAAGAGGTGTTTCACGACCTACATATTGGCGCAAAAGTTGGTTTAACTCCTCTTGGAAACTTGGATCTGCCTGACTTTCACGATAAGCCTCTTCTAATTCCAATACTGCTGTCATCAATGTTTCTGGGACAAAACGTCCACCGAATTTCCCGTAAAATCCATCTTTATTTGGTTCTTGATATACCATGTTTAACCCTCTCTATAAATCTTCTAATCTTTTCATGATCTTTCTGTCCGTCTGTTTCTACTCCGCTTGATACATCTACTGCAAAGGGAGAGAAATGCTGAATCGCTCTTGCTACATTGTCCTCATTTAGCCCGCCTGCGATGAAGAAAGGCTGGGCTAGTTCTGTCGTATCCAGTTGCCCCCAGTCAAAGGTTTGTCCACTCCCTGCCACAGGAGCATCAAAAAGTAGATAATCTGCCTGAGAATTGGGTACATGCCCCCCTTCATCGACCTGAACAGCCTGAATGCTGCCACAAGGTAAGTTTTCAAATAGTTTATCTACTACCTTACCGTGAACTTGTACAAAGTCCAAACCAACTTTGTCTACCGCTTCTAACAGTTCTGCCCGACTGGGTGAAACAAATACACCAACTTTTTGAATATGGCTAGGAATAAACTTAGCCAGCTCTGTGGCTTGTTCTACGGTCACCTGTCTTTTGCTAGGAGCAAAGACAAAACCAATGTAGTCTGCTCCAGCCGACACAGCTGTTTTTATCGCTTCTTTTGTCGATAAGCCACAAATCTTAACCTTTGTCAATCTGCAATTCCTTGATTCTCTGGGCTACATCTTCTGCCTGCATGAGAGCTGTTCCTACTAAAATTCCGTTAAAGTATGGTGCTACTCGTTTTGCATCCTGCTCTGTAAAAATAGCAGATTCAGAAATGTAGAAGCAATCGTCCTTGAAGTGTTTGGCCAAGTCTACACTGGTCTGCAAGTCAACTTCAAAGGTTGTCAAATTGCGATTGTTGACACCAATAATTTGAGCTCCAAGTCTATGAGCAACTTCTAGTTCAGCCAGATTATGAGTTTCCACTAACACTTCCAGACCAAGCTCTGTCGCATAGTCATACAGTTCCTTGAGGCGTTCTTCTGATAAAGCCGCTACGATGAGCAAGATGACGGTCGCACCTGCATTGCGAGCTCGGATGATTTGCTTTTCATCGATAATAAAATCCTTGTTCAGCGTCGGAATCTGTACCTGACTGGAAATTTCACGAAGGTAATCCAAATGACCTTTGAAGAAAACTTCATCTGTCAATACAGAAATCATAACAGCGCCGTTAGCCTCGTAAGTCTGGGCCTGTTGAACGATATCCACATCCAGGTTGATATCACCCATACTTGGACTCGCCTTCTTGACCTCTGCAATAATTTGCAAGCGGTCCTGATGGTTTTTCAAATATTCCGCTAAGCGATAGCTTTCACGCAAGGATTGAAGCTCCTCTCGCTCCATCTTTTCAACTTCACGCGCCTTTTGCTCTAGGATACGTGATAAAAATTCCTGACTCATCTTTGATACTCCTGTAATAGTCTGAGTTTTTCAAGGGCCTTACCACTGGCAATCACTTGTCGTGCCAATTCAACTCCGTCCTTGATACTGTCTGCTTTACCATTGGCATAGAAACCGAGACCTGCATTTAAGACTGTTGTTTCCAAGAATGGACTTGGTTCGTTATTAAGAACACTGACAAGAATGGCTGCATTTTCATGAGCATTTCCCCCACGAATGTCTTCAATAGCAATGCGTTCCATTCCCAAATCTTCTGGAGTAAAAGTTGATAAAGTAATTTCTCCATTTTCAAGAAGGGCAATGCTGGTAGTTCCATTCAAACCAGCTTCATCCAACCCTTCTGGACCAGCTACTACAATAGCACGTTTGCGACCCATGTTTTTCAAAACCTGAGCAGTACTTTCCAGAAGTTCAGGACGACTGATCCCTAGAAGCTGTGTTTCCAAGACCATTGGATGGATGAGCGGTCCTGTCAAATTCATGATGGTTGGAATTCCTAATTCCAAACGAGCTGGCATGATGTATTTCATGGCTGGGTGCATGTTTTTGGCAAAGAGAAAGACGATTCCTGTTTGGTCAAATACCTTACCCAATTGTGATGGTTTGAGATCAATATTGATTCCCAAAGCTTGCAAGACATCTGCTGACCCAGATTTAGAAGAAATAGAGCGATTCCCATGTTTGGCCATATGGATTCCCCCACCTGCCAAGACAAAGGCTGCAGTTGTAGAAATGTTGAAGCTAAATGACTTATCTCCACCTGTACCACAGTTATCCATAGCATCTTGAATATTTGTTGGAATGTGTTGAGCATGTCCTCTCATGACTTGAGCGAGGGCTGTTCTTTCTTCAGGTGTTTCTCCCTTCATTTTAAGAGCTAAAAGTAGTGAAGCGATTTGTGCTTCTGTCACTCGCCCTGTCACGATGCGTTCGATCACATCTGTCATTTCAACACTTGATAAATCTTCAAAGTTTGCTAATTTTTCAATAATTTCTTTCATTTTGTGTTCCTCACTTTACAACTTTCTCGATAAAATTCTGAATAGAAGATAGGCCATCTGGCGTTCCAATACTTTCTGGATGATACTGCAAGCCATAAATCGGCAAGGTTTTGTGTTGAATCCCCATAATAGCTTGGTCATCTATCGAACGAGCTGTCACTTCAAACTCTTCTGGCATCTCTTCAATTAAAATACTGTGGTAACGCATGACTGGGCGATTGTCCTCGATTCCTTGATAGAGAACGGATGGAGTCTCAAACCGAATCTGGCTTTGTTTACCGTGCATAACTTTAGGAGCCAAGCCCAACTTGCCACCAAATACTTCTGCAATGGCTTGGTGCCCCAAACAAATCCCTAGAATAGGTTTCTTACCTGCAAAATCACGAATCATTTCTTCCATTTTCCCAGCATCAGCTGGCCAACCTGGACCAGGAGAAAAGACCAGTCCATCTGCCTTTTCAGCATGTTCATAAAGATGTGGATCATCATTTCTCAAAACCTGAACTTCTGCGAAATTCCCGATATATTGAGCTAGGTTATAGGTAAATGAATCATAATTATCAATCAATAAAATCATGGTCTTAGTTCTCCCATTCTTGTCATAGATTTAGCTTTGTTAATCGTTTCTTGGTATTCGTTCTGGGCGATGGAATCATAAACAATTCCTGCACCAGCCTGTACATAGGCTGTTTTATTTTTAAGAATCATGGTTCGAATTGCAATAGCAAAATCCATGTCTCCAGTTGCTGATAAGTAACCGATAGCTCCTGCATAGACACCTCGCTTCTCTGTTTCTAGTTCATAGATGCGTTTCATGGCCCGAATCTTTGGTGCTCCCGATACTGTTCCTGCCGGAAGTGTCGCCTTCAAGGCATCCATGGCAGTCAGTTCTGGTAATAAATGTCCCTTAACCACGCTGGTCAAATGCATGACATAGCGGAAAAGTTCCACTTCCATATACTTGGTTACTTGGACACTTGCTGTTTCAGCAATTCTACCGATATCATTTCGTCCCAAGTCCACCAACATTCGGTGTTCTGCCGTTTCCTTTTCATCAGAAAGTAGATCACTTGCAAGTGCTGCATCTTCCTCGTCATTGGCACCTCTAGGTCGCGTACCTGCAATTGGATTGGTTGTCACGATACCATTTTTGACGGAAACCAAGCTCTCAGGACTGGCACCAATAATTTGATAATTTCCAAAGTCATAAAAGTAGAGGTAATTTGATGGATTGGTCACTCGGAGATTTCTGTAGAAGTCAAAAGGATTTCCAGTTACCTCTGCGGAGAAGCGCTGACTGAGTACACATTGGAACATATCTCCATTGCGAATCAAGTCGCGAGCTGTTTCTACCATTTTTTCAAATTTCTGAGGTGCAATATGTGGTATAAACTGAAGTGGAGAAACGTCCAAATCTTCAAATTCATTTGGAGCAGGGATTTTCAACTCTTCTAAAACCTGATCTAAAGCCACTTCTAGTTCTTCATTACTACGTTCACTGTAAAGAGCATCCTCTATGACATGAATTTTTTCTTTCTTATGGTCAAAAACTATATAACTCTCATATACGAAGAAATGCATATCTGGTGTCCCAATCGTATCCTCAGGGAGTTGGCCAATTTCTTCATAGAGAGAAATCATATCGTAGCCGACAAAGCCAATAGCTCCACCACCAAAAGGTAGGTCTGAATGGTGCTGACTCTTATGAGTCACCTCATAAAGGAAATCCAAAGGATCACGATCAATCACCTGACCATTTTGATAAAGGACTCCATTTTCAAACTTAATCTCGAAAACTGGGTTATAGGCTAAGATAGAAAATCGAGCATTTTCCTTTTCTCTTGGGATACTTTCAAGTATGACCTTGTGTTCTCCGTTCAAACGCATATAAGCCAAGATTGGTGATAAAACATCTCCATGAATGATTCGTTCCATTGTAATTTCCCTTTCAGTTCTTCTTAAATCCCGTGTTGATTCTACAAAAAATCCCCACGCAAAATAACTTGCGTGAGGACGAAATTCGCGGTGCCACCTCAATTATAGGATTTCTCCTATCTCTCATTCCTGTCTCAGATAGCTCCTGTAACAGGTTGTGCGATAAAGGGCACTCCCTTGAGAATTATGTTTTCTTCTCTCATTTCAGATGGACCCAACCTTACAGCTTTCTCTGCTTGTTTTCAGCAACCACAAGCTCTCTGTGAGAGAAATCTCTGTATCTTTTCCATATTTTATTTTTTAGCTTCAAGGTAGTCTGCAATGGCAGCTACGTCCTTGTCTCCACGACCAGAGACATTGATGATGATAATCTCATCTTTACTTAGTTTTGGTGCGCGTTTGACTGCTTCAGCAATAGCATGTGAGCTTTCAATTGCAGGGATGATTCCTTCTGTTTTGCTTAATAAAAGCAAGGCTTGGACAGCTTCTTCATCTGTCGCTGCTACATATTCTACTCGACCAGAGTCTTTAAAGAAGGCATGTTCTGGACCAACCCCTGGATAGTCCAAACCTGCTGAAATAGAGTAAACTGGCGCGAGCTCTCCATCTTCCTTAAATACTGCATAGGTCTTCATTCCATCAACAATTCCGACACTACCCTTAGTCATAGTTGCCGCGTGTTTGTCGGTATCTAAACCATGACCAGCAGCTTCTACCCCAACCAATTTTACTTCTTCATCAGCTACATACTGTGAAAAGGCACCGATGGCATTAGAACCACCGCCCACACAGGCAATGACGTAGTCTGGTAGACGTCCTTCTTTTTCCAAGATTTGACGACGTGATTCTTCACTAATAACCTTTTGGAATTCATGAACAATAGTTGGATAAGGGTGAGGTCCAACAGCAGAACCTAAAACGTAGAAGGCTTCAAGGTCGTTCATCCATGCTCCAAAGGCTGCATCAACCGCATCTTTGAGGGTACGAGTCCCAGTTTCAACTGCGTGAACAGTTGCTCCCATCATCTCCATGCGGAAGACATTGAGACGTTGACGCTCCACATCTTCTGCCCCCATGTAGACGTCACAAGCCATACCAAACTTGGCTGCAGCAGCCGCAGTCGCAACACCGTGCTGACCAGCTCCTGTCTCAGCAATGACACGCTTTTTACCCATGCGTTTTGCTAGAAGGATTTGTCCTAAAACGTTGTTGAGCTTGTGAGAACCAAGGTGATTCAGATCTTCGCGCTTGAGATAAATCTTAGCGCCACCTAAGTGCTCTGTCAAGCTCTCTGCATAGTAAAGCGGTGTTTCACGACCTGAATAATCCTTCAAGTAATGGCGAAACTCAGCTAAAAACTCTGGATCATCCTTGTATTTTTCAAAAGTCACTTCCAATTCATCTAGCAAAACCTGAATTGGTTCTGGTACAAAACTACCACCAAATTGTCCAAAATATCCTTTAGTTGTCATAAATTTTTCCTCCTTCTATATGAATCCGGCTTTTTATTTGCTTTTGGTAGTGAAATGGTCTGGGGGACCATTTCAGCCTTTACTAAAAGAACAAGTGAAACTTGAATATTACTCTCAGTTAACGCCCTAATAAAAGATAAACAAAATGACGGATAGAAAAAGCCCACACACGGAATCTACTTCCATGTGAGGGCGTTCGTAACGCGGTACCACCTCAATTGTAAAGAGAATATCCTCTTTACATCTCTGCCTTGTCTAACAACAAGTTGCACTGTAAGGTGTGCCTACCGAATTTTCATTGTTTCAAATTCATTTTTTCAAATCAGCCCAATTTCACTACTTTCAAACACCTGTTCACAGTAACCACAGGCTCCCTGAAGATCAAAAATAACTACTTTTCTGATTTGTTGAGTTAATTATATGTTATTGTTTTTTCTTTGTCAATCGTTTTCATTCATTTTTTACTAATTTTTTTAATTATTTTTGTGAAGTACCTAGAACTTCTTCGGAAACTCTGACAAATGTCTCAATGATATAATCTACTTCTTCGTCCGTTAATTTCGTGTGAAGTGGTAGTGTAATCTCGTTTACAAAGAAGGCATAAGCTCGCGGATAATCTGCCATATCAAAGCCAAGATTCTTATAGGCTGTCAAAAGCGGAAGTGGTTTGTAGTGGACGTTACTTGCGACTCCTGCCTTGGCTAATTCTTGAATAATTTGGTTGCGTTGTTCGAGATTTGCTCCTTCTACATGGGTGATGTAGAGGTGACGACAAGATTCAACTGCATCTGTCTCATGAGCCAATGGGTGAATCCGAGTTCCTGCAAATCCACGGTCATAGCGAGTTACGATTTCTTTACGACGTTGAAGCAAGCCAGGATAACGATCCAATTGTACCAAACCAATCGAAGCCATGATATCCGTCATGTTGCACTTGTAGGCAGGAGTTACGATATCGTATTCCCATGAACCCAGTTGCATCTTGGCAAGCGCATCTTTGGTTTGACCATGAAGAGAAAGGATTTGGAATTCCTTGTACATTTCTTCATCATCAATAGCTGGATCGGCTTTCCAAGTGGCACTTCCTCCCTCAGCAGTTGTAAAGTTCTTGACTGCGTGGAAAGAAAATGATGTGAAGTCTGCAATTGAACCGGCTGGTTGTCCCTTGTAGGTTGAACCCAAAGCGTGGGCACTATCAGAGACAATCACAATACGGTTAAAGGCCTTTTGCCACTTGCTAGCTGCTGTAAAGAGGTCACGTTTCTTTTCTACAACTTGGAACAAACGGTCATAGTCACAGATAATCCCTGCAAGTTCAACTGGGATGATAACCTTAGTCTTCTCAGTAATTGCTTGCTCAAGCTTGTCATAGTCCATTTCAAAGGTATCATCTTGGATATCAACCATCACTGGTGTCGCACCTACGTGAGTGATGACACTACATGATGCTGTATAAGTCATAGCTGGAACGATGACTTCGTCACCAGGCCCTACTTCAAGCACGCGCAAGATCAATTCAAGAGCTGCTGTTGCAGAGTTGAGGCAGACTGTCTTAGGCGTTTGAGTATAGACGGACAGACGACGCTCTAGTTCTTTTGTCTTCGGACCTGTTGTGATCCAACCAGAACGAAGGGTATCGGCTACTTCAGCAATTTCAGCTTCGGTAATATCGGGTGGTGAAAATGGAATATTATACTTTGTCATTGATTTACTCCTTTTACTGTATTCACTCTTGTGACTACTTTATTTTAAAACTTCAACTACAGTCTGGAACATGATTTTGATATCTCCGAAGAAACTAAAATCACGTAGATAGGCTAGGTTAAAGTGCATTTTCTCTGGAAGGACTCTTTCCACATAAGCCTGGTCAACTGTCATACCTTTTGCAGTCATTTGACTGATGATGGCATCCTCATCCTTATAGTTTATGCTGGCAAGGGAAGTAATCCCCGCAGGTAAGAGCAAGGTAGCCATCATTTCAGGGCTATACTGCTCTGTGTAGCGTGGTACTTCTGGGCGTGTTCCTACAAAGGACATTTCGCCTTTGAGGACATTGACCAATTGCGGCAATTCATCCAAACGAACACGTCGAATGAAATTTCCAACTTTAGTGATACGACTGTCATTTGCAGAAGTTACGAGACTTCCTTTCTTATCCGCATCGGTCACCATGGTCCGGAATTTCCAAATCTTGAAATGTCGGTTGTACTGGGTTACCCGCACCTGCTTGTAAATAACTGGACCCTTGCTATCTAGCTTGATCCAAATGCTTAGAATCAGAAATACGGGAGAAGTCAAGATTAACAAGACCAAGGCTAGAAACAAGTCTAGACAACGCTTGAGAATCAGTGAACCTTTTCTTCCAGAGACGAGCTGGTAGTATGGTTTTACCTCGCTCAATTTCATCTCCTGAGGTAGTTCATCCCATTTCAGCATGCACATTCTCCTCTGTTTTTTAATATGTAATCTTTAAACATTCTACATTATACCACAAAATGAAAGAGGCGGTACAAGAAATCTGTATTTTAAAGGAATTCTTCCCTAGGAAAGGGCCCCTGCTTGCAAACTATACATCTTGTGATAGGTTCCACCCAAGGCCAAAAGTTCCTCATGGGTTCCACTCTCAATAATACGTCCCTTATCAAGGACATAGATACAGTTGGCATCTTGGATAGTAGAGAGACGATGGGCGATGGCAATGGTTGTCCGGCCCTGTCTCATCTTGGCTAGAGAATTTTGAACCAGGGATTCTGTTTCAGAGTCAATATTAGCTGTCGCTTCATCCAAAATCAGAATTTTCGGTTGACTGGCAACCGTTCTAGCAAAGGCAAGAAGTTGACGTTGCCCGGTTGAAAAACTCGAACCACGCTCAGACACAGGGGCATCATAGCCTAATGGAAGATCCTGAATGAAAGAATCTGCATCCACAAACTCTGCTGCAGCCTTGACTTGGTCATCGCTGATATCTTGGTACATAGCGATATTGGACTTGATGGTCCCATGATAGAGGAAAGGTTCCTGTAGGACCAGACCGATGTTTTTTCTCAACTCCTCTTGGCTATACTTACGAATATCCACACCATCTATGAGAACTCGACCAGACTGGAATTCATAAAAGCGCATGAGAACATTAATGATAGAAGATTTCCCAGAGCCAGTATGCCCGACAAAGGCGATGGTTTCACCTTTATTAACGGTAAAGGAGATATCATCAAGAATCTGGTGTTCCCCATCATAGGAGAAAGATACATGTTCAAAACGGATATTTCCTTCTTTAATCTCGGCTTGTCCATTTTCTTGAGTCGGTTCATAGTTGGTCTCATCGATAAGTGCAAAAACACGACCTGCTGACACCATGGATGTTTGAAGGGTAGAAAAGTTTTGTGTCACCTCGATGAGGGGATCAAAGAGACGATTGATGTACTGGATAAAGGCATACATAGTCCCTGCCGTTATTCCTAGATAAAGACCACGATAGCCAAAGTAAGCCATCAAAACTGCGTATCCCAACAGCTTCAACAAACTCATAGCTGGGCGTAAAAAGAGAGAATCCAAGGCTACTGAACGATTAGCGTAGACCAGATGTTCCTGATTTATCTCATCAAACTCTTCTTGCAGACGTTTTTCTTGGTTAAAGGCTTGAATGATGCGAATACCTTCGATATTTTCAGCCAACTTACTGTTAATATCTGATAAGAGACTTCTGGTTTTTTCGATAACCTTGACAGATTTTTTACGATAGAGATTGACCAAAAGGAAAATCAAGGGTAAAAAGAGTAGAACCAAAGCTGTCAGACGATAGTCCAAAACAAGCATGGTATAAAGGGTCGTCACAAAGATAAAGATCGCCGAGATAAAGCTGGACAAGATCCCTGAAAACATATCACTAATAGTCTCAGTGTCGTTGGTCAAACGAGAAACGATGGATCCTGCAGGTGTTTTATCAAAATAAGACATGCCTAGCTTCTCCATATTGGCAAAGGCATCACGTCGAATATCTCTAACGATACTGTAAGACACGCGCGCAAAAAGGAGATTCCCCACATATTGGACAATGGTTTGAAGAATGTAAAGCCCATAGTAAACGAGCAAAACTGTAACAGCAAGCTGATTGAGATTGTTTAGATACTGGTCGATAAAGTGCGAAGCTACCAAGGGGATAATACTCTTAACAACAGTCGTCGCGAGGAGAAAAGCAAGGGCTAAAAAGGTGAGGAGACTATAGGGCTTGAGATAAGACAATAAACGCTTCAATACAGTCCATTGTTCTTGTTTATTCCGCATCTTCTTCTCCTTTCATTTCTAACTGTTGAGACTGGTAGGTTTGGGCATACCAACCATCCAAGGCTAGTAAATCTTCATGCCTACCTCGTTCAATGATGCGACCATCCTGCATGACCAAAATCAAATCTGCATGAACAACTGCACTGAGACGATGGGCAGTGATGATAGTCGTTTTATCTTTGCGAGTTTCCTTGAGATTATCGATGATTGCGAACTCTGTCTTAGCATCCACAGCTGACAAGGAATCATCTAAAATCAAGATATCAGGATTTAAAATCATAGCCCGACTCATAGCCAGACGTTGCTTTTGTCCACCGGATAGACTGACACCTTTTTCCCCGATAACTGTATCAAATCCCTCAGGCATGTCTTGAATATCTTGATAGACTTGAGCCAACTTTGTCGCTTCTTCTACTGCTGAGAAAGGCAGGTCGGGATTTCCAAAACAAATATTCTCTAAGATAGAGCTAGCAAAGAGAAATTGGTCCTGTGGAACGTATCCCATCAAACTTCGTAAGTCAGCTAGTCGATAATCACGAATGTCATGACCATTTAGATAAATAGCTCCTTGGTCAACGTCATACTCACGTAGGAGCAATTTAATCAAAGCTGTTTTCCCTGAACCAGTCTGTCCAACCAAGCCCAAGGTTTGCCCTTTTTCGAGACTAAAATGTATATCTCTCAGCGTCTCTTCGTCTTCAAAGGCAAAACGATCAATGGCATAGTCCAAGCGCCCATTTTCAATCCCGTCAAGTGGAGATTCTGGATTTTTGACAGGTGACTCTTGAGACAAGAGACTCTCAATTCGTTGATAAGAAACCTTCCCTCTTTGAGTAATATTAAAGAGGAAACCAATAGCCATCAAGGGCCAGACCAACATATCCAAGTAAGAGATAAAGGTGACAAGATTACCAACGGTTACTTGTCCCGCTTGCACCATAAAGGCACCGACTAAGAGAGTTAAGGCATAGGAAGAACCAACAAAGAGTAGAACCATGGGGTCAAAGAGACTATCATATTTCATGGTTTGCAGATTCTTTTGGAAGGTCAAATCATTGACTTCCTGGAAAGATGCCAATTCATCAGACTGATAACCAAAGGACTTGGTTACCTTGATACCCGATACAGATTCTTGAACCTTATTGTTGAGTTCAGAAAAGGCTGCTTGGGATTCGCCAAAAGCCTTATGGGTCTTTCTCCCCAGACGACTAGTCGCATAGGCCATAAATGGCAAGGGCAGAATGGCAACCAAGGTCATCTGCCAAGAAATGCTAAAGAGCATGGTCAAGAGAGTCACCAAGGCAGTGATAGAGGCATCTACCGCAGACATGACACCACCACCTGCTAGACGAGTCAGAGCATTGATATCATTGGTGGCGTGAGCCATCAAATCCCCAGTTCGATAATTCTGATAAAAAGCGGGAGACATTTTTGTAAAATGCTCAAATAGTCTTGAACGCATGATTTGTCCAAGTCGGTAGGAGGTTCCTAGGATATACATGCGCCAAACGTAACGCAAGTAGTACATCCCGAAAGCTGCCAGCAGGAGATAAAAGAGATGACGTAGGAGCTCATCTTGTGTTAATCGTCCCGAAGTAATGGCATCAATCACGCGCCCCATGACCATAGGTGGGATAAGGTTTAGTACAGAAACCAAAACCAAAGCTACGATTCCAACTAGGTAACGGCGTTTTTCTAATTTAAAAAACCACCAGAGTTTTTGGATGATGGACATAAAATTCCTTTCTAATGACAAATGGAAACCTGAGGCGACTGCCTCAGGTTTTTCCTATTCATAGGTGATGACACTAACTTAAACTTTGTCATATTCAGCGATAAAGATACTCAAAGGAGTAACATTTCATTTATTTTCAATCTTTTACATAAATCATTCTTTATTATATAGGAATGACCTTGATTTTTCAAACTATACGCTGGGGAATTGCTTCTTTTTCTGGTATAATATTGTCTATAATCTGAATGAAAAGGTAAACATTATGAAATTGATCTCATGGAATATTGATTCCCTCAATGCAGCATTGACAAGTGATTCTGCGCGTGCGAAATTATCACAAGACGTCCTCCAAACCTTGGTAGCCGAAGATGCCGATATTATCGCTATCCAAGAAACCAAGCTTTCAGCTACAGGACCTACAAAGAAACACCTCGAGGTGTTAGAAGAACTCTTCCCTGGATATGAAAATACTTGGCGTTCCTCTCAAGAGCCTGCTCGTAAAGGCTATGCTGGAACCATGTTCCTCTATAAGAAAGAACTGACTCCAACTATCAGCTTCCCAGAAATCGGTGCTCCTTCTACCATGGACTCTGAAGGCCGTATCATTACCCTAGAATTTGATACATTTTTCGTGACTCAAGTATACACTCCTAATGCTGGAGATGGGCTCAAACGTTTGGAAGAACGTCAAGTCTGGGATGTCAAATATGCAGAATACTTGGCTCAACTAGATAAGCAAAAACCTGTTCTAGCAACAGGGGACTACAACGTCGCCCACAAGGAAATCGACCTTGCCAACCCAGCCAGCAATCGCCGTTCACCAGGTTTCACAGACGAAGAACGTGAAGGATTTACAAACCTTTTAGCCAAAGGATTTACTGACACCTTCCGCCATGTTCACGGAGATGTTCCAGAACGCTATACTTGGTGGGCACAACGTAGCAAGACTTCAAAAATCAACAACACAGGCTGGAGAATCGACTACTGGCTCACAAGTAACCGTGTAGCAGATAAGGTTACCAAGTCAGACATGATCGACTCAGGCCCACGCCAAGACCACACACCGATTGTCTTGGAGATTGAACTCTAAGGAGAAAGCTAATGGACTATCAAGCTGTCATCCCCGAATTTGTGGTATCCAACATCGAAAAGTCCCGTTCCTTCTACTGTGACTTGCTGGGCTTCTCTGTCGAATACGAACGCCCCGAGGAAAAATTTCTCTTCCTCTCCCTTGAAGACTGCCAACTCATGTTAGAAGAAGGCGACGCAGAAGAATTAGCTCAGCTGACTTATCCTTTCGGGCGTGGTGTCAATATTTCCTTTGGCATTGAGGATGTTCCTCAGCTCCACCAAAAACTGCTGGAAGCTGACTATCCCATCCATCGTCCTTTGACCAAAAGAAAATTTCGTGTTGACGACCATTATATCTATCCTCATGAATTTGCAGTTTTAGACCCAGATGGCTATTTTTTAAGATTTAGTGAATAGGATAATCGAGCACTACAGTGGAAAAAAATAAGAAAAGAGGCATCTGCCTCTTTTTTTTTATTACTAAATCCTAATCTAGCTGTCTTCTATGCGCTCACCTATTCACATATATGGATTTCATAGTCAACAAAATCATCATCATCAAGAACTATTTCACAATTCTTATACTTTTCTCTCACAATGCGTTCTGCCTCATATTCAGTATCAGCTTCTATACTCACTATACGAGTTAGAGTTTCAGTAATTTCTATAGTATACTTTTTCATCTTAAGTTTCTCTCCAATAACTCACTAATTAGCAATAATCTATGTTTTGGACTTTCCAACCACTCTGGTAACTCATCTCCATATTCCCAGCTATATTTTTTATTCAGTAAAGAAAGTTGTTCCCTATCACCAAATTCTATATTTTCAGATAACCATCTGACACAATCAGGATCTGATAAAGTATAGACCATTATACTTAAGTTTTCATAATTACTCTCTGTTTCATAATCAGACCAGATGACTTTTAAGAAATCATATACCTCTTCAGGTGCAATAAGTTGTTTCATTTTCATAATTTCCGATACTTTCCTCTACCTTTAAATTCTATTATTTCTTTATCTCTTAGTATTTGAAGCTGTTGCCTAATTTTTTCTTTGATATGATTGTTTTTAACAAAGATATTTTTTAAGTCACCTTCAAAACGATACATATCTTCAAGAGTAAATTCTGAACCCTCTATCTTATCTATACAATTTAGAATTTCTATTGTCCATCCTCTTGATGAAAGAGAGTTCTTCCTTAAAAATAAACTTTGCTTAAATTCTTTTGTAACTTTTTCTGGATCCCTAACTTGTCCATTTTTTACAAGAAATATTCTTCCTTTAGAAGGTACTTGTGATAAATCAATGTTACAACCAATCCAACCTGCTCGTCTAGCAGTGGGCGCAAGTGGTTTCCTTTTAATAATTGATTTCGGTGTAACAAATTGCTTCGGAAGGACAAGAAAATTATCCACCTCAAAATTTTTTGTGTAAGTTAAAAAAAAGAAGTTGGGATTATTATCTGCTTGAACACGCTCCATCATTGTTGCATAAGCACCATCATTGATTGTTGATGAGAAATTTCCTTTTTTACTTTTTAGCTCAAACTCCTCACTACAGTCATGACAGAAAAAATCTGCTACAGGCCGATTGTTTTCAAAATGATTTAACGATTTCTTTCCACAATTGGGACAATAAGACTGACGATAAACCCAATCCTCTGTTAAGATACGAGCCTTTTGGCTATTACTTTTATAAGTTTCTACTAATTCTAAATTAAACTGTAAATTCATTAAAAAATTCCTCACACAAATGAGAATTCACTTGATATTAGCTATTAAAATAAACTAAGATTATTATACCACAGAAACATAACCATTAGCTTGGTATTTCACTACTCTTATAAACTAAAATGAGTAGGATAGTTTTCCTACTCATTCTTTCTTTTATATCCTCACCTGTCTATCTTCAGATCGTTGTCCTGTGACAAACATGGTGAAGGTTGCCTTGCAGACATTTCGGCCATCTTGGTTGATGATGTCAACATCGACGACACAAGTGGTACGTCCTTGATGGACACATTCTCCTTTGATAGTGAGAACATCTTCTAGATTTCCAGCTTTCAGATAGTTGATGGAAGACTGGAGTGTCACCCCGTCTAATCCTAGCGAAATCACCACAAGTCCACTGATTTGGTCACATAGGGTAAAGAGATAGCCTCCATGAGCATTTCCATAGTAGTTGAGTGAAGAGTCCACTACTTTTGTTGTCACCACCACGTGACCGTCTCTCATTTTTTCAATTTCGTAATTTTCAAAGGCAGATATAGCGTCAAAGTGAAAATCTTTCATACGTTCCTCCTGATATTTCAAACGACACTATGATACTACTTTTCAAGACTCTACGCAAGAGACAAGTACTTATTCGGGTAAAATACCAACCTTCTCCACAAAGCGCATAAAGGCAGCTTGTCCTTCTTCTGTTTGCTTGTAAACTCCTGCATCTTCCAAAACTCGAGCGAAGATTTTACCTACAGATTCTTGGACGATTTCAAGAGCTTGGTCTTTGTCAGTCAAGTCAGGATGGGAGTCTTTCAATTCATCCGCCCATGCTTGGTGATAATCTGCTACTGAAACATCCTTTCCGACTAGGTAAGCTGCTACTTGCTCCACTTCTTCCTTCAAGCGTGGTGGCAAGATTGCCAAACCCATGACCTCTATCAAGCCGATATTTTCCTTCTTGATATGTTGGACATCCTTGTGGGGATGATAGATACCATCAGGATGCTCTGGAGATGTTTGATTGTCCCGCAAGACCAAATCCAACTCAAACTGCCCATCTCTTTTACGCGCAATCGGTGTGATAGTGTGATGCGGTGTTCCATTACTTTCTGCCAAGACCTGCACACTTGGGTCAGAATACTGACGCCAAGCCAGTAAGATTTTATCCGCTAGTTCTGTCAAATCCTCTTTAGAATCTGAAGTTAGTCGAATCACAGACATAGGCCATTTAACAATCCCTGCTTTAACAGTTTTAAAACCTGCAAATGTAACGCTTTTCTGAATAGGAGCCACTTCCATTGGGAAAACATGACGACCACCTTGATAATGATCGTGTGTCAGGATGGAACCACCCACGATTGGTAAATCAGCATTTGAACCAGCAAAGTAGCCTGGAAATTGCTCCACAATTGCTAACAAACGTTCAAAACTTTGGCGACTAATAGCCATAGGACGATGCTTGCTATCTAGGAAAATACAGTGCTCATTAAAGTAAGCGTAAGGCGAATACTGGAAGCCCCACTCCTGACCAGAAATATCAAAACGTATAATACGATGGTTGCTTCTAGCTGGATGATTGACACGACCATGGTATCCTTCATTTTCCATACAGAGCTGACATTGAGGATAGTTACTCGACTTAACCAACTTAGCTGCCGCTATCTCTTTTGGATCCTTTTCAGGCTTAGAGAGATTGATGGTAATCTCTAGTTCACCGTAGTCAGATGGTACACGATAAGCAATATTCTTTGCGATAGCCTTCAGTTTGATGTAGTCATTTTTTTGACTGAGTTGGTAGAAATCCGCAATTGCCTGCTCTGGTGAATGGGCATAGCTAGCCCAAAAGTCATGATTGACCTGACTTGGACAAGGGGTTACCAAGTCCATGAGGTCAGTACCAAGAATCTCACGCGCAGCCTGACTATCTTCAATCGTTTCCATGCAAACGGCTTCCTCGACAAGCTGATCTTTAAGGTCAATCAAGTTATCTTGGTCAGTCTCAACATCGAGAACTCCATCTCCCACCAGTGCCAAGACGCGATTGGTCAGATAGATCCGATCCAACTCTTCAAAGCTACTTCCAGCAATGACTTTGGTCACAAAATTTTCTACTAAGGTCACTAGATAACCTCCTTCTGACTATTCAAGAATGCGAGTTCCACCTGCCACTTCAGCGATATAGAAACTTGGAGCGTAACCAACTACTTCCTCGTAGTGTTTGCCTACAGCTTCTTTAAAGGACTCAACAGCATCCTTTTGAACCAAGGCAATCGCACAACCGCCAAAACCTGCTCCTGTCATACGAGCACCAAGAACACCTTCTTGAGCCCAAGCTGTATGAACAAGGGTGTCTAATTCCAAACCAGTCACTTCATAATCATGCTCAAGAGAAACGTGAGATGCATTCATCAAACGACCAAATTTGCCCAAATCTCCTGCTTGAAGAGCCGCCTGCGCTTTAAGTGTACGTTGATTTTCAAGAACGGCATGGCGAGCACGTTTCAAGCGATTTTCGTCTTTGATGAGATAGCTATATTCATCAAAAGCCCACTCATCCAATTCACCCAAGGTTTGAATATTTAAGGCCACTTGGAGTTCTTCTACTGCTTTTTCACACTCAGCGCGACGTTCATTGTACTTAGAATCTGCTAGTTCACGGCGTTTATTGGTATTCATGATAACAACAACATTGTCCTTCAGATCAAGGGGGACCAAGTCGTATTCTAGAGTATTAGTATCTAAGTAAATAGCACGTTGGTCTGCCCCCATACCGATAGCAAATTGATCCATGATACCAGAGTTAACACCGATAAAGTTATTCTCTGTCAATTTCCCGATTTTTACTAAATCTAGACGGTCCAATTTTAGGTCAAAGAAGTATTCTGCCACGACACCTGTCAAAAGCTCTAAGGATGCAGATGAAGACAAACCAGCACCATTTGGGATATTCCCATAGACATAGAAATCAAACCCTTTATCAATCACATGCCCAGCTTCTTTCAAGAAATGAAGGACACCTTTTGGATAGTTGGTCCAGTTGTGCTCTTTCTCAAACTTAAGGTCAGCCAGAGGAACTTCGATAATGCCTTTGTCCTCAAAGTTTGCGGAGTAGAAACGCAAAACTTGGTCATCACGCTTGCGTGCTGCTCCATAAGTTCCTAGTGAAATAGCAGCTGGGAAAACATGGCCACCGTTGTAGTCAGTATGCTCCCCAATCAAGTTGATACGGCCTGGTGAGAAGAAGGTTTGATCTGCTTCTTGACCAAAAACAGCAAGAAAGTCCTTGCGAAGTGCATCAGCAGTAAGATGTTGTGTCATATGAATTCTCCTTTGACAATTTGTTAGGTAAAAAAGTTTACCTTGTAATCGTTTTCTTCTATTGTACCCAAGGGTTTTGCTTTGGTCAACATTTTTACCGATATTTTACTAAACTATGAGTAAAAAGATAGAAAAATATGATATAATAACCTAAAAAGGAGGGGAATTATGGCTACACTCAAAGATATTGCTCAGTTAGCCTCTGTCTCAATCGCAACTGTATCCCGTGTCCTCAATCGCGATCAGAGTCTATCTGTCACAGAAGAAACCCGACATCGTATTTTAACTGTCGCCGAAGAACTAGGTTATACCAAACATCTTAAAACAGGCGAAAGTCACAAACTGAAACAAAAGATTGCCATTATCCAGTGGGTCAGCGAACAAGGTGAGTTGGAAGACCTCTACTACTACCAGATTCGACTAGGAATCGAAAATAGGGCACAAGAATTAGATTACGAAATCTTACGCTATTTCAACGATCAACCTTTTACGCTTAGCGAAGAAGTCATTGGAATTCTTTGTATTGGAAAATTTAGCCAAGCACAGATTGCATCATTTGAAGAGTATCAAAAACCTCTAGTTTTTCTAGATAGTGACACCATAGCCTTGGGACACACCTGTGTCATTACAGATTTTAATAATGCTGTTAAACAGGTAGTCGATTACTTTACAGACCACGGGATTAAGAAGATTGGTATCTTATCCGGTCTTGAAACGACTACTGACCAAGAAGAAGTCATCGCAGATAAACGCTTAGGTTACTTTAAATCCTATACACAAGAAAAAGGAATTTATAACGAGAAATTCATTTTCCAAGGACTATTTACTGCCCAATCTGGATACGACTTGATGAAAGAGGCTATCGAAAAATTAGGAGATAAACTTCCACAAGCCTTTTTTGCAGCTAGTGATAGTTTGGCAATCGGTGCTCTTCGCGCCCTTCAAGAAGCCAGCATCAGCATACCAGAGCGCGTCAGCATTATTTCCTTTAATGATACCATTCTAACCAAGCAAGTGTTCCCACCCCTTTCCAGTATCTCAGTCTACACCGAAGAAATGGGACGCACAGGAATGGATATTTTGAACAGAGAAGTCCTTCACGGCCGTAAAATTCCAAGCCTCACTATGCTTGGAACCAAACTGACGTTAAGAGAAAGTACCTTGCATTAAGTACAACACTTGAACATAAAAAAATCCTAATAGAGATTCTCAAATCCTATTAGGTTTTTCTTTTTATACTCAATGAAAATCAAAGGGCAAACTAGGAAGCTAGCCGCAGGTTGCTCAAAGCACTGCTTTGAGGTTGTAGATAAGACTGACGAAGTCAGTCACATATATAATCCAAGACGAAGATGACGTGGTTTGAAGAGATTTTCGAAGAGTATTAATCCATCACAATCATAGACTTGATAGTCTTGCGTTCATCCATAGCCTTATAAGCTTGGTCGATATCTTTCAGTTTATAGCTTGAAGTAAAGACACGACCTGGATTGATATCACCATCAAGAACAGCTTTGAGCAAGAATTGTTTATCGTATGTTGTCGTAGAAGCTGCTCCACCTGCAACAGAGATATTTTGCATAAAGGTTGAACCAAGTGCACGATTCTTATAATGTGGAACTCCTACAAATCCCATGCGACCGCCATTATGAAGGACACCCAGTGCTTGCTCAACAGCAGCCTCAGTACCAACACACTCAAGTGCTGCATCTGCTCCTCCGCCAAGAATTTCACGTACCTTGGCAATTCCTTCTTCTCCTCGCTCAGCTACGACTGCTGTCGCGCCTGACTCCAAGGCCATTTGTTGACGGTCTTCGTGGCGACTCATAAGGACAATTTGGGATGCGCCACGCATCTTAGCTGCAATGACAGCACATTGACCAACAGCCCCATCCCCAATAACGACAACTTTGTCGCCTTTTTGCACATTAGCCACACGCGCTGCATGGTAACCGGTCGGCATGACATCAGCAAGTGTCAAAAGTGACTTGAGCATGCCTTCGCTATAATCTGAAGGTCGACCAGGAATTTTCACAAGTGCCCAATTAGCGTAGTGGAAACGAAGATATTCAGCTTGGAAATTTCCTCCTAGATTATTTCCAATATGATTGTCACAAGAACCATCAAATCCAGCACGACAAGCGTCGCATTCCCCACAGCCATGAGTAAATGGTACAATCACAAAATCACCGGGCTTGACTGTTGTAATGGCCTCTCCAGTTTCTTCAACGATTCCAATTGCTTCGTGTCCACTATTTTTGTGACCCGCTTTAATATCTGGATTTCGGTAACTCCATAGGTCTGAACCACATACGCAAGCACGAACCACACGGATAATCACATCATCCGCTTCTTGAATGCTTGGACGTTTAACCTCTTCAATACCAACCTGACCTGCTTTTTTATAGACTGCTGATTTCATAAACATTACCTCTCTGTATCTAACTTATTTCAAGTATACACTTTTTATGAAGTTTTCGCTCACTTATACTACGCCACATCAATGATGATGATCGTGATCATGGCTTGCCTCTAGCTCAACCATATTGCGCTTATGGACCTGGTGGCTTGCTACATCTGCATCCACTTCAATGGTAATATTTTGAAAACCACAATCTTTGAGTAGGTCGCGAATGGATTCTTTACAAACTTCCATATGTTTGATATGCTCGAGACAAACATGAATAATGGCGTTTTTCTCCAAACCATCCATAGTCCAGAGATTGATCTGATTGACACTGGCCACATACTCCAATTGCTCCAAGTCACTCTTGACTTGTTTGATATCTACTCCTTCTGGCACAGCATCCAAGAAAATCTTGAGAGTAGACCAAAAACGTGGAATGGCTTTTGACAAGATAAAGAAGGAAATGACAAGCGACAAGAGAGGATCTAAGATATACCAATCCGTAAATCGGAGAATAATTGCCATCAGGATGACTGCTATCCAACCAAGGGTATCTTCTAGAAAATGCAGGCTAAGAATAGATTCGTTCTTTGTTTTTCCTTTACGAACCACTAAACTCGCTAGCATATTTATAGTAACCGCAATGATTCCTAGCCAGAGAATACCCTCATCATTGACAGGTTGGGGATTAAATAGTTTCGTTATATTTTCCAAAATGACAAGAACAGAGCCTGTCATGAGTATCACAGCTGTTCCTAAGGCACCTAGGAGACTAAACCGTTTGTAACCCAAGGTGTACTGATTATCTTCTTCACGATTGGAGATTGTTTCAAGAACGGCTGATACTCCAATTGCGATTGCATCTCCCAAGTCATGAACGGAGTCAGCAAGCACAGCACTCGAACCAAATACTCCACCAGCGATAAACTCGACAATTGCATAACTCAAATTTAAGAAAAAAGCCAGCCAAACAGCACGTTTCGTTGTCATTTTTATATTCTCCTTTGGTATAATAGTAGTATAGTTATTACCTTTACTAGTATTATCTCTCACTCCAAAAAGAAAGGATAGAAGCAAACCGTTCGCTCTGTACGTTAGTGAACAGTTTGTTCAAATTGTTCATATGAGTACTCAAGATCGTCGCATTACCAAGACTCGAAAAGCTATCTATGCTGCTTTTTTGCAATTACTAAATCAAAAAAACTTTGAAACAATCACTGTTCAGGAGATAATAGACCTAGCAGATGTTGGTCGTTCCACCTTCTACAGTCATTATGAGAGTAAGGAATTACTCCTAGATGAGCTCTGCCGTTATCTCTTTCATCATCTTTTCGAACGCGAGGAAAATATTAGCATCGAAGCATATTTGACACATATTTTTTTGCATTTTAAGAAAAATCAAGACCACGTGACCAGTCTTCTTTTCTCAAAAAATGACTACTTCCTCCGTCAATTACAGAAAGAACTGGAACACCATGTTTATCCTATGGTAGCAGAGGACTTGCAAGTTTCTTATCCTAATATTCCATCCTCCTTTCTCAAGCACTTTGTTGTAACTAACTTTATTGAAACAATGACCTGGTGGCTGAAAAAGGGGAAATCTTATAAAGAAGACCAAGTAGTGAGATTTTACTTAGATGTTTTAGATATGAAGTAGCAAACACAACTATAGATTTCATATCCACTCAAAAGAAAAATACTAGTCGACATTCTATCATTCAAATATTCCAATTCACCTTGAGTATTTTACATCTACTTTCTACTTACTAATCTGATCAAACTATGATTTTTTAAGCCAGTAAATTCACTAAAAAAATTCTAAGACAAGAGGTCTTAGAATTTTTTATCGTAACCAACTTTCATCTAACTGGCCTTTACTTTTGCTAAAAGCTTTCCCATGTTCATCAATGACAGCATGAATCTCCTGGCATTGTTTGAGAGTGAGTCCTTCCAAGACGTTACCATAAACAGCATGCATTTCATTATAGGTATCAAAGTTTCCAAATCCTAAGCGTCGAAAAAGTCTTCTCGCATATTCATCCGAAATAAAAACTGGACGATCAAAAAGATAAAGTAAAAGTGCATCTGCTGTCTCAGGTCCAATCCCTTTTAACTCCAACAGTTGCTTCCGTAAATCTTCTGTTCCAATTCTGGCAAGAACCTCAAAACCACCAACTTCTCTTAACCAGATCAGAAGTCCTCTAATCGTTTGAGACTTTTGCTTAAAAAATCCAGCAGGTCGAATACGTTCCTGTAACTCTTCTAGCGGTAAAGCCAGGATATCCTCTACTGTCATGACATCCATCAGACCAGCTAAAGCCAACTTAGCATTCTTATCTGTTGTTCGCTGGATCAGAATAGTCGATACCAAGTCTTCAATCTTGTTATCCGATTGCCACCAATTTTGTTCTCCATAGTGCTTAGAGAGTCGCAAAAGAGTTTCTTGTATTTTTTCTTTCTTGATCATTTCTTCAATAGTCCTTCTTTTACCAAAAAGTCACGCGCTACTTCTTCAGCAGACTTGCCTTCTACTCCGACTTGATAGTTCATCTGACTCATCTGGCTCTCGGTGATTTTTCCAGCTAGTTTATTAAGAACATCTTCCAACTTAGGATGTTTTTCGAGTAACTCAGCTTTCATGAGTGGAGCCCCTTGATAAGGTGGGAAGAGGTGTTGATCATCTTCTAAAATCATCAAGTCATACCGAGCAATTTCAGCATCTGTTGAGTAAGCATCTGTAATTTGAATGTCCCCTGACTGGATGGCTTGATAGCGAAGAGCTGGCTCCATGGTTGCCACATTGAGATTCAATCCATAAACAGACTGCAAGCCCTTGTTTCCATCCTCACGGTCATTAAACTCCAGAGTGAATCCTGCCTTGAGCTGTCCTTCTACTTTTTTCAAGTCTGAAATCGTCTTAAGCCCATATTCTTGCGCAATTTTTTTAGGAACTGCTATAGCATAAGTATTTTGATAAGCCATGGGTTTAAGAAAGGCTAGTTGATCCTGTTTGGCAATACCATCACGAGCCACCTCGTAAACCTTTTCTGGGTCATGCCCAATTTGTGGAGATGATTGGAGGAGACTCTCTGTCACTGTTCCTGAAAATTCTGGATAGATATCAATGTCCCCTTTTTTCAGCGCTTGGTAAAGAAAGTCTGTCTTCCCAAAATTGGGTTTAACCGTCACCGTCATATCCGTATTTTCCTCGATGAGAAGTTTATACATATTCATGAGAATCTCAGGTTCAGGTCCTAACTTCCCAGCTATAACCAGATTTTCTTTCTCTTTATTTGGAATCATGCTTGGAACATAACTAACTCCCAAACCAAGGACCATGACAGCAAAGGTCGAAACAATCGTACGCAACTTTGCCTTTTCCAACCATTTGAGAATGACATTAAAGAAAATAGCCAAGATGGCTGATGAGATTGCTCCGATTAAAATGAGACTAGCATTCCGACGATCAATTCCCAAAAGGATAAAGGAGCCCAATCCACCAGCTCCCACAAGAGCTGCTAGAGTCGCTGTCCCAATGATCATAACGGTCGCTGTTCGAACCCCCGATACAATGACAGGCATGGCAAGTGGAATTTCAAACTTCTTGAGTCGCTCCCACTTGGTCATACCAAAAGCAATCCCTGCCTCCTCAAGACTAGGATCAATGCCATTCAGGGCTGTGATTGTATTTTCTAAAATCGGGAAAATAGCGTAAATGACAAGGGCTGTGAGGGCTGGTAAGGTTCCAATCCCCATGAAAGGGATAAAGAGCCCCAACAAGGCCATTGAAGGAATAGTCTGGAAGATACCTGCAACTTGTAGCACCCAGGTCGCTACTTTTTTGTGACCATTTAGATAAACCGCAAGTGGGATGGTCAGAAAAATAGCGACCAATAAGGTCAAAAGAGATAATTGTAGGTGTTGACCCAGAGCTGTTACCCATTCACTAAATCGCTCCTGAAAGGTTGAAATGAAATTAGACATGAAGACTACCTCCAAACAAGTTTGCTACAAAGTCTGTCGCAGGTGCTTGTAGAATTGTTTTAGGGTCAGCAACCTGACAAATCTCCCCATCCTGTAAAACAGCAATTCGATCGCCTAATTTTAAGGCCTCGTCCGTATCATGAGTCACGAAAATAGTCGTCATACCAAACTCTTTGTGCAAGTCTTTGGTAAGAGACTGTAGCTGTTTGCGAGAAATAGCATCGAGAGCAGAGAAAGGCTCATCCATCAGTAAGATTTTTGGCTCTGCAATGATGGCCCGCACAATGCCAATCCGTTGTTGCTCCCCACCTGATAACTCACTAGGCATGCGCTCTGCATACTCTGCAGCAGGCAGACCCACCTTGTCCAAGAGTTCTTCTGTTTTAGAGGCTATTTGTTCCTTACTCCAGCCCTTCATCTCAGGAATCAATGCTATATTTTCAGCAACAGTCAAGTTAGGAAAGAGAGCAATGGCCTGCAAAACATAACCAGTAGAAAGACGTAATTCTCGTTCATCATAGTCCTTGATGCGTTTCCCATCCATATAAATATTGCCATCTGTCGGCTCCAAAAGACGGTTAATCATCTTGATCATGGTGGTCTTTCCAGACCCTGAAGGACCCACTAGCACCATGAATTCTCCATTTTCAATGCGGAGATTGACATCTTTTAAAATGTCCTTATCCGTGTAGCGCAGGACTACATTTTTATATTCAATCATATTCTTCCTCACCATCTCCTTAAAAGCTAAGATCCTTATCTCACTTTTTATAAGAGTGTAATCATTATTATATCATTGTAATACTAGATATTACATCTGTCAACGATTTTGATTTGAAATCATATATAAGAAAAAGAGTTTGGCTAAGGCCAAACTCTCCATTATGATTGATTACTCTTCTTCCACCAAACGTTTAAACTCTGCTTGGATCTCTGTATTTTCTGTCGGTTTTAAGTACATGATTCCACCATTTGTCGTTGGTGAATGAAAAACAATCGCTTCTCCTGTTTTAGTTATCGCAAAGAAGTAACTATGCACATCTGGGTATTTATCCCAATTACTATAACGCTCTACAATTCGGTACTGGGCATTTCCTAGACCTGTCTCCGTATACTCAGCATTCATTTTCTCACTTGGTCCATCATCCCTAAGTGTATAGAGGTGGTCAGCCCCCACATCTCCTCCTGCGATTCCCTTTTGGTAATTGGGTTGTCCTAGTCTTTCTCCCCAGCCCTTTATAAAAGCTTCTAGTTTGGCAGATTTGTTGGCATTCCATGGTGCTTTTTGCTTTTCTCCCGAAATGGTCGTACTAGTAGAGCTTTCAAATTTCTGCCAATCTAGTTGTTTGAAGTTCATTAATTCGGCTTCTGTCTTACCAAAGTCAGAGTGCAAACTTTTATTCCCAGGAACTCGAATATCCTGTTCTTGTAGTTTACTTTCAGCTTGCTGGTTTAAATTCAGATGATAGAGTACTCCTCTACCTTCTCCTGTTCCAGAGGACCAACTTAATTCCAGGATATCGCCACCCTTATAGATATTCATAGAATTTCTAGCCCCACCATGGCCGGCTACAAAACCTTCTGCTAAAAGTATCGGTTTCTCATTTACAAGATAATAAAGACCCGAAATAAAATAATCACCATTAGATTGCTCAACGCCTATTAATAATTCCTCTACACCATCTTGATTAAGATCCGCATAGGCATAACACATCTTATCTGATTGAAAAACCGCATTTTCAAGAGACCAACTATTGATAGGGCGTTCAGTGCCTTGTAAACTCTTATAGAGACTAGAGATTGCATTTACATTCTTCGGTGTAGAAAGTATTTTTTGGTAATTATCAAAAACTGGCTTGTAAAATTCTTTAAAATTTTTCTTAGACTCTACGGAAGTTTGTTCATTAGTATTTGATTGACTAACAGTTGTTGATAAACTAAGATCCTGACTGGAATTTTCGGAACTATGATTACTACAGCCAAACATAAAAAGACTCATGAATAGAACTAGCAAGACTCCTAAAATACCCTTTTCTTCCATAACAAACTCCTTTATAATTATCTAATTATTGTAGTTATTGCACTTACATTATATCAAATGTTTAAGAGTTATAAAAAGAATAATATAAGACTAAGGTAATAAAAAAAGAGCTATAAAGCTCTTTAATTACGGAGAATAAGGGATTCGAACCCTTGCGCCGGTTACCCGACCTAACGATTTAGCAAACCGTCCTCTTCAGCCTCTTGAGTAATTCTCCTATTAATGGGCACGAGTGGACTCGAACCACCGACCTCACGCTTATCAGGCGTGCGCTCTAACCACCTGAGCTACGCGCCCAAGTTAAAAACTTGGTAATTGAACAAAGTTCAAAGCGGGTGACGAGAATCGAACTCGCGACAACAGCTTGGAAGGCTGTAGTTTTACCACTAAACTACACCCGCATAGTATCATATTAAAAAATGGCGCGAGACGGAATCGAACCGCCGACACATGGAGCTTCAATCCATTGCTCTACCAACTGAGCTACCGAGCCAAATATTGCGGGAGCAGGATTTGAACCTACGACCTTCGGGTTATGAGCCCGACGAGCTACCGAGCTGCTCCATCCCGCGCTAATAATAAATAAAGGAGGATGTGGGATTCGAACCCACGCACGCTTTTACACGCCTGACGGTTTTCAAGACCGTTCCCTTCAGCCGGACTTGGGTAATCCTCCATCATTCCAATGGACCTTGTAGGACTTGAACCTACGACCACTCGGTTATGAGCCGAGAGCTCTAACCAGCTGAGCTAAAGGTCCAACAAGATCATTATAGCGGCGAAGGGGATCGAACCCCCGACCTCCCGGGTATGAACCGGACGCTCTAGCCAGCTGAGCTACACCGCCATCAATCGGGAAGACAGGATTCGAACCTGCGACACCTTGGTCCCAAACCAAGTACTCTACCAAGCTGAGCTACTTCCCGAGTTAAATTGTTAATGCACCCTAGAGGAGTCGAACCTCTAACCGCCTGATTCGTAGTCAGGTACTCTATCCAGTTGAGCTAAGGGTGCTCTTCAATATATGCCGAGGACCGGAATCGAACCGGTACGATCGTTACCAATCGCAGGATTTTAAGTCCTGTGCGTCTGCCAGTTCCGCCACCCCGGCCTCTATAAGCGAACGACGGGATTCGAACCCGCGACCCCCACCTTGGCAAGGTGGTGTTCTACCACTGAACTACGTTCGCATCGACTCTGGTTTATATTAAAAAAAATGCCGGCTACATGACTTGAACACGCGACCCTCTGATTACAAATCAGATGCTCTACCAACTGAGCTAAGCCGGCTGATTTCTATTATGCGGGTTAAGGGACTTGAACCCCCACGCCGTTAAGCGCCAGATCCTAAATCTGGTGCGTCTGCCAATTCCGCCAAACCCGCAAATATGACCCGTACTGGGCTCGAACCAGTGACCCATTGATTAAAAGTCAATTGCTCTACCAACTGAGCTAACGAGTCAAATAACTTTCGTTATTACGGTCCCGACGGGAATCGAACCCGCGATCTTCGCCGTGACAGGGCGACGTGATAACCGCTACACTACGGGACCTATGGGAGTTAACGGGATCGAACCGCTGACCCTCTGCTTGTAAGGCAGATGCTCTCCCAGCTGAGCTAAACTCCCAAAGAGCTAAGCGACTTCCATATCTCACAGGGGGCAACCCCCAACTACTTCCGGCGTTCTAGGGCTTAACTTCTGTGTTCGGCATGGGTACAGGTGTATCTCCTAGGCTATCGTCACTTAACTCTGAGTAA
>NZ_JBTHHZ010000002.1:0-158726 GCF_054353495.1 Streptococcus sp. V940
TTACTCAGAGTTAAGTGACGATAGCCTAGGAGATACACCTGTACCCATGCCGAACACAGAAGTTAAGCCCTAGAACGCCGGAAGTAGTTGGGGGTTGCCCCCTGTGAGATATGGAAGTCGCTTAGCTTTTATCCGCCATAGCTCAGTTGGTAGTAGCGCATGACTGTTAATCATGATGTCGTAGGTTCGAGTCCTACTGGCGGAGTAGTTAAACGTTCTAAGGAACGTTTTTTTGTTTTCTAGGCTTTATTTTTCTGGATTTTTCAGAGCTTTTTTCCATCTATTTTTACTTCTTTTCTTTGTTTTAAGTTTGTTCAGCTTAAAATTTTTACTTTATAGAAATATTTATCTATTTATTTTGCCTTTCTGATAAACTTGTTTTATCAATAAGAAAGGTTTTTTATATGCTTCAAAAATATTATGATCGATCTTTGGTTTTTCTAAAGCAAATCGAAAATGAATATTCAATTTTATTTCAAAGTACTGATGAATGGGAATTACTTCATCTTAAATTTTTACTTTATTATTTAATTCGTTTTAAGATTAAGAATGAGAAGGATTTTCTTCTCTATCATTTTAGGGCTGCTTATCGTATCTATCTTAATCATTTACTTGGACAAACATTCAATTATTGTTAGTAGATACAGTTATTTTCATTTATTACGAACGTTAATTTATATATAATAAAAAATATATAGTATAATCTTAAATTTTTACTTTATTTATTTTAAAATCAAAGGAAAACCCTAATCTTTTCTAGTGTTTATCCTTGATAAAATGGTGTTTTTTTCTTATAATAAATTGTAAGATATAATTGTGGGTGAGAGTCCCACCATGTATATGAGAAAGGACGAGCCTTTTGGCTCAGACGAAAATTTATTATGACTTCAGTTGTTGTTGTAGGTACCCAATGGGGTGATGAAGGTAAAGGAAAAATTACAGATTTTCTTTCAGCTAATGCGGAAGTGATTGCTCGTTACCAAGGCGGAGATAATGCAGGTCACACAATTGTTATTGATGGAAAGAAATTTAAATTGCACTTGATTCCTTCAGGTATCTTCTTCCCAGAGAAAATCTCTGTTATTGGTAATGGGATGGTTGTCAACCCTAAATCTCTTGTAAAAGAATTGTCTTATTTGCATGAAGAAGGTGTTACAACAGATAATCTTAGAATTTCTGATCGTGCGCATGTTATTTTGCCTTATCACATTGAGTTAGACCGTCTTCAAGAAGAAGCTAAGGGTGATAACAAGATTGGGACGACAATTAAAGGAATTGGTCCAGCCTATATGGACAAGGCAGCTCGTGTTGGAATTCGTATTGCGGATCTTTTGGATAAAGAAATCTTCCGTGAACGTTTAGAACGTAATCTTGCTGAGAAAAATCGTCAATTTGTAAAATTGTATGATAGTGAACCTATTTCAATTGATGATATTTTTGAAGAATACTATGAGTATGGCCAACAAATCAAGCAATATGTGACTGATACTTCTGTCATCTTGAACGACGCGCTTGATAATGGTAAACGGGTTCTCTTTGAGGGGGCACAAGGTGTTATGTTGGATATTGACCAAGGTACTTATCCATTTGTTACTTCATCAAACCCAGTGGCTGGTGGGGTGACAATTGGTTCTGGAGTAGGTCCAAGCAAGATTGACAAAGTTGTCGGTGTATGTAAGGCTTACACAAGTCGTGTAGGTGATGGTCCTTTCCCAACTGAGCTATTTGATGAAGTTGGTGATCGTATTCGTGAAGTGGGGCATGAGTATGGGACAACTACTGGGCGCCCTCGCCGTGTAGGTTGGTTCGACTCAGTTGTTATGCGTCATAGCCGTCGTGTTTCTGGTATCACAAATCTTTCTTTGAACTCTATTGACGTTTTGAGTGGTTTGGATACTGTTAAAATCTGTGTGGCTTATGATCTTGATGGTCAACGTATTGATTACTACCCAGCTAGTCTCGAACAATTGAAACGTTGTAAACCAATCTACGAAGAATTGCCTGGTTGGTCTGAAGATATCACTGGAGTACGTAATTTGGAAGACCTTCCTGAAAATGCACGCAACTATGTTCGCCGTGTTAGCGAATTGGTGGGTGTTCGTATTTCAACATTCTCAGTAGGTCCTGGTCGTGAACAGACAAATATTTTAGAAAGTGTTTGGTCATAGGAGATTTTTTAAGATTTGTTTAAGACAGGTCGGATATACTATAGACAGTTACAAGAAGACCTCCTAACTTGTTGTAACAAATTTCCTAAACTTTTCTTTTTCATAATAATCTCCCTATAAAGTCACCGCATTCGGTGGCTTTTTTTGTGTTGAGAAACATGGTATAATGATAGAATTGATAGCTAGGAAGAGAGAAGAGATGAGTTACACGCTTGAAGAAAAAGAAGCTTTTATGAGAGAGGCCTTAAAAGAGGCAGAGATTGCTTTAGAGCATGATGAAATCCCGATTGGTTGTGTAATTGTCAAGGACGGAAAAGTCATTGGGAGAGGACACAATGCGCGAGAGGAGTTGCAACGGGCAGTCATGCATGCGGAAATTATGGCCATAGAGAATGCTAATTTGAGCGAAGAGAGTTGGCGTTTGCTCGATTGCACGCTTTTTGTGACCATTGAGCCTTGTGTTATGTGTAGTGGGGCAATTGGTCTCGCACGGATTCCAAACGTAGTCTACGGGGCTAAAAACCAGAAATTTGGCGCTGCTGGGAGCTTGTACGATATTTTAACAGATGAGAGGCTCAATCACCGTGTGGACGTTGAAACAGGTGTTTTAGAGAATGAGTGCGCAGAGATTATGCAAGACTTTTTCCGAAATCGACGTAAAAAATAATTTCTCTTTAAAAATAAAGGGGAATGTGGTATAATAACTAGTGGAGCAACAGTTCTGCGTGAAGCGGGTCAGGGGAGGAATCCAGCAGCCCTAAGCGAGTGTGAATTGTGTGCTCTTTTTTCGTGCTTTTTTCGAATAAATAAGATAAAATAGCCTAGAATAAAAGATTAAAAAGAGGAATAATATGAAAATTCGTGGTTTTGAATTAGTTTCTAGTTTTACAGATGAAAATCTGTTGCCTAAACGTGAGACAGCGCATGCAGCTGGCTACGACTTAAAGGTTGCGGTGCGTACGGTTATCGCTCCAGGAGAGATTGTTCTCGTCCCAACGGGTGTTAAGGCTTATATGCAGCCGACTGAAGTGCTCTATCTTTATGACCGTTCATCAAATCCTCGTAAAAAAGGTTTGGTCTTGATTAACTCTGTGGGTGTCATTGACGGAGACTATTATGGCAATCCAGGGAATGAGGGACATATCTTTGCACAGATGAAGAATATTACAGACCAAGAGGTTGTTCTTGAAGTTGGGGAACGTGTGGTTCAGGCTGTCTTTGCACCTTTCTTGATTGCAGATGGAGACGAGGCAGACGGAGTTCGTACTGGTGGATTTGGATCAACTGGGCACTAAGATGAAGATTATCTTTGTACGTCATGGAGAGCCAGATTATAGTATGCTTGATAAACTTGAAAATCCGCAACTCTATAGTGGTTTTGGTCGTGATTTAGCACCATTGACAGGAAAAGGTCGCAGTCTGGCAAAAGAAGTTGCTAAAACTGCATGTTTTGGAAAGGCAGAGATTATTATTTCATCGTCTGTGACGAGGGCTTTAGAAACAGCACATTATATAGCAGTTGAAACAGGATTGGACTTATTTGTAGAGCCGTTTTTTCATGAGTGGCGTCCAGACTTAGATGGAACTAACTCTGATTTAACTAGTGTATTGGTAGCTCATGAATATTATCTAAAACATCCAGGAGTTGTATCTGAAGATTCTCCTTATCGCTATGAAACTGATTTAGAGATGCGTCATCGTTTTTTAAGAGCTTTGGAAAAATATAAAAATTATAAAACTATTATCATTGTAACTCACGGAATGCTCATGCGCCAATTTGTACCAGACGAGAAGATTGATTTTTGCCAAGTGATTGAATGTGAGATAGAGATATAGAAAGAAGCACAATGAATGAGCTATAAGGATTTTCAAGCTTTTACCACCGAGAATTGTCGAGAGTATAAGAAGATTTTTGAGATTGGTATTGGAGGATTTCTTTACCTAGCATTTCTCCCTGATGCCTATCATAAAATTCTGTGTATTTCTTCAGACTACATATCAATCATTGACAGCGAAAATGGGCAAGTAACACCGATAGACGGAGATTACGATGAGATAGAGTTAGTAGCCATGTGTGAGGGTTATGATTCTCCTATTCCTATTGCTGGTCAATATGGTGGAAGTCTCCCTCTGGATAATGGCAAAGACATCAGAGTGACAATGGATAAAGACCAATCTGAAGAGTATCCCATTTTAACTATTTATTGGGGGAGAGATGAGGAAGCTAAAAGTCAAATTTATAAAGGTTATTTACCCTATATTTTTGGATTTAGTCCTGATGGTCGGTATTATGTCCATGCGGATGATGGTGGCCTTACTGTTCTGAAACAAGATAGTTGCTGACGTGAAAAGAATAAGATATTTTATAATGAGAGGATTAGAATTATAGCAAAGAAAAAAGCGACATTTGTATGTCAAAATTGTGAGTACAATTCACCTAAGTATTTAGGACGCTGTCCAAACTGTGGAGCTTGGTCTTCTTTTGTGGAGGAAGTTGAGGTTGCAGAAGTCAAAAATGCGCGTGTGTCCTTGACAGGTGAGAAAACCAAGCCTATGAAATTGGCTGAAGTAACATCTATCAATGTTAATCGAACCAAGACTGAGATGGAGGAATTCAACCGTGTACTCGGTGGGGGTGTGGTACCAGGGAGTCTCGTCCTAATTGGTGGAGATCCAGGTATTGGAAAATCAACCCTTCTCTTACAAGTATCAACCCAGTTGTCTCAAGTAGGAACAGTTCTCTATGTCAGTGGGGAGGAGTCTGCTCAACAGATCAAACTCCGTGCAGAGCGCTTGGGGGATATTGATAGTGAGTTTTATCTCTATGCTGAGACCAATATGCAGAGCGTGAGGGCTGAGGTGGAGCGAATCCAACCAGACTTTCTTATCATCGATTCGATCCAGACCATCATGTCTCCTGAGATTTCAGGGGTGCAAGGATCGGTTTCTCAAGTACGGGAAGTAACTGCAGAGCTCATGCAGCTGGCCAAGACCAATAACATTGCTATCTTTATCGTAGGGCATGTGACCAAGGAAGGAACCTTGGCTGGTCCTCGTATGTTGGAGCATATGGTGGATACAGTGCTTTACTTTGAGGGAGAACGCCACCATACCTTCCGTATCTTGAGAGCAGTCAAAAATCGTTTTGGCTCGACCAACGAGATTGGAATCTTTGAGATGCAATCAGGTGGCTTGGTTGAAGTCCTTAATCCTAGTGAAGTGTTTCTGGAAGAACGCTTGGATGGAGCGACTGGTTCGTCCATCGTTGTGACAATGGAAGGAACACGTCCAATTCTTGCGGAAGTGCAGGCGTTGGTGACGCCGACCATGTTTGGAAATGCTAAACGTACGACGACAGGGCTTGATTTCAATCGTGCTAGTCTGATTATGGCTGTCTTGGAAAAACGTGCAGGGCTTCTCTTGCAAAATCAGGATGCCTATCTTAAATCAGCTGGTGGTGTCAAATTAGATGAACCTGCTATTGACCTGGCTGTTGCAGTTGCTATTGCTTCGAGCTACAAGGACAAACCAACCAATCCTCAGGAATGTTTTGTAGGAGAGTTGGGCTTGACGGGAGAGATTCGGCGTGTAAATCGTATCGAACAACGGATCAATGAAGCTGCTAAGCTTGGATTTACAAAAATCTATGTACCAAAAAATTCTCTAACAGGTATAAAGCCACCTAAGGAAATTCAGGTGATTGGGGTGACGACTATTCAGGAAGTCTTGAAAAAAGTATTTTCCTAATCGTTTTACTCAGGTTTAGATTACTAATTATTTTATTGTTAACATTTATTAAAAGTAAGGAGGAATTTCTGATGAAATTTTCTATGGACAGTCACATGCAGTTTCCTTTGGTAGAGTTGTCGCTCAACCAAGGAGAAACGGTCTTTATTCAGCGTGGTAGCATGGTCTACCATACACCTAATGTAAGTCTCAATACCCAGCTCAATGCAAGCGGTTCTGGTTTGGGACGTTTTGTCAAAGCTGTAGGGCGTTCAATGGTTTCTGGTGAAAGTACCTTTATCACTCAAGCTGTTGCAGAGTCTGATAACGGCAACCTTGCTTTAGCACCAGACACTCCTGGTCAAGTGATTGCTCTTGAGCTAGGCGAAAAGCAGTACCGATTGAATGATGGAGCCTTTTTAGCTCTTGATGGTACAGCTTCCTATACAATGGAGCGCCAGTCTATTGGGAAAGCTCTGTTCGGAGGGCAAGGCGGTCTCTTTGTGATGACAACTCAAGGTCAGGGAACTCTTTTGGCTAATGCTTTTGGATCTATTAAGAAAATTGAGTTGCAAAACCAAGAAATAACGATTGACAATGCCCATGTGGTGGCTTGGAGTCAATCTCTGGACTATGATATCCACTTAGAAAATGGCTTCTGGCAGTCTATCGGTACGGGTGAAGGAGTGGTGAATACCTTCCGAGGTACTGGTGAGGTCTATGTACAAAGTCTCAATCTTCAAAGCTTTGCAGGCTCTCTTAACAAGTATATCCAAAAAGGTTCATAATATTTAAAAAACTAGGACAGAAACCCAAGCTAGTTGCTGGATGTCTCTGTCCCAGCTTTTTTATATGAAAGTTGACAGCTGACAAGACAAAGAAAAGATGGTAAGATAGGAGATAAATAATTTGGTGTTCAAATTATCTGGCAGACTAGAAAGTGAGTTGTCATGTCCTATTTTGAAAATTTTTTAAAAGCCAATCAAGCTTATGTAGAACTACATGGAGATTTGCATCTATCCATTAAACCAAAGACAAAGGTTGCAATCGTAACTTGTATGGACTCGCGTTTACACGTTGCACCAGCTCTAGGGTTAGCTCTTGGAGATGCCCATATTTTACGGAATGCGGGTGGTCGAGTGACTGAGGATATGATTCGTTCACTTGTAATTTCCCAACAACAAATGGGGACAAGAGAAATTGTGGTTCTTCATCATACAGACTGCGGGGCTCAAACCTTCAATAACGAGGATTTTCAAGAGCACCTAAAATGTGAATTGGGAGTAGATGTATCTGGGCAGGACTTTTTACCGTTTCAAGACATCGATGAGAGTGTTCGAGAGGATATGAAATTGCTGCGAGAATGCCCCTTAATTCCAGATGATGTTATTATTTCAGGAGCTGTTTACGATGTGGATACAGGTAGTATGAGGGAGATATACTAACTTTCTAATTAAAAGCTTCTGGAGTAGCATGAAGTAGGATGAGAAGGTTGATAAGTTTTACCTTTGATATCACTAATATAAGATAGTATAAGATAAGAGTATAAAAGTCTACTCTTGTCTTATTTTTTATTGAAAAATCGAGAAAAAAGCGCTACAATGGTAGATGGAAAAATGTTGTGAAAAACACAAGTGATACATAAATACCGGAGGAAATCATGTCTTTTTCTGATTTAAAGCTGTTTGCCCTTTCTTCAAATAGAGAATTGGCAGAGCGTGTGGCGCAAGAGATTGGGATAGAGTTGGGAAAATCGACTGTTCGTCAATTTTCAGACGGAGAAATTCAAGTTAATATCGAAGAATCGATCCGTGGAAAACACGTCTTTATTCTACAATCAACTAGCTCACCAGTAAATGATAATCTACTTGAGATTTTGATTATGGTAGACGCTTTGAAGCGCGCCAGTGCAGAATCTGTCAATGTTGTTATGCCTTACTATGGTTATGCACGTCAGGATAGAAAGGCAAGAGCGCGTGAGCCAATCACTGCAAAACTCGTTGCAAATATGCTTGAAGTTGCTGGTGTAGATCGTTTGTTGACAATCGACTTGCACGCTGCACAGATTCAAGGGTTCTTTGATATTCCGGTGGATCACTTGATGGGTGCTCCATTGATTGCGGATTACTTTGAGCGTCGTGGCATGGTTGGTTCTGACTATGTCGTTGTCAGCCCGGACCACGGTGGGGTGACTCGTGCTCGTAAATTAGCAGAATTTTTGAAAACTCCAATTGCCATTATCGACAAGCGTCGTAGTGTAGACAAGATGAATACTAGTGAAGTGATGAATATCATTGGTAAGGTAGAAGGTAAGACTTGTATCTTGATTGACGATATGATTGATACAGCTGGAACCATTTGTCATGCGGCTGATGCTCTAGCAGAAGCAGGAGCTGTTGAAGTTTACGCAAGTTGTACGCACCCAGTTCTTTCTGGTCCAGCAATGGAGAATATCCAGAAATCAGCCATTAAAAAATTGGTTGTTTTGGATACTATCTATCTTCCAGAAGAACGTTTGATTGATAAGATTGAACAAATCTCTATCGCTCATCTCTTAGCAGATGCTATTATCCGTATTCACGAAAAACGTCCTCTTTCTCCTTTATTTAGTGTCGAGAAAAAAATCTAGTCTTTCACTTGAATAAATTTCCTAGCCGGCTTTTTCCTGCTAGGAATTTTTTTGTAGCCAATAACTGCAAGCCTTTTCAAAATGTGCTATACTGATGAAAAGGAGGGTTTCTATGACTCAAGAATTTATCAATCCAAGCGATGGAGTGGTCCGTCAGTATCTAGCAACCAGTAAAACTCTAGCTGTAGTAGGCTTATCCGATCGTGAGGAAACCACTAGCAATCGAGTGACTAAAGAAATGCAGGCTCGTGGCTATAAAATTATTCCAGTTAACCCTAAAGCTGCAGGTGGCGAGATTTTGGGAGAAAAGGCTTATGCCAGTCTAGCTGAAATTCCTTTCCCTGTAGATATCGTTAATGTCTATCGTCGCAGTGAATTTTTACCGGATGTAGCACGAGACTTTCTCAAGGCGGATGCTAAGATTTTCTGGGCACAACTAGGACTTGAAAGTTTGGAAGCAGAAGAAATCTTGCGTGCTGGGGGATGCGATGACATCGTGATGAACCGTTGCATCAAGAGAGAACATACACGTTTAATTCTTGAACAATAAAAAGGTAGCCTTTAGGCTACCTTTTGTGTTGTACTCAATGAAAATCAAAGAGCAAACTAGGAAACTAGCCGCAGGCTGTACTTGAGTACGGCAAGACGACGTTGACGTGGTTTGAAGAGATTTTCGAAGAGTATTAGAAAATGCCGATGAGTGTTTGCATGCCAAGACTAGTCAGGATGATAGCAATCCAGCAAAGGGCTCCAAGAAGAATGGATTTTCCACTGGATTTGATCATAGCAATGAGGTTGGTTTTGAGACCAATAGCACTCATAGCCATGATGATGAGGAATTTGGAGAGTTGTTTGAGAGGCGAAAAGAAGCTATTGCTGACACCGAAAGATGTAAGAAGAGTAGTTAGCAGAGAAGCTAGGATAAAGTAGAGAATAAAAACGGGGAAGATTTTTTTAAGCTTCACACCTTGGTTGTTTCCTTGTTGACGACTTTGCCAGTAAGAGAGGAAGAGAGTGATAGGGATAATAGCTAGAGTACGGGTCAGTTTGACAATAGTGGCAGACTCAAGAGTGTTTGTATTGTATAGACTATCCCAGGCACTAGCAGTAGCTGTCACAGAGGACGTATCGTTGACCGCAGTACCCGCAAAGAGAGCAAAACCTTCGCTGGAAAGATGGAGCCAAGAACCTAGAGTTGGAAAGATAAGAGCTGCCAAGACATTGAAGAAAAAGATAACAGAAATGGCTTGGGCCACTTCTTTTTCCTTGGCGTGAATAACAGGAGCAGTCGCTGCAATGGCAGAACCGCCACAGATAGAAGATCCAACTCCAATCAAGGTAGCTAGCTTTGTATCCATGTTAAAAAATCGTTGGAAAAAGAAAGCAATAATTAAAGCGATAGAAATGGTTGAAAGGATGACAGGGAGGGAAGATTTTCCAACTGCGAAAACTTGTGAGATATTGAGTCCAAACCCAAGCAAGATAACAGCATACTGAAGCAATTTTTTGGAGCTATAAGTCAAACCGGCTTCCAGTTGTGTATAGGAAGTGATAAAAGGATGGAGAATCATTCCGATAAAAATGGCAAAAACAGGAGCTCCTACAACAGGCAGAAAGCCTCCTAAGACCCAAGAGATGATTGAGATGATCAGACAGGCTAACAGTCCTGCCCAATTCTTTGATAGAAATGACATAAAAACCTCCGAAAATAAGCACTTCTTATTATAATCTTGTCTGTCAGAAAAGTAAAATAGAAAGTAGGTATAAGGTTGTAAATTAACGGAATTTTGCGGTCAGAGAGCTTTTGTAGTATAATAGATATATGTTCTTTGATCAAGGAGGATATATATGGACTTAACCAAACGCTTTAATAAACAATTAGATAAGATACAAGTTTCCTTGATTCGTCAATTTGACCAGGCTATTTCAGAGATTCCTGGTGTCCTGCGATTGACCTTGGGAGAACCAGATTTTACAACGCCAGATCATGTCAAGGAGGCTGCAAAGCTAGCCATCGACCAAGATCAATCCTACTATACAGGAATGAGTGGTTTGTTGACATTGCGTCAGGCGGCGAGTGATTTTGTAAAAGAGAAATATCAGCTAGACTACAATCCAGAGAATGAAATCTTGGTCACAATTGGTGCGACAGAGGCTCTATCAGCCACTCTGACAGCTATTTTGGAGGAAGGAGACAAGGTTCTCTTGCCAGCTCCTGCCTATCCTGGCTATGAGCCAATAGTTAATCTAGTTGGTGCAGAGATTGTCGAGATTGATACAACTGAAAATGGTTTTGTTTTGACGCCTGAGATGTTGGAAAAGGCAATTTTGGAGCAAGGGGACAAGCTCAAGGCAGTTATTCTCAACTATCCAGCCAACCCTACAGGAATTACTTATAGTCGCGAGCAATTAGAAGCCTTGGCAGCTGTTTTACGTAAGTATGAGATTTTCGTAGTCTGTGATGAAGTCTACTCAGAATTGACCTATACAGGGGAAAATCATGTATCTTTGGGAACTATGTTGAGAGATCAGGCAATTATCATTAACGGTCTTTCTAAATCCCATGCCATGACAGGTTGGCGTTTAGGTTTTATCTTTGCACCAGCAAACTTCACAGCTCAACTCATCAAGAGTCATCAGTATTTGGTAACTGCTGCAAACACCATGGCGCAACATGCTGCGGTGGAAGCTTTGACAGCTGGTAAAGATGATGCAGAACCCATGAAGAAGGAATATATCCAGCGTCGGGACTACATTATTGAGAAAATGACTGACCTTGGTTTTGAGATTATCAAACCAGATGGCGCCTTTTATATCTTTGCTAAGATTCCAGCAGGCTATAATCAAGATTCCTTTGCTTTTCTGAAGGATTTTGCCCAGAAGAAGGCTGTTGCCTTTATTCCTGGTGCTGCCTTTGGACAGTATGGAGAGGGCTATGTTCGCCTATCTTATGCAGCTAGCATGGGAACCATCAGAGAAGCTATGAAACGACTTGAGGAGTACATGAGAGAAGCATGATTCAATCGATTACGAGTCAGGGTTTAGTGCTTTACAATCGAAATTTTCGAGAGGATGATAAGCTTGTTAAAATCTTTACAGAACAGGCAGGCAAGCGCATGTTTTTTGTCAAACACGCCGGCCAATCCAAACTAGCTCCTGTCATTCAACCTTTAGTCTTAGCCCATTTTCTCCTAAAAGTCAATGACGATGGACTTAGTTATATAGAAGATTATCATGAGGTGAAGACTTTTCCGAAAATCAATAGTGACCTCTTTGTTATGGCTTATGCGACTTACGTTGCAGCCTTGGCAGATGCGAGTTTGCAGGATAACCAAGAAGATGCTCCCTTATTTGCTTTTTTGCAAAAGACTTTAGAGCTGATGGAAGAGGGTCTGGATTATCAAGTTTTGACCAATATTTTTGAAATTCAAATATTGACACGTTTTGGAATCAGTCTCAACTTTAATGAGTGTACCTTTTGTCATCGTGTGGGGCAAGCCTTTGACTTCTCCTTCAAATACGGGGGTTGTCTTTGTCCCGATCATTACCATGAAGATGAGAAACGATGTCATTTAAATCCCAATATTCCTTATCTGCTCAATCAATTTCAAGCCATTGATTTTGAGACCTTGGAGACTATCTCACTTAAGGCCGAAATCAAGCAGGACTTGCGCAAGTTTATGGACCAAATCTACGAGGAATATGTCGGCATTCATCTGAAATCAAAGAAATTTATTGATTCCCTAGCTGACTGGGGACAACTACTGAAAGAGGAAGACAAATGAAAAAAATCGCAGTTGATGCAATGGGTGGCGATTACGCACCACAAGCTATTGTAGAGGGAGTTAATCAAGCCCTTGCTGACTTCTCAGATATTGAGATTCAACTTTACGGAAACGAAAGTAAAATCAAGCAATATCTAACAGCCACAGAGCGCGTTAGTATTATCCATACGGATGAAAAAATCGACTCAGATGATGAGCCTACAAAAGCCATCCGCAAGAAGAAAAATGCCAGCATGGTATTGGCAGCTAAGGCTGTCAAAGATGGAGAGGCAGATGCAGTTCTTTCTGCAGGAAATACAGGTGCCTTGTTAGCAGCAGGATTCTTCATCGTTGGTCGTATCAAAAATATCGATCGACCAGGTCTTATGTCAACCTTGCCAACTATTGATGGAAAAGGTTTTGATATGCTTGACCTTGGTGCCAATGCAGAAAATACAGCTCATCACCTGCATCAATACGCTATCTTAGGTTCCTTCTATGCTAGAAATGTTCGTGGCATTGAAAAACCTCGTGTAGGTTTGCTTAATAACGGGACAGAGAGCAGCAAGGGAGATCCACTCCGAAAGGAAGCCTATGACCTATTAGTGGCTGACGAGAGTTTGAATTTCGTCGGGAACGTGGAAGCGCGTGATTTGATGGATGGTGTTGCTGATGTAGTCGTAACAGATGGTTTCACGGGAAATGCTGTGCTCAAAGCTATTGAAGGGACTGCTATGGGTATCATGGGCTTGCTTAAAAATGCTATTGTAGGTGGCGGTCTTAGAGCCAAGCTAGGGGCTTTCCTTCTTAAGGATAACCTCAAAGGTTTGAAAAAACAGCTCAACTATTCAGATGTTGGAGGCGCGGTTCTGTTTGGTGTTAAGGCACCAGTAGTTAAGACTCATGGCTCAAGTGATGCCAAGGCTGTCTATAGCACAATACGCCAGATTCGTACCATGCTTGAGACAGATGTAGTTGCCCAAACTGCGCGTGAATTTTCAGAGGAATAAGGAGAACAATATGACAGAACAACAAATTTTTGACCGTATCGTAACCATCATTCAAGAGCGTCAAGGAGAAGACTTTGTCGTAACCGAAAACTTGAGCTTAAAGGATGATTTGAATGCTGATTCAGTAGATTTGATGGAATTTGTCCTAACCGTTGAGGATGAATTTGGAATCGAAATCGGTGATGAAGAAATTGACAACCTCCAAAGTGTTGCAGACGTATTAGCAATCATTAAAAATAGAATATAAGAAAAAGCAACATGCTGGTCATGTTGCTTTTTTGATTGTGTGGAATATTTATTTTAACGGATTTGTCAATCCATATGTTTGCTTAAACTTTTAAAAGTGCTATTTGGGTGTAGATTTTGTTTTTTTAGAAAGAGTTATCTATTTCTTACTTTGTTTGGCTAAAATAATCTTATAGAACTTTTAATTAGATTGTTAAGAAAAAGGATAAGAATATGAAATTTAGGAAAAAACACTACCGCTCACAGATGGATCAGAAGGACTGCGGAGTGGCTTCGTTGGCCATGGTGTTTGGCTATTTTGGAAGCTATTATTCATTAGCGCGTCTTCGTGAATTAGCCAAAACGACTATAAATGGGACGACAGCTTTGGGTCTGGTGAAGGCTGCGGAAACATTAGGTTTTGAGCCACAGGCTATTCAAGCAGACATGACTTTATTTGATTCTCCAAATTTAATCTTTCCTTTTGTGGTTCACGTGCTTAAGGACAAAGAATTATTTCATTATTACGTAGTGACAGGAAAGGATAAGCAGAATATCCATATAGCTGATCCAGATCCAGAGGTTAGACTGACCAAACTATCGCGTGAAAGATTTGAAGAAGAATGGACAGGAACAACTATTTTTGTGGCTCCTTCCCCAAATTATCAGCCACATAAGGACAAGAATCAGGGTCTGACTTCTTTTCTGCCTATTTTGATAAATCAGAAAGGTTTGATCATCAATATCATTTTAGCGACAGTTCTAGTAACCTTGATTAATATCGTTGGTTCATACTATCTACAATCTATTATTGATACCTATGTACCAAATCAGACATCTTCGACCCTAAGTGTTATTTCTATATGTCTTGTTATCGTGTATGCCCTTCAGCAGATTTTGTCTTTTGCTCAAGATTACCTATTAATTGTCCTTGGGCAACGTCTATCGATTGATGTTATTTTATCTTATATCAAACATGTTTTTCATCTACCTGTGTCCTTTTTTGCGACTCGACGGACGGGGGAAATCGTGTCTCGATTTACAGATGCCAATAGTATCATAGATGCCTTAGCTTCAACCATTATTTCAATTTTTTTAGATATATCTACGGTATTGATTATTTCCATAATCTTGTTTTTGCAAAATAGTAGTCTCTTTTTCATAAGCTTATTGGGTCTTCCCATTTATGCTGTAATTATATTTGTTTTTATGAAGCCTTTTGAAAAAATGAACCGGTATGCCATGGAAGCAAATGCAACTCTATCATCTTCCGTTATAGAGGATATCAATGGGATTGAAACGATTAAATCATTGGCTAGCGAAAAAACACGCTACCAAAAGATTGATAGGGAATTTGTGGACTATCTGAAAAGATCCTTTACTTATAGTAGAGCAGAAAGTCAGCAAAAAGCTCTTAAAAAACTTGCTCAACTGTCGCTAAATGTCTGCGTATTATGGATAGGGGCTAATTTCGTTATGACTGGTGAAATGAGTTTGGGCCAGTTGATTACGTATAATACACTTCTTTATTATTTTACTAATCCTCTAGAAAACATCATCAACCTTCAGAGTAAGCTTCAAACAGCTCAAGTTGCTAATAGTCGTCTCAACGAGGTGTATCTGGTCAAATCCGAGTTTGAAGAACAGAAAATGGTAGAGGATTTGAGTATGGTTCAAGGAGATATGACTTTTAAGGGAATTCACTACAAGTATGAATATGGTCAAGATATCTTATCAGATATCAATTTGACAATCAAACAGGGCTCTAAAATAGCTCTTGTAGGGATTTCAGGATCAGGGAAGTCGACCCTAGCTAAGATGATGGTTAATTTTTACAACCCAAATCAGGGAGAAATCAGACTGGGGGATATGAATTTAAATCAGATTGATAAAAAGTCTCTACGCCAACATATCAACTATTTACCTCAACAACCCTATGTATTCAATGGAACAATTTTAGAAAACCTTCTCCTTGGAGCCAAGGAGGGTACGACTCGGGAGGATATACTACGTGCAGTTGAGCTAGCAGAAATTCGTGAAGATATTGAGCGTATGCCCTTGAATTACCAGACAGAATTAACTTCTGATGGGACAGGGATTTCTGGTGGTCAACGCCAGAGGATTGCTTTGGCGCGCGCTCTTTTGACAGATGCCTCTACCTTGATTTTGGATGAGGCGACGAGCAGTTTAGATATCTTAACAGAGAAACGGATAGTAGACAATCTCATGAATCTAGATAAGACCTTGATTTTCATCGCTCACCGTTTGACTATTGCTGAACGGGTGGAGAAGGTTATCGTTTTGGATCGGGGTAAGATTGTAGAGGAGGGGAATCATGCTGACTTGCTTGCTCGAAATAGTTTTTATACTCATTTAGTTAACTGTTAGAAAGGAGAAATAATGCACCTTGATTTTTTAGAAAGTGCGGAATTTTATAATCGACGTTATCATAATTTTTCCAGCCGAGTGATTTTTCCTATGTCACTTTTGGTTGTGTTTATGTTTGGATTTGCGATGTTTGCAGAAAAGGAAATTAGTTTATCTTCGAAAGCTACAGTTGAACCTAGTCGTATCATTGCTAATATCCAATCAACTAGTAATAGGCGGATGGTAGTTAATTATCTGGAAGAGAACAAACAAGTGCAACGAGGAGATTTACTTGTTCAGTATCAGGAGGTTGGAGATGTGATCCAGGATGAAGCCAATGTTAATCAGTTGGAGAGTTTTAGAAATCATCAAAGTAAAACAAGTAACCTTAAGAACAGTACTACACAGCCCAATATAGGTCTCTTTTCTCAGAATTCTTCGACTGTACAAGAGCAGATTGCTTTAGAGCAAGATGATTTAGAAAGAGAAATAGGCAAAAAAAATCAAACTAGCTTACTCGAAAAAGGAACAATAAGAGCCCAGGAAGACGGAGTTCTTTATCTCAATCCTGAAAGGAATCAATCTGCGGTAGTCACAGAAGGAACATTACTGGCTAAATTATATCCACTATTAGATAGAGAAGGGAAAACAAAATTGACGGCCTATCTTAGTTCAAAAGATATTGTGAGAATCAAGATTGGAGATTCTGTACGCTTTACCACGACTAATGGTGCTAATGGTCAAGTGAGACTTGTTTCTACTATCACTAGTATTGATACAATTGCAACGAGAACTGACCAAGGAAATTTCTTTAAAATAGAAGCGGAAACAAAAATAACTCAAGAACAAGCTGAAAAGCTTAGGTACGGTTTAGAAGGCCGTTTACAGATAATTACAGGCAAGAAAAGTTATTTACGCTATTATTTGGATGATTTCTTGAATTGGGAATAATGATCACTTTTTCTTAAATAATATTTAAAAACTGTAATCCTAAAACGATTTACAGTTTTTATAAAACTCAGGAGGGAATACGTTTACGTTCGTAAAACATTTGATTTCTGCTTTTTTTTGTGTTAGAATGAGGCCAAGTAATACGAAAGGCGAATAATAAAATGTCCAGCAAACTTATTTATACGGGAAAAGCTAAAGATATCTATACTACAGAAGACGAACATGTGATTAGGTCCGTTTATAAGGACCAGGCTACCATGCTGAATGGTACTCGTAAAGAGACCATCGAAGGCAAAGGTGTGCTCAATAATCAGATTTCGTCTCTTATTTTTGAAAAATTGAATGCTGCGGGTGTGGCTACTCACTTTATCGAACGTATCTCTGATACAGAACAACTTAACAAGAAGGTTTCAATCATTCCTTTGGAGGTTGTGCTTCGTAACGTGACTGCGGGTTCTTTCTCAAAACGTTTCGGTGTTGAAGAAGGTTTGGACTTGAAAACTCCTATCGTTGAATTTTACTACAAGAACGATGATTTGGATGATCCATTTATCAATGATGAGCATGTGAAGTTCTTGGATATTGCCAATGATGAACAAATCGCTTATATCAAGGAAGAAACGCGTCGTATCAATGGATTGCTGAAAGATTGGTTTGCGCAAATTGGTCTCCGTTTGATTGATTTCAAATTGGAATTCGGTTTTGATAAGGATGGCAAAATTATCTTGGCAGATGAATTTTCACCAGATAACTGCCGCCTTTGGGATGCTGAAGGGCACCATATGGACAAGGATGTTTTTCGTAGGGACTTGGGAAGTCTAACGGATGTTTATAAGGTCGTGTTAGAAAAATTGCAAGGATTGAAGTAGCCTTTTACAAATAGAATACTTGGTCGTCACTACAATCTTTAAGTAGAAATAGATAAAGGAACTAAAATGGATAAACGTATTTTCGTTGAGAAAAAAGCTGATTTTCGTGTCAAATCTGATTCTTTAGTAAAAGAATTACAGCATAATCTTCAGTTGAAAACCTTGAAGGATCTTCGGATTGTTCAGGTTTATGATGTTTTTGGCTTGGCAGAGGATTTGTTTGCGCGTGCGGAAAAACATATTTTCTCTGAGCAAGTGACCGATACTGTTTTGGATGAAGCTGCGGTTAAGGCTGATCTTGAGAAGTTTGCTTTCTTTGCTATCGAAAGTTTGCCTGGTCAATTTGACCAACGTGCGGCGTCTTCACAAGAAGCTTTGCTGTTGCTTGGTAGCTCAAGTGATGTAACGGTAAATACTGCTCAATTGTACTTGGTTAACAAGGACATTGCTGCGAATGAATTGGAAGCTGTCAAAAATTACCTTTTGAACCCAGTGGATTCTCGTTTCAAAGACATCACTGTTGGTATTGCGAAACAGGATTTCTCTGAGTCTGATAAGACCATTCCAAACTTGGATTTCTTTGAAACTTATACAGCAGAAGATTCTACACAGTATAAGGCAGAGCAAGGATTGGCAATGGAAGTAGATGACCTGCTCTTCATTCAAGATTACTTCAAGTCAATTGGACGTGTGCCAACTGAGACTGAGTTGAAGGTGTTGGATACTTACTGGTCTGACCACTGCCGTCATACAACTTTCGAGACTGAGTTGAAGAACATCGACTTCTCAGCTTCTAAATTTGAAAAACAATTGCAAGCGACTTATGACAAGTATATCGCTATGCGTGACGAGCTAGGACGTACAGAAAAACCTCAAACCTTGATGGATATGGCGACTATTTTTGGCCGTTATGAGCGTGCTAATGGTCGTTTGGATGACATGGAAGTATCTGATGAAATTAATGCCTGCTCAGTTGAAATTGAAGCGGATGTCAATGGTATCAAAGAACCATGGCTTCTCATGTTCAAGAACGAAACCCATAACCACCCAACAGAAATCGAACCATTTGGTGGTGCGGCTACTTGTATCGGTGGTGCCATTCGTGACCCCTTGTCAGGTCGTTCCTACGTTTACCAAGCCATGCGTATTTCAGGTGCTGGTGATATTACAACACCAATTGCTGAAACTCGTGCTGGTAAATTACCACAACAAGTGATTTCTAAAACAGCAGCTCACGGTTATTCTTCATACGGTAACCAAATTGGTCTTGCAACAACCTATGTTCGTGAATACTTCCACCCAGGTTTCGTTGCTAAGCGTATGGAGCTAGGTGCTGTGGTCGGTGCGGCTCCTAAGGAAAATGTTGTTCGTGAAAAACCTGAAGCTGGTGATGTAATTATCTTGCTCGGTGGTAAGACTGGACGTGACGGTGTCGGTGGTGCGACAGGTTCTTCTAAAGTTCAAACGGTTGAATCAGTTGAAACAGCTGGTGCTGAGGTCCAAAAAGGAAATGCCATCGAAGAACGGAAGATTCAACGTCTTTTCCGTAACGGGGATGTAACACGTCTGATCAAGAAATCAAATGACTTTGGTGCTGGTGGTGTCTGTGTGGCTATCGGTGAATTGGCTGATGGTCTTGAAATTGATCTAGACAAAGTGCCATTGAAATACCAAGGTTTGAACGGTACCGAAATTGCCATCTCTGAATCTCAGGAACGTATGGCTGTGGTGGTTCGTCCAGAAGACGTAGATGCCTTCATTGCAGCATGTAACAAAGAAAATATTGATGCAGTTGTCGTTGCAACAGTTACTGAAAAACCAAATCTTGTCATGCACTGGAATGGTGAAACGATTGTTGATTTGGAACGTCGTTTCCTTGATACAAATGGTGTGCGTGTAGTTGTAGATGCTAAGGTAGTTGACAAGGATGTCAAGCTTCCAGAAGAACGCCAAACATCTGCTGAAACCCTTGAATCTGATACTCTTGAAGTCTTGGCTGACCTTAACCATGCCAGTCAAAAAGGTTTACAAACCATCTTTGATAGCTCAGTTGGTCGTTCAACAGTCAATCACCCACTTGGTGGTCGCTACCAAATCACACCAACTGAAGCTTCTGTACAGAAATTGCCAGTCCAACATGGTGTGACAACAACTGCTTCTGTTATGGCGCAAGGGTTCAACCCTTATGTAGCAGAATGGTCTCCATATCATGGTGCGGCTTATGCGGTCATCGAAGCAACCGCTCGTTTGGTTGCTGCTGGTGCAAACTGGTCTAAGGCTCGTTTCTCTTATCAAGAATACTTCGAGCGTATGGATAAACAAGCGGAGCGTTTTGGTCAACCAGTAGCAGCTCTCCTTGGATCAATTGAAGCTCAGATTCAACTTGGTTTGCCATCTATCGGTGGTAAAGACTCTATGTCTGGTACCTTTGAAGAATTGACAGTACCACCAACCTTGGTTGCTTTTGGTGTCACAACTGCAGATAGCCGTAAGGTCCTTTCTCCAGAATTTAAAACTGCTGGTGAAAATATCTATTACATCCCAGGTCAAGCTTTGGCCCAAGAAATTGACTTTGATCTTATCAAGTCTAACTTTGCTCAATTTGAAGCCATCCAAGCTGATTATAAAGTCACATCTGCATCAGCTGTCAAATATGGAGGTGTCCTTGAAGCTCTTGCCCTTGCAACATTTGGTAACCATATTGGTGCCACTGTAACCCTTGAAAATCTTGAGACTGCCTTGACAGCTCAATTGGGAGGATTTGTCTTCACATCTCCGGAAGAGATTGCAGGTGTTGAGAAGATCGGACAAACAGTAGCTGACTTTACACTTACTGTCAACGATGTAACGCTTGATGGAAACAAGCTTGACAGTGCCTTCCAAGGTAAATTGGAAGAGGTTTACCCAACGGAATTTGCACAAGCAACTGAGTTGGAAGAAGTACCAGCTGTGGCATCAGATGCTGTTATCAAAGCCAAAGAAACAGTTGAGACACCAGTGGTTTACATCCCAGTGTTCCCAGGTACTAACTCTGAGTACGATTCAGCTAAGGCCTTTGAAAAAGAAGGTGCTCAAGTTAACTTGGTACCATTTGTCACATTGAATGAAGAAGCAATTGTCAAGTCTGTTGACACCATGGTTGACAATATCGAAAAAGCTAACATTATCTTCTTTGCAGGTGGCTTCTCAGCAGCCGATGAACCAGATGGATCAGCTAAATTTATCGTTAACATCTTGCTCAATGAAAAAGTACGTGCAGCCATCGATAGCTTCATTGAAGGTGGCGGTTTGATTATCGGTATCTGTAACGGATTCCAAGCTCTTGTCAAATCAGGTCTTCTTCCATACGGTAATTTTGAAGATGCAAGCAGTACGAGTCCAACCCTCTTCTACAATGATGCCAACCAACACGTGGCTAAGATGGTAGAAACACGGATTGCCAATACCAACTCACCATGGCTTGCTGGAGTGGAAGTTGGTGACATCCATGCCATCCCAGTATCACACGGTGAAGGTAAATTTGTCGTAACGACTGAGGAATTTGCAGAGCTTCGTGACAATGGGCAAATCTTTAGCCAGTATGTTGACTTTGAAGGTAAACCAAGCATGGATTCTAAATACAATCCAAATGGTTCTGTCAATGCTATTGAAGGTATTACAAGCAAGAACGGTCAAATTATTGGGAAGATGGGACACTCAGAACGTTTTGAAGATGGTCTCTTCCAAAATATTCCAGGAGATAAAGACCAGTACCTCTTTGCGTCAGCGGTTAAATATTTTACTGGAAAATAAGATTTGCAGATTTTCTAATAGATAACCATCAGTAAATGTAAAATCAAGTAGATCTAGTTCGTGATGATTGCAAAGGATTTCATTTGCGAGTGAAACGAACTTCTACCGTATCATTCCCAAGTGGTTTCGTTGAGAGTGACCCTACTACTAAAGGGATGATACACAAATAAAAATTAGGTATATAAAATGACATACGAAGTAAAATCTCTTAATGAAGAATGTGGTGTTTTCGGTATTTGGGGTCATCCGGATGCTGCCAAATTGACCTATTTTGGACTCCATAGTCTTCAGCACCGTGGTCAGGAGGGGGCAGGGATCCTCTCCAATGACCATGGACAATTGAAGCGCCATCGTGATATGGGGCTTTTATCAGAAGTCTTCAAAAATCCTGCTAATTTGGATAAATTGACAGGGAATGGAGCGATTGGGCATGTACGTTATGCGACTGCGGGAGAAGCTTCTGTAGACAATATTCAACCTTTCCTCTTCCGTTTTCACGATATGCAGTTTGGTTTGGCTCATAATGGGAATCTGACCAATGCAGAATCTCTCAAGCAAGAATTGGAACAAAGAGGGGCAATTTTCAGCTCGACTTCAGATTCTGAAATTTTGGCTCATCTTATTCGTCGTAGCCACAATCCAAACCTGATGGGTAAAATCAAGGAAGCACTTAGCCTTGTCAAAGGTGGTTTCGCTTATCTCTTGATGTTTGAAGACAAGTTGATTGCAGCTCTTGATCCAAACGGCTTCCGACCTCTATCAATCGGGAAAATGGCTAATGGAGCAGTTGTTGTTTCATCTGAAACCTGCGCCTTTGAAGTCATCGGTGCTGAGTGGATTCGCGATGTGAAACCAGGCGAGATTGTCATTATTGATGACAATGGCATCCAGTATGACAGCTATACAAACGATACTCAGTTGGCTATCTGTTCCATGGAGTATATCTATTTTGCCCGTCCCGACTCTAACATCCATGGTGTCAATGTCCATACGGCTCGTAAGAGAATGGGAGCTCAACTGGCACGTGAGTTCAAGTATGAAGCTGATATCGTAGTCGGGGTGCCAAACTCCTCTCTTAGCGCAGCTATGGGATTTGCGGAAGAATCAGGTCTACCAAATGAAATGGGGCTCATCAAGAACCAATATACGCAACGGACCTTTATCCAGCCGACTCAAGAATTACGCGAGCAAGGGGTTCGGATGAAGTTATCTGCTGTTTCTGGTGTCGTTAAAGGCAAACGCGTTGTCATGATTGATGACTCGATTGTACGAGGCACGACATCTCGTCGCATTGTCCAACTCTTGAAAGAAGCGGGGGCATCAGAAGTGCACGTTGCCATTGGGAGTCCTGCTCTTGCCTATCCATGTTTCTATGGGATTGATATCCAGACGCGTCAGGAGTTGATTGCGGCTAATCACACGGTTGAAGAAACATGCCAAATCATTGGTGCGGATAGCCTGACCTATCTTTCGATTGATGGCTTGATTGATTCTATCGGCATCGAAACAGATGCGCCGAATGGCGGTCTCTGTGTCGCTTACTTTGATGGGAAATATCCAACCCCTCTCTACGACTATGAAGAAGAATATCGTAGAAGTTTGGAAGAAAAAACGAGTTTTTACAAATAAAATTCCCCATTGAAGGAAAGGAAAAGGAAAAAACAAATGACAAATAAGAATGCATACGCTCAATCGGGTGTGGATGTTGAAGCGGGTTATGAAGTTGTTGAACGTATCAAAAAACACGTGGCACGTACGGAGCGTGCGGGTGTTATGGGAGCTCTTGGTGGTTTCGGTGGCATATTTGACCTTTCAAAAACAGGTGTCAAAGAGCCCGTTTTGATCTCAGGGACTGACGGTGTCGGAACGAAACTGATGCTGGCTATCAAGTACGACAAGCACGATACGATTGGTCAAGACTGTGTGGCTATGTGTGTCAACGATATCATCGCTGCAGGTGCGGAGCCTCTCTACTTCCTAGACTATGTGGCGACTGGGAAAAATGAACCAGCTAAATTGGAACAAGTCGTTGCTGGTGTGGCCGAAGGTTGTGTACAAGCCGGTGCAGCCCTTATCGGTGGAGAAACGGCTGAAATGCCTGGTATGTATGGCGAAGACGACTATGACTTGGCTGGCTTTGCTGTTGGTGTTGCAGAAAAATCTCAAATCATCGACGGTTCAAAAGTAGCAGAGGGAGACGTCCTTCTCGGACTTGCTTCCAGTGGTATCCACTCAAATGGCTATTCACTTGTTCGTCGTGTCTTTGCGGACTATACAGGTGAGGAAGTCCTCCCAGAATTGGAAGGCAAGAAACTCAAGGAGGTTCTTCTTGAGCCAACTCGCATCTATGTCAAGGCTGTCTTGCCACTCATCAAAGAAGAATTGGTTAATGGGATTGCCCACATCACAGGTGGTGGTTTCATCGAAAATGTCCCACGGATGTTCGCTGATGACTTGGCTGCAGAGATCGAAGAAGACAAAGTGCCAGTTCTTCCAATTTTCAAAGCTCTTGAAAAATATGGCCAAATTAACCATGAAGAGATGTTTGAAATCTTCAACATGGGTATTGGTCTCATGCTTGCGGTTAAACCAGAAAATGTTGAACGTGTCAAAGAAATTCTCGACGAACCAGTTTATGAAATTGGTCGTATTGTGAAGAAAGATGGCGCAAGTGTGGTGATTAAATAATGGCTAAAAAAATTGCTGTTTTTGCCTCTGGAAACGGTTCAAACTTTCAGGTGATTGCGGAACAATTTCCAGTAGAATTTGTTTTTTCAGATCATCGGGATGCCTACGTTTTAGAACGTGCCGAAAAACTAGGGGTTTTATCTTATGCCTTTGAACTCAAGGAGTTTGAGAGCAAAGCAGACTACGAAGGAGCCATTGTTGAGCTCTTAGATGAACACCAGATTGACTTGGTTTGTCTCGCAGGTTACATGAAAATCGTCGGTCCAACCTTATTAGCAGCTTATGAAGGTCGTATCATCAATATTCACCCAGCTTATCTCCCTGAATTTCCAGGCGCTCATGGTATTGAGGATGCTTGGAATGCAGGCGTGGACCAGTCTGGTGTGACCATTCACTGGGTGGATTCTGGTGTGGACACTGGTAAGGTTATCAAACAAGTCCGTGTGCCACACCTTGAAGGGGATACCCTAGATACTTTCGAGACTCGCATCCACGAAACAGAGTACAAACTCTATCCAGAAGTCTTGGATAGTTTGGGGGCTGCACGAAAATAAGGAAGCCCTCGAGCTGAAAGAAAATTTTCGACTGTAGCAAAGAAAGAACTTTTTTAAAAAGGAAAAGAAAGAATATGACTAAACGCGCCTTAATCAGCGTCTCAGATAAAGCGGGCATTGTTGAATTTGCCCAAGAACTTAAAAAACTTGGTTGGGATATCATCTCAACAGGTGGTACCAAAGTTGCCCTTGACAATGCTGGGGTAGAGACCATTGCCATCGACGATGTGACTGGTTTCCCGGAAATGATGGATGGTCGCGTCAAGACTCTCCATCCAAATATCCACGGTGGACTCTTGGCTCGTCGTGACTTAGATAGCCACTTGGAAGCGGCTAAAGACAACAAGATTGAGCTCATTGACCTTGTTGTGGTCAACCTTTATCCATTCAAGGAAACCATTCTCAAACCAGACGTGACTTATGCGGATGCCGTTGAGAACATTGATATCGGTGGGCCATCTATGCTTCGTTCAGCAGCTAAAAACCATGCAAGCGTGACGGTCGTGGTAGACCCTGCTGACTATGCTGTTGTTCTTGACGAATTGGCAGCTAATGGCGAAACAAGCTACGAAACTCGCCAACGTTTGGCGGCTAAGGTTTTCCGTCACACAGCGGCTTATGATGCCTTGATTGCAGAATACTTCACAGCTCAAGTGGGTGAAGCAAAACCTGAAAAACTCACTCTGACTTATGACCTTAAACAACCAATGCGTTACGGTGAAAACCCTCAACAAGACGCAGACTTCTACCAAAAAGCCTTGCCAACGGCTTACTCAATTGCTTCAGCGAAACAGCTTAACGGTAAAGAATTGTCCTTCAACAATATCCGTGATGCGGATGCCGCTATCCGTATCATCCGTGACTTCAAAGATCGTCCAACGGTTGTAGCTCTCAAACACATGAATCCATGTGGGATTGGTCAAGCTGATGACATCGAGACTGCTTGGGACTACGCTTACAAGTCTGACCCAGTGTCTATCTTTGGTGGAATCGTCGTTCTTAACCGTGAGGTAGATGCTGCGACAGCTGAGAAGATGCACGGTGTTTTCCTTGAAATCATCATTGCACCAAGCTATACGGATGAAGCGCTAGCCATTTTGACCAACAAAAAGAAAAACTTGCGCATTCTTGCCTTGCCATTTGACGCACAAGATGCTAGTGAAGTAGAAGCAGAATACACAGGTGTGGTTGGTGGACTCCTCGTTCAGAACCAAGACGTGGTCAAAGAAAGGCCAGCTGACTGGCAAGTGGTAACCAAACGCCAACCAACTGAGACAGAAGCGACTGCCCTTGAGTTTGCTTGGAAAGCCATCAAGTATGTCAAATCAAATGGAATCATCGTGACTAATGACCACATGACACTTGGTGTTGGCCCAGGTCAAACTAACCGTGTGGCTTCCGTCCGTATTGCCATTGACCAAGCTAAAGATCGCCTTGACGGTGCTGTCCTTGCTTCGGATGCCTTCTTCCCATTTGCGGATAACGTGGAAGAAATCGCTAAGGCAGGTATCAAGGCCATCATCCAGCCTGGTGGATCCGTCCGTGACCAAGAGTCTATCGAAGCTGCTGATAAATACGGCTTAACTATGGTCTTCACAGGCGTGAGACATTTTAGACATTAAGAAAATAAAAGGGAAGAAAACAGTTTCTTTCCTTTTTTTACTTTAAAAGCGAAACGAAACAAGATTAAAACGAACGTTTATGGTATAATATTAGTAAATAATTCGCAAAAGAGGTTGAAAGATGAAGCTGTTAGTTGTCGGCTCGGGTGGTCGTGAACATGCCATTGCTAAGAAGTTGCTTGAGTCAAAAGACGTTGAAAAAGTCTTTGTATCTCCTGGGAATGACGGGATGACTCTGGATGGTCTGGAATTGGTAGATATCTCTATTTCCGAACATTCTAAATTAATTGAGTTTGCAAAAGCCAACGATATTGCTTGGTCCTTTATCGGGCCAGATGACGCCCTTGCGGCTGGAATCGTGGATGAGTTCAATGCAGCTGGTCTCAAAGCCTTTGGTCCGACAAGATTGGCAGCGGAGCTGGAGTGGTCCAAGGATTTTGCTAAGGAAATCATGGTCAAATATGATGTTCCGACAGCAACCTATGGCACATTTTCCGACTTTGAGGAAGCCAAGGCCTATATCGAAGAAAAAGGCGCTCCAATCGTAGTCAAGGCAGACGGTTTGGCCCTTGGGAAAGGTGTCGTCGTTGCGGAGACAGTCGAGCAAGCAGTAGAAGCCGCTCACGAGATGCTTTTGGACAATAAATTCGGAGACTCAGGTGCGCGTGTGGTTATCGAGGAATTCCTTGACGGGGAGGAGTTCTCACTCTTTGCCTTTGTCAATGGTGACAAGTTCTATATCATGCCAACGGCTCAGGACCACAAACGTGCTTATGATGGCGACAAGGGGCCCAACACTGGTGGGATGGGTGCCTATGCGCCAGTTCCACACTTGCCACAGAGCGTGGTTGAAACGGCGGTTGACACCATTGTCAAGCCAGTTCTTGAAGGTATGATCAAAGAAGGTCGTCCGTATCTTGGTGTCCTTTACGTAGGTCTTATCTTGACAGCTGATGGACCCAAAGTCATCGAGTTTAATGCTCGTTTCGGAGATCCTGAAACGCAAATCATCTTGCCTCGTTTGACATCTGACTTTGCACAAAATATTACGGATATCCTCGATGTGAAAGAGCCAGCTATTACTTGGACGGATAAGGGTGTGACACTAGGTGTGGTTGTAGCATCAAACGGCTACCCACTCGCTTATGAGAAAGGTGTCAAGCTTCCTACCAAGACAGAAGGCGACATCATCACTTACTATGCCGGAGCTAAATTTGCTGAAAATGGGCAAGACCTTCTTTCAAACGGAGGCCGTGTTTACATGCTGGTTACCACAGCTGATACCGTCAAAGACGGCCAAAACACCATCTACAGCCAACTCGACAAACAAAACACAGAAGGCCTCTTTTATCGTACGGATATCGGAAGCAAGGCAATTAGATAAAGATATAAGAAAAGGCGACGCAGTCGCCAAACTCGATAATGGTCGTTTAATTGGCGAGCATTAGCGAGCTGATATAGAGCAATCACCGCCGTTGTGAAAGAACGATTGGCTTAAAAAGCCAATCGTTTAGGGAAATCGGAAGACTTAAGGCTTCCGATTTAGGCATGAGACACCTTCGGTGGCTGCTGCCGTCCCTCACAACCTAAGGTGATTGTCAAAAAAAGGAAGAAAAAGGATTAAAAATGAAACCAGTAATTTCCATCATCATGGGCTCAAAATCCGACTGGGCAACCATGCAAAAAACTGCTGAAGTCCTAGACCGCTTCGGTGTAGCCTACGAAAAGAAAGTTGTCTCTGCCCACCGAACACCTGACTTCATGTTTAAACATGCCGAGGAAGCACGGAGTCGCGGTATCAAGGTCATCATCGCGGGTGCAGGTGGAGCTGCTCACTTGCCAGGGATGGTTGCTGCTAAAACTACCCTTCCAGTCATCGGTGTGCCCGTCAAATCACGTGCTCTTAGTGGCGTGGACTCGCTCTACTCTATCGTTCAGATGCCGGGCGGAGTACCAGTCGCAACTATGGCTATCGGTGAAGCAGGTGCGACTAACGCTGCCCTCTTTGCCCTCCGTCTCTTGTCAGTAGAGGACCAAGCTATTGCGACAGCTTTGGCAGATTTCGCAGAAGAACAAGGAAAAATCGCAGAGGAGTCTAGCAATGAGCTCATCTAAAACAATCGGAATTATCGGTGGCGGTCAGCTGGGTCAGATGATGGCCATTTCTGCTATTTACATGGGGCACAAGGTCATCGCACTGGATCCTGCAGCGGATTGCCCGGCCTCTCGCGTGGCGGAGATCATCGTGTCTCCTTATAATGATGTGGACGCCCTGCGTCAGTTGGCGGACCGCTGTGATGTTCTCACTTATGAATTTGAAAATGTCGATGCTGACGGTTTGGATGCCGTTATCAAGGATGGGCAACTCCCTCAAGGAACGGACTTGCTCCGCATTTCCCAAAATCGCATTTTTGAAAAGGACTTTCTTTCAAACAAAGCTCAAGTCACTGTGGCACCCTACAAGGTCGTGACTTCAAGCCAAGACTTGGCAGATATCGACCTCTCTAAAAACTATGTCCTCAAGACTGCGACAGGTGGTTACGATGGGCATGGTCAGAAGGTCATTCGCTCAGTAGAAGATTTGGCAGAAGCCTATGCGCTAGCTGACTCAGCAGACTGTGTCTTGGAAGAATTTGTCAACTTTGACCTTGAGATTTCTGTCATCGTGTCAGGGAATGGCAGGGATGTGACGGTTTTTCCAGTTCAGGAAAATATCCACCGCAACAATATTCTTTCAAAAACCATTGTACCTGCTCGCATTCCAGCAAGCCTAGCAGAAAAAGCTAAAGCTATGGCAGTGCGAATTGCAGAACAGCTCAAGCTATCTGGAACGCTCTGTGTGGAAATGTTTGCGACTGCTGATGACATCATTGTCAATGAGATTGCCCCACGTCCACACAATTCAGGCCATTACTCAATCGAAGCCTGCGACTTCTCTCAGTTTGATACCCATATCTTGGGCGTTCTCGGAACACCATTACCAGACATCAAATTGCATGCTCCAGCTGTTATGCTCAATGTCCTAGGCAAGCATGTCGATGCTGCTGAAAAATATGTCACAGAAAATCCAAGCGCCCACCTACATATGTATGGTAAAATAGAAGCGAAGCACAACCGCAAAATGGGACATGTGACTTTGTTTAGTGATGTACCAGATGAGGTTGCGGAGTTTGGGGAGTAAGACAGGACCCCAGTTATAAGGTCCGTCGTCTTACCCCTGTAAGGTTGACTAGGCTTGTCGTAGGTGAAAAATAGACAAGAGAAGACAGGTAATTATTGGTAAAAAGGAATGATTGATAATGATTAGAGATCAAGAAGAACTATTAAACTCGGTGTACGACAAACAAATTCGAGATTATTTTAAAGAGGCATTAGACTGCTATAACACAAAAGCATATAAGGCATGTGTTATTCTATCTGTTATTGCTGGCATGGACGATTTGTTTAAAAAAATTGATATGTTATCTACCGAATTTAATGAGAGTCAAAGAAGCCAATTTGATAGAATTAGAATTCAACGGAATAATTCTAAACCATTTGAAAGAGATTTGATAAATTTCTGTAATGAAGATGGTTTTGGAATTTTATCCAGATATGAAATTAAAGAGTTGGAATATTGTTTTGATTTAAGAAATAGTTTCGCGCATCCCTCTGAGGAGAAATGCACGGCAGAAAAAGCAAGATATGTATTTTCAGTAATGATTGATTTAGTTTCTTCAAAGAAAATGTTGGGAGGTTACGTCTATATAAATTCTCTAATAAACAAAATCGGTGGACAGTTTTATTATCCTTCGATTGATACTTCATCTATTATATCTATTACTTCAAATGCTTTAACATTTGTTGATGATAAAAAATATGTTATTTTATTAAAAAAAATGTTGGATAAGTTAAGAGGTGAAGGAACTACAAATTATGAGTATTTTATATCTACTTTAATTAATAATATAGAAGATATTGATGAGTTGAATCGTTCCATCGAACCTGCTTTGTCGGAGGGGGTTATGCGATATTCATCTTTTGAGATAATGTATAGGCTTCATCCAAATGTTTTTCAGAAATTTGATAGTAGTAACAGTCAAAAAATATTAAGAACCTTACTTGAACAGAGTGCTACTAAACAGTTGTTATGTGATATTTTTCAAGAGTTTGTAAAAGTTCGCAAAGAATTACCAAAACACTTAATAGAAGAAATTTTTGCCAATTTAATAGAGGAACGAGTCAATTTTTCTGTTAAAACATACATACTAGATAATGAAATGAAAAGATTCTTACGAATACTTTATGAACATTTCTCCAAAGAGTACGCTATTGAAAAAATAGAGTCCATAGTTGATTTATACAAAAATGAGAACATTGAGTCTATCAATCTTATAATCTCATTACTATTTGACCTTGAAGAAAATAGTTTAGTGAAAAAACTTTTAGATATTCTGAAAGAAAAAATTATTTCACAAATATATAATATAAGTAATCCAACAATTGATGAATTTTGTGAGTTAATCCCTAAGGATTTTGATTGTATGGAAAGTAACGATATTTTAGATTTTTTCTTTTCTATTCTTGAAGCTTCTTGTAGAGGTTCTTATAAAGCTCATCCAATTGTTGAAAGCTTTACCGAGAATGCTTTTTTCCAGTATGTTGAAAAATCTATAATCGATATGAATGATGATTACTTTAGCGAAAGTTTTTATAAAAAACATGATAGGTTCATAATCGACAACTGGAGAATAATAGCTGAGAAAGCTAAAGATTCAAATATCGCAAATAAGTATAATGAGTATTGGAAAAAAAGAATGCAGTATCAAACTGACGAATTTCAGTTTTTATAGAATAAAATAAACAAACAGAAAGGAACAAGGGCGCCGTATCCTCTAAACTGAATACGGGCTACGGATTTCCTAATTGTAAACAAAGAAAGGAAAAGAAAACATGATTGATAGATATAGCCGCCCTGAGATGGCGAACATTTGGACTGAAGAAAATAAATACCGTGCTTGGCTTGAGGTGGAAATCTTGGCTGACGAAGCATGGGCTGAGTTGGGGGAAATCCCTAAGGAAGATGTGGCTTTGATTCGCGAAAAAGCGGACTTTGACATTGACCGTATTTTGGAGATTGAGCAGGAGACTCGCCACGATGTGGTGGCTTTCACGCGTGCGGTATCTGAGACTCTTGGTGAAGAGCGTAAGTGGGTTCACTATGGTTTGACGTCTACTGACGTTGTAGACACTGCCTATGGTTACCTCTACAAACAAGCCAACGATATCATCCGCAAGGATCTTGAAAATTTCCTCAACATCATCGCTGATAAGGCGAAGGAGCACAAGTTCACCATCATGATGGGTCGTACCCACGGTGTGCATGCGGAGCCGACAACTTTTGGTCTGAAATTAGCGACTTGGTACAGCGAAATGAAACGTAACATCGAGCGTTTCGAGCATGCGGCTGCTGGTGTGGAAGCTGGTAAGATTTCTGGTGCGGTTGGTAACTTTGCCAACATCCCACCGTTCGTAGAGCAATATGTCTGCGACAAGCTTGGTATCCGTGCTCAAGAAATCTCTACACAGGTCCTTCCTCGTGACCTTCACGCTGAGTACTTTGCGGTTCTCGCCAGTATCGCAACATCTATCGAGCGTATGGCAACGGAGATCCGTGGTCTTCAAAAATCAGAACAACGTGAAGTGGAAGAGTTCTTTGCTAAAGGTCAAAAAGGGTCTTCAGCAATGCCTCACAAACGTAACCCTATCGGTTCTGAAAACATGACAGGTCTGGCGCGTGTTATTCGTGGTCACATGGTAACAGCTTATGAAAACGTAGCCCTTTGGCACGAACGTGATATCTCTCACTCATCAGCAGAGCGAATCATCGCACCAGATACAACCATTTTGATTGACTACATGCTCAACCGTTTTGGAAATATCGTTAAGAACTTGACAGTCTTCCCTGAAAACATGATTCGCAACATGAACTCTACATTTGGTCTTATCTTCAGTCAACGTGCGATGCTTACTTTGATTGAAAAAGGCATGACGCGTGAGCAAGCTTACGACCTCGTTCAACCGAAGACTGCTCAATCATGGGATAACCAAGTAGACTTTAAACCACTTCTTGAAGCAGATCCAGAGGTGACTTCACGTCTCACTCAAGAAGAAATCGATGAAATCTTCAACCCAACTTACTACACCAAACGTGTGGATGAGATCTTTGAACGCATTGGTTTGGGTGACTAATCATAAAATAAAAAAGCGAGATTGTATCTCGCTTTTTATTTGTGCTTAATCTTTTTTCTTGCTAAGTCCATATGCTGTAAGTGCAGCCATCAAACCTGTAGCAATCAACCATTCTGACTCTTGGTTTCCTGTTTCAGGAAGTTTATTTTCTTTTACTACAGGAGCTGGGCCTTGAGGAAGAGCTTGTTTTTCCTCAGCAGGAACAGTTGCTGGAGCGGTCTCGTTAGGAATTTCTAATTTCGATTTTTCTTCTGCGACAGGAGTTGGCACATTTGGAATTTCTAGTTTCGGTTTCTCTTCCGCAGCAGGAGCTAGTCCATGTTCGTCTCCTACATGTGTTACAAGAGTTCCAACTTCGATGATTTGAGTAACTGGTTCTTGAGCGATGGCGCTGCTTACCAATGTTTTAACTTCAGTTCCATCAGCATTAGTAGTCACAGAATAGAATTGACTACGACGTCCCTTAACGCCTTCGGTTACTACACGAGTTTCTCCCTTAGGTAAGGCATCAGTTTCACGAGTAATAGTTGTAAACGGAATTTCTTCGTCCTCAATCACAACACGTGGTTTGGCATCTGCAACAGGAGCGACTCCTTCTTCGTCACCGACATGAGTGACTGGAGTTCCAACTTCGATGATTTGAGTAACTGGTTCTTGAGCGACAACACTAGTGACCAATGTTTTCACTTCACTTCCGTCAGCAGCAGTAGACACAGAATAGAAATGACTACGACGTCCCTTAACACCTTCAGTTACGACACGAGTTTCTCCCTTAGGCAATGCATCAGTTTCACGAGTGATAGTTGTAAACGGAATTTCTTCGTCCTCGATGACAACACGTGGTTTGGCATCTGCAACAGGAGCAACTCCATCTTCGTCTCCTACATGAGTGACTGGAGTTCCGATCTCAACCACTTGATTGACAGCTTCTTTTGTGACCTTTTCTTCAAGAACTGTTTCGGTTTCCTTACCATTTTCAGTAGTAACTGAGACATAGATTGTACGTTCACCTTTGGCACCTTCAGTGACAACTTTTTCTTGTCCTGCTGGAAGGTTAGGATTTTCCTTCTTGACAGTTTCAAACAGGATTTCTTCCGTTCTTGTGATAAGCTCTGGTCGGTTTTCAACTGCAGCAGAAGTTTCACTCTCATCAAGGCTTCCTGAGTGAGTTGCAGCTGGTTTGAGACCAAGTCTTGCTGCTTTAAGGTTAGCTACAAGTGTATCCAACTCAGCTTGTTTATTACGGTTGAGATTGTAGTTAAGTGCTTCTCTAGCAGCCTTGAGAGCATCGAGACTTTCTGTGCTATATCCTTCTAAGTTTTCAGGGATTTGAGCAAGTTCCTCGCGAAGAGCCTTGTAGTCAGCACGGAAGTAGTCTTTGTTGTGATCTGCAAATGCAGTCATGAGCTCAAAGATTTCTTCTTCTTTGTACTCAGCGCTTGGTCTATCTGCCCAGATAGCTACCATACTACCAACAGTAGGTAGATCAACCTCAGGATATTTAGTTGAAGCTAGCTGGTTGAATGGAGTTTTTTCAGTGTTTTCGATAGCTTTCTTAAGGAAACCACCACCATCTTCAGGTTTTTGACCGAGGATATAGTACCAGTCTCCGTTAGTGTTAAGGAACTTATACCCCTTGCTTGCTAGATATTGAGGAGATGCAAGGTTATAACCCCACCAACCTTTAGACCAGTAAGAGATGATAACATCTTTATCAAACTCTACATCGTCCTTATCTTCATAGTAGAAGCCATCGTTAAAGGCCATTGGTTGAAGACCTTTTTCTTTAGCCATGGCAGCTAGACCATTAGCATAATCTGCAAACTTACCATAGAGTCCATACCACTTGAGGTAGTACCAACCTTGAGCGTTAGTAGCGTCGTTGGCATACTCATCTGTACCATAGTTAAAGATCTTAGTCTTGCCTGCAAAGAAGTCCATGTATTTGCCGATAAGGGCTTTTGTAAAGTTCATTGCTTCTTCATTTTCAAGGTCCATGGTTGTTTTTGAAACCTTGTCAAAGTTAGCTTGAGGGTTTGCAATGCCCAATTTTTCCATAGCGACAAGCATAGCATCCATGTGGCCAGGACTGTTGATAGCAGGGATAATTCCAATGCCTCTATCCTTAGCATATTGGATAAGCTCAGTGATTTCAGCCTGGTTCAAAGTTGTTCCATTTGGATCGTCGTAGTAAGATTTTGTTCCTTCAATGATGGCATTTTTTACATCGTCACTTGCATAGGTCTTGCCGTTTGCAGTGATTGTCATGTCATCCAAGAGGAAGCGAAGTCCATCATTTCCAAGGAGGAGATGAAGGTCAGAGTAACCAAGTTCGCTGGCTTTATCTACGATACGTTTGAGTTGGTCTAGAGTGAAGTATTTACGTCCAGCATCGATTGAGATAACCTTGTTTTTGGCAAGTTTTTCAACTTCACGTTTGGCATCTTCTTCTTTTTGAGCTTCTGGTGTGAAGGCTAAGTTGCTAACTGCTTCTTGAAGTTTTGCAATTGCTTGGTCAATGCTATCTTGTTCAGCACGGCTAAGGTTGCTATCAAGAGAGCGAATGACTTTTTCAGCTTCTTTAACGGCAGCAATGCTTTCTGCAGTATAGCGACTAAGGTCAGTTGGTACTTCTTTAAGAGCTTGTTCAGCAGACTCGTAGTCAGCAGCGAAGTATTCAGCATTTGAGTTTGCGAATTGACGCATGAGTTTGAAGAGGCGAGATGGAGAGTAGCGGGCAGATGGAGTATCAGCCCAAGCAGCTACCATACCACCGATGATAGGGATATCGGCACCTTCAGTTTTTGGAACTGAAGTAATCGGTGTGCTCTTAATACCGTTCAAACCTTGGTCTAGGTTATACCAACCTTGTCCATCAGCATTGCGGCCGAGAACGTAGTACCAAGCATCGTTAGTGTTGAGGATTTCGTGCCCTTTTTCAACAAGTAGTTTAGAAGAAGCGACATCGTAACCGCCCCAGCCACCAGTCCACATAGACACGATGATGTCTTTATCGAAGGTACCAAAAGTAGTATCGCTATTATAGTAGATACCGTCATTGAAAGCCATTGGTTTCAGACCGTGAGATTTGACGATACGAGCTAGGTCATTAGCATAGGCGATGAATTTATCATAACCTTTGTCTGGGAAGCCATCTTCTGGATACCATTTATAAGCTTGAAGAACGCTCCATCCCTTGGCATTAGTAGCATCATTAGCGTACTCATCCAAACCGATGTTAAAGATTTCAGACTTGCCAGCAAAGTAAGCAGCGTATTTATCAATCAAAGCTTTTGTGAAGGCAACTGCTTTTTCGTTGTCAAGGTCAACAGTACGTTCTGATTCTTTACCAAAGTAGTTGAAGTTAGGTTTTTCAATGCCAAGTTCTTTCATGGCATTAAGGATAGCATCCATGTGACCAGGGCTGTTGACTGTTGGGATAAGCCCAATACCTTTATTCTTAGCATAACCAATCAAGTCGGTCATTTGGCTTTCAGTTAGGTGATTACCATTTGGATCGTTGTAGTAGGCATTGGTTCCATTTTCAACAGCACGTTTGACATCATCGCTTGCGTAAGTTTTGTCACCTACAGTTAGAGACATATCATCAAGCATGAAGCGCAAGCCATCGTTTCCGACTAAAAGGTGAAGATCAGTATAGCCATAGTGTTTGGCTTTATCGATGATTTCTTTCAGTTGGTCTGGAGAGAAGTATTTACGTCCAGCATCGATAGAAACAATTTTCTTTTTAGCCAGTTTTTCATTCACTTGAGCTGCTCGTTCTGTAGCGACTGCGGGTGCTTCGACCTTAGCAACTGCGGGTGCTTCGGCCTTAGCAACTTCTTTGTTTTCTTCTTTTTCTTTTTCAGATTCTGTCTTCTTAACTTCTTCAGTAATTTTTGCCTTAGCTGGAGTTTCTTCTGCTGTGACTGGTTCTGCTACGGCAGGTGCAGGAGCAACTTCAACTTTTGGTGCTTCGGTAGTTGCTACTGGAGCAGCTGGAGTAGCGTTTTCTGTTGTTGGAGCAGTCTCGAGTTTTTCTTCACTCGTTGGTGGAGTGACTTCTCCAGTGGTTTGGACAGCAGGCTGATTTTCTGTTGGAGCAGGTACGACTCCGTCAGCAGCAACGGCCTGCGCCTGAAAGGCAAAGCCGATCAATACAGAAGCCGCTCCGATTGCATATTTACGAATAGAGAAGCGCTGTTTATTTTCTGGTTTCATTAAAAAACCTCCCCTTTTATATTTTTGATAGCGTTTTCACATACTAACTCTATTTTATGTTCTAACTAAAATAAAGTCAAGTTTTTGAGGAAATTACTATAAAAAATAGAATAATTTATAAATTAAGATATATTTTTCTAATTTTGACTATTTTTTAGTAAAAAGGTTACTAATTATAGAATTGCTTGAAATGCTATTTTCGGGGAAGGGAGCTGATGCTATAATGGGTATATAAAAAACCTGAGACGGTTGCCTCAGGATTTTTATAAATTAGTGACCACGGTCACAAGAAATGAATTTAATTTTGTAGAAATCAGAACGTTTATAAGTTTCGATGTATTCCAAAACTTGACCAGTTGCTTCAAGCTGAGTTGTCTTAGTTTGGAAGACAGTTGGGAATTTAGTGTCGATTCCTAGGATGGAAGCGGCATGTTTTGGCGTCGGAAATACAATTTCGTTAATTTCTTCAAAATGCTCGTCATTCATGTGAATGTGGTAGTCCAATTTGAAACGAGTATAGATAGAACTATAGTATTCAAGATTTGGATAGTTGGCATTGATGTATTGTTCAGGAATATATGAACTGTGATAGATATAGGTAACACCATTTGTTTCACGAACACGTTCAATCTTATAATAGAATTGATCGCCGCGTAGGCCGAGTTTTTCTAAGTATTTAAGATCGTTCCCGCGTTCGATAGAAAGAACAGTTACTTTATCATCTTTGGTTTCGAAGATTTCTACATCAGAAAATTCAACGAGTTTATGTTTACGTGCACGAGCTACGAAAGTTCCTTTACCTTGTTGGCGGACAATATATCCATCTTTGGCAAGGTCGTTCAAGGCACGAACTACTGTTATTGAACTAACATCATACATGGAAATCAATTCTGCTTCAGTGTAGAACTTATCTCCACTAGCAAATTGACCAGAAATGATCTTATTTTTCAATTCATCTTTAATGTATTGATACTTTGGAATTGCCATATTTTCACCTCATTTTTTTCCTTCTCCATTTATCATTTTAACATAAATTCTTAAAAATAGCTGAAAAGCACTTAAAAAAATTAAAATATCGGAATAAGAATTTAGGATAAATATAAATAATTAGTGTTTTCCTCCTTAATTTCATTAGTTTTTCAGAATGTTGATTTTATGGGATTTGAGAAGAGTTTTAGAAAAGATTCAGTAAAAAAATAGAAAAATTTTAAAGAAAATTTCAAAAAGTATTGACATTAATCCCTGATTAGTTTATAGTTGATATAACAATACATGAAAGCGCAAACTTTTCGCTTTTAGGGGAGGAAGAATGGCAAGATTTGAAATTAAAGATGATTTCTATCTGGATGGGAAACCATTCAAGATTTTGTCTGGCGCCATTCACTATTTTAGAGTTCCTGCGGAAGATTGGCATCATTCATTGTATAACCTCAAGGCACTAGGTTTCAATACGGTTGAGACTTATGTTGCTTGGAACATGCATGAACCTGCTGAAGGTAACTTTAACTTTGAAGGCAATCTTGATTTAGAGAGATTTCTTCAAACTGCACAAGATTTGGGCTTATATGCAATTGTACGTCCTTCTCCATTTATCTGTGCAGAATGGGAATTCGGTGGTTTACCAGCATGGCTCTTGACCAAGGATATGAGAATTCGGTCATCTGACCCAGCTTTTATTGACACGGTTGGTCGCTACTATGATCAGTTGCTTCCACGTCTAGTTCCGAGATTATTGGAAAACGGTGGAAACATTCTCATGATGCAAGTCGAAAATGAGTACGGATCCTATGGCGAGGACAAGACCTACTTGAGGGAAATTCGACGTTTGATGGAAGAACGAGCAGTTACATGTCCGCTTTTCACATCAGATGGACCATGGCGAGCAACTCTTAAGGCTGGAACCTTAATTGAGGATGATCTCTTTGTGACAGGGAACTTTGGTTCCAAGGCTGCTTATAATTTCTCACAGATGCAAGAATTCTTTGATGAGCACGGCAAGAAATGGCCACTCATGTGTATGGAATTCTGGGATGGCTGGTTCAATCGATGGAAAGAACCAATCATCAAGCGTGAACCTGAGGAATTAGCAGAAGCTGTCCACGAGGTTTTAGAGCAAGGCTCTATCAACCTTTACATGTTCCACGGTGGAACCAACTTTGGTTTTATGAATGGTTGTTCAGCTCGAGGAACCATTGATTTACCACAAGTAACATCTTATGATTATGACGCTCTTCTTGATGAAGCTGGAAACCCAACTGCTAAATATTTCGCAGTGAAAGAAATGATGGCGACTTACTATCCTGAGTATCCGCAATCTGAACCGCTTTACAAAGAGAGTATGGAATTTGAAAACATTCCACTGGTCGAGAAAGTTTCTCTTTTCGAAACCTTGGATAGCCTATCCAGTCCGATTGAAAGTCTCTACCCTAAGAAAATGGAAGAGCTAGGACAAGGTTACGGCTACCTACTCTATCGTACGGAAGCAAGTTGGGATGCGGATGAAGAACGCATTCGAATCATTGACGGACGAGATAGAGCTCAGCTCTTTATCGATGGTAAATGGGTGGCAACACAGTACCAAACAGAAATCGGTGAAGATATCTTTTATCAAGGCGAAAAGAAAGCGCTCTCTAGATTTGACATCCTTATTGAAAATATGGGGCGTGTCAACTATGGACACAAATTCTTAGCAGATACACAGCGAAAAGGAATTCGCACAGGTGTTTGTAAAGATTTGCATTTCTTGCTCAATTGGAAGCAATATCTACTTCCTCTTGATAACCCAGAGAATATTGACTTCTCTAAGGGATGGACAGAAGGGCAACCTGCCTTTTACGCTTATGACTTTGAAGTTGAGGCGCCAAAGGATACCTACTTAGACTTATCTGAGTTTGGTAAAGGGATTGCTTTTATCAACGGACATCATCTAGGTCGTTTCTGGAATGTCGGTCCAACCTTATCTCTTTATATTCCACATAGCTATCTCAAAGAAGGTGCCAACCGCATCATTATCTTTGAAACAGAAGGGGAGTATAAGGAACACATACATTTAACTTGTAAACCTACACTAAAACTTATAAAGGGGGAAAACTTATGACAATTGTAGGATGCCGTATCGATGGGCGTTTAATTCACGGACAAGTAGCAAACCTTTGGTCTGCTAAACTTAATGTTTCACGTATCATGGTCGTTGACAATGATGTTGTGAACAACGACGTTGAAAAAAGCGGCTTGAAACTCGCAACACCACCAGGTGTAAAACTTAGTATTTTGCCAGTTGATAAAGCAGCAGCGAATATCCTTGCTGGTAAATACGATAGCCAACGTCTTTTGATTGTAGCACGCAAACCTGACCGTTTCCTCGGTTTGGTAGAAGCGGGTGTGCCACTTGAAACTGTCAATGTCGGCAATATGTCTCAAACACCAGAAACACGTGCGATCACACGTTCTATTAACGTTGTTGATAAAGACGTAGAAGATTTCCGCAAATTGGCGGAAAAAGGTGTTAAACTTACTGCTCAAATGGTTCCAAATGATCCAGTTTCAGACTTTTTGAGCTTATTAAAATAGGAAAAATTTTTAGGAGGTCATTGTTATGATACAATGGTGGCAAATTTTACTTCTCACTCTGTACTCAGCTTATCAAATCTGTGATGAGTTGACGATCGTTTCTTCTGCAGGTTCCCCTGTATTCGCTGGTTTCATTACTGGTTTAGTCATGGGAAATTTGGCAACTGGTTTGCTTATCGGTGGTAGCTTGCAGTTATTCGTACTTGGGGTAGGTACCTTCGGTGGTGCTTCTCGTATCGACGCAACTTCTGGTGCGGTTCTTGCGACAGCTTTCTCAGTTTCACAAGGTATCGAAACAGAACTTGCGATTACTACAATCGCTGTACCAGTAGCGGCACTTTTGACTTATTTCGACGTACTTGGTCGTATGACTACTACATTCTTCGCACACCGTATTGATGCTGCGATCGAACGCTTTGACTATAAAGCAATCGAACGTAACTACCTTCTTGGTGCGCTTCCTTGGGCTCTATCTCGTGCCCTTCCAGTATTCTTCGCCCTTGCTTTCGGTGGAGAATTCGTACAAGGTGTTGTAAACCTTGTTAAAGAATACCAATGGGTTGCAGACGGTTTGACTCTTGCAGGTCGTATGCTTCCAGGTCTTGGATTCGCTATCTTGCTTCGTTACCTTCCAGTTAAACGTAACCTTCACTACCTTGCTATGGGATTCGGTTTGACAGCTATGTTGACTGTTCTTTACTCAAACGTAACAAGTCTTGGTGGAGCAGTTGCTGGAATCATTGGCACTCTTCCTGCTGAAGTTGCTGAAAAAATTGGCTTTGTTAACAACTTCAAAGGATTGTCTATGATCGGTATCTCTATCGTAGGTATCTTCCTTGCGGTTGTTCACTTCAAGAACAGCCAAAAAGTTGCTGTAGCAGCACCTTCTACACCATCAGAAAGTGGGGAAATTGAAGATGACGAATTCTAATTACAAATTAACAAAAGAAGATTTTAATCAAATTAACAAACGTAGCTTGTTCACTTTCCAATTGGGATGGAACTACGAACGTATGCAAGCATCAGGTTACCTTTACATGATCTTGCCACAATTGCGTAAAATGTATGGAGATGGAACTCCTGAGTTGAAAGAAATGATGAAAGTTCATACTCAATTCTTCAACACTTCACCATTCTTCCACACAATTATCGCTGGTTTTGACCTTGCTATGGAAGAAAAAGATGGCGTTGGTTCAAAAGATGCGGTTAACGGTATCAAGACAGGTTTGATGGGACCATTCGCTCCTCTTGGAGATACTATCTTTGGTTCACTTGTACCTGCTATCATGGGATCTATCGCTGCAACAATGGCTATTGCTGGTCAACCTTGGGGTATCTTCCTTTGGATTGCAGTTGCAGTAGCGTATGACATCTTCCGTTGGAAACAGTTGGAATTTGCATACAAAGAAGGGGTTAACCTTATCAACAACATGCAAAGTACTTTGACAGCTTTGATTGAAGCTGCATCTGTACTTGGTGTATTCATGATGGGTGCTCTTGTAGCAACAATGATCAACTTTGAAATTTCATACAAATTACCAATCGGTGAAAAGATGATTGACTTCCAAGACATCTTGAACTCAATCTTCCCACGTTTGCTTCCAGCAATCTTCACTGCATTTATCTTCTGGTTGCTTGGTAAGAAAGGTATGAACTCTACAAAAGCTATCGGTATCATTATCGTGCTTGCCTTGGCTCTTTCTGCCTTTGGTAAATTTGCACTTGGAATGGGCGCATAATTTATGACTAAATCATTGATTTTAGTGAGCCACGGTCGTTTCTGTGAAGAACTTAAAGGTAGCACAGAGATGATTATGGGACCACAAGACAACATTCATGCGGTTGCTCTTCTTCCAGAAGATGGACCAGAAGAATTTACTGCAAAATTTGAAGCTGCTGTTGAAGGATTGGATGATTTCCTAGTCTTTGCGGATCTTCTTGGCGGAACTCCATGTAACGTGGTGAGTCGTTTGATTATGGAAGGTCGCGACATTGAACTTTATGCAGGAATGAACCTTCCGATGGTCATTGAATTTATCAATGCAAGTCTAACTGGAATGGATGCGGACTATAAGAGTCGTGCTTCAGAAAGCATTGTGAAAGTTAATGATTTATTGGCAAGCTTCGACGACGATGAAGATGAATAATACTCTTCAAAAATCAAATTCAAACCACGTCAGCTTCGCCTTGCCGTACTTGAGTACAGCCTTCGGCTAGCTTCCTAGTTTGCTCTTTGATTTTCATTGAGTATAAGATGTGATTGCGTTAAAACGTTAAATCATCTTATAGAAAATATACATGGGAATGGGAGCGACTCCCATTCCCATGTTTTCAATCATGAAACAATATTAGATTAGATTAGATTAGAGGTTTTCAATGCTAGATTATACAAAAGAAGATTTGCTTGAGTTGGGAGCAGAGATCACCACACGCGAAATTTACCAACAACCAGATGTTTGGAAGGAAGCTTTTGAATCTTACCAAGCACGCCGTGATGAAATTGCAGCCTTTTTGCAAGGAATTGCAGATAAACATGACTACATCAAGGTTATCCTGACTGGTGCTGGGACTTCAGCTTATGTAGGCGATACCTTAGTTCCATACTTCAAGGAAGTCTATGACGAACGTAAATGGAATTTCAATGCTATTGCTACAACAGATATCGTTGCAAACCCACAAACCTATTTGAAAAAAGATGTGGCAACTGTTTTGGTATCATTTGCACGTAGTGGAAACTCACCTGAGAGTGTAGCAACCGTTGACTTAGCAAAAGCCTTAGTTGACGAGCTTTATCAAGTAACAATCACTTGTGCAGCTGAAGGGAAATTAGCACTTCAAGCCCATGGAGATGCCCGCAACCTCTTGCTCTTGCAACCGGCAGCTTCTAACGATGCTGGCTTTGCAATGACATCGAGCTTTACTTCAATGATGTTGACAGCACTTTTGGTCTTTGATCCAACTGAATTTGCCGTTAAAGCTGAACGATTTGAAGTGCTTTCTAGTCTTGCTCGTAAAGTTCTTGACAATGTAGCAGATGTGAAAGAGTTAGTTGACCTAGACTTTAACCGAGTGATTTACTTAGGTGCAGGTCCATTCTTCGGACTCGCTCATGAAGCACAGTTGAAAATTTTGGAATTGACTGCTGGTCAGGTTGCGACTATGTATGAAAGTCCAGTCGGCTTCCGTCACGGTCCAAAATCTCTTATCAATGAAGATACTGTAGTTTTAGTTTTTGGTACTACAACGGACTATACTCGTAAGTATGATTTAGACTTGGTTCGTGAAGTTGCTGGGGATCAAATTGCTCGTCGCGTTGTTCTTTTAAGCGATCAAGCCTTTGGTCTTGAGAATGTGAAGGAAGTAGTGCTTGGCTGCGGTGGCGTTTTAAATGATGTTTATCGCGTATTCCCTTATATTGTTTACGGTCAATTATTTGCTCTCTTGACTTCGCTTAAGGTTGGAAACAGACCTGATACACCATCACCAACAGGTACAGTAAACCGTGTTGTTCAAGGTGTTATTATTCACGAATTCAAATAATAAGGAGATAGGGATGAAAGCATACACAGAACGTGTATTTGGGAAAGTTGATGGCAAGGATGTTGTCGCTTATCGCTTTGAAACAGAAGCAGGTTACCAACTGGAAATCATGACCTATGGTGCAACGATTCTACGCTATGTAACTCCAGATAAGGCTGGTAATTTTGCCAATGTTATCCTAGGCTTTGATGATTTTGAAAGCTATGTGGGGAATAGCCCTAAACATGGAGCAAGTGTAGGTCCAGTGGCAGGTCGTATCGCAGGTGCAACTTTCGAACTCAATGGGCAGACCTATGAACTCGAAGTCAACAATGCTAGCAACTGCAACCACAGCGGTTCAACAGGTTGGGATTCTAGTTTGTTTGAGCTAGTCGAGGTGAGCGACCATGGTTTGACTCTTTACACAGAAAGAGCAGACGGGACAGGAGGTTTCCCTGGGAATCTTAAAATCTGGATTAGCTACCACCTGGAAGAAAACGGGGCCTACGAAGTTAGCTATAAGGTGACGACAGATCAAGATACCTTGGTCAATCCAACCAATCATAGCTACTTTAACTTGTCTGGCGATTTCACTCAGACGGTTGACCGCCATGTCTTCCAATTGAACACTGAGGGTATCTATCCAATTGCTCCTGACGGTGTGCCAGCTAAAACTCCAGATGCTAATCGTGACGTGGTTAAGCATATCTACAATGGTGCCTTGTTGAAGGATATCTTTGCAGAAGAAGATGAGCAAATCCAACTCGTATCTGGTTTGGACCATCCATTTGCTCTGCCTGCAGGACATGACAATGCTGGTTTCTTGTATGACCAAGGTTCAGGTCGATTCTTACTCTTTAAGACAGAAGCGCCTTGCTTTGTAGTTTATACAGCAAACTTTGTGGATGAGAGTGTCATCATCGCTGGTCAACCAATGATTCAACATAATGGGATTGCTCTTGAAGCACAGGCTTTACCAGATGCTATTCACAGTGACCTGAAAGATCAAGTGATTCTAAAAGCAGGTGAAACTTTCACCAGCAAAACTCGTTACGAAATTGTCGTTAAATAAAAAAATTCTCTGAAGTCATAGGATTTCAGAGAATTTTTTCTTATTCTTCATCTGGTGTGAGAATCATCGGAATGATGATTGGTTCACGTTCAGTATTTTCGTAAAGGAATGGTCGGATAGCATTTACGATAGCGCCATTGACTGATTGGATGCTGGCATCCTTGTTTTTCAAAGCGATACGAATAGCATTGAAAAGGATGCGTTGGCTTTGACGGATCAAGTCACCAGATTCACGCATGTAGACGAATCCACGACTGAGGATATCTGGGCCAGAAATAATCATCTGAGACTTGAAGTCTACTGTTGCGACAGCAAGCACGACACCATCTTCGGATAGGTCTCGGCGGTCTTTTAGGACTGCTGCTCCGATTTCACCGATACGATTTCCATCGACGTAGATGTCTTGGGCATTGAAGTGTCCTGCGATACGAGCAGAGTTTGCAGTGAGGGCAAGCACATCACCATTGCTCATGATAAAGATATTGTCTTTTTCAACTCCAGTATCTACAGCAAGTCCAGCGTGGACTTTTTGCATGCGATATTCACCGTGAACAGGCATGAAGTATTTTGGTTTGATGAGGCGGAGCATGAGTTTTTGTTCTTGCTGACCACCATGTCCAGATGTATGGATGTTGTTAATCTTACCATGAATGACTTCAACACCAGCTTCAGAAATGATGTTAATCAGCTTGTTAACGCTAGTGGTGTTTCCTGGGATTGGACTAGATGAGAAGATAACTGTATCGCCAGGTTGGAGTTGTACCTGACGGTGAGTTCCGTTAGCGATACGAGAGAGGGCTGCCATAGGTTCGCCCTGGCTACCTGTACAAAGGATAAGAATTTCACCTGCAGGGTAGTCTTTGATTTCATTTGGCTCGATGAAGGTTCCCTTTGGCGCTTTAATGTAGCCAAGTTCGATTCCGTTAACAATAGCCTTTTCCATAGAGCGTCCAAAGACAGCAATCTTACGCCCTGTTTTAACAGCAGCATCAGTCGCTTGTTGGAGACGGAAGATATTTGAGGCAAAGGATGCAAAGATGATGCGTCCCTCGATACCTTGGATAATCTTCATAATAGACTGACCAACGACCTTTTCAGAGTTTGTGAAGGTTGGCACTTCAGCATTTGTTGAGTCTGAGAGTAAGCAAAGCACTCCGTCTTCACCTAGGGCTGCCATACGGTGCAAGTCTGCAGGTTCACCAACTGGTGTAAAGTCAAACTTGAAGTCACCGGTACAAACGATTTTTCCTTGAGGTGTGTGGATAACAATTCCCAAAGGCTCTGGGATCGAGTGAGTTGTTCTAAAGAAAGTTGCTTTAAGATTTTTAAAGGTCAACTCAGTGTTGTGGTTGATTTCGTGAAGTGTAGCATTGCGCAAAAGGCCATGTTCTTCGAGTTTTCCACGGATCAAAGCGAGAGCTAGTGGACCTGCATAGATAGGGATATTTGCTTGCTTGAGCAAGAAAGGAATCCCACCAATATGGTCCTCATGTCCGTGGGTAATCAAGAGAGCCTTGACGCGGTCGATATTTTCGACAATGTAAGAGTAATCAGGGATAACGTAGTCGATACCAAGCAAGTCATCCTCGGGGAATTTAATCCCTGCATCAACAATGATGATTTCGTCTTGGTATTCGATTCCGTATGTATTTTTACCGATTTCTCCTAGACCACCAATGGCAAAAACGCCCACTTCTTCTGGTTTAAGAGTATAGGCCATATTAGAACTCCGTAATTTCGAATGCGCCAGTTTCTTTTTCGTAGTCTAGCAATTTGTCTGACAAGAGCTCGATATATTCAACGTTGAATTCTGGACGGTTTTTTTCAACAAGTTCACGGGCAATGATACGTCCCTCAAGTTCTGAGCTGGCATCAATGTCTAAGTAAAGTGAGCGTGTTGTTTCACGACGTGGGCTACGGTCTTTTGTTTCTTGATAAAAAACTTTGTAAATCATGTGTTTCCTTTCTGTTTTCAGGTCAGCTGTATTCAAAAAATTACCAGCTTGAAGCTGTTTGTTTCTATTTCATTTTCTGCCTGTATTGACCTTGATTCGTTACAATTATCTCAATTATAACATAAAAAGGGGAATTAGTAAAAGAGGGGAAACCTGAAAGCAAGTAACGTGAAATACATCTCATTTTGCCTTGTATAAGTATTTGAAGACCTCAGATTCAAATGCTATAATAAAGTTAGAAAAGAGGTTTTTCCTTTTAAGGAGGGTAGGATATGTTTCAACTAGCTATTGCAATTCGTATCTTGGCATTCGCTATTTTTGTTGCCTGTGTTTACGGAGGAAATGTTTTGTATACTCGGCTGGAGTATCGGAATGCCAAACTCCTTTGGAAGATTTGCTTCGTGACTCTGTATTCGTTTTTCCTTCTTCTAGTGACCTATGTGGTCTGGTTCGTATTTTACTTTGGCTTGAATACTTAAGTGCTGAGGCTGGGACAAAAGTCCTAGCCTCTCAATTGTCTTTGGCTTGTCGAGCAAGACGCAGTGGTTGAGTGGGCTCTACTACGCTGATTTCATCAGCTTTTACAACCCTACTCAACTGTGCGGAGGTGGGACGACGAAATCAAATTCTAACGAATTACCGATTTCTGTCCAACTCTCATTTTCGTTTCAAAACAAAGAAAATTCCCATGTGTCAGCTTTTGTAGTATAATAGTAAACAGACAAAAAGATAGGAATGTGTTATGAAAGTATTAGCTTTTGATACGTCTAGCAAGGCTCTTTCTCTAGCTATTGTAGAGGACAAGCAGCTTCTTGCTGAGACCACGATTAATATCAAGAAAAATCACAGTATTACCCTGATGCCTGCTATTGATTTTTTGATGGCCGGTCTAGATTTGACACCCAAGGATTTGGATCGAATCGTCGTGGCAGAGGGACCGGGTAGCTATACAGGTTTGCGAATCGCAGTAGCAACTGCCAAGACCTTGGCTCATACCCTAAACATTGAGTTAGTGGGAATGTCTAGCCTTTTAGCTCTGCTACCGAGCCAGCAGGAAGGCTTGGTGGTTCCTATCATGGATGCACGCCGTAACAATGTATACGCAGGATTCTATGAACAAGCTCAACCTGTCTTTCCAGAAGCGCATCTGTCCTTTGCGGAAGTCCTTGAGCAGGTCAAGGATGCTGACCAGGTAACCTTTGTTGGTGAAGTGGGTGCCTTTGTCGAGCAGATTCAAGAGCAATTACCACAAGCCAACTATCAAGAAACCTTACCAAACGCAGCGAATCTTGCTCTTTGGGCCTGGGACAAGGAAGCAGACTCCTTGCACGATTTTGTGCCGAATTACCTCAAGCGTGTCGAAGCTGAGGAAAATTGGCTCAAGAATCACGCCGAGTCTGGCGAGTCTTACATTAAACGCCTATGATAGAAATCAAACGAATCCAACAGCGACCTGACTTGGCCCAAGCCATCTACGCTGTTATGGTAGATGTGTATCCAGTCAGCCCTTGGACACTGGAACAAATCCAAGCAGACCTGTCTCAAGACCAGATCTGGTATGCTCTAGCTTATGATGGGGAAGAAGTGATAGGTTTTCTAGCAATTCAGGAGAATCTTTTTGAAGCAGAAGTTCTGCAAATCGCTGTCAAAGAAGCCTATCAAGGTCAGGGGATAGCCTCAGCCTTGTTTGCAACATTGCCGACAGACAAGGAGATTTTCCTCGAAGTCAGAAAGTCCAACCACCGAGCGCAAGCATTTTACAAGAAAGAAAAAATGGCAGTCATCGCTGAGAGAAAGGCCTATTACCATGATCCAGTCGAGGACGCCATTATCATGAAGAGAGAAATAGATGAAGGATAGATATATTTTAGCATTTGAGACATCCTGTGATGAGACCAGTGTCGCCGTCCTGAAAAACGACGACGAGCTCTTGTCCAATGTCATTGCTAGTCAAATTGAGAGTCATAAACGTTTTGGTGGCGTAGTGCCAGAAGTGGCTAGTCGTCACCATGTCGAGGTCATTACAGCCTGTATCGAGGAGGCGTTAGCAGAAGCAGGAATTACTGAAAACGATGTGACAGCTGTTGCCGTTACTTACGGACCAGGCTTGGTCGGAGCCTTGCTTGTTGGTTTGTCAGCCGCCAAGGCCTTTGCCTGGGCACATGGGCTTCCGCTTATCCCTGTGAACCACATGGCTGGTCACCTCATGGCAGCTCAAAGTGTGGAGCCTTTGGAATTCCCCTTGTTAGCTCTTTTAGTCAGTGGTGGGCACACAGAGTTGGTCTATGTTTCTGAGGCCGGTGATTATAAGATTGTTGGCGAAACACGTGATGATGCAGTTGGTGAGGCCTATGATAAGGTCGGCCGTGTCATGGGCTTGACCTATCCAGCAGGTCGCGAGATTGATGAATTGGCTCATCAAGGTCAGGATATATATGACTTCCCTCGTGCCATGATCAAGGAGGACAATCTGGAGTTTTCATTCTCAGGTTTGAAGTCTGCCTTTATCAATCTCCACCACAATGCTGAGCAAAAGGGAGAAAGCCTGTCTACAGAGGACTTGTGTGCCTCCTTCCAAGCAGCAGTTATGGATATTCTCATGGCAAAAACCAAGAAAGCTTTAGAAAAATATCCCGTAAAAACCCTTGTCGTCGCAGGTGGTGTGGCAGCTAATAAAGGTCTCAGAGAACGCTTAGCAGCTGAAATCACAGATGTCAAGGTCATCATCCCACCTCTGCGCCTCTGCGGAGACAATGCAGGAATGATTGCCTATGCTAGCGTTAGCGAGTGGAACAAAGAAAATTTTGCAGGCCTGGACCTCAATGCCAAACCAAGTCTCGCCTTTGATACCATGGAATAAAGAGTCAGCTTGAAGCTGGCTTTTTTGTTTGGACAAATGCGCGAGTTTTTTAGTATAGTAGAAATATGAGATTTAAAAAAATAATGGGTATAGCACTTGCTATAGGGGTATTGTTGCTGTCTCTGCTGGCTTTTCAGATGTTTCAAAAGATGCAATTGATCATGTTTGACTCTATTTCACTTAACATGCCCATCGAATCTGTTGAAAAAGTGTTTGGAAAACCTAATGAGATAGTAGAAGAGACAGAAACAGGCTATCACAATCCTTGGCGTGCAAAAGATCCCTATCTCTATAAAACTGGGCGCCTTTTCTACGACTATGAAAATTTTAAATGGAAAGGTTATAGTGGTCGCGTGACCTTTACTTTTTCAAAATCACATCGTTTACAAGGGGCGTCGGTTTATTTCCCTGTAGCTTCTAAAGCTCAACAGAAAGAAATCTTTTATCAGATGACCCAAGACATGAAAGCAGAAATCGAAGCTTTACCTAACTTTCAGTCTTTGAAAGTTGATGCCTTGGTCGGGGATGATGGTGGTTATCGGTTTAAGGTTAAACTGAAAGGGCAACTGAGAGAACCCTGGATCGATGTTTATCCTACAAAATATGAGGATGATGACAATCCTGAGATTAACCAATATCATATTCGAATCGATCAATCTCGATGGTAGTTACCCTAGCGTGCTTGCTTTGAATGTTTGGTAGTAGAATGCTGTATTTGTAAGAATGAGGAAGTTTATGAAAGAAAAAGGATTTTGGGAAGGTGTGCAGGCAGCCATGCCAACAGCTCTGGGTTATGTCAGCATCGGCCTTGCTTGTGGCATTATCGGGGCTCCATATGTAACACCTGTCGAGATGGGCTTGATGAGCCTCTTTGTTTATGCGGGCAGTGCTCAGTTTGCCATGATAGCCTTGATTGCAGTTCAAGCCCCTGTTGCAGCCATTGCCATGACAGTTTTTTTGATCAATCTGCGTCTCTTTTTGTTGAGCTTACATGCGTCAACCTATTTTCGTCACACCAGTCTTTGGCACAATATCTGCATGTCCAGTCTTTTGACCGATGAGACCTATGGCGTTTTGATGGGTGAGTTGGCTCATACAGATACGGTCAATCCTATGTGGATGCATGGGAATAATCTCAATAGCTATCTAGCTTGGTTTGTGGGGACAGTTGTCGGAACTGCCTTAGGTGGCCTTTTGCCAAACCCTGAGATTTTCGGTCTTGACTTTGCCCTAGTCGGAATGTTTATTGGGATTTTTTCTTCGCAATTCCAGATTATGCAAAGAAGAATTCCCTTGCGCAACCTCTTCATCATTTTAGGAGTTGTCGCCCTTTCCTTCTTTATACTCTTGACAGTGGTATCTCAATCGCTAGCTGTCCTATTTGCGACACTGCTTGGATGTACAATGGGGGTGATTTTAGATGGTCAGTAAGTATCTTTTGTTAGCCGTTATTTTTTCTGGCCTAGTGACTTGGATTCCACGAGTGATTCCCTTTGTCTTGGTCAAGTATAAGGGCTTGCCTGCTATCGTTGAGCGTTTTTTGAAATTTTTACCTGTATCTATTATCTTTGCTTTGATTTTATCAAGTGTGGCAACAGGTAAGGTCGGTAATTTTCCTCAAATCAAATGGTTAGACTTGATAGTAGTCTTTCCAACAGCCTTTGTTGCCTTCCGTTACCGCAATTTGGTTGGTACAGTTCTTTTTGGAGTAGTCTTGATTGCTGCCTTACGTTTTATCTTTTAAATCAGCTATAAAGAAAACTTATGGCAAAGATAGAAATCATATAATGGCGCAATTACTTTTTTTCTGTTAAGATAAGACTATATTCTATTTTGGAGGAAATATCATGAAAAAAATTGTTAAATATTCATCACTTGCTGCCCTAGGGCTTGTTGCCGCAGGTGTATTAGCAGCTTGCTCAGGTGGTGAGAAGAAAGATGCTGCATCTGGTGAAGCAACATCTGGTAAGAAAGAAATCGTTGTAGCAACTAATGGATCACCAAAACCATTTATCTATGAAGAAAATGGTGAATTGACAGGTTACGAGATTGAACTTGTTCGTGCTATCTTTAAAGACTCAGACAAGTATACTGTCAAGTTTGAAAAGACAGAGTGGTCAGGGATTTTCCCAGGACTTGATAGCGATCGTTACCAAATGGCCGTTAACAACCTTAGTTATACCAAAGAACGTGCAGAGAAATACATCTACGCAGCGCCAACTGCTAAAAATCCTAACGTTCTTGTTGTGAAGAAGGACGACACTAGCATCAAGTCTCTTGATGATATCGGTGGAAAATCCACTGAAGTCGTTCAAGGAACAACCTCAGCTAAACAATTGGAAGCATACAACACAGAACATGCGGACAATCCAACTATCCTTAATTATACTAAGGCAGATTTCCAACAAATCATGTCTCGTTTGAGCGATGGACAATTTGACTATAAGATTTTTGACAAGATCGGTGTAGAGACAGTTATCAAAAACCAAGGTTTGGATAATTTGAAAGTCATCGAACTCCCAAGTGACCAACAACCTTATGTTTACCCACTTCTTGCCAAAGGTCAAGATGAGTTGAAGGCTTTTGTGGACAAACGCATCCAAGAACTCTATAAAGATGGAACCCTTGAAAAACTATCTCAACAGTTCTTTGGCGGTTCTTATCTGCCAGCAGAAGCTGACATTAAATAGAAAAAAACACCTCTGTTAGTGACAGGGGTATTTTTATGTAAGCACATTCAAAAAAGTGACTGGATTGCCTCATATTCTTTGACAGAGGCCCTTTAAAGGTGTTATAATAGCATATAATACCTTTAAAGGAGTTTGTCATGAAATACAAAAAATTTCTATCCTCATTTACTTTAGCTACTGCTTTGTTAGCAGCGAGTGCCATAAATCAAGAGGTTCAAGCTAATGAAAAGCCAGTAGATGGCAAGGAAAAAGCTGTTGCACAATCATCATCTGAAAAACAAATTACAGATGCGCAAAAAGAAGTTAAGAAAGCACAAGCATCCGTAGATGAAAAAGCTTCAAAAGAAGTGGAGGCTAAAAAGGACTTAGCCAAGGCTGATAAAAAGGTTGCTGAGACCAAAGAAGCTATCAATATCGCTAAAAATGCTGATGCTATCATCGAAGAAGAATCAAAAGTAGCATCTGAGAAGAGTGCTGAAAAATCTGAAGCTGACAAAGCTTTGGCAAATGCAGAATCTACAGCAACAACAGCAAAATCTGAAGAAACTGCAGCTAAAGAAGCTAGCCAATCTGCCAATGAAAAGCGTGATGCTAAAGCAGCAGAGGTAAAGGCGAAACAAGCTGAACTCGATGGCATGACTGATGAAAGTCTTAAAAATCAAATCTCTAATACAGAAAACGATATTAAAAAGGCAGATCAGTCTATTCAAGAACAAACTAAAGCAGCAAGTGAAGTAGCGAATAAGATAGCAGATAAACAAAAGGAACTTGACAATTACAAACCAACAGTTTTGAAAAAAGTCTTGAATCCAGAAGAACAAGGTCATAAAGCTCCAGCATCTGAGGATGGTTATGACTATAACAAGCAACATCGCCCTAAAGACGCCTCAGGTAATCCTTTGATGGAGAATGTTGACTTCCAAGGTGTTCGTGAAGTTGAAGTGGAAGCGACTGAAGAAATGAAACGCTTCACTAAGGCTATGGCTGATTACAATGCAAATCCATCCAAATATAAAACAAGACCAGTCTTTAAGTTTGTTGTGGATAATCGCAAATTGACAGAAGCTTTCATTGAGGTAGCAAATGAACTCCGTCGCGCTAATGGTGTTACACAAGATTTAGCTCTAGACGAAGCCTACATCAAACATGCAGAAGAACGTTCAAATGAAATGGCTACTACTGGTATCCTAAGCCATGATACCAAGTTATCACACCCAGATGGAGAAGATGTTCGTGTAGAAAACATCGGAATGGATTATGCAATTCCTGGAACAGATGGTGGACCAAACTTTGTGGAAGTTAAAAATGGTCAAACGATTTATAATTACGATAAGATTATGAGTTATAAACAGTATGCTTATAAAATCCTTTTAGCTTGGTATGCAGACTTTAATAATATAAAAGGAATCGACTACGGACACCGCAGAGCCCTTCTTACACCGGTTGGAGGGAAAGTAGGAGTTGCCCAAGGAACGATTGAAGGAAAAAATCCTAATAACATTTATTATACATATACAAGTAATGCCTATTCACCTGAAACAGTGAAGGAATACACGTCTAATTTCTATGCCTTTAAGGACGATGATAAATTGCATCCGACTTTCTATGGTAAACGCATGAAGTTCTTGCCTGAGCATCACTTTGTATACGTTGAAAAAACAGTTATTGACAAATCTGCTGACATTAAGGCTGCACTTGCATCATTACAAGCAGAGAAAGCTGATAAAGATGCTAAAAAAGTAGCTGCTGAAAATAAAAAAGCTGACTTGTTAGTAGCTTTGGATAAATTAAATAAACAAGCCAATAATTTATCAAGTTCACGTGAACAAGTTAAAAAAGACTTGGAACAAGCGAAATCTGATTTGGCAACCTTGACTGCAGATGCGAAAGCAAAAGCTGACTTAGTTGCTACGAAATCACAAGAAGCAACTAAAGCAAGTCAAAATCTAAAAGCCTTGCAAGCCAAGGTAGCAGAATTGGCTACAGCTATTAAAAATGCAGAAGAAAAACGCGATAAAGCAATGACCTTGAAAGGTCAAGCATCAGCCTTGGAAACAACTTTGAAGCAAGCAGAAACTGATAAAGCAAATGCACAGAAAGTTAGTGATCAAGCAGAAGCTGAGTTGAAATTGGCTCAAACAGCCTTGGCAGAAGCTAAAGCGAAGCTACAAGCTTTATTAGATGTACTTGAAGCAGAGAATATGCTGAAAGTGGCAGAAAAAGACGGAATGATTATTGGGCTACCAAAAAATGCACCAATTCAAGACCCACTTCCAGAATTTGATCTTCGTAAACTTGCTGACAAACCTCAAGGAGCAGAAACTAAAAAACCTGGAGAAAAAGCTTCTACTAAAGTATTACCAAATACAGGAACAAACTCAGGTGTAGATGAACAAGCGACTCTGTTTGGAGTTTACGGTTTACTTGCGAGTCTCGGCTTAGCAGGCATCGTAACACGACGCAGAAGACAAGGTGAATAAATCTTAAAAGCTATCTAGCAATCAGCTAGATGGCTTTTTTGTAGAATGATAGATGTGAGGATAGGTCAAATGGTAGCTTAATAGGTATAGTTTCAAACTATATGTCTGCCTATCTAATAACAATTTGCTAAATCAAATAAAGTATGAGATACTATTACAGTATTATTTTTAAAGGAGAAAGAATCATGAAAATCAAAAAATGGTTAAGCGTAGCAGCGATTGCTACAGTAGCAGGCCTTACACTTGCAGCTTGCGGAAATTCAGACAAGAAAGCGGACAATACAACTACAGTTAAAATCGCAACTGTAAACCGTAGTGGTTCAGAAGCAGCACGCTGGGATAAAATCCAAGAATTAGTTGAAAAAGACGGAATTAAATTGGAATTCACAGAGTTTACAGACTACTCACAACCAAACAAAGCAACTGCTGATGGTGAAGTAGACTTGAACGCTTTCCAACACTACAATTTCTTGAACAACTGGAACAAAGAAAACGGTAAAGATCTTGTAGCGATTGCAGATACTTATATCTCACCAATCCGCCTTTACTCAGGTTTAAACGGAAGTGAAAACAAGTACACTAAAGTCGAAGACATCCCAGCAAACGGTGAAATCGCAGTACCTAACGATGCTACAAACGAAAGCCGTGCCCTTTACTTGCTTCAATCAGCTGGTTTGATTAAATTGGATGTTTCAGGAACTGCACTTGCTACAATCGCAAACATCACAGAAAATCCAAAGAACTTGAAAATCACTGAATTGGACGCTAGCCAAACAGCTCGTTCATTATCATCCGTTGATGCGGCTGTTGTAAACAACTCTTTTGTTACAGAAGCAAAATTGGACTACAAGAAAGCACTCTTTAAAGAGCAAGCTGACGAAAACTCAAAACAATGGTATAACATCATCGTTGCGAAAAAAGATTGGGAATCATCACCTAAAGCTGATGCAATCAAGAAAATTATCGCAGCTTACCACACTGACGAAGTGAAAAAAGTCATCGAAGAAACTTCAGACGGCTTGGATCAACCAGTTTGGTAATAAACACAGGGAGGTGGGAGAGATTTTTCCACCTCTTGCTTTTATATAGAGCCTAATACAAATGAAATCCACTTGTATTGATTCTAAAGGTACAAGTCCTAGTAGAAAGGTAGAGAGAAAATGGTTTTCCCTAGCCAAGAAGAACAAATTGAAAAGTTTGAAAAGGATCATGTAGCGCAACATTATTTTGAAGTTTTGCGTACCTTGATTTCTAAAAAATCAGTCTTTGCCCAACAAGTCGGCCTGAAAGAGGTGGCTCGTTATCTAGGTGAGATTTTTAAACGTGTTGGTGCAGAAGTTGAGATTGACGAGAGCTATACAGCGCCTTTTGTCATGGCACATTTCAAAAGTTCACGACCAAATCCCAAGACTATCATTTTCTACAACCACTATGACACAGTACCAGCAGATAGTGATCAAGTTTGGACCGAGGATCCTTTTACACTCTCTGTGCGTGATGGCATTATGTATGGACGCGGGGTTGACGATGACAAAGGGCATATCACTGCTCGCTTGAGCGCTCTGAGAAAATATATGCAAGATCACGATGATCTTCCGGTCAATATCAGCTTCATCATGGAAGGAGCTGAAGAGTCTGCCTCTATGGACTTGGACAAATATCTAGAAAAACATGCGGACAAGCTCCGAGGTGCAGATTTATTAGTCTGGGAACAAGGAACTAAAAATGCCTTAGAACAGTTAGAAATCTCTGGTGGAAACAAGGGGATTGTGACCTTTGATGCCAAAGTTAAGAGTGCCGATGTGGATATCCATTCTAGCTATGGTGGAGTCATCGAATCAGCTCCATGGTATCTCATTCAAGCTTTGACAAGTCTTCGCGCTGCCGACGGCCGTATCTTGGTAGAAGGTTTGTACGATGATGTGCAGGAACCAAACGAACGTGAGTTGGCCTTGGTTGAAACCTATGCCCAACGCAATCCAGAGGAAATCAGCCAGATTTACGGTTTGGAATTACCACTGTTACAAGAGGAACGTACCGCCTTTCTAAAACGTTTCTTCTTTGAACCAGCGCTCAATATCGAAGGAATTCAGTCTGGTTATCAAGGTCAAGGAGTTAAAACGATTTTGCCAGCAGAGGCTAGTGCCAAGCTAGAAGTCCGTTTGGTTCCGGGACTTGAACCCCATGATGTTTTGGAGAAAATCCGAAAACAACTAGACAAAAACGGCTTTGATAAGGTAGAATTGTACTATACCTTGGGTGAGATGAGCTATCGAAGTGATATGAGCGCACCAGCCATTCTCAATGTCATTGAGCTGGCCAAGAAATTCTATCCACAGGGCGTATCTGTTTTGCCGACAACGGCTGGGACAGGTCCTATGCATACAGTATTCGATGCCTTGGAAGTACCTATGGTCGCTTTTGGTCTAGGAAACGCCAACAGCCGAGACCACGGTGGAGATGAAAACGTGCGAATTGCAGACTATTACACCCATATTGAATTAGTAGAGGAGCTGATTAGAAGTTATGAGTAGAGATATTATCAAGTTAGATCAAATCGATGTGACTTTTCATCAAAAGAAAAGAACCATCACAGCGGTTAAAGATGTGACCATTCACATCCAAGAAGGGGATATCTATGGAATCGTTGGATATTCTGGAGCAGGGAAATCAACCCTGGTTCGTGTTATCAACCTTTTGCAAAAACCATCTGCAGGAAGAATTACCGTTGATGATGACGTGATTTTTGATGGAAAAGAAACCTTGACTGCTGGACAATTACGTCGCAAGCGTCAAGATATTGGGATGATTTTCCAACACTTTAACCTTATGAGTCAAAAAACGGCTGAGGAAAATGTAGCCTTTGCCCTCAAACATTCTGGACTTAGTGAGAAAGATAAGAAAGCTAAAGTGGCTGAATTATTAGACTTGGTCGGATTGGCTGACCGTGCCGAAAACTACCCTTCACAACTTTCTGGTGGTCAAAAACAACGTGTAGCTATTGCGCGTGCCTTGGCCAATGATCCGAAGATTTTGATTTCAGACGAGTCAACTTCAGCTCTTGATCCGAAGACAACCAAACAAATCTTGTCACTCTTGCAAGAATTAAACCGTAAACTAGGTTTGACCATTGTCTTGATCACACATGAGATGCAAATTGTCAAAGATATTGCGAACCGTGTGGCAGTGATGCAGGATGGTCGTTTGATTGAAGAAGGTAGCGTACTTGAAATCTTCTCAGATCCTAAACAACCATTGACCCAGGACTTTATCTCAACTGCGACAGGTATCGATGAAGCTATGGTTAAGATTGAGAAGCAAGAAATCGTGGAACACTTATCTGACAATAGTATTCTGGTACAACTCAAATACGCTGGGGCATCTACAGATGAACCGCTTTTGAATGAATTGTACAAGCACTACCAAGTAACAGCCAATATTCTCTATGGAAACATTGAAATTTTGGATGGTACTCCGGTGGGTGAGCTTGTGGTTGTTTTATCTGGAGAAAAAGAAGCGCTGGTGAATGCTCAAGACGCTATTCGTCAGGCCGGTGTGCAACTAAAAGTATTGAAGGGAGGACAGTAAGATGGCAGAGTTGATTCAAACTTACTTACCAAATGTCTATAAGATGGGCTGGTCTGGTCAGGCTGGCTGGGGAACAGCCATTTACCTAACTCTTTATATGGCAGTTCTTTCCTTCGTTATCGGAGGATTCTTGGGACTAGTGGCAGGTCTTTTCCTTGTCTTGACAGCGCCAGGCGGTGTCTTGGAAAACAAGGTCGTTTTCTGGATTTTAGACAAGATTACCTCAATTTTCCGTGCGGTTCCCTTTATCATCCTTTTGGCTATCTTGTCACCACTTTCTCACTTGATTGTGAAGACAAGTATTGGGCCAAATGCGGCTATCGTACCGCTATCTTTTGCAGTCTTTGCCTTCTTTGCTCGTCAGGTTCAAGTAGTTTTATCAGAGCTTGATGGTGGTGTCATTGAGGCGGCTCAAGCAAGTGGAGCGACATTCTGGGATATCGTAGGAGTTTACCTATCAGAAGGACTTCCAGACTTGATTCGCGTGACGACTGTAACCTTGATTTCACTAGTCGGTGAAACAGCTATGGCGGGAGCAGTTGGGGCTGGAGGTATCGGTAACGTAGCTATCGCTTATGGTTTTAACCGTTACAATCACGATGTGACTATTCTTGCAACCCTCATCATTATTTTGATTATCTTTACTATCCAATTTTTGGGAGATTTCTTGACCAAGAAATTAAGTCATAAATAAAAAAGAGCCAGATGGCTCTTTTTTATGATGTTTTATGTGCTAATTTTTTGCTCAATGCTTGTCCAATCAGAGCACCAATTAAAGCGCCGATGAGGACACTTGTGATAAAGAGGAGGATATTCGCAGGATTCGGTACAACCAAAATGCGATCGATATAGTCCTGAGATTTTCCACGAGCGACTAGAGTTGCGATATAGGTTTGAGGGGTCAACCACATGAGTAGGATGGGACCAGTAGTACCAAAGGCAAAAACTAGGAAGGAAAGAAGGTTTTTAACCTTATCCTTGTAATGTCCTAGGTGAGCGATGCCATCTGCTGCAAGACCGCAGATAATACCTGGCAGAAAGGCTCCAGCACCATGCTTACTCCCGAGGAAAAATAGAGAAATCACAAGTCCTATCGAAGTAATCGCTCCAAAACGAGGCACTTTTGCTAAAAGGATCATATAGACGCTACCGCCCACAAGAGCAGAAAAGGCAGGAGCGTAAAACATATTTCCAGTGTGGTCGACAAGGTTCCCTAGTAGAACCCCCACTCCGATACAGAGAAAGTAGACAAGGGCAGCAACAAGGGTTGTCAAGATATTCTTTTTCATAAGTTCTCCTTCGTATATCTGATGGTATTCATTGTATCATGCATGGCTCAGATTGTAAATGCTAGTTGAAATCAGGTATTTGGGTGATAATGATAACAACTGTGCATGATCAAAGCTATTTCTTTACTCCTCTCACTGTCCCAATCCTGTCATTTATGGTAAAATAGGACTATTAAGTTATAAAGAGGATTCTCTATGAAATTACAAAAACCAAAAGGAACGCAGGATATTTTACCTGCTGAGTCTGCCAAGTGGCAGTACGTTGAAGGCTTTGCGCGTGAAATTTTCAAACGCTACAACTATGCAGAAGTACGTACCCCAATTTTTGAGCACTACGAAGTCATCAGTCGTTCTGTCGGGGACACAACTGATATCGTAACCAAGGAAATGTATGATTTTTACGACAAGGGAGACCGTCATATTACCCTTCGTCCAGAAGGAACTGCCCCAGTTGTTCGTTCCTATGTGGAAAACAAACTCTTCGCTCCAGAAGTCCAAAAACCAAGCAAGTTCTACTACATGGGGCCAATGTTCCGCTATGAGCGCCCACAAGCAGGTCGTTTACGCCAATTCCACCAGATTGGTGTGGAGTGCTTTGGCTCTAGCAATCCAGCTACTGATGTGGAAACCATCGCTATGGCAGCTCACTTCTTGAAAGCAATCGGTGTTCAAGGTGTCAAACTACATCTCAACACTCTTGGGAATCCTGAAAGTCGTGCAGCCTACCGTCAAGCCTTGATTGACTACTTAACACCGCTCAAGGAGACATTGTCTAAGGATAGCCAGCGTCGTTTGGAGGAAAACCCTCTCCGTGTCTTGGACTCGAAGGAAAAAGAAGACAAGGTAGCTGTGGAGAATGCACCATCTATCTTGGATTATCTGGATGAAGAAAGCCAAGCTCACTTTGATGCTGTTCGTCAGATGTTGGAAAGCCTTGGAGTAGACTACATCATCGATACCAATATGGTGCGTGGTCTGGACTACTACAACCACACCATTTTCGAGTTCATCACCGAGATTGAGGGCAATGACTTGACAGTCTGTGCAGGTGGTCGTTACGATGGCTTGGTTGCCTACTTTGGGGGTCCTGAAACTGCTGGATTTGGTTTTGGACTTGGTGTAGAGCGCCTTCTTCTAGTCCTTGAAAAACAAGGCGTGGCACTTCCTATCGAAAATGCTCTAGACGTCTATATTGCTGTTCTTGGTGAAGAAGCTAATCTGAAAGCCTTGGAGTTAGTACAAGCATTGCGCCAACAAGGCTTCAAAGCAGAGCGTGATTATCTTAACCGTAAACTCAAAGCTCAGTTCAAATCAGCTGATGTTTTTGCTGCTAAGACTCTCATCACTCTTGGAGAGAGCGAAGTCGAAAGTGGACAAGTCAAGGTTAAGAACAATCAAACTCGTGAAGAACTAGAAGTTTCACTTGAAACTATTAGCAAAAATTTCTCAGAGGTATTTGAAAAATTAGGATTTTAATAGTAGAGTAATGAACCAGGGATTTATCCCTGGTTTTTTACTCAATAATAAAAAAACGACCGTTAAGATAGACTCTTGCAAAAAACAACTCAGAAAAGCTGAACATTTGTTAGAATAAGAGGCAAAATAATAAGAATAAGACTTGTAAACGGATTCAAAAAATGCTATGATATATCTGATTAATAAAGAGGAGTCAATTATGAATCATTTAAAAAAGAACGCGATACGTGTGTTTACATTTTTAGGTATAATCGTGTTATCTTTGACAGTACTGACAACAGTATTTGCAGCTGGTGTTACAGACTATACAAATAACACAACAATCACTGTTGATGGTCAACCACTGACAGATGAAACTCAAATTAGTACAGGTAAAGTTTTGGAAGCAACCAATAACATTTCTTTCCCTGATACTCAACAAATTAACGAAGGCGATGTACTGGTACTTGACCTTCCTAAAGAGTTGGGCTTGATTACGAAACTAGAGTTTCCAATTACACATAGTAGTGGTGAAGTGATTGGAAAAGCGGTGACCGATCCAAGTACTCAAAAAGTAACGATTACATTTACAGATTATTTCTCTAAGAATTACAAAGATAAGGTAATGTCCTTGAAATATTCTGTTCGTCCAAATGTAACGAACTTACCAGAATCAGGTAAATATACATTCCAATTCGGGACAGAAAACTATACGCTTAATTACGATAAAACAGACGGTGAAGCTGGTGACTATGAAATGAAATATGGTTACCAAGATTCAGAAAATCCTAACCGAATCAAGTGGCGTGTTGTTTTGAATGCTGTTCAGGATAAATTGAACAACATGGTCATTAAAGATGACTTTAGCGACAGTGGACAAGTCTTGGTGGAAAGCTCTTTCCGTGCAGTTCGTTATGCAACACAACCAGAGAAAATTCCAAATGAAGCAGCACTTCTTAAACTGGAACCAATCGATAACTTTAGCAAAAAAGCTGAATTTACTCGAAATGCAGATGGTAAAATCACAGGGTTCACCATTAACTTTGGTGATAACTGGAACTGGGCAATGTACATTGAGTACACAACAGAATTGACTTCAGCACTTCCAGAAGGTAGTAAAGTTGCCAATGTTTTGGAATGGTCAGCAAGCAACTTCCAAAAATCTCGTTCAGTCAGTGCATTGACGCGTTTAGAAACAGCTTCAGGTATGGGTAGTGGAGATAAGACAACCACAACAACTACGACCACAACGACTACTTCAACAACTACAACAACGGAAGAACCAACGACTACTTCAACAACTACAACAACGGAAGAACCAACGACTACTTCAACAACGACAACGACCGAAGAGCCAACGACTACTTCAACAACGACAACGACCGAAGAGTCGACGACTACTTCAACAACGACAACGACCGAAGAGCCGACGACTACTTCAACAACCACAACAACAGAAGAATCGACGACAACTTCTACTACAGAAGCAACAACTGAGGCGACTACAGGTTCAACTTCAGAAACTACAGAAGCGACAACTGAGGCAACTACAGGATCAACTTCTGAAACAACAGAAGCAACAACTGAGGTGACTACAGTAACAACCGAAGAACCAGCGACCACTTCAACAACAGAAGAGTCAAGGACCACTACGACCACAACGACAACAACCTCAAAACCAGATGTTCCAGGAACAACGACTACAGAGGAAAAACCAGAACTTCCTAAAACTGGTGAATCAGTAGAAACTGGTTTGGTATTTGCGGGAATCGTCATCTTATCAAGTACCGTTGTATTGAAACGTAAATATAATAGATAATAGTAGAGAGAGCAGGACTCTCTCTTTTTTAATATTATAAGAAATAAGTATAAAAAAACCAACAAAGTATTCACTGTTGATCGTTGGAATTTTAACTACCTTCCAATTAGGTCAAGGGTATGTCAAAACTGATACAATTGATTTTTCAAATAATACGGTTATTCAAAATCAGGATAAGAAAGCTCCTTCGTTAAATAAGAATACAATTAAAATAGTAAAACTACTATTAATATAAAAAAAGAGGTGGTAACAGATGAAGAAAAGTCTGCAGTTTTAATGCTGGAAGATTCTACTTCTACAATGGAGGTAGCAGAAAAATAAACAGGTAAGTTTCGTTATGATAAGGAAGTTACTGAAGAAAATCCATCAAACGAGTAACCAGTCTGAGAAAAGCTAGTCACTGAGTAGCAAAAGAACAACAAGATAAGGTTCCCCCCAATAGCTCTACCACCTAAGCAGGACGAAAACGTCGTTAGTAGGCATAACTCAAAAACTCAGAAAACTGCTATATGTCAAGATAAGATATTATCAGAAGCAGGAGAACATCACATTGGTAGTTAGGTCTACTTGGAAGCTTGGTGTCATTCTTAATATTTATCGATATTATAGATAAAAAACACGACCATTAAAGCCTGTTTTTATCCAAAAATGAATAAAAAAACGAAATAATTTTAAAAAAGCAAGAAAAAACGTAAAAAAATCTTGTAAATGGCTATAAAAAATGCTATGATACAACTAACCAATTTTAAAAAAGGAGATTATGTGATGAAGAAATCACAGCTTAGCGTAACGCGTATTTTAGCGATGTTAAGTATTTTGGTTCTTTCATTGGCAACCCTTACGACCGTATTTGCTACTGATGTTACCAACTATACTTTGAAAACAGAAATTAAGGTTGATAATAAACCATTAACTGCAGATACTAAGATCACGACTGGTCGTGTCTTAGACGCAACAAATTCACTTACTTTCCCAGACTCACAAAATATCAATGCTGGGGATACACTGACTTTGGATCTTCCAAAAGAATTGGAACTAACTACTAAACTTGAATTTCCAATCCTTCATAGTAGTGGCCAAGTGGTCGGAAATGCTGTAACTGACCCGGCTACAGGGAAAGTGAAAATTACTTTCACTGACTACTTCTCTAAGAATCCCCAAAACAAAGTTATGTCTTTGAGATACTCAGTTCGTCCAAATGCAAACACTTGGAAAGATTCTGGTAAGTATACATTTAAGTTTGGGAACGAAACTTACCAAGTAACCTATGAGAAATTTGTAGGTGTTCCAGGTGACTACGAATATAAAGTTGGTTACCAAGACAAAGCAAATCCTAAACGTATCAAATGGCGTGTCCTTTTGAATGGTATTCAAGATAAATTGGATAACTTGGTTATCACTGATGACTTCAGCAATCATGGACAAGTGCTTGTAGAAAGTACATTCCGTGCTGTACGTTACCCAACTCAACCAAGCAAAATCCTAAATGTAGACGAATTGTACAAGTTAAAACCAACTGAAATCCTCACTGAGAAAGCAGTGTTCACAAGAAATGCGGCAGGTCAAATTACAGGATTTAGCTTTAACCTTGGGAATGTTAACAAAGAGTCAGTATGGATTGAATACTCAACTGAACTTACTCAAGACCTTCCTGCAAAAACTAAAGTAGACAACATATTGAAGTGGAAAGCTACTAATTTCCCTGAAGAGCGTACTCTTACTGAACATGCTCGTTTAGAAACTGCTTCAGGTGATGGTGGTGGTGATAAGACTTCTACAACTACAACCACAACAACTACGACCACAACAACTACAACTACAACAACTACAACGACAACAACGGAAGAGCCAACGACTACTTCGACGACAACAACGACCGAAGAGCCGACGACTACTTCAACGACAACAACGACCGAAGAGCCGACGACTACTTCAACGACAACAACGACGGAAGAGCCGACGACTACTTCAACGACAACAACGACGGAAGAGCCAACGACTACTTCAACGACAACAACGACGGAAGAGCCAACGACTACTTCAACGACAACAACGACGGAAGAGCCAACGACTACTTCGACTACGACAACGACGGAAGAGCCGACGACTACTTCAACTACGACAACAACGACGGAAGAGCCAACGACAACTACAACAACAGAAGCAACAACTGAGGCAACTACAGGATCAACTTCTGAAACAACAGAAGCAACAACTGAGGTGACTACAGTAACGACCGAAGAGCCGACGACCACTTCAACAACAGAAGAGTCAACGACCACTTCGACAACAACTACAACAACGGAAGAGCCAACAACCACTTCAACAACGACTACGACAACCTCAAAACCAGATGTTCCAGGAACAACAACTACAGAGGAAAAACCAGAACTTCCTAAAACTGGGGAAGCTATGGGGACTGGATTGGTATTTTCAGGAATCGTTATCTTATCAAGTACCGTTGTATTGAAACGTAAATATTCCAACAAGTAATAGTTAAGTTTCTTTAAAGGGGAGAGAGCAAGGTTCTCTCCTTTTTTAAAAGTAAATAGTACATGGAGCATTTAGATGAAACTATCAATTCTTATCACTCTTTTAAACGAAGAATTAGTTCTAGCTCAAACGCATAAAGCCATTTCTGAGCAGTTAGATAGCATGATTTTATCGGAACAACTATCTGATTATGAAATTCTTTATGTAGATGACGGGAGCAGCGATAGCACTCTAGAGCTAATCGATGCTATTGCGAATGAACATCCACGGGTCAAGTATATCAGCTTTAGTAGAAACTTTGGACGCGAGAGTGGAATTCTTGCTGGTTTTAAGTATGCTACTGGTGACGCAGTTATGGTGATGGATGGAGATTTGCAACATCCGCCTTACCTAATCCCTCTCTTTGTAGAAGCATATAAGGAAGGATACGATATCGTCAGTGGTCAGAGAAGTCGAGAAGGGGAGTCATTTGTAGGAAGCTTCTTTGCTCGTAGTTTCTATAAATTCTCCAACCATTCCATGGATGTCAAGTTAACAGACGGGAAATCTGAATTACGGCTCCTCAGCAAGAGAGCTGTGGATGTGTTTGTTTCGCTACCTGAGTACAATCGATTTAACAAAGGGCTTTATGAGTGGATTGGTTTTAAAGAGAAGGTTATCCCTTATAAAAACGAAGTTCGTAAAGCAGGAAAAAGCAAATTCGGCTTTAAGAAGTCTATGAACTATGCTTTCCAGGGGATTATCTCATTTAATGATCGTCCTCTTAGAATTTGTATCCAATTTGGTTTTGTCAGTATGGCTCTGTCTCTTCTCTATATTGTTTATGAGTTTTGCAAATTTATCTTCTCTTCCGACTATACGAGTGGTTATTTCACGACAATAGCGGCGATTATCTTGTTTAGCAGTGTGCAGCTGATTTTCATCGGTGTGCTTGGAGAGTATATCGGGAAGATTTACTACGAAGTGAAGCAACGCCCTCACTTTATCATTGCAAAAAGCAATATTGACCAAGCTGAAAAAGATAAGATTGGTTAAGATGACATAGGAGAAATCAATCATGAATAAGTGGTTAATGCAATTGCAAGAGTTAAAAGGGAAACACCCTAAAGCCTTGCTTTATACGATAAGTACCTTACTACCGATGACCATCATGTTGGTCGTGTGGTTTTTTATGGGTAGCTATCCCTTTGGGAACAAAAGTCTGATGGCAGTTGACTTTGGTCAGCAGTATATCAGCTTTTTTGGCTTGCTTAAGAATGCAGTGCTTTCTGGTGATTTGAGTAGCCTGACTTATTCCTTTACCAAATCTCTCGGTGGGGACATGATAGGGGTTTTGGGCTATTACTTGATGAGTCCCTTTAATATTTTTTATATTCTTATTCCCTTCAAACACTATGGTTTAGCAGTATTTCTGACGATTTGGCTCAGATATGGAGCAATTGGCCTTTCATTCTCTTACTTCCTTATTAAGCGTTATAAGGGAGCAGAGTCACGTTTGTGGCTAGTGCCTTTATTTTCAACAGCCTATGCTCTTTCGGGGATGCTCGTTTCCTATCAGATGAACGTTATTTTCTATGATGCCATGATTATGCTACCGCTCGTCATCGTTTATCTGGAAGAACTCTTGGATGGTGGAAGACCCTATCGTTATGCTTTTATTCTGGGGCTAACAGTCTTTCTGCAGTTCTATATGGGCTATATGATTTCGATTTTTATCGTCCTATACTCTTGCTATTATGTTTCACCACGCCTCTCTATCCAGGGAACTCTGAAACAGAAGCTGAAACACTTCTTGAGTCCTTTGGTAAAAACATTTGCCTTCTCTGTCATTGGGGTTGCGACGGCTTCGGTATTGATCGTGCCAGTCTTTTATAATCTCCTTGAGAGTAAGGGGCAGGTTGGAGATGCCATGAAGTTCTCCTTCGCCTTTCAGATCAACCCTGTGGATATCTTATCGAAGTTGGCTATCGGTGGCTTTGATACTGCCTCAGGCTGGTCGGCTGGACCGAATCTTCCAAATATCTATATTGGTGCTTTAGGATTTCTAGGTTTTATCCTCTACTTCACATCGAAGCAGGTAGCCAAGGAAAAACGTTGGGCTGCAGGTGCGGTCACCCTTGTCTTCTTCATTTCCTTTGTCAATGAATTTGTAAGTAAAATCTGGCATATGGGACAAAACCCAGCTGGATTCTTCTTCCGTTTCTCATGGTTATTCTCGTTCTTTATGCTCGTTTTAGCCTATCAGGTAGTTAAGGGGCAAGTAGAAATTTCTCGCAGAGGGAAGTTGCTTTCAGGGGTGTTGCTTGTTTTTTCAGCAATTTATCTCTATACAAAGAAATTCACCTATCTTCCAAAAAACCAGCCAGAAGCTTTGACTCAATTTATATCAAAGAATGTTCTTGTGTTTTGGGTATTACTAATAGCTATTACTGCAGCCTGCACTTATCTCTATTGGAGTCGTTCTCGTAAAGCTCCTCAAGTGAAAAAAATGGTGCTATTGATAGCTGGTGCTGTCGTCCTTCTTTTAGGAATTCTTCTCCAAACAGGATATTTCTTATCTCAGGTTGTATTAACCTTGTTGGTCTATTTGGCAGTTATCTTCTTATTGCGCACAAGAATGACCAGATTAGCCATTTTTGCCGTGTCTGCCCTAACAATCTTTGAGTTAGGCTATAATGCCTATCTATCTCAAGTGACCTTTGGGTATGCAGATGTAGATAAGTTTGTAGATGCGACGGTATCTGTAAAACAAGTGACAGATGATGTTCAGAAACAAGCAGATCAACCATTTTATAGAATCGCAACAACCTTTGCCTATTCAAAAACAGTGCCATCACTTGTTTCATACCCAGGTTTAAGTACCTTTAGTTCAAGCTTAGAGCGTACTACCATGGATCAATTTGCCTTTATGGGTGACCAAGGGATTAATGCAGCGACAGAGTATGAAAATGGAACTCCTCTGACGGATGCCTTATATGGTGTTCGCTACTATATGGATGTCAAAGACCTGGATCCTACTGAGAAAGAAGCTCATCCTGAGAGAATGTATTTCACACGTTTTGCCAGTCGTTTTGATATGCAGCGTTATTTCACGCAGAAGGTCTACGAAGATGAACGCTATATCGTGTACGAAAATCCAAATTCTTTCCCATTAGCCTATGGAACAAATGATTTGGTAAGAAACATCAACTTTGGTAGAAATAACGCTATCCAAAATCAAAATATCATCCTTAACTCTATGGAAGGTGTGAAAAAAGGCGAGGAAAACTACCTCGACTACTTCAAACCCCTAGCCTACGGAGATGTTGAAACAGAAAATCTTACTGAGGAAAATGTCGACAAAGAAAAAGGAACTGCAGTCTACAAGCGGGTGGATTCTTCTAAGGATGCAATCGTTCGCTACCGAATTACTCCGCGAACAAATTTGACCTATTACTTCTTCGTACCAGCAAGTCTAAATTCAGAGAAAGATTACTCCGTCCTTCTGAACGGCAAGTGGTTCACTCATTCTAAGAGAAATACGCAACGTCAACTATGGCAAATCGCTGACAATGCAGAGAATCAAGAGTCTGTACTGGAGTTCCGCTTTAAAACAGACAAGGTTGACCTTTCAAACGCAGGAGTTTACCGCGCAGAAATCAGTCAAATTCAAAGTGCTTTAGAAAAGCGGAAGGAACAAGGTCTACAAGTTGAGAAATTCTCGAATACTCATATCGTCGGTTCAGTGAATATTACTGACGACAGTAAATATATGATGACCTCTATCCCTTATAGTGAGGGTTGGAAGGTGAAAGTAGATGGCAAGGATGTCCCTGTGACAAAAGCATGGAACAGCTTTATTTCATTCCCGATTACTTCCGGACAACACAAAGTAGAATTTGTTTTCTCTCAAAAAGGAAGGGTTACAGGTGCTGTATTGACTCTCATCAGTCTAGCAACCCTTTATATCGTCAGAAGAGATTACAAGAAGGATGATAAAAACCAGCTGAAAGAAAATCAAGACGCTCCATCAGCTGAGTAAGAAATCTTTTATCAACTATAAAAAATACGGTCAGGATACCATTCCTGACCTTTTTCTTTTACAAAATGACAAAAATCTTAAACTTTTTGACAAATATGCTTGTCAAAAATAAAAAGATGTGTTACAATGAAATCAAGATAAGAACAAAGGAGAAAAAAGACATGCTGAAAAATCGTCTAAAAGAGCTTCGGGCTCGCGATGGCCTGAATCAAACAGAGCTGGCCAAACTAGCTGGCGTGTCCAGGCAAACCATCAGCTTGCTTGAGCGGGATGAATATACCCCATCCATCGTCATTGCCCTGAAGATTGCTCAGATATTCCATGAGCCGGTCGAGTCAGTCTTCCGCTTAGAGGAGGATGAGTGATGAACAAGTATAAAGTGATTTATTATCTATCTATAGTCGTGTTTATAGTAAATCTTATGGCTATGATTGGAAGCCTATTTGGTTGGTTTACAATTGTTGAAAGTAAATACCTCTTCTGGATTAACATAGTTTTACTATTAGTCTTTAGATGGGTAGAGAGAAAGATAAAGTTTAAAGAGATTCTAAAAGGAGAAAAGTTATGAAAGAGTTTTTAGCGGGTTTTCAAGTCGATACAGAGAACAAAGCACTTGCCGGTGTTTGTGCAGGTTTAGGAAATTATTTTAACATTCAAGCCAATATCGTTCGTTTGGTGACAGTCTTGTTGTTTCTCTCATCGACGGAGATTGGGATTATAACAGTAACTCTCTATGCCTATCTAGCAGGTTGGCTTGGCAATGAGCCCTTGGGGAATGGAGCAAAAAAAGCTAGAAATCAAGCTATTCTCTTGTTTGCTGTTTGTATGATTTTGGTATCACTTGGAACAGAAGGCTTGACTGCTATTTTTGAATCAGGTAAAGCCTTTGGCCAATGGTTGTCTGGCTTGTTTTAGAAAGAGGTTTAAAGATGGAAAAGAAACATATCATTTTTGCACTGAAGCTTTTTCTTGCAGGAGTTCTATTAGGAATACTTGCTGGTTTCCTTAGTGTTAATCCTTTAGGGATTAGTCAAGAGCAAGTAATCTCTGCCTTGTACTTAATTTTTCTTGGGCTAGGTCTGATTACAGCAACCTTAACATTTTATTTCACTAGAAAAAGTCATCAGGCTTATCAGAATTATCAGAGAGAAGAAGAGGATGAAGAAAACGAGCATGACTACCTTGACATGTATCGCTTCTTAGATTATAGTACAGTAGCTTGGAATGTTTGCCAAATTAGTATGCTATCCTGTCTGCTTATAAATATAGGAAGTTTTGGTCCATCACTTGGAACCTTATTGGTGATAGTTGTGGGTATCTGGGCGGGTGTTTACTGCCTGAAAATCACCAGCAAGATTCGTAACTACAAACTCTCTATTATGGCGACTCCAAAGGAAGTTTTAGACTACCTCGATACTTATGATGAGGGAGAAAAACAGGCTGAAATGGAAGAAGCTTACTTGATCTTGTTCAAGGTCAATCAGCTCCTCATTCCTGGTATCTACGTTGTCTTAGTAGTTCTATCTGTAGTATTAGGCCAAGTACAGTTGGTTGCTCTGCTGGTGGCAGTTGTCATCCATTTGTACACCAATGTCGCACAATTGCGCAAAACAAAACGTTATTTCAAATAGGAGAATATTATGAAAACACTTAAAAATATTGGCTGGTATAGCCTTGCCTTCTTATCATTTCTTATGGTCTATAGTTTTATTCAGGGCGTAGGTTTAGCCGCCTTGATATTGGGAGCACCTAGCTACGTTGCTGTCCCTGTTTATGTCTTATTAGCAGGAATCTTTACCTTCGTTACCTACAAGTGGTATAAGACAGGAACTGTTACAATAGAAAAAACAGCCCTCAACAAATACATCTGGTTACCTGCCTTGGTATGGGTCCTTGTCATTGTTGCAGAAAACTTTTTACCACATGATCCATCAGTCAATCAAAAGATGGTAGAAGAATTGACTCATAATCAACCTCTTTTCTCTTTCTTTATGGTGGTTGTCTTTGCACCTCTGACAGAAGAGTTAACCTTTAGAGGTATGTTAGCTCGCTTTGTTTTCCCTCAGCAAGATAACGTCAAGCAGACCGCTCTCTTTCTTCTTGTAAGTAGTCTCATTTTTGCTCTTGTTCATTTTCCTGGAACTCCACTACAGTTCCTAGTTTATGCTTCACTTGGGTTTAGCATGGGATTGGCTTATGTCAGCAAAGGTGGTTTGGCTTATAGTATAGCCTTACATGCTTTGAATAATTTAATCGCATTTTTAATGATAGTCATGCTATAATAGACTCAGGAGGAAGTCATGAAACGAGTACTATTATTAGCAGTGATTCAGGCTGTATTTCTCTTCTTTGTCATCGGCCTACTTGTCTATTTCATTAAGGGGGATTTCTTTTATAACCATCTAGCAGTTATCTTTGCTCCTATCGCAGGAGTGATACGATTTGCGACGGCTTATGTGACTGAAATTGTCCTACCAAAGAAGACAGAAGAGATTGCTGAAAAGCGTAAAAAATAAAGAAAACCTAAATCCAGCGAATGACTTTGCTGGATTTTTTTATTTATCGCAGGAAACTCTCAACTTTTCTGATGATTTTCATGAAGAGCCTGCGCTTTTATGGTAAAATAGTAACAGAACACAAGAGGAGAGAAGAAATGAAACGCAGTATGTATGCTGGTCGTGTTCGTGAGGAACACATCGGACAAAAAATTACCTTGAAAGGTTGGGTTGCCCGTCGTCGTGACCTGGGTGGCTTGATCTTTATCGACCTTCGTGACCGTGAAGGGATTATGCAGTTGGTTATCAACCCTGAAAAAGTATCAGCAGAGGTGATGGCAACAGCTGAAAGCCTTCGTAGCGAATACGTCATCGAGGTGACTGGTCAGGTTGCAGCACGTGAGCAGGCAAATGATAAACTGGCGACTGGAGCGGTTGAACTGAATGTAACGGCTCTTACTGTGCTTAATACAGCCAAAACAACACCATTTGAAATCAAGGATGGCATTGAAGCAAACGATGATACGCGTCTACGTTACCGTTACCTTGACCTTCGTCGTCCAGAGATGTTGGAAAACCTTAAGCTTCGTGCCAAGGTAACACATTCTATCCGCAACTACCTGGATGAATTAGAATTTATCGATGTGGAAACGCCATTCCTTGCTAAGTCAACACCAGAAGGGGCGCGTGACTATTTGGTGCCATCTCGTGTTAATAAAGGGCATTTTTACGCACTTCCTCAAAGTCCGCAGATTACAAAACAGTTGTTAATGAATGCGGGATTTGACCGTTACTACCAAATCGTCAAATGTTTCCGTGACGAAGACTTGCGTGGTGACCGTCAACCTGAATTTACCCAGGTCGACTTGGAAACTTCATTCCTTACTGAGCAAGAAATTCAAGATATCACAGAAGGCTTGATTGCGCGCGTGATGAAGGAAACAAAAGGGATTGAAGTAACGCTGCCATTCCCTCGTATGAAGTACGATGATGCTATGGCCCTCTATGGTTCTGACAAGCCTGATACTCGTTTTGAGATGTTGCTTCAAGACTTGACAGATCTTGTCAAAGGTGTGGACTTTAAAGTCTTCTCAGAAGCACCTGCAGTTAAAGCCATCGTCGTTAAAGGTGCAGCAGAGAACTACTCACGTAAAGACATCGACAAGATGACAGAAGTAGCCAAACAGTATGGTGCTAAAGGCCTTGCTTGGGTTAAGGTTGTTGATGGCGAATTAAACGGACCAGTTGCGAAGTTCTTGACTAGCATTCAAGGCGATTTAACAAGTGCGCTTGGTCTTGAAGATAAAGACTTGGTTCTCTTTGTGGCTGATACGCTTGAAGTAGCAAATGCAACACTTGGGGCCCTTCGTGGACGTATTGCCAAAGAGCTTGGCTTGATTGATAACGACAAATTTAACTTCCTCTGGGTAGTTGACTGGCCAATGTTTGAATGGTCTGAAGAAGAAGGCCGTTATATGAGCGCCCACCATCCATTTACCCTTCCTCAGGCAGACACTGCTCATGAACTCGAGGGGGATTTGGCTAAGGTTCGTGCTATCGCCTATGACATCGTCTTGAACGGTTATGAGCTTGGTGGTGGTAGCCTTCGTATCAATCAAAAAGAACTCCAAGAACGTATGTTCAAGGCTCTTGGATTCTCAGCTGAAGAAGCCAATGATCAGTTCGGTTTCCTATTGGAAGCTATGGACTATGGATTCCCACCACACGGTGGCTTGGCTATCGGACTTGACCGCTTTGTAATGCTCTTAGCTGGCGAAGAAAATATCCGTGAAGTGATTGCCTTTCCTAAGAACAACAAAGCAACTGATCCGATGACGCAGGCGCCATCAACAGTAGCTCTTAAACAACTAGAAGAACTTAATCTACAAGTAGAACAAGATGAAACAAACGAAACTAACTAAGAAGTGGCACTATTATTTGCGTCGCTTTGCTCATCGCGTAAAAATCTTGCGTGTCTTACAAGGAATTTCTAAAGAAAAATACGACGAAAAAATCTCGGCTTCTCTGGTCTATGGTTTTTTATCAGCTGTAGCTGTCAATTTTTTCTTCCAACCAGGACATGTTTATTCAAGTGGAGCAACAGGTTTGGCACAGATTATCTCAAGCCTTAGTAACTATTGGTTTCATTTCCACATCCCAATCTCTGTCGCTTTCTATTGTATCAATGTTCCACTCATGATTTTAGCTTGGCGCCAGATAGGGCATAAGTTCACGATTTTTACCTTTATCACGGTATCCATGAGCTCGCTCTTTATCCAGTTTGTGCCAGTGGTGGTCTTGACAGAAGATCCTATCATCAATGCCCTGTTTGGGGGAGTCGTCATGGGACTGGGAATCGGATTTGCTTTACGCCATAACATTTCCAGCGGTGGAACGGATATTGTCAGTCTGACCATTCGTAAGAAAACAGGTCGTAACGTCGGAAGCATCTCTTTCTTGGTGAACGGTACAATCATGTTGATTGCAGGCTTGACCTTTGGATGGAAATATGCTCTCTATTCTATGATTACGATCTTTGTTTCAAGTCGTGTAACAGATGCAGTTTTCACCAAACAAAAACGCATGCAGGCTATGATCGTCACTAGCAATCCAGATGCAGTCATTGAGAAAATCCATCACAAATTGCATCGTGGTGCGACCATGATTCATGATGCCGAAGGGACTTATAACCATGAACGTAAGGCGATTTTGATTACGGTTATCACTCGTGCAGAGTTCAATGATTTTAAACTGATTATGAAGCAAGTTGATCCAACAGCCTTTGTATCTGTCTCAGAGAATGTCCATATTCTAGGACGATTTGTCGAGGTTGAAAACTAATACTCTTCGAAAATCAAATTCAAACCACGTCAGCTTCACCTTGACGTACTTAAGTACAGCCTGCAGCTAGCTTCCTAGTTTGCTCTTTGATTTTCATTGAGTATAATCATTTATAAAAATAGAATACAAAAAAACCAACTCGAAAAAGAGAGTTGGTTTTTTATTTTTCAACGATTTCGTGTGCGATCACTTGACGATAGCAGATTTGGCGATTTTCTTTGACATCATTGATGATTTGAAGAATGGTTTCAAATGACGTTCTGCCAAGAGCAAGACTATTGATATCGATATAGGCAGCTAGATTCAGCTTTGGATTTACTGAGTCAAAGCTAAGGACCGGAACATCAAGCTGGTGTTCGTTGAGGTAGTTACAGACACCTTCGGCTAAAAGACTGTCTGTTGTGATAATAGCATCGGTCTGAGGGTCGTGTTTAAAGAGTTGTTTACTAAAGTTATAGCCCTTTTCTTCTAGAAACTCGTTTGCAAAGAAGGTACGGTGGCTATCAAGAGCTAGATGATGTTCTTGAAGTGCTTGCTCGTAACCTGTCAGACGGTCCTGAGTAACGAAGAGCTTCTTGGTACCACCAATGAAAGCAATTCGACTACATCCTTTTTTGATGAAGTATTCGGTCGCATCAAAACCTGCTTGAATATTATCATTATCAACAAGCGATATAAAAGGGGAATGCGATTTTCCAAGAATGAGGAAGGGGAATTGCTCATCGACAACTAATTGCACCAAGGGATCATTTTCTTGAGCATACAAGAAGATAAGCCCATCTACACGTTTTCCGTAGACCATTTGTGAAATGGCATTTAAACGCTCTTTTTCATCCTTGCCGGTCGCAATCTGAATGGCATAGTGATTCTCTGAGGCAACCTGTGCAATCCCTCTAAGAACAGAAGGGAAGAAAGGGTTTTGGTAGAAAACGTCTGAATCATCTGGAAGAACCAAACCAATAACTTGTGAGTAACTGTTAACAAGACTTCGAGCATTAAGGTTAGGATGATAATTGAGTTCTTTCATTACCTTTCGAACTCGTTTTTTTGTTTCGTCACTAATCGTTGATTTGTTTTGAATAACACGGCTTACGGTTGAAGGAGAAACTCCTGCAGCCTTGGCCACGTCTTTTATCGTAACAGGCATAATAATCTCCTACTTTTGGTAGTCTGGATCACGATAATGAGTCTTATAAAAGATAGTGACCAGGTATAGAACAAATAAAATGTTTTGAACAGTAATCAAAGTCGTCATATTTTGGCCCAAGAGACCTAGAATCATGGTCAGTAAAGTTGGCAATCCTAAACAGTTCAAAATAAAATGATAGCACTCTTTGTAGGTCTTAAATGAGAAGAGACGTGATTTTTTTGTAAAGTAGAGCAAAAGGCTAGCGCCTAAAGCGACAATGAAAAAATTTAGTCCAAAGAGGAAACTAGCACCTAAGACCAGGAAGAGGCTAATATAGACACGATTCTGTTGATACCAGTCTTTGGAAATAGCTTGGGTTAAACTTTCCTTGCTTTGGAAACTATCAGTTGTGATGGCATGATAGCGGATGCTGGTCAACTCTTTTCCTTGTTTACTAATAACCAGTTGATCGGTTCTAAAGTCGAGAAGTAAGTCATCAGGATAGGAATAAATCTCTTCTCCTCCTAGATGAATAGAAGGCTGACTTGGCTTGTTCCCACTATAGGTAAACTGACCGTTTGTGATCTGAGCATTGGTAGCTAGATCCTGAACGACCTCGTCTGTCAAAGGAGCGTAGACATCGTCAATGAAAGTTTCTAAAGGATAGGATTCCTGAGAACTATTCTGAATGGCGATGGGCACCATAGACAAGCTAATCAAGAAGATACTGGTGAAAATCAGTTGAAACCAGTTGAGACCAAAACGTTGAGATAGGGGCTTACGGAATCCCCAAATACTATTAAAATAAGAAAATGGATATGGTAACATAAATCTCTTTCTATAGTCATTTTTCTATACGAGTATTATATAGAGAACTGTTTTTTATTTCAAGCGGGGATAGTAGAATCCTAGGTAAAAGTGAATGTTTCTTATGATTCGTCCACTAACTTATAAGGGAATCTCAGCAAGCTCTTGTTTCTCAAAAGCGAATCGATGTACAAGTTCAAAAATGAAAAAGGGTGGCGAGGGTATATTACCCCTTCTCGCCACCACTTGTAAGTCCTGAAACAAAGTTCTTTTGTAGGAAGAAGAAGAGAATACAGATTGGAAGGGCAATGAGGATAGCACCTGCTGAGAAGTAGGCAATCTTCATATTTTTCGCATTGTTAACGAAGGTTTGGAGACCAACGGCAACGGTGAAGTATTCTTTCTCACGAAGCAAGAAACTAGAGAGGATATAATCCCCGAAAGGTCCCATGAAGGCCCAGAGAGCTTGTACAGCAATCATTGGACGAACAAGAGGAAGAACAATTTGCCAGAAGCGGCGGAAGTGTCCGGCACCATCTAGTTTTGCAGATTCATCTAGAGACATTGGCACGGTGTCAAAGTAACCTTTCATCAACCAAGCGTTCATCGGGATACCTCCACCAACGTAGAGGAAGATGAGGAACCAGCTTTGGTTAAGGGCATTTAGCATAAGCGCCATAACGAAGAAGGCTGTCAAAGCGGCCATTGTTGGCACCATTTGGATAATCAAGAAGAAGACCAAACTTTGTTTACGAGCCAAGAAGTTATAACGGCTGTATGCATAACCTGCTAAGACGATGATACTTGTTTGAACAGCCATTGTAATCAAGGCAATGATCAACGTGTTGAGGTACCAAGTACCGTACAAGGTTTCAGTGAAGAGTCCTTTAAAGTTAGCAAAGCTAAAGTCGACGTTACTATCAAGCTTAAAGGCTACGACGTTACCAGTCTTGAAGGCTGACATGATCGTAATTAAAAGAGGATAGATAATGACGATTGAAAGGCCAACCAAGTATAAGTAAGTAAGGGTTTGAGTCAGTCTACGTTTGAGCTTAATTGAATTATTCATCTTAGACGTCCTCCATATCAAATGCGTGTAGTTTCTTGAATGCAATCATAGAAATAGAGATGACAATGATAGAGATAATCAAGGTAACAGCTGCCGCCATTGAGTATTGTGGAGATGTACCTGTTGTCAAACGGTAAATCCATGAGATCAAGATATCTGTAGAACCAGCTCCACCTCCGACACTACCAGGTCCTCCAGCGTTGAAGAGGTACATGATAGAGAAGTTGTTAAAGTTGAAGGTGTATTGACTGATTAATGTAGGCGCCGCAACAGCCAAAATCATTGGGAAAGTGATGTTACGGAATTTTTGCCAAGCATTGGCACCATCGATGTAAGCCGCTTCGTAGAGGTCGTTAGGGATAGACTGTAAGATACCCAAGGTCAAAACGTAGATATATGGGAATCCAAGCCAACCTTGCATCATAATCAAGGCAATCTTAGTCCAAGTTGGGTCTGTTTTCCAAGGGATAAGGGTATCGTTAAGGAAAGGAAGAAACTTGGCAAAGATTGGGATTACTTGAGTATTGATAGCACCAACACTATCGTTAAACATATTTGAGAATGTCAAGATAGTGATAAAGGCTGGTACAGCCCAAGGAAGAAGGAAAATGACACCAAAAATACGTTTTCCTTTGATAAATGGTTGGTTAGCAATAATAGCTGTAAAGATACCAATGATAATCTGCAAAGTAGAAGCAGATAGAGCCCAGATGATTGTCCAAGAAAGAACTGCACCAAAGGCTGAACGGAAGGTACTTAAGCTCCAGATGTTGCTAAAGTTAGTCAAGCCAACCCAATCCAACAATTTATTTGGTGGTAAGTGTTGGAAGTCGTAGTTTGTAAATGCGATCATCAATGTTACGATAACAGGGAAGATAATCGCGAATGTCATAGCGACGTAAGATGGGATGATCAAAAGATAAGGGAATCCATTCTCATAGATGCCTCTAATCATTTCTTTTAATGTCCGTGGGACTGGAATACCATTGTTAATTTGTTTTGCGATTGTATGAGCATCTTTGATATTGTAAATATAAAAGAGGAAGTAGACAACCACAAAAATTGAATGGAAGGCTCCGCGAATCAGCATAAACAGGGAGTTATCACGGCCCGGTTTTTCACCGAGTGTGATCAAGTTGCTCAATTCAGGCGCTGCAAGCGATAGGAAATAAAGGACAAAAACTAATGTCACAGCAAGGAAGATAAAACCTTTGACTTTTTGTTTGTTGTAGATTTGTCCTAACCCAGGAATGATAGACAGCAGGGCTGCTTTACTAGGTTGTTGCTTTTCCATAAATACTCCTTTCATATGATACTGGTTTCCTTATGGAAAGGTAAATATATAGATTTAAATTGATAAATTCAAAGGGGGATTTCGACTCCCCCTTTTGAACATTTCAATTATTCACCAAATTTTTGTTTGATAGTTTCTTTGATCAATGTTACAGCATCATCTGCAGCTGTTTTAGCATCTTTCTTGCCACTTACAGCGTCAAAGAGCATGTTTGCAGCTGGTTCCCAAACTGCTGACATTTGTGAGATGTTTGGCATTGGTTGAGCATTCTTGAACTGTTTGATAACAGCTGTAGTCAACTCATCGTTTTTGCCTTCAGCATATGCACGTGCTTCAGTGTTAGCTGGGATTTCGTTAGTTGCTTCGTAGAATGCTTTTTGTTGTTCAGTTGATACAAGGTAGTCTACAAATTTTTGTGCGCCTTCAAGGTTCTTAGTGCTTGATGGGATGATCCAAGCTTTACCACCACCGAATGCTGAGTACTCTTTTCCGTTTGGAAGAGTTGGGATAGTAGCAACACCGTAGTTTACTTTAGCATCTTTGAATGCTTGAGCTTTCCAAGGGCCATCGATGATAGCAGCTGTTTTACCTTCTTGGAATGAAGTTTGGATCAAGTTTGCAGCAGCTGTTCCATCTTGCATACCTTTAGGCCATTTTTCGTACCAAGACTTAGCGTATTCGATACCTTTGATTGCTCCATCGTTAGCAAGACCGATGTCTTTAGGATTTTTACCGTTATCACCAAATACGTAAGCTCCGTTACCAGAAAGAAGTCCGTATGCGTAGTAGAAGTTAGTCCAGTCAGCTAGGAATGCAGAAGTTTTTCCGTCTTCTCCAGCGAAAGCGTATTTGCTATCTTTAGCAAGTTCTTCCAATTCAGCGAAAGTTTTTGGAGCTTCTTTAAGCAAGTCTTTGTTGTAGTACATAACAAGTGACTCGATAACAGCTGGAGCACCATAAACTTTACCGTCAGATGCTGTTACAAGAGATTTAGTAGTATCGTCTGTTTTAGCACCGTCGCTTAGTTTAACTTCTGAAAGTTGTCCGTCTGTACCAAGGCTACCTACACGGTCGTATGGAGCCATCATAACGTCAGCAGCTTGACCTGATTGGTTGTCAAGTGAAAGTTTGTCAAGTCCACCAAGTTGGTCACCAGATTTGATGTTAACTTTTGTTCCTGATTCTTTTTCATAAGCAGCAGCAACTTTCTCAGCGTAAGCTTTATATTGGTCTTCAACGTAGAAAGTGATTTCTTGGCTTCCTGATGCAGAAGAATCAGCTGCTTTATCAGCAGTTTTGCTTCCGCAAGCTACCAAAAGCAAGCTAGCAAGAGTAGCAGTACCAAGTACAGCAGCGCTCTTCATGAATTTAGTTGACATAGTGTATTCCTCCTAAAGAATAACAAATTTTAATTTCGAGGAAACGCAAACGTTTTCCCTTATGACCATAGTATAGCACAAACGGAAAACGGTTGCAAGCACTTTTTTGAAAAATTTTTAAAAAGTTTAAAATTTAGAAGAAACGAAAAATGTCAATATAATAGTAGAAAAAAGTAAATATTTGAGAAGAAATTTTCAAAAAACAGGCCAATGGAAACGATTGCACAATTTTTTTTAAAAATAATTAAAGCGACAAAGGAAGATATAGTAAATTTCATTTTTAACAATCTAAATAAAATCAAAAAACTTTTTTTACAAACGCTTGCATTTCTTTTGGAAATGGGTTATACTTAAAGTAGCGCAAACGTTTGCGCATATAAATATGAAACTCTTAACTACAAACACGCGAGGTGCTAATATGAAAAAACGTCAAAGTGGTGTGTTGATGCACATCTCATCACTTCCAGGGGCTTACGGAATCGGATCATTTGGTCAAAGTGCCTATGATTTCGTTGACTTTTTAGTTCGTACTAAGCAACGCTACTGGCAAATCCTTCCTTTGGGAACAACTAGCTATGGAGATTCTCCATACCAATCATTCTCAGCCTTTGCTGGGAACACTCATTTTATCGATCTTGATGTTTTAGTAGAACAAGGCTTGTTGGAAGCAAGTGATCTTGAAGGTGTTGATTTCGGTAGTAACCCAACTGAAGTTGACTACGCTAAAATCTACTATGCACGTCGTCCACTTTTAGAGAAAGCTGTTAAACGATTCCTTGAAGTTGGGGATGTCAAAGATTTTGAAAGATTTGCTCAGGAAAACCAATCATGGCTAGAACTCTTTGCAGAATATATGGCTATCAAAGAGCATTTTGACAATCTTGCTTGGACAGAATGGCCAGATGCAGATGCACGTGCTCGTAAAGCTTCAACTCTTGAAAGCTACCGTGAACAATTAGCAGACAAACTTGTATACCACCGCGTAACGCAATACCTTTTCTTCCAACAATGGTTGAAATTGAAAGCATATGCTAATGAAAACCACATCGAAATCGTCGGAGATATGCCAATCTATGTAGCGGAAGACTCAAGCGATATGTGGGCAAATCCACATCTCTTTAAAACAGAAGAAAACGGAAAAGCGACTCACATTGCAGGTTGCCCTCCAGATGAGTTTTCTGCGGATGGTCAACTTTGGGGGAACCCAATCTATGACTGGGAAGCAATGGACCAAGATGGATACAAATGGTGGATTGAACGCTTGCGTGAAAGCTTTAAAATCTACGATATTGTTCGTATCGACCACTTCCGTGGATTTGAGTCTTACTGGGAAATCCCTGCTGGTTCTGAAACAGCGGCACCTGGTAAATGGGTAAAAGGACCTGACTACAAACTCTTTGCAGCGGTTAAAGAAGAACTTGGTGACTTGAACATCATCGCAGAAGACCTTGGCTTTATGACTGACGAAGTCATCGAACTTCGTGAGCGTACTGGATTCCCAGGGATGAAAGTCCTTCAATTTGCCTTCAACCCAGATCACGAAAGCATCGACAGCCCTCACTTGGCACCAAACAACTCTGTTATGTACACAGGAACACACGACAACAACACTGTTCTTGGTTGGTATCGCAATGAAATTGACGATCCAACTCGTGAGTACATGGCACGTTATACAAACCGCAAGGAATATGAAACAGTCGTGCATGCGATGCTTCGTACAGTCTTCTCATCAGTAAGCTTTATGGCTATCGCCACTATGCAAGACTTGCTAGAGTTGGATGGTTCAGCTCGTATGAACTACCCATCTACTCTTGGTGGAAACTGGTCATGGCGTATGACAGAGGATCAATTGACTCCTGCTGTCGAAGAAACGTTGCTTGACTTGACTACAATTTATCGCAGAGTTAATGAAAATTTGGTAGAATTAAAGAAATAAAACATTATCAGGAGACATAAAAATGTTACCATTAAAAGAATTTGTACAAAATCGTTACAATAAATCTATCGCAGAATGTAGTAACGAAGAGCTTTACCTTGCTCTTCTTAACTACAGCAAGCTTGCAAGTAGCCAAAAACCAGTCAACACTGGCAAGAAAAAAGTTTACTATATCTCAGCTGAGTTCTTGATTGGTAAACTCTTGTCTAACAACTTGATTAACCTTGGTCTTTATGACGAAGTTAAGAAAGAACTTGCTGATGCAGGTAAAGAGTTGATCGAAATCGAAGAAGTAGAATTGGAACCATCACTTGGTAATGGTGGTTTGGGACGGTTGGCAGCCTGCTTTATCGACTCAATCGCTACACTTGGTTTGAATGGTGACGGTGTTGGTTTGAACTACCACTTCGGTCTTTTCCAACAAGTTCTTAAAAACAACCAACAAGAAACAATTCCTAACGCTTGGTTGACTGACCAAAACTGGTTGGTTCGCTCAAGCCGTAGCTACCAAGTGCCATTTGCACACTTTACATTAACATCTACTCTTTACGATATCGATGTACCTGGTTACAAAACAGCGACTAAAAACCGCTTGCGTTTGTTTGACTTGGATTCAGTTGATTCTTCAATCATCAAAGATGGTATCAACTTTGACAAGACAGACATCGCTCGCAACTTGACTCTTTTCCTTTACCCAGATGATAGTGACCGTCAAGGTGAATTGCTCCGTATCTTCCAACAATACTTCATGGTTTCAAATGGTGCTCAATTGATCATCGACGAAGCGATCGAAAAAGGAAGCAACTTGCACGACCTTGCTGACTACGCAGTTGTACAAATCAATGATACTCACCCATCAATGGTGATTCCTGAGTTGATCCGCCTTTTGACTGAACGTGGTATCGAACTTGATGAAGCAATTTCTATCGTTCGTAGCATGACTGCTTACACAAACCACACAATCCTTGCTGAAGCCCTTGAAAAATGGCCTCTTGAATTCTTGGAAGAAGTGGTTCCTCACTTGGTACCAATCATCAAAGAATTGGACCGTCGTGTTCGTGCTGAATACAAAGATCCAGCTGTTCAAATCATCGATGAGAGCGGACGTGTTCACATGGCTCACATGGATATCCACTACGGATACAGTGTTAACGGGGTAGCAGCACTCCACACTGAAATCTTGAAGAACTCTGAGTTGAAAGCTTTCTACGACATCTACCCAGAAAAATTCAACAACAAAACAAACGGTATCACATTCCGCCGTTGGCTCATGCATGCCAACCCAAGCTTGTCTCACTACTTGGATGAGATTCTTGGACGCGATTGGCACCACGATGCTTCTAAGTTGGAAGACCTTCTTTCATACGAAGACAAGGCTGCTGTCAAAGAAAAATTGGAAAGCATCAAGGCTCACAACAAGCGTAAATTGGCTCGTCACTTGAAAGAACATCAAGGTGTGGAAATCAATACAAACTCTATCTTTGATATCCAAATCAAACGTCTTCACGAGTACAAACGTCAACAAATGAACGCTTTGTATGTGATCCACAAATACTTGGACATCAAGGCTGGTAACATCCCTGCTCGTCCAATCACAGTATTCTTTGGTGGTAAAGCAGCTCCTGCCTACACAATCGCTCAAGATATCATCCACTTGATCCTTTGCTTGTCAGAAGTGATTGCAAACGACCCAGCAGTAGCTCCACACTTGCAAGTTGTAATGGTTGAAAACTACAACGTGACTGCAGCAAGCTTCTTGATCCCAGCATGTGACATCTCAGAACAAATCTCACTTGCTTCTAAAGAAGCTTCAGGTACTGGTAACATGAAATTCATGTTGAACGGAGCTTTGACTCTTGGTACTATGGACGGTGCTAACGTGGAAATCGCTGAGTTGGTTGGAGACGAAAACATCTACATCTTCGGTGAAGATTCAGAAACTGTTATCGATCTTTACGCAAAAGAAGCTTACAAATCAAGCGAATTCTACGCTCGTGGAGCTATCAAACCATTGGTTGACTTCATCGTGAGCGACGCTGTTCTTGCAGTTGGTAAGAAAGAACGCTTGGAACGTCTTTACAATGAATTGATCAACAAAGACTGGTTCATGACTCTTCTTGACTTGGAAGACTACATCAAAGTGAAAGAGCAAATGTTGGCTGACTACGAAGACCGTGACGCATGGTTGGATAAAGTCATCGTTAACATTGCTAAAGCAGGATTCTTCTCATCTGACCGTACAATCGCTCAGTACAACGAAGATATTTGGCACTTGAACTAAGATTAAACAAAAACGCATCTATTAAAGATGCGTTTTTTGATATTTAAACTAATTTACAGTGCTTTCCCAACCAGAATCTCTGCTTCGATGGTAATCTCTGTCAGTTGGCTCCAGTCAATCTTGCTCTGGTCAACATGAAAGAGTAGGGGCGTCATGCTAAGCAGGGCTTGGCGTTGCTCTGCGGTGATAGGCTTGGTCAGGGAAGCTATCTGACTAGATTGGATGCTGAAATGTTCCTGGAAATGTTCCTTGATATCTTGGTTGGAATAGTCCTTCTTTGTTAGTTGCTCCAGTACCATTTGGCGGATTTCTTTAAGGTGATTTTCAGTTGGTATGACCTTAATTAAGATACCGTTTTGGGATAAAACGCGGCGAAATTCTCCGTAGTTGGCAGGCGAAAAGATATCAAGCAGGATATCCATGCTGGCGTCTTTTATAGGAAGACGAGCCAGGTCGCCAACGAACCAGTTGACTGCCCAGTTGGTTTCACTTTTAGCAGCGATTTGGACCGAGTCTTTTGAAATGTCAAAGGCATAGAAGGTCTTATCAGAGTGACTTTCTTGGAGTTTGCGAGAGTAGAAACCTTCGCCACAACCGATGTCCAAGACAGTTTTTGCAGATGATTTAGTCGCTAGTATGTCTGAGATGCCTTCTAAGATAGCCTGATAAAAGCCAGCTTCTAGGATTTGCTGGCGATTTTGAAAGTTTTCCTTGTCGTAGTTGGCCGATTGCTTGATTTGTGGTGCTAGATTGACAGAGCCGAATTTTGCTAGGTCAAAAGAATGGCGGTTGCTACACTTGAGGCTAGTCTCTATCAAGTTTAGATTTTCTTGGCAGATAGGGCAGGCAAAGGTACTAGCAGAAGCAAAGCGCTGGAGTTTGGGTTTGAGGTTTGTATTCATAGTTTAAGTTTAGCAAAAAAAGGACTGGATAGCAAATGCCTCCAGTCTTCTTTTTAATATGTAAGGACGAAGTATTTTTTCTTACCACGGCGGATAACAGTGAGTTCGTTCTCTAATTTATCGTTATCCCCTAAGACATAGTCAAGTTCTTGGATACGGTCACCGTTGACGTAGATAGCTCCGTTTTGAACATCTTCACGGGCCTGGCGTTTTGAGTTAACCACGCCAGAAGATACGAGAAGTTCAACGATGTTGTGATTTTCGTCTGCCTGTACTTGGTAGTTTGGCACGCCACGAAGTCCTTGTTTGAGTTCTTTGACAGAAAGGTTTTTGATATTTCCTGCAAAGAGTTGTTCAGTGATGTTAAGGGCTTCTTTGTAGGCTTCTTCTCCGTGGACAAGAGTCACGACTTCACGAGCCAAGACTTTTTGAGCCAAGCGTTCGTGTGGTGCTGCTTCGAATTGTTTGCGGATATCTTCAATCTCATCAAGTGACAAGAAAGTAAAAATCTTCAAGAAACGAACAGCGTCAGCGTCCATGACGTTCATCCAGAATTGGTACATTTCGTATGGAGAAGTCTTTTCAGGATTGAGCCAAACTGCGTTTCCTTCTGATTTACCAAATTTCTTACCAGTTGCATCTGTAATCAGTGGAACAGTAATTACGTGACCAGTCTTGTCAGCCTTACGACGAAGCAACTCGGTACCAGCGGTCATATTTCCCCACTGGTCAGAACCACCGATTTGAAGAGTAACATTGTGCTCTTGGTTGAGGACAAAGAAGTCATACCCTTGCATGATTTGGTAGGCAAACTCAGTGTAAGAAATCCCTGTTTCAATACGTTTCTTCACAGACTCCTTGCTCATCATGTAGTTGACAGTGAAGTATTTTCCGATATCACGGAGGAAGTCAATGAAGCTGATGCTGCCAAACCAGTCGTAGTTGTTGACCATGACAGCTTTATTTTCACCATTTTCAAAATCAAGAAAGCGAGAAAGTTGTCCTTGGATAGACTTGACCCAGCCATCTACTGTGTCTTTTGTTTGGAGACTACGCTCAGCATCTTTGAAGGACGGATCTCCGATGAGACCTGTAGCACCGCCAACGAGCGCATATGGTTTGTGACCTGCTAACTGCAAGCGACGACTTGTCAAGATTGCGACAAGGTGACCTAGGTGAAGGCTGTCAGCAGTTGGATCGTAGCCAGTATAATAAGAAACTTGACCTTCTTCTAGGGCTTTACGCAAAGCTTCTTCATCAGTCGTTTGAAAAATCAAACCACGCTCTTTTAGCTCATCAAAAATGTGCATGTGTCTTTTCTCCTTTTTAAAATATTATTTCTACCTATTTTACCACAAACTTGGCAAATAACCTAGTAAAATCGGGAAGAAAGTTGCTACTCGGACTTTTTTGGAAACGAGTGAAATATGGTATAATAGCACTAGCTTATTTTCAGAGAAATAGATAAAAATCGTTAAGAAAGGGGCTGAAAGATGTCTCATATTATTGAATTGCCAGAAGTCTTGGCCAACCAGATTGCAGCAGGAGAAGTCATCGAACGTCCTGCCAGTGTAGTTAAAGAATTAGTTGAAAACGCCATTGATGCTGGCTCTAGCCAGATTATCGTTGAAATCGAGGAAGCTGGACTTAAGAAAATCCAAATTACCGATAATGGGCATGGAATCCCCCACGATGAAGTCGAGTTGGCTCTCCGCCGTCATGCCACCAGTAAGATTAAGAATCAAGCGGATCTCTTTCGGATTCGGACCCTCGGCTTCCGTGGAGAGGCCTTGCCCTCTATCGCATCTGTCAGTGTTTTGACTTTGTTGACAGCGGTGGATGGTGCCAGTCACGGGACCAAGCTAGTGGCTCGTGGGGGAGAAGTTGAGGAAATCATTCCAGCGACCAGTCCTGTGGGGACTAAGGTTTGTGTGGAAGACCTCTTTTTCAATACACCGGCTCGTCTCAAGTATATGAAGAGCCAGCAGGCGGAGTTGTCTCACATTATTGATATTGTCAATCGTCTGGGGCTAGCCCATCCTGAGATTTCTTTTAGCCTGATTAGCGATGGCAAGGAAATGACACGAACAGCTGGTACGGGTCAACTGCGTCAAGCCATTGCTGGGATTTATGGTTTAGCCAGTGCCAAAAAGATGGTTGAGATTGAGAATGCTGACCTAGATTTTGAAATTTCTGGTTTTGTCTCCTTGCCGGAATTGACACGGGCTAATCGTAACTATATCAGTCTCTTCATCAATGGTCGTTATATCAAAAACTTCCTGCTCAATCGTGCCATTTTAGATGGATACGGTAGCAAGCTCATGGTGGGACGTTTTCCGCTGGCTGTCATTCACATCCATATCGATCCTTATCTAGCAGATGTCAATGTGCACCCGACCAAGCAAGAGGTGCGGATTTCCAAGGAAAGAGAACTAATGGTGCTGGTTTCAGAAGCTATTGCAAAGAGTCTCAAGGAACAGACCTTGATTCCAGATGCCTTGGAAAATCTAGCTAAATCTGCGGTTAGAAATCGTGAAAAGGTGGAGCAAACGACTTTGCCACTGAGAGAAAATACGCTCTATTATGAAAAAAATGAACCGACAAGACCAACACAAGCTGAGGTGGCAGACCATCAGGTGAATCTGACGGAAGAAAGACAGGATTTGACCTTGTTTGCCAAGGAAACATTGGACCAGATGACCAAGCCAGCTAAATTGCATTTTGCAGAGAGAAAGCCTGCTAGCTATGACCAACTGGACCATCCAGAGTTAGACCTGGCTAGTCTTGATAAGGCTTATGACAAGCTAGAGCGAGAAGAATCTTCAAGCTTCCCAGAGTTGGAATTTTTCGGGCAAATGCACGGGACCTACCTCTTTGCCCAAGGTCGAGATGGACTCTACATCATAGATCAGCACGCAGCTCAGGAACGGGTTAAGTATGAGGAGTATCGTGAGAGCATTGGCAATGTTGACCAGAGCCAGCAGCAACTCCTAGTTCCCTATATCTTTGAATTTCCTGCGGATGATGCCCTTCGCCTCAAGGAAAGAATGCCTCTCTTAGAGGAAGTTGGCGTCTTTCTAGCGGAGTACGGGGAGAATCAATTTATCTTGCGCGAACATCCCATTTGGATGGCAGAGGAGGAAATCGAGTCAGGTATCTATGAGATGTGCGATATGCTCCTCTTGACCAAGGAAGTTTCGATCAAGAAATACCGAGCAGAGTTGGCCATTATGATGTCCTGCAAGCGGTCCATCAAGGCCAACCATCGTATTGATGATCATTCAGCTAGACAACTCCTCTATCAGCTCTCTCAATGTGACAACCCCTATAACTGTCCACACGGACGTCCTGTTTTGGTTCACTTTACCAAGTCGGACATGGAAAAGATGTTCCGTCGCATTCAGGAAAATCATACGAGCCTCCGAGAGCTAGGAAAATACTAATACTCTTCGAAAATCTCTCTAAACTGCGTCAGCCTTACCTTGCCTAACTCAAGTTATGCCTACGGTTAGCTTCCTAGTTTAGATTTGATTTTCATTGAGTATAAATTGAAGGGAAAATTATGTACGAATATCTAAAGGGTATTATTACCAAAATTACTGCCAAATACATCGTTCTAGAAGCAAACGGAATCGGCTATATCCTACACGTAGCTAACCCCTATGTCTACTCAGGGCAAGTCAACCAAGAAGCACAAATCTATGTGCATCAAGTTGTACGTGAAGATGCTCATCTACTTTACGGTTTTCGTTCAGAAGACGAGAAAAAGCTCTTTCTCAGTTTGATTTCGGTGTCTGGGATTGGTCCTGTCTCAGCTCTTGCTATCATCGCAGCTGATGACAATGCAGGACTTGTTCAAGCTATTGAAACCAAGAACATCACCTACTTGACCAAGTTCCCTAAAATCGGTAAGAAAACAGCTCAACAGATGGTGTTGGACTTAGAAGGGAAAGTTGTTGTGGCAGGAGACGATCTCCCTGCTAAAACTGCAGCTCCATCTAGCAGTGACAACCAAGAACTGGAAGAAGCTATGGAAGCCATGTTGGCACTGGGCTACAAGGCAACAGAGCTCAAGAAAATTAAGAAATTCTTTGAAGGAACTTCAGATACTGCTGAAAACTACATCAAATCGGCCCTTAAGATGTTGGTCAAATAGGAGATTTCTATGCCAAAACGCTGTGGTTGGGTTAAAATGAACAACCCGCTATATGTAGCCTACCATGATGAAGAGTGGGGCCAACCCCTCCATAATGATCAAGCTCTTTTTGAGTTGCTTTGTATGGAGACCTATCAGGCTGGTCTGTCTTGGGAAACGGTGCTCAATAAACGCCAAGCCTTTCGTCAAGCTTTTCATGGTTACCAAGTCCAAGGTGTTGCAGACATGACGGATGAAGAGCTGGAAGCTTTGATGAATAATCCAGCAATTATCCGCAATCGTGCCAAGATATTTGCGACACGTGCCAACGCTCAGGCCTTTCTACAAGTTCAGGCAGAATTCGGAACTTTTGATGCTTATCTTTGGTCTTTTGTCGGTGGGAAGACGATTGTGAATGACGTACCTGAATATGCTCAAGCACCAGCCAGAACAACTTTGTCTGAGACATTATCTAAGGATCTCAAAAAACGAGGTTTTAAGTTTACGGGTCCTGTTGCAGTTTTGTCATTTCTACAAGCTGCAGGTTTGGTTGATGACCATGAGAATGATTGTGAATGGAAGGGTCTTAAATGATGTCTACCAAATATAAGGGAGTTCTGGTTTCTGGGCTCCTCTATACAATTCTTTTTGTATTTGATGGTGTCAAATTGTTGGCTTCCTTGATGCCATCTACCATTGCAAATTATCTAGTCTATGTAGTATTAGCACTATACGGCTCTTTCTTGTTCAAGGATAGATTAATCCAACAATGGAATGAGATTAGAAAAACTAAAAGAAAATTCTTCTTTGGCGTCTTAACAGGATGGCTCTTTCTTATTCTGATGACTGTTATCTTTGGATTTGTATCAGAGATGTTGAGGCAGTTTTTTGGGCTGGTCGGACAAGGTCTAAACCAGTCGAATATTCAAAGTACCTTTCAAGAACAACCATTACTGATAGCCGTTTTCGCCTGCATCATCGGACCTTTGGTGGAAGAGCTCTTTTTCCGTCAACTGTTATTGCATTACCTGCAGAAAAAACTGTCAACTTGGCTAAGCATTCTTCTGGTAGGACTTGTCTTTGCTCTGACTCATATGCATAATGTAAGTTTATCAGAGTGGGTCGGTGCAGTCGGATACCTAGGTGGTGGCCTTGCCTTTTCTATTATTTATGTGAAAGAAAAGGAGAATATCTACTATCCCTTACTTGTTCACATGTTAGGCAATAGCCTCTCCTTTATTATTTTAGCCTTGTCTTAATCCTATACATAAAAAAGCAACCAATCGTGTGGTTGCTTTTTCTTTTTATAGTAGTTGCATTCTTATAGAGCAGTAAGGAAGGTCAGTCCGCCAAGGACAACCCCGGCTGAGTTTGGAATGATTAGAATCCAATCTTTCTTAGGCTCTTTTGTCCATCCGTAAATGACCCAGATTAAGCAAGAGATTGCTGCAGATAACGGTTGGAAAGGTTGAGCTTTATTTCCTTGTAAATTGGCAAAAATTTGAGGGATGTAGGCTATAAATACTATAATCCCGATAAAGGCACCAATTGAACCAACAATTTGATTAATTCTCTGTTTAGTCATATATATTTCTCCTTATTACTTTATTAGCATAACAGAAAAACAGCTTGGATTCAAGTACAAAACCTCGGGATTCTAAGGAAAGACTTTACATTAGAATGGTATTAGAAAATGTGTCTACTTCTTTTGAGAATCGAAAAATGATTTGGAGCCAGAATAAAAGTAGTCTGTCTACAAAACACACTACTTTTATTGTTTATCTTAATATCTAGCAGGTCCAGCACTTGCACTCTTGATATTGAAACGTTTTTTGAGGTAGAAACGTAGGGCAAGGAGAGCTCCTCCAATGACCAATAAAACAAGTGGTGGGAGGCTGATGTTGATGGATTGTGGAAGGAAGTTGCTCAAGAAGAGGATGAAGACCCAGGCAAACATGGTTGCTAACATAACCAAAAGTGATTTCCAGAATGGTGGGCGTTGGCTACGGTCAGTATCTGGTCCGTAGTAGCGGTAGATAAAGTGGTAGAGCAGGTAAAAGGCAACTCCACCAAAGGCCCCTACACTGATAAGTGTTACCAATCCGTAGGCCACAGGTTGGTTTGAGAAGAAGCTCATCAAGGCGCTAACTACTGCAAATAGTCCTGTGATGAAAAGGGCTGAATCCAACATCATCAATTTTGGATCGTCATTTTCTTTTGGATGTTCTTTTTCGTATTGCTCTTTTTCGCTGAAGCTATGAGCCCAGTGAGTTGGTGCTCCGTAGATAGAACGTGCTGTCACTCCCTTTGGTTGTTCTTCAAGGATATGAGGAATGACTTCTTCAAGGATAGCCTTGATTTCAGCATCTGTTTTTCCGTCCTTGAGAAATTGCTGGGTTGCAATATGGATAAATTCCTGGTTTTTCTTTGTTAATTCTTTTAAATCAATCTGTGACATAATAACTCCTGTTTAGAACCATTTTTTATGGATGAGGTAAAGAGTGAGAGAAACACTCATAGCAAAGGCGATAAAAACGATGAGCCAGAAAGCGTGCGGTTCTCCGTTTAAAGGAATTTCATTATCCTTAAAGTTCATTCCGTAAGCTGAGAAAATCATAGTCGGGATAGACATAACGATGGTCACAAGGGCCAAGGTTTTCATGATATTGTTCTGGTTGTTTGAAATGATAGAGGCAAAGGTCTCTGTCATAGAGTGAAGGACGTTTCCATAGATATCCGCCATCTCGATGGCCTGTTGGGTTTCAATCAAGGTATCTTCAAGCAAGTCTTCATCTTCAAGGTATTTCTTAATATTGCTAGTCGCACTGGTCAATTTTTTAATCACGCGCTCGTTTGTCTTAAGAGAGGCCTTGAAGTAGACGATGGTCTTTTCCAACTCCATGAGTTCAATCAATTCTTCATTTCGAGTAGACTTGTGAAGTTGGCTTTCAATTTGTTCACTCTTGCGTTCGATTGAACGAAGGGCTGTCAGATAAATTTCAGCGTTGCGGTAGAGGATTTGGAAGATAAAGCGCGAACGCATAAAGGTATAGAAATTTCGAAGTCTCCGATTGATAAAGACATCTAGAAGTGGTAGAGGTTCCAAGCAAGTAGTAATGATAGCCTCTTCGGTGATGATAATCCCCAAGGGAATGGTCACATAGTAGGTACGGTTATTTCTCTCCTCGGTAATGGGAACGTCTACGATAATCAAGGTGTACTCATCTTCGATAGTGATACGAGACATTTCTTCCGCATCGAGTGGTGCACGGAGGTCGGCGATATCAATATCAAAAGCAGAAGCGATTTCCATCGATTCGCTTTGTGTAGGATTGACGAGATTGATCCAAGTGCCCGGTTGGAGCGTATCGATCTCTTTAAATTCAGTTGTTGTTGAGAGAAAGACTTGTTTCATATCTCCTATCCTTTCCTAATCTATTCTGTGTTTAAGTGATTTTTAGCACCGTACTATTATACTACAAATTCGGCTTTTTTGGTAATAGAATTTCACTTTTTTTGGTATAATGGAAAGCAACAATGGACTAGAAAGAAGTAACATGCAAGATAAGATTGTTATCCATGGGGCACGCGCCCATAATTTAAAAAATATAGATGTGGAAATTCCACGTGACAAGCTAGTTGTGGTGACGGGGTTGTCGGGTTCGGGCAAGTCCAGTCTTGCCTTTGATACCCTTTATGCAGAAGGGCAACGCCGCTACGTCGAGAGTCTATCAGCCTATGCTCGTCAGTTTTTGGGCAATATGGAAAAGCCTGATGTGGACTCTATCGATGGTCTCAGCCCTGCTATTTCTATCGATCAGAAAACGACTAGTAAAAACCCTCGTTCGACGGTTGGGACAACGACGGAAATCAACGACTACTTGCGTCTCCTCTATGCACGTGTAGGAACACCCTACTGTATCAATGGACATGGGGCTATCAAGGCTTCGTCTGTAGAGCAGATTGTAGACAAGGTTTTGGAATTGCCAGAACGCCAGCGCTTGCAGATTTTAGCGCCTGTCATTCGTAAGAAAAAAGGGCAGCATAAGACGCTGATTGAAAAGATTCAAAAGGATGGCTATGTTCGTGTCCGTGTCGATGGGGTTGTCTATGATGTGACCGAAGTTCCTGAACTTGAAAAGAATAAACAACACAACATTGACGTGGTGGTAGACCGTATTATCATCAAGGAAGGTATCCGTAGTCGTCTCTTTGATTCCATCGAAGCAGCCCTTCGTATCGCAGAAGGGTATGTGGTTATCGATACTATGGATGATTCAGAGTTGCTCTTCTCAGAACACTATGCTTGTCCAGTCTGTGGCTTTACGGTTCCAGAACTAGAACCTCGTCTCTTCTCTTTCAATGCTCCGTTTGGTTCTTGTAGTGAGTGTGATGGTTTGGGGATCAAGCTAGAGGTTGATACGGACTTAGTCGTACCAGATGCTAGCAAGACCCTTCGTGAGGGAGCATTAGCACCTTGGAATCCTATCTCTTCTAACTATTATCCAAATATGCTGGAACAAGCCATGACAGCCTTTGGAGTGGATATGGATACGCCTTTTGAGGACTTGTCTGAGGCGGATAAACACCTCATTTTCTATGGTTCAGATGGTAAGGAATTCCATTTCCACTATGAGAATGAATTCGGTGGAGTCCGTGATATCGACATTCCTTTTGAAGGTGTTATTGGTAATATCAAGCGTCGCTATCATGAAACCAATAGCGACTACACCCGCACACAGATGCGCCTTTATATGAATGAGCTAACCTGTGGTACTTGTCATGGTTATCGTCTCAATGATCAGGCCTTATCTGTTCGTGTAGGAGGAGAGAAAGGTCCTCATATCGGAGAAATTTCAGACCTCTCCATCGCAGACCATTTGGAGGTCATCGATCAACTTACCCTATCAGAAAATGAGGCTATTATCGCTCGTCCAATCCTCAAGGAAATCAAGGATCGCTTGACTTTCCTCAATAATGTCGGTCTTAACTATTTAACGTTATCCCGTTCTGCAGGAACATTATCAGGTGGGGAGAGCCAACGTATTCGCTTGGCGACTCAGATTGGTTCCAACCTCTCAGGAGTTCTCTATATTCTTGATGAGCCGTCTATCGGTCTTCACCAGAGGGACAATGACCGTCTGATTGCTAGTTTGAAAAAGATGCGCGATTTGGGGAACACCTTGATTGTAGTAGAGCATGATGAAGATACCATGCGAGAGGCTGATTATCTGATTGACGTTGGCCCTGGAGCAGGTGTCTTTGGTGGAGAAATTGTTGCTGCAGGAACGCCTAAGCAGGTGGCTCGAAACAGTAAGTCAATTACAGGACAGTATCTATCAGGGAAACGTGCCATTCCAGTGCCGTCAGAACGCCGTGTAGGAAATGGTCGCTTTATTGAGGTGACTGGAGCGTGTGAAAACAATCTACAAAATATCACTGCTCGTTTCCCACTCGGGAAATTCATTGCGGTGACTGGAGTCTCTGGCTCAGGGAAGTCGACACTTATTAACAGCATTCTCAAAAAAGCCATTGCTCAAAAGCTTAATCGCAATTCAGATAAACCTGGAAAGTTTAAGACTATCTCAGGGATTGAGCATATCGATCGTCTGATAGACATTGACCAGAGTCCAATTGGACGAACACCGAGGTCTAACCCTGCTACCTATACAGGTGTATTTGACGATATTCGTGACCTCTTCGCTCAGACAAATGAAGCCAAGATTCGTGGCTATAAGAAAGGTCGTTTTAGTTTTAATGTCAAGGGCGGTCGCTGTGAGGCCTGCTCAGGTGACGGGATTATCAAGATTGAGATGCACTTCTTGCCAGACGTATACGTAGCTTGTGAAGTCTGCCACGGAACCCGTTATAATAGTGAGACCCTGGAAGTTCATTATAAGGAAAAGAATATCTCGCAAGTTTTGGATATGACCGTCAACGATGCGGTGGAATTTTTCAAACACATTCCAAAAATTCAACGCAAACTCCAGACTATCAAAGATGTTGGTCTAGGCTATGTGACCTTGGGGCAACCAGCCACGACACTTTCTGGTGGAGAAGCGCAACGTATGAAGCTGGCTAGCGAGCTCCATAAACGCTCGACCGGTAAATCCTTCTACATTCTAGATGAACCGACAACTGGTCTTCATACCGAGGATATCGCGCGTCTACTAAAGGTCTTGTCTCGCTTTGTAGATGATGGCAATACAGTTCTCGTGATTGAGCACAATCTAGATGTCATCAAAACAGCAGACCATATTATCGACCTAGGCCCAGAAGGCGGTGTTGGTGGTGGTACCATCATTGCAACAGGAACTCCAGAGGAAGTAGCTGCTAATGAAGCTAGCTATACAGGACAGTATTTGAAAGGAAAGTTACATCATGAATAAACGTGTGCAAGCATTTCTCGATAAAATGCAAGAAAAAGAACTAGATGGAATCATTATCAATAACCTTAAAAACGTCTATTATTTGACAGGATTTTGGGGTTCAAATGGAACAGTCTTTATCAGTCGTGACCGTCAAATTTTGGTGACGGATGCCCGCTATATCATCGCTGCTAAGCAGGAAGTTACTGGTTTTGAGATTTTTGCAGAACGTGACGAGTTGGCTACTATCGCAAAAATTGCTAAAGACATGGGTCATTCTCGTATCGGGTTTGAAGATGAAATTTCGGTTTCTTATTACCACCGCATGCAAGCCGCTTTTGAAGGTTTGGAACTAGTTCCACAAACTCAGTTTGTTGAAGCGCTTCGTATGATTAAGGATGAAACAGAGATTGCGACTATTCGTAAGGCTTGTTCAATATCAGACCAAGCTTTCCACGATGCCCTTGAATTTATCAAGCCAGGTAAGACTGAAATTGAAATTGCCAACTTCCTGGATTTCCGCATGCGTGAGCTGGGAGCGGCAGGTTTGTCCTTTGACACAATCTTAGCGAGTGGCATCAACTCTTCTAAACCCCATGCTCACCCAATGCACAAGCCAGTAGAACTAGGCGAAGCTATCACTATGGACTTTGGATGCCTTTACGAGCATTATGTGAGTGATATGACTCGTACCATCTACCTAGGCCATGTCAGCGACGAACAAGCAGAAATCTACAACACTGTTTTAAAGGCCAACCAAGCGTTGATTGACCAAGCTAAGGCTGGCTTAGGTTTCCGTGACTTTGATAAAATTCCTCGTGATATCATTGTGGAAGCAGGTTATGGAGAATACTTTACACACGGTATCGGACACGGTATCGGACTTGATATCCACGAAGAGCCATACTTTAGCCAAACTTCTACAGAAGTTATTAAATCGGGTATGGTCTTGACTGATGAGCCTGGTATTTATATTGAAGGTAAATACGGGGTTCGTATTGAAGACGATATCCTGATTACAGATACCGGTTGTGAGTTATTAACCCTTGCTCCAAAAGAATTAATCGTAATCTAAGAAAAATGAGATAAATCGTTGACTTTTACTAGTTAAAGGTTTATACTGAAAGGCGAAAACGGTAGGTGAGGCTACCATAGGGATACGGATGACTACCGCAAAGCAGTGGAGACACTACTCGTTGGTCAACAGTCCTGGTCGCGAAGGTCAAGACTAAGCTCATTACATCGCCCTATGGAGTTAAAGCTTGAACGAAAACAGATCATAAGTTTTTTAGTCCTGCCATTTTATGGTAGGATTTTCTGCTGTTTTAAAACAAAGAAAGGAGACAAACGATGCAAATTGACGATCATCCAGAACCGCACATACACACCCAATCGCTGATTTGTGTCGTTCTGTCCCTATAAAGTGATTGGTCTCTGTGTATGATACTCTTCGAAAATCAAATTCAAACCACGTCAACGTCGCCTTGCCGTACTCAAGTACAGCCTGTGGCTAGTTTCCTAGTTTGCTCTTTGATTTTCATTGAGTATGAAATCACCATTCATACAGATAGGAGAAACCAATGAAAACTACAAAAGAAAGACTAGCAGTAGCTATTCAAACTCCATTAAAAGATAGTCTAGCTTTTTACCATACAAGTCTAAAAGGCTTAGACCAAGAACAAGTCGAAGAAAACCGTGACCTATATGGTGAAAACACCATTACTAAGGGTCAAGAGGATTCCATCTTTAAAAAGATTTATGAGTCCATTATCAATCCTTTCACAATCATTTTGCTTGTAATTGCCTTTATTTCTCTCGTTACAAACGTCTGGCTTGCCAAACCTGGCCAAGAGGACCCTACGACCTCTATTATCATCGTTGTCTTGGTTTTGATTTCAGGAGGCATCCGTTTTGTCCAAGAGTTGAGGAGCGATAAAGCAACAACCAATCTTTCAAAAATGATTGTCAACACTGCAACTGTTATTCGCGATGGTCTGGAACAAGAGTTGCCAATCGATGAGTTGGTTGTGGGAGATCTCGTGAAATTGAGTGCGGGAGACATGATTCCAGCAGATGTCATCTTATTCGAATCGCGCGACTTTTTCGTTCAACAGTCAGGTTTGACTGGAGAAAGCGATGCAGTTGAAAAGCTTGCTTTAAATAAAGCGACTAGTCAAAATGTAGATAGCCTCTTAGAAGCAGAATCTTTGGCATTCATGGGGACAAACGTTATCTCAGGAAGTGCTACAGCTATGGTCCTAGCGGTTGGTGATGACACCATGATGGGAGCCATCGAGCAAACTCTCAACACTTATGATGAGCCAACTTCTTTTGAACGTGAAATGAACAGCATTTCCTGGCTATTGATCCGCTTGATGCTTGTCATGGTTCCAATCGTGTTTTTCGCAAATGGATTGACCGATGGAGACTGGCTAGAGGCTGGAGTATTTGCCTTGAGCGTCGGTGTCGGTCTTACACCAGAAATGCTTCCGATGATTATTACAGCCAGCTTAGCAAAAGGTTCCATTATCATGGCCAAGGAAAAGGTAGTCATCAAAAAACTCAATGCTATCCAGGACTTAGGAGCAATCGATATCCTATGTACGGATAAAACTGGAACTCTTACGCAAGATGAGATTGTCTTAGAATACCCCTTGGATATCCATGGTGATTTGGATATGGCAGTCTTAAGAAGAGCTTATCTAAATTCACATTTTCAAACAGGTTTGAAAAACTTGATGGACCGTGCCATCATCAGTAGAACTGAAAAAGAAGCCAGGGAACACGCTATCCTACAAAATTTGGATACTAGCTTCCAAAAAATCGACGAACTTCCATTTGACTTTGAACGTAGACGCATGAGTGTCATCGTCAAAGATGATAGCAATGTCGTTAGTATGGTTACCAAAGGTGCTTTAGAAGAAATGTTGAACATTTCAACATATGTAGAATACCGAGGAGAGATCATTCCCCTAACCGAAGACATTCGTCAAGAAGTACTAGCAGAAGTTGGTCAATTAAACCGTCAAGGTTTGCGTGTCTTAGGTGTTGCTTACAAGTCAGGTTTACGTGAAGACTATGCCTATGCTGTGGCTGATGAAAGTGATATGATCCTTACGGGTTACCTTGCCTTCTTGGATCCGCCAAAACCATCTGCAGCACCAGCTATTCAAGCTCTGCTTGAGCATGGTGTCAGAACAAAAATTTTAACTGGAGATAATGAAAAAGTAACCCAAGCCATCTGTGAAAAGGTTGGTTTAGACGTTGAACACATCCTTTTGGGAGCTGATATCGACCAAATGACAGACCAAGAATTGGCAGAAGTGGTTGAAAGAGTAACAGTCTTTGCTAAATTGTCACCTGACCAAAAAGCGCGTATCATTCTACAGTTGAAGAGAAATGGTCATGGAGTTGGTTATATGGGTGACGGTATTAATGATGCCCCATCTATGAAGGTAGCAGATGTCGGTATTTCTGTAGATACAGCAGTCGATATCGCCAAAGAAACTGCGGATGTTATTTTGTTAGACAAGGATCTCATGGTTCTTGAAACGGGTATCGTTGAAGGTCGTAAGGTCTACGCCAACATGACCAAGTACATCAAGATGACCGTCAGTTCAAACTTTGGGAATATCTTCTCACTCCTTGTTGCGAGTATCTTCTTGCCATTTTTACCAATGGCTCCTGTTCATCTCATTGTCCTAAATCTAGTCTATGATTTGTCTTGTGTGGCATTGCCATTTGATAATGTGGATCAAGACTTCCTCAAACAACCCCATACATGGGAAGCAAAATCTATTACTAGATTTATGGTTTGGATGGGCCCAATCTCATCTGTCTTTGATATTTTGACCTTTATTTTCCTCTACTTTATTATTGTTCCTTTGGTGACAGGGCACCATTATGTTCATGGGTCAGAATCTGCCCTTCAGTTTATTATCTTATTCCAAACAGGATGGTTCATTGAATCTATGTGGTCTCAAACCATGGTTATCCATATGCTTCGTACGGCAAAAGTTCCTTTTGTACAAAGCAGACCAGCTTGGCTTGTAATCTTGACAACCTTGGTTGCCGCAATTTTCGTAACTAGTCTGCCTTATGGACCGCTAGTAAATATTCTTCGTTTAGCTCCATTAGGACTTCCTTATTTCTTGTTCCTAACCTGTATTATTTTCTTGTACATGTTTAGCGTCACAGTTATTAAGAAATTTTACATTAGGAAGTACAAAGAATGGTTATAGTTCGGTTTTTGTCAAGAAAAAAGATAGAAAACTGGAGAAAAAGTTAAATTTTTTTAAAAATAGGTCGCAAGTCGGATGTTTTTTATGGTATAATAGAATAAACTGATAGTAACATGTAGCGAAAGGGGTAGGTACATGATCAAAATTTATACAGTCTCAAGTTGTACTAGCTGTAAAAAAGCTAAGACCTGGCTCAATGCCCACCAGTTAAGTTATAAAGAACAAAACCTCGGTAAAGAGGGGATTTCTAGAGAAGAATTATTAGATATTCTAACAAAAACAGACAATGGAATTGCGAGCATTGTATCATCAAAGAATCGCTACGCCAAAGCTCTCGGAGTTGATATCGAAGATTTGAGTGTCAATGAAGTGCTTAATTTAATCATGGAAACACCACGCATCCTAAAAAGTCCAATTCTTGTTGACGAGAAACGTTTACAAGTTGGCTATAAAGAAGATGACATTCGTGCCTTCTTGCCACGCTCTGTCCGCAATGTAGAAAATGCAGAAGCACGTTTACGTGCAGCACTATAAAACATAAAGGCTGGGAGTGACTCCTAGCCTTATTTGATAGATAAATAAGGAAAAATAAATATGAAGAAGATAGTTATCGGTACAGTTGCGCTCCTATTTTTGCTAGCTGGCTGTGGACAGAAAAAAGAGTCTGCGGAACCTTCTAAAGATACAACGACAGAAGCTCTTCAATCAACTTTGCCTGTTCTAGAAAATGCCAATAACAATACAGTTGTAACAAAGACGCTTGTTCTACCTGCTGACGAAAATGGGGTTCAACAAACCCAGACCATTACCTATAAGGGCAAACAGTTCTTGACCTTAACGATTCAGCAAAAACGACAAGTTTCAGAAGACCTCCAGAACTTTATTGCAGAGCATGGATTAGAGGAAGCAAAAAAGGCCTTGAAAGAAGGAGAAGACAAGGATGAATCGGTCCAAGAAGCACGTAAAATTCCTGGATTTAACATTGAAACCAATCTTTTAAGTGAAACCGAGATTGAAACAAAAACAAGTTATGATTTTCAAGTTCTAGACGTTAAAAAGGCAAGCGAAAGCGAATATTTAAAAAATGTGGGATTAGAAAATCTACTAAAAAACGAACCAGAAGAATATATTGAAAATCGAGTTGCAAGTGGCGCGACTGTCCAGTAAGGAAGTCACAGAAAATCAGCAAAATCAGGCTGTGTCATTTGTAGAATGGCTGTGAATGTGCTATAATAGTACTATTCTAAGGAAAGAGGGTGTTAGAATGGGATTTACTGAAGAAACCGTACGTTTTAAATTGGATGATTCCAATAAAAAAGAAATTAGTGAAACATTGACAGAAGTCTATGCTTCATTGAATGAGAAGGGGTATAACCCTATTAATCAGATTGTGGGCTATGTTCTCAGTGGAGACCCAGCTTACGTTCCTCGTTACAATAACGCAAGAAATCAAATCCGTAAATACGAACGCGATGAGATTGTTGAAGAATTGGTCCGCTACTACCTTAAGGGACAAGGAGTCGATCTATAACCAATGAGAATTATGGGGTTGGACGTTGGTTCCAAAACAGTAGGAGTAGCGATTAGCGATCCGTTAGGGTTTACAGCACAAGGGCTTGAAATCATCCAAATCAATGAAGATCAAGGAGAGTTCGGCTTTGAACGACTCAAGGAATTGGTTGACACCTATAAGGTAGAGCGCTTTGTTGTTGGTTTACCTAAAAATATGAACAATACCAGTGGACCTCGGGTGGAAGCGAGTCAAGCGTATGGAGCAAAACTGGAAGAACTCTTTGGTTTGCCAGTGGAGTACCAGGATGAGCGCCTAACCACGGTTGCTGCTGAGCGCATGTTGATTGAGCAAGCAGACATTAGTCGTAATAAGCGAAAAAAGGTTATTGATAAATTAGCGGCTCAGTTGATTTTGCAAAATTATTTAGATAGAAAATTTTAAGACAGAGGAGAAACTATGTCACACGATCACAACCACGATCACGAAGAACGTGAACTTATTACACTTGTAGATGAGCAAGGGAACGAAACTTTATTTGAAATCCTATTGACTATTGACGGAAAAGAAGAATTTGGTAAAAACTATGTTCTTCTTGTACCAGTCAATGCAGAAGAAGATGAAAACGGTGAAGTTGAAATCCAAGCATACTCATTCATCGAAAATGAAGATGGAACTGAAGGTGAATTGCAACCAATCCCTGAAGATTCAGAAGATGAATGGAACATGATTGAAGAAGTCTTCAACAGCTTTATGGAGGAGTGATACAGTCTGGGAGACTGTATCAGCCCAGTTCCTTAAAATAAGAGAGAACTGGTAAGTTCGGGGATGTTTTTAGCCCAACTCCTAGAAACTGGAGAGAGTTGGAACGTCCAGTGGACGTTTTTAGCCTGACGCTAAAAATAAAATTTAGCTAGTATCTAGCAAAATGAGTAAAAAGCGAAGAGAATCTTCGCTTTTTTGTTAAGGAGATAAGCATGATTGAAGTAGAAAAATGGCTTCATAGTCGGATTGGCTTGAATTTCAGATCAGGATTGGGACGGATGCAAAGAGCGGTAGATTTGCTGGGGAATCCTGAGCAAACCTATCCAATTATCCATGTGACAGGGACAAATGGCAAGGGGTCAACTATTGCTTTTATGAGGGATCTTTTTGTTGCCCATGGGAAAACGGTTGGCACCTTTACTTCGCCCCACATTGTCAGCATCCATGACCGTATCTGTATTAATGGTGATCCTATATCGGACACAGATTTCATTCGTTTAGCAGATCAAGTCAAAGCAATGGAGCAAAGACTTTTAGAAACCCACGATCAGCTATCTTTTTTTGAGTTGCTGACCTTGATTGCTTTGCTTTATTTTAAAGAGCAAGAAGTAGATTTGGTCCTACTAGAAGTTGGGATAGGTGGACTTCTTGATACCACTAATGTGGTGACAGGAGAAATTGCAATCATCACATCAATCGGCCTCGATCACCAGGAGACCTTGGGCGATAGTTTAACAGCAATTGCAGAGCAGAAAGCAGGAATTTTTAAGCCTGGGAAATCAGCTGTGATTGCAAATTTAGCACCGGAAGCCCAACTCGTTTGTCAAAGGACAGCCACTGATTTGGGTGTAAGTCTCTACCAAGCTAATAAAGATTTTTCTTTCCGAGATGGGAACTTTTCTTCTTCTCTAGCTGACTTTAACCACCTAATATTGGGACTGGAGGGAGCCTATCAGGAGGAAAATGCAGCTCTTGCCTTGCAGGCTTTTCTACTATTTATGGCACAAAGAGACGAGAAAGTTGACCAAGAAGCAATTCGAGCTGCTTTGCGAACTACCAGATGGGCTGGAAGGCTAGAAGCTGTCACTGAGCACATCTATTTGGATGGGGCTCACAATTTACCAGCTCTAGAGCGTTTGGTTGAGTTTATCCAAGAAAAAATCCAGCAAGGGTATCAGCCTCAAATCTTATTTGGTGCCCTAAAGCGGAAAGATTATAGTGGAATGCTTACTTATTTAACAGAGCATTTACCTGATGTAGCTCTCTATGTTACGAGTTTTGACTATCAGGGTTCCTTGGAAGAGCAAGACTTTGGAGATTATACAAGCATTGCTTCTTATCGAGATTTTATAGATAATTTTGAGAGTTTTGCAGGGGAGCAAGACTTGCTATTTGTGACAGGATCTCTCTATTTTATATCAGAGGTTCGAGCTTGTCTCATGGCCCTAGATTCATTTGATTGACCCTCCTATCTTTATTTGTTATAGTAAAGGTGTGGTGGCTCAGCAGGGTTATTCTGATTTTAAGCCACTAAAAGAAAGGAGCCGTCATGTCACTAAAAAAATTCACACTTTCTCTTGCTTCTTTGGCAAGTCTTAGTCTCTTAGTTGCATGTTCGCCAAAAGAGCAGGCAGCTCCTTCAACTCAAGCAAGTACTAGTACGGAAGTAACGACTGCTCGGTCAGCAGAAACGACTGTTTCTAGTTCGACTGCTAGCTCAGTAACCAACATTGATGGGACCTATAAAGGGCAAGATGAGGGAGATAGCATTACTCTCGTAGTTACTGGTAATACTGGAACATGGACAGAAGTAGAACCTGATGGCGATCAGGAGATTAAAAAGGTCACCTTCGAACCAGAAAGTCAGAGAGTCTTTATTGGAGATGATATCAAGGTTTATGTAGCTGATGGCAATCAAATGATCATTGATGATATGGGTCGCGAAATTTCTAATCGTATCGTTCTAAAAAAATAGACATCTTTTGTAAGGATTTGAATCTCGTTAACACGGATTCGGGTCCTTTTTTTTAATCGATTTTTGGCATAAAAAATCCATACGATTAAGGTAGCTATTTTCTACCAAAAAAGTATGGAGGGATAGTTTTTATTAAAGGAACTGCTCTTGTAAAAAGTGAGCGACTCCGTCTTCTTCGTTGGTCAGTGGTAATTGCTCGTCTGCGAAAGAAAGTAGAGCGGGATTAGCATTTTTCATAGCATATCCTCTACCTGCAAAGGAGAGCATTTCTTGGTCATTGTGTTCGTCACCAAAGGCAATCAGGTTCTGTCTGTCTATATTCATGACATTTAGAAGGTATTCAAGGGCAAAGGCCTTGTGAACACCTTTTGGAGTACATTCAAGAATGTTCAAGGGACCGCCCCAAGTATTGATATTAAGCTGATGCTTGTAAAAGCTAGTCATCTCTTCTGCTAGTGCATATTTATCGTCTGCCCTAGTTTGTAATAAAATACAGTTAGGCCCCTTAGTCACTAAGTCAGACTTGAATTGATTTTCAGGGCGAAAGTTTTCAACACCAAACAATTTAGGATCGGCAATTTCCTTGTCTGGGGATGTAATGTAAAACTTTTTACGGTATTCACCTGCGATAAAGTCTGCCTCGATATCCTCTTTTCGTTTTACGATATCCAAGAGATATTTTTTGTCCACAGTAAGGCATTTTTCATGTTTCCAAGCCCTACCAGGTAGGTGAGTGAGCGAACCGTTGAAGTTAATCATAGGAGTCTCAAGTTCAAGTTGGTCATAAAAATCTTTGGCCATACGATATGGGCGACCAGTTGCGATAACCACATGGTGGCCTTTCTCAGAAATTTTTTTAATGGTTTCTTTTGTAAAGTCAGAGAGTTTGCTTTCTCCATTAAGTAAGGTACCGTCTAAGTCCACGGCAATCATTTTTTTAGTCATAAAATCCTCCCGAATTTAGTTTCAGATAAGATGTTTCCTATTATATCAAAAAGCTGAAAGAAAAGCTGACTATAAGCAAAAATAAGAAGAATCATATCCTTTAAGAATTTTTAAAAATAAGAAAAATAGCTTGAAAATGTGAATGATTAATGATATAATAGACATATTGTTCGTAAAATGACAAAGGAGATTAAAAATGGACAAATTATTTAAACTAAAAGAGCACGGGACAGATGTTCGTACAGAGGTGCTTGCTGGTTTAACAACTTTCTTTGCAATGAGTTATATTCTCTTTGTAAACCCTCAAATGCTTTCGCAAACAGGAATGCCTGTTCAGGGTGTATTCTTGGCAACAATCATCGGTTCTGTAGTAGGAACTTTGATGATGGCTTTCTATGCTAACTTGCCATACGCACAAGCTCCAGGTATGGGACTTAATGCTTTCTTTACATTTACGGTTGTATTCGGAATGGGCTATACTTGGAAAGAAGCTCTTGGTATGGTCTTCATCTGTGGGATCATTTCTCTGATTATCACATTAACCAATGTTCGTAAAATGATCATTGAGTCTATTCCTGCAACTCTTCGTTCAGCAATTTCAGCTGGTATTGGTGTTTTCCTTGCCTATGTTGGTATTAAGAATGCTGGTCTCTTGAAATTCTCAATTGACCCAGGGACTTATACTGTAGCAGGTGAAGGAGCAGATAAGGCTCAAGCAGCGATTACTGCAAATGCAGCAGCTGTTCCAGGATTGGTAGATTTCAATACTCCAGCAGTATTGGTAGCTATTGCAGGCCTTGCCATTACAATCTTCTTTGTTGTCAAAGGTATTAAAGGTGGAATCATTCTTTCTATTTTGACAACTACAGTTCTTGCGATTGCGGTTGGTCTTGTTAATTTGTCAGGAATCGATTTTGCTAGCAACAATCTTTCAGCAGCAGTTAACGACCTAGGAACTTTATTTGGTGCAGCCCTTGGTTCAGAAGGTTTGGGTTCTCTGATTTCAAATACTTCACGTTTACCTGAAACCTTGATGGCCATTCTTGCCTTCTCATTGACTGATATTTTTGATACAATTGGTACTCTTATCGGTACAGGTGAAAAAGTTGGGATCATCGCATCAAGTGGTGAAAACAATGAATCAGCTAAATTGGATAAGGCTCTATATTCTGACTTGGTGGCGACATCAGTTGGTGCCATTGCAGGTACTTCAAACGTTACAACTTATATTGAGTCAGCGGCAGGGATCGGTGCTGGTGGACGTACTGGATTGACAGCCTTAGTTGTTGCTATCTGTTTTGCTCTATCAAGCTTCTTTAGCCCACTTCTTGCCATTGTGCCTTCAGCTGCGACAGCACCAATTTTGATTATCGTCGGAATTATGATGCTCTCTAACTTGAAAAACATTCCTTGGGATGATATGTCAGAAGCTGTTCCAGCCTTCTTCACATCTATCTTTATGGGATTTAGTTACTCCATTACACAAGGGATTGCCGTTGGTTTCCTAACTTACACTTTAGCGAAGATTGTTAAAGGTCAAGTTAAGGAAGTGCATGTCATGATTTGGATTTTAGACGCTCTGTTCATCTTGAACTACATTAGCATGGCTCTAAACTAAAGACAAAAACTTTAAAAAAGAAGGAGGAAACTCCTCTTTTTTTATTACTAGAAATGTCGCAAAAGAAAACTTTTTGGTATAATAATAACATGCACACAAAAAATGAAGATGAACTAATCGCTCTTGGACAAGAGTTGGGTAGTCTACTTGAAAAAAATGATGTATTGATTTTAACTGGTGAATTAGGTGCTGGAAAAACCACATTAACAAAAGGTCTAGCTAAAGGACTAGGGATTCATCAAATGATCAAAAGTCCTACTTATACCATTGTTCGAGAATATGAAGGACGCCTACCCCTGTATCACTTGGATGTTTATCGTATCGAAGGAGATGCAGACTCAATCGACCTTGACGAATTTCTTTTTGGTTCAGGTGTGACGGTTATTGAGTGGGGACACCTATTAGGTGAGGCTCTTCCAGCTGACTATTTGGAATTAGAAATTCTTAAAGATGGTGAGGGGCGCGAGATTGTCTTTCATGCCCACGGTCAACGAGCAGCAGAACTCTTGCAGAGGTTGACAGATGGAGTATGATTTATTAATTCGTGAAGCAGAAGTTGAGGATGCTACAGAACTTATTGCACTTTTGGATCAGATTGGTCATGAATCTAGTTTTACCAGTCTGGATGAAAATGGAATTGCAATGAGTGAATCTGAGATGCAGCGTTTTATTAACAAGCAGGCCCAGTCGGATAATCAGATTACTTTACTAGCTTATTTGAATGAAGAATTGGCAGGAGTAATCAATATAACGGCTGATCAACGTCCGCGAGTTCGGCATATTGGGGATATCTTTTTGGGTATCAAAAAAGCCTATTGGGGAAATGGTCTCGGTAGTATCTTGATGGAAGAAGCTATTGAGTGGGCCCAATCGAGCGGAAGTATTCGACGTTTACAATTGACAGTTCAAAAACGAAATCTGGCAGCTGTTCATCTATATAAAAAGCTGGGCTTCATCATTGAAGGCCAGCAGGAACGCGGCGCTTGTATAGAAGGAGGAGAGTTTCTTGATGTTTACCTGATGGGTCGACTGATAGACAAATAAATATATGGTAAAAAAAATAATCGGAATGTTTTTAGGCTTTGTTCTTGTGACAGTGCTTGGTGTGGGAGCTTATGCCTATACTATCTACCAACAAAGTACACAGACTTTAGCCAAAACTTATAAACAAATCGGAGAAGAAACCAAGGTTATCGAGGCAACAGAACCATTGACAATCCTATTGATGGGTGTGGACACGGGGAATGTTGAACGTACAGACCCATGGGCAGGAAATAGTGATTCAATGATCTTGGTAACAGTGAATCCTAAAACCAAGAAAGTCGTTATGATGAGTTTGGAACGTGATATTCTGACACAAATCCAACAACCAGATGGTAGTGTTAGAGAAGCTAAACTCAACGCTGCCTATGCTGATGGTGGAGCAGAGCTTGCCATTTCGACCATTCAAAAAATGATGAATATCCATATCGACCGCTATGTGATGGTCAATATGCACGGTCTTCAAAGAATGGTTGATGCTGTCGGAGGTATCACAGTAAACAACACTCTAGGTTTCCCAATCTCTATCCAAGACCAGGAACCATTTAACACGATTTCTATCGGTGTTGGGGAACAAACCCTAAATGGTGACGAGGCGCTAGTATATTCACGCATGCGCTATCAGGATCCAGAGGGGGACTACGGTCGTCAGAAACGTCAGCGCGAAGTCATCCAAAAGATTGTTGAAAAAATTCTTAGTTTGAATAGTGTTAGCCACTATCAAGAAATTTTGAAGGCTCTTAGCGATAACATGCAGACAAATATCGAGATTACGACAACAACGATTCCTCAGTTGATGGGCTATCAAGATTCCTTTAAGAATATTGAGTCTCAGCAATTGCGCGGAGAGGATGCAATGATTGATGGGACATCTTACCAAATAGTGACATCTGAGCATATGTTAGAGATGCAAAATCTTTTACGTCGTTCATTGGATAAGCCAGAAGTTACCGAATTGGAGACAAATGTAGTCTTGTATGAAAATATTTATGGGCGTTTACCACAAACAACTGGTTCTGTTGCAGATCAGGAACAACAAGGCCAACAAGAACAATAAGAAATGCATACTAAAATCGTAGGAATTTTCCTGCGATTTTTTCAAAGAAATCCGAATAGATAGGTAGGAGGAAAAAATGAAAGCGGAAATCATAGCTGTTGGAACAGAGATTCTAACAGGTCAAATTGTCAATACCAATGCACAGTTTTTATCTGAAAAGTTGGCTGAAATCGGTGTTGATGTCTACTTCCAAACGGCTGTAGGAGATAATGAGGCTCGGCTCTTATCTTTGTTGGAGATTGCTAAGAATCGTAGCAATCTGGTTATCCTAACAGGAGGATTGGGACCGACAGAGGATGATTTGACCAAACAAACCTTGGCCCATTTTCTAGGGCGTGATTTAACTTTTGATGCTCAAGCGCAGGCTAAACTAGATGACTTTTTTGCTCATCGACCTGACTATGCCCGAACTCCAAATAATGAACGCCAAGCTCAAATCGTTGAGGGTTCAATCTCGCTACCTAATGAAACAGGACTAGCAGTCGGAGGCATGATTGAGGTGGCTGGCGTGACCTATGTCGTCCTACCAGGTCCGCCAAGTGAACTGAAACCCATGGTTTTAAATGAACTGTTGCCAAGATTGACAACTGGAGCTAAGTTGTACTCACGTGTGCTTCGTTTCTTTGGCATTGGCGAGAGCCAGCTAGTAACGATTCTGTCGGATTTGATTGAAGAACAAACAGATCCAACCTTGGCCCCTTATGCAAAAACGGGAGAAGTGACTCTGCGTTTGTCTACCAAGGCTACTAGTCAAGAAGAAGCAAGAAAATCTTTGGATCGTCTTGAGGTTCAAATTCTTGCCCGCCAGACATTTGAAGGGGTTGCTTTAAAGGATATTTGCTATGGTTATGGTGAGGAAGCGAGTCTAGCTAGTGTAGTTGTTGAGGAGTTGAAAAAGCAGCATAAAACCATAACGGCTGCGGAAAGTTTGACAGCAGGGCTTTTTCAAGCAACTTTGGCAGACTTTTCGGGAGTGTCAGCTATCTTTAAAGGTGGTTTTGTCACTTATAGTCTGGAAGAAAAGGCTAAGATGTTAGATATTCCACAAGTAGAGTTGGAAAAACATGGAGTTGTTTCAGCCTTTACAGCGGAAAAAATGGCAGATCAGGCACGGCTTAAAACCCAATCAGACTTTGGAGTTAGCTTGACAGGAGTGGCTGGTCCGGATAGTCTAGAAGGCCATCCAGCTGGTACAGTTTTTATCGGTTTGTCTCAAGCATCAGGTACAGAAGTTGTTCAGGTCAATATAGCAGGAAGAAGTCGAGCAGATGTTCGTAAAATTGCAGTCATGCATGCTTTTAACTTAGTTCGCAAAGCTTTATTAAGTAACTGACTTTTGATATAATAGAAGAAGGTTCTTAGAATCATTAAAATATAGGAGAACAAAATGGCGAAAAAACCAACAAAAAAATTAGATGAAATTGGGAAAAAATTTGGAGCTGATCGTGAAAAAGCTTTGAATGATGCCCTTAAATTGATTGAAAAAGATTTTGGTAAGGGCTCAATCATGCGCTTGGGTGAGCGAGCAGAACAAAAAGTGCAAGTGATGAGTTCAGGCTCTTTGGCACTTGATATTGCACTCGGTTCAGGTGGTTATCCTAAGGGACGTATCATTGAAATCTATGGTCCAGAATCATCAGGTAAGACAACAGTTGCCCTTCACGCTGTAGCGCAAGCACAAAAAGAAGGTGGAATTGCAGCCTTTATCGATGCGGAACACGCTCTTGACCCGGCCTATGCAGCAGCTCTTGGGGTTAACATTGACGAATTGCTCTTGTCACAACCAGACTCAGGTGAGCAAGGTCTTGAAATTGCAGGGAAATTGATCGACTCAGGTGCGGTTGACCTTGTGGTTATTGACTCAGTTGCAGCTCTTGTACCTCGTGCGGAAATCGATGGAGATATCGGAGATAGCCACGTTGGTCTTCAAGCTCGTATGATGAGCCAAGCTATGCGTAAACTCGGTGCTTCTATCAACAAGACAAAGACAATTGCTATCTTCATCAACCAGTTGCGTGAAAAAGTAGGGGTTATGTTTGGAAATCCAGAAACAACTCCTGGTGGACGCGCCCTTAAATTCTATGCTTCAGTCCGTTTGGATGTGCGTGGAAGTACACAAATCAAGGGAACTGGTGATCAAAAAGATACGAACGTTGGTAAAGAAACTAAGATTAAAGTTGTGAAAAACAAGGTGGCTCCACCGTTCAAAGAAGCTCTTGTTGAAATCATGTATGGTGAAGGGATTTCTAGAACTGGTGAACTCTTGAAGATTGCTAGTGATTTGGATATTATCCAAAAAGCAGGTGCTTGGTACTCATACAAGGGTGAAAAAATCGGACAAGGTTCTGAGAATGCTAAGAAATACTTGGCAGATCACCCAGAAATCTTTGATGAAATTGACCACCAAGTTCGTGTTCAATATGGTTTAATTGAAGAGGAAGAAGGTTCTAAAGCAAGTGCAGCAGCTGATGCAGATTCTAACCAAGAAGTAACACTTGATTTGGGCGACGCTCTTGAAATCGAAATTGAAGAATAAAAAGAAAAGTAGCAGTAAAACTGCTACTTTTTGTTTCATGATGACTAGTGGTCACTAAAGCGTCGGTATTCGATACGAAAGTCGAAGTAGTTCTCTTCTTGCAATTTTTGAAAGATGTTCCAATAGGCCTCTTCATCAAAGTGGTCGCCACGATAGAGAATTTCGAAACTCATTCCCTCGTATTCCAAGAAGGCGTTGGCAGTTTTAAAGCCATTTTGTAAGTAAAAGTCCATGCGGGATTTTCTTTGTTCAAGATTGTCACAGTCTTCGTCTAATCGCTCCACTTCAAGAATCATGGTACGCTGGTAAAAATCTATGAGTTTTTCAATGATTTCTCTCCCGTACCCATGACTGCGGAGATGGGGCATAATGGCAAAGAAGCTAATGTAGAAAGCTTTTTGATTAGAAATGGCAAAAGCGAAGCCGACAAATTCTTCTTCATTATAAAAGGCGAAAAAGTGAGCATCATCCCTATCTTGATACAGTAAAAATTCGTCTAAGGGCACCCTTTCTTCCTCAGGGAAGGCCTCCTTGTTTAATTGTTCCACTTTCTCAAGGTCTGGGAATACATCTGTAATTAACTGACTTGTTAAGCTCATACATACCCTCCTTTTCTGTCACGATTATACCAGATTGTTTACATATAGGCAACGCTTTCTTAAGGAAACTTCCTTGTTCCTCAACTTGAAAGCTGATATAATAGCCTTATGAATAAAAAATCAACGGTGGACTTGATTCATGGTCCCATTCTTCCTTCACTGATTAGTTTTGCATTACCGATTTTACTGTCCAATATCTTTCAGCAACTATACAATACAGCTGATATTTTGATTGTTGGGCGTTTTTTAGGACAAAATTCCTTGGCGGCAGTCGGAGCTACGACAGCTATTTTTGATTTGATTATTGGATTTGCCCTCGGAGTCGGAAATGGGATGGGAGTTGTTATTGCCCGTCTTTACGGTGCTCGTAATTTTACAAAGATTAAAGAGGCTGTCGCAGCGACTTGGATTTTAGGTGCAATCCTGAGTGGTCTTGTGATGCTGATGGGATTCTTCGGTCTTTATCCGCTTTTACAATATCTCGAAACACCTGCAGAAATCCTCCCCCAATCTTATGAATACATCTCTATGATTGTCAGCTGTGTGGGAGTTAGCTTTGCCTATAATCTCTTTGCAGGATTGCTACGATCAATTGGTGATAGCCTTGCGGCGCTTGCCTTTCTTATCTTTTCAGCCATTGTTAACGTCATTTTAGATTTGTATTTTATTACACAACTGCAGTTGGGGGTTCAGTCTGCAGGTCTTGCAACTATCATCTCGCAAGGTTTGTCCGCTATTCTCTGTTATTTCTATATCCGAAAGAGTGTTCCAGAGCTTCTTCCAGAACTTAAACATTTCAGATGGAATAAGGATCTCTATGTCGATCTCTTGGAGCAGGGGCTAGCCATGGGGCTGATGGGTTCAATCGTCTCTGTCGGAAGTGTCATCTTGCAATCCTCTGTTAATGGCTTTGGAGCAGTTATTATCAGTGCCCAAACGGCAGCACGTAGAATCATGGCCTTTGCCCTATTGCCAATGACGGCAATTTCTGCTTCTATGACGACTTTTATCTCTCAAAACTTTGGGGCAAAACGTCCAGATCGTATCGTCCAAGGTCTTCGTTTAGGGAGCTATTTGAGTATGGCTTGGGCAACCTTTGCTTGTGTGTTCCTATTTTTTGCAAGTCCTAGCCTAGTTTCTTTCTTAGCGAGTTCAACAGATGGTTACTTGATTGAAAATGGGGCCTTGTACCTACGTATTAGTTCTGTTTTCTATCCGTTTTTGAGTCTTTTATTGATTTATAGAAATAGTTTGCAGGGACTCGGTCAAAAACTCTTACCCCTCATATCTAGTTTTATCGAATTTATAGGGAAAATTGTTTTCGTCGCTTGGATTATTCCTTGGGCAGGTTATACAGGTGTGATTCTATGTGAACCGCTACTTTGGCTTGTTATGACTGCACAGCTTTATATCTCACTCTCTCAGCACCCTTGGATAAAAGAAGGCAAGAAAATCTTGGCTGTCGGCGGACAATCCCAGCTTCATTTATAAAAGAAAAATCCAATTCCTCTAGTGAAAATCGACTAGACTTGTGTTATAATAAGAAAGATTAAAATGTGAAAAAAGGAGATTCCTAATGGGACGTAAATGGGCCAATATCGTAGCCAAGAAGACGGCTAAAGATGGAGCTAACTCTAAAGTATATGCAAAATTTGGTGTAGAAATCTATGTAGCAGCTAAAAAAGGTGATCCAGATCCAGAATCAAACTCAGCTTTGAAATTCGTTATCGACCGTGCTAAACAAGCGCAAGTGCCAAAACACGTGATTGATAAAGCAATCGATAAGGCAAAAGGAAATACAGACGAAACCTTTACAGAAGGACGTTATGAAGGGTTTGGACCAAATGGTTCAATGCTCATCGTTGATACCTTGACTTCAAACGTTAACCGTACAGCTGCCAATGTCCGCGCAGCCTTTGGTAAAAACGGCGGAAACATGGGAACTTCAGGTTCTGTATCATACCTCTTTGACAACAAGGGTGTTATCGTATTTGCCGGTGACGATGCTGATGCTATCTTTGAACTCTTGCTTGAAGCAGATGTCGATGTAGACGATGTAGAAGCAGAAGAAGGAACAATCACTGTTTACACAGCTCCAACTGACCTTCACAAAGCTATTGTGGCTTTGCGTGAATCAGGTATCGAAGAATTCCAAGTGACTGAATTGGAAATGATTCCTCAGTCAGAAGTGGAGTTGTCAGGTGAAGATTTGGAAACCTTTGAAAAACTCTACAGCGTACTTGAAGACGACGAAGATGTCCAAAAAATCTATACCAATGTTGATGGGTTCTAATAGAAAAGCGAACAGGCTTAATAGCTGTTCGCTTTTTAGTTATGTTAAACTTTCACTCCATCATCAGTTTGCTCTTTTCTATCCAAGCCTAGGGCAAATTTACGGATGAGAAGAAACTGGCCGTTTTCCTGCTTTGCGAAAGTGAGTACGACTGTCTTGGTGTTTGAACCGAGGGATAGATAGGTGATTTTCTTGATGTCGTAGTCACCTGAGGTTGACTCAATTTCAGAATCTGGTAGTCCATGCTTGCTGATGATATCTTTGTAGTTGGAGCCACCTTTTCCTCTGTTTGCAGTGTCTCCCTCTATCAAAGCATCAAACTGTTCCTGGGTCCAAGAGAAGGTATCAGTATCTTCGATATCCTCTTCATCTGGTTTATAATCTGGTAATTTTCCAAATTCCTCATTTTCTGTTAAAGAGGTCAGACTTCTATATGGATGTCGAAAGTTTTTAGCCAAGTCAGTAAAGACACCAGAAGGTAATACTTGCGTCATTAAGACAAGAAAAATGGATAGAATACCTAGGCTTGTTCCGATAATAGCTAATATTTTACGATTTTTGAGATTAAGGCCGATACCAAAAATGCCTAGGGCTATAGCGATAATGCCAAAGAAAAAGGCTAGTATGCTTATGATTGGTAGCCAGGAACCAAGAAGGGCCAGGGTTCCAAAGATGATGGCAAATATTCCTAAAATTTTCTCTTCTTTATGTTTCATTTGTGAGTTTCTCATTTCTAATCAGGGTGTATTCTTATAGGTGTGAGATAGTGTTTATTATAGATAAAATAAGAGCTGATGTCAATTTCTGCTTAGATAGTTCTCATGAAAACTTTTTTCTTGACATCTTTTCTGAAAATGATAAAATAGTTCTCATGAAAACTTAAATGTTCTTATGAGAACTATTTTTGCTTAGAAGGAGATAGCATGGATAAACCGATGTTGGTCTTTAAACGTTTTGGTCACCAGTTGCATCTGATGGTACAAAAGGAAGCCAAGCGTTGTGGTATTGCATTTATGGGGGGGCCGCAAGGGCAGGTCATTCGTTTTTTAGAACGTCGTGAGCATGAACAAGAATTAACACTCATCAAGGATATTGAACAAGAACTCAATATTACCAAGTCAGTTGCTAGTAATTTAGTCAAGCGCATGGTGCAAAATGGTTTGGTAGAGTTGGAGGTGAGTCCAAGTGATAAACGGGCGAAATTTGTTCATTTGACCGAAAAATCACGCTCTCAAATGAAGCAAGTTAAGTCTTTCTTTGATCGAATTGACCGCAGCTTACTTGATGGTATTTCCGAAGAGAATCTCGCTATTTTTGAAGAAGTCATGGGCCGCCTACAAGCAAATGTAGAAAAAATAGGAGGTAAGAATGAAGAAACTCGCTAAGCGTATCACAGGAAAAGAGTGGGGTATGATTCTAATAACTGTTCTCTTTACCTGTTGCTCGGTCTATCTAGAGTTAGAAGTACCGACTTACGTTTCAAAAATAACAGAATTACTCGGAACACCAGGTACGGAGTTGGGAGACCTTTGGTCGCCAGCAACTAAGATGATGAGTTTGTCATTCTTAGCCTTCCTATCATCTGTAACAGTTGGATTTTTTGCCGCTCGAGTTGCAGCATCCTATACGGCTCATCTACGAAGCGATATTTTTAATCGTGTTTTGGATTACTCCCAGACAGAAATTAAACGTTTCTCAATCCCCAGTCTATTGACTCGGACGACTAATGATATCACGCAGATTCAGATGCTCTTTACCATGGGACTTCAGGTAGTCACTCGAGGACCAATCATGGCATTCTGGGCCATTGGTAAAATCCTTGGCAAGTCAGAATACTGGATTTGGGCAGTAGTGGTGGCAGTCATTGTCAATGTTCTAATGACAACTGTCTTGATGACTTTGGCCTTTCCTAAACAATCTGTCATTCAAAAATTGACAGATAAACTCAATAGCATCACCCGTGAAAGCTTGACAGGGATTCGGGTTGTTCGTGCATACAATGCTGAGGATTACCAAGATAAGAAATTCGAAGAAGCCAATGATGAAGTCACACGACTCAATCTATTTGTCAGTCGCTTAATGGCCATTATGAATCCTATTATGATGGCGATTTCTAGCGGCTTGGTCCTTGCCATTTACTGGATTGGTGCTTATCTTATCAACGACGCTAGCTTGACAGAGCGTCTACCCCTCTTTAGCGATATGGTGGTCTTCATGTCCTATGCTATGCAAGTGGTAATGGGCTTCTTACTAATGGGTGCTCTCTTTATCGTCTTGCCTCGTACCTTGGTTTCTGCAGGTCGTATCAATCAAGTCTTGGACCTCAATTCCACTATTGAAAATCCTAGTCACCCACAGACAGCAAACTCTTCTGTAATTGGTCAAGTGGAATACCGCGACGTAACCTTCCGCTACTCTAAAAACTCAGAAGCAGTTGTGGAACATGTCAGCTTCAAGGCAGAAGCAGGGGAAACCATTGCCTTTATCGGCTCAACTGGTTCAGGTAAATCTACTCTAGTTAACCTCTTGCCCCGTTTTTATGATGTGTCAGAGGGAGAAATTCTAGTAGACGGCGTCAATGTTCAGAATTATGACTTAGAAGATTTGCGTAATAAAGTTGGCTATATCCCTCAAAAAGCTGTGCTCTTTTCAGGAGATGTTAAGGGCAATCTCGACTTTGGTAAGAGTCAAGAAACGCCACTAAGTGAGACGGCCATGTGGCAAGCTCTGGAATTGGCTCAATCTAAAAACTTTATAGAGGATAAGGAAGCGGGTCTTGAATCAGAAGTGGCTCAAGGTGGGACCAATTTCTCAGGTGGACAAAGACAACGTTTGGCCATTGCACGCGCCTTGGCTCGTAAACCAGAGATTCTCATTTTTGATGATTCATTCTCAGCCTTGGACTACAAGACAGATCGTATCTTGCGTCAAGTATTAGCTGAAAAAACACAATCCATGACCAAGTTAATCGTTGCCCAACGCATTTCAACCATTATGGATGCAGACCTGATCTTAGTCTTGGATCAAGGTAAAGTCGTGGGACAAGGCACCCACAAGGAACTTCTCGCAAGCAATGAAGTTTACCAAGAAATTGCCTATTCACAACTATCGAAGGAGGAATTGGAACATGGAAAATAAGAAAATGTCCTTATGGAAACAATGTAGACCTTTTCTAGCAGGTCTCCAACTTCCCCTACTAATCGCAGTTGTGGCGGCTATATGTTCAAGTATTATCACGGTTTATGGACCAACTAAGATCAAAGAAATTACCAATTTGATTTCAGATGGGTTAATGACTGAAATTGACCTAAAGGCTGTCTCAAGTATTGCTAGCTTTTTGGTTATCCTCTATGTGCTTGGGATTATCCTGAACTATACGCAAGCCTATATTTTTTCAACTAGTATCCAACATTTCTCAAAACGTTTGCGGACAGCTATTGCTGAGAAAATCAATCGCTTGCCACTTGCTTATTTTGACCGTCATTCTCAAGGGGACACCCTTTCTCGTGTGACTAATGACGTTGATACAGCAGCTCAGTCTCTTAACCAAAGCCTTGGGACAGTTCTTTCAGCTAGCTTTTTACTGATTGCTGTTTTGATTACTATGTTTGGTATGAACTGGATTTTGGCTCTGGTAACCGTTGTTTCAACCCTTGTTGGATTTACGGCGGTTTCCGTAATTATGGCCAAGTCGCAGGGCTACTTTAAAGCTCAACAAAATAACCTAGCAGCTGTAAATGGCTATGTGGAAGAAATGTACTCTGGCCACAATGTGGTGACCAGCTATAATGCTGTGGAACCAACAAAAGATACATTTGCAGGCTTGAATCAGAATCTACATGATAGCATCTGGAAATCTCAGTTTATCTCTGGAATTATGATGCCTGCCATGGTCTTTGTAGGCAACTTTAGTTATGTTCTAGTCATTATCGTCGGTGCTGCCTTGGCTCTTGAAGGGTATATCAGTATCGGGATTATTGTAGCCTTCATGGTTTATGTTCGAACCTTCTCGCAGCCCTTATCACAGATTGCCCAAGGAATTACCAGCTTACAACAAGCTAGTGCAGCCATGACTCGTGTCTTCGAATTTCTAGGTGAAGAGGAAATGGAAGATGAATCTCATAAGGAAAGACAATTGACCAACATGAAGGGTGAAGTGGTCTTTGACAGGGTTTCATTTGGCTACACACCAGAGCGAACAATCATTCATGACTTTTCTGCGACAGCTCATGCAGGTCAAAAGGTCGCGATTGTCGGACCAACTGGTGCTGGGAAGACGACCATTGTTAACCTCTTGATGAAATTCTATGAGATTGATAAGGGAAGTATTCGCATTGATGGTGTGGATACCAAGGCTATGAAGCGCTCAGAAGTACACGATGCCTTTTCAATGGTCTTGCAGGATACCTGGCTCTTTGAAGGAACCATTCGAGACAATCTCATCTACAATCAAACAGGAATTAGTGATGAAGAAGTGATTGAAGCTGCCAAAGCAGTCGGAATCAACCACTTCATCACAACCTTACCTGATGGATACGATACTGTTTTGGATGATACAGTGACCTTGTCAGTCGGACAGAAACAACTCTTGACCATCGCTCGTGCTCTGCTCAAGGATGCTCCGCTCTTGATTCTGGACGAAGCAACATCCTCAGTCGATACTCGTACGGAGGAGTTGATTCAAAAGGCTATGGACCGTTTGATGGAGGGACGCACATCCTTTGTCATCGCCCACCGCTTGTCTACGATCCGCAATGCTGATTTGATTCTGGTCATGAAAGAAGGAAACATCATTGAGCAAGGCAATCATGAAGAGCTTATGGCTCAGGGTGGTTTCTATGCAGACCTCTACAATAGTCAATTTACAGAAGACCAAGCAGAAGAATAAATCTCAGAAGGCTTGACGGCCTTCTTTTTCTGCACTATACTAGAGTAGGAGATGCTAGCAGGCTTCTTGTGTAAAATCTAAAAATAACGAGAAAATATATGAAAAACTATCAAGAGTGGTACGACAAGAGGAAATCAAGCCTCCTTCGCTATCCACAAGGATTACAACTGATGCGAATTTTTAATCGCATGATGACAGTTCTGATGCCCTTGGCTTACTTGACCTTGTTGGGAACAAACTTTGTAAGTAAAGGGGTTGGGAAAGAACTTTCTGCTTATATTTTAGTTCCAGCTTTAGGCTTTGTCCTATTGACGCTAGTTCGTAAGTGGATCAATCAACCGCGTCCCTATGAGACTTGGGAAATTATTCCGCTACTAGACAAGGACAGCTCTGGGAATTCAATGCCTAGTCGCCATGTCTTTTCAGCAACCATCATTTCCATGGCTTGCCTGCATGCAAATCTGCTTGTGGGGTTGGTTTTGTTGGTCTTATCAGTTCTTCTCGGTCTTGTGCGGGTCTTAGGAGGCGTTCATTATCCCAAGGATGTTTTAGTTGGCTACGCCTGTGGTCTCCTCTTGGGAATTCTTTTCTTTATTTTGTAAGAAGCAAAGCAAGTGGGCTTGGCCTCGTAACCACTTACGGGTTAAAAGTGACCACTTGCTTTTTTGCCCTTGTAAAGTCTTCTGGCCTTTGGTATAGTAGATGCAGAAAGGAGATAGGATGAAGTTACGAATCGAGATTGATAGTGAATTAACTGAGACAGAGATTGTCATCAAGGCTGCAGCCCTGACAGATGAGATAGCTGACTTGCAACGACTCTTGCAAGAAACCAAGGCTCCTAGGTTGATCTTTTACAAGGGGACGGGTGAGTACTACTTAGACTTGGCAGAAATCCTCTTCTTTGAGACGGAAGGTAGCAAGATTTACGCCCATACCCAGAAAGAGGCCTACGAGGTTCGGCTCAAGCTTTATGAGTTGGAGTCTATCCTGCCACGTTATTTCAGTCGGGTATCCAAGTCGACCATTGCCAATATCCGGCAAGTTTACTCGGTTGACAAGTCCTTCTCAGGGACAGGCACTATTTCCTTTTATCAAACCCACAAGGAGGTTCACGTGTCACGGCACTACCAATCCCTCCTAAAAGAAAATCTAAGAAACATGAGGTAAGAATATGAAAAAGAAAGCATTTGGTATTGTGTTGCTAGTATTGGCAGCTTTAGTATTATTACAGGGGAATTTTGGAATTCCTTCATTTGGAGGGCAGATTTGGCCCTTGATTGGTATTGGATTTTTTGCCTATCAATCAGTTGAGGCAATCCTTCGTCGTCATTTCACTTCAGCCTCCGTTACAGCCCTAGTGGCCCTCATGATTGCGAATCATTTTTATGACATTTTACCGATTCCCAATCAATCACTGTTCTGGGCGAGTGTTCTCATCGTGCTTGGAGTAAGTATGCTGACTCATACTAACAGAACTTGGAATGGGAAAAAATGGTGGTATGACGGTGAAAAGACCATTCTGACAGACAAGGAAGTCGCTTTTGGGGCGGGTACATTTTACAAGCAAGACCAAGAATTAGTAGAAGACGAGTTTGAAGTCGGATTTGGGAATGCCAAAATCTATTATGATAATGCAGAGATGTTAGGAGATAGCGCAACCTTGAAGATAGAAGTTGGATTTGGGAATGCAGTTATCTATGTGCCCCAACACTGGAGAGTGGACCTGAAGGTGGAAACTTTTTGTGGTGCGGCCAAGGCAGATGCTCCTGTAGCCCCAACCAGCAAAACCTTGATTATCCGTGGTGATGTAGCTTTCGGGAAACTTGGTGTCGTCTACGTCAAATAAAAAAAGTCTTCCAATTCCCTTGCCAAAAATAAGAAAGTGTGATAACATAGTACGGTATGTGGTGCTAGCACATCCGCTATATTAGATCTAATAGGAGGAAAACACAATGGCTAAAGTATGTTACTTTACAGGTCGTAAGACTGTATCAGGAAACAACCGTTCACACGCGATGAACCAAACTAAACGTGCCGTAAAACCAAACCTTCAAAAAGTTACTGTTCTTATCGATGGTAAACCTAAAAAAGTTTGGGCTTCAGCTCGTGCTTTGAAATCAGGAAAAGTAGAACGCGTTTAATAAACATGAAAAGACCTACAAGGGTCTTTTTTGTTTTACTCGACAGCTGAAATCATTTGAAAAATCAAGCAAATATCCGATGATACATCATTCTGCTTTTACAGTTGGGCTGAAATATGATAAAATAGAGTATCAACTATTTGAGGTAAAAAAAATGACTGTAAAAATTAATACAAAAGATGGTCAAGTCGAACTGACAGATGATGTAATCGCTACTGTCGTAGGTGGTGCAGCAACTGAAATTTTTGGTGTAGTCGGTATGGCTAGTAAAAATGCCCTCAAAGATAATTTCCAAGCCCTTCTTGGTAAGGAAAATTATTCAAAAGGTGTAGTCGTTAAAGCAGCTGAAGACGGTAGTATTGCAGTTGATGTATATACTGTATTGAGCTACGGTACAAAAATCAGTGAAGTTTCAAAAAACATCCAAGAACGTGTTCGCTTTAGCCTAGAGAACCAACTTGGAATCACTGCTCAAACTGTGAATGTCTACATTCAAAATATCAAAGTTGTAGGAGAATAATCGTGTCAAATATTACTACAAGCTTATTTCAAGAAATGGTACAGGCTGCTTCAACTCGTTTGAACAAGCAAGCCGAATATGTCAATTCATTGAACGTCTTCCCAGTTCCAGACGGAGATACAGGGACAAACATGGGAATGACGATCGAAAATGGTGCTAAAGAAGTAGCAGACAAACCAGCTTCAACTGTAGGTGAGGCTGCAAGTATCTTGGCTAAAGGTCTTTTGATGGGTGCGCGTGGAAACTCAGGAGTTATCACTTCTCAGCTTTTCCGCGGATTTTCACAAGCCATCAAGACAAAAGAAGAGTTAACAGGAAAAGACCTAGCTCTTGCCTTCCAATCAGGTGTTGAGGTTGCCTACAAGGCTGTTATGAAGCCTGTTGAAGGGACAATCTTGACCGTATCACGTGGAGCTGCTATCGGTGCTAAGAAAAAAGCAGAACAGACAGATGACGCAGTTGAAGTGATGCGTGCAGCCTTGGAAGGAGCTAAAGCAGCCCTTGCTAAAACTCCAGAAATGCTTCCTGTATTGAAGGAAGTTGGAGTTGTGGACTCAGGTGGACAAGGTTTGGTCTTCATCTATGAAGGATTCCTTTCAGCTCTTACTGGTGAATACAGTGCGTCTGAAGACTTTGTAGCGACTCCAGCGAATATGGGTGAGATGATCAATGCAGAACACCACAAATCTGTAGCCGGACATGTAGCAACTGAAGACATTACCTTTGGTTACTGTACTGAAATCATGGTTGCCCTTAAACAAGGTCCAACTTATGCTAAAGAGTTTGACTACGAAGAATTCCGTAACTACTTGAACGACCTTGGGGATTCTCTACTTGTTGTCAATGACGACGAAATCGTTAAAGTTCACGTCCATACAGAAGATCCAGGACTTGTTATGCAAGAAGGTCTCAAGTATGGTAGCTTGGTCAAGGTTAAAGTCGATAACATGCGTAACCAACACGAAGCGCAAGTAGAAAAAGAAGCTCAAGTCAGCAAGCCGGCTGAAGAAAAAGAATATGCTCTTATCGCAGTAGTAGCTGGACAAGGATTGGCAGACATCTTCCGTGCTCAAGGTGTGGACTATGTCATCGAGGGTGGACAAACCATGAACCCTTCGACAGAAGACTTTGTCAAGGCTGTTGAGAAAGTTAATGCTCGTAACATCATCTTCTTGCCAAACAACAAAAACATCTTCATGGCAGCTCAATCTGCAGCTGAAGTATTGGAACAACCAGCTGTTGTAGTAGAAGCGCGTACAATTCCTCAAGGATTGACAAGCCTTCTAGCATTTGACCCAAGCAAGTCTATCGAAGAAAACCAAGAACGCATGACTGCAGCCCTTGGCGATGTTGTCAGCGGTAGTGTAACAACAGCCGTTCGTGACACGACTATTGATGGTCTAGAAATTCATGAAAATGACAATCTTGGTATGGTGGATGGTAAGATTCTCGTATCAAATCCTGATATGCACCAAACCTTGACTGAAACCTTGAAACACATGTTGGATGAAGACAGTGAAATCGTAACTTTCTATGTTGGCGAAGACGGAAGTGAAGAATTGGCAAATGAAATTGCTCAAGAAATCGCAGAAGAATTCGAAGATGTTGAAGTAGAAATTCACCAAGGTCAACAACCGGTTTATCCATATCTTTTCAGTGTGGAATAAGAATGAAATAGAAAACGAAAGAGGTCGGGAAAAGATTCCCGATCTTTTTGATTTGCAATGAGTTTTGGACCCAGTAGCTGATTGGTGCTAGAAAATCAATCCAATCTAGTAATTTCTGTTCCATCATTTTTAATGACATTTGTCATATTTCCTCATGACAGAAGCTTCTAGTGGCAATAACCTCAAAGAGATATACTAGATGTATCAAATGGAGGAAGAAAAAAATGAAACATAAAGTAATTGTCGCAATGAGTTTAGTAGCAGCAGGAGTCATGACTTATCTCATGTTCTCAGGATTGGACGAAGGCTTCTATCATTTTCCTTGGGAACTATTTGCAGGATTTGGCATGATCTCTTGGTTGATCCGAGAAGGTTTGAAATTAGTCTCAGATGTGAAAAAGGAGTTTGAAAAATGAAAAAAGCGATTCTCTATCTTTTTATTGGATTGTCACTAGTGGTATGGTTGGTAGAAATGTTTACAGGTTGGTTTGATCAAGCCTTCCTTCACCAATTCATCCGTGGAGCATGGGGATTAGGATTTATGATTTTTATCGCCTTTCCGATGGGAAAGGAGTGGCTGAAAGGAGAATATCATGAACATGATTAAGGTAGAAAGCCTAAATAAAAACATCAAGGGCAAGGCTATTTTGAAGGATATATCCTTTGAGGTAGCGGAAGGTGAATGCGTCGCCTTGATTGGTCCCAATGGTGCTGGGAAGACCACACTCTTGGACTGTTTGCTAGGAGATAAACTGGTCACCAGCGGTCAAGTATCCATCCAAGGCTTGCCAGTGACGAGTTCTCAGTTAGACTATATTAGAGGCTACCTGCCTCAAGAAAATGTCATCGTTCAGAAATTAAAGGTTAAAGAGTTGATTACTTTCTTTCAAACCATTTACCCAAATCCCTTGAGCAACCAGGAAATCGATCAACTATTGCAGTTTGACAAGCAACAAAAAGAGCAATTCGCAGAAAAATTGTCAGGTGGGCAAAAGCGTCTCTTCTCTTTTGTCTTGACCTTGATTGGGCGACCAAAGCTAGTCTTTTTAGATGAGCCGACTGCGGCTATGGATACTTCAACCCGTCAACGCTTTTGGGAAATTGTTCAGGACCTAAAAGCGCAGGGAGTTACCATTCTTTATTCGTCCCATTACATCGAAGAGGTAGAGCATACAGCTGACCGGATTTTGGTCTTAAATAAGGGAGAGTTGATTCGTGATACGACACCTCTAGCCATGCGCAGTGAGGAGATTGAAAAGCACTTCATCCTACCTCTGGCTTACAAGAAAGTCGTTGAGCAGTCTAACTTGGTTGAAAACTGGTCACAAAAACAAGATGCCCTGCAAGTAGTCACACGTGAAGCGGATGCTTTCTGGGAACTGTTAGTCCAAGCAGGATGTAGCATACAAGAAATTGAAGTCAATAACCGCAGTTTGCTGGATACAATCTTTGAAGAAACACAAAAGGGAGATGACTAAGATGAAACGATGGATCGCATTAAATAAGATAGAATTTCTATTGACCAAACGGCAACTGGTCTATTATTTATTATCAGTAGGGATGCCGACAGCCTTCTATTTATTCTTTTCAGGCATGTACCAGGACACACCAGGTGGACCTGCGAATTTTATGCGCGACTACCTCATCTCCATGACAGCCTTTTCCATGATGTCGACAGCTATCTTTTCATTTCCAGTTGTTTTACATACCGACAAGATTAACAACTGGCAGAAAATATTACGTCATAGCCCTGTAAATATGGTAGAATATTATCTATCAAAGATAACAAGTATGATGGTTGATTATTTGGTCTCAATCCTGGTTGTTTTCTCAGTTGGGCATTTTGTAAGAGGTGTGGATATGTCTCTTGGAAACTGGATTGGGGCTGCGCTCTTGCTGATAGTAGGAAGTGTTGCCTTTGTAGCACTTGGATTGACCTTGACTCTCTTACCGTCCAGTCAGCTGATGTCTGTCGTGGGCAATCTTCTTTACTTTGGCTTGGCTGTTTTAGGCGGACTCTGGATGCCCGTCTCTTTATTTCCAGACTGGATGCAAGCAATCGGGAAGCGACTACCAAGCTATCAGTTGATGGAATTGATCAAGACCTTCTTAAATGAGGGTGGCATCAATCTATCAGCCACAATTTATCTACTTGTTTTTTCAGCTGTTTTGTTTGGTTTGACCATTTACCTTCAAGGTCATAAGGAGAATGCTTAATGCTTGAAAGACTGAAAAGCATACACTATATGTTTTGGGCCAGTTTAATTTTTATGATTTTCCCCATCCTACCTGTAGTGACTGGGTGGCTTTCTGCCTGGCATTTATTGATTGATATTCTATTTGTAGTGGCGTATTTGGGTGTTTTAACAACTAAGAGCCAGCGCCTATCTTGGCTATATTGGGGCCTCATGCTGACTTATGTAGTTGGGAATACTGCCTTTGTTGCTGTTAATTATATCTGGTTTTTCTTTTACCTTTCTAATCTCTTAATTTATCATTTCAGGGTGCGGAGTCTACGTTCTCTTCATGTCTGGACTTTTCTCCTTGCTCAAGTTCTTGTTGTTGGACAACTCATGATGTTTCAGTCAGTCGAAACTGAGGCTGTAGCCTTTGAGCTTGGGATTCTTACTTTTGTCGATTTGATGACATTGGGTTTGGTTCGGATTCGCATTGTCGAGGATTTGAAAGAAGCTCAGGCCAAGCAAAATGCTCAGATAAATTTATTGCTTGCTGAAAATGAACGCAGTCGTATCGGTCAGGATTTGCATGATAGTCTGGGGCATACCTTTGCTATGCTGAGTGTCAAGACAGATCTGGCCTTGCAGTTATTTCAGATGCAGGCCTATCCACAGGTGGAGAAGGAATTAAAAGAAATTCACCAGATCAGCAAGGATTCCATGAATGAAGTACGAACCATTGTAGAAAATCTGAAATCACGGACCCTAGCATCAGAGCTTGAGACTGTCAAAAAGATGCTGGAGATTGCTGGAATTGAAGTTGAGGTTGATAATCAGTTGGACAAGGCTAGCCTGACTCAGGATATAGAGTCGACAGCCGCTATGATTTTGTTAGAACTGGCGACCAATATCATCAAGCATGCCAGCGCTGAAAAAGCCTATCTAAAACTGGAACGCACAGACCAGGAATTGCTATTGACAGTTAGAGATGATGGGAAAGGTTTTGCAACTGTAAAAGGGAATGAACTCCATACAGTCCGTGACCGTGCAGCAGCCTTCTCAGGTCAAGTAGAGCTGGTCAGTTTGAAAGATCCCACAGAGGTGCGCGTGCATCTACCTTATAAGGAGAGAAAGTAGATGAAAGTATTAGTCGCAGAAGATCAAAGTATGCTGAGAGATGCCATGTGCCAGCTCTTAAGCTTTCAACCAGATGTGGAGACTGTCTTGCAGGCGAAAAATGGAGCCGAGGCTATCGAGGTTTTGGGGAAAGAAGCAGTAGATATTGCCATCCTTGACGTCGAAATGCCAGTCAAGACGGGACTAGAAGCACTTGAGTGGATCAAACAAGAAGTGCCTGAAACCAAGGTGGTTATCGTTACGACCTTTAAACGTCCAGGCTATTTTGAACGAGCGGTCAAAGCAGGAGTCGACGCCTATGTCTTGAAAGAGCGAAGCATCGCCGAACTCATGCAAACCCTGCATACGGTGTTAGAGGGACGCAAGGAATATTCTCCAGAGCTCATGGAAGTCATGATGACCCATCCCAATCCCTTGACCGAGCAAGAAGTCGCTGTTTTGCATGGAGTTGCCCAAGGCCTGTCCAACCAAGAAATTGCGGATAAGCTCTACCTCTCAAATGGCACTGTCCGTAATTACATGACCAATATCCTCTCCAAACTAGGCGCCAGTAACCGAACCGAAGCAGCCAAAACTGCCGAGGAAGAAGGCTGGTTGTGAGGGGAGAAATAAAAACCTCCTGAATAAATCAGGAGGTTTTTCAAGAGTGGGAAAATTGTAAAATTCTAATATAAATCTTCAAGACTTCTGTATTCTATAACTTCATTCTTTATGATACTCTTTTTAAATTCAAAATGATTCAATGGATTATCGATTAATACTAACTTTGGAATATCATCTAGGTTGGTAACCAAGGATAAAATAAAATCTGATTGGAACTCTTTCGCTTTCTCAAATTCTCTAGCGGTCAAACGAATACGCCCTTTAGGTTTTCGAATACCTTTAACTTCGGCAAGGTATGAATGTTCTTGAACATCTACTTGGAAATCATAACCATCACCATAAAGGCGGGCATCGGTTAATTGTCCACCTTGGAATTTTTCTTCTTTATCAAAATGAAGTATGAAATAGTTCTCTGCTTCCATTCCAGTTTCTTGGAGACGTTTGAATTTAGTTCGGACTATTGGCTTTTCAACGACGGCTATGCCTGTTTTCTTCCCTTCACTTGCAAGTAGCATTTTAACGATTTCTGCAAAACTGTGAACATCTTCATTCCCAAACATCATGTCAATTAAATCTTTACGAAAACGGTAGACTTCAGCTTTTTGCCACCAACCTTTTCGATTGTTATCAAAATAGGGGTCGAATAAATCCATTCTATTTTTAACTACCCCAGTTGTTTCTGCGATTCCTAAAGAAACTATATAACGATAAAACTCGGATTTACTAGAGCATTGAAACTCTTTTATAAATAGCTTATCAAACTTGGCAAGACCATAGCCAATTAAATTTAACAATTCATAATGAGGGTGTTTAGACATAACTTTCTCCATCAATTGATATTGATTTCATTATACCAAAAAAACACGGCTTATCACCGTGTTTCTGTGTTTATTTCACCAACTTCTTCATCTCATCAATACGCGCTACGGTCGCATCGTATTTGGCTTGGTAGTCGGCTTGTTTGTCGCGTTCTTTTTGGACGACTTCTGGTTTGGCATTGGCTACGAAGCGTTCGTTAGAGAGCTTCTTACCGACCATATCCAGTTCTTTTTGCCATTTAGCCAGTTCTTTGTCGAGACGAGCTAATTCTTCTTCGACATTGAGGAGGTCAGCCAGTGGCAAGTAGATTTCTGCTCCTGTGATGACGCTTGACATAGCGAGTTCAGGTGCAGGGATGTTTGAGGCAATTTCCAAGTGTTCTGGATTTGTGAAGCGTTTGATGTAGTTAACATTGCTGTTAAAGAAGGCTTCCAAGTCGCTATCGCTAGTCTTAACAAGAATCGTGATAGGCTTGCTTGGAGCAACATTTACTTCCGCACGCGCATTACGAACAGCACGGATCAAGTCTTTGAGGCTTTCGACACCAGTGTGGGCAGCAAGATCTTCAAAGGCTGGGTTGACAGTTGGGTATGTTGCTGTGACGATAGAGCCTTCTGAGATTTGTCCAAAGATTTCCTCTGTCACGAATGGCATGATTGGGTGAAGGAGACGAAGGATCTTGTCCAAGGTGTAAAGCAGAACAGAACGTGTGATGACTTTCTCTTCTTCGTTATCGCTATAAAGGACTTCCTTGGTCAACTCAACGTACCAGTCCGCAAACTCATCCCAGATGAAGTTGTAGAGGATGTGTCCAGCTACACCAAACTCAAACTTGTCAAAGTTTTCAGTGACTTTGCCGATAGTTTCATTAAGGTTATGGAGAATCCAGCGGTCTGTGACATTTCCAGCTTCCTTGTTAACCACTTTTTCCACATTGGCAGTTGCTTGCTCAAGGGTCAATCCTTCATTGTTCATGAGGATGTAGCGAGAGATGTTCCAGATCTTGTTAATGAAGTTCCATGAAGCATCCATTTTCTCGTAAGAGAAGCGCACATCTTGCCCTGGTGCAGAACCGTTTGAAAGGAACCAACGAAGGCTATCTGTTCCGTACTTATCAATAACATCCATTGGATCAATCCCGTTACCGAGAGATTTCGACATCTTGCGTCCTTGCTCATCACGAATGAGACCATGAATCAAGGCATTTTTGAATGGCGACTTGCCGGTAAATTCCAAACCTTGGAAAATCATCCGAGACACCCAGAACGGAATAATATCATAACCAGTCACCAAAGTTGATGTTGGATAATAACGTTTAAAGTCTTCTGAGTCCACATCCGGCCAGCCCATGGTAGAGAATGGCCAAAGGGCAGAGCTGAACCAAGTATCCAAAACGTCTTCGTCCTGAGTCCAACCGTCACCTTCTGGAGCTTCTTCGCCGACATATATTTCACCCTCAGCATTGTACCAAGCAGGGATTTGGTGACCCCACCAGAGCTGACGAGAGATAACCCAGTCGTGGACATTTTCCATCCATTGGAGGAAGGTATCGTTGAAACGAGGTGGGTAAAATTCTACCTTGTTCTCTGTGTCTTGGTTGGCAATGGCATTTTTGGCCAATTGGTCCATCTTGACGAACCATTGAGTAGACAAGCGTGGCTCCACCACAACACCTGTACGTTCTGAGTGACCAACACTGTGGACACGTTTTTCGATTTTGACGAGGGCACCAATCTCTTCCAACTTAGCCACGACTGCCTTACGAGCTTCAAAACGATCCATACCTGCAAATTCGAAGGCAAGCTCGTTCATAGTTCCGTCGTCGTTCATGACGTTGACTTGTGGCAAGTTGTGACGTTGACCAACCAAGAAGTCGTTTGGATCGTGGGCAGGTGTGATTTTCACGACTCCAGTCCCAAACTCAGGATCTGCGTGCTCGTCTCCAACGATTGGGATGAGTTTATTAGCGATTGGAAGAACGACATGTTTACCAATCAAGTCCTTGTAGCGTGAATCTTCTGGGTTGACCGCAACCGCAACGTCCCCAAACATAGTCTCTGGACGAGTTGTCGCAACTTCAAGGGCGCGTGAGCCATCTTCCAGCATGTAGTTCATGTGGTAGAAGGCACCTTCGACATCCTTGTGGATAACTTCGATATCAGAAAGGGCAGTGCGAGCCGCTGGGTCCCAGTTGATGATAAATTCACCACGGTAGATCCAACCTTTCTTGTAAAGGTCCACAAAGACTTTACGAACGGCTTTTGACAAACCTTCATCAAGCGTGAAACGCTCACGAGAGTAGTCTACAGAGAGCCCCATCTTGCCCCATTGTTCCTTGATAGTAGTGGCATATTCGTCTTTCCATTCCCAGACTTTCTCAAGGAATTTCTCACGACCCAGGTCATAACGGCTAATACCCTCACCACGCAAGCGCTCCTCAACCTTAGCCTGAGTGGCAATCCCCGCGTGGTCCATGCCTGGAAGCCAAAGCGTATCAAAACCTTGCATGCGTTTTTGACGGATGATGATATCTTGCAAAGTCGTATCCCAAGCGTGACCAAGGTGGAGTTTACCTGTAACGTTTGGAGGTGGAATCACGATTGAATAAGGCTTAGCCTTTTGATCGCCTGAAGGCTTGAAAACATCAGCGTCAAGCCATTTTTGGTAACGACCAGCCTCAACCTCGGCTGGATTGTATTTAGGTGAAAGTTCTTTAGACATGTGTGTGTCCTTTCTAGTTATTTCTATTTTTAATGTTGACTTTGTGTTTCCCACTCACTCCTCAGTAAGCCGTATCTCAAATCATCGCAGCGATTTCCTTGAATATCTTTACGGTCTCGGATACGAGCTTCGAGGGTAAATCCAAGTTTTTCTGCGACTCGTTGACTTTGAAGGTTGTAACCAAAGCAAGACAATTCAATCTTGTGAAGCTCCAGTTCTGTAAAAGCTAAATCAATCAAGGAACGCGCTGCTTCGGGCACATAGCCTCGCCCCCAATAGTCTGGGTGCAAGGTATAGCCAATCTCCAGCACATCGTCTTCGTGGCGACGATTGAAGTCAACAGAGCCGATGATTGTATCCGTCCCTTTGACAACAATTCCATAGCCGGCTGGGAGATTTTTCTTTTGATTGCGATCAGGAAGGATATGCTCCAGATAATAAATCTCGTCTTCCAAGGTCTTGACGGGTGGAAAGCCTGCTGGGTAAGAAACCTCTGGCAGACTAGCGTAGGCATGAATATCCTCAGCATCAGCTATTGTACGGACTCGTAAGACAAGTCGGTCAGTCTCTATTCGTTCTGGCAGTTCAGCTCTTGTCATCCTTCTACCTCGCTTTCTACAAAAAAATCGCCCCTGTCATCAATCTGACAGGGACGAATGTGTTTATCCGCGGTACCACCCAATTTCGGGCAGATGCCCGCAACTTTAATCTTCTTGTTTCACTTTTATGACGTCGTTAGCTCGTCTAGGCGTACTTGAGTACAGCCTGCAACTCGCTGCCTAGTCCTAAAAGGAAACAAAAAGATAATTCTAATATTTCATTTTCATCCATTAGCAACCAGTTTTGACACATTTGTGGACTTCTCAGCTCCGCCACTTTCTGTAAAATGTGGGACTCAAAACACCTCTAATGGCTTTATTTTAACAAGTTTTTGACGGAAATGCAAGGGACAAGAAAGATTACTTGAACTTGATGCCGTTTTCTTTTAATTTCTTGATAGTAGCTGGACCGATTCCTTTCAAGGCAAGGAGTTCTTTTTCTGTCCAGTTTTTGAAGTCAGCAGCAGACTTAATCCCTTCATCGTAGAAAGTTTTAGCACGGTCAAGTGGAAGTCCGCCTAGGTCAGCTGCGAAATCTTCAACAGAAGTTGTAAGCTTGTGGGCTTGCTCTTTAGTTGCTTCTACAGCTTTTTCTACTTGCTTAGAGACTGCTTTTCCTGCCTCACTTGCTGCTTTTTCAGCATGCTTCACAACTTTTTTTGTTTCTTCGACAACCTTGTTTACAGCATTTGAAAGTGCACCTGAGCGACGAAGGTTGTTTCTTAATTGTTTTTTACGTTGTAGTTTTTTTGACATGATAAGATCCTTTCAATAAAAAACCCCTGTGATTGAACAAGGATAAATCTTTATGTTTTATTGTATCAACTTTCTTTGGGAAATGCAAGGCATGTTAGTTTAGAAAGATAGGAGTCCTATAGGGAATTCCGCCTTAGAATAAGAGAATATGATAGAAGAAAAGCGAAAAATATGGTATAATGAAACGATAGATTTTTGAATAGGAATACAATCATGTTTGGATTTTTAAAAAAAGATAAAGTAACAGAAACACCAGCAGTGGTGCCAGCACATATCGGAGTTATCATGGATGGCAATGGTCGTTGGGCTAAAAAACGGATGCAACCACGTGTCTTTGGGCATAAGGCTGGGATGGATGCTCTGAGAACGGTAGCCATTGCTGCTAGTGATATGGGTGTCAAGGCTATGACTGTGTATGCCTTCTCGACTGAAAATTGGACACGTCCAGACCAGGAAGTCAAGTTTATCATGAACTTGCCTGTTGAATTTTATGATAAGTATGTCCCCGAATTGCACCAAAAGAACATGAAGATCCAAATGATTGGGGAAACTGATCGCTTGCCAAAACAAACTTTTGAATCTTTGAAAAAAGCGGAAGAGTTGACCAAGTTGAACACAGGTTTGATTCTTAACTTTGCCCTCAATTACGGTGGACGAGCTGAGATTACACAAGCGGCCAAGTTGATTGCACAGGATGTTTTGGATGCTAAGGTGAATCCAGGCGATATTACAGAAGAGTTGATTGGGGAATACCTCTTTACAGGGCATTTGCCTAAGGTCTTGCGTGATCCGGACTTAATCATTCGAACGAGTGGGGAGCTTCGCTTGAGCAATTTCTTGCCTTGGCAAGCAGCTTATAGTGAACTTTATTTCACAGATGTTTTGTGGCCTGACTTTGATGAGGAAGCTTTGAAAGAGGCTATTGCAGAGTATAATCGCCGCAATCGTCGATTTGGAGGAGTTTAGGAAAAGTTATGAAAAAGGATTTATTAAAGAGAACCATATTTGCCGCTCTGGCATTAGCAATCTTTATCCCGCTCTTGGTGATTGGTGGGCTTTGGTTACAGATTGCTATGGGACTTCTAGCCATGCTAGGGGTTCATGAGTTGCTTCAGATGAAAGGGTTAAATACCATGACCCCTGAAGGTTTGCTGACCTTGTTAGCGACTTTTGCACTGACAATCCCCCTAGAAAACTACTTGACATTTTTACCTGTAGATGGGAATGTTGTCGCATATGGTGTTGTGATTTTTATCATGTTAGGTTGCACTGTTTTTAGCAAGAATTACACCATTGAAGATGCTGTATACCCAATCGCTATGAGTTTCTATGTTGGTTTTGGATTCAACGCTTTAGTGGATGCTCGAATCGCAGGTTTGGATAAAGCCCTCTTGGCCCTCTGTATCGTATGGGCAACTGATAGTGGGGCTTATCTCGTAGGAATGAATTTCGGTAAGAGAAGATTGGCACCGAGAGTCTCTCCGAACAAATCCATCGAGGGAGCCTTTGGTGGAATTTTAGCTGCCATGCTTGTCACTCTTATCTTTATGTTAGTGGATAGTACGGTTGCCCTTCCTTACGGCATTTACAAAATGATGCTCTTTGCTATTTTCTTTAGTATTGCAGGGCAATTGGGTGACTTGATTGAAAGTGCCATGAAACGCCATTTTGGAGTCAAGGATTCAGGCTTCTTTATTCCAGGACATGGTGGAGTACTGGATCGCTTTGATTCTATGTTGGCTGTTTTCCCTATTATGCACCTCTTTGGCTTATTTTAAGGAAAGGTGAACAAATATTAAATGTTAGGATTATTAACCTTTATCCTTGTTTTTGGAATTATCGTGGTGGTTCACGAGTTCGGCCATTTCTACTTTGCTAAGAAGTCTGGAATTCTGGTTCGTGAATTTGCCATTGGTATGGGTCCGAAGATTTTTGCCCATATCGGGAAAGACGGGACTGCATACACGATTCGTCTCCTACCGCTTGGTGGTTATGTCCGCATGGCAGGTTGGGGTGAGGATACCACAGAAATTAAGACAGGAACTCCTGTTAGTTTGACCTTGGCCGAAGATGGTAAGGTGAAGCGCATCAATCTTTCTGGTAAGAAGGTCGACCAAACGGCTCTTCCTATGCAGGTAACCCAGTTTGACTTTGAGGATAAACTCTTTATCACAGGTCTAGTTTTGGAAGAGGAAAAAACTTTCTCCGTAGACCATGATGCGACCATTGTAGAAGCTGATGGGACGGAAGTTCGTATCGCTCCGCTAGATGTTCAGTATCAAAATGCGACTGTCTGGGGCAAGTTGATTACCAACTTTGCAGGTCCTATGAATAACTTTATTCTAGGAGTTATCGTTTTTTGGATTTTGATTTTCATGCAAGGTGGCGTTCGAGATACGCAAAGCAATAACTTTAGTATCATCCCTGATAGCGCGATTGCTAAGGTCGGTGTTGAAAATACAGCACAAATCACTAAAGTCGGTTCACACGAAATTAGTAACTGGCAAGATTTGATTCAGGCAGTTGAAGTAGAGACCAAAGATAAAACAGCGCCTGTATTGGATGTAACAGTCTCTGAAAATGGAACTGAAAAACAAGTCAGTGTGACCCCTGAGGAAAACCAAGGTCGCTATATTCTAGGTGTTCAACCGAGACTCAAATCAGATATCTGGTCTATGTTTGTAGGTGGATTTACTAGTGCGGCTGAGTCAGCCTTGCGCATTCTCAATGCCTTGAAGAGCTTGATTTTCCAGCCTGACTTGAATAAATTGGGTGGACCTGTTGCTATCTTTAAGGCAAGTAGTGATGCTGCTAAAAATGGTCTTGAGAATGTTTTGTTCTTCTTGGCTATCATTTCCATCAATATCGGGATTTTCAACTTGATTCCTATCCCGGCACTAGATGGTGGAAAAATCGTGCTCAATATCATCGAGGCTATTCGCCGCAAACCACTGAAACAAGAAATTGAAACCTATGTTACTCTAGTTGGAGTTGTGATTATGGTTGTCTTGATGATCGCCGTGACTTGGAACGACATCATGCGTACCTTCTTTTAAGAATTAGAGGAAAAATATGAAACAAAGTAAAATGCTTATTCCAACGCTTCGCGAAATGCCAAGCGATGCTCAAGTTATCAGCCACGCCCTTATGTTGCGTGCTGGTTATGTTCGCCAAGTATCAGCAGGAGTCTATTCTTACCTGCCACTTGCTAACCGTGTAATCGAAAAAGCCAAGAACATCATGCGTCAAGAGTTTGACAAGATGGGCGCTGTTGAAATGTTGGCTCCAGCCCTTCTCAGTGCTGACCTTTGGCGTGAATCTGGCCGTTATGAAACCTACGGTGAAGACTTGTACAAATTGAAAAATCGTGAAAAATCTGACTTTATCTTGGGTCCAACTCACGAAGAAACTTTCACAGCAATTGTCCGTGATTCTGTCAAGTCTTACAAGCAATTGCCTTTGAACTTGTACCAAATCCAGCCTAAGTATCGTGATGAAAAACGTCCACGTAATGGACTTCTTCGGACCCGTGAGTTCATCATGAAAGACGGCTATAGCTTCCACGCTAACTACGATAGCTTGGATGTAACCTATGATGAGTACAAGGCGGCTTACGAGCGTATCTTTACCCGTAGTGGCTTGGACTTCAAAGCCATCATCGGTGACGGTGGAGCTATGGGTGGTAAGGATAGCCAAGAATTTATGGCCATCACACCTGCTCGTACAGACCTTGACCGTTGGGTTGTTTTAGACAAGTCTGTCGCATCATTTGATGAGATTCCTGTAGATGTACAGAAAGAAATCAAGGCAGAGTTGCTCAAATGGATGGTTTCTGGTGAAGATACCATTGCTTACTCAAGTGAGTCAAGCTATGCAGCTAACTTGGAAATGGCAACCAACGCCTACAAACCAAGCAATCGTGTTGTGACTGAAGAAGAAGTGACTCGTGTGGAAACACCAGGTGTCAAATCGATTGATGAAGTTGCTGCTTTCTTGAATGTCTCTGAAGAGCAAACAATCAAGACCTTGGTTTATATCGCAGACGAGGAGCCAGTTGTTGCCCTACTCGTTGGCAATGACCAACTCAATGAAGTCAAATTGAAAAACTACCTTGGTGCAGACTTCTTAGAACCTGCAACCGAAGCGGAAGTGAAAGAATTATTGGGAGCGGACTTTGGTTCACTTGGCCCAGTCAATCTTCCAGAAAATGTCAAGATTATCGCAGACCGCAAGGTGCAAGATAGTCGCAATGCTGTTGTAGGTGCTAACGAAGATGGTTACCACTTAACTGGTGTGAACCCTGGTCGTGACTTCACTGCTGAGTATGTTGATATCCGTGAAGTTCGTGAGGGTGAAATCTCTCCAGATGGACAAGGTGTGCTCAACTTTGCACGTGGTATCGAGATTGGTCACATTTTCAAACTTGGGACTCGCTACTCAGCAAGTATGGGGGCAGATGTCTTGGATGAAAATGGTCGTGCTGTGCCAATCATCATGGGTTGCTATGGTATCGGTGTCAGCCGTCTCCTTTCAGCAGTCATGGAACAACACGCTCGCCTCTTTGTTAACAAGACTCCAAAAGGTGAATACCGTTACGCTTGGGGAATCAATTTCCCTAAAGAATTGGCGCCATTTGATGTGCACTTGATTCCAGTTAATGTCAAGGATGAAGAAAGTCTTGCATTGACAAATCGTATCGAAGAAGCTTTGGTCAATAAAGGCTACGAAGTCTTGACAGATGACCGTAATGAACGTGTCGGTGTTAAATTCAGTGACAGCGACTTGATTGGTCTTCCAATCCGCATCACTGTTGGTAAGAAAGCAGCTGACGGGATTGTAGAAGTGAAGATTAAGGCAACGGGAGATACAATCGAAGTTCACGCTGATAACTTGCTTGAAACTCTTGAAATCTTAACAAATAAATAAAATCTATAAGCTGATAACTTGCTTGAAACTCTTGAAATCTTAACAAATAAATAAAATCTATAATCAGAAGAAAAACAAGACAAAAATGTAACTAGTTTTTGCCTTGTTTTTTCTTTATAATGAGATAAAATAAACATAAAAAGAGTAAATAAAGAGGTAGAGCTATGCTAATATTTCCAAAGGATTTTGTCTGGGGTTCCTCAACTTCTGGGCCACAGACAGAAGGGCGAGTTCTTGGTGACGGAAAGGGAGATAATCTCTGGGATTATTGGTTTCAAGTGGAACCAAATCGCTACTACAATGGGATTGGACCAGACAAGACATCGACCTTCTATGAAAATTGGGAAAAAGATATCGAACTATTGTTAGAAACAGGTCATACAGCCTTTCGTACTTCCATCCAGTGGTCTCGTATTTTCCCACAGGGTCGTGGAGAAGTCAATCCTCAAGGTGTGGCTTTCTATCGTCATGTCTTTGAAGCTATTAAGGCCAAGGGAATCCGTCTCTTAGTCAATCTCTATCATTTTGATCTGCCTTTTGCCCTTCAAGAGGATGGCGATGGTTGGGAAAATAAGGCGACCATCAAGGCTTATGAAGACTATGCGCGTTTCTGTTTTGAAACTTATGGAGACTTGGTAGACCAATGGATTACCTTCAATGAGCCTATCGTTCCCGTTGAGTTTGGCTATTTCTATGATGCGCATTATCCACATAAGGTGGATGCCAAAGCTGCGGTTCAGGTAGCCTATAACACTCAACTGGCCAGCACTCTTGCAGTCAAGGCTTGTCATGAGGTTTTGCCTGATTCTAAGATTGGGATTGTCCTCAACTTGACACCAGCCTATCCACGTAGTCAGCATCCTGCCGATGTAAAAGCAGCTCGCATTGCCGATCTCTTCCAGGCCCAATCTTTCCTTGATCCATCTGTCTTGGGAACTTATCCAGAAGAATTGGTGGAAATTTTAGCTGAGCATAATTTGCTGCCAGATTCTACAGCTGAGGAGTTGGGACTTATTCGTGAGCACACAGTAGATTTCCTTGGAGTCAACTACTACCAGCCTTTGCGTGTCATGGCGCCACGTTTTGCTAAGCATCCTGACAGTCCGCTCTTGCCAGAACATTTTTATGAACCTTATGTCATGCCTGGTCGTAAAATCAATCCCCACCGCGGTTGGGAAATCTACGAGCAAGGGATTTACCATATCGCTCAAAATATCAAGGAAAACTATGGCAATATCGAGTGGATGTTGACAGAGAATGGGATGGGCGTTGAAGGTGAAGATAAATTCCGCGAAAATGGAATGATTCAGGATGATTATCGTATTGACTTTGTCAAAGGTCATCTGGCTGAACTTCATCGCGCCATTGAAGACGGTGCTAACTGTAAAGGCTACTTGATCTGGACCTTTATCGACTGCTGGTCATGGCTCAACAGCTATAAAAACCGCTATGGTTTAGTCGAGCTTGACTTAGAAACGCAAGAACGTCGCCTGAAAAAATCAGGCCACTGGTTCAAAGAACTCAGTGACAATAATGGATTTTAATACTCAATGAAAATCAAAGAGCAAACTAGGAAGCGAGCCGCAGGCTGTACTTGAGTACGGCAAGACGAAGCTGACGTGGTTTGAATTTGATTTTCGAAGAGTATAAGCAACTTTTCAAATAGATTCAAAAAAAGACCATTGGAAATAAAGCTCTCTGAGAGAGTTTCCAATGGTTTTTCCTGTTCTTAGAATAGTCCGATAAAAAGTAGTAGAGCTGATAAAGCAATAAAGGCTATGGTTGCTAGACCACGTTGGCCTGGGCTGTAAATTTTTCGTTCTCCTCGGACTGGGAAGACGATAGCCAGTAATGCACCCCCGACAGCACCCCCGACATGCCCAGCAAGGCTGATACCAGGCATTAAAATACTACCCACTAGGTTGATGACTAAGAGGGAGAGGTAGGATTGACCAAGTTGTTGGAGATAGGGATTGCGTGAAGCATATCGGAGAACAACAATAGAGGCAAACATACCGTAGAGGGCAGTTGAAGCACCTGCAGTAATAGCATTGGGACTAAAAACTAGGACAAAGAGATTTCCCATCATACCTGATAGAAGGTAGATAAAGAAAAACTGCTTGGAACCAAAGATGTCCTCCATCTGACGTCCCAAAAAGTAGAGGGATAGCATATTGACTAAAAAGTGCTGCAAGCCAATGTGGACAAAGGTTGCGGAGAATAAGCGCCAGATTTGTTCAGGCATGGCCTTGATAGCAGGGGGATACACAGCTCCGAATTTATACAAGGTGGCTGCGCTGGTATAGTTGAAACCACTGGTTAGAAACATGAGTACAAAAACCAGAGTTGTCACGAGTAGAAAGAAGCTCGTGACGGGATACCGACGATCAAAAATCTCTTTCATAGATAATTACCTCCTTAACGGGAATATCGTGTAGATCAGGATGGAAGTTCTGAATCTGACAAGGATAAAGCGTACTAATTGTATGACCTGGGAAATGCCCCAAGTAGCGGTCGTAGTAGCCACCACCGTAGCCAACCCTATATTTTGAAGGATTGAAAGCCAAACCAGGAACATGAATTAGGTCAATCTGAGAGGGTTCAAGGATTGTGAAGTCTCCTTGAGGTTCAAGAAGTCCAAAAGAATTTCTTTCGAGTTTCTCTGGTTCATATAGAACAAAGTCCATTTCCCCATGTGGATAGGTTTTGGGAATGAGGAGTGTCTTCCCATCTTTTTGAGCTTGATTGATGAGTCTAGCTGTCTGAAATTCATGAGGAAAAGACAGGTAAGTGGCGATGGTTTTTGCTTCCTTGTAGAAGGGATGTAGAAGTAGTTGCTCAGTCAACCAAGCGTCCATGACTTCCTTTTCTTCGGCTGATAGAGATTTGAGTTCTTGCAAGACCTGCTTGCGTAGGGCTTTTTTCATCGTTTACTCCACACCTTTCTTTGCTAAAAAGCTTGATACAGCCTCGACACCGATAGCCAGAGCTTCTTCCTTAGGACTCATCTGTGGATGGTGAAGAGCATAGGGACTATCAATTCCGAGCCAGAACATGACACCAGGAACCTTGGAGAGAAGATAACCAAAGTCTTCTCCTGTCATGGCAGGTTCGATGTCGATTAGTTCAATTCCTTCTTTTTCATCAAAGAAGGTCATCAATTCCTGGGCTAATTCAGGGTTGTTTTCGACAGGTAGGTAACCTCCCTGTTTGAGTTCAACTTCCACATCCATATCAAAAGCAGCTGCGACACCTTCAGCGATGGCTTTGACACGTTTTTGAACTAAGAGGCTCATACTATGTGTGAGGGCTCGAATGGTTCCATGCAAGAAAGCTGTATCAGCGATGACATTATTGGTTGTTCCAGCTTGAAAGACACCGAAAGTGACGACAGCTCCCTCGATAGGATCGACATTACGGCTTACAACTGACTGAACTTGAGTGACAAAATAGCTAGCTGCAACCAGAGCGTCGTTTGCTTGATGTGGAAAGGCAGCGTGACCACCTTTACCCTTGAAACGAATCTTGACTTCGCAAGTTCCTGCAAAGAGTGTATGAGTATTGGTCGCAATCTGACCAACCTTTAGGTCTGGACGAACATGAAGCCCATAGAATTGGTCAGGCAACCAGTCGCCAAAGGCCCCATCTTCATACATGAGCATGCCCCCTGCTTCATTTTCCTCGGCAGGTTGGAAGAGAAAGAGGAGATTATTTTTAGGTTGGTTTTCTAGAGCGCGTTCGAGACTTCCTAGGGCAATGGTCATGTGAAAGTCGTGCCCACAAGCATGCATACGGTCTGGGTGTTGAGAGGCAAAGGCAAGACCTGTTTGTTCAACGATTGGGAGTCCGTCGATATCTGTCCGCCAACCGATGGTACGTTCTGGCTGACTTCCCTGTAAATACACTAAAATACCTGTTTGCCAAGTACGAATCTGAACAAAATCCTTACCAGCTGTTAATTTCTCAATGACATTGAGCAAATAAGCTTGAGTCTTGACTTCTTCTAAACCAATCTCAGGAATTTGGTGAAGGTCGCGTCGAGTTTGAATCAAATCTAACATATCTAATTTCCTTCTATTGATACGATAAAGAGGCTGGAAAAGTTTCCGCCTCTGTTACTAATTACAAGGTACGAAGCGCATCCTCTAGCGCTGTTTTTTGTTGAGTTTGGCTATCGATTTCTTTGATAACACGAGCCGGAACACCTGCCACCACAACATTTTCTGGAACATCTTGAGTGACGATGGCACCTGCTGCAACAACAGATCCGCTACCGATTTGAACACCTTCGATAACCACAGCGTTAGCACCGATGAGTACATTATCACCGACACGGACAGGCTCTGCACTAGCTGGTTCGATAACACCTGCAAGAACAGCTCCCGCACCTACGTGACTATTTTTACCGACAATAGCACGTCCACCTAGAATAGCACCCATGTCAATCATAGTGCCAGCACCGATTTCAGCACCAATATTGATCACAGCTCCCATCATGATAACAGCGTTATCGCCAATCTCAACCTGGTCACGGATGATAGCCCCTGGTTCGATACGAGCATTGATGTCGCGTTTATCAAGAAGAGGTACAGCTGAGTTGCGAGCGTCTTGCTCAACAACATAATCCTTGTTTTCAGTCAGTCCTTCGAGAAGAGGAGCGATATCCTTCCAGTCTCCAAAGAGAACATTTCCAAGCTTGGTAACAGAAGCAGGGATAGATCCAGTAAGCTGCCCCTCAAAGGTCACTTTTACACTTGTCTTTTTCTCAGCATTTGCAATAAATTGGATAATTTCTTGTGCATTCATTTTTGTAGCAGTCATAGATGTCTCCTCACTCTTTGTAATGCTTACTATTCTACCAAAAAAGGCTTCAAAATTGAAGCCTTAAGTGTTAAAAGAAGATTCTTTCAGTTTGTCCTTTGATTCTTCGATGGATAAGAAGATCATGGGAATAATAATCAAAATCATAGCTAATAGCAGGTAGCCGTCCAAGACCAGACCTAGAAATAGAACGCTTAGAATAGCAGAGGATAGCGGTTCACTTGCACTAACCACTGACACCACCAAAGGGGACACCAGCGAGACAGCCTTCATAGATAGGAAAAAGGCAAAAGCTGTTCCCAGAAAGGCAATGGTCAAACAAATCAAGATGCTCACCAAATCCAGCTGAAAGCTAATTCTATATACAGGGTAGAGAAAATTACTAAAGAGTCCAGCCAGCATCATTCCCCAACCAACGGTGGGAACAAAACCATATTTTCGAGCAAATGGCTGGGGTAAGATGACATTAAACATAACGCCCAGTGCACTGAGTAGTCCAGTTAATACAGCGATAGGAGTGATGGATAACTTAGAGAAATCGCCTTTGGTAGCCATCAAAAAGACCCCAATCATTGCAGTTAAAACATAGAAGATTGCTTTTTTAGAAGCTTTTTTCTTGTAGATGATACGGTTGTAGATGAGAATGAAGACAGGACTGATAAATTGTAGGATGGTTGCAGTTGTCGCATTAGAGTATTCTACACAGAGATAGAAGAAATACTGAACAGAGAAGATTCCTAAGATGGCATAAGCCAGAAAAGGCAGGTAGTTTTTGCGCTTTCTCCAGACATCGAATAGCTGTGAGCGAAACTTAAAGCTAGACAAGATAAGTACGAAACTACCTGCAAGGCTTAGTCGCATGGAAGTAATCCAGCCGGATGATACTTGATAATGCGTAAAGAAGAATTCTCCTAAAATGCCACAAATACCCCATATTAATCCAGATAGGAGGGAGTAAATGGTTCCCTTAAAAATATTCTTTTGATAGTGATTCATATAAAAGGTTAGCGTTGTAGTCTATTTGACGAAGAGTCGTTACTTCCGTTGGTAATATTATTGTTATTATTACCGTTATTGCTGTTACTGTTGCTATTATTATTGCTATTGTTATTTCGATTATTGTTATTGTTGTTTGAATTATTATTGTTGGAATTAGAAGATTTTGGCAAACTTCCCAAAATAGTATTCCAAGCATTTTGGTAGTCAGCATCGCTTCCACCAATGGCAAATCTGTAGGTAGTAGTTGGAGCGCCAGTTTGATTAGCCCAATAGCTTGTTACCATTTCTCCAGTTACTTCAATTTCTCTACCGTTAATAGTAACCTTACCTGGTTTCTGACCAGTCGATCTAAGAACTTGAGAAGAAGTGACGCTGGAGTCCAAGCTAAAGCGTTCAGAACCCCAAACAGAAGGAGAAGCTTGCTGAATAGCATTGACCAGATAAGCCATATACTTAGCATTGCGGTAGTGACCAGCTCCCTTTCCAAGAGGTCGGTTGTCATCGTGGCCAAGCCAACCGCCAAGTGTCAATCTTGGAGTTGAAAGCATGAGCCACATGTCACCATCTTCATTGGTCGTACCAGTTTTACCAATCCAGTCAGCACCCGCTAAACTTGGATTGATAGAAGCAAGATCGCTCTGGAAGCTTGAAGTGACTCGTGACGAAATAACATCTCTCAACAAGCTCTGCATAATGGTTGCAGTCGCTTTAGAGTAGACCTGTACAGGTTCGTCTTTGTGCTCATAGATAACCTCACCATTCGTTTTTTCGATTTTCGAAATCATGAATTTCTTATGATAAACACCGTTGTTGGCTAAGGTTTGGTATCCGTTTGTATGCTGAGCTACAGTAACCTCGATTCCTCCACCCATAGGCAAACTTTCAATGTCGTATTCTGGGATTTCATAGCCCATTTTTTCCATGTAAGAGCGAACATCGACTCCTTTTTCACGGAGGGTACGATAAGTCCAGTAGGCTGGGATATTCCATGAATAATTGAGAGCTTCTTTAAGACTCATCATGGCAGTACCGGAGCTATTGACATACATGATAGGATTTCCGTTTGAGAAGTTGGTTGGATAGTTGGATAGGACACTTGCACTTCCCATCAAACCTTGGTCAATGGCAATACTGTAGGCTAGGATTGGTTTAGTAGTTGAAGCAGGAGAACGTTTGGTATTAAAAGCGTGGTTGTTTTGGTTACTTTGGTAATCGCGGCCACCGACAAATCCTAAGATAGCTCCCGTTTGATTATCCATCAAAACATTTCCGACTTCAGGTTGACCGGTATTATCGTCGACTAGATAGCCATAGTTTGCGACTGCATCTTGCATGGCAGTATGGATAGCTTTGTCGATTGTAGTTGTGATACGGTAACCACCATTTTGAATCTCTTTTTCAGCTAATTCACGATAGGATTTTTGGATAGACTCGTTTTTGAGTTCTTGGGCAGAGACGTTGTCTTTTTGTACCAAGTAGTCATACATGAGATTAGTTGCTTCATCGAGAGCAGTAAAGTAGAGATAGCCCCTAGAAGTTACGTTTACACTTTCAGCTGGTAAGAAATCTTGTTTGATGTCGTATGCTTTATAGGTTTCGTAATCTTCCTGACTGAGGACCCCTGTTCTGTACATATTGTAAAGAACATCTTGAGAGCGTTTGATACCAAGTGCCATATCTTCTTCACTCTTCATTTCTCCCGTAGATTCATAAGGTGAGTAAGAGATAGGGCTTTGTGGCAAGCCTGCTATGAAGGCTGCTTGAGGTATCGTTAGCTGATAGGCATCAACACCGAAAATACCCTTGGCTGCTTGTTGAGCTCCTGCGATATTTTGCCCTTTATTGTTACGACCAAATGGAGCGACATTAAGATAGGTGGTCAAGATTTCGTCCTTGCTCATTGCTCTCTCTAAGGCCAAGGCATCCACGATTTCAGTAGCTTTACGGGTTAGTGTAGGAGCATCACCAACCACTTGTTGCTTGATGAGCTGCTGTGTTAGTGTAGAACCTCCACTAGAAGAACCAAGTCCGATAAAGTTTCCAAGACTGGCACGAATAATCGCTTTAGGAACGACTCCATTATGTTCGGCGAAATGTTCATCCTCGGTCGCAACGATAGCTTGTTTGAGATTGTCTGAGATAGCATCTGATGCAACAGATGTCCGAAGGAGGTCACTTTCGATAGCACCAATCATGGAACCGTCAGCATAGTGAATCTCAGAAATGGATGAAATATCGTTCACTTGTTTGACTAAATCTTCTGTTTGAGGAACGGCCACTTTGTCAAATAGAGATACAGCATAACCGAAAACGACCCCAGTACCTAAAAGTCCACCAAGGAAGGCGATGATGAATAGAGTATTAAAGGTTGCCTTGATTCCTAGTAAGATATTAGCAAAGATAGTCCAAATATCAGTTTTGGTTTGCTTTTTCTTTTTAGAATTTTTAGGACCTTTGTTTCCTAGATGTATATTTTTTAGTTTTGTTTTAAGGGACTCCAGTAAGGCCAGTCCTTTTTCTTTCATAGATAATAATTTATTCTTCATTTCTTTCCTCACTCCTTATTATTATACCATAAAAGCAATGATTGCAAGAAATTAGGCTTGGACTAGCTTTGGAGGTGTTTAGGCAACAAAAAAACCAGGTATTTTCAACCTGGTTTAAGGGATTATTTTTCTCCTGAGAGTTCTTTCCCAAGGTTAATCAAATAAGTTTTCAAGTCATCTTTGACTTGAGGGTGTCTAAGTGCGTAGTCGATTGAAGTTTTCATAAAGCCAAACTTGTCTCCAACATCATAACGAGCCCCCTTGAATTCACGAGCAAATACACGTTGGGTTTTGTTGAGGGTATCGATAGCGTCTGTTAGCTGGATTTCATTTCCGGCACCAGGCGTTTGATTTTCAAGAATACCAAAAATCTCTGGTGTGAGGAGGTAACGACCGATAATCGCTAAATCACTTGGTGCGTCCTCAGGTGCTGGTTTTTCAACGAAGGTTTCAACGCTATAAAGTCCATCTTTTCCTTCACCTTGAGGTGCGATAACACCATAAGCAGAGACTTCTTCGTGTGGTACAGGCATTACGGCGATAGTAGAAGCGTGAGTTTCTTCGTAATCATTCATGAGTTGCTTGGTCAATGGGACAGCATTGTCATCAGTGATATCCATGAGGTCATCTCCGAGCATTACCACAAAAGGTTCATTCCCAACGAATGCTTTGGCTTGTAAAACGGCATCTCCGAGTCCGCGTGGGTGTGTTTGACGGATGAAGTGAAGGCGCATGCCAGTCGTTTCATCAACTAATTTTAAGAGATCTGTTTTTCCTTTTTCCTTGAGGTTATATTCTAGTTCAAAGTTTGAGTCAAAGTGGTCTTCGATAGAACGTTTTGACTTCCCTGTTACAACAAGAATGTCCTCAATTCCAGACTTGAGAGCTTCTTCAACGATGAATTGAATGGTTGGCTTATCCACGATTGGCAACATTTCTTTGGCCAAGGCTTTGGTTGCTGGTAGGAAACGAGTTCCAAGTCCCGCAGCAGGGATAACAGCTTTTCTAACTTTTTGCTTCATGAGCTTCCTTTCTAACGGTGATTATGACCACTCGTTTTCTGCCTTGAACTCGTTACTCATGAGTTCAGAAACAGCATCCTTAATATTAACATTTTCATAAATAACTTGGTAAATAGCCTGGGTAATAGGCATATAGACTCCAAGCTCTTGCGCTAATTCGTAAGCAGCTTTGGTTGTTGAGATTCCTTCAATGACCATTCCCATATTTGCTTCGATATCTGCCAAGGCTTCGCCACGCCCAAGAGCATCTCCAGCACGCCAGTTACGTGAGTGGACAGAAGTTCCAGTAACGATTAAATCCCCAACACCTGAAAGTCCGCTATAAGTCAGTGGATTTGCTCCAAGCTTGACTCCTAGACGAGTGATTTCCGCAAGCCCGCGCGTGATAATAGCTGCTTTAGCATTATCACCAAAGCCAAGTCCATGAAGGGCCCCTGCACCAACAGCAATGATATTTTTAAGAGCACCAGCTGTTTCCACTCCAATCACATCTGTATTGGTATAAAGACGGAAGTAGTGGTTACTAAAGAGTGTCTGAACATACTGAGCTGTCTCTAAATCTTTAGAAGCAGCAGTAATCAAGGTGATATCACGGACAATTGTTTCTTCTGCGTGACTAGGACCAGATACAACCACAATTTCACTGCGGAACTCTTCAGGGATTTCTTCTTCAAGAATGGTTGAAAGACGTTTGTGACTATTTGACTCGAGACCTTTTGAAGCATGCATAATAACCACTTTATGATCAAGAACAGCAGCTACCTGTTGAGCTACCAATCTTGTCACCTTAGTTGGAACGACGAACAAGACAGCGTCAGCGCCCTTCAAGACTTCTGCTAAATCATGGTAGGCAACAATCTTTTCGTCTAAAACAGTATCCTTAAAATAGCGTTTATTGGTATGTTGTGTATTGATTTCGTCAATTTGGTCAGGAATATTTCCCCAGATACGTACTTCATGTCCATTGTCATTTAAAACTTGTGACAGAGCAGTACCCCAAGAACCAGGCCCTAAAACAGCGATGGTTTGTTTGTTCATTTTTCCCTCCTTCTGAGAAAGCACTTTCCTATATTCTACCATAAAAAGCACTAACTTGCATCTATATTATTTATGAAGAGCAAACTCAGTAAGAGAGGAAAAAAACAGCCAATAAGTAATTTGGCTGTCTTTAGGAGAAAAACTAGAGCGTAATACTGTTGTTTTTAGAAATCTTCATAAACAATAACAAGGAAGTAACTGTTAAGACAGTAAGGATAGTAGATAAGGCTGCTGCCACACCATAATTCCCACGAAGTACTTCAGTGTAGATAGCTACGGTCATTGTTCTAGTTTTAACATTATATAAGAGAATCGAAGTAGAAAGTTCTGAAATCATTGTTACCCATGATAGGATTGCTCCTGAGATGATACCTGAAAGCATCATTGGGGTAGTGATTTTAGTAAAGGTATTGAGACGACTACTCCCCAAACTTTCAGCAGCTTCTTCGATACTAGGAGCAATTTGTTGCAAACTAGCAACTGAAGAGCGAATCGTATAAGGAAGTCTTCTGACAGATAAGGACATAATCATGATAAAGGCTGTTCCTGTGATCATAAGGATCCCACTTCCGAAGATACCTGTATTGAATGAAGAGATAAAGGCAATACCGAGAACTGTTCCTGGCACGATATAAGGTACCATACTAAGACTATCGATTAGATTCGTAAATAGGTTGCGCTTACGAACTGCAAGGTATGAGATGAAGGTCGCAAAGACAACAACGAGAATTAAGGCAAGTAGAGGGATTCGAATGGTATTGAAAATAGCAGATCCCATACGGTTAAAGGCTGTCTTATAACTATTTAATGAGTATCCTTTAACAAATACCATACCTGATGTCTTAAGGAATGATGTATAAATCAAGTAAACTTGAGGTAATACAGAGAACAAGATAATGCCATAGACAGTCACATAAATAGCAGCCATCTTTCCTTTTGTTGTTTTCTTAGGTTCAATTGGATGAAGCGAGTTCATACTGAAGCTAAAACGATTTGAAATGTACTTTTGGATGAGGAAGATAGCAAGGGCGATTGTAATAGCCATGATTGCTAAGGCGGATGCGAAAGCTGAATTACCTCCAACTTCACTGATAAATTGAGTATAGATTAATACTGGGAAGGTACGATATCCCTCACCAATCAGCATCGGAGTACCGAAGTCTGAGAAAGCTCTCATAAAGACTAGGAGTGCCGCCGCGAGTAAAGTTGGGACTAGGAGAGGCAAAATGACGGTTAGGATTCGTTTAAAGCCGAAGGAACCCATACTTTCAGCAGCTTCTAAAAGGGAGTTGTCGATACTCTTCATGGTTCCAGCTACGTATAGGAATACGAGAGGAAAAAGTTGGAGTGTAAAGACAAGTACAATGCCTTTAAAGCCGTAGATATCAAAACCTGGCAAATGTAGTGTGCTGGTTAGAAATTTTGTGATAACACCGTTTCTACCAAGGAGTAGAATCCAAGAATAGGCACCTACAAAGGGAGCTGACATGGATGCGATGATAATCAAGATTTGTAAAAATTTCTTTCCCTTGAAGTCATACATTGAAAAAAGATAAGCTAGCAAGGTACCAACAACGACAGAGGTAATTGTGGCAGTTACAGAAACCTTAAAACTATTAATGAGTGTCTCAGAATAATAAGATTTGCTGAAGAATGTTACAAAATTTTCTAAAGAGAAACTCCCTTCATGTATCAACGCTTGCTTTAATACAGTCACAATTGGGTAGACTAAGAAAACTAAGTATGTAAGGAAAATGAAGAAGGAAGATGCAGTCCAGATATTTAGTTTTTTACGATCCATGGCTGACTCCTTTTATGAGATTACGAGAACCATCTTCAGAGAAGACATTGAGTTTCTGAGTATTGATACGTAAACGAACATGATTTCCTTTTTCTAAATCTTCTTCGAATGTAGATTCTTCACTAACTTGAAGTTTTGGAGCAAATTCTGTTTCAATGAAGTATTCAGTATTCAAGCCAAGGTAAACGCTGTCGGTAATTGTTCCATCGATTAGGCCATTTTCATCACGGATAAATTCTTCGGGACGGATGCTGACACGAATATTTTGTTCTTCAACGTGGTCAAGAGCTGGCATACGAAGAGAGTAGCCGTCTTCAAAGACGATGTAAGATCCATCAGCTTGCTTTTCTAAACGAGCAGGGATTATGTTTGTTCTACCGATAAAGGTTGCGACAAATTCGTTCTCTGGTTTGTGGTAAAGCTCTTTTGGACGACCAATTTGTTGGATAACACCATCTTTCATAACGGCGATTTGGTCAGAAATAGCCATCGCTTCTTCTTGGTCGTGAGTTACATAGACAGTTGTAATACCAACTTCGTGTTGAATTTCGCGGATAGCTTGACGCATATCTAGACGAAGTTTGGCATCTAAGTTACTGAGGGGCTCATCCATGAGGAGAACGCTAGGATTAACAGCCAAGGCACGTGCAAGGGCAACACGTTGTTGTTGACCACCACTAAGTTTATCTGGTTTACGATCAGCGTACTGGGCAATCTGCATCAACTCAAGATATTTATCTGTTTGTTTGATGAGTTCATCTTTTGGAACTTTCTTTTGCTTGAGTCCGAATGCTACGTTATCGCGTACAGTCAAATGTGGGAAAATCGCATAGTTTTGGAAAACCATCCCAATGTTTCGTTTGCTAGGTTCCATATTGTTGATTTTAGTATCGTCAAAGTAGAATTCTCCTCCTTCAATACTATTGAAACCAGCAATCATACGAAGCAAAGTTGTTTTCCCGCAACCTGAAGGTCCAAGAAGAGTGAAAAGGCTCCCCTTAGGAATCGTAACATTTAGATTTTCAATAACAGGTATATCATTGTAGATTTTCTTAGCATTAATAATTTTAATCTCGCTCATAGTCAACCCCTTCTACTGTTTAGATTGGATATCTGTAAAGATTTCATTATATTTCTTAACAATTTCTGATTTGTTTTTGATAACATAATCGTAGTCTTCAGTTAGTACTTTGATTTGGTTGATTGGTTTCATATTTTCGCTAGTTTTAGCATCTTTACGAACAGGGCGGTTAGTAGTTGTAGTGCCTAGAGTGTCTTGAACATCTTGTGAAATAATGAAATCGATAAATTTCTTAGCGTTTTCTTTGTTCTTAGCATTTTTAATGATTGCAGCGCTTGCTGGTAAGAAGACGGTTCCTTCTTTTGGATAAACAACTTTAATATTAGCTCCGTCGTTTAGAAGTTTAACAGCAGGATCTTCGTATGTAAGACCAACAGCCATTTCACCATCTGCTACAGCCTTATAAACACCAGAAGAACTTGAACCGATTTTACCGTCAATTAAGGTAAAGAGATCCTTGACATAAGTCCAAGCCTTGTCATCTGTGTAACCACCTTGTGCTTGCAACATATTTGTGAGTTGAGCAAAGGCACTAGAAGAGTTAGCAGGGTCTGCAGTTGCGATCTTTCCTTTCAGTTCTGGTTTGATAAGGTCACTATAACCTTCAATATTCATATCTTTTGTCAAATCAGGGTTTACAATCAAAACACTACCGTCCAGTGTATAAGGAGTTGAGTAACCAGTTGTATTTTGATACTCTTTGATAATATTCTCATTTTCTGGAGAAACGTAATTTTCAAAGAGTTCTCCGTGAGTAGCATATTGTGTATATGAACCACCAAAGATGACATCTGCTACCGGTGCTTCTTTTTCAGATTCTAGTTTTTTGAAGAGTTCACCAGTTCCTGCTTGAATGAGTTCTACTTTAATTCCATATTTTTCTTCAAAGGCAGGAATAGTTGCTCCAATCAAGCCCTCTGAGTTTGGTGAATAGATTACTAGTGAATCACTTCCTCCATTGTCACTTGCATTTCCTCCTGAAGCGTCGTCAGAAGAACAAGCAGTAAGTCCCAAAAGGGCAAGTCCACAAGCAGCATAATACATCCATTTCTTTTTCATGATGGATACCTCCATAGTTTTGATAGTTCTATTGTAAAAAAATGTAAGCGTTTTTAAAACTCAAAATTCTATCCTAATAGGGTAAAATTCTCTACAAAAAAGAAGAATAGTGTTTATACTATTCTTCCAATATTTTTTAATTCTTTTGGAGAGATATGAAAGTATTTCTTAAAAACTTTCCCAAAATACTTATAGTCTGAGAACCCCACTTCTTCAGCGATTTGACTAAGTGGAACATCTGGTTCTTGGCTTATCTTTTCGACTGCCTGTTTTAAACGGTATTGTAGAATATACTCATTCAAGGTAATAGGGAAATCTTCCTTGATGACTTTGTAGAGATAACTTTCGCTATACCCTAAATTCTCTGCGATGGTAGAAATGGTAAAGTGTTGGGAATAGTGTTGATGCACAAATTCGAGGATTTGCTGGATCAGTTGGTTTTGAGGATTGATTTTTTGAAGAGAAGCGACAAAGGTTTGATAGTCTTGTAAAAATGGATTATTTTGGTGTTGATTTATCTGAAGACGTAGTGTTATTTTTTCTAGGCACTCCGTTAATTCTGTGACATTTATAGGTTTAGACAGGAAGTCTACGGCTCCAAATTGCATAGCTTTTTTAGCATTTTGAAAATCATCATAGCCAGATAGGATTACCTTTTCATAGGAGAGAGACTTTGTAGCTTCAAACATCATGAAAGCATCCATGATGGGCATGGTAATATCCGTCAGCACAATATGTGGTTTAAGTTTTTGAATCAGTTCCATCCCTTCTTGTCCATGACTAGCGGTTCCTACAACTTGAATGCCTAAAGCAGAGTAATCAACGGCAAATTCAAGCCATTTTCGGATGAGGTGCTCATCTTCGACAATGATTAGCTTAAACATGTGTTCTTCCTTTCGTAACAAATTTTACCCAAGTTTCACCTTGCGGGTTCACTCCTAAATCCAATTCGACATTTTCAAAAAAGTTATTCAATCGTTTGTAACTATTGACAATACCGTGCTGTGTGTGTGGGCTGTTCAGAGACTCTAAGATATGTAGGCGTTCTTGTTTGGTTAAACCGCCAGCATTATCCGTAACGATAAAAGTTAGTGCCTCTTGTTTTTGAGTAATCTGGATAGAAATGGCAAGGTCGATTCGATACTGCCTTCCGTATTTGAGAGCATTTTCTACAAGTGGTAATAGGAAAAGTTTCGGAACGGTTTGGGAATATAGACTTTGAGAACAGTCAATTTGGTAAGAAAATTGTTCAAAACGAATTTGATGAATTTTTAGATAAGCTTCAATAATCTCTAGGTCCTTTCCAAGAGTCGTTTCTTTCTCTAATTCTGTTACACTGTATCGTAAGATGCGCGTGAGGTTTTGAATCAGTTCTTGAGTAATACTCGCATCAATCATACTCGTGATTTTAATGGTCTCCAAGGTATTGTATAGGAAGTGAGGGTTGAACTGAGCTTCTAGCATCTTTCTTTCAAAGATCCATTTTTCCTTCTCGATAGTTAACATCTTTTGATGAAGCTCATCCAACTCCTGTAGCATATCGTTGATTTTCTCAGCTATCAGTTCAAATTCGTCTCCTGTCTGGAGAATCAACTTTTTATCCTCTTTCTTAGGAATTTCCTGCAGTTGATAGACCAAACTTTCGATAGGGCCGGCATTGTGAGTTGCGATTTTATGGGCGATTCTCCTAGCTTGCCAGAAATATAGTAAAAAGATACAGAGCGTTAGAATTGAGGCAAGGGTAAGTAAACTAGAAATAGGAAAGAATGATTGGAAAGTGTAAATCGAAAAAATCGAATCAACTTTTCGTTTTTCAATCAAAAGAGGATTTTCAACGAACCAGTGTGTTTTTGAACGGAGCGATTTCTCATCAAACTTTTCCAGAGTTGATTGTGTGAATTGATTGGTATTGCTCGAGTATATATTACCGAAAGTGTCTGTGATGACGTATTTTGAATTAATCAAGGGGATGCTTGACACAAAGTCGTTCTCATTCACAAAGGAAATACTGTAAGCTCGTACTCGCTGGTTGTGAACTATGGGCATAATAAAGACGGCATAATGTTGCTTGTCCACAGATAGAGCAACTTTCTCAGAAACAGAACCCTGAGTAGGATTTTGAATTAATAATTTCAAATAATAGGGAGTTAAAATTGTTTCTTTATGGTTGCGATTGGTACTAAATAAAAGCTCTCCTGTATCATCGAGGATGAGAAAATCAGAACTGAGTTTTAGCTGAGCTTTGGTTTCATAGAATAGACTAAATAATTCTCTATCAGTGTGTTTGCCTTCTAAAAACTCTGGAACCATTTTCTTATTCATGGTTTCCAACAACTCATGATTGGCTTGTTTCATGTCTTGGACATGCTGGGCGATTTGTTGAGTATCGGTGTTCAATTGTTGTTTTTGAAGGAAATAGGAAAATCCAAATAAAAGAATGAGGAGCAAGAGAGAAGTTGCTAGTGCAGCTAAAGAACTGCGATGAATAATCTCTTTTTGGAGAGAGTTTTTGAAAGAATTAGACATAAATCACCTCTTTGGAAAGAGTTTACTAAAGTAAGTATAGCAGTATTAAAAATGGAAGGCAAGGTTAAAAAAGAAAAGAGGTGAAAAGAAAGAGACGAATTCTACCTAAAAATGGTATAATAGGAGCATCACGAAAATTGGAGAGACAGCATGAGTTTTTACAATCACAAAGAAATCGAGCCTAAGTGGCAAAAATACTGGGCTGACCATCATACCTTTAAGACAGGAACGGACGCATCAAAACCGAAGTTTTATGCACTTGATATGTTCCCTTACCCTTCAGGAGCGGGTCTTCACGTAGGACACCCAGAGGGCTACACAGCGACAGATATTCTCAGCCGTTTCAAACGTGCCCAGGGTTACAATGTCCTTCACCCAATGGGTTGGGATGCCTTTGGTTTGCCAGCAGAGCAATACGCTATGGATACTGGTAATGATCCAGCTGACTTTACAGCAGAAAACATTGCCAACTTCAAACGTCAAATCAACGCACTTGGCTTCTCTTACGACTGGGACCGTGAAGTCAACACAACAGATCCAAACTACTACAAATGGACGCAATGGATTTTCACTAAGCTTTACGAAAAAGGCTTGGCCTATGAAGCAGAAGTGCCCGTAAACTGGGTGGAAGAACTCGGAACAGCTATAGCCAACGAAGAAGTCCTTCCTGACGGAACTTCTGAGCGTGGTGGCTATCCAGTTGTCCGCAAACCAATGCGCCAATGGATGCTTAAAATTACTGCCTATGCAGAGCGCTTGCTGACTGACTTGGATGACCTGGATTGGCCAGAGTCTATCAAGGACATGCAACGCAACTGGATTGGGAAATCAACTGGTGCCAATGTGACCTTCAAAGTGAAAGGTACTGATAAGGAATTCACCGTGTTTACGACACGTCCAGATACCCTTTTCGGTGCGACCTTCACTGTTTTGGCACCTGAGCATGAACTAGTAGATGCCATCACAAGTCCTGAACAAGCTGAGGCTGTAGCTGACTACAAACACCAAGCTAGCCTCAAGTCAGACTTGGCTCGTACCGACCTTGCTAAGGAAAAAACAGGGGTTTGGACGGGAGCTTATGCTGTAAACCCTGTCAATGGTAAAGAAATCCCAATCTGGATTGCCGACTACGTTTTGTCTAGCTATGGAACGGGTGCTGTCATGGCTGTTCCTGCTCACGACCAACGTGACTGGGAATTTGCTAAACAGTTTGGACTTCCAATCGTAGAAGTGTTGGAAGGTGGAAACGTAGCAGAGGCTGCCTACACAGAAGATGGACTTCACGTCAACTCTGAATTCTTGAACGGTCTCAACAAAGAAGAAGCGATTGCTAAAATTGTGACTTGGTTGGAAGAAAAAGGCTGTGGTCAAGAAAAGGTTACCTACCGTCTCCGCGACTGGCTCTTTAGCCGTCAACGTTACTGGGGTGAACCAATCCCAATCATTCATTGGGAAGATGGGACTTCAACAGCCGTTCCAGAAAGTGACTTGCCACTTGTCTTGCCAGTAACCAAGGACATCCGCCCTTCAGGTACGGGTGAAAGTCCACTAGCCAACTTGACAGACTGGCTTGAAGTGACTCGTGAAGATGGTGTTAAAGGTCGTCGCGAGACCAACACTATGCCACAATGGGCAGGTTCAAGCTGGTACTACCTCCGCTACGTTGACCCACACAACACTGAGAAATTGGCCGATGAGGACCTCCTCAAACAATGGTTGCCAGTCGATATCTACGTGGGTGGTGCAGAACACGCCGTTCTTCACTTACTTTACGCTCGTTTCTGGCACAAATTCCTTTATGATATCGGTGTCGTTCCAACCAAAGAACCATTCCAAAAACTCTTTAACCAAGGAATGATCTTGGGAACAAGTTACCGTGACCATCGTGGGGCTCTTGTGGCGACTGACAAGGTTGAAAAACGTGATGGCTCCTTCTTCCATGTGGAAACAGGGGAAGAATTGGAGCAAGCGCCAGCCAAGATGTCTAAATCCCTCAAGAACGTGGTCAACCCAGACGATGTGGTGGAACAATACGGTGCTGATACCCTTCGTGTTTATGAAATGTTTATGGGACCACTCGATGCTTCTATCGCTTGGTCAGAAGAAGGTCTGGAAGGAAGTCGTAAGTTCCTCGACCGTGTTTACCGTTTGATTACAAGCAAAGAAATCGTTGCAGAAAACAATGGTGCTCTAGACAAGGTTTATAACGAAACCGTTAAAGCTGTCACAGAGCAAATCGAGTCCATGAAATTCAACACAGCCATTGCTCAGCTCATGGTCTTTGTCAACGCAGCTAACAAGGAAGACAAACTCTATGTGGATTACGCCAAAGGCTTTATCCAATTGATCGCTCCATTTGCGCCTCACTTGGCAGAAGAACTCTGGCAAACAGTGGCAGCAACAGGTGAGTCTATCTCTTACGTAGCTTGGCCAACATGGGACGAAAGTAAATTGGTTGAAGACGAAATCGAAATCGTCGTTCAAATCAAAGGTAAAGTCCGTGCGAAATTGATGGTTGCTAAAGATCTGTCACGCGAAGAATTGCAAGAAATCGCTCTGGCTGATGACAACGTCAAGGCAGAGATCGACGGCAAAGAAATCGTGAAAGTGATTGCGGTACCGAATAAACTCGTTAATATTGTTGTTAAATAAGATATGAATCCTTCAGAGTAGAATCTGGAGGATTTTTGTAGATTACCTGTGAGATGTGATATACTATTCACATCTTTAAACTTATAAGTGTGAGACAAGGAGAAAGCTATGCCAGTAAATGAATACGGTCAGATGATTGGTGAACCTGTAGATGATACACCTGGAGTTTTACCCTCGCTTGTACGGATAGAAGGACAGTATACGATTCTAGAAGCTCTTTCGGTGGAAAAGCATGCGGAGGATTTGCTGGCTGTTTATGGCCCAGATAGTCCTCGGGAGATGTGGACCTACCTCTTTCAGGAGCCAGTGGCAGATATGGAGGAACTGGTTAGTCTTTTAAATCAGATGTTGGATCGTAAGGACCGTTTTTTCTATGCTATCTTGGATAGGGAGACGGGTAAGGCCTTGGGGACTTTTTCTCTCATGCGTATTGACCAAGCCAATCGCACCATTGAAGTTGGCGCGGTGACCTTTTCTCCGGCTCTCAAACAGACCAGGATGGGAACAGAAGCTCACTATTTGCTAGCTCGTTATGTTTTTGAAGAACTCAACTATCGTCGCTATGAGTGGAAGTGCGACGCCCTCAATCTTCCATCTAGAAAATCAGCAGAACGTTTGGGCTTTGTCTATGAAGGAACCTTCCGCCAAGCTGTTATTTATAAAGGGCGTACCAGAGATACGGATTGGTTGTCCATGATCGATAAGGACTGGCCACAAGTCAAAGCTCGTTTGGAAACATGGTTGGCTCCTAAAAACTTTGATAAAAATGGGCAGCAGATAAAATCGCTTAGGCAATGTTAGAAAGGTTCTACTATGATAAAATTTACAAAAGAAACATCTATTTCAATTGATGACGTTTTACATCTCTATCAGGCAGTTGGTTGGACAAACTATACCAATCAGCCACAGATGTTGGAGCAGGCCTTGTCTCATTCGCTAACGACTTATCTTGCGCGTGATGGTGAGGAAATCGTTGGTTTAGTGCGTCTGGTTGGAGACGGTTTTTCATCGGTTTTTGTCCAGGATTTGATTGTTTTGCCTAGCTATCAGCGCCAAGGAATTGGTAGTAACTTGATGAAAGAAGCCTTAGCTGACTATAAGGATGCCTACCAAATACAACTAGCGACTGAACAGACAGAAAAAACCTTGGGTTTTTACCGTTCTCTGGGGTTTGAAGTCTTATCTACTTATGATTGTACAGGAATGATTTGGGTGGATCGAAAAAAATTTAAATAATTCTTTTATCTTAAGTTAACTTTAAGTTTACTCATGTATCATGTAATCATTAAGTAAAGACCTCCTAACTTTATTTAATAGAAATCCTAAACTTTTCTTTTTCATAATAATCTCCCTAAAGAAGCCACCAAATCAGGTGGCTTTTTT
>NZ_JBTHHZ010000002.1:158736-368015 GCF_054353495.1 Streptococcus sp. V940
ACCGTTCTCTGGGGTTTGAAGTCTTATCTACTTATGATTGTACAGGAATGATTTGGGTGGATCGAAAAAAATTTAAATAATTCTTTTATCTTAAGTTAACTTTAAGTTTACTCATGTATCATGTAATCATTAAGTAAAGACCTCCTAACTTTATTTAATAGAAATCCTAAACTTTTCTTTTTCATAATAATCTCCCTAAAGAAGCCACCAAATCAGGTGGCTTTTTTTATGTTCAAATGCTGAAGTTTAAAGTAGAATTGACCACATAATCATCCATTTCTACCACATAGCACCAAACTATATTTTTTCTTTTTCCTTTTTGTTAAACTGAAGGTGTAAAAAGGAGGAAGGAAATATGATTTTACAAGCAAAAGGCCTCACTAAGAACTATGGAGACCATACAGCAGTAAAAGATATAAATTTAGAGTTTAAAAAAGGAAGTTTTAACGCAATCTTAGGACCTAATGGGGCTGGCAAATCGACCACGATTTCAATGTTAATCGGACTTAAAAGAGCAACTAATGGTCAAATCATCTATGCGCCCAATACTCGGATTGGAGTTGTTTTTCAAGCAAGTGTATTGGATGAAAAGTTGACGGTCAAAGAAAACCTAGCCATTCGCGCCCAGCAGTATAAGGGGATTAAAGGTGGTCGTGTGGAAGATTTAATCAATCAACTAGGGTTGACTGCTTTTCAGAAACAACTTTATGGAACTTTATCAGGAGGACAGAAACGTCGAGTTGACATTGCTCGGGCTCTCCTATCCAATCCCGATATTTTATTTCTAGATGAGCCTACGACTGGACTAGATATTCAGACTCGCAAATCCATTTGGGATTTATTGTATCGTCTACAAAGAGATGAAGGGATGACTATTATCTTAACGACTCATTATCTGGATGAAGCAGATGAGGCAGATCAACTTTATATTATAGATCATGGAAAGGTTATTGCCCAAGGTTCTGCTGCTGAAATTAAAAGTGAGTACGCTTCCAATCTTTTAAAAATTTGTTTTAAAGACAAGCAGGTGGAGAAATTCTTACCTAAAAATATGCCTGTGGAAAAGGAAAATGAGTTTGAGTATAGTCTTTATCCTAAGAGCCAATTGGAAGCTATTGATTATTTGACCCAAGTTCGTGAGAAGATTGCTAGCTTTGAATTTCGTCCAGGAACTATGGATGATGCCTTCATAGCCCTTACAGGAAGAGAGGTACGCTAATGTTAGCCTTATTAAAACGTGATTTTTTGTTGTATTTTCGTAATCGTTCAGGAGTCTTTTTCTCATTACTGGGAGCTTTGATTTCCTTTCTACTCTATATCATTTTTTTGCAGAAAAATTTGATGGATGCCTGGTCCCAACTTCCTGATAATAAGAGCCTTTTAAATAACTGGCTGATGGGTGGAACCTTGGCTGTGACTGGGATTACAACCAGTTTTACAGCTTTGACCCAGATGGTACAAGACCGTGAAAATCAAGTGGATCAGGATCTCTTTTTGACAGATTTAGGGAGCTGGGGCTTGCAACTGTCTTATCTTATTAGTAGCCTTATCATTTCCTTTGTTATGCAAGCCTTTATGCTTATTGTTATGAGCCTTTATTTTCAAGAAATTCCAGCTATGAGTAAGCTATTTGAAATAAGTTTAATCATGCTGCTAAGTAGTCTCCTTTCAACATTGGTAAATGTACTCTTGATTTATCATTTCCAGTCAGTAGATAGTCTGGGTAAATTGGCTACCATTATAGGTACAGCTTCAGGATTTTTAGTGGGTACTTATGTTCCGATGGGAATCCTACCTAATTTTGCTCAACTTCTCATGAAGTGCACGCCAGCTACCTATATTGCTTCGCTCTATAGACAGGTCTTAATGAGGGAGCAATTAGATAGTACATTTATGGGGAATAATAGCTTGTTAGAAGAGTTTCAAGAAAAATTAGGAGTCCAGATTCATTGGCAGGAGCTATTAACAAAGGAAGAAACATACTTAATAGTGGTGAGTATCTGCCTCCTAACTTTTCTGCTTTGGTTGGTGTTGATTAAGATCTCTAGCAAGAAAAAATATAATCATTTTATCTTAAGTTAACTTTAAGTTTACTCATGTATCATGTAATCATTAAGTAAAGACCTCCTAACTTTATTTAATAGAAATCCTAAACTTTTCTTTTTCATAATAATCTCCCTAAAGAAGCCACCAAATCAGGTGGCTTTTTTGTTTGTAGGCTGGATTTTTGCTATAATAGGAACATGAGTAGAATTTTAGATAATGAAATCATGGGTGATGAGGAGTTGGTAGAACGTACCCTTCGTCCCCAATATTTACGTGAATATATCGGACAAGACAAGGTCAAGGATCAGCTTCAAATCTTTATCGAGGCAGCAAAAATGCGTGATGAGGCGCTGGACCATGTTCTTTTGTTTGGCCCTCCAGGTCTTGGGAAAACAACCATGGCCTTTGTCATTGCCAATGAATTGGGAGTCAATCTTAAGCAGACGTCTGGTCCTGTCATCGAAAAAGCAGGTGATTTGGTAGCGATTTTGAATGACTTGGAGCCAGGAGATGTGCTCTTTATCGACGAGATTCATCGCTTGCCCATGTCGGTAGAAGAGGTGCTTTACAGTGCCATGGAAGACTTCTACATTGACATCATGATTGGTGCGGGGGAAGCTAGTCGTAGTGTCCATCTAGATTTGCCACCATTTACCTTGATTGGTGCGACAACTCGAGCTGGGATGCTTTCAAATCCTCTTCGTGCCCGTTTTGGGATTACAGGTCACATGGAATACTATACCCATGATGACTTGACAGAGATTGTCGAGCGGACGGCAGATATCTTTGAGATGGAAATCACTCATGAAGCTGCATCTGAGTTAGCTTTACGCAGTCGTGGAACTCCTCGTATTGCCAATCGTCTCCTTAAGCGCGTGCGTGACTTTGCGCAGATTATGGGCGATGGCTTGATTGATGATGTGATTACGGATAAGGCCTTGACTATGCTGGATGTAGACCATGAAGGTTTGGACTATGTAGACCAGAAAATCCTTCGCACCATGATTGAGATGTATGGCGGTGGCCCTGTCGGTCTAGGAACTCTTTCTGTGAATATCGCTGAAGAGCGTGAGACAGTAGAGGATATGTATGAACCTTACCTAATCCAGAAAGGCTTTATCATGCGAACTCGTTCAGGACGAGTTGCGACAGCCAAGGCTTATGAGCATTTGGGGTATGAATATATTGAAAAATAAGGCTGAAATTTTAAACTCTTTTAGAGAAAATCCTGACATGATGGTTATTCTGACTGTCATCCGTGACTTGGAGTTGAAAGATTCCTGGCTAGCAGCTGGTTCGGTTCGAAATTTTATCTGGAATCTTTTGTCAGAGAAACCAGCCTTTGACCGTGAAACGGATGTGGACGTCATTTTCTTTGACCCAGATGTGAGTTACGAAGAAACGCTGGCTATAGAGAACAAGTTGAGAGAGGACTTTCCCCAGTATCAGTGGGAGCTGAAAAATCAAGTCTATATGCATCAGCATAGTCCCCATACGGATCCCTATGTGAATTCCTGTGATGCCATGAGTAAATATCCTGAGCGTTGTACGGCGATAGGTCTTCGCTTGAATGCAGATGCAACTTTAGAACTCTTTGCGCCTTATGGCTTGGAGGATATTTTGACCTTTCAAGTTCGTCCAACTCCTCATTTCTTGGAAAATGAAGACCGGATGAAGCTCTATCAAAAGCGTTTATCCAAGAAAAACTGGCGAGAAAAATGGAAAAATCTCACATTTAAAATAACTTAAGGAAACTTTAAGATAGGAGCTGTATACTTATCTCATAAGTTAAGAAGAACTTAACTTATACTCCTAAAACTTTTTCATAATAATCTCCCTATAAAAAATTAAGTCGCCCAATCAGGCGGCTTTTTTTGTTTTAAGGTCAAGAACTTTCATGATATAATAGCCCTATGAGATTAGATAAATTTTTAGTAGCCTGCGCTGTTGGGAGCAGAACTGAGGTTAAAAACTTTCTCAAGTCAGGGCGCGTGACGGTCAATGGTAAGAAAGAAAAATCTGCTAAGTTGCAAGTTAATGAAGAGACAGATGAGATTTGTTTTGATGGGCGAAAACTAGACTACGAGGAGTTTGTCTACTACATGATGAACAAGCCCCAGGGAGTTATCTCAGCAACTGAAGATCCCAAGCACAAGACGGTCTTGGACTTGTTGGATGACTATGCACGTGCCAAGGAAGTTTTCCCAGTAGGGCGCTTGGATATCGATACGCATGGACTCTTGCTCTTGACCAATGATGGCAAGCTAGCTCATGCCCTTCTTTCACCAAAACGTCATGTGGATAAAACCTATCTGGCGCAGGTCAAGGGAATCATGACAGATGCAGATGTTGAGACATTTGCGCAAGGAATTCCGCTCAAGGACTTTACCTGTCAGCCTGCCAAGCTAGAGCTTGTGTCTATTGATAGGGAAAAGGATCAAAGCCTGGTCCGAGTGACCATTGCAGAGGGGAAATTCCACCAGGTCAAACGGATGGTGGCCTACTGTGGCAAGGAAGTGGTGGACTTGCAACGTTTAACCATGGGAACTTTGACTTTGGATGAGGATTTGCAACGTGGAGAATGGCGTCGCTTAAGCAAGGAAGAACTGGAAGACTTGCTTGAGAGTGTTCAATAAACTGGATAATTGGAAAAGGTAGGGAAAATATCCCTGCCTTTTTCAGTTTTCGGTTGCTTCCTTTGTAAAAAGCGTTATAATAGACTGTAGATTAAAAGGAGGATTTTATGAACGCGATTCAAGAATCATTTACAGATAAATTATTTGCCAACTATGAAGCAAATGTAAAATATCAAGCTATCGAAAATGCAGCTAGCCACAATGGAATTTTTGCAGCCCTTGAGCGTCGTCAAAGCCATGTTGACAACACACCTGTTTTCTCACTTGACTTGACTAAGGACAAGGTCACTAACCAGAAAGCATCTGGTCGTTGCTGGATGTTTGCGGCACTTAATACTTTCCGCCACAAACTCATCTCTCAATACAAACTTGAAAACTTTGAATTGTCACAAGCCCACACCTTCTTCTGGGACAAGTATGAAAAATCTAACTGGTTCTTGGAGCAAGTCATTGCGACTGCTGACCAAGAATTGACAAGCCGCAAGGTTAGCTTCCTACTCCAAACTCCACAACAAGATGGTGGTCAGTGGGATATGGTAGTTTCTCTCTTTGAGAAATACGGTGTCGTACCTAAGTCTGTTTATCCAGAGTCTGTCTCATCTAGCAGCAGCCGTGAGCTCAATGCAATCCTTAATAAATTGCTTCGTCAAGATGCTCAAATCTTGCGTGACCTCTTGGCTTCTGGTGCTGACCAAGCGACTGTTCAAGCTAAGAAAGAAGACCTCTTGCAAGAAATCTTTAACTTCCTTGCCATGTCACTAGGTCTCCCACCACGTCAGTTTGACTTTGCTTATCGCGATAAGGATAACAACTACCAAAGCGAAAAAGGCATCACGCCACAAGAGTTTTACAAGAAATATGTCGACCTTCCACTAGAGGACTACGTTTCTGTGATCAATGCTCCAACTGCTGATAAACCATACGATAAATCATATACAGTTGAGATGTTGGGAAATGTCGTTGGAAGCCGTGCAGTTCGCTACATCAACGTACCGATGGAACGCTTGAAAGAATTAGCCATTGCCCAAATGCAAACAGGAGAAACTGTCTGGTTTGGTTCAGATGTCGGCCAGCTCAGCAACCGTAAAGCAGGGATTCTTGCGACAGATGTCTATGATTTTGAATCGAGCATGGATATCCAATTCACTCAAGACAAGGCAGGACGTTTGGACTATAGCGAAAGCTTGATGACTCATGCTATGGTCTTGACAGGTGTTGATTTGGATGAAAATGGTAAATCAACTAAGTGGAAAGTTGAAAACTCATGGGGAGACAAGGTCGGTACAGATGGTTACTTTGTTGCCTCAGATGCTTGGATGGACGAATACACTTACCAAATCGTTGTTCGTAAGGAATTGCTAACAGAAGAAGAACGAGCTGCTTACGAAGCAGAACCAATCGTGTTAGCACCTTGGGATCCAATGGGTGCCTTGGCAGAATAATTAAAGATAAAAAGAATCAGGTAATAAACCTGATTCTTTTTTTGTTTGTACATTCTCACCGAGATTACATGATACCGAAGAAACGAGCTGCGATACCAACTGCAAAGAGGGCAAGGATGATTGTGATTGGAGATACTTTTTTCTTAAGCAACCACATGCAGAGGAAAGTAAGGAGAAGTCCCATCAATCCTGGAATCAATGAGTTCAACTGACCTTGAAGCGTTTGTGGTTGAACGCTATCCAAGCTCATACCACTAAGTGCTTGACCAAGAATACCCTTCAATTCTCCACCTGTAACAGCACCTTCTGGGAAGTTGATGTAGGCACCTTCTGACAATTGTTTACCTGGAAGGTTGATAGTGAAGTTGATGGATACCCAACGTTGTACAAGAACGGCAAGGATGAACATACCAAGGATAGAAGCTCCTTTAGTGATGTCTTTCAAGATACCACCTGACATGTCTTTAGTGATTTCAGATCCAGCCTTGTAACCAAACTCTTGTGTGTACCATAGGAAAGACATACGAATTGCATTCCATCCAAAGAAGAAGAGGAGTGGTCCAACAATGTTACCAGTTGCAGCAAGTGAAGCACCAAGGGCACCAAGGATCGGACGAACTGTAAACCAGAAGACTGGGTCACCGATACCAGCAAGAGGTCCCATCATACCGATCTTAACACCTTGGATAGCAGCGTCATCGATTTCAGTACCGTTAGCACGTTCTTCTTCAAGTGCAAGAGTAACCCCCATGATTGGAGCGGCTACGTATGGGTGAGTGTTGAAGAATTCAAGGTGACGCTCAAGAGCAGCTGCTTGGTCTTCTTTTTTAGTGTAAAGTTTCTTGATAGCTGGGATCAAAGAGTAAGCCCAACCCAAGTTTTGCATACGTTCGTAGTTCCAAGAACCTTGAAGGAATTGTGAACGCCACCAAACTTTTTGGCGATCTGATTTTGATAATTGAATTTTTTCAGCCATGATTGTTCCCCTTTCTAGTAGTCTTCTAGGATATCACCGATTGGATCGTTAGAAGTTGCAGCTCCTCCGCCACCGTTTCCACCTTGTTTAGAAAGGTTGAGGTAGATGAAGGCAAGGGCAACACCGATGACACCAAGGGCAATCAAAGTCAATTGAGAAATCGCTGCAAGAGCAAAACCGATAGCGAAGAATGGCCATACTTCACGAGTAGCCATCATGTTGATAACCAAAGCGTAACCAACGGCAACGACCATGGCACCACCGACAGCCATACCACCGTTCAACCAGTCTGGCATTAAACCAAGAGCGTCTTGAACAGCAGAAGCTGGGATAGCGATAAGGAAGGCTGCAGGAATAGCGATACGAAGACCTTGAAGAATAAGGGCAAAGTAGTGAGCACGCTCAACAGCTGCGATGTTACCTTCTTTAGCAGCAGCATCTGCAGTATGAACCAAACCAACTGAGATTGTACGAACAATCATAGTCAAGAAAAGTCCAGCTACGGCAAGCGGGATAGCAGTTGCAGTTGCGACTGCGATACCTTCAGTAGTAAAGTTACCACCTTTAATCATGATGATTGCAGCGGCAACAGAGGCAAGGGCAGCGTCAGGAGCAACGGCAGCACCGATGTTTGCCCAACCAAGGGCGATCATTTGAAGAGATCCACCAAGCATAACCCCAGCTTCGAGGTTACCAGTTACAAGCCCGATAAGGGTACATGCTACGATTGGTTGATGGAATTGGAATTGGTCGAGGATACCTTCAAGACCTGCAAAGAAGGCAACAACTACAACCAAGATAGCAGAAATGATTGAAATATCTGACATGGTTTTATTCCTTTTCTATTTAATGTTAATTATTGAACGTTAGCTTTGCTAATCAAGTCAAACAAATCTTTTTTAGTGTCGTTTGGTACTTTACGTACGTCAAATTCAACACCAAGGTCACGCATTTTTTCAAATGTAGCAACGTCGTCTTTGTCCATTGACAATACATTGTTGATCATTGTTTTACCAGTTGAGTGAGCCATTGAACCAACGTTAAGAGTCTTGATTGGGACACCGCCTTCGATAGCACGGAGGGCATCTTGTGGTGTTTCAAACAAGATAAGGGCGTGTGTGTTACCAAAACGAGGGTCTTTTGCAACCTCAATCAATTTTTGGATTGGAACAACGTTAGCCTTCACTCCGTTTGGAGCTGCTTGTTTGATCAATTCTTTACGAAGGTCATCTTTAGCAACGTTATCTGAAGCAACGATGATACGATCCGCTTTTGAATCTGGTGTCCAAGCAGTTGCGACTTGTCCGTGAAGGAGACGTGTGTCAAGACGTGCAAGGTTGATTTTCAATTTACCGTCTCCAATTACAGTTCCTTCTGGAATAGCAGCTTGAGCTACAGGAGCAGTTGCAGCAGTTGCAACTTCCTCAGCTGGGTTTAGCTCTTCTGGAAGAGCCTTGATGCCATCTTTGGCTTCTTTAATGATGTTCGCAGCAACTTTAGCCACTCCGGCATTAGCGTCCATCAGGCGTTCGGTGTAGGCTTGGATTAACATCGGCAAGTTAAGTCCTGTGATGATGGCAAATTTACGCTCAGGATTTTCTCCCATTACGCGGCTAGCTTGGTTAAATGGAGAACCACTCCAAAGGTCAGCCAAGACTAGAACCTCATCTTCTGCGTCAAATGCAGCCACAGCATTGTTGAATTTTGCGTATAAATCATCTGGACCTTCGTTTGGCATAAAGGTTACAACTTGAACCTTTTCTTGTTCACCAAAGATCATAGATCCTGACTGATGAATACCCGCGGCAAATTCACCGTGACTCGCAATAATGATTCCGATACTCATTATTGTCATTCCTCCTTATAAAATGTTTGACTTGTAGTTTAAGAAAACTTTAAGACTAACTAAGTATAAACCGTTTTCATAAAAAAATCAACAAATTAAATTAAATTATACAAAAATTATAGGAGTAATGATTTTTGAAGATATTGATATATCAATATTTTTAGGAATTGCCTAGAGAATGGTAAAAAAATTTAATATAAAAAAGCGGTAGTGCAGAAGTCGACCAACCAAATCTCGGTAACTTACTTCCAGCCCCTTATACTTCACTCAACCACTGGATGCTGACAGAATGCGGATAGAAAAATGGTGTTTTCTTTAATGGTGTTATTGAGCGTTTAAAAAAAGAACTTTAAGTTCAATTAGTTGCTATGCCAAAATTTTATTGCTAAAAAACGAGGTGGGTCTTCTGTCCCTACCTCGTTTTGGTATTTATTATTTATCTTAATGAGTAAAGTCTAGAACCATGCGACCTTGGATGGTACCAGCAGCCATTTCATCAAAGACAGCAATGGCATCTTCGACAGGACGTTTTTGAACGACTGGAACAACGAGACCTTCAGCACCAAATTGGAAAGCTTCTTCCAAATCTTTACGTGTTCCAACAAGGGAACCGATGACCTGAATACCGTCAAGAACTGTTTTGACGATGCTAAGGTCCATCATTTCAGATGGGAGACCGACAGCTACTACACGACCGCCTGCACGAACAGAGTCCACTGCTTGGTTGAAGGCAACTTTTGATACAGCTGTTACGACAGCTGAGTGAGCGCCACCGTTTGTTTTTTCCTTGATAAGGCCTGGAACATCTTCGACTTCAAGACCATTAATCACGATATCAGCACCAACTTCTTTAGCTAGAGCAAGTTTATCGTTGTTAATATCTACTGCGATAACGTGAGCGTTGAATACTTTTTTAGCGTATTGAACAGCTAAGTTACCAAGTCCTCCAGCACCATAGAGTACAACCCATTGGCCTGGCTCAACTTTTGCTTCTTTAATAGCCTTGTAGGTGGTAACACCGGCACAAGTGATTGAAGAAGCTTGGGCTGGATCGAGACCTTCTGGAACTTTAACAGCATAATCTGCAGTTACGATACATTGTTCAGCCATACTACCATCAACTGAGTAGCCAGCATTTTTTACTGTACGGCAAAGGGTTTCGCGTCCGGTTGTACAATATTCACACATGCCACAGCCTTCAAAGAACCAAGCTACGCTGACACGGTCGCCAACTTTTAGGCTCTTAACATCAGGAGCGATTTCTTTTACGATACCAATCCCTTCGTGACCGAGAACACGTCCTGGCACTTTTCCAAAGTCACCATGGGCAACGTGGAGGTCTGTATGGCAAACACCACAATACTCAACTTCAACAAGTGCTTCGCCAGTTTCGAGCGGACGGAGCACTTTTTCTTCAATAGCAACACCAGTGCTTTCTGGATTTACAACAACAGCTTTCATAGCTATCCTCCTTGGTTAGTAGTTGAGGTGCAGAGGAAAAGGGGCTTACCTTAAATCGTGATTCAAGTGAAGTCAAATTTGAACTGCCCTCTTTTTTTGTTTATATGTGAATTATATCACTATATTTAATATAATACAAGGAGATTTATGCAAAAATATATGAAATCGCTTAACTAATTGATAAGTATGTGAAATTTGAACAATAATATCTGGTGTTTTTATATAAAATTTAATATAAAGAGGAACTTGTTTGGTCTCAAATATAGGGAGCGAGGTTGCAAACAGATTTTCTAAGATCCATCTCTAGGAGTTTTTGGTATAATAGAAAGTAATTTATTTTCTAGTATGAGAAGTTAGAGTGAGAGGTATGTATGTCCCCTTCAATTCAGTTATTAAAAGACCGCTATTTAAAAAATATCAAAGAAAATCCAGATCTCTACATCGGTATTGAGTTGGAGTTTCCTATTGTTCATACGAAAGGTCAGCCTACAGATATTGAGGTCAGCAAGGATTTGATGCGTTTTTTGGTTGATACTCTCAGTCTGGAAGTTGAAAAGGTAGACCAGGAGGGCAATCCGATTCAACTTGTAGAGCCGAAGAGTCAAGATCGGATTCTGTTTGAGGTTTCCTACACGACCTTGGAATTTGCCTTTGGTAGGGCTCAGAATATCCAAGAGGTTGAAGGACGTTTTCAGGCCTATATGAAGGTAATCCAGAAAAAGCTAGGCGAAAAGAATCATGCTATTCAAGGTTGGGGGATTCACCCGAACTGGGATAGCAATGATAATCGACCCGTGGCCTATCCACGCTACCAGATGCTGATGGATTATCTGAGTATGGGGAGTCACCAAGAAAGTGCGCATTTACATGACTTTCCGCAATACGGAGCCTTCATCTGCGGGAGTCAAGTCCAGTTGGATGTTTCGACCGATAACTACCTACGTGTCATCAATGCTTTCACACAGATAGAGGCAGCCAAAGCTTACCTGTTTGCCAATTCTGAGTTTTCTGGAGCGGACTGGGACACCCAGATTTCACGAGATATTTTTTGGGAAGACTCCATGCATGGGATTTATCCAGAGAATGTTGGTGTCAATACCAGACTCTTTAAAGATGAGGATGATTTCTTTGATTATTTAGACCATTCTGCGATTTTTACAGCAGAACGAGATGGAGAAACCTACTATTTTTCTCCGATTCGAGCTAGAGATTACCTAGCTACTGACGAGATTCCTGCCTATACTCTAAATGGGAAAGAAACACTTCTTGTCCCTCAAGAGAAGGATTTCCAAACGCACCGTAGCTACCAATTCCAAGATTTAACAACTCGAGGAACGGTCGAATTTCGGAGTGTTTGTACCCAGCCACTAGACCGCACTTTTGCTTCAGCAGCCTTTCATCTAGGTTTGTTGGTGAATCTAGATAAGCTTGAAACTTATCTAGAAACTGCACCTTTCTTTGAGAGATTTGGTCGTGACTACAAGTCTTTGAGAAGACAGTTTTCTAAGAAGCAACTCACAGATGAAGAAACAGTTGGGATAGTCCAGTTCTCCAAAGACTTGCTAGCGATAGCAGAGAAAGGACTTGAGATGAGAGGGCAGAGTGAAACGACTTATTTAGAACCTTTGAAAGAAGAAATGGACGTATAAATTTCTTATAACGGAAGAATTTTCTGAAAAATCATGTTATAATGAATGAGACTATAGATAAAGGATAGAGATTTATGACATTAGTTTATCAATCAACGCGTGATGCGAACAATACAGTAACAGCCAGCCAAGCGATTTTGCAAGGCTTGGCAACAGATGGAGGCTTATTTACTCCAGTTAGTTATCCAAAGGTGGACTTGGATTTTGACACATTGAAAGACGCTTCTTACCAAGAAGTAGCTAAGCTTGTCTTGTCAGCCTTTTTGGATGACTTTACAGCAGAAGAGTTGGACTACTGTATCACCAACGCCTATGACAGCAAGTTTGATACACCAGCAATTGCCCCTCTTGTAAAACTTGATGGCCAATACAACTTGGAACTTTTCCACGGTTCAACCATTGCCTTCAAGGATATGGCCTTGTCTATCTTGCCTTACTTTATGACAACGGCAGCTAAGAAACACGGCTTGGAAAACAAGATTGTCATCTTGACAGCAACATCTGGAGATACTGGGAAAGCTGCTATGGCGGGTTTTGCAGATGTTCCTGGAACTGAAATCATCGTCTTTTATCCAAAAGATGGTGTCAGCAAGGTACAAGAGTTGCAAATGACCACTCAAACGGGCGAAAATACCCATGTTATCGCTATTGATGGAAACTTTGATGATGCTCAGACTAATGTGAAGCATATGTTCAACGATGTGGTCCTTCGTGAAAAATTAGCAGCTAACAAGCTCCAGTTCTCATCAGCTAACTCTATGAATATCGGTCGTTTGGTCCCACAGATTGTCTATTATGTTTATGCCTACGCTCAGCTTGTTAAAACTGGCGAAATTAAGGCTGGTGATAAGGTTAACTTCACCGTACCGACAGGAAACTTTGGAAATATCTTGGCTGCCTTTTACGCCAAACAAATCGGCCTACCAGTCGGCAAGCTAATCTGTGCTTCAAATGACAACAATGTTTTGACAGACTTCTTTAAAACTCGTGTTTACGACAAGAAGCGTGAATTTAAAGTAACCACTAGCCCATCGATGGATATCTTAGTGTCTTCAAACTTGGAGCGCTTGATTTTCCATCTTTTGGGAAATGATGCGGTTAAGACAGCTGAACTTATGAATGCTTTGAACACTCAAGGTCAGTATGAATTGACAGATTTTGATACAGAGATTTTGGACCTCTTTGCAGCTGAGTATGCGACTGAAGCAGAAACAGCAGCAGAAATTAAGCGTGTTTATGAGTCAGATGCTTATATTGAGGATCCTCATACAGCAGTTGCTTCAGCAGTTTATAAAAAATACCAAGCGGCGACAGGCGATGCGGCTAAGACCGTAATTGCTTCAACAGCTAGCCCATATAAATTCCCAGTAGTTGCAGTAGAAGCTGTAACAGGGAAATCAGGCTTGACCGACTTTGAAGCTTTGGCTCAGTTGCACGAAATTTCAGGAGTGGCAGTACCACCAGCAGTTGATGGCCTCGAAACAGCTCCAGTTCGTCACAAGACAACTGTTGCAGCGGCAGATATGCAGGCAGCAGTAGAATCTTATTTAGGACTTTAAAAGAGAGGAAGTAAACTCGGTTGGGAAACTAACTGAGTTTCTTTTCATCAGGAGGAAGGATTGTTTAAGAAAAATAAGGATATTCTCAACATAGCTTTACCTGCCATGGGTGAAAATTTCTTGCAGATGCTCATGGGGATGGTAGATAGCTACTTGGTAGCTAGTCTGGGGTTGATCGCCATTTCGGGTGTGTCTGTAGCTGGAAATATGATCACCATTTATCAGGCTATTTTTATTGCCTTGGGAGCAGCAATTTCTAGTGTTATATCAAAAAGTTTGGGACAGAAAGATCCGTCTAGACTAGCCTACCATGTGACAGAATCAATCAAGATTACCCTGCTACTGAGTTTCCTTTTAGGAGTCTTGTCCATCTTTGCAGGTCAAGAGATGATTGGTCTTTTGGGTACTGAACAGGCTGTGGCTGAAAGTGGTGGCTTATATCTATCATTGGTGGGTGGATCAATTGTTCTCTTGGGCTTGATGACTAGTCTAGGAGCCTTAATTCGCGCTACCCACAATCCTCGACTTCCGCTTTATGTTAGTTTTTTATCCAATGCTTTAAATATCCTTTTTTCAAGTGTTGCCATTTTTATCCTTGATATGGGGATAGCTGGTGTAGCTTGGGGGACTATTTTGTCTCGTTTGGTCGGGGTTGTAATTTTGTGGTCACAATTAAAACTTCCATATATGAGACCGACGTTTGGGCTGGATAAAGACCTGCTGACCTTGGCTTTACCTGCAGCGGGAGAACGTCTCATGATGAGGGCTGGTGATGTAGTCATTATTGCCTTGGTTGTTTCCTTTGGGACGGAGGCAGTCGCGGGAAATGCTATCGGTGAAGTATTGACTCAATTTAACTATATGCCTGCTTTTGGTGTTGCGACAGCAACAGTCATGCAGGTAGCTCGAGCAGTTGGGGAGGATGATTGGGCAAGGGTGGACAGACTAAGTAAGCAAACATTTTGCTTGTCTTTCTTTCTCATGTTGCCTTTAACGCTTAGTATCTATGCTCTCGGGACACCACTAAGTTATCTCTACACCAGCGATCCTGTGGCTATCAAAGCCAGTGTTTTAGTGACTCTTTTTTCACTTTTAGGGACTCCTATGACAACGGGAACGGTCATTTATACAGCTGTCTGGCAAGGTTTGGGAAATGCTCGACTTCCCTTTTATGCGACAAGTATTGGAATGTGGTGCATCCGTATTGGAACTGGTTACCTGATGGGAATTGTTCTTGGTTGGGGTTTGCCTGGTATTTGGGCTGGAACGCTTTTGGATAATGGTTTCCGTTGGATTTTCCTACGCTATCGTTACAAATCTTATATAACATTGAAAGGATAAGAAATGCAAGAAACGGCTTTTATTTGGGATTTAGACGGGACCTTATTGGACTCCTATGAAGCTATTTTGTCAGGGATTGAGGAAACCTATGCACTGTTTTCCATTCCTTTTGACAAGGAAAAAGTTCGAGCTTTTATCTTGAAATACTCTGTCCAGGATTTACTAGTGCAAGTGGCAGAAGAAAGAGGGTTGGATGTTGATAGGCTCAATCAAGTCCGTGCTCAGAGCTTGGCTGAAAAGAATGCCCAGGTCATCTTGATGCCGGGGGCGCGCGAGGTTTTAGCCTGGGCAAATCAGCAAGGAATTCAGCAATTTGTCTACACTCACAAAGGCGATAATGCCTTGACTATTTTACGAGATTTGGACTTGGATGTTTATTTCACAGAAATTTTGACAAGCCAGAGCGGTTTTGCTCGTAAACCAAGTCCAGAAGCAGCGACCTACCTTATCAGCAAATACCATTTAAAACCAGAGCGCACCTATTATATAGGGGACCGTACTTTGGATATCGAATTTGCTCAGAATAGTAGCATTCAGAGTATCAATTTCCTTGGAACTCCGGTGGATTGCAATCATCAGATTTCTTGTTTAGCGGATATTCCTTCTCTCTCTTTATGAAAGAGAATATGTCAGCTTTGTGACAAAAATCATACAAACTATTTCAATTAATGTAGTTTGTTACAGAGCTTAGACAGTTTTATTAAATAGCCCCCAAAGGGCTTTTTTTCTTTTTTCTTTATGTTATGATAGAAAGGTACTACATTTGAAAAGGAGTTTGAATAGTATGAAGAAACGAATTATTTTAGCATCAACAGTAGCTCTATCACTTGCCCCTACCTTGGCGACTCAAGCAGAAGAAATTGTATGGTCACCACGTTCAGTTGAGCAAATTCAAAACGATGTTGCTAAAAGCGAAAATAAAACAAGTTACACAATTAAGTACGGAGATACCCTAAGCACGATTGCAGAGGCTTTGGGAGTAGACTTAAATGTCCTTGCAAACTTGAACAAAATCACAAATATTGACTTGATTTTTCCAGAAACTGTACTGACTACAACTGTGAACGACAATGAGGAAGTAACAGAGGTTGAGATTTATACACCTCAAGAAGTTGGTTCTGATGTAGCAAGTGCAACAGCAGATTTAACAACGAATCAAGTAACAGTAGATGAACAAACTGTTCAAGTCGAAGATCTGACACAACCAGTTGAAGAAACAACGACTACTGTTGAGAAGACAACTACAACAGAAGCAACAACTGAAGCTGTAGCAGAGACTACAGTATCGTCAGAAGCAACAACTGAAGCTGCGGCACCTGTCGTTGAAGAAACAACTACGGTCGCTGAACCAACAACTACAGTTGAGGAAACAACTACGGTCGCTGAATCAACAACTACAGTTGAGGAAACAACTACGGCTGCTGAACCAACTACAACAGTTGAGGAAACAACTACGGCTGCTGAACCAACTACAACAGTTGAAGAAACAACGACTACAGAAGCAACAACTGAGGCTGTAACAGAAGCTCAATCGGCTCCAGCAACTTACCAAGCTGAACCAAGTCAAGGTGCATCAGCAACTTATACAGCGCCAGCGGCTCCTGATTATGCAACTATTGCAGCAACAAAATCTGAAAATGCAGGTCTCCAACCACAAACAGCTGCATTTAAAGAAGAAGTAGCTAACTTGTTTGGTATCACATCATTTAGTGGTTACCGTCCAGGAGATCCAGGTGACCACGGAAAAGGTCTTGCTATTGACTTCGTGGTTCCAGTAAGTTCAGCTCTCGGTGATCAAATTGCAGATTATGCTATCCAAAATATGGCTAGCCGTGGAATCAACTACATCATCTGGAAACAACGTTTCTACGCACCATACGATAGCAAATACGGACCAGCATACACTTGGAATCCAATGCCAGATCGTGGTAGCGTAACAGAAAACCACTATGACCACGTTCACGTATCAATGAACTAATAATGAATGAGAAGTTGGGAACTGATTCAGTTTCCACTTCTTTTTTCTATTTCGATTGCTTAGGTAGTGAAAAAATTCAGGCATAAATATAGATAAAAAGCCTTATAGAAACATGACGAGGAGACTGTTTTATATTTTTGGAGAGTAGTTCTGGTTAAAATAAAAAAAGCAGCACTTTCTATGAAGGTGCTGGTTTTTAATAACTGATCTTAAACTTTTCTCCGCTTAATTTCAAGTAGTCTTTGATAGAAGAAGATTTGGCTACTATAGATATAAGGGAAGATAGAGATACTTGCGATTCCAAAGCTAATCCAGATAAGGATATACCAAGGAAGTAGCTGTAAATCAAGGACAAAGCGTTGGAACTTATAGCCTTTCATGAGAAAGCGGCTAGTATGTAGCACGCGGCTCGGTTTGGCAATTCCGATTGCAAGGGTGTCACATAAAAGTAGTTCAACTTGGGAATAGGCATAATATTGTGGCAGATAGATAATGGTTCCCAAAATCATTACTAGGACGCTACCAAAGAAATAGAGAGCGAAAGTAAGTAGGAAGTGTTCGATATCTGGATTTGTCACGTCGACAGATGGAAATTCGGGATGAAGTTCCACAAATTTACGAGCCATGGCACTGCTATAAAAGAGCAAGTAGACTCCAAAAAGATTAGGGATGCTCCATAAAAAGAGATAGAAACGCTTGAGTAAGAGCGTTAGAAAAGTTTGGGTAAAGAAGCGGTTGTCAAGCAAGGACAGACTATCTTTAAAGGAAAGCTCTATCTCAGAAATTCTGTAAAGATTAATCGTGGTAAAGAGAGCACCAGCTAGGATGATGGAACTTGTAAATCCAACGGCTATCGGAAAGAGAGCAGACTGGATTGTGATCCCTAGAAAACTCAAGAAGGACTGTTCAAGAATGCCTTCATCAAGTAGGGATAAAGGTCTGATAAAGCTCGATAGAATAAAGAGAATACTTGGTAATAAAAAGACAAGCAGCAAGCGAGGGTGCTCGGCTTGAAATTGTCTAGCCTGCTCGCGAACTTCTTTTAAATTAATTTTTGGGTACTTCATTCTTTCATTATACCATAGTTCGTGACAGTTCCTGTTTTTTTTGATAGAATCATACAGTATGCCCCTGGGCGCAAAGTAAGAACTGGGACTGTCTTTCCCAGCTTCGGAGGTAAAAAATGTCAGATTCGCCAATCAAATACCGATTGATTAAAAAAGAAAAACACACAGGAGCTCGTTTGGGTGAGATTATCACACCCCATGGCACCTTTCCAACGCCTATGTTTATGCCAGTAGGGACTCAGGCAACGGTCAAGACTCAGTCGCCAGAAGAATTGAAAGAGATGGGTTCCGGAATTATCCTATCCAACACCTATCACTTGTGGCTTCGCCCTGGGGATGAACTCATTGCCCGTGCTGGAGGTCTTCACAAGTTCATGAATTGGGACCAACCAATCTTAACGGATAGCGGTGGTTTTCAAGTGTATTCTCTAGCAGACAGCCGTAATATTACAGAAGAAGGTGTTACCTTTAAAAACCACCTCAACGGTTCTAAGATGTTCCTTTCGCCTGAAAAAGCTATTTCTATCCAGAACAATCTAGGCTCAGACATCATGATGTCCTTTGACGAATGTCCCCAATTTTATCAACCTTATGATTATGTGAAAAAATCGATTGAACGTACTAGCCGTTGGGCTGAGCGTGGGTTAAAGGCTCACCGTCGCCCACATGACCAAGGTTTGTTTGGGATTGTACAGGGGGCAGGATTTGAAGATCTTCGTCGTCAGTCGGCGCATGATCTTGTAAGTATGGACTTCCCAGGCTACTCTATCGGAGGACTAGCGGTTGGAGAAACCCACGAAGAGATGAATGCAGTTTTGGACTTTACGGCCCAACTGCTTCCTGAGAACAAACCTCGTTACTTGATGGGAGTGGGAGCGCCAGATAGCTTGATTGATGGTGTTATCCGTGGTGTCGATATGTTTGACTGTGTCTTGCCGACTCGTATCGCTCGTAACGGGACTTGTATGACCAGTCAAGGTCGCTTGGTAGTCAAGAATGCTCAGTTTGCGGAGGACTTTACACCACTTGATCCAGAGTGTGATTGCTACACATGTAAGAATTATACCCGTGCTTATCTACGCCATTTGCTTAAGGCAGATGAAACCTTTGGTATCCGCTTGACAAGTTACCATAATCTGTATTTCTTGATCAATCTGATGAAGCAGGTTCGCCAGGCTATCATGGATGATAATCTCCTGGAATTTCGTGAACATTTTGTTGAAAAATATGGTTATAACAAGTCAGGGCGAAATTTCTAAATTTAGCTTGAAACCAGCTAAAAATCCTAAGTTTTATCTTAGGATTTTTCTGTTTTTTTTGATAAAATAAAGGTACTATGAATGAAAGTTAGATGGTTTTTTTGCCAATCTAATGAATGGAGAATAAACTCGTATGCGTATTAAATGGTTTTCCTTGATTAGGATTACAGGTTTGCTTTTGGTACTCTTGTATCATTTCTTTCAGACGACTTTCCCAGGAGGTTTCTTCGGGGTTGACGTCTTCTTTACCTTCTCAGGTTTTCTGATCACATCACTTTTATTAGAAGAATTTGGACAAAAAGGGAAGATTGATATCTTAGGATTTTTTAGAAGACGTTTCTATCGGATTTTTCCACCAGTTGTTTTAATGATTCTTGTCATCATGCCATTCACCTTCTTGGTTCGCCAAGATTATGTGGCAGGAATTGGTGGGCAGATTGCCGGTGTTCTAGGATTTATGACTAACTTCTATGAAATGCTGACAGGAGGAAGTTATGAATCTCAGTTTATCCCTCACCTCTTTGTTCACAACTGGAGCTTAGCTGTTGAAGTTCATTATTATATCTTGTGGGGCTTGGCAGTCTGGTTCCTATCTAAGCGAGCAAAATCAAGCGGACAACTACGAGGAACAATCTTTCTACTTTCATCAGCTGCCTTTATCGTCAGTTTCCTTTCGATGTTTATCGGTAGTTTTATTGTAAGTTCTTATTCAACAGTATACTTTTCAAGCTTAACTCATGTGTATCCATTCTTTTTAGGTAGTGTGCTTGCTACCGTAATAGGGGTTCGTCATGCAACGCCACTTTTTAAACGTTTGAATAGAAGCTTGGATTTGAAGCAGACTTTGCTAGTCTTTGGAGCTGGACTCGGAGTCTTGCTCTTATTGACCTTCTTTGTGAAATTTACATATCTCTTTGCTTATTTACTCGGCTTCTTATTAGCAAGTTTAGCTGCACTTCTGATGATTGTTGCAGCACGCGTCTTGCATGAGAAAACACCGACGATCAAAGAGCCAAAAATTATCAGCTTTTTAGCGGATACAAGCTATGCTGTCTATCTTTTCCACTGGCCGTTTTATATTATTTTCTCACAGTTAATGGGAAATATTCCGGCAGTGATTCTAACGACCATCTTCTCTTATATCTTCGCAACCCTTTCTTTCTATGTTATCGAACCTTTAGTAGCAGGAAAATCTACTGATCTCTTGCAAAAGGCAAAAGAAATTCCGCACATTAAACCGGTCTTTGCTGGTAGTGCTGGAGTACTTGGTCTGATTACCGTTGTCGTGATATTGATAGCTCCTCAAGTCGGTGCATTTGAAACGGATTTGATGGTTAATGGTCTCAATCAGGCGCAAACCAATATGAACCGAACAAAAACCATGGCAGATCAAGCAGAAGCCAGTCGCTATAATATAGCTGAGGGCGTATCCATCATTGGTGACTCAGTAACCTTACGTGCTTCAGATGGACTAAAAGAAGTCTTGCCAGATGCGCAGATTGATGGTCAGGTCAGTCGAACTACCAAACAGGCAAATGAATTGATGCTGAATTACAGTCAGAATAAAGCCTTACCTAAAATTGTAGTCATTGCGACTGGCGTTAATAATCCTGAAAATTATAAAGCTGATTTGGATTTGCTGATAACAAACCTTCCAAAAGGACATCAACTTGTCCTTGTAACTCCATATGAGGGGGATACAACGCAGGAAACGCAACCTTATGTTGAGCAGTATGCAAGCTATGCGCGTGAACTGGCACAAAAATATCCATATATTGCACTTGCAGATTGGAACCAAGTCGCCAAAGATCATCCAGATATTTGGAAAGGGACAGACCAGGTTCACTTCGGTAGTGATACGACCAAGCAGGATGAAGGAGCTAAACTTTATGCAGAAACCATTAATGCTGCCGTTAAAGCTCTCGCAGACAAACCTGTCAAATCAAAATAATCACTAAAAAGTAGAGATTGTATCTCTACTTTTTTGCTTTAACGAGAATTGGGAAAAACTTGCCAAATTGTCAGAATTATGAGAAAATAGGAACAATCAAAAAATGGAGGGAATGCAATGAGAGAAGACATCAAGATTAATGATCGTGCTCTAGCATTGGAAGATCAAATCATTGAAGTACTCGAAAAAGTTTATGATACAGATGTAGAGTTAGATGTATACAATCTTGGATTGATTTATGAGATTCATTTAGATGAGGCTGGACTTTGTACAGTTGTTATGACCTTCACTGATACTGCCTGTGACTGTGCAGAAAGTCTGCCAATCGAGATTGTGGCAGGTTTAAAACAAATTGATGGGATTGAGGATGTCAAGGTTGAGGTTACCTGGTCTCCAGCATGGAAGATTACACGCATTAGTCGTTATGGGCGTATAGCTCTAGGGCTACCTCCACGATAATTATTTATTTTGAAAATACAAAAAAGCAAGCCAGTTGAGGCTTGCTTTTGATTTGCTTATTTTTTACCCGATTGTTCCATATTCCAGAAATCTGTAACGGCACCACGTGATGCAGAAGATACGGTATGGGCATATTTACCGAGGACACCACGGCTATAGAGTGGTGGCAAGGTTGTTTCTGCCTTGCGTTTTTCAAGTTCTTCATTGGAAACGTCCATGGAAATTTCTTTTGTATCTTGGTCAACCGTAACGATATCTCCTGTACGGAGGTAGGCAATTGGTCCACCATCTTGAGCTTCAGGAGCGATATGTCCAACAACCAATCCATAAGTACCACCAGAGAAGCGTCCGTCTGTTAAGAGGGCAACTTTGTCTCCTTGGCCTTTACCAACGATCATGGATGAAAGTGATAGCATCTCAGGCATACCAGGACCACCCTTAGGTCCAACGAAACGAACAACGACAACATCGCCATCAACTATTTCATCTGTCAGAACAGCCTGGATAGCATCTTCTTCAGAGTCAAATACCTTGGCTGGTCCAACGTGACGACGAACTTTAACACCTGATACCTTGGCAACTGCACCGTCAGGAGCAAGATTACCGTTCAAGATGATAAGCGGACCGTCCGCACGTTTAGGATTTTCAAGTGGCATGATGACTTTTTGACCTGGAGTAAGATCTGCAAAGTCAGCTAAGTTTTCAGCGACAGTCTTACCAGTACATGTGATGCGGTCTCCGTGAAGGAATCCATTTGCCAGCAAGTACTTCATAACCGCAGGCACACCACCAACTTCGTAGAGATCTTGGAAGACATACTGACCAGAAGGTTTCAAATCAGCCAAGTGAGGTACACGTTCTTGGATGGTATTAAAGTCCTCAAGTGACAAGTTAACATTAGCTGCGTGGGCAATAGCAAGCAAGTGAAGAGTGGCGTTAGTAGAACCACCTAGAGCCATTGTCACTGTAATGGCATCTTCAAAGGCTTCACGAGTCAAGATATCAGATGGTTTGATGCCAAGTTCAAGCATTTTGACTACAGCACGTCCAGCTGCTTCAATGTCTTCTTTCTTATCAGCAGATTCTGCTGGGTGAGAAGAAGAACCTGGCAAACTCAACCCCAAAACTTCGATAGCAGTAGCCATAGTATTGGCAGTATACATACCACCACAACCACCAGGGCCAGGGCAGGCATTACATTCCAGACGTTTCACGTCCTCAGCAGTCATATCGCCGTGATTCCACTTACCGATTCCTTCAAATACAGAAACTAAGTCGATGTCTTTACCATCAAGATTTCCGGGTGCAATGGTTCCCCCATAGGCGAAAATGGCTGGGATATCCATATTGGCAATGGCAATCATAGAACCAGGCATGTTCTTATCACAGCCACCGATAGCTACAAAGGCATCTACGTTGTGACCACCCATAGCAGCTTCGATAGAATCTGCGATGATATCACGAGACGTCAAAGAGAAGCGCATACCAGGCGTTCCCATGGCAATCCCGTCTGCTACCGTAATGGTTCCAAATTGAACAGGCCAAGCACCAGCAGATTTGACACCTTCTTTTGCAAGCTTACCAAAGTCATGCAAGTGAATATTACAAGGTGTATTTTCTGCCCAGGTTGAAATGACCCCTACAATCGGTGTTTCAAAGTCTTTATCTGTCATACCAGTCGCACGAAGCATGGCACGGTTTGGTGATTTTACCATACTGTCATAAATGCTGCTACGGTGACGTTTATCTAATTCTGTCATTCAAGTCCCTCCCGTTTCAGTTTTTACCATTATAGCACAATTTTCATATGAATAACAGAAGAAAATTTTTAAATTTTCAGACAATTCAACAGTGTACGATAAAAAAATACAACTTTTTTTGTCAAGTAACTTTACTTTACAAAAAAGTTTTGATATACTATTAAAGTTGATGAAAATCAAACCTAATTGAATTTATATCTTAAAAGGAGAAAAACGAAATGGCAGTACCTGCACGTCGCACATCAAAAGCGAAGAAAAACAAACGTCGTACTCACTACAAAGTAACAGCTCCATCTGTAAACTTTGACGAAACTACTGGAGATTACTCACGTTCTCACCGCGTATCACTTAAAGGATACTACAAAGGACGTAAGATCGCTAAAGCTGCATCAGCTGAATAATAGAAGGGAGATACCATGCGCGTAAATATTACACTTGAACACAAAGAATCTGGTGAACGCTTGTACCTTACTTCTAAAAACAAACGTAACACTCCAGACCGTCTTCAATTGAAGAAATACTCACCAAAACTTCGCAAACACGTTGTGTTTACAGAGGTTAAATAGTGGGTCATTACGTTTCAGTAGAAACGAAAAAGCCTTGATTTAACGCGATTCTTGAATTTTTAAATTTCAATGTATTGCAATAAAAATCAACCGAATGACTACATTTTTGACTACATTTTTTGTGAAATAAATTAGATGTTCGGATATATAGAAAATGCTCTAGTCACAATGACTAGAGCGTTTTTGTGTTGCTTAAGAAAAAAAGATGGTGGTTTTAGATAACTACACATTTCCGTTTTTTAAAATGAGATTTAATTGATGATAACTAGAAAGGATTATTATGTTTACAAAAAATAAATTTCAATACTGTATTTACGATCATGAGAGACTAGAACTTCATGAGCTACAAAAGGAATATCAAAAGGATAAAGCTGGGACAAAACTTAAGTATGAAATCCAATTGTTCGTAATCCTTCATGGATAGAGCACAAGTTGTTCTTAATAGCCCTGAGATTAGCTTGCTGTATTATTCATTTAGCCATAATATCCCCCTTTTAGCTGTTATATTACTAAGCAGTGCCTTTCTACTGTAAGTTAATTAATTTTTATATGATTGAAATAAATCTGATAAAACAGTTGCTCGTTCAAGAAAGAATGTTCATATTATTTTGTGGTTTTCCTCCTCGGTTTTATAACGATAATATTATAATGATGTAATAATGTAATAAAATCGACTTATATTGAAGATGGAATGATTAGGTATTTTTTGAGCTACAAACAAAAAATACTAATAATTGTTCGAAGCGCTTTTATCTGATATCAGCTAGTCTTTGTAAAGATTTATCTGTAAGCAAAAGGCGGTGTTTAAATTCTTAAGGAGGCAACTTTCGTATAATAAACAAGCAAAAATAGGCTCGCTTATATGATTTTAAGATTGAGCATTTTTTAAGCGTATGAAAACTTGAATACAGGTTTCTTTCTGTTTAAATGTTTTTGCAGATACTTTTTTGTAAAAATGTGTATTACGAGTGTGTGATTGATAGACAAACATTAAAATATATGATAAACTAAAGTAGATAAAAATTTTAAAGGAGAATCCTTATGTCAGCAATTAGTTTAACTCCAGAACAGTTACAATCTCAGGCGGCAATTTATCTTAGCGCTAAAGATCAAATCGAACAAGCGGTACAAACCGTTAATCGAACAAATGGAGAAATGGCATCACAATGGAAAGGGCAAGCATTTAGTGCTTACCTTGAGCAATACAACCAGTTGTATACACATGTTCAAAAATTCGAGGAGCTTCTAGTGAGCATCAACCAACAATTGAACAACTATGCTCAAACAGTAGCTGAACGTGACCAACAAGATGCACAAAGCTTTGGTTTGTAGTTAATTTTGAGGAGCGTCAGGGAAACTTGACGCTTATTTTTATATCATGATGAAGAAAATTAAAAAGTACCTTTTAATTCTTTGTATCGTATTTCCTGTGCTAGTTTATGCAGACGATGGTAGCTTAAAACTTGATACAGATATCATTACAAATAGTACACAGGAAACGGTCAAAAATAGGATAGAATCCAAATATGCTCCAAATTTATTTTTAAATCGTACCCAAAAGGTTGTGGATCAGAGAACTCAAACGACGAACGAACTTTTACAGGGGGCAGAGAAGACTATATTTACCGATAGTGAAAATCATTCTATTTATCGCTTAGAAACTACTGTCGTTAAAACATCATTGTTTAATAAATACACTGTAGAGGAGAAACCCTCTTTTAAACAAAGTGACTATTCAATTTTTAAGGATTGGCTGGGAAGTGTATTTACAAGTTTTTTCTTGTTATTTATGGTTTTTTTGGGAGTCTATTTAGGAAGGAAATGGCATGGATTACGGAAAAATAAAGTTAACTCTAGAGTATAGAACAAAACAAATAGATATCCGAGTTTCAAAATCCCTTACTTGGTTAAGATTAGAAGAATTATTAAAAGATACCAAAGTTAGAGAACAGTTGAATTTACCTCTAGATAGTTCATTTTATTTCAAAGTTAGAAATAAACAAATTCATATCGAGTCAACGGACATCTTGGCTGCTTATCCAGTTAGTGATGGGGATTATATAGAGATTGAAGATGTATCATAGGAGAAAAAATGTTTGAAGCAGATCAACTACAATTTGTGAGAGAAGGCAACCAAATATCAGTTCAAATTTCTTCATCAGGTTATCATAGAGAACAACTTGAATTGATTAAAGAATATTGTCCAGTAGAAATAGTGCAGAAAGATGGAGTCCTTTCTTTGCATTATATTATTCCAGAGTATTTTAAAACTGTTAAAGAAGAAATTTTAGACAGAACTACGGAACTTGAACGCTTTGGTTTGGCGCAAAGTATGTCGGTATTAGTTCATTCTGAAAATGATTATAAAATTCCGTATATTCATCCTGAAAATATCATTGTTTTTGGGAGTAATGTACAGATGTTACATTATGGAATCGAAAAATTACTTGCACCTCAACAGTATAGTTCTGAACTCTATTTAGAATCTTATAAAGCTTTAATAATTTCAATTTTACTACCTAAGGTAGATTTTGACTTAGTCATCCATGGGATTGATGCAATAAAGGAAAAGGTAGCACAGGATATTATTCCCTTAGGGAGTGTAGCTGATGTTAATAAATATATTGCAGAAAAGTATGCAAAATTATCAGAAGAGAGTTCAAAAGCTAATTTGTTGGTGAACAAGAAAAAATGGAAGGCTTTGTTAATAGGGGGAGCCTTGCTTGCTACAACCACAGTGATTTTAAGTTTTGCCACTTATAAGTCTATGTTTAAAGACGGCCCCCTAAAATCATCAGTCATTATGGCCCAATCAAATTTCATGCGAAAAGACTATTCTGAAACAGTTGAATCATTAAAAAATTATGGTGCAGAATCATTGCCAAAGGAAGCTAAGTATATCTTAGCAGCAAGCTATGTTCGTTTAGATAGTTTGAGCGATAAGCAAAAGGAAGTTATTTTAAATACGATTACAGAATCAACAGATGATACAATTTTCTATTATTGGATTTATCTTGGACGTGGAAAATTTGAAAAAGCTCTAGATGTGGCACAAAATATCGGGGACACACAATTGATTTTACACGCTTATACAAATCTATATGAATCAGTCAAAGCAGATATCAATATGAACGGTTCTGAAAAACAAAAGAAACTTGAAGAATATGAAAAGAAAATAAAAGAACTTTCTGCTGAGATTGGAGAAGCTACTACAAATAGTAGTGATAAAAAAGCATCTACTGAGACCACAACTCCTAAGGACAACCAAACAAAAGAAAAGAGTGAACGATAAATGAAGGCAAAAAAGCTAGAATATGATCATCAACTGGGAGACCAACTAGGAGAACTTCATAAACCTCTTTATACCTTGTTGATTGAACAAGAAAAACTGGAAAAAATAGATTTGTTTGAAGGACAAGAGGTAAGAGTAGGTGCTAACAAGTATACAGTAGAAGGCAGAAGAGTCTATCGAAACGGTAAGGAATTAGAAAGAGGAAAATCTACCTTTGATAAAGAAACTGTAACCTTATTGGTCCCTGAAGAGGATATTTTTGTCACTTATATTTTTCCGCCACAACGGTTTATTTGTAGCAAGAAAGAATCGGCTGACATTAGTTGGTCACTTTCAAATCAACTTATTTTCTCAAATAATCAAGTACAGGTTACTCTTGGGGAATCTCCAATTTATCTAAATGACCGTCTTATCAAAGAGGAAGGGCTTTATCCGTTTGAAGTGGGAAACCGAATGAAGGTTTCTAACTATTTTATAGAAAAAAGAAAAAAACAGTGGAAGATTGGATGTCTTTTTGAAGAACCACAATTGAATAAGAATCGAATTCTGATACAAGAAAAAAATAATGAATATCCGATGGATTTTCCAGAGTATAGAAGGAGTCCGAGAGTCAACCCTATTATCCATAGTGGGAAAATCATTATCAATCAACCTCCGCAGCCGATAAAGCCACCAAAAAACTCGCTCATCCGAGCAATTGTTCCAGCTTTAGGGATGTTTACTTTAACTGCATTTAGTTCAATTTGGACAAAAGGGAATCCTGTAATGATGCTAGGAATGGGTGGTTTTAGTCTCCTGACTGCAGCGACAACTATGAGTCAGTATTTTGAGGAGAGAAAGGATACTAAAGAGCAGGAAAAAAATCGTATTCAAGACTACGAAGCATATTTATTAAAACAAGTATCCGACTTAGAAAGATACTACAAAGAAGAAACTAATATTTTACATTACAATCAACCGTCAATATCAACCATTACTGAACTGATTGCAAAGTATGATTCTAGAATTTATGAGCGAATGGACTATAATGAAGATTTCTTACAGGTGTCTTTAGGATTAGGAGATAAGTTAAGTCAGCTAGAGTTGCAAACAAATTTTGATGAGCAAAGTAAAGATGAAATATCGCAATTTGCTCGAACAGTCTTGCAGGATTACAGTTTGCAAAAGAAGGTTCCAATCACTGTTAATATTTTTGAAGCGACAGTTGGTCTTGTTGGTAACAGTGAAGTAACTAGGACAGCTATGTATAATATGCTTTTACAGATGGCAATGTTCCATAGCTACTTAGATGTTAATTTTATCAACCTTGTTCAAGAACAGAGATATGAGAAGGATTGGTCTGAGTGGCGCTTTCTTCCACATTTTAATATGCAGGAACGAAATATTCGTGGTTTTGTTCATGATGCAAGAAGCCGTGATGCTGTTCTAAATTCGCTTTATCGTATCATTCAAAAACGTTCTCAAATCAAACGTGAAATGGGGGAAAAAGATGCACGCTTTAAACCTCATTATGTTTTAACGATTATGGATGACTCCCATTTACTTGGCCATAGTTTGAATGAGTATCTAGCCAAGGATTTGACAGAGTTGGGTGTAACAGTCATTTGGGTGAAAGAGGCACGTCGTCTTTTGCCAGAAACTATCACAACTCTAATTGAATATAAGAATCAAAATTTAGGTCAAATCATTAATGATGAAGGTGCCTATAGTGCTCAAACCTTTATTCCCCACCCGCTGTTGGATTGCTATGAAGATTCTATTCGTACTTTAGCAAATCTAAAACACACGGAAGTAGAGAAGAACACGATTCCTAAATCTGTTACTTTTTTGGAACTCTATCAAGTCAGAGAAGTTGAAGAGTTAGAGGTTGCGACTAGATGGTCCAAAGCGGATACTTTTAAAACGTTAGCAGTGCCATTAGGATTGCGCGGGAAGGATGACCAGGTGGAGCTCAACTTACATGAACGTGCACATGGACCACATGGTCTTGTGGCAGGAACTACTGGTTCGGGTAAATCGGAGATTCTTCAGTCTTATATATTATCCATGGCTGTAAATTTTAGTCCGGAGGATGTTGGATTTCTTACGATTGACTTCAAGGGTGGAGGGATGGCGAATCTTTTCAAAGATCTCCCACATATGCTTGGATCTATTACTAACTTAGATGGCGCGGCTAGTGCGCGTGCCTTAGCTTCTATCAAAGCAGAGTTACAAAAACGCCAACGGCTATTTAATCAATTTGGTGTCAACCATATTAATGGATACACTAAATTATATAAGGAAGGGCAAAAATCTACTGACAAATCAGGTTATCCAGATAAACCATTACCTCATCTCTTCCTTATTAGTGATGAGTTTGCTGAATTGAAAGAACATGAACCAGAATTTATGACAGAGCTGGTTTCGACAGCCCGTATCGGACGTTCGCTTGGAGTCCATCTAATTCTTGCTACACAAAAGCCATCAGGTGTCGTGAATGATCAAATATGGTCAAACTCTCGTTTCAAACTAGCTTTGAAAGTGTCAGATGAGTCTGATTCAAATGAAATTATCAAAACGCCAGATGCAGCGAGTATTACTGAACCAGGGCGTGCTTACTTACAAGTAGGAAATAACGAAATCTATGAATTGTTCCAGTCTGCTTGGAGTGGTGCGCATTATGCCCCACAAACAGAGGGAGTTCAAGAAGTTGTTGATGAACGAATCTGGTTGATAAATGACCTAGGACAATACGAATTGCTATCTGATGACCTATCTAAGGATGAAAACTATACTGCTGATCAGACGGAAGAAATCACGGAACTCTCAGCTGTTGTAAACTATATAGCAAGAGTGAGCAAGACTGTTCCTCTCAACCTGCCAGATAAACCGTGGTTAGAACCACTAGAGACAGCCATCATATCCCCTCAAACAGATATTCACTGGACCGATAACAAAGTATTGGCCGTTCCCTTTGCTCGAATGGATATTCCGACAGAGCAACGTCAGAAGGATTATCATTTTGATTTGGAAAAAATGGGGCATACAGTTTTCTATGGTTCACCTGGTTTTGGGAAATCCCTAGCTCTTCAAACTCTAGTGTTAAATCTCGCTCGTTTGAATACTCCAGAGCAAGTACAAATCAATTTATTTGACTTTGGGACAAATGGACTCTTGCCACTAAAAGATTTACCTCATGTGGTTGATTTGACACGCTTTGATGAAGAAGAAAAACTGGTTAAGTTTTTAAAACGTATTGACCAAGAGTTGAAGATTCGCAAGGAGAAGTTTGCGCTCTATAATGTAGCAAGTCTTTCTCAATACGAACAAAAATCGGGTGACAAACTCCCTGCTATTCTTACTATTTTTGATGGTTTTGATACTATAAAAGACACACAACTAGAAGAGGCTATTGAAAGTACGATTAACCGCCTCCTACGTGAGGGAGCGAGTCTTGGATGTTATGTGATTTTGACAGCACTCCGCTCAAATACCCTTAAAATCAGCATGTCAAGCAACATCACCTCGCGCTTGGCCTTTTACCTGGTTGATGAAGGAGCTTCTAAGGAAATTATCGGACGCGATGCTTTAATTCAACAAGAAATTTTTGGTCGTGCCCAGTTGAAAGAAGATATCCCTTATGCCATTCAGGTTTATCTCCCAATAAGTGGAGAAGGGGACATTGAGCGCCTATATAACTTGGAAGAAGAAGTCAAGTTGATTGCAAGAAGCTGGACAGGGGTTTGCCCAGAACCAATCCCAATGTTGCCAAATGAAGTGACGCTTACACACTTTAGTAATCATCCTAAAGTACTTGAGATGTGGTCGAGAGGGGAATTACCAATAGGGTTTGATAAAGAAACAACGGATCCTCAAGGGTTTGTTCCCGATAGAGATGGGTATTTTGAATTCTTATATGATACCCCGCAACAATTGGAATATTGTGAAAATAGTTTGATACCAGGTCTGAATAGATTAGTAAATATTGAAAAAATATTATTAAATACCAACAATAGTTACAAAAAAACAGAAGTATTTAATAAAATTATTGATAGAGATAATATACCTAGTTTCTTTAACGATATTCAAGGAGAAATTGAAAGCCGTCAAAATGGTAAAGAGGCTTCAATGATGTACGTATTTATCCCGGAAGCACATATGCTGGGGACTTTATTAAATATGAAAATAACCGAGGATGTATTTAAAAAGATTGTTAGAAATAGCGGAAAAGTTCACATTCATTTTGTATTTATGGGAGAACAACAAGCTATTAGTGTAGGCTACTTAGATGTTGACAAGGTCTTAAAGAGCAATGTTCCTGCGGGATGTGTTGGAACAAGGTTCAAAGATCAAAATATTTCAAAAGTACAAACGAGCTTCAGTGAGCCAGTTGTAGCAGAGGATGAGACAAACTTTTTTGTGGGTAGAATAGGTTATCGTTTACGGTTGGTTACAGATAATGGATAGAATCTTTAACATAGGTTGATAAAAAACAAAGGAGATATAGCTATGTCTCGTGATTACAGTTATGAGATTTACTCTTTACGACAACAGATTTCAACAATGTCTAGTGAAAGAGCAGATATATTAAATAAAATTAGTATTCTAAAACAGAATAAGAGTAAAATACAGAGCAAGAAAAGCGCAATTTCAGAACAATTGTCTCAATACGATTTGATAAAGACAAAAGCTACTTCTAATTTTGCTGGAAATAGAAGAGATGATTTTAATAATAAAATTGAGACGCTAAAAGGGTCGATTTCCCAATGGTTGAAGAATACCCAGAATAATATTGATTTGATTGACCAAAAAATCTCAACCTATACGGCTGAAGCTTCTAATTTAGCAATTGGTATGAATTACGCTAGCCAATCACTAAATACTTATATTTATCTTCAAAGTCAAAATGAAGATTAGGGGGGAGATTTATGGGAGAAGTAAAATTAGATTTAAATATTTGGTCTGTTGATGTTGTTTCATATTCTTCATCAATTGATGCTTTGTCCGATCTTTCAAAACCTACCTTGAGCGAGAATGACTTACAACCTTTCTTTAAAATTAATTCTATGATAGATGAGTTAAACAGTTCGATAAAAACATTTAAAAGCAATTCAATAGATCAGACAGGAAATATGTCTAGGGCTGTAGCGAATAAAATGTCTGATGATGCTGCTGGGGCTGCAGGTTTTAGAGGAGGATAAGATGATTTCACAAGAAATGTTATGGGCGCAGTATTTTACAGAGTCCTATCTTGGTTTTAAGCCAAATTCACTCATCGATCAAATCGCTAAAGCTATTATTTATAGACCGGATTTATTTAGAACATTGGTTTTAAATTTGTCTCAGAGTGATGTGAGTTATGAGTACAATCCAACAATTGGAGCAAGTATTGATTTTCGCTTCAATAAGGGAGAGGTTATTATCACTCGTCTTGGGGAAACTCAGCTTTTTTCCACATCTGAGTTTGTGCGTTTACTTGGATTAATTGATAAAATTTATACAGAAATTCTGCCATTAGGTAGTGTTATTCAAATAAATAGAGAAAAGTTACCCAAAGATGCTCTTGAGGATTTTATTGAAGAAATGCCTATCTATGTATTAATTACAGGACAACGGGTATCAATTGAAAACAAATTTTATCTAGATTACACAGGATATTTTTGGCCAAAAGGTTTGATTCCAAATCAAGAAACCTTAGTTATATCCGATGACATGATTGCATCCGTCCTTTTTAGGGGGCTAGAGAAGAATGATATTCAGGAACAACATGTCTTAAACCTACGTCGCCAACTACTTGCAAAGGATCTGGATTCTTATACTTTTCACAATTATCAAATGGAGGCTAGCCAATGAAATATAAGTATTCTGAATTATTGATAGCGCGCGAGGGACTTTATCGTTCAAAAAGTGGATTTGAGGATAAGATTCTAGCAGCGATTCAAGGTACTCGAGAGTTGATTGGCACGGAAAGTTTTCGTTCTGCCACCAAAGATGCGATTAATGCAGAGCTGAGTAATTATAACCTGCCTTTATTATTTAGTTACCATGATTTAGCCAATGGTTTATATAATGAGTGGGATCGGCTGATGTTACGCTTTCAGGAGTTGGTTGATGAGCATAGTCCTGCTGCTGTCATTGATACGTCAGAATTTTCCGGTTTAAAAATAGCTGTGAAACAACCGACTCAAGATATTTTGAACTTGATTGCCCATCCAGACCTGACAATAGCCTACTCTGCAATTGGAGGTATGGTTGGCATCAGCAATCCTTCTACAGCAGATATCAAAAGCCATAAGGAAGAAGCCCTGCAATCTCTTCGTACAACTGAAAGTCGGATGGAATCATTTAATGGTGAATTGTTGGGGAGCGGTGTGACCACTACCCTCTCCACAATCGCAAGTGGTTTGAGTCGGTCTCGCAAAGCTGTTGGTATGACAGACCCTTATCACAATGTGGAAGCCCTTGCAATTTTTAAGGACACGAAGTTACGGGATCAACAGATCGAGAATTCTAAAACTCTGCACGAAGAACTAATCCGTTATATTCGACATTATAATCCAGAAACGGCCTTTGACTTGAGCCAGATGAGTGAGCAGGAACTACAGACCTTGGGTCGTACGATCTCTCTTGCCTCCCATGGGAATGGCGGTAAGAAACCTCAGGAACTGATTGATTTCTTGAAAGGGAATGAAGTTACGTTTGAGAAGGAGATAACAGTATATGACAATGGTCAGCACTACCTTAAGAGTAAAATCCAGATAAAAGGTCACTTCAAAGGGGAAAGTGCCATCACTTTTAACACTAAATATAAAGATGGTAAGTTAAGTCAAGAAGGAGAGTATAGCGTTGGAGGTTTGAGTACAGATTTTCTAGAAGAAAAGGCCAATTATAAGACGAAGATAGGGCTAAAGGACTATTCTATAACGGGTGAGTTCAGTCTAGCAGACCAGATTAGTTCGAAGTACGGGAGACTCGCACCCAACCTTTCCATTGGCTTTGGCTATAAGAATCGCTCTCTTGAGGTTGGTACCAAGTCAGAGGATGGCTACCGCGTGACTTATGTGAAGGAACATAATCAGGTCAAACAAGACTACGGAACAGTTAAAACAACCACTGAAACAGGAGTGAGAAGTGTGGATCATCTCCAAAGGACATTTGACTATGTCGCAGAGCATCCAGTTGAGTCGGTAACAATAGCTTTTGGTGCAGTTGTTGCTGTAGGTGCCGCTGTAGCGTTTGCTCCTTCAATTATCGCTGCTCTATCTGCTTTTGGAACTCTAAAATTACTAGGAGGGTTAACTAGCATCCTTATTGGAATATCTATTTTTAATAATAAAGGGGAGTAACATATGAAATTAGTAGAAAAAAAAGTAAGTAGGGCGACAGAAAACACTCTTCTACAACTTGATAGGACTATTCTAATTTGCTTATTTTTAGTCTTGGCTGTTTATCTGATGGTAGTATTTTTAGTATTTCAAAGTAATTTGAAAATATTGGGACTCATATTATTAGTTATTGACTTTTTAGCTCTCGTCTTTGTATTTTATTTAAGATTTATATCTAGCAAAGTTGCTTATCTAATGTTAAACGATGCTATTAATCTTAAACTCTATGAAGACATGTTTAGGGTTCAATCTGAAAAATCTATTAAGCCCTATAGAGCAACGTACCAAGAAAATTTCCATTTTGTTAAGGGACAAGTGACTTATTTGAAAGGAGATTTTCAAGCTGCGAAAGAAAATTTTGAAAAAATTAATTTAAAAAAAGTTTGGAAGAGATTTAGTACAGACATGTTCCTAAGATTAACTTATGGTCAATTGTTGGTTTCCATCCATCTTCAAGATGCGCAAGATATTGCTTTCTTTGAGGAACAGTTGTCCAAGGCGCCAGATTCGAAAGGTGGTAAGGCTAAACTAATCGCCCAAACTCAAGCCATAAAAGATATTGTGTTCAATAAAGAAGTGAACGACTACTTCGACACCACTGAACCAGAAAGTAATCTAGCTCGAATCATGTTTTCTTATTACGGCGCTCTTAATGCTCAATTAAAAGGAGATGAAGCTCGTGCCCGTAGTTTGTTTGAAAGCATCGCCCATGAAAATCCAGAACTCTTTTATGTTCAGGAAGCGCAGAGATATTTAGAAGGAGAAAACTGATGTCAGAACGTACTGCTTTACCTATTGGGAGTGTTGTTCGAGTGAGAGAAGGTGTAGAGCCTGTCATGATTGTTAATCATTGTCCAGTTACTGAAAAAGACGGCAAGCAAGGTTATTTTGACTTTGGAGCTGTCAGCCTTCCGCTAGGACTCATTAATCAAAACATTATCTTCTTTAACAAAGAGGATATAGATGAAGTTCTCTTCTTTGGCTACATCGATCGTCGATTTCAAGACTTTTTGAGTCGTTATGATGAGGAAGTCTCAAAAATCACCTATGACCATTTCACCATAGAAGACTTCAAAAAATGACATACAAATCCTAGGATTTTATTCTAGGATTTTCTATATGGTGAGAAAATGTTATAATGAAGATTAGGTAGAATGGCCACTGATGTAATCATAAATATCCAGACCTGACAATAGCCTACTCTGCAATTGGAGGTATGGTTGGCATCAGCAATCCTTCACGCTTGAACTTGATAAGAGTCCATCCCCAAAAGTTAACTAGAGGACTTCTCACTTTTGGGGATTGATTCAAAGGGAGTAAGTTTAATAAAAAGGATATGTATATAGGTTGTTAATTCTACGCAAAATATGCTAAAATGAATTACAGTTTATAAAAAGGAGAAGGGAAATGGGGTCGTATTATAAACAAATTGCTGCTAGATTTCGTCGACAAGCTGCTGAAGCTCAAAGAGAAAAAAGTGTAGTTGATGGGAAAATATCTAGATTAAGAAAAGCTAGCAGTAGTTTAGCAAGTGAGATACAGTCTATTGATAATCGTGCAAGATCTTTAGGTCAGATTCTTCCTTTAGATTCCTCTAGTTTTAAGGGGAGTCGTCAGCAAGATTTTGAAGGTCATTTTTATAATTTAGGAACGAATATTACTAATTTTCGAAATGGTCACAACAATAATAAAACGGCTATAGAGGATAAGATACGTAGTTTGGAAACTCAATCAAGTGAACTACAGTCTGCAATAGCATCTTATTATCGTCAGGCTCGTGTCTATGAATATATGGAGGATTAGGGAGAGAAATGGTAGATACAGGTGTAAATCAATCCAGTTGGAACACTATTACAAGAGGTGTTTCTACATCAACTACAGGAATCGGTAAACTAGGTGATATGCGGTTTAGTCGCACAGACCTTACCCCTTTTACCACTTTTAATGACGTTTTGGAGCACTTTAACAAGTCTATTGTTACTTTGAAAAATTTTACCAGCTCAGACGCGCTAAAAATGGAACAAGCAGGACAGAATAAGATAGATGATGACACGCATGAAGCAGGAGCTATCGCAGCAGGAGCTATCGCATCAGGAGGGTTGCTACCATGAAGGAAGAACAAATGGTTTTATTCGCCCGAGCGTTGTCTAGATGTAACCTATCTGAGAAGGACCAAGAAGTATTGACAGCGGTAGCGATGACCCTATCAGGACATCCGGATGTTTTTCGAGCCTGTTATATAGCTTTTATGAATGACGAACCTAGTTATCATTATCATCCAATGATAGGGGCGCCGTTGGAGTTTTTCTATGAAAAAGAACTCGTGCGGATTCGGCGTCTCCAAGAAGAAGTCACCTTACCTCGTTCAGTTTTTATCCAGTATGCTTCCTATGTGGATCTCTGCTTAAGTCGTATCTATCCTTTAGGTACTGTTGTCGAACTTGATCGTGAGCTTCTTCCTAAGGACTTGGTTGAATCATTTGAAAGCGAACAGATGGACTTTTTTGTAGTTCTTTCAGGTCGTCGAGTTGATTTGGCAAATGGCCATTATGTGGACTACATTGGTCATGGCTATCCATTTGGATTACGCTTTGACACTTCACCCTTGTTTTTAAGCAATCTCTTGATCAAGAGAGTAGTATCAGAAGGGTATTCGGATACCACGGATGAACACTACTGCCAAGAAGCTCTGCGTAAGGACTATCTAGACGCAGGGTTGATTTCCAGTGTTTACGCAGAGGAGGAAGTGAATGAAGATTGATGTAACTGAAGTTCGAGTTCAAAAAGAGTTGTTAGTTATTTCGGTAAATAGTATCAAGGAACAGCTATCTGTTTCGAGAAGTCGTCTATCAGAGGTCGTTTCAACCGATAGTCTTAAAGGGACGGTAAAGGATGCCATTAACCAGAAGGTGACCAACTATCAGATACCACTGGTTGATAACTATGTCAATGCCCTAGATAGCATTGTCAGTCGCTATGATGAACTTGTGAAGCTCTTTCAAGACATGGTGTCAGAGACTGACAACAGTGCGATAATTAAGACAGAATACCTAGAACGCATCAAGCAACGGATGAAAGATCCAATCGAGGGATTAAAGAGTAGTTCCAGTAAGACACAAAATATCTATGCAGGGATAAGTGATATCCTAACGTTGACGAATCCAAGCTTGGATAGTGTGAATACAAGTTATAATCAAGCAGTCAAGAGTTTAGATGATACCATAAAGAACATGGAGGCTTTTAATCAACTTGTTGGAGATAGTAGCTTTACAGATTTGATAAATGTTCAAAATAATCAATTAAAGTTTCTCGCCCTTCGTTCAAGCACTCCATATACCGAATACGCGGCAATAAGTTATTATCGTAGTACAGGTTTTAAAAACGATGTTGCAGAATATACTAAGGCTGTGCATAGTGGAGGAAAGAAAGTAGAGTTACAGAATGATTTAGCCAAACGATTAGCTGAGTCTAAGTATAGCGGAGAAAAAGTTAAGACCCTTCCACCTGGAGTTGTGGTTGATGATGATTTTTCTGATTTAGATATGGGATTTGAAGCTTATGCTGGGAAAACTACTGCAGGTGATAAGAATTTAGGCGGTGAAGTTTCGGTACTTAAGGCAGATGTTTCTGCTGGTATAATCAAGCCACGAGCGTCTGTCAAAGAAAGTAAAAAAGGTGACTCAGAAAATAAAAAACCTTCTCAAAAATATGGCGCTGGAGTTAAAGCTAAAGCGAAAATTACCGGCGCTGAGGCGGAAGGTCATGCTCGCTTGGGAGATGATAGCAACGATATCCATGGGAAACTTTCTGGATCTGCATATACAGCTTCGGCAGATGCAAGCGCCGAAATTGGTTTTTTTACTAATAAGGAAGGAAAACTAGAGGGAGGATACCAATTAGAGGCGGGAGCTGATGCTTATATTGTAGAAGGAGAAGCCAAAGCTGGATTTAAAATATTTGGTCTTACGATTGATGTAAGTGCTTCTGCTGGAGTGGGTGTTTCTGCTAGGGCAAAAGTGGGAGTAACAACTGAAAAAGCAGAGGCAAAAATGAAACTAGGACCATTTGGATTGGGCTTATCAATAGGGTGGTAAAACATGGAAATACAATTACAATTACGTGGAAACTCAGAAGGATTTATCCTTGAGTCAAAATTACCTGATGATGAACATTGGACTGAAAGAATTGAAATCGTTCAAGAAGAGGAAGGTTACCGTCTATATGCAAAAGATGTAGAAATTCTTGTCTTGAAAGAATCAGAATTCATTTCTAAAAAGAAAAGAATAGTCGCAAAAGGGGTAAATAAGGATTTGATTTATTTTGAAGAAGAAAGATTTGACCATTTATGGGAACAAGCATACTGGCATGGAGTTTTTCAATTTAATTTAAATAACTATGAAATGACGTGTGTAGGTTCAGGTAGTAAAGGAGATATTTCACCTGTCACAAAAGATGGCATTCCGATTGCCGTTTATGCTGCAAGTAATATTGCAATTGCTGGAAAGAGAAATTTTTCTCTCTATACTGAAAATATTGACGAAATTGACAATTTACTGATGTTTTACGTAATTGATTATATTAGGGGATATGACTTTTTAGATATTGATTCTTTATCTGCAAGATATCGTTTCTTTTATCAATTCACTAATCGCTCAGCTCTAACGAAGGAACATTTAGATATGCTTCCAGAGGCTAGAAGACCATCTAAGTTAGAGGCGTTTATCATTTATTTTTTATCAGCCTTCTTTGTTGTGGGTATCAGTTTGGTATCATTACGCCCTTTGTTCTCACTTATAGTAGTACTACTGATACATTCTATTTATAATATCATAAAGAATTGGAGAAATAGAGATGAATAAAAATTGGTTGCCACTCGGAACAACTGTTTTGTTAAAAAATGGGACTCAACCTATTATGATTGTCGGGCGCTATCAACAGAATAGTGAAGGGAAAGTTTTTGATTATTCTGGGGTCCTAAACCCTCAAGGCTTTGAAGATTCCCAGTCAATGTATTTGTTTGATGCTGAGAAAATTGAGCAGGTGTTATTTAAAGCTCACGTAACAGAGTTTGAGAAAGAGTTTATCACAAGATTAGAAGAGTTCATTTCTAGTGATAAATAGTCTGAGTTTTATTAACAGCTTGTGAAAACTTTCGTTACTAGCAAAATGAATAATGAAGGAGTAGTAGGAAGTGTTTTGATAAACTGAAAAGGACGGCAAGCAAGGTTATTTTGATTTTGGAGCTGTCAGTCTTCCGCTAGGGCTTATGAATCAAAACATTATCTTCTTTCAACAAAGAGGATATAGATGAAGTTCCATTCTTTGGTTACATCGATCGTAGATTTCAAGACTTTTTGAGTCGTTATGATGAGGAAGTTTCAAAAATCACTTATGACCATTTCACCATTGAAGACTTCAAAAAATAACATACAAATCCTAGAATTTCATTCTAGGATTTTCTATATGGTGAGAAAATGGAACGACTGAAAATTTAGTATATAAGTCGGTGCATAAGCAAGTTGCAAATTGCTAAGTTTCATTAATAGAATAAAGATTATAAGCATTCCTTGCCGAACTCTAGTATTCATGGTATAATAAAGAAATAAATGAGAGAGGTTAGTTATGAAAAAAATAATTATAGGTAGTAGTGTTTTTGTAACTTTGTTGGTTGGTTCAGGAGCAACATTTATTTATTTAAAGAATCAAGAAATTTCTGTAACAAATAAGGTTAACGATCGTAAATTAAATATTGCTCTGGTAAACGAAGATGCTGGAGGCGTATTAAATGGTAACGCCTATAATTTAGGAAATGATTTCACAACTTTATTATCAAAAGAGAATACAAATCAATGGACTGTCATGACTCGTAATGTTGCTGAAAATCGATTTGAAAATGGATCGGTTGATGTAATTGTTTATATCGAACAACAGTTTTCAGAAAAAATAGCTCAACTGGAAAGTTTTAATCCTGATAGAGCGAAGATAACATATAAAACTAAATCAAATTTAGATCCAGTTAAATCTAAGAATGTTGAGCTACGAGTAGGTGAGTACCTTAATACTATTAACCAAAATGTTATAAAAATGTATTTTTCGAGTGTTATCAATAACCTAGATGATGCTAAAAGAAATGTTGATAATATTGTTAATGAACAATCTGGCACTCATTCAAAAATTTCTCAATATATCTATGGCCCGTCAAACGAAGCAAGTCAGTCTATGTTAAGCACTTTGGAATTAGCTTCAAATCTACAGAAAACGAATTCGTCTTATGAAGATTCTCAAAAAGCGTTTTCTGATTCTGTTGCTAGCCTTTTAAATAATACAGGAATCGGATTAGAAAAACAACTTAAGGAAGTTAAAACTTATTTTGATTTTCAGAAGGGTATATTTGAGCAGAATGTCTTAACAACCAATAGCACCTTGAAAGAACAGCATGAAGAAAATTCTAAAATAATAGATGGTTTAAATAATTCTATTCTTAAATCATTGTATAAATTTGGGAATAGTACAGATGAGGAAAAATCTGAACAAGCTAAACTAGAAGATTTAGTAGCTAATTATCATAAGGTTATTGTTGATTATCAAGGTAAAACAAAAGATAGAAAAACTGAATTTGAACAACTCAAAACAGAATTAGAAGCAGAGAAAAAGAAAATATCACTCTTTTACTTTGGCAAAGAAGATGTTGATTTAAAATCGGACCTTACTTCGGATGCTAAAGCAACACTTGTAGATCAGATTAATAAAAGTTTGATTACTGAAAATCATTTGCCTGAAACTTATCAAAATTTGATTCGTTCAAATCTAACAGATATTAGTGTTGAACCAACTGATTACCAAACTTTATTTAGTAAATTGGAGAAACTCAATGTTCTAACAGCTAATCAAGTTAAAGAATATAATGAAAAAATAGATTTACTTAAGAATTATACTAAATTTGATAATAAGGCCACCTCTATAAGTGGATTACCTATTTTTGAATTTTTATCGATTGAAAATGATAAGCTCGATAAAGTAACAGAAACGATGGAATTGACAGTTAAATTACCCCAAGCTGAGTCTAAAACTGTCGAGGCATCTGTGACAAAACCATCAAGTAGTTCGCCTGAATCATCAACGGTAGTTGAGGCTAGCGGAGTTTCTACTAGTTCTGAAGGGACAAAATATTTATCTCCTAAAGCTAAAGTTTATGTTACAGGAGATGCTACTTTAGTTGGAGGAGAGCAAACTATAACAGATGATAAGCTTTATACTATGACGGTTGAATATACTTTAGAACCACATTATGGGAAAAATGAAATTTCATTTGAAGTACACATTGGTGAAACTACAATTCCTATCAAGAAAACTATTTATCGTAGTGATAAAGAAGAGTCAGATGTTTTAGTGAAAAAAGATTTAAAACATATTTTTGATAAATTAAGCAAAATCGATCGTACAACTGGTATGATTCAAGCAATTTATGGAAGTCCAAGTAGTTCCTCTATTAATTTTTCTGCTTTATCACCAGATTCTGTTTACCATATGTACGGTAACATCAGTCGTGATGATATAGCAGCTCAGTTGTCAGGAAATCAAGTTGATAAATTTAAAGAGTCAGGTATAGCTTTGTTGGGACAAATTCAAAACTCTTTGGAGTCATTAGAAAAATCAAGCAACGCATTGCCTGAATTGGCTGAAGCTGAGTTACCAAATGATTATTTCAAAAATCAAATTACAAACTTAGCTGATTGGTATAACAATTCGATTAAGACCTTATCAACCGAGTACGATAAGTGGAAGGAAACGAAAGCGAAACAATTGGAAGTGACGGGTACAGCTTCAGATGCTAATAGCGGAACATTAATAAATGATAGTGAGTCATCAAATCGCTTATATAGTTCAATTGAATCATTAGTGTCTACAACTTCTAATGGATCAAAAGAAACTAGTCAAAATCATGAGGCGGTTGGAACTATGAAGGATCAGTTTACTCAATTTGTTGACCAAGTTCAGACTATTAAAGGTAATGTTGATAAGACTATTTCAACTACGAATGATTTGATATCTAATGAAGCAGAAGTTATTCAAGGGAATAGAGACTACGCAGAGTCCTTTAAAACTGTTATGAAGAATATTCGTGATGGTGGAACGACCAATCAAAATGTGATGAATTTTTTATCTAATCCAATTGAAACTAAAAAAGAAACATATGAAGCGCCAATTTCAGTGGATAATAACAGAGTATGGGTTATTTTAGCGATTATTTTGTCAGCAATTTCATCAGCAGGAATCACATATTGGTTGACAAAAGAAAAAGTCAAATAATGTAGACAACAAAGCTTAAAATGAAATGAGGTTGGGCAAAAAGTCTTTAAAATCCCCAATTGTCAAGTCAAGTGCAACAAAGTTGTTCCTCTGATTAAGTGAATATCTTTCCAGCTGTTTGAGTTAGCTCAAACAGCTTTTTTGCGGACTGATAGCCATGGATTTTTCTTAGGCTTTCATTGATAGTTTTGATATAGGCTTCTAAAAGGTTCGAACCTAGTTCTTTGAGTGAAACTCCCTTTGGTATGAATTCTCTCAAAAGTCCATTAAAATTCTTATTTGTATCTCGTTCATAAGATGAATAGTTATATGGAAAATAAATATTTTAGCCCTCTATCTTGCTCAATAATGGGATAAAGTTTTATACACTCTAAGATGTTTGATTTACATACTATACTTTCTTTTCGACGAATTTCTTTGCGACAGCATACCATGTTTGTCGTTCTACCAAGGTCAAAATAGAAGGTTCTCCCATTGTCTTTACACCTAGAACAGAATCGATTTCCCAATATTCAAAACGGGAACGATTATTGATCTCTTCGGGTCTTTCTTAAATTGACTTTCTTAGATGTTTTTTGTAGAGGGACACTTGGTAAATTAATGACTTTAATCTCTAATAATCCTTGATGGGTATAGCTATAGAGCGTCTTGGTTGAAGGAAAAACTGCATCTAAATGCTGTAATTTATAGGTGTGAACAAAAAGTATTCACGTTATGTCTCCTTGGCTTCTATTTCATTACTTTTGTAAATTTTATCAGAAAGTCATCCGATACACGGCCCAGTTTCAGATAATAGCTGGCTTCTATACTATGACGATAACGGTTATGGGCAATATCTGCATAATAGTGTTGGGAATAGACTTTCTGCCCGATTTACTTTTTTCACTTGTGTTAGGGAATCACGATTGATTTCACGGGAAATAGTAGAGTGATTTCTCCTCAGTCGACAAGCAATCTCTGTAGGTTTGAGTCCTAAACATAAATAAGCCTCAATTTTTCCTCGTTCAGTGTCAGATAAGTGTTTGTAGGATTGATTTGCGGTAGAATAATTAGTGGACATATTCATTTTCCTTTAGACTGTTTTTGTGTTGTTTTTAAAAATAGACATTTTATTAAAGCACATATTCGTGAGCATATAATTTGAGTGCGCTCTCATATTTTGATATACTATATTTAACCCAGATATATAGGGGTAATGAAAGGAGGCGCATATTATGTTGTGGTCCATTATTGTAGGAGGCTTTATCGGCCTTGCAGCAGGGGCAATCACTAAAAAAGGTGGCTCAATGGGAGTAATTGCTAATATATTTGCCGGTTTAATCGGTTCATCAGTAGGTCAATCACTCCTTGGTACTTGGGGACCTTCACTAGCTGGTATGGCTATCATTCCATCTATTGTTGGTGCAGTGATTGTAGTTTCTGTGGTATCGTTCTTTTTGAGTAAAAAAGGTTAATGTTTTACTCGAAAGCAGACTATAGCTTTTAATTTATAATGACGGGTAAAGCTATGGTTTGTTGCACTAATTGAAAGGATTTTATATGTCAAAATCAAAGAAAATATTATTGTTTATTTTCTGTATTTTAATCTTGACAATTTTCCTTCCTATTTTGATAGATTACCACCAGGTTAGTGATTTAGGGATTCAATTGACTAGCTGGCGACAGACATCATTTGAATATTATCTCGCTAGATATGTATTTTGGGGGCTTCTAGGCCTGTCTATCTTAGTTTTATTATGGATGTTAGTAATCCTGTTTTATCCTAGACAATATCTGGAAATAAAACTTGGAACTAAAGACGATAAATTAAAACTAAAAAATTCAGCTATTGAAGGGTTTGTTCGATGTTTATTGGATGAACACAAGATAGTCAAAAATCCCAAAATTCAGGTACATACTCGGAAAAAGAAATGTTTCGTTTATGTAGAAGGTACAGCTGTTCTTTCAGATAACATTGCTAACAAATTTGAAGTAGTTCAAAACGAAATCACTCAAGGATTGAAAGAATTCTTTGGTATTGATCGAGAGGTTAAACTGGAAGTTTCAGTGAAAGAATATGACCCTCAAAAAGCAGCTAAGAAAATTGTTAGTCGTGTAAAGTAAGGAAGTAAAAAATGGAATGGTTTAAAAAATATCAATACCCAATTCTGTGTGGTGTAGTAGGTATTATTCTAGCCTGCTTCATCCTATCCTTCGGTTTCTTTAAAACATTGTTCGTTTTAATCTGTGGAGCCCTAGGAATTTGGTTGGGATACTATGTACAGAAGAATTATTTAAATAAATAAAGGAGTTTCATATGTCAAACGTAGAAAAAAATGTAAATGTAAATACTGAAAAAAAAGATGTTGTTGTTTCTAAAGATGTTCGCGGAGAATTAACTTACGAAGATAAAGTTATTCAAAAAATCATCGGTCTTTCACTAGATAGAGTCCCAGGACTATTACATGTTGACGGTGGATTCTTCTCAAATCTTACAGAAAAACTTGTTAACACTAACGATGTAACACACGGTGTTAACGTTGAAGTTGGTAAAGAACAAGTAGCAGTTGACTTGAACGTTATCGTAGAGTACAGAAAAAACGTTCCAACTCTATACAAGGAAATCAAAGACGTTATCGTATCAGAAGTTGCGAAAATGACTGATCTAGAAGTAGTTGAAGTTAACGTTAATGTTGTTGACATCAAAACTAAAGAACAACATGAAGCAGACTCAGTTAGCCTTCAAGATCGTGTAACTGACGTGGCAGAATCAACAGGTGAGTTCGCGTCAGAACAATTTTCTAGAGTTAAAGCTGGAATCGGTTCAGGTGTTGAAAAACTTGGCGAAGGTGCTGAATTCGTTCAAGAAAAAGTTGGGCAAGGCGTTGAAACTGTTAAAGACGCTGCAGCCAAAGCAGAACCACGTGTACACTAATTTATAATTTAGAAAAAATAAAAGGAGGACATACTTATGTCTACAGAAGAAAAATTCAACCAAGCAGCAGGAGCTGTTAAAGAAGGCGTTGGTAAATTGGTAGGTGACAAAGGGCTTGAAAGCGAAGGAGCTGCTGAAAAAGTTGCTTCTAAAGTTAAAGAAGTCGCTGAAGATGCAAAAGATGCTATTGAAGGCGCTGTTGAAGGTGTTAAAAATATCTTTAAAAAAGACGACGCTAAATAATAAAATTTAGGTAATCTTGCTATTTTCCTTGAAAACACTCCCTAACTGGGGGTGTTTTTGTTATTCGTTTTTATCAATGCACGTTTTATAGAGAAAAAAAGAATACAGGACAAACAAATTCCTGTATTCTTAAAATAACTTAGAACAGATATGTTAATGAAATGACTAACATGATTATAGTGCAAATTATTTTTACGATTTTTACATATTGTTGTTTGAACAATTTATCAGAGAAAAGACTCAAAATAAGAGCAATCCAAAACACGGTAGTTCTTAAAATAAAAATAGTCATGGTCCATACTCCTTTCGTTATTTTACCAAGCCAATAATTAAGTTGAATAGCAATGAACTAATCTTCAAATATGTCCATCTGTCCTGGAGAAAGGTTTATTCTTTGATTATTAATCGGTTTCTCTATCTATCTTTATTATAGTACAAAGATCCTTATTAAACCAATAAATGTATTTATTTTTAGTGCTCCTATTTTTGAGAGCGCTTGAAATATGTTATAATAAAACTAGATTAATTTATAGGAGGCAAACCGTGGGAAATTTCATTGAGCTAGTCTTTCATCGTTTCTTTTTGGGGATGATTGCGACGGCTTATTTTTGGTTATTGACACTAGCAGGAGGAGTGGTCTTTGGTATAGCACCCGCTAGTGCAACTCTCATGAGTTTATTTGCTGAAAACGGCTATTCTTACCGTGCTTATCGCTTCAAGGAAGCATGGGCATTATTTAAGAGCAATTTTGTTAAAAGTAATCTCAGTTTCTACACCTTTATAGGGATTGACTTGCTCTTGATTTATGGCTTGTATCTGATGATTCAGTTGCCAAACCAGACCATTATCCACTTGGCAGCAACATTTCTAAATATCTTTTTAGTAGCCTTGGTATTTTTGGCCTATACGGTATCTTTAAAGCTACAGGTTTACTTTGAATTATCCTATAAAAACACCTTAAAGCTTGCCTTTATCGGAATTTTTATGAGTTTGTCAGCAGTGGCCAAGGTTCTCCTTGGTAGCGTCTTGTTGGCCATTATTGGTTTCTATATGCCAGCCCTCATCGCCTTTGTAGGTATTGGAATGTGGCACTTCTTTATTAGTGATTTATTGGAGCCTGTTTATGAAAGTATTCATGAAAAATTGGCAACCAAATAAGACCAAGCAATTCCGCCTCCACTCACTCCTAAGAATCTATAGCCTGGTGATGATTATCATCATTTCCTGCTTTGCTCTCTTGATTTCTTATGCAGACTGGGATATGCGTGAAAGGGAAGCCAATCGTGTCGGTCAGCGTGTTCTCGCTCGAACAGTTGATGAAGTTGAATACTACTATCGGGAGTCAACCCGCCTAGCCCAGAGTTTAGTAGATAATCAAGCTCGGATTGAAGGGATTTACAAATATTTTAGCCTCAGTACGCCAGATTATTTTTACTGGCAGTTAGAACGCAAGGCGTCGCCCTATATTTCCGTTTCTATTTATGAAAATATCGATGATATATACGTGCGAAACGATTTTGTAACAGGAATTTCGATTGTTCTACAGGATTCAACAGACGTATTTGTTTCCAAAAGAGGAAACCGAGGTGGGCAAAAGATTCCAGCTGAGAGCTTTAAACCAGATGCCAATAGTTTCGCTGTTCCAGTGTCTGATCCCATCTCGGACCAAGCTCTAGGGGTCATTTATATTTCCGTAGAACCAGAATTCCTCTATAAGGCGATTGACAATACCAGGGGAACAATTCCTGTTGCCGTAACGGTAATTGCACCATATGAAACAGATATGTTCTATATTGGAGCGAAGGGAACGAATGAGTCTTGGTTGGTAGGAACAACTGCCCATGGTTATCAAGTTCGAGTAGCTGTACCAAAGGATTATGTTTGGAGTGGGACTTTAGCGAGTTCGGCACTTATTTTAGGTTTGAGCGCCCTCTTTATCATCATTTTATATATGACTTTAAGAAGGACTTTTTCTGACTATCAAAGTCAGGTTGTGGACTTGGTGGACTCCATCCAAGCCATTACTAAGGGAGAGCAGACCAAGAGAATTGACACAGATAAAAAGGACCAGGAATTGCTACTAATTGCTGAGTCGACAAATGATATGTTGGATCGACTAGAAAGTAATATTCACGATATTTATCAACTGGAACTCAATCAAAAAGATGCCAACATGCGAGCCTTACAAGCTCAAATTAATCCGCATTTCATGTACAATACTCTGGAATTTTTGCGGATGTATGCAGTGATGGAGAATCAAAATGAGCTAGCAGATATCATCTATGAGTTCAGTAGTCTCCTGCGCAATAATATCTCTGACGAGCGAGAAACGACCCTCAAACAAGAAGTGGAGTTTTGTCGGAAGTACAGTTATCTCTGTATGGTTCGCTATCCAAAATCCATTGCCTATGGATTTAAGATTGACCCTGAATTGGAAGAAATGCGTATTCCAAAGTTTACCCTCCAACCTTTAGTGGAAAATTATTTTGCCCATGGAGTTGACCACAGAAGAACAGATAATGTTATCAGTATCAAGGCTTTGAAAAAAGATGGCTATGTCGAAATCTTAGTAACCGATAATGGTCGTGGGATGTCTGCTGAAAAACTAGCAGAAATTCAAGGGAAACTGGCTCAAAGAACCTTTGAACACACAGCAGATTATAAGGAACAGCGACAGTCTATTGGGATTGTGAATATCCACGAACGTTTTGTGCTCTACTTTGGAGACCGCTATAACATTAGTGTAGCATCTGCTGAACAAAAAGGTGTTCAATATCGAATCACCATTCAGGATGAAGAGAAAGGATAAACATGTATAAAGTACTATTAGTTGATGATGAGTACATGATTACAGAAGGACTGAAGCGTTTGATCCCTTTTGAAAAATGGGATATGGAAGTCGTTGCAACAGCCAATCATGCGGATGACGCTTTGGACTATGTTCGGGAGCATCCCGTAGATATCGTCATTTCTGATGTCAACATGCCTGACAAGACAGGACTTGAAATGATTGGGGAGATGAAGGAACTCTTGCCAGAGGCTTACTATATCCTTCTCTCAGGCTATCAAGAATTTAACTATGTCAAGAAAGCCATGAACCTCAATGTTGTAGATTATCTTGTCAAACCAGTTGATAAGGTTGAGCTGGAGCATTTGCTCGAGAAAATCCTTGGTCAGCTTCGTGAGAAAGTGCATGAACCAGAAATGTTAAGTCAGAAGTTAGACGACGAAGCATTTAAAGAACACCTGTCTCAAAAAGAAAATTGGTGGATTGGTCTTTCCCGAGAAAAACAAGGGGATTTTGTCATTCCTTACTATGTTCTAGGTCAGGACTGGCAGATTGTGATTGCAGCTCAGAAATTCGATGGTTTACTCGTTATGCCTTTTGAGTCACCTTATCAGGCAAACTTTGAAAAATGGAAATTTGACGTTGAAAAAGCACTCTTCTATGGGACTGTAAATCTAGATCAATCTGAAAGTCTCTTTTCTTATTATGAACCCATCTATCGAGTGATTATCCAAGGAAATCTTCAGCAGATTATCGAAGAGTTGAACCTGCTTGAGAAGATTGTGCTGGAAAACACACCGAGGGTGTCCATTACCAAGCAACTCTTTACTCAGTTTGTGATGGATGTCTTCCACCTCTTTGAGCATCTGAAAGCAGATGATATGACAGATATTGTCAAAAGAATTCATGCCATTACAAACTTTGAAGACTTAGTGGCTTATACCAAGGAAACCTTGACGTCCTTCTTTGGTCAATATCGTATGAATGAAAATGTCGTCAGTGTACTTGAAGTTATTGGCAGAGACTATAAAAAAGAACTTTCTCTCAAGGATATCAGCAAGGATCTCTTTATCAATCCTGTGTATTTAGGTCAGTTAATCAAGAAGGAAACCAATTCAACCTTTGCTGAACTCCTAAATAAGCAACGGATTAAGGCAGCCCAGCAACTTTTACTATCTACAAATGATAGTATTGAGGATATTTGCTATACGGTTGGTTATAGTAATGTAGGGTATTTCTACAAGGTCTTTCGAAAACTATGTGGAAAGTCTCCTAAGGCCTACCGCAAGCAGATTGAGGTCACCCTCTAAGATTTGTTATCCATTTTAAAATATGCTATAATAAGTTCAAAAATATGAGGAGGTTACTTTTATGAAAAAGAAACCAATCTATCTATGGGTTTTATTAGTCTTATCTGCGATTAATTCGGTCTTGGCAGTAGTTGGAATATTCACTCCAGTACCTAGTAAGGACGCACTTCGTGCTAGCCAAGAAAATGTTGGGACACTTAGTGCTCAACAAATAGAAGATGCTGTTAACTATGCCCACCAAGTGTCAGAGTCATCCCACTCTATTTTTAACACGATACTCATTATTCTATCTGCTATCCTAGTTGTAGTAGCCTTTGTTTTCTTAATTCGTAAGAACCTGCAGTTGGCAAACTACACTTATGTTGGATATGCCTTGCTAGCTATTGTTGGACTAGTCCATGACAATATGAATCTACAAGATGCTATGCAATTGATTAAAGATGACACCCTACGTTTAGGAATGGAAGTCATGTCAAAAGTAACCACTATCATATTCATCGTCATCAATGTTATCTTTTTGGGAATCGTCTTCTATAAAATATGGCGTCAGCAAAAAGAATTAACAGAATCTCAAGAGGAAGAACTCGCCTAAGAGTTGACAAAGGATAACTATCAAGATACAATCTTGGTAGTTATTTTTTTGGATTCGAGAAAGAGGGAGGAAAAGATGAAAAAAATTTCCTTAGTTTATATCAGTCTAAGTGGCAACACGGAGAGTTTCGTAACACGTTTGAAAGCTTATTTGTTGGAGCAGTATGCGAACATTGAAGTAGAAAAAATTCATATTAAAGACTTGGTCAAGGATGGAGAAGACTTCTTTGAAATGACCAACCCATATGTGGCTTTTCTACCGACTTACCTCGAAGGTGGCAATGGGGTTGACAATGGTGATGTAGAAATTTTGACCACTCCGGTAGGTGACTTTATCGCATATGGTGATAATGCTAGCAAGTGTTTTGGTGTCGTAGGATCGGGTAACCGTAATTTCAATAACCAATACTGTTTGACCGCCAAGCAATACAGCCAGCGCTTTGGTTTTCCAGTCCTAGCTGACTTTGAAATGCGTGGTATGTTGGGAGACATCAAAAAGGTTGCTGGAATTATTGCAGAGCTTTACGAACTTGAGGTTTCGTAAGAGGCAGATTTTCTAAGCCTATGGATAATGGAATTACTAGGACTTATTATTCTGGAATGTGTTTTAACAATCAGTGGACAAAAAAAACTCGAGAATTTTCATCTCGAGTTTTTTATTATTTGCGAATTTCGTCAACTATTTCTTTTGAAATTGGAATTCCTAAACGGTAACCTTTGTTGATGTAGTCAATGACATCATTGATGTTTTCTGTCGATTGGATTTTCTCTGTGATAGTTGCACGAAAAACTGGATCTTTCAATAGTTGGTCTTGAAGCAGTCTTTGAAGTTTCTCTTTTTCATATTTGTTGACAAGAAAGAGAAAAAGAAGACTGATAACAACTAGAATATAAGCATACTGGCTCATAAAAATTCTCCCTAAGTGATAAAGAAGTAAGTGGTTAGAGAAAAACGAATATCTTCGCCTTTCGAGTGATGATAGTATAAAGCAATTCTTATAGGCTTGTGCCTTAGTTACTTAGATTGCTTTGCAATAAATTAATTTAATAGATCACGACATGCATCCAAATAAGTCGATATTATTTATTTGGATGCATTAGTAAGGCGTTTAGGCAAATCACCTCATTTACGACGTCTTTCGGTAGAAATCGATAATATTTCTATCGAAAGACTAGTGAGGCGCCTAGCCAAAGTCCAAATAGGATTTGGCGTTAGTTACTTAGATTGCTTTGCAATCAAGTAACTTTGGCGAGTTACATCTTCTCTGGCGCCTCTACACCCAACAGACGAAGGGCTTCCTTGAGGACAACTGCTGTTGCATAGCTAAGAGCTAGACGACTGTCACGTTCTGGACTCTCATCCAAGATGCGAGTGTGGGCATAGTATTTGTTAAAGGCTTGCGCTAAGCTGATTGCAAATTTAGCGATGATAGAAGGTTCGTAATTATCAGCTGCACGTTTAATGATACGCGGGAAATCCTGGATGAGCTTGATGATTTCCCAGCTTTCAGCATCGTTCAAGCTATAGTTGGCACCTACTTCAGGTTTGAAATCGGCTTTACGCAAGATCGATTGGATACGAGCGTAGGCGTATTGAACATAAGGACCAGTCTCCCCTTCGAAGGATACCATAGCTTCAAGGTCGAAGTCATATCCATTTGTACGGTCAGTTTTAAGGTCATAGAATTTAATGGCCCCAACTCCAACAGCATGAGCGACCTGGTCTTTGTTTTCAAGTTCTGGATTTTTGGCTTCAATCTGCGCTTTAGCACGACTGATGGCTTCTGCAACAGTTGGTTCTAGCAAGATAACATTCCCTTTACGAGTAGAAAGTTTCTTTCCTTCTTTTGTAACCAAGCCAAACGGAACATGGACAATGTCTTGGCTCCAATCGTAACCCATCTCTTGCAAGACAGCCTTGAGTTGTTTGAAGTGAGCAGATTGCTCTTGACCAACGACATAGATTGATTTGGCAAATTGGTATTCGTTTTTACGGTAGAGGGCCGCAGCCAAGTCACGTGTGATGTAGAGAGTTGCACCGTCAGATTTCTTGATAAGAGCTGGGTGTTCAATTCCATATTTTTCAAGATTAACAACTTGAGCACCTTCTGATTCGACTAATAGTCCTTTTTCAGAAAGGATGTCCACAACTGCATCCATTTTATCATTGTAGAAAGCTTCTCCGTTATAGCTGTCGAATTCAACTTGTAGCTCATTGTAGAGACGGTTAAATTCTACTAAGCTTTCATCGCGGAACCATTGCCAAAGAGCGAGAGCTTCCTCATCGCCGTTTTCAAGCTTGCGAAACCATTCGCGTGCTTCTTCATCCAAGCTTGGATCGTTCTCAGCTTCAGCATTAATGCGGACATAGAGTTTGAGAAGTTCATCAATTGGATGTGCTTTGACAGCTTCTTCATTACCCCATTTCTTGTAGGCAACAATCAACATCCCAAACTGTTTACCCCAGTCTCCCAAATGGTTGACCTTGACAGTTTTATAGCCGATTTTTTGGAAGATATGTGACAAGCTGTCTCCGATAACTGTTGAACGAAGGTGACCGATTGAAAATGGTTTAGCGATATTAGGGCTAGACATGTCAATCACGACATTTTCTTGTTTACCGATCTCTTGGTCAGCATAGTGCTCTTTTTCAGTGATAACGTCTTGGAGTACTTGACCAGAAATAGCAGCTTTGTCCAGGAAAAAGTTGACATAAGGTCCTGTCGCTACTACCTTTTCAAAGGCTTGACTATTAATCTTTTCAGCGATCTCAGCAGCAATCATTTGAGGGGCTTTACGCTCAACCTTTGCCAACGAGAAGGCAGGGAAGGCGATATCTCCCATATCTGAGTTTTTAGGTGTTTCTAGTAAATTTAAAATAGCCTCTTGGTCCAGGCTATCAATGACGCTAGCCAGCTCGCTAGCAATCAATTCTTTTGTATTCATTTAGGGCTCCTTTAGGGCTTTTCTACTATTTTATCACAATTTACTACATTTTTTTTGAAAGAAGAGATATTTTTTGAAATATCCAGTTTTTTTGATATAATGTTCTTACTAAAAAAATGTAAAATGTTATAAATATACACTTGAAAGGATCTTATGAGAAAAAGAGAACGTCATCAGCTCATCAAGCGAATGATTACAGAAGAAAAATTAGGAACTCAAAAAGAAATTCAAGATCGATTGGAAGCCTGTGATGTCTTTGTGACACAAACGACATTATCTCGTGATTTGCGAGAGCTTGGCTTAACCAAAGTTAAGAAAAACGATGTTGTTTACTATGTGCTAGCAAATGAGACAGAGAAGATTGATCTAGTCGAATTCCTTTCACATCACTTAGAGGGTGTTGCAAGAGCCGAATTCACCTTGGTTCTCCACACTAAACTTGGAGAAGCATCCGTTTTAGCCAATGTAGTAGATTCAAATAAAGATGGGTGGATTTTAGGTACTGTTGCCGGAGCGAATACCTTGTTGGTTATCTGTAAGGATCAACATGCAGCTAAAGTCATGGAAGAACGCTTGCTAGAGTTAATGGAAGATAGATAAGGTCTTGAGAGCTCCTCTCAGGACTGTTTTTACAAGGAGAGAGTAAATGACTACTGAAAAATTATCACCTGGGATGCAACAGTATGTGGATATCAAAAAACAATATCCGGATTCTTTTTTGCTCTTTCGCATGGGTGATTTTTATGAGTTGTTTTATGAAGATGCCGTCAATGCTGCTCAGATTCTAGAGATTTCGTTGACCAGTCGCAATAAAAATGCTGAAAATCCTATTCCTATGGCAGGTGTACCCTATCACTCTGCCCAACAGTACATCGATGTCCTAGTTGAACGTGGCTACAAGGTTGCCATCGCTGAACAGATGGAAGACCCCAAACAAGCTGTGGGTGTCGTTAAACGTGAGGTTGTTCAAGTTATTACACCAGGGACAGTTGTTGATAGTAGCAAGCCAGATAGCCAAAACAACTTTTTGGTAGCTATTGATCATGATGGGTCTCAATATGGTTTGGCCTACATGGACCTGGTCACAGGTGATTTTTATGTGACAGGACTATCAGATTTTTCTCTAGTCTGTGGTGAAATCCGTAACCTCAAGGCCAGAGAAGTAGTGATTGGCTACGAACTATCCGAAGTGGAAGAGCAGATTCTAAATCGTCAAATGAATCTAGTACTTTCCTATGAACAGGAAGCGTATGAAGATGTACATCTACTAGATTCAGAATTGGCATCTGTTGAAAGAGTAGCTAGTGGAAAACTTCTTCAGTATGTTCATCGGACGCAGATGAGAGAGTTGAATCACTTAAAGCCTGTTATCCGTTATGAGATCAAAGATTTCTTGCAGATGGATTTTGCGACCAAGGCCAGTCTTGATTTGGTTGAAAATGCTCGTTCAGGCAAGAAACAAGGCAGTCTTTTCTGGTTGCTAGACGAGACCAAGACCGCCATGGGTATGCGTCTTCTGCGTTCTTGGATTCAACGTCCTTTGATTGATAAGGAGCGTATCCTTGAGCGTCAGGAGGTTGTGCAAGTCTTTCTGGATTATTTCTTTGAGCGCAGTGATTTAACGGAAAGTCTCAAGGGAGTCTACGATATCGAGCGTCTGGCGAGTCGAGTATCTTTTGGCAAAAGCAACCCTAAAGACCTCTTGCAATTAGCCACTACCCTGGGTAGCGTCCCACGAATTCGAGCAATTTTAGAAGGAATGGAGCAACCAGCTCTAACTTATCTCATTGAACAACTAGATGCTATTCCTGAGTTGGAAAGCCTGATAAGTGCCGCCATTGCCCCTGAGGCTCCTCATGTGATTACAGAGGGTGGGATTATCCGGACTGGCTTTGATGAGACCTTGGATAAATACCGTCGTGTGCTGAGAGAAGGCACTAGCTGGATAGCTGAGATTGAGGCTAAGGAAAGAGAAAATTCTGGTATCAATACTCTCAAGATTGATTACAATAAAAAAGACGGCTACTATTTCCATGTGACCAACTCGCAGCTCGGTAATGTTCCAGCCCACTTTTTCCGTAAGGCTACGCTAAAAAACTCTGAGCGTTTTGGAACAGAGGAGTTGGCGCGTATCGAGGGCGAAATGCTAGAGGCGCGTGAGAAATCAGCAAACCTAGAATACGAAATCTTTATGCGTATTCGTGAGGAGGTTGGCAAGTATATCCAACGTCTACAGGCTCTGGCTCAAGGAATCGCTACTGTCGATGTCTTGCAAGGCTTGGCAGTAGTTGCAGAAAAACAACACCTGATTCGACCAGAGTTTGGGCAAGAGTCTAGAATTGCTATCCAAAATGGTCGTCACGCAGTTGTTGAAAAGGTCATGGGAGCTCAGACCTATATTCCCAATAGTATCCAGATGGATGAAGATACTAGCATCCAACTAATTACAGGTCCGAACATGAGCGGGAAGTCAACCTACATGCGTCAACTAGCCATTACAGCGATTATGGCCCAGATGGGTTCTTATGTCCCTGCGGAAAGTGCTTGTTTGCCAATCTTTGATGCAATTTTTACACGTATCGGGGCGGCAGATGACTTGGTTTCAGGCCAATCTACCTTTATGGTAGAGATGATGGAAGCTAATAATGCCATTAGTCATGCGACAAAGGATTCATTAATTCTATTTGATGAGCTTGGTCGAGGAACCGCAACTTATGATGGTATGGCTCTAGCCCAGTCTATTATCGAGTATATCCATGAGCATATTGGTGCCAAGACTCTCTTTGCTACGCACTACCATGAATTAACTAGTCTGGAAGCTAGTCTTGAACATCTAGTAAATGTACATGTGGCTACGCTTGAGCAAAATGGCCAGGTTACCTTCCTTCATAAGATTGAACCAGGTCCAGCTGATAAATCATACGGTATTCACGTTGCTAAGATTGCAGGATTGCCAGCAGACTTGCTAAAAAGAGCGGATGCGATTCTAACTCAACTAGAGAGCCAAGGTCAGGAAAATCCAATTTCTATCAATCAAAGGAATGTTGTCAATGAGCAAATGTCTCTCTTTGATGAAAAAGAAGAAAATCCTATCCTAGCAGAATTGGCCCAAGTAGATGTGTACAATATGACACCGATGCAAGCCATGAATCTCTTATTAGAGCTAAAACAAAAATTATAAGCAAAAACCCACTCCGTTTTGTGAGTGGGTTTTTAGGTCTTATTTTTTCTTAGCCAATAATTGGTTGATATGGGCAACCTTCTTTGATTCTCTCTTGTAGAGAACGACCCAGATGATGAGGTAGACGATTGCAAACTCTGGGATGAGTTGAAGGATGAAAGTCCAGTGAAGAGGAAACCAGCCTGCTAGGATTGCTAGAGGTACAAAACCTAGTAGCATGAGGAAGAAGTGAGTGACAGTCGCACGAAGAAGGCTCCAATCTTGAGCGAATAGACGGCTACCAAAACTAAAGAGGACTCCAATAGCTGACCAGATAAGTGTACAGTAGAGCAAAACTAGAGCACCGTGAACCTGATGACTGCTCATGAATTGACCAACAGGAGATTCAGGGCTGAGAGGTGCGTAGTTGCTTGGTGAATAGATAAAAGAAAAGATAATAGATAGGGTGAGGCCGATGAGGATACCAGTTGTGGCATCGTGGAAGACTTGTTTTTTCATAGTTCTAATTTCTCCTTAATGGTTTTGAGGTAACGGCGAGATGAGTAGGTGAAACTTTCGTTTTTAAGATAAATTTCAATCAAGCCGTTAGAGGTTAGTTTTAGATGACTAATTGCATCAATGTTGACAATTTCCGATTGGGAAATTTGGATAAAGGAAGCAGGTAGAAGTTCACTTGCTTGGTAGAGACGAATGTCAAGTGCATAGGTTTGGCTATCCGTTTCGGCCAGAACCTTACGATTTTCAATGTATACACGCTGAATCTTGCTAATCTGAATCAAGTAGACCTGGTCTTGGAATTTTCCTTTAAGAGTTTCTTTTTGTTCAAGATTTTGTACAAAGTCCTGAACCTTTTGAACTTTAGATGACAAGGTCGGTGCCTCTATGATGATTTGCTCTTCGGTGTATTGCTGATCAATATCAAGTCTGAGTTTCATAATTTCTCCTTTATAAAGTTGTAATAGAGATCTCTTACTTACAAATCTATTAAACACCATTTTGTCGACAAATACAAGAAGCTCTGTCTATGTGGTCGGTTGAAGAGTCTATCTGGTAGGTGACCGTTTTCAAAGAGATTTTAGAGCAAAGAAGTCAAAAAATAAGAAGAAATATATTGACAAAAATAGAAAAAAAGTGGTACAATGTTAGACGGTACTTTTTACTTTTGGTCTCTCAAGAGTGTACAGGGACGTGCTGACAAATGTTGCAAAAGTACACACAGATGATAGCTGTCACCAAGTGTATCATCACCAAAAATAAAAAAACACAGGAGAATGTAGATGCCTACAATTAACCAATTGGTTCGCAAACCGCGTAAATCAAAAGTAGAAAAATCTAAATCACCAGCTTTGAACGTTGGTTACAACAGTCATAAAAAAGTTCAAACAAACGTTTCTTCACCACAAAAACGTGGTGTAGCAACTCGTGTTGGAACTATGACACCTAAAAAACCTAACTCTGCCCTTCGTAAATTTGCTCGTGTACGTTTGAGCAACCTTATCGAAGTTACTGCCTACATCCCAGGTATCGGACACAACTTGCAAGAGCACAGCGTGGTGCTTCTTCGTGGTGGACGTGTAAAAGACCTTCCAGGGGTACGTTACCATATCGTCCGTGGTGCACTTGATACTGCAGGTGTTAACGATCGTAAACAAGGCCGTTCTAAATACGGTACTAAACGTCCAAAAGCATAAGGAAAGGGGATAAAGAGAAATGAGTCGTAAAAATAGAGCTCCAAAACGTGAAGTATTGCCAGATCCGCTTTACAATTCACAATTAGTTACTCGTCTTATCAACCGCGTTATGCTTGATGGTAAACGTGGTACAGCTGCTTCAATCGTTTACGGTGCTTTTGAGCAAATCAAAGAAGCTACTGGTAACGATGCACTTGAAGTATTTGAAACAGCTATGGAAAACATCATGCCTGTACTTGAAGTACGTGCACGTCGTGTTGGTGGATCTAACTACCAAGTCCCAGTTGAAGTTCGTCCAGAACGTCGTACAACACTTGGACTTCGTTGGTTGGTAACAATCGCTCGCCTTCGTGGTGAACACACAATGCAAGATCGTCTTGCAAAAGAAATCTTGGATGCTGCTAACAACACTGGTGCAGCAGTTAAAAAACGTGAAGACACTCACCGTATGGCTGAAGCTAACCGTGCCTTCGCACACTTCCGTTGGTAATAAAATGATACCAAGAGCGGCAAAGGCCCAAGGCAAAAATAGGAAACTGATGCAGTGTTCAGTGAACACAAAGCAGTTTATCTTTTTTGCACCGGGCCTCGCTCGGGTTCAAATCAGTTAACTTGAGCTTTTAGCCCGAGTTCAATTCAGCTAAAGAGCTCCTAGCTCTCAGCTACAATTCAACTTCCCATCTCACAAGTTGAAACCAACTAAACAAGATAAACATTGAGAACGGGTAGGTCCTGCCTATCCGTTTTTATTAAATCGTGTTATAATAGAATAGAAATAAAAAATATAGGAGAAACAAACCTCATGGCACGCGAATTTTCACTTGAAAAAACTCGTAATATCGGTATCATGGCTCACGTCGATGCTGGTAAAACAACTACAACTGAGCGTATCCTTTACTACACTGGTAAAATCCACAAAATCGGTGAAACTCACGAAGGTGCGTCTCAAATGGACTGGATGGAGCAAGAGCAAGAACGTGGTATCACTATCACATCTGCTGCGACAACAGCTCAATGGAACAACCACCGCGTAAACATCATCGACACACCAGGACACGTGGACTTCACAATCGAAGTACAACGTTCTCTTCGTGTATTGGACGGTGCGGTTACAGTTCTTGACTCACAATCAGGTGTTGAGCCTCAAACTGAAACAGTTTGGCGTCAAGCAACTGAGTACGGAGTTCCTCGTATCGTATTTGCCAACAAAATGGATAAAATCGGTGCTGACTTCCTTTACTCAGTAAGCACACTTCACGATCGTCTTCAAGCAAATGCACACCCAATTCAATTGCCAATCGGTGCTGAAGATGACTTCCGTGGTATCATCGACTTGATCAAGATGAAAGCTGAAATCTATACGAATGACCTTGGTACAGATATCCTTGAAGAAGACATTCCAGCTGAATACCTTGACCAAGCTCAAGAGTACCGTGAAAAATTGATTGAAGCAGTTGCTGAAACTGACGAAGAATTGATGATGAAATACCTCGAAGGTGAAGAAATCACTAACGAAGAATTGAAAGCTGGTATCCGTAAAGCGACTATCAATGTTGAATTCTTCCCAGTATTGTGTGGTTCTGCCTTCAAGAACAAGGGTGTTCAATTGATGCTTGATGCGGTTATCGACTACCTTCCAAGCCCACTTGATATCCCTGCGATCAAAGGTATCAACCCAGATACAGATGAAGAAGAAACTCGTCCAGCATCTGATGAAGAGCCATTTGCAGCTCTTGCCTTCAAGATCATGACTGACCCATTCGTAGGTCGTTTGACATTCTTCCGTGTTTACTCAGGTGTTCTTCAATCAGGTTCTTACGTATTGAACACATCTAAAGGTAAACGTGAACGTATCGGACGTATCCTTCAAATGCACGCTAACAGCCGTCAAGAAATCGACACTGTTTACTCAGGTGATATCGCTGCTGCTGTTGGTTTGAAAGACACTACAACTGGTGACTCATTGACAGATGAAAAAGCTAAAATCATCCTTGAGTCAATCAACGTTCCAGAACCAGTTATCCAATTGATGGTTGAGCCAAAATCTAAAGCTGACCAAGATAAGATGGGTATCGCCCTTCAAAAATTGGCTGAAGAAGATCCAACATTCCGCGTTGAAACGAACGTTGAAACTGGTGAAACAGTTATCTCTGGTATGGGTGAACTTCACCTTGACGTCCTTGTTGACCGTATGCGTCGTGAGTTCAAAGTTGAAGCGAACGTAGGTGCTCCTCAAGTATCTTACCGTGAAACATTCCGCGCTCCTACTCAAGCACGTGGATTCTTCAAACGTCAGTCTGGTGGTAAAGGTCAATTCGGTGATGTATGGATTGAATTTACTCCAAACGAAGAAGGAAAAGGATTCGAATTCGAAAACGCAATCGTCGGTGGTGTGGTTCCTCGTGAATTCATCCCAGCGGTTGAAAAAGGTTTGGTAGAATCTATGGCTAACGGTGTTCTTGCAGGATACCCAATGGTTGACGTGAAAGCTAAGCTTTACGATGGTTCATACCACGATGTCGACTCATCTGAAACTGCCTTCAAGATCGCTGCATCTCTTGCCCTTAAAGAAGCTGCTAAGACTGCACAACCAGCTATCCTTGAACCAATGATGCTTGTAACAATCACTGTTCCAGAAGAAAACCTTGGTGATGTTATGGGTCACGTAACTGCTCGTCGTGGACGTGTAGATGGTATGGAAGCACACGGTAACAGCCAAATCGTTCGTGCTTACGTTCCACTTGCTGAAATGTTTGGTTACGCAACAGTTCTTCGTTCTGCATCTCAAGGACGTGGTACATTCATGATGGTATTTGACCACTACGAAGATGTACCTAAGTCAGTACAAGAAGAAATCATTAAGAAAAACAAAGGTGAAGACTAATACGTCGTCACTCTACAAGGAAGTCACTTAGTGACTTCCTTTTTCTGTTTGGTAGAAATAGCTAAAACTCCCTCAAATATGGTAAAATAGAAGGAGTATATTGTGAGGAAAATGGATGTCAACCACTTTTGAAATTTTAATGAATCAGTTGGGAATTCCCGCTGAGATAAGAAATCATGAGGCCTTCTCCCAGGCTGAAATTGAACAAGTTATTGTCCACAAACAAAGCAACATTTGGGAGTTTCGTTTTGTATTTGAGAATATCCTCCCCTTTGAACTCTTTTTAGCATTGAAGAAGGGATTGAAAGAAGAATTTTCAAAAACAGGAAATCAAGCGACTTTCGAAATTAAAACGAAAACTCAAGATTTTTCAAGAGAGCTTTTACAGGCCTACTATCGGGAGGCTTTTTCAGCTGGACCTTGTTCTAGTCAAGGATTTCGGACCATGTATCAGGATTTTCAGGTTCGATTTGAAAATGATCAGTTGATTATTGAGGCCTCTGAAGCAGCAGATACAGAGCATTTCAGAAAAAATCATCTACCAAATCTTAGCAAACAACTGGAACTCTTTGGTTTTCCTAAGTTTACATGTCACTTAGAGAAAAATGAAGATTTGACCAAGGAAGAACAGGAAGCTTTCCATTCTGAAAATCAAATGATTGTTCAAGCTGCTAATGATGAAACCCTTCGAGCTATGGAACAGTTGGAGCAGATGGCACCACCTCCTCCAGTTGTTGAGGATAAACCTGTCTTTGATTTCCAAGCCAAGAAGGCAGCTGCTAAGCCTAAACTTGACAAGGCCGAGATTACGCCAATGATTGAGGTCAATACCGAAGAAAATCGACTGGTTTTTGAAGGAGTTGTCTTTGATGTGGAGCATAAGGTGACGAGAACGGGTCGTGTCTTGATTAACTTCAAGATGACGGACTATACGTCTAGTTTCTCCATGCAAAAATGGGTCAAAAATGAAGAAGAAGCTCAAAAGTTTGACATCATTAAGAAAAATTCATGGCTCCGTGTCCGTGGAAATGTTGAGATGAATAATTTCACACGAGATTTGACCATGAATGTACAAGATGTGCAGGAAGTCGTTCACTATGAACGTAAGGATTTGATGCCAGAAGGCGAGCGTCGCGTTGAGTTTCACGCCCATACCAACATGTCGACCATGGATGCTCTTCCTGAGGTAGAAGAAATCGTTGGAACAGCAGCCAAATGGGGACACAAAGCCGTAGCAATCACGGATCATGGAAATGTTCAGTCCTTCCCTCATGGGTACAAGGCTGCCAAGAAAGCAGGTATTCAGCTTATCTATGGTATGGAAGCCAATATCGTTGAAGACCGTGTTCCTATCGTTTATAACGAAGTGGAGATGGACCTTTCTGAAGCGACCTATGTGGTCTTTGACGTGGAAACGACAGGTCTATCAGCTATCTATAATGACTTGATTCAGGTTGCGGCTTCCAAGATGTATAAGGGGAATATCATCGCTGAGTTTGATGAATTTATCAATCCAGGGCATCCCTTATCAGCCTTTACAACCGAGTTAACGGGGATTACGGATGACCATGTAAAAAATGCGAAACCCTTGGTTCAAGTTCTGAAAGAATTCCAAGAATTCTGTAAAGATACAGTTCTTGTAGCCCATAATGCAAGCTTTGACGTTGGTTTCATGAATGCCAACTATGAGCGACATGGCCTTCCAAAAATCACTCAACCTGTCATCGATACGCTAGAGTTCGCTAGAAATCTCTATCCTGAGTACAAACGCCATGGTTTGGGTCCCTTAACCAAACGTTTTGGCGTAGCTCTAGAACACCACCATATGGCCAACTATGATGCGGAAGCAACTGGTCGTCTGCTCTTTATCTTTATCAAGGAAGTGGCAGAAAAATACGGTGTGACTGACTTAGCGCGATTGAACCTTGATTTAATCAGTCCAGATTCATATAAAAAAGCTCGTGTCAAGCATGCGACAATCTATGTGAAAAATCAAGTGGGCTTGAAAAATATCTTTAAGCTGGTGTCTCTCTCTAATACCCAGTATTTTGAAGGAGTTCCACGGATTCCACGTACGGTGCTGGATGCCCATCGAGAAGGCTTGATCTTAGGTTCGGCTTGTACAGAAGGGGAAGTCTTTGATGCAGTCGTTTCACAAGGGATAGATGCGGCAGTCGAAGTAGCTAAATACTATGATTTTATCGAGGTGATGCCTCCAGCTATCTATGCACCTCTGATTGCCAAAGAGCAGGTCAAGGATATGGAGGAGCTCCAGACCATCATCAAGAGCTTGATAGAGGTCGGAGACCGTCTCGGTAAGCCAGTTCTTGCGACAGGAAACGTCCACTATATCGAACCTGAGGATGAGATTTATCGGGAGATCATCGTGCGAAGTCTAGGTCAGGGTGCCATGATTAACCGAACGATCGGCCATGGAGAAGCTGCCCAACCAGCTCCGCTACCAAAGGCACACTTTAGAACAACTAATGAAATGTTGGATGAATTTGCCTTTCTAGGGGAAGACTTGGCTCGTAAGATTGTCATTGAAAATACCAATGCCTTGGCAGAAATCTTTGAGCCTGTTGAGGTCGTTAAAGGTGACTTGTACACGCCTTTCATTGACAAGGCTGAAGAAACGGTCGCCGAGTTAACCTATAAAAAAGCTTTTGAAATCTATGGAAATCCGCTGCCAGATATTGTCGATTTGCGGATTGAAAAAGAACTAACCTCTATCCTGGGGAATGGATTCGCCGTGATTTATCTGGCTTCGCAAATGCTAGTACAGCGCTCCAACGAGCGAGGCTACTTGGTTGGTTCCCGAGGGTCTGTCGGATCTAGTTTTGTTGCGACTATGATTGGGATCACCGAGGTTAATCCACTCTCTCCTCACTATGTCTGTGGTCAGTGTCAGTACAGTGAATTTATCACGGATGGTTCCTACGGTTCAGGCTTTGATATGCCAGATAAAGACTGTCCAAACTGTGGCCACAAGCTTAGCAAGAATGGACAGGATATTCCTTTCGAGACCTTCCTTGGTTTTGATGGGGATAAGGTACCTGATATCGATTTGAACTTCTCGGGTGAGGATCAGCCGAGCGCCCACTTGGATGTTCGTGATATCTTTGGGGAAGAATATGCCTTCCGTGCAGGAACGGTTGGTACGGTGGCTTCTAAAATAGCCTATGGATTTGTCAAAGGTTACGAGCGTGACTATGGCAAATTCTACCGAGAAGCCGAAGTTGAGCGCCTAGCCCAAGGAGCTGCTGGTGTTAAACGTACGACCGGTCAGCACCCAGGAGGAATCGTTGTTATCCCTAATTATATGGATGTCTATGACTTTACTCCAGTACAGTATCCTGCAGATGATGTCACTGCTGAATGGCAGACCACTCACTTTAACTTCCACGATATCGATGAGAACGTCCTCAAGCTCGATGTCCTTGGTCATGATGATCCGACTATGATTCGGAAATTGCAGGACTTGTCTGGGATTGACCCTAATGAAATCCCTATGGATGATGAAGGCGTGATGGCACTCTTTTCGGGCACAGATATCCTTGGAGTGACACCTGAGCAAATCGGGACTTCAACTGGTATGCTTGGTATTCCAGAGTTTGGAACTAACTTTGTTCGGGGCATGGTGGATGAAACCCATCCGACCACCTTTGCAGAATTGCTTCAGCTTTCTGGGCTGTCTCACGGTACCGACGTTTGGTTGGGAAATGCCCAGGATTTGATTAAGACTGGAATTGCAGACCTATCAACCGTTATCGGTTGTCGGGATGACATCATGGTTTACCTCATGCATGCAGGTTTAGATCCTAAGATGGCCTTTACCATCATGGAGCGCGTACGTAAGGGATTGTGGCTCAAAATCTCTGAAGAAGAGCGCAATGGTTATATCGAAGCCATGAAGGCCAATAATGTGCCTGAGTGGTATATCGAATCTTGTGGAAAAATCAAGTACATGTTCCCTAAAGCCCATGCGGCAGCCTACGTTATGATGGCCCTTCGCGTGGCCTACTTCAAGGTTCACCATCCAATTTATTATTACTGTGCATACTTCTCCATCCGTGCTAAGGCTTTTGATATCAAGACCATGGGGGCAGGCTTGGATGCAATTAAACGCAAGATGCAAGAAATTGCTGAAAAGCGCAAGAACAATGAAGCTTCCAACGTAGAAATTGACCTCTACACAACACTTGAAATCGTCAATGAGATGTGGGAACGTGGCTTTAAATTCGGCAAATTGGACCTCTATCGCAGTGATGCGACTGAATTCATCATCGATGGAGACACCCTTATCCCACCATTTGTAGCGATGGATGGTCTGGGAGAGAACGTTGCTAAGCAATTGGTTCGTGCCCGTCAAGAGGGAGAATTCCTCTCTAAAACTGAGTTGCGCAAGCGTGGAGGACTTTCCTCAACCTTGGTTGAAAAGATGGATGAAATGGGAATTCTCGGTAATATGCCAGAGGATAACCAGTTGAGTTTGTTTGATGATTTGTTTTAAAAAAAATAACAGACGGACAAATATTGTCCATCTGTTTTGTTATACTTATACCATAAAAAGAAAGAGGTTTAAATGATGGTCAATACAGGATTAGATAACAAATATCAATTTGAAAATTTTATAGAAAAAGATGGTAATGCTTTGGCAAAGAAAGGATCCTTAGAAGTAGTGAAGAACTTAGGATTAAAATATAATCCCCAATATAATCCTCTTTATATTTATGGGGAATCAGGTTCAGGTAAAACACATCTCCTTCAAGCAATTGGAAATAAGGTTCTTGAGAACAATCCAGAAAAGCGAGTAAAATATATTTCTGCCGAAAACTTATTAGAAAATGAGCTAGAGATACAAAAAGTTAGAGATGCAGAATTAGACCTTCTTATAGTTGATGATATCCAGATATTGGGAGAAAAAGATGATATGATTCAAGAAAAATTCTTTAATCTTTTTAATTCTCTACATGTTAAGGATAAGCAAATGGTTTTCTCTAGTGACACTGAACCAGATCAATTGGAAAATGTACCTTCTCGTTTGATTGTGCGTTTTAAATGGGGGATGACAGCGTGTCTAACATCGCTTGAAAAATAATAAGAAGGACTGCAAATGAATGATCAAGAGAGACTACTAAACATTTTTTTACGTTTACAGTTAGGTACTTCATTAGGAAAAAAGCAATTAGCCCAGGAATTTGAGGTTAGTGAAAAGACGATACAGAGAGATTTTTCGCTACTCCGTGATATTTTATCTAGTAACACCAGTTATAGTGGAGAATTGCTTTATAACCGTAAAACGAATAAGTATTGCTTAGCAAGTAAGTCAGTTTTTAATAAAAAGGATATTCTCGTTATTTCAAAGATTTTATTGGAAAATCGAGCACTGAATAAACCAGAAATTGATAACTTACTAAAAAATTTACTTGCCTTAGTTCCTCGTGATGACCAGAAAGAAATTGAGCAGATCATTGGCAGTGAAAAACTTAACTATATTCCCTTAACGGATCAGCAAGATAGAGTAGAGAAAATTTGGGATTTATCGGAAGCTATTTTGCATGAACAGGTTCTAGATATTATCTATCAAAACCCGTACTCTGAGTCTTCTAAGAGGCAGACTGTTTTGCCAGTCTCTCTTTACTATGATAGTCATTATTTCTATCTGGTTGTATACCAGTTGAAATATGAGACTTATATTACTTTAAGAGTAGACCGTATCCAGTCCTGGTCTCATAGTGATATAGAGAAACCCTCTATTTCTTATCGAGATAAATTTAGAGATGGAGACATTCGTAACGAGAGAGTAGACGCTTTTATTGGGAAAAGAATCAGAATTGAAATCGAGTACTTGTACGATCCGACTATTGTGATGGATCAATTTCCAAATGCAAAAATGGTTGGGAAAAATGGGGACTGGACTCATTTAAAATTTGAAAGTCAGCATACACCTGGGCTTAAAAGATGGTTACTCGGACAAGGGGAAGCAGTTACTGTTTTGTCTCCTCGGATTTTAGTAGAGGATATGAAGCAAACAATTCAAGAAATGATAGATAAATATAGATGAGGATGAAATGGAGATTCAATTTACTTCTAAAAAGGTTGGCGAACTATGGATAAATGATTTTTATTCAAACGTTATCAATCTTAAATGAACAAAAGTCATAATTACAAGATGCAGTAACTGATTGATTTAATTGTTCATTTTCTAAGTTCGGAAGAATGTTACACTATCTTTTCAGGGGTAGGACAGAACGAAATTTGCTAAAAATCGTACTATTTTACTCCTGCAATTATATACTGGTATTCTCAAATATAGAAAATTTATTGTAGTTGGTCTTAAATTGAGTAAAATAATATTATGTTCTACATAGACAATATTGATTTTACAATTTTTATATGCTATACTACCTCTAATGATTAATATATAATTAATAAATAAGTAGAAAGGTGATGGAGATATGACTGAATGGATTGTTATTGATCAGTTTGGCAACATGATTGCACAAGGATTTTGGACAAAGGAAGCAGCAGAACAGTATTCAAAAAATATTCCTAATACAAGTGTTATTCAAAAGAATTAGCCACTCTTAACTACAGATTCATATGAATTTGTAGTTTTTTTAAAATACTATAAAGGCGGATAAAATGAGTATTCAATTTACTTCTAAAAAAGTTGGAGAACTATTGAAAGAAGGAAATTTGCGGATTCCTTCTTATCAAAGACCTTATAAATGGAACAGAAAGCATATCCGTAATCTTTTTTATGATCTACGAGATGCTATGGGGAAAAAGGAATATCAGGTTGGCTCTGTTATCTTGCATGAAAATGATGGATACTTAGATATTGTCGATGGACAGCAACGGCTAATTTCTATTTCCTTGTTTCTTTATTTACTAGATGATTTAGAGGATTATAAGGGTGCTAATCAACTACTAAGTGCTGAATTTGGAGAGCTATCTTGTTCTCATGCGAGTGAAAATTATAATGAGTGGAAAAATTTGACTCAATTGGTTGGCGAAAAGGAGGCCAAAGATATTTGCAATTTTTTATTGGAAAATTGTTCTGTCTCTGTGATTACTATGCCACAGGAACGATTATCAGAGGCCTTTCAGTTATTTGATTCTCAGAATAATCGTGGAAAATCTTTAGAACCTCATGATTTGCTCAAAGCCTATCATCTTCGCAAGCAAGATTCAGAAGATGAAAAGATTGTTGAAAAGTGGGAGCAATTTGTAGAAGATAAGGATTTAAGCCTCAAAGAGTTATTTGATAAACATCTTTTCCGTATGAGACGGTGGTCTAGGGGAGAAACAGGATTAACAAACAAGCGTTATGGCTCGTATCTACGATTTACAGAGGATTATATTGACGACTTTAAAGGCGTTGATTTGAATCAGAATTTTCCATACCTAGAATTATATCGTCATATTGAAAACTTCCCCATGTCCATCACTATGCCAATCATTGATGGAAGTAAATTTTTTGAGTATATTGAATCGGCCCATGAAACTATTAGAGTTCATAAAAAATTTTTAAATGAAGAGTTAGGACTTTCTAATGAGTCAGAGGGAGAAAAAAATGTAGCTTATCCAGAAGGTATGTTGAACATTTACAATAGCTCAAAAGGGCGCTATCTCAAGTGTCACAATATATTCTTAAATATTTGCTCGCTTTTTGTAGAGAGATTTGGAAAAGATGAGCTATCAAAGGAGATAGTAGAGACCTTGTTTATTTGGTCTTATTACCCTCGAGTTAAGTCTAAAGCTATATATGATGCAACGGTAGGGAAATACGCTGCTGGTGGAAGGTTTAGACAAAAAGAGGCTCAAAAGCTATTTCAACTTTTATCTCATGCTGTCACTCCGAATGATTTCATGATCAAGATAGATAGAGAGCTGTTTGAAAATTATACTGTGGACAAGATTATAGAAGAGGAAAAAGATAAATGGTAGAAACACATATAAGCTTATCAGTGAATCGTTTGTTAAATGAAGATACCTATGCTATCCCTCTTTATCAGAGAAATTTTGCTTGGACTTATGATGAAATTGAGCAGTTATTGAACGACGTAGCAGATGCTTTTCAAGAAAATAGAGACAATTATTATATTGGAACATTAGTCGTTAATAAAGAGAATGACATTTTCAAAATCATAGATGGGCAACAACGAACAACAGCCCTTAATTTGATTGCCTTAGCTTTGAAGCATGAGTTTGGTTTTGATAGATTGAAAGCTGTCAATCTTACCTTCCCAGCTAGGAAGAAATCAAATAAGAATATTCAAAAGCTATTTATCAAGCAAGAAATTTCAGAGGGCGATGAAAATGAGTTGACTAGAGGCTACGGACATGCTAGAGACGCATTGAAAAAAGTGTTAGAAGAGCGCCAATTGAATCCTCAGTATTTCGTTGACTATCTTTTTGATAATGTCATCATTTTTCGAAGTATACTTCCTGAAGATTTAGATTTGAATCTTTATTTTGAACGTTTTAACTCTCGAGGTGAACAACTAGAAGCTCATGAAATTCTTAAGGCGCAAATGATGGCTAAGTTTGGTGAAAATCAAGAAATGGCACAAAAATTTGCGAGAATATGGGATGCTTGTGCAGAGTTTGATAAACCAGTATTAAAAGCTTTTCAAATCCGAAGCAGACCAAATAATAATGATGAAGAGGGAGAGAAAATTTTTGGAGAAAAATTTAATAACTTCAAATTGGAAAGTGTATTTGAGAAAATAAGTGTAAAAAAAATTGAGCAACGGAGTTTACTAGATGCAATTACTCAGACAAAATATGAAAGCAGTAGCTTAGTAAATAATGGAGCAGAAATTTCAAATTATACGACTGTAATTGATTTTCCAACGTTTTTGCTTCAAGTGTTTTTTATCATGGAAGGAAGTAATGAAACTACATTTGATGATAAAAAATTATTGAAAAATTTTGAAATTGAACGACGAGATAGAGAATGGGTTCAACAATTTGGGCAACTACTTCTGACTATGAAGCATATATTTGATACGCTTATCGTAAAAAATGTCCAATTAGAAAATGAAACAGAATGGCAAATAAAACGAGGTCAGTATGAGACATATCAACGAAATGAAAATGGAGGATGGAAATATGTTCGCATTAATTTTCAAAAAAACACGTTTGACAATTTACATAAAAACATTATCCACCTCCAATCCATGTTTGCTGTGACCTTTACTGCTAATCGTGATAGTCGTTGGTTATATGAAATCTTACAATTTCTCTACAGACATATTGAAGAACTAAATGATCAAGACTTCGGTGTTCATTTTAAGGAATTTCTTGAAAAAATGGCAGTGACGTATGCAGAAGAAAGATTGTTTACTGAGGATAGAAGAATTAAGAAATATGGTGCAATTCCTGTTTATGCTTTTAACTTTGTAGATTATGTTTTATGGAAAAATCGCGAAGAATTAAAGAAAGCATACGATGTTAAGTTTGAAGATTTCAAATTTGCATATCGTCGTTCTATAGAGCATTGGTTTCCACAACATCCAAATAGTGATGAAAGAGTTGAAAAAATTGATGATAAATTTTTGCACTCCTTTGGGAATCTCTGCATCATTACAGATAGTCAAAATTCGAAGTTTGGAAATTTAGTTCCAAGTGCAAAATATAAACAGTGGGAAGGAATTTTCAATCGCCAGAGTTTAAAATTACAGATGATGGCAGATGTAACGGTAAAGAATGATAAATGGGGTATTTGTGAGATTCAAGTTATGGAAAAAGAAGTGGAAAGATATGTACACGACTTTTGTGATAGTTAAATAAAAACAAGCTTTAATGAGCTTGTTTTTTAAAATGCTAATATATGTGATATACTAGTAAGGGAAGAATTTTGAGTAAGACAAATATGCTCAAAGATTTGAAATAAAAATAGAAAAGAGAAACAAGATGGTTTTACCAAATTTTAAAGAAAATCTAGAAAAATATGCCAAATTATTGGTTGCGAATGGTGTGAACGTGCAACCTGGTCATACCTTGGCTCTCTCCATCGATGTGGAGCAACGTGAGTTGGCTCACTTAATCGTCAAAGAAGCCTATGCACTTGGAGCGCACGAAGTTATTGTTCAATGGGCAGATGACTTTGTAAACCGTGAGAAATTCCTTCACGCGCCGATGGAGCGTTTGGACAATGTGCCAGAATACAAGATTGCTGAGATGAACTACCTTCTTGAAAACAAAGCAAGTCGTCTCGGTGTTCGTTCTTCTGACCCAGGTGCCTTGAACGGAGTAGATGCTGAAAAGCTCTCAGCTTCTGCCAAAGCTATGGGAATTGCAATGAAGCCAATGCGTATCGCAACTCAATCTAACAAGGTTAGCTGGACTGTAGCAGCAGCTGCTGGACTTGAGTGGGCTAAGAAGGTCTTTCCAAATGCTGCAAGCGACGAAGAAGCAGTCGATCTCCTTTGGGACCAAATCTTTAAGACTTGCCGTATCTACGAAGAAGATCCAGTTAAGGCTTGGGAAGAACATGCAGCTATCTTGAAGAGCAAGGCGGAAATGCTCAACAAAGAGCAATTCTCAGCTCTTCACTACACTGCTCCTGGAACAGACTTGACACTTGGCTTGCCTAAGAACCATGTTTGGGAATCTGCCGGAGCTATCAATGCTCAAGGTGAAGGATTCTTGCCAAACATGCCAACAGAAGAAGTCTTTACAGCCCCTGACTTCCGTCGTGCAGATGGTTATGTCACTTCTACAAAACCTCTTAGCTACAATGGGAATATCATCGAAGGCATCAAGGTGACCTTTGAAAATGGTCAAATCGTTGATATCACAGCTGAAAAGGGTGATCAGGTTATGAAGGACCTCGTCTTTAAGAATGCTGGTGCGCGTGCCTTGGGTGAATGTGCCTTGGTACCAGATCCAAGCCCAATTTCACAGTCAGGGATTACCTTCTTTAACACTCTTTTCGATGAAAATGCTTCTAACCACTTGGCTATTGGTGCAGCCTATGCAACGAGCGTTGTTGGTGGAGCTGAGATGAGCGAAGAAGAGCTAGAAGCTGCAGGACTTAATCGTTCAGATGTTCACGTTGACTTTATGATTGGTTCTAACAAAATGGATATCGATGGTATCCGTGAGGATGGAACACGCGTACCACTCTTCCGCAATGGAGATTGGGCAATTTAAGGAGAAACTATGATTGGAAGTATGTTTGTCGGTCTTTTGATCGGACTATTAGCAGGAGCTATCACCAATCGTGGAGAACGGATGGGATGCTTCGGGAAAATGTTCCTGGGTTGGATTGGTGCTTTCCTGGGTCAAATGCTTTTTGGAACTTGGGGCCCTATCTTAGCTGATACGGCTATTATCCCATCAGTTTTAGGCGCCATGATTTTATTAGCCATCTTTTGGAAAAAAGACAGCTAGTTTTAACTTGCTAGAACAGAAAAAGAGGTTGGAAATCTTCCAACCTCTTTTTTATGAGCTGTAAAAAAAGACTGATATGTGGCTAGCTTGGCTTTCAGTGACTGTTCCTTTTTATATTGCCTCAAGTATGGTACAATAAAAACATGAGAATTCAACAATTACACTATATTATCAAAATCGTAGAAACTGGTTCGATGAATGAGGCTGCCAAGCAACTTTTCATTACACAACCGAGTCTATCAAATGCCGTTCGTGATCTAGAAAATGAGATGGGAATTGAGATTTTTATCCGAAATCCTAAGGGGATTACCCTTACACGTGATGGGATGGAGTTTTTATCCTATGCCCGCCAGGTTGTCGAGCAAACGCAACTTCTAGAAGAACGCTATAAGAACCCAATCGCTCATCGCGAGCTTTTTAGTGTGTCTTCGCAGCATTATGCCTTTGTGGTCAATGCTTTTGTTTCCTTGCTTAAGAAAAGCGATATGGAAAAGTACGAGCTTTTTTTGCGTGAGACCAGAACTTGGGAGATTATCGACGACGTCAAGAACTTCCGAAGTGAAGTGGGAGTTCTCTTTTTAAATAGCTATAACCGGGACGTTCTTTCGAAGATGTTGGATGACAACCATCTGGTTGCCCACCATCTCTTTACAGCCCAACCCCATATCTTTGTCAGCAAAACCAACCCTCTTGCTAAAAGAGACAAGGTGCAGTTGGCAGACCTAGAAGACTTCCCATATTTGAGCTATGACCAAGGTACCCATAATTCCTTCTATTTCTCAGAGGAGATTTTGTCTCAGGAACACCACAAGAAATCCATCGTTGTTAGTGACCGTGCGACCTTGTTCAATCTCTTGATTGGTTTGGACGGATATACCATCGCGACTGGTATCCTTAATAGTAACCTTAATGGAGACAATATTGTTTCTATTCCTCTAGATATTGATGATCCCATTGAACTGGTTTATATCCAGCATGAGAAAACGAGCTTATCTAAGATGGGTGAACGCTTCATAGAGTACCTACTTGAAGAAGTTCGCTTTGATAAGTAATTTGAATAAATGAGAAGAGAAAAGAAGAATGACGACATTAAATACAAATGATTTTGATTTTCACTTGCCAGAGGATTTGATTGCTCAGACTCCTTTGGAAAAGCGCGATGCCTCTAAACTCTTGATGGTCAATCGCAAAACAGGTGAATTTCAAGATCGCCACTTTCACTCTATTATCGAAATGCTAGAGCCAGGTGATGCCCTGGTGATGAATGATACCCGTGTCTTGCCAGCCCGACTTCATGGTCAAAAAGAAGAAACAGGGGGCCATGTTGAACTCTTGCTGTTGAAAAATACAGCAGGAGACGAATGGGAAGTCTTGGCAAAACCAGCCAAACGTCTCAAGGTTGGTGCCCGAGTTGTCTTTGGAGATGGCCGACTTAGCGCAGTCGTGACTGAGGAATTAACCCATGGCGGTCGTATTGTCCGTTTTGAGTATGAAGGAATTTTCCTAGAAGTACTTGAAAGTCTTGGAGAAATGCCTTTGCCTCCTTATATTCACGAAAAATTGGATGACCGTGAACGTTACCAGACAGTCTATGCCAAGGAGAGTGGATCAGCAGCAGCCCCAACCGCAGGGCTACATTTTACCAAAGAATTACTAGAAGAAATCCAGCAAAAAGGCGTTCACCTAGTCTACCTGACCTTGCACGTTGGACTTGGGACCTTTAGACCTGTTTCAGTAGATAATCTGGATGAGCATGAGATGCACTCAGAGTTTTACCAATTGTCTGAGGAAGCTGCAGCGACCTTGCGTCAGGTCAAAGAAAATGGTGGCCGTGTCATTGCTGTGGGGACTACCTCTATCCGTACGTTAGAAACCATCGGAAGCAAGTTTGATGGGCAAATCCAGGCCGACTCTGGCTGGACTAATATCTTTATCAAGCCAGGCTATGACTGGAAGGTGGTGGATGCTTTTTCTACTAATTTCCATTTGCCGAAGTCTACCTTGGTCATGCTTGTCTCAGCTTTTGCAGGCCGTGAATTGGTCCTCAAAGCCTACCAACATGCTATCGATGAAAAATACCGTTTCTTTAGCTTTGGCGATGCCATGTTTATCTACTAAAAAGCAATGAAATAAAGACTAGAGATAGAAGGGCTAATTCCTACTTGGATTAGCCCTTTTTCAATTTAACTGGCTATTGAATTATATGGAAATAAATGATACACTGAAAACTACAGGTTAGCCGTCAAAAATATATGTAATTTCGGACTAGCCATTTTAGATTCAGACTAAACTGGGTCACCATTTCAAAAGGAGATTTTTATGAAAAACAAAACATTGCGTTACACTAGTCTTTCAGCTCTTGCTTTGCTGGCGGTCTTAACATTAGCTGCTTGTGGAGGAAATACTGAAAAAACTACAGCATCTTCAAGCAAAGAGGCTTCTTCTAAAGTAACTAAGGAGTCATCAAGTAAAACAGAAGCTAGTCAAAAAGAGGAGCAGAAGTCTGAGACAAGTTCTTCAAGCGCTACAGGTAGTCAAACTGAGACAAAGGCGGAAAATCAAAAAGATTATTCTAAATTCCTTGGAACTTGGGAGAATTATGCTGGAACAACTGCTACAGTCACAGCGGATGGAATCGTGACCATTCAAAGCTCAAAAGGCACCTTTAAATATGAGATGGACAAAGTAGAGGAGAAGGACGGTTACTATTTGACAGGAATTCATCTTGTTGGTGGTGGAGAAGGAGCACGCCTTATCTTTACCCCAGCAGGCGTAGCAAATGAATTAACTGGTACGGATGGTAGCCAAGACGTCTTGGCAATCGGCCAATCACCAAGCGACAAAGATAGTCATTTTTACCGTAATTAAGAATACCAGTAAGAAGTAAGGGTGTAGAAACGCTCTTACTTTTTTAATAGTTTTCGAAGCATAAAATTTTAAGCATTCAAATTTACACGACGTTTAAGTTGGACGATAAACCTGCCCACTTTGAAGCGCAAGTACTAAATCGCTAACAACACAAAAGCCCTGATGTAGGGCTTTTTTTACTTGCTAGTATAAGAAATCAATGCCGTAGTTTTCTTTTAGATAGGTTGCCAACTCGGCTTTTTCTTCCTCTCTAAATCGACAGAGGCTAAGAGCGAGTCGCAATATCAGGGCACTTGTATTGATGATAACATTTGACTTAGAAATATCTTCTAGCTGGGTGACCTCTCTCAGATCAAAATCTAAATAGTAAGCTTTGCTGTTGGTATGGTCAGGGTCACTGACATCCACTTCAACATAAGATGCTCGCAACAATTCTTCTTTTGGGATGAAAATTTCCTTGGAAAAGAAGAGCCCAGGATAGACATAAATACCTTCCAAGGTGAACTCAAAGGAGAGTCTGCGACTAGAAAGTCTTTTGATGCCTGCAATCGTTGCATAGATAGCAGTGAAAAAGAGGATGGTTGGTACCACAGTGAGAAGACTGAGCTGAGAAAAGTCGATCAATCCATGCGCGAGAAAAAAGAAAAATTGAAAGAATATACCTACCGCAAAAACTAGATAGCCGACACCGACAAATTTTGAATAATAGATTTTCATAGAAACCTCCAGATATAGAATTGAACTCTCCAACGCTTTTTCAGTAGAAGTCGTAAAGATCATGCAGAGTTAAAATTTTAGGTATTCCCATCATATCCTATGGAGCGAAGTTCTGTCAACCTTTTAGCAAGATGTGGCTCTTAGCTATCTTATGACCTAGCAAGTTGGTTTATGGTATACTAGGATAATAAAATTCCAAAATTTGAAGACTTGTTTTCATAAATAGAAAGAGGTCAATATGTTTTTTCTCGGACGCCGTCGTGTCTTTATTGGCGAATGTGATGGTCAGGCGGTCTATTATGACCAAAAGACAGGAGAGGCTCTAGCTGCTCCAAAGAGTAGGTTGCTCAATACTGAAAAAGCTGGTGACACGAATTCCTTTATTCCTCAATTGGTAATTCTCTTACTAGCAGGTGGGCCTGCAATTTCGGGCTTCTTTTCCCTCAAGTTTATTGGTGTCTATAACTGGTTCAGTCTAGCTTGTATTTTTCTATTTTGGTTGATGCAGTTTTTCTCGTTGGTTGCTTTACTTGAACGAGCACTCTATAAAAATGTTCGAAAGGCCCAGCCAACGACAGAGAAAGTCTTTTTCTTTGCAGCATCTCATAATTTGTTTGTAAAAAACCAGTTTGATCCTAGACAACTGTCTGCTTTACCTTATCGATTTGCCCGCTTTGTAGTAAATATAGTGTCTATCTATTACTTTTTGTATTTCTTGATTCTTCCTCTAAAATTTGGCCAACCGATTGGTGATGAAGGCTATGGTTTGTGGTTTGCTGGCTTGTTATTCTTTTCAGTATTTCTTTTGTATAACCAAAACAATCCAGTTCGCTTTGTGAAGATTATGAGATTATACAGCCAAGGAAAAGTACGATTTAAGGAAGAAGTGGAACATTGAGAAACTATCTTGGGATTCTGCTAAATATCTAGAGAAAATCTTTTAGAAAAACAAAAAAGCCTTGTAAATCAAGGCTTTTTCCTGTTGTTTAGATGCCCCCTGCAGGCTCTTTGAAAGAAACTTAGAAAAATCTAAAATGAAATTATTTCAAAATGGGGTAAAAGCAAAATTTCCCTCCCTACTTTCTCAATTATTCCTAATTTTAGTTCCAAAAAGCTTCAATTCATAATCTAATTATAATATGGGTAATGGGTACTATCTTATTACATTCAGATTTTTGTTCTCTTCAAAGAGTTATGTAGGCTTTATGGTTTTAAATAGGTAAAAAGTTGAATTATAGTGAGTATTGTGTCACAATAGGTAATATATAAATAATTAATGGAATGGATATAATTCTTTCCTACCTTTACAAGAAGGATTGGTTGCACCTTTTTTATCTAGCAATTATGGTTAGCTTTCAAGTTTAGCTAGTTTTTAAAAGCTCTGATTTCGACTCAATAAAACAAATTTCAGAAGTGCAAAAGACAAGATGGTGACATTGCTACAGTCAGTCGCCATGTCTTGCTGGCACAGGCTGTTTGTGCCGTCAGCTATTTACCAGTCAATTTGATCAAAGGGCTTAATTATTATTTTTGAAAGGTCTTTTATGGAAAAAATTCTTTCTTTAGGTCTGACAGGTAAGAAATTACTTGTTCAGGGTTTCTTGTTTGTTCTGCTAGGTCTTATCTTGATGGTCACGGGAACTTGGTTGCCAGTGACGGTTATTCGACTGGTTCTGTTTTTAGCTTGGATAGCAACGGTCTTAGATTTAGTATTACGTATTTTCAAAAAAAGTCAGTCAACGGACACCTTGGGAGTTGCACTGGTTAAATTGTTAGTGATGGGATATTTGCTAGGCTCGAATCTTGCTACTGATGTGCCAATTTATATTTTGGCTCTTGTGATTGGAATTTATCAGATTTTTCATGCTAGTATCAACCTTGTCACCTATGTTCTCTACCGCAAAAACAAAATTCGACCTCGTTTTCGTCTCTTACTAGATGGACTCGTACTAGTTTTTCTTGGTGGGACTAGTCTTTTGTCCTCTACAGGAAATTCTATCTTTCAACTCTTTGTATTAGGGGCTTATTTTTTCCTTTATGGTGTGTCCAATATCCGTGACGGTTTCTTGTTTGAGGGGGAAATTGGGAAAAACCATCTCAAACGTCGTGTAAGAATGAGCTTACCTATTGTCCTAGCCGCTCTCATCCCTGCAAGTACTTTAGCAAAAATCAACAAATTCATGCAGGAAAATGCTGATGAGAGAGAGGATATCCATCTTGGAATGGTGAAGTCTGGTAAGACAGCGGAGCTTGAAATTTTTATTCATACAGCTGAGACCTCTCTGTTTTCGGCAATTGGTCATGTGGATATCTGCTATCAAGGCCGTGTTATTTCTTATGGCAACTATGATCCGTCTTCTGAGACCTTATTTGGCATGGTAGGAGATGGTGTCTTATATTTCTGTGATCGTGACAAGTACATTGACCTATGTAAACGGGAGAGTCAAAAAACGCTATTTGGTTACGGAATAGATTTGACACCGGAAATGGAAGAAGCGGTTCAGGAAAAATTAGCTGAATTGAAACAACTGACGATTCCATGGGAGCCAAGCGCAGATAAAATTAAAACGGAAGATGGTAAGGAAGACTACACCTACGCTTATAAAATCAGACATGAGACGGATGGGGAACTTTATAAATTTATCAAATCTAAGTTTAAATCCTACTTTGTCTTGTCCACAAACTGTGTGCTCTTGGCTGATACCATAGTCGGTCAAGCTGGAACAGATATCCTCTCACCAAAAGGATTTATCGCACCAGGAACTTATCAAGCCTACCTTGACCGAGAGTTTGAAAAACCAAATAGTATAGTCGTATCTAAACATGTTTATTAAGGAGAATTTATGAAGTTAGTTAGAAAATACACCCCGTTAATCCTTTTTATAGGGCTGGTTGCTCTTGTGATTCTGAATGCGTCGAGCTTTATATCAGGAGCAATCTCTTTCTTTGACGTGACTTCAACCTTGATTTATGGCGCTGTTATTGCTTTTGTGCTCAATGTCCCCATGAAAAAAATTGAACAATTGCTAGTCAAAATGAAGGTAAAGGCAGAGTTGCGTCGTCCGATTGCCATGGTACTTGTTTTCCTAGCTCTTATCTTAATCGTGATAGGTCTTTTGGTTTTGGTGCTACCAACCCTAGCTCAGACTATTAGTCAGCTGGGAACAGTCCTTTCAACAGTCCTGACTCAACTTGGGAAATTGCTAGACGGCTCGGAATTTGTAACCAAAGACATGTTGTCAACTATTGTATCAGGCATACAGGGACAGTCTAGTTCTATTAGCCAAGCTTTGATAGGTTTTTTATCAGGTCTGACTAGTAATATCGGCAATATTTTTTCAAGTTTGATGAATGCCTTTTTGATTATAGTCTTCACCTTTTCATTTTTATCCAGTAAGGAACATTTGGCAGCGATGACGAGTCGACTTCTAAAAGTTTTTCTTCCAGAGAAGGTGGTGATAAAGTTGACTTACATTGGACAAGTAGCACTAGAGACTTATGACCAATTTTTGATGAGTCAGCTGATTGAAGCAGTTATCATAGGAGTTATGATAGCGGTTGGTTACAGCGTGTTTGGGATACCCTATGGAGTAATGACAGGTATCTTTGCAGGAGTGCTATCGTTCATTCCTTATGTAGGGCCTATGATTGCTTGTGTTGTGGGAGCGATTTTTATCTTCACAGTCAGTCCTACTCAAGCCTTACTTTCTCTTCTTCTATATCAAGTTATACAGCTGATTGAAGGAAACCTTATTTATCCTAGAGTTGTAGGTCAGTCTATTGGTTTGCCAGCTATTTTCACGCTTGCGGCTGCTAGTATTGGAGGCAATCTCTTTGGCTTACTTGGGATGATATTCTTTACACCGATATCTGCTGTTATCTATCGATTGGTTAAGGAATTTGTCGTTGCAAAGGAAAATCAGGTAGATTGAGAAAGACTGAATTTAATAAGATATACTAAGAAGAGAGTGAAAGATTCTCTTCTCTTTTATTTCTAAATGACTTGCTCTTGTTCTGTTGCGAAAATTTATGAATTCATAATAGCCCATTTTAATCTCTATGCGGATTGGCCATGTAATATGGGCACAAATTAGTATAGTTTAGTTAATTATAGACTAGCTCTGTACTGTAAAAAACAGTTGGTCTTATCAAATATTGCTAGCAATTGATTGAGAATAAATGATAAGTTTGATAAGGTTGGAAAACCTTTATAATGATTTGCTACAAAAAGTTATTTGACATCAAAAAAGCCTTGATTTCAAGGCTTTTTCCTGTTGATTTAGATGCCCCCTGCATGGATTTGTAAGAACTTTTCATATTGAAAATAAACAAAAATGTTGAAATATAGCTGATTTTAGGGAAATACTTTTAGGTGTTTTCACTGTCAGGCTTTAAAAACGTGGCAAAAGTGGGGCAAAAACGAATGACTCACATTTGGTTTGAAAATCTATAATACCTAATGATTATGCCATACTAGATATATAGTGTTGTTATAAATAAATGTCAGTGCGAGTTCAAATCGGAGGATAAAATGGAAAAACAAATTAATGAAAAAAAAGCCTTGGAAAACCAAGGCTTTTTTAATGCTATAAACTCATTAAAAGAACTCCCAGTTAGATTTGGAATATTTTTTATTCTGTGTCATATAAAAATAAATAAAATGAGTGGCTATAGCTAGAGCTAAAATGGTTGTTATACTCACTACTATTATAGGATTAGAAGCAAAGATTAAAGAGAGAATCAAGGCAGCAAGATAGAGTGTCGCTTGGACACAGTAGTAACTTTTCGAATAGCTAAGATAGTGTTTGTTACAGGGCCCATTTACTAGGACAGCAACTTGGAAGAGGCCAAATCCGATATAAGAGAAGATGGTTGCAAAGAGATGATTAGCTTCAGGATTCTGAAGAAAACTCATCGATACAGTCATCATCATAAGTCCAATGAAAATAGGATAGTGACTGTAAATTAGAAATAGTCCCTTTTGATTAGATTTTTCATCAATAGCATGGTCAAATTCACCAAAATAAAATAGGAACAGAGAAAGCATAATAATGAAATAAAGAACCGAATAAATCGAGAAATTCTCGATTGTAAAGAAGTTAGCTAGCTCCATAATCATCTCTCCAAACGTAATAATGACAAGAAGGGAGATGCGCTCGATTAAATGGGGGAGATTTACCTGGTAATGCTTATCTTTACTAATCAAGATAATTGGCATAATAAATGTTAGCAGAATACTAGCAAAGAAGATATAGACTCTAACGTAAATAGGAAGAGGAAGAAGAGCTGCTAGATAGACTCCTAAACTTCCTAGCCCTGTTATCCATAGAAAACCTTTGATACTTTCCTGTTCAACATTATCGGTTGATTTTCTAAAAAATTCAACCAAAAATTGTAAAAATAAGGTAAAGGTTAATGTACCAATAGCCCAACAGAGATAATGAAAATATTGTTGCCAATCAGGTCCCATCATATTGGCTATAAAGAGTAAAATTCCCATTTTGATAAACATGATTACCATGTTAAATAAAGAGTTCTTTCCATAGCGATTGGTATAAACGGTTTGAAACATCCATGAATCAGTGAGAACCAAGACAGCCATGAAAAAATCAAGGAAAGAATTCCAAGTCAAAATACCGTTATGAAGATGCTCAATTAAAGTAGTTACTTTTGAAATTGCAAAAACAAAAACTAGGTCATAAAAAAGTTCTGAAAATTCTACACGCTTATGTTTAATAATATTTGTCATCTTAATACCTTTCTATTTTAGAAGTATAGTTTATTATAACAGAAAATGGTAATGAAAGAAAAGGATATGCTTAAATAATTTCATGTGGCGCGAATTGTCAAAACCTTGACTTCTTTTGTCATTTACTTGAAAAAGCAACCCTGACGAGTTGCTTAAAATCCTATTAAAAATTAACTGTGTCAGGATCATTCTGAGTTTTGATGCCTTGAATCTTATCCAAGACTGCCATATCTTCCTCTGATAAGTCGAAGTCGAAGATATCCAAGTTGGCTTCAATATTTTTAGGTGTCACAGACTTAGGTAGTGGCAAGAAACCTTTTTGGAGGCTCCAACGCAGAGCAACTTGTGCTACAGATTTACCGTTACGTTCAGCCACTGCTTCAACATCTTCATTTCCAAAAATGCTACCTGTACCTAGTGGACTATAGGCTTCAAGAAGGATATCGCGCTCTTGGCAATAGGCAACTAAGTCTTTTTGGTCACAACCTGGAGCCAAGAGGATTTGATTGACATGTGGCACAATTTCAGCCGTTTCAAGAAGAGCTTCTAGGTGATGTTGCATAAAGTTAGACACACCGATAGCACGCACCTTACCTTCTTTGTAGGCTTCTTCCATTGCCTTCCAAGCGCCTGCATTACCAGACTTCCAAGCATCATTCTCACGAAGCGCCTTTGGATTAGGCCAATGGATAAGCAAAAGATCCAAATAATCCACACCTAATCTTTCGAGAGATTCATCGATAGAAGTCTTAGCCAAATCGTAATCGTGCTTATCATTCCAAAGTTTGGTAGTTAGGAAAATATCCTCAGGTGCCAAATTACTATCAGCAATCGCCTTACCTACAGAAACCTCGTTACCGTAAATTTGTGCGGTATCAATATGTGTGTAACCCGCCTTAAGTGCGAAGCTAACGCTGTTATAGGCTTCTTCGCCTTCAGCAATTTGCCAAGTTCCAAAACCAATTTTAGGAATAGTAACCCCATTTGCAAGTGTATATGTTTCCATGATTTTCACCTTTTCTTTTTTTAATAGTACTATCTTAAAAAAGATAAGACAAAAATGCAAAGATTTGCTACGGCTATTATTATGAATAGTTCCTTACTTCTTTTTCCGCTGTTCGTAACAGCCTTTGGAGATATTATTACTTGGGAAGAGAATGAATTTGTAAGAACTTTTCATATTGAAAATAAACAAAAATATTGAAATATAGCTGATTTTAGGGAAGTACTTTTAGGTATTTCCAATGTCATGATTTAAAAATGGGGCAAAAGTGGGGCAAAAACGATTGACTCACATTTGGTTTGAAAACCTATAATACCTAATGATTATGCTATACTAGAGATATAGTATTGTTATCAATAAATATCAGTGCGAGACTAAATCGGAGGAAAACATGCTAGAAAACTTTGTAAAAGTGGCAGATATGCCCCAAGAAGTTATTGGAAAATATAAGGATCAAGTTCCAGCTGAGTTAGTTCAAATTTGGCAGGAAGATGGTCTGGGAACCTTTTTAGATGGTTATTTGAAGGTGATTAATCCAGATGACTATCTTGAACTTCTCCAAGATAGCTATTTCAGAGGAGATGTCGCTTTTCCCATGTTTGTAACAGCTTTTGGAGATATTGTTACCTGGGAAGAGAATGCCTATGTGGGAATTGTCCAATACAATATTCAGGATTTGGATATTATTTGTAAGGGGATGGATTTATTCGTTCAATATTTAGATAACGAATATATTACAAAAAAATTTGAACTTGATTTATATAGACAAGCTGTGTCAAAACATGGTGCTCTGTCTTATAACCAGTGTTTCGGTTTTGTGCCACTCTTGGCATTAGGAGGCTTTAAAGATGTGGACCATATGGATAAGGTAAAAGTCTTGGAGCACATCTATCTCATGTACCAACTTACAGGAGGAGTGTTTGACGATTGATAAAAAAGAACCACCTTCGCGGTGGTTTTTTTGATGAAAACGAGTGTTAGATAAATAGCGAGTCTTTGATGAGACTCGCTTATTTTGTGAATATAAACTTTTTGGTACAAAATTTGGTACAAAAAATAAAATGACAAGCAAAAAAGCCTTGTAAATCAAGGCTTTTTCCTGTTGTTTAGATGCCCCCTGCATGGATTTGTAAGAACTTTTCATATTGAAAATAAACAAAAATGTTGAAATATAGCTGATTTTAGGGAAATACTTTTAGGTATTTTCAATGTCAGGATTTAAAAATGGGGCAAAAGCGGGGCAAAAACGAATGACTCGTATTTTGTTTGAAAACCTATAATACCTAATGATTATGCTATTCTAGATATATAGTTTTGTTATAAATAAATGTCAGTGCGAGATCAAATTGGAGAATAAAATGGAAAAACAAATTTCTACGTAGAATGGAATGCGAAAAAGTGATAATTAAAGAGACGAAAAAGCTGAGAATATGATTTCCCAGCTTTTTTGAATGCGATAGAAATAGCAACTAGACTATTTACGAAAGGCCTCAATAATGTAGGTGAAGCCAGTAACTAAAAATGAAAAGGCAATGACATAAACGACAAAGACACCTGTAGCCACTGGATTGAACAGAATCACTAGACCTAGTAAAAATTCAAGCAAGGCTACCCACATGATATTGCTACCAATAATAGGGAAAATCAATCCTAGACGATTGCCTTTAAAGAAAGCAATAATGGCTTCTACAATTAACCAAATTCCTACAATGGTCGGAATGACGACCGGCAGGGTCACAAAGCCATAAGCAACGAGGTAAAGAGCTAAGAGAAGACTAACAAATCCTTGGAAAAGATAAACAGGTGAGCGAATCTCTTTTGGTGCAGAGAAATAGCCTAAAATAGCTGTTATAGAAGAAACCAGTAAACCAAATGAAATCCACCAGCTGTAAGCAACAAGATTAGCTACTGGGTTTGTAAATAGGAAAAGTCCTAAAAGGACAAAAACAACTCCTGCAAGGAATAGCAGTAAACGATTAGAAAATTTCATTTCAATACCCCCTATATAGTATAATTTGCTAATAAAACTATTGTACTTATTTTTATAGAAAATGTCAATAAAATAAATAAACAATTTGGAAGTTTCAGTCTGACTTACAAAAAGAAAAGGAGTTTTCACTCCTTTTCACAGATTGAAGACAAAGTCCTTATAAAAGTGTCTTCTAAAGATTTTAACTTCAATCTGAAGCGAGGTTATCCTCGCTTTTTCTATTTATCAAACAATTCCTTATTTTCAATTAAGAGTTCTAGTGGAGATTTATCCCTTGCTTCAATAAAACCAGGTTCATATTGGTTATGAAGTGTTCTTTTCTGAGAAGTTGGATCAATATACAACTCATCTCCATCTTCTGTGTATAGTTGGTTGCCTCTTGTTAGGTAAAGTAAATCTTCTAAGTGCTGTCCATCAGTATGTAGGAAATGCTCGATGTATTTGACAGCTTTTAAGATTTCACTTACTTTATCAGAGTATTCATTAGATTCAAGAACACTCTTTTCTAACTCAATCTCTTTACTCGTTCCAAAGAGTTGGGTTGGAGTTGCATTAAAATATTCTGCTATCTTATCCAAATTTGCAAAGGTAGGATAGCTTTTTTGTTTTTCATAATCAGAGATGTCTGGAAAGATTGCTCATAAAAAAAATGTGGGGCAAATGATGGGGCAAATCAGTTATAGACAAGCAAAAAAGCCTTATAAATAAAGGCTTTTTCCTGTTGATTTAGATGCCCCCTACAGGGCTCGAACCTGTGACCCATAGATTAAGAGTCTACTGCTCTACCAACTGAGCTAAGGAGGCAAATAAAAAGCTGTATTGGTGCCGAAACTTCACGGTTTGTATTGAACCCGCGCAATTAAGCAGGTGGGCAACTCGCTCTAACTGAAGCTGTTTCCGTGTGAGACGGCCTACATGCTGTTAGAAGACTTTTGTTTCCCTAATAATACAAAAAATAGTCGGTCAACACTTAAATGTGAAGTCGTACACCACAGCGTTTCTATGATTATATGATACCACTTTTTCAAAAAAAAATCAAGGGAAAATTAAAAATTTTGAAAAGGATTTCATAAGTTTCGTAATTTATCAATGGTTTCCTTGCGTTGAGCCAGGGCACGTTCGTATTTTCCACTATCTTCTGGTGAGAAGTAGCTATGGTTGCGAATTTTTTCTGGCAAGTACTCTTGTTTGACCCAGTGACCTGGGTAGTTATGTGGATAGAGGTAGTTTTGGGCATTGCCTAATTCCTTGCTACCACTATAGTGGCCATCTCGCAGGTGACGTGGGATTGGTAGGTGACCTGAGGTTTTAAGGTCAGACAGAGCCTTGTCCATAGCTACATAGGCTGAGTTGGATTTTGGAGAAAGGGCCAAATCAATCACAACATTGGCAATGAGGATGCGGGCTTCGGGGAAACCGATCCTCTGTGCTGCATCCAGAGCAGTCACGGTATGAATCTGGGCTTCGGGATTGGCCAAACCGATATCTTCATAAGCAATAACAGTCAAACGACGAGCTAGGCTAGGAAGGTCACCGGCCTCTATCAAGCGAGCAGCATAGTGGAGACTAGCGTCCACATCTGATCCGCGAATAGACTTTTGAAGGGCAGATAGAACATCATAGTGCCCGTCTCCATCCTTGTCCATAGTGATGTAGCTTCTCTGAAGACTATTTTCCATGATATCAAGCGTGATATGACGGATACCGTCATCATTTTCTGGGGTGGAGAGAACTGCCAAATCCAGAGAGTTAAAGGCAGAACGGAGGTCTCCATTGGTAGATGTTGCGATAAAATCAAGGGCATCATCATCTAACTCAACTGGGAAATCAAATCCTCGTTCAGGGTCAGTCAGGGCGATTTGAATGGCCTCTTTGACATCTTGGTTAGACAAGGGTTCCAACTCAAAAATCTGAACACGGCTACGAATGGCTGGAGTGACAGAAAAGAAAGGATTTTCAGTTGTCGCCCCGATCATGATGACCAGGCCACTTTCCAAAAGTGGCAGGAGAAAGTCTTGTTTAGTCTTGTCAAGACGATGAATCTCGTCTAGTAGCAGTACAAGGCCACCTGAGAATTTAGCTTCCTCAGCGATTTCTTGGAGGCGTTTTTTACTATCAACAGTTGCATTGAAGGTCCGAAAAGCATACTTGGTCGTTCCAGCGATGGCTGAAGCGATACTGGTTTTTCCGATGCCTGGAGGTCCGTAGAGTATCATAGAGGATAGGCGATTGGCTTCCACCATACGGCGGATGATTTTTCCTGGGCCTACCAGATGCTCTTGACCGATGACCTGGTCGATGGTTTTGGGGCGCATGCGAAGCGCGAGATTGTCTGGCATAGCAGTCCTTTCTAACATGGATTTTCTGATACGAATGTGGTAAGATGGTAGTATCTATTTTAGCATATTTCCGAGTATTCGGGGCGATTGAAGAGTCGTATAGAAAGAGGACAACATGGCAACATACGGATTTTTAGATGTTTTACAAGAAGAGTTGGACAAGAACTTTCCTTTTGACTATGAGATTAGCTGGGACAAACGCAATCATGCAGTTGAAGTGAGTTTTCTGCTAGAGGCGCAAAATCCTGCAGGAGTGGAGATGCTAGATGAGGATGGAGAGGTGTCATCAGACGATATCCTCTTTGAAGAAGCGGTGCTTTTTTATAACCCTGCCAAGTCAACAGTTAATGCAGAAGAGTATCTCACAGTCATCCCTTATCTGCCGAAGAAAGGTTTTTCTCGTGAATTTTTAGCTTATTTTGCACTATTCCTCAAAGATACTGCAGAGGTTGGACTAGATGCCCTCATGGACTTTTTGGAAGACCCAGAAGCAGAAGAATTCGTCATGGAATGGAACCAAGAAGTCTTTGAAGAAGGGAAAGTCGGTTTGGAAGAAGGAGAGTTTTACCCTTATCCGAGATATTAGGAGTCTAGCATGGAGCTAGAGATTTCTGATTTCACAGGCTGCAAGATTGCCTTACTTTGTGGAGATAGTGTCCTAACTATTCTGCGTGATGACAAGCCCAGCATTCCTTGGGCCAATATGTGGGAGTTGCCAGGTGGAGGTCGTGAAGGGGACGAAACTCCTTTTGAGTGCGTAGCGCGTGAAGTTTTTGAAGAGTTAGGGATTCATCTAACTGAAGATAACCTGCTTGGGAGTAAGGTCTACCCAAGTATGCTTTTTGAGAGGAAGCAGTCGGTCTTTATGGTTAGTCAGTTAAGTCAAGAACAATTTGACAGTATCGTCTTTGGAGATGAAGGCCAGGGCTATAAATTGATGAGCATTGATGAATTTCTTGGCTCAGATAAGGTTGTACCTCAGTTGCAAGAGAGATTAAAAGATTATTTAAAAGTAAGTGATTAGAAAGGACGGTTCGGTTAAATTTCTAAACTGAACCCGCCCTAAACACTGTGCCAAAAAGATAAACTTCTCTTAAACATAAGTGTCTTAAGAGAGTTTCCTATTTTGGCTTTGTGTTTTATGGGCTTGGTATCTTAATTATGGAAACATGGCAAGAGTTAAAAGTAACGGTTAAGCGTGAGGGGGAGGAGCTAGTCTCTAACCTCCTGATTGAGCTAGGCGCCCAAGGGGTTGCAATCGAAGACAGCATGGACTATGTGGGTAATGTGGACCGCTTTGGTGAGATTTTTCCTGAGGTGGAGCAACAGGAAGAAATCGTGGTGACAGCCTACTATCCTGAAACGGTGGATGTGGCAGCGGTTGAAGCGGACTTGCAGGCTCGCTTGGCAGAATTGACAGATTTTATGGATCTGGGAGAGGTCAAGATGGGCACGACTGCCTTGGCTGAGGAAGACTGGGCCGACAACTGGAAGAAATACTATGAACCAGCTCGCATTACCCATGACTTGACCATCGTGCCATCATGGACGGACTATGAAGCGACGGCGGGCGAAAAGATTATCAAGTTAGATCCAGGTATGGCCTTTGGGACAGGTACGCATCCAACCACTAAGATGAGTCTTTTTGCCTTGGAGCAGGTCCTTCGTGGTGGTGAAACGGTGATCGATGTGGGGGCAGGTTCAGGGGTTCTTTCCATTGCTAGCTCTCTACTTGGTGCTAAGGAAATCTTTGCCTATGACCTAGATGATGTAGCAGTTCGGGTCGCTCAGGAAAATATTGAACTCAATCCAGGCATGGAAAACATCCATGTAGCAGCAGGAGACTTGCTTAAGGGTGTTGAGATTGAAGCAGATGTGATTGTAGCTAATATCTTGGCGGATATCCTCATTCATCTGACAGAGGATGCTTATCGTTTGGTTAAGGACGAAGGCTACCTCATCATGAGTGGGATTATCAAGGACAAGTGGGACATGGTGCGCGAGTCGGCTGAGTCAGCTGGATTTTTCCTTGAAACCCATATGATCCAAGGGGAGTGGAATGCCTGTGTCTTCAAGAAGACCAAGGATATTTCTGGTGTGATTGGAGGTTAGAATGCAACAGTATTTTGTCAAAGGCAGTGCTAGCTCACCAGTCACTATCGAGGACAAGGAAACCAGCAAGCACATGTTTCAGGTTATGCGCTTAAGAGAAGATGACCAGGTGACTCTAGTCTTTGAGGATAGCATCAAGCGCTTGGCACGCGTGATAAATGTAGAGGATCGTCAGTTTGAGTTGATTGAAGAACTAGCTGACAATGTAGAACTACCAGTCCAAGTGACCATCGCATCAGGCTTTCCTAAGGGGGACAAGCTGGAGTTTATCACTCAAAAGGTGACGGAACTGGGTGCAAGTCAAATCTGGGCCTTTCCTGCTGACTGGTCAGTTGCAAAATGGGACGGCAAGAAATTGGACAAAAAGGTCGAGAAATTAGAAAAAATCGCCCTTGGAGCAGCCGAGCAAAGCAAGCGGAATCATGTCCCGAGCATTACACTTTTTGAAAAAAAAGCAGACTTTCTAGCTCAGTTCGACCAGTTTGACCGCATCGTGGTAGCTTACGAAGAGTCAGCTAAAGAAGGAGAATCAGCAGCCCTCATCCAAACTGTCGCTGGTCTTGAAAAAGGAGCTAAACTGCTTTTTATCTTTGGTCCAGAAGGAGGTCTCTCACCTGCTGAAATTGAATCTTTTGAAGCTAAAGGAGCAGTTCTAGCAGGACTTGGGCCTCGCATCCTACGAGCCGAAACAGCACCACTTTATGCCTTATCTGCCATAAGTGTTTTGCTAGAATTAGAGAGAAAATGAATTCTGAATAATTTTTCTATTCTGACACAGTTGATCAGACTCTTGCCTATAGTGCCCAGTTGGGAGAGTAAAAAATTAGTATGAAACCTCTCTTTGTATAATGATGAAAATATAGAATACACTTCATTTTATATGCTTCAAAAATTAAATTCTAGAATAAAGAGGATTCCAATATAGAATCGCAGATATTAAATGAGGTTGGATTTAATCCAACCTCATTTTTTTAATTTTAATGGAATTGCATACCACCATCAACGATAATGGTTTGACCTGTAATGTAGTTTGAATCTGGTCCAGCAAGGAAGCTAACCGCTGCAGCGACATCTTCTGGTTCAGATAGACGTTTCAATGTAATATCTTTTGCGAATGTTTGCATACCCCACTCGTCATCTTTTCCTGCATTTTTTCCAACTTCATGAGCGATATCATACATCATTGGTGTTTTAACGATACCTGGAGCATAGGCGTTAACAGTGATGCCTGAATCTGCTAAATCACGCGCCAATGTTTGAGTGATTCCACGAACGGCGAATTTTGTACCGCCGTAAACAGTCAAGTTTGGATTTCCGACAACACCTGCTTGAGAAGTAGCATTGATGATTTTACCACCGTGACCAAGTGCTTTAAATTGAGCCTGAGCAGCTTGTGCTCCCCAAATCACACCACCGACGTTAATAGCAAATGTGCGAGCGAATTGTTCCTCTGTAATTGTATCCAGAGGTGTAGTAGGAGCGACACCAGCGTTGTTTACAACAACGTTCAAGTCTCCGAAATGATCTACAACTTTTTGAAAAGCTGCAGCAACTTCCGCTTGTTTAGAAACATCAGCTACAACAGCAAAAGCTTTATCTGCTGACAATTCAGCAACTGCTTTTTCAGCTGTTTCAGCATTGTAGTCTAATACTCCAACCTTAAAACCATCTTGGACCAAGCGTTTTGCGATTGCAAAACCGATTCCTTGACCTGCACCTGTAACAATAGCTACTTTAGACATATGATTCCTCCTTTGGTATCCGTGATACCATTCAAACGTTCATAAAAGAACAGCAAAGGGTTATAAGTGAGTTGTGATAGACTCTAAAAGAAGTCCTATCACTTTTTAGTATATACCTTTGTGAAATTAGTGTCAAATAAAGACTGGTTTTTTAGAAAAATGAATATTTTCAAAACCAAAATGATTGATAACTTTCCTTTGTGAGATTTAGAGTCAGAGAAATAAAACTATCGTGTAAAGGGGAAAAGCGCACAATATTTTCCAAGCACTTTTCTTGAAACCCTTTCCTCCTTCTGATAGACTAATACATAGTTTGAAAAAAGGAGACTTAATATGAAAAAATTTGTTGCTGAATTGATCGGTACTTTTATGCTTGTGTTCATCGGAACAGGAGCTGTTGTTTTTGGAAATGGTATTGAAGGACTTGGACACCTTGGAATTGCTCTTGCCTTTGGTTTGGCAATCGTAGTTGCAGCTTTCTCAATCGGAACTGTTTCAGGTGCTCACTTGAACCCAGCTGTTTCTATTGCCATGTTTGTTAACAAACGTTTGTCATCTTCAGAACTTGTAAACTACATCCTTGGTCAAGTAGTTGGTGCTTTCCTTGCATCAGGATCTGTGTTCTTCCTCTTGGCAAATTCAGGAATGTCAACTGCAAGTCTTGGTGAAAATGCCTTGGCAAACGGTGTAACTGTCTTTGGTGGTTTCTTGTTTGAAACAATCGCAACTTTCTTGTTTGTTTTGGTGATCATGACTGTAACTTCAGCAAGCAAAGGAAATGGCGCAATCGCTGGTTTGGTGATCGGTTTGTCATTGACAGCTTTGATTCTAGCTGGCTTGAACATCACTGGACTTTCAGTAAACCCAGCTCGTAGCTTGGCTCCTGCTGTATTGGTAGGTGGCGCAGCACTTCAACAAGTTTGGATTTTCATCCTTGCACCAATCGTTGGTGGAGTTCTTGCAGCCCTTGTTGCTAAAAACTTCCTTGGAACTGAAGAATAATTGAAACTTAAAAAGCCTTGCTTCTCATCTTGAGGAACAGGGCTTTTTCGTATGATACTCTTCGAAAATCTCTTCAAACCACGTCAGCTCTATCTGCAACATCAAAACAGTGTTTTGAGCTGACTTCGTCAGTCTTATCTACAACCTCAAAGCAGTGTTTTGAGCAACCTGCGGCTAGCTTCCTAGTATGCTCTTTGATGTTCATTGAGTATGAGTTTAACGGTTGTCAATTTTCTCTGGATAGAGGTCATGTTGGAAGAGGCGTTGTTCTGCCAATCCTTCATACTTGGTTCCAGGTCTACCGTAGTTGTAGTAGGGGTCGATTGAAATGCCACCGCGAGGTGTAAATTTTCCCCAGACTTCTAAATAGCGAGGGTCTAGCAAGTTGACCAAGTCTTTCCCAATAGTGTTGATACAGTTTTCATGAAAATCTCCATGGTTTCGGTAGCTAAAGAGGTAGAGTTTGAGGGATTTTGACTCGACACAGAGCTTGTCAGGAATGTAGGAAATATAAATGGTTGCGAAGTCTGGTTGAGCGGTAATAGGGCAAAGTGAGGTAAATTCAGGGCAGTTAAATTTGATGAAATAGTCATTTTCTACATGACGATTGTCAAAGGATTCCAGGACTTCTGGTTGATACTCGAAAATGTAGTTGGTTTCTTTGTTGCCTAGTAGGCTGAGGTTTTTCATTTCTTCTTGTTGTGACATGATTTTTTCTTTCTATTCTTAAACACCACGTTGGTTATCGTAGAGGAGGGTATGGAGTTGAGGAAGGACGCGGACATTGCCCCAGCTATCATCAGTAGCGACACGTTCCCAGAGTTCTTTGAGGCGGTCCAGTTGATCTTGGACAATATTGCCTGTAGCCTTGGGCTCAGGATTTCCCGCCGATAAGAAGAGGACATCTGGTTGGTAGCGTTCTTGAATACCTTTGGCGAAGGCTAGATCTGCATCATCAAAGACAGGGATTTTAAAGGTTACTTTGTCTGGATCTAGTTGGGAAACGATAAAGTCCAAGGTCTCAAAGTTGACTTCCATCTTGGATGAGGGTGGCTTGGGACTCAGAGTGACCTGGTCGATGTCTTTTAACCAATTTTGCCAGCGGGAGCCTTGGGTCTCAACGGCAAGAGTGATACCACGTTCCTTGAGCTTGGTTACTAGCTCAGCCATGTTGGCTGCTAGGATAGCAGGATTCCCCCCAGATAGGGTGACATAGTCGTAGCTTCCTAGTTTGTCTAACTCAGCGATTACTTCATCAGCTGTCATACGAGTTGGTTTTTCAGAACCGTCCCAAGTAAAGGCGGAATCGCACCAGTCGCAGTGGTAGTCGCAACCAGCAGTGCGGACAAACATGGTTTTCTGGCCAATAGCACGACCTTCACCTTGAAAGGTAGGCCCAAAAATTTCTAGAACTGGTAGTTTGAGGACACGTTCCTTAGTCATCTAACCACTCCCGTCTAAACTCTGCAAAGGCAGTCGGAGTTTCATAGAGGCGAACATATTCCAAACGGAGACCGCGCTCGTCTGGCAACTCTTGACTCATGGTTTGGAAAATCCAGTAGACCATATTTTCAGCAGTCGTATTCATGTAGGGCAGGGTTTCATTGAGATAGCGATGATCCAAGTGGGGCTCTAAGTAGTCCTTGTAGATAGCTTTGATGTCTCCGAAATCGTAGGTCATACCTCTATCATCTAAAAATCCACTGACAGCGATTTGCAGATGATAAGTGTGACCGTGTAGGGATTTGCATTTTCCTTCATAGTGAAAGAGGTGGTGGGCAGCATCGAAGGTAAATTCTTTTGAGACTAAGGTTCTGTGAGGATTGTAGACAAGAGATTCCCCAGTTTCTTGTTTGATTTCTTTGGGGGCAAAAAACATCAGGCCTCTCCTTTCTGAGAGAGATAAACCTCTAAACCATGTTGGCGTAGATGGCAGGCAGGACAATCTCCACAACCAGTACCGATAATCCCATTGTAGCAGGTCAAGGTCTTCTCACGAACGTAGTCAAAGGCACCAAGTTGGTCAGCTAATTCCCAAGTTTCAGCCTTGTCTAGCCACATGAGAGGCGTTTGGATCACAAAGTCGTAATCCATAGCGAGGTTGAGCGTGACATTGAGTGATTTGACAAAGACATCCCGACAGTCAGGATAACCTGAGAAGTCTGTTTCGCACACTCCTGTCACGATATCCGTAATTCCACGCTGCTTGGCAAGGACTGCCGCAAAGGACAGAAAGAGATGATTGCGACCGTCAACGAAGGTATTAGGAACCTCTCCTTCTTTTTGCTCAATTTCTAAATCTGAAGTCAAAGCATTTTCAGTAATTTGTCCTAGCAGAGACATATCTAGGATATGATGACGAATTCCTTGTTCCTCAGCGATTTCTTTGGCCACTTGAATTTCTAAATGGTGGCGTTGACCGTAGGCAAAGGTAACGGCTTCGACCCTTTCATAGTGTTGCTTGGCCCAGAAAAGGCAGGTTGTTGAATCTTGACCGCCACTAAAGACGACCAAGGCTGATTGACGTTTCATAGTACTCCTTCCAAAATGGGAAATGTTCAGAGCACGCAAAAAGCCCCCTAGAGGGAGCTAAAAAATACCAAGTAGAGGTTTTTTTTAGCGATGGCATGTCCCAAACATCGTAATATTCTAGTTACAGTCTAGCATATTTTTTGAAAAATGGCAAAGGGCAAGAAAAAAGAGACCAAATGAATGCATTTGGTCTCTCCTTTGATTAGCTTAATTCAGCAACGATGGCTTTGATTTGTTCAGCTGTGTGGACACCTGCCACTTGTTTAACCACTTGTCCATCTTTCTTGAAGAGAAGAGTAGGGATAGACATGATACCAAATGCACGAGCTGTGTTTGGATTTTCATCAACGTCCATTTTAACGATCTTCAAGACATCTTCTGAAAGTTCTTCAGACAATTTGTCCAAGATTGGACCTTGCATACGACATGGACCACACCAAGTTGCCCAGAAGTCTACCAAGACCAATCCGTCTTTAGTTTCTTGTTCGAATGTTGCATCTGTAATTGCTTTTGCCATAGTATTTCTCCTTTTTAATTATATTGGCTTAAATCTTGTTTCATGAGATAGAAGAAGACATCTCCATAAGTCCCATGGTAGTCCAAATCATGCCCCTTGTAGGTTACTTTTTGGACAGGGTAGTAGTCTGCGACACCAATCAGGCAGGCATGTTGAGAACGTTCAAATTCTTCGTATGACTCGAAGGTCATGGTTCTCTCTTGCTTGCTGGCATCAAGATAAGTGATTTCAATCATAAGATTCTCCTTTGCTAAATTATGTTTTCATTTTACTCCTTGGAAAAAGGAATGTCAAGAAAATTGATTGCGCACGCAACTTTTTTTGAAAATCTGATTAAGAAATGAAATCAAGACTAATTTCCAGTCTTTCTTCGACGGCTTTTTGCAGGTAAGCTAGGGTTGTTTGTCCCTCGTCAGTCAGGCAGATAAAACTAGCTCGCTTGTCTTGGTCGCAACATCTCCGACTAAGCAAACCACAGTTTTTAGCTTCTAGTCGTGCTACCATCCGTGATACTGCGCTTGGACTCAGATGGAGTTTGTCCGGCAGGTCAATCTGTCTCAAAGATTTTTCTTGAGCCTGATTTAAAAAGTGCAAGAGATAGAATTCTTTGAGCGTTAGGCTTTGGTCACTCTGCTCAGCAATCGTTTGCTCTAAAAGGGCTTCTAGCTCTACTTGTCGGCGGTTGAAGTCAAACCATTTTTCTAAGTAAGTCATATCAATCTCCTTTCTATATGGTAGTTATAAACAGATTTGCCTATCTGAGATGCTTGCGCACGCAATTAGTATACAACTTTTTGGAATAGATAGCAAGAAGGATGTTTCTTGTGTATTTCCTTGAAATTTTCAGAAAAAAGAGTAAACTGGTATGCAGAAAATCTATTTGTGGGGTAAACGATGAAATTATATGTTCAGTTAATGATTCTCTTTGTCATTTCACTGATTGGTGAGGGAATCTCTAGCTTTTTCCATTTGCCTATTCCTGGAAGCATTATTGGTTTAATTATTTTATTTTTAGCCTTGCAGTTCAAGTGGTTGCGGGTACGTCATGTCAACATGGTTGGGAATTTTCTCCTAGCTAATATGACTATTCTATTTTTGCCTCCTGCAGTTGGGATTATGGAGAAATTTGATGTGATTGCTCCTTATTTATTGCCCATTGTCTTGATTGTCTTTTTTGCAGCAGTTATCAATATTATCTTGATTGCGCTTGTAGTTCAGTTTATCAAAAAGCGTTATGAAGGAGATTACGAAGAAAGAGGTGCCAAATGAGCGAATTTGTATCCAATCCACTTTTTGGGATAGCCTTGTCCATTTTGGCTTATCTTGGAGGCATGATTATCTTTAGACGGTACCCTCATCCTCTGACCACTCCCTTGCTGCTAGCAACTTTATTTATCATTGCTTTTCTAAAACTGACTGGTATTTCTTATGTTGCCTATTATCAAGGTGGGGTCTACCTCAATAACTTGATTGTTCCTTCAACAGTAGCTTTAGGAATTCCTCTTTATAAGAGTTTTCACCTCATGAAACACCATGTTAGAAGTATTCTACTAAGTAGTTTCCTTGCTGTTGTTGTAAATACAGTTTTTACAGCTTTAGTTGCAAAATTTTTCGGTATGGATTTCTTCTTGGCGATTTCGCTTTTCCCAAAGTCTGTAACGACGGCCATGGCAGTTGGAATTACGGATAAGCTACAAGGGATAGCGACGATCACCTTGGTAGTTGTGGTAGCAACTGGCATTTTGACTAGCGTTATTGGACCAACACTTTTAAAATGGCTAAAAATTGACGATCCAGTAGCTGCTGGTCTTGCTCTTGGAGGAACTGGTCACGCAGTTGGGACTGGAACAGCTTTTAGCTATGGACCAGTTGCAGGTGCTATGGGTGGTCTGGCTATCGGTGTCACCGGTATTCTCTATGTATTTGTAAGTCCCATCGTAGCAGGTTTGATATTGAGTTAAAAAATAAGAATGTTATATTTCTTTGTGTAAAAAGAAGCCCCTAGCTTTATTTGCTAGGGGCTTTATTCATTATTGTAGATTAACTTTGTTCTTCAAGATGTAGTAGGTTCCGAGATAGAAGCCGACGCTAAGGATTAAGTCTTTGAAAATTTCAAAGGATAATACCCAATTGTAGTCGAAATCGATGCGAAGATTGAGGGTGATAAATCCAAGAACAACTTGGATGGCGATGTAGGCGACGACCGCAAGAGCTGTACGGTATTCATTAAAGAGTTGGCCGATAGAGATAGACAAGTAGATACAAAGAATACCTGCAAGAGTGTTAAAAATATAGGAAATCAAGGCTAACCAGAAATTATCTTGATAATTTTTTAGCATATACTCGGCAAAGGTAGATAGGTAAGCGCCTGGATAAACCATGACAATGATGATGTAAAGACTAAAAAGAAAGACCACTGTACTCGCCAAAGACCAAACAAAGGCTCCAAGCAGTTTAGCGGAGAGGATCTGGTGTTCAGATACTGGCAGGGTGAGTGTTAGATAGCCACGACGATCATAAACACTTCCCTTAAATCGTTGAATAATCAAAATCAAGGTTGAAATACTCAAAGTAATAACCAATCCCCCAAAAACCAGAGATAGAAATACTAACATGACAACGCCCTTATCTTGATAATAGGTGCTTGAGAGGCTACTGCCCTGAATACCTATGATGACAGATAAGGATAGTACGGCTGCATAGAGGGCTAAAAACCATTTGTTGACATTTTTAAATTCATAACGAACTAAATTCCAAAACATAACAATCTCCTTTAACTAGGCTTTGAATTCGTGACGGAAGAGCTGGTCAATTGATTCACCTGACTCGTAACGAATATCATCCACATTCCCTTGACGGACGACTTTTCCGTCCTTGAGGAAAATAATCTCATCCAAGATAGGCTCGATATCTGAAATCAAGTGAGTTGAAATCAAGACAGTCGAAGTTGGAGAGTAGTTGTTGATGATGGTGTTCAAGATGTAGTCACGCGCTGCGGGATCGACACCACCGATTGGTTCGTCAAGGACGTATAGACGAGCGTCACGACTCATGACCAGGATCAACTGAACTTTTTCTTTGTTTCCTTTTGATAGTTTCTTGAAACGGCTATTCTCATCGATACCAAGGTCACGAAGAAGACCTTGAGCACGTTCCAGATTAAAATCTTTATAGAAGGTCTTGAAAAAGGTAAGAGCTTCTTTGACCTTCATCTGTTCGTTGAGATAGGTCGTATCAGGTAGATAAGAAACGATAGCCTTAGTTGCTGGGCTTGGTTCCATATCGTTGATAAGAATACGTCCTCCATCAGGTTGTAACAAGCCGTTGATTAGTTTAATCAGGGTTGTTTTTCCGGAACCGTTTGGGCCAAGGAGCCCCACAATCTTCCCTGCTGAAATTTCAAGGGAAACATTTTGAAGAGCAGGGCTTGCTCCATAGAATTTTGAAACATTTTCAAACGTTAACAAGGTCATAGTCTAAACTCCTTCAATATAATCTCTCAAAACAGTTGGTAGTTCTTCTTTTTCATAGCCAAATTCTACCATACCTATTACAAATTGCTGCAACTGTTCTTCTGATAGTTGCTTCCGGGATTGGAGGATTAGGTCCAAATCCTCGGTGACAAAACGCCCTGCAGTCCGCTTGGTGTATACGAAGCCTTCTCTTTCTAGGTCTGATAGGGCACGTTGGATGGTATTAGGATTGACGCCAGCCTCGCTAGCCAGTTCTCTGACAGTTGGCAGTTGTTGGTTGGGTTCTAGTTTATGAGAAACGATTTGCAGTTTGATCTTATCCATTATCTGCAAATAAATGGGTTTGTTGTTATCAAATGTCCAGGACATCACGGTCTCCTTTCAACAATTTCTTTTTGTATCACTTAAATAATACAACTAAACAAGAAACTTGTCAAGTCAAAAGGAGAATTATTTTGGGAATTGCTCAAAAAAATGGTATAATGAAAAGAAAACGACAAGGAGGGGAAGGCATGCGTTGTCCAAAATGTGGCGCTACTAAATCCAGTGTTATCGATAGTCGCCAGGCCGAAGAAGGAAATACCATTAGACGTAGACGTGAGTGTGAAGAATGTCAGCATCGTTTTACGACCTATGAACGTGTAGAAGAGAGAACGCTGGTTGTGGTCAAGAAGGATGGTACACGGGAACAGTTCTCCAGAGATAAAATCTTTAACGGGATTATTCGTTCGGCTCAAAAACGTCCGGTGTCTAGTGATGAGATTGGCATGGTGGTCAATCGTATCGAACAAAAACTCCTCAGTCGCAATGATAATGAAATTCAAAGCGAAGATATTGGTTCTCTGGTCATGGAAGAATTGGCTGAACTGGATGAAATCACTTACGTTCGTTTCGCCAGCGTCTATCGTAGCTTTAAAGACGTGAGTGAGCTCGAAAATCTTCTCAAACAAATTACGCAATCTTCAAAGAAGAAAAAGGAAAAATAAATGAAGCCTAATGATCGTTTTTCTTTTCTAAAGAATAATCGGGTGTCGCAAGATCCCACAACTTTGGTGCAGTGCTACCTCCCGATTATCGGTCAGGATGCGCTGAGTCTTTACCTTTATACCTTAGCTTTTTGGGATGATGGACAAAAAGAACACCTGTTTGCAGCTATCCTCAATCATCTCAATTTTGGGATGGATAGGCTGTTAAAGGCTTTTAAAATCTTATCAGCCTTCAATTTGGTTACCCTCTATCAAAAGGGTGACGGCTATGAACTTGCTATTCATCCAACGCTTTCTAGCTCGGATTTCTTGCGTCATACGGTTTATCGTACCTTATTGGAGAAAAAAATCGGTGAGCCAGCAGTTTCTGATTTGCGCCAAGAGCAGGCTGGCGGAGAGCCTTTGACTGTTCCTTTGAGTCAGGCCTTTCCAGAGATAGAAGAATTGGCTAGTCATGATGAGACACCAGTAACAGCTGATTTTAAAAATGATTTTGATTTGGAGCATTTTCGTCAGCTTATGGCGAGAGATAATCTCCGTTTCCAAGATGAACAGTCAGATGTTTTAGAGTTATTTAAAATTGCTGATGAGAAAAAATGGACCTGGTTTGAAACCTATCAACTAGCTAAAGGAACAGCTGTTTCACAAGTTATTTCTGTCAAGCGCATGCGTGAAAAATTAGCGCAAGAGTCTGTTGCATCGGACTTTAGTCCCCAAGAAGCAACCATTATCCGAGAAGCTAAAAGTAAAACTGCCTTGCAATTTTTAGCGGGAATCAAACAAACACTAAATGCTGGAATTATCCAAGCCGAACGCGATTTGCTAAAACAGATGGCAGATTTAGGCTTGCTTGATGAAGTTATCAATGTCGTTATCCTCTTGACCTTCAACAAGGTTGATTCGGCCAATCTCAATGAAAAATATGCCATGAAAGTGGCCAATGATTACTCTTATAACAAAGTCAGAACTGCTGAAGAGGCTGTGCTTCGAATTAGAGAAAAAAATCAAAAGGGGCAAGAATCAAAAACAGCGAAGACAAGCCAGGCAAAAACCAATGTTCCTAAATGGAGTAATCCAGAATATAAAAACACGTCATCAGCTGAGGAATTGGAAGAAATGGAACGCCAAACCCTAGAATTATTAGCGAAATTAGATAATGGAGGTGAATAGATGGAAAGTGTAGGAGATGTGCTAAAAGGTCATCCCAGCCGTTTTCAATACCAGGACCTGGTCCATCAAATTGTAAAAGATCCTGATGTTGCGGCTTTTATCCAGAAGGAATCTCTCAGTCAAGAGGAATTGAATCGTAGTATCTCTAAGTTTAACCAATACATCACCGAGCGTGATAAGTTCCTTCGCGGAGATACAGACTATATCGCGCGTGGTTACAAGCCTATCCTGGTCATGAACCATGGTTACGCAGATGTATCCTATGAGGAAACTCCGGAACTGATTGCGGCTGAAAAAGAAGCAGCTATTAAGAAACGTCTAAAATTAATCAATTTACCATCTAGTTTGAAAAATGTCAGCTTTTTAGATGTTTATCGTGATGATGTTGCACGTTTAGCTGTTCTAAATAGAATGATCAAATTTGTTAATGATTACCCAGAAAACCGTAAAGGTCTCTATCTCTATGGAGATTTTGGGGTAGGAAAGAGCTTTATGGTGGCTGCCCTAGCCCATGATTTGTCAGAAAAACGTGGCGTTTCATCAACTCTTCTCCATTATCCGAGCTTTGTCATTGATGTCAAAAATGCTATCGGTGATGGAAATGTCAAGAATTTGGTGGATGAAATCAAGCAAGCGGAAGTCTTGATTTTGGATGACATTGGTGCGGAACAGTCAACACCTTGGGTCCGTGATGAAGTCTTGCAAGTCATTCTTCAGTATCGTATGCAAGAAGATTTACCAACCTTTTTTACTTCCAACTTCAATTTTGAAGATTTGGAAAAACATTTTGCAAAAGGCAAGAACGGAAACGATGAAACTTGGGAAGCCAGACGTGTCATGGAGCGTATTCGTTATTTAGCAGAGGAAACAAGATTAGAAGGAGAAAATCGTCGATGACAGAAACGATTAAATTAATGCAAAGCCACTCATCAGTGCGCAGATTTAAGGAAGAAGAGATTCCACAAGAGGACTTGAATGAGATTTTAACAGCTGCCCAAATGGCTTCTTCTTGGAAAAATTTCCAATCTTATTCTGTGATTCTAGTCAGAAGTCAAGAAAAGAAAGATGCTCTTTTTGAGCTGGTTCCTCAGGAAGCGATTCGTCAGTCTGCCGCCTTCCTCCTCTTTGTAGGAGATTTAAACCGTGCAGAAAAAGGGGCTCGTCTCCATACCGATACTTTCCAACCTCAAGGAGTGGAAGGTCTCCTAATCACTTCAGTAGATGCAGCCTTGGCTGGACAGAATACTTTGCTTGCGGCAGAAAGCCTTGGCTATGGAGGAGTAATTATCGGTTTGGTGCGTTACAAATCTGTTGAATTAGCAGAATTGTTCAAGCTTCCTGACTATACCTATCCAGTTTTTGGGATTGCACTCGGTGTGCCGAACCAAAAACATGATGTAAAACCAAGATTACCACTCGAAAATGTTGTTTTTGAGGAAGAATATCAAGAACAAACAGCTGAGGCTATTGAAGCCTATGACCGTGTGCAGACCGAATATGCAGGAGCTCGTGCGACTACAACTTGGAGTCAACGTCTTGCAGAGCAATTCGGTCAGCCTGAACCAAGCTCAACTAGAGAAAATCTTGAACAAAAGAACTTATTGTAGAAAGTGAGAAAACATGGCCTTACCAACTGTTGCCATCGTAGGACGTCCCAATGTTGGGAAATCAACCCTGTTTAACCGTATTGCAGGGGAACGCATCTCAATCGTAGAAGATGTCGAAGGAGTGACACGGGACCGTATCTATGCTACTGGTGAATGGCTTAACCGTTCTTTCAGTATGATTGATACTGGAGGGATTGATGATGTTGATGCTCCATTTATGGAACAAATCAAGCACCAGGCAGAGATTGCCATGGAAGAAGCTGATGTCATCGTTTTTGTAGTTTCTGGAAAAGAAGGAATTACGGATGCTGACGAATACGTAGCCCGTAAACTATATAAAACTCATAAACCTGTTATCCTTGCAGTTAACAAGGTTGACAATCCGGAAATGAGAAATGATATCTATGATTTCTATGCTCTTGGATTGGGAGAGCCATTGCCAATTTCATCTGTGCACGGGATTGGTACAGGGGATGTATTAGATGCCATCGTCGAAAATCTCCCACATGAAGTCGAAGATGAAAATCCAGATGTCATTAAATTCAGCTTGATTGGTCGCCCGAATGTCGGAAAATCTAGCTTGATTAATGCTATTTTGGGAGAAGATCGCGTAATTGCCAGTCCTGTAGCTGGTACAACTCGTGATGCCATTGATACACATTTTACAGATGCGGATGGCCAAGAGTTTACCATGATTGATACGGCTGGTATGCGTAAGTCTGGTAAAGTCTATGAAAACACAGAGAAATACTCAGTCATGCGTGCCATGCGAGCTATTGACCGTTCAGATGTAGTCTTGATGGTCCTCAATGCCGAAGAAGGCATCCGTGAGTATGATAAGCGTATCGCTGGATTTGCCCACGAAGCTGGTAAAGGGATGATCATCGTAGTTAACAAGTGGGATACTCTTGAAAAAGATAACCACACCATGAAAAACTGGGAAGAGGATATCCGTGAGCAGTTCCAATATCTGCCTTACGCACCGATTATCTTTGTTTCGGCTTTGACCAAGCAACGTCTCCACAAACTTCCAGAGATGATTAAACAAATCAGCGAGAGTCAAAATACACGTATCCCATCAGCAGTCTTGAATGATGTCATTATGGATGCTATCGCCATCAACCCAACACCGACAGACAAAGGGAAACGTCTTAAGATCTTCTATGCGACTCAAGTGGCAACTAAACCACCGACCTTTGTGATTTTTGTCAACGAAGAAGAACTGATGCACTTCTCTTACTTGCGTTTCTTGGAAAATCAAATCCGCAAGGCCTTCGTCTTTGAGGGGACGCCAATCCATCTGATCGCAAGAAAACGGAAATAAAATGATAAAAAGAGGAAGGTTAACAGACCTTCTTTTTTGTAGAGGATACTAAGAGTGTAGATCTAAATTTGTCATCAAATTAACATCATTTTCCTAGTCCTTGTCACGGTTTTGTAATGGAAAGGTACTTTCTTTGTAAAAGTCAAAATGCTATAATGCTCTAAACAATTTTCCTTGCACAAGGAGGTTATTATGAAAAAAGATAGATTGTTAAAGAATCCTTTCTTGGTGCGTCTACTTGGATTGCTGATGGCATTTTTCTTCCTATCAGCATTCACTGCACCTGAAAAACCAGACTATGGTATCTATGACCCAAATCATTATTTGACAGAGGAAGTAGTTACTCAGATTCGTGATTTGAATGAAGCCAATAGCCAAAAGGCAGAAAAGCTTCAAATAGGCGTCTATATTGTAGATAGTCTGGAAGGAGAAAGCATTGAAACGGTGGCTAATGAAACTGCCAGGGCTTGGAAGATTGGCTATTCAGGAGATAATTTTGGAAGTCTCATTGTAGTAGCCGTTCAAGACCGTAAATCAAGAATTGAAACCAGTAATAACACCGCCATTAGAATAACGGACTATCAAACCAAGCAGATCTTGGCAGCCAGCCGTACAGATTTTAAAACTGGTGACTATAGTAAAGGAATTCTAGCGATTGCCAAAGGATTGGACAATCAGTTTTATAGAGGAACTGGGACCTTCTCGTCTGATGATGAATCCTCTGATATCAAACGTTATTCTGAAAGTATCAGTGGCAAAAAATCGAGTCGCAATAGTAGCTCATCTAGTCACCGTAAGAACAGTGACCCTATGGACAATGTGTTCGGAGTCGGGATAATCATTTATTTCATTATCGTATTTATAGCTATTATTAGAGGAGGCGGCGGTGGCCGAGGAGGAGGTTCCTCTGACGGAGGATGGTGGTTTAGTGACTCATCCGACTCAGGTTCTTCTTGGTCAGATTCAGGCTCAGACTCTTCTAGTAGCTGGGACGGTGGTGGCTTCGATGGCGGTGGGTCATCCGATGATTGGTAATGTTCGTGTAAAAATTAAGGAAATAAGTAGGTTTAGATATGAAAAATAAAGGAATTATTTATGTGTTGAGCATTTTGTTGGCTATTATCTTGCTTGGCGGTTGCTCAGTAGTAGGCACTTATAACGGACTTGTCTCCGAACAAACCAAGGTCGAACAAGCGCAAGCCGATGTAGCGACAGCTCTTCAACGTCGTTCTGACTTGATTGGAAATTTGGTAGAGTCTGTAAAAGGCCAGATGAACCATGAGACAGAGGTTTTCACCAAGATTGCAGAAGCTCGTGCTAAAATTGGGAATGGTTCCGTAACTTCAAAAGAAAATCAAGAGGCCCAAGGAGAGTTGAGTTCTGCCATCTCACGCTTAATCTCCTTAACAGAAAATTATCCAGAACTCAAGAGCAATCAAAATGTGGAACAACTCATGACGGAACTGGCTGGAAGTGAAAATCGTATCTTTGTAGCCCGTAAGGATTACAACAAAGTGGCAACAGAATACAATCAAAAATTAAGAAGCTTCCCAACAGTTCTTTTCGCCAACATGATGAACTTTAAAGAGGCAGAAACCTTTAAAGAAAGCGAAGAAGCTAAGACAGCTCCAAAGGTTGACTTTAGTACTTCTACAACCAAAGAATAGGCTTGAAATTTCTAAAAGAAAATCAATGATTAGTAATAGTTTGAACATTTACAACAAAAGGCTCTAAATGAGCCTTTTTTAGCTTGTATAAACACGGATTCTTTCTTGAAAAAGCTGGGCAAATATGCTACAATAAAAAGAACATTCTAAAATATTCAGAATTTAAAGTAAGGAAAAAAATGGCAAATTTATTAAAAACAATCATCGAAAATGATAAAGGGGAACTTCGCCGCTTAGAAAAGATGGCTGATAAAGTCCTCAAATACGAAGATGAAATGGCTGCTTTGACAGACGAGCAGTTGCAAGCTAAGACAGAAGAATTTAAGCAACGTTATCAAAATGGTGAAACCCTTGATCAACTCTTGTACGAAGCCTTTGCGGTTGTACGTGAGGGAGCTAAGCGTGTTCTTGGACTTTTCCCATACAAGGTTCAGGTTATGGGTGGTATCGTTCTTCACCACGGTGACGTTCCAGAGATGCGTACAGGTGAAGGGAAAACCTTGACAGCGACAATGCCGGTATACCTTAATGCCCTTGCAGGAAAAGGTGTACACGTAGTTACCGTCAACGAATACCTTACAGAACGTGACGCGACTGAGATGGGTGAGTTGTACTCATGGCTTGGTTTGTCAGTAGGGATCAACTTGGCTGCAAAATCTCCAATGGAGAAAAAAGAAGCTTATCTTTGTGATATCACTTATTCGACAAACTCAGAAATTGGTTTCGACTATCTTCGTGACAACATGGTTGTTCGTGCAGAGAACATGGTTCAACGTCCGCTCAACTATGCCTTGGTCGATGAGGTTGACTCTATCTTGATCGACGAAGCTCGTACACCATTGATCGTTTCAGGAGCTAATGCAGTTGAAACAAGCCAGCTCTACCACATGGCTGACCACTTTGTGAAGTCTTTGGATAAAGATGACTACATCATTGATATTCAGTCTAAGACAATCGGTTTGTCTGATTCAGGTATTGACAAGGCTGAAAGTTTCTTCAAACTAGAAAATCTTTATGATATCGAAAATGTGGCTTTGACTCACTTTATCGACAACGCCCTTCGTGCCAACTACATCATGATTCTTGATATTGACTATGTGGTCAGCGAAGAACAAGAAATCTTGATTGTCGACCAATTTACAGGTCGTACCATGGAAGGTCGTCGTTACTCTGATGGTTTGCACCAAGCGATTGAAGCTAAAGAAGGTGTGCCAATCCAAGATGAAACTAAGACATCAGCATCAATCACCTACCAAAACCTTTTCCGTATGTATAAAAAATTGGCAGGTATGACAGGTACTGGTAAAACGGAAGAAGAAGAATTTCGCGAAATCTATAACATCCGTGTTATTCCAATTCCTACCAACCGTCCAATCCAACGTATTGACCACTCCGACCTTCTCTACGCTAGCCTCGATGCAAAATTCAAGGCTGTAGTAGAAGATGTTAAGGCGCGTTACCAAAAAGGTCAACCAGTCTTGGTAGGTACTGTTGCCGTTGAAACCAGTGATTTTCTTTCTAAGAAATTGGTTGAAGCAGGCGTACCTCACGAAGTATTGAATGCTAAAAACCACTACAGAGAAGCGCAAATCATCATGAACGCTGGTCAACGTGGTGCAATCACTATCGCAACCAACATGGCCGGTCGTGGTACCGATATTAAGCTTGGTGAAGGGGTTCGTGAACTTGGTGGTCTTTGTGTCATCGGTACAGAACGTCACGAGAGCCGTCGTATCGATAACCAGCTTCGTGGGCGTTCAGGTCGTCAAGGTGACCCAGGTGAGTCACAGTTCTACTTGTCACTTGAAGACGATTTGATGAAGCGTTTCGGTTCAGAACGTTTGAAAGGTGTCTTTGAACGTCTCAATATGTCTGACGAAGCCATTGAATCTCGTATGTTGACACGTCAGGTCGAAGCAGCACAAAAACGTGTTGAAGGAAATAACTACGATACTCGTAAACAAGTCCTTCAATATGACGATGTCATGCGTGAACAACGTGAGATCATCTACGCACAACGCTATGATGTTATCACTGCAGAACGTGACTTGGCTCCTGAAATTCACGCTATGATTCGCCGTACGATTGGACGAATTGTAGATGGCCATGCTCGTTCTAAACAAGATGAAAAACTTGAAGCAATCTTGAACTTTGCCAAGTACAACTTGCTTCCAGAAGATTCAATTTCACTTTCAGACCTAGAAGGTTTGTCAGACCAAGCTATCAAGGATGAACTATACCAACGTGCATTGAAAGTCTACGATAGCCAAGTTGCTAAACTTCGTGATGAAGAAGCTGTTAAAGAATTCCAAAAAGTCTTGATTCTACGTGTTGTTGATAATAAATGGACAGACCACATCGATGCTCTTGACCAGTTGAGAAATGCTGTTGGACTTCGTGGTTATGCTCAAAACAACCCTGTCGTAGAATATCAAGCGGAAGGCTTCCGTATGTTTAACGATATGATTGGTTCGATTGAGTTTGATGTGACTCGCTTGATGATGAAAGCACAAATTCATGAACAAGAGCGACCACAAGCTGAACATCATATCAGTACGACAGCGACTCGAAATATTGCTGCGCAACAAACAAATCTTCCAGCTGATTTGGACCTCAGTCAGGTGAAACGTAATGACTTGTGCCCATGTGGTTCTGGTAAGAAATTTAAAAATTGTCACGGTAAACGACGTTAAGAATGACTAATTTTCAGGCGGATGCCTAGTGAAAAGTGAATTTTCACTTGGCATCCGTTTGCTTTATAAGGAGATGAATGATGGTATTTACAGCAAAAAGTCCGAAAATTGATATTGAAGAGGTTCGTAGTTTGTCTAAATTAGAAGGACAAGTACTTGCTAACAAACTCCAACGTGACCAAGAGCTTGAAGCGATTATTCGAGGAGAAGATCAACGTATTTTGTTGGTGATTGGCCCTTGCTCGTCTGACAATGAAGAGGCAGTTCTTGAGTATGCGAAGCGATTGTCAAAACTTCAAGAAGAAGTGAAAGACCGTATCTTTATGGTGATGCGTGTCTATACAGCTAAACCACGTACTAATGGTGATGGTTATAAGGGCTTGATTCACCAGCCAAATGCCAAAGAGGCACCTAGCCTTATCAATGGAATCAAAGCCGTTCGCCATTTGCACTACCGTGTTATTTCTGAAACAGGAATGACCACGGCAGATGAAATGCTATATCCAGAGAACCTTCCCTTGGTAGATGATTTGATTTCTTATATGGCGGTTGGAGCCCGTTCGGTTGAAGACCAACAGCACCGTTTTGTAGCCAGCGGGGCAGATTTTGCAACAGGTTTTAAAAATCCAACTTCTGGAAATCTCAATGTTATGTTCAACGGTATTTATGCCGCTCAAAACAAGCAGAGCTTCCTTTTCTTAGGGAAAGAAGTAGAAACTACTGGAAATCCTCTATCACATGCTATTCTCCGTGGTGCCCTCAATGAATACGGGAAAAATATTCCCAACTACTACTACGATAATTTGATGGATACCATAGCCCAATATGAGCAAATGGGCCTTGAAAATCCATTCATTATCATCGATACCAACCATGACAACTCAGGGAAACAATACATGGAACAGATTCGTATCGTTCGCCAGACCTTGATTAACCGCGACTGGAATGAAAAGATTAAAAAATATGTACGTGGGTTCATGATTGAGTCTTATCTAGAAGATGGTCGTCAAAATGAGCCTGAGGTCTTTGGCAAGTCGATCACGGATCCATGTTTAGGATGGGAAAACACTGAAGCTCTTGTTCGTGAAATCTACCAAAAACTAGGAGAATAATATGGCATTTATTGAGAAAGGCCAAGAAATCAACATTGAGGCGATTAAGGCAGCAACACAATTATCTGCAGAAACCTTGCAGCATAAGGAAAGTCGTGACCAAGAATTAGCAGATATCCTTTCAGGAAAGGATGACCGCCTCCTTTTGGTCATTGGACCTTGTTCGTCTGACAATGAAGAAGCAGTTCTTGAGTATGCTCGCCGTTTAGCAGACTTGCAGAAAAAAGTTGCGGACAAGATTTTCATGGTCATGCGTGTATATACTGCAAAGCCACGTACCAATGGTGATGGCTATAAGGGGTTGGTTCATCAGCCAGATACTTCTAAAGCTCCAAGCTTGATTAATGGTTTGCAGGCTGTTCGTCAGCTTCATTATCGAGTGATTACAGAAACTGGATTGACCACAGCGGATGAAATGCTCTACCCAGCTAATCTGGTTTTGGTTGATGACTTGGTGAGTTACCATGCTGTGGGTGCACGTTCAGTAGAAGACCAGGAGCACCGTTTTGTAGCTTCAGGTATTGATGCACCAGTAGGGATGAAGAATCCAACCTCTGGAAATCTATCTGTGATGTTTAATGCTATCTATGCTGCACAAAACAAACAAACCTTTCTCTTTCATGGTCAAGAAGTTGAAACTTCAGGAAATCCCTTGGCTCACGTCATCCTTCGTGGAGCTATGAATGAATACGGGAAGAATGAACCAAATTTCTACTATGAAACTCTCTTAAATGCTATCGGTCGCTACGAGTCTATGGGCCTTGAGAATCCTTTCATCATGATTGATACCAACCATGATAATTCAGGGAAACAATATATGGAGCAAGTTCGAATTGTTCGTCAAGCTCTGCTCAACCGTGACTGGAATGAAAAAATTAAGAAGACAGTTCGAGGTTTCATGATTGAATCCTACTTAGCGGATGGACGCCAAAACCAACCAGAAGTCTTTGGTTGTTCCATTACAGACCCATGTCTAGGCTGGGAAAATACAGTAGCCTTGGTAGAAGAAATCTATACTACCTTAATAAAATAAGTGAAAAGGATGGAGTTGGGGGATCTCAACTCCTTTTGAAGAAAATGATAGTTGGACACGGAATCGATATTCAAGAATTGGCTTCCATACAAAATGCAGTTGAAAAAAGAGAAGGTTTTGCGCAGCGTGTCTTGACAGACATGGAAATGGAGCGCTTTGCCAGTCTCAAAGGTCGTAGACAGATCGAGTATTTGGCTGGTCGTTGGTCAGCTAAAGAAGCTTTTTCAAAGGCTATGGGAACGGGTATTGGCAAGCTGGGCTTTCAGGACTTGGAAGTTTTGAACAATGAGAGAGGGGCTCCCTACTTCAGCAAATCCCCATTTTCAGGAAAAGTTTGGCTATCGATTAGCCATACAGAACAGTTTGTGACAGCTAGTGTTATTTTGGAGGAAAATCATGAAAACTAGTCCACATAGACCAACCAAGGCCTTTATTAATCTAGAAGCAATCCGCTACAATATCCAACAGATGGGAGCACACATTCCTAAAGGCACCCTCAAATGGGCGGTTGTGAAAGCCAATGCCTATGGACATGGAGCGATAGCTGTTGCAAGAGCTATCCAGGATGATGTAGATGGCTTTTGTGTGTCAAATATTGATGAAGCCATCGAACTCCGTCAGGCAGGTATCGCTAAGAAAATTCTTATTTTAGGAGTATCTGAGGTTGAATCTTTTTCATTGGCTAAGGATTTTGATATTACCTTGACAGTGGCAGGATTGGAATGGATTGAGAATCTCCTTGCTACTGAGTCAGACTTAACTGGTTTAACCGTTCACCTTAAGATTGACTCAGGCATGGGACGAATTGGTTTTAGAAGTGCCAGTGATGCCGAACAAGCCCAAACTTTACTCAAGGAACATGGAGCCAATGTTGAGGGAATCTTTACGCACTTTGCAACAGCAGATGAAGAGTCAGATACCTACTTTAAGCAACAGTTAGAGTGTTTTAAGGGAATCCTAGATGACTTGAAGGAAGTGCCAAAATTCGTTCATGCTAGTAACTCCGCAACGACTCTATGGCATGCGGAAACGATTTTTAATGCTGTTCGCATGGGGGATTCCATGTATGGTCTCAATCCAAGTGGACAAGTATTGGAATTGCCTTATGAACTAAAACCAGCCTTAGCTTTGGAAACAGCCATCGTTCATGTCAAAACAGTAGAGGCTGGAGCTTGTATGGGCTACGGAGCGACTTATCAGGCAGACAGTAAGCAAGTCATTGCCACTTTGCCAATCGGTTATGCAGATGGTTGGACACGAGACATGCAGCATTTCTCAGTTCTGGTGGATGGCCAATTGTGTCCCATTGTAGGACGTGTATCCATGGACCAAATCACCATTCGCTTATCTAAGCTTTACCCATTGGGTACCAAGGTAACTTTGATTGGCTCAGACGGTGATAAAGAAATTACTGCAACAGATGTAGCAGTTCATCGAGGAACCATTAATTATGAGGTGGTTTGTCTCCTCAGTGATCGCATTCCGAGAGAATATTATTAAAAAAACAAATGGAAAGGAGAGGAGCATGAATTTACATCAACCCTTGCATGTTTTACCAGGAGTAGGACCTAAATCAGCAGAGAAATATGCCAAACTAGGAATTGAAAACTTGCAAGATCTCTTGCTCTACTTCCCTTTCCGTTATGAAGATTTTAAGACTAAGCAGGTGCTAGAGCTAGAAGACGGTGAAAAGGCTGTTTTATCTGGTCAGGTAGTGACACCAGCCAGTGTTCAGTATTATGGTTTTAAGCGCAATCGCCTACGTTTTAGCCTCAAGCAGGGAGAGGTTGTTTTTGCAGTTAATTTCTTCAACCAACCCTACCTAGCAGACAAGATTGAACTAGGAGCAACCTTGGCTGTCTTTGGCAAGTGGGATCGTGCCAAGGCAAGCCTCACAGGCATGAAGGTTTTAGCTCAAGTCGAGGATGACCTCCAGCCTGTCTATCGTCTGGCACAAGGCGTCAGTCAAGCAGGACTTGTTAAGGTCATCAAGACCGCCTTTGATCAGGGACTGGACCTCTTGATAGAAGAAAACATCCCCCAGTCCTTGCTAGATAAATACAAACTCATGCCCCGTAGTCAGGCTGTTCGTGCCATGCACTTTCCTAAAGATTTGGCAGAATACAAACAGGCTCTCCGTCGAATCAAATTTGAAGAACTCTTTTATTTCCAAATGCAATTACAGACCCTCAAGTCTGAAAATAAGGTCCATGGAAGTGGTCTGGTCCTAAATTGGTCTCAGGAAAAACTAACTGCAGTGAAAGAGAAATTGCCTTTTGCCTTGACCCAAGCCCAAGAAAAAAGCCTACAAGAAATTCTAACAGATATGAAGTCGGACCATCACATGAATCGACTCTTACAAGGGGATGTAGGAAGTGGGAAGACAGTGGTTGCAGGTCTTGCTATGTATGCAGCTGTAACGGCAGGGTATCAGGCTGCCCTCATGGTTCCAACAGAGATTCTTGCAGAGCAGCATTTTGAAAGTCTAGAGAGTCTCTTTCCTGATTTGAAATTAGCTCTTCTAACAGGTTCATTGAAAGCTGCAGAAAAACGCAAGGTCTTGGAAACCATTGCTAAGGGGGGAGCCGATGTGATTATCGGAACCCATGCTCTTATACAAGACGGCGTGGATTATGCCCGACTCGGCTTGATTATCATCGATGAGCAACACCGCTTTGGTGTAGGGCAAAGGCGTATTTTACGGGAAAAAGGTGAAAATCCAGATGTCCTCATGATGACGGCAACTCCCATACCACGGACCTTAGCCATCACTGCATTTGGAGATATGGATGTTTCTATTATTGATCAGATGCCTGCTGGACGCAAACCCATCGTAACTCGCTGGATCAAGCATGAACAGTTGCCACAGGTCTTGACTTGGTTGGAGGGTGAGATTCAGAAAGGCTCCCAAGTCTATGTTATCTCTCCTTTGATTGAAGAATCTGAAGCCTTGGACCTTAAAAATGCTATCGCTCTGTCAGAGGAGTTAACAACTCATTTTTCTGGGAAAGCAAGAGTTGCTCTTTTACATGGTAAGATGAAGAGTGATGAAAAAGACCAGATTATGCAGGATTTCAAAGAGAGAAAGACAGATATCCTGGTCTCTACAACGGTTATCGAAGTTGGGGTCAATGTTCCAAATGCGACAGTCATGATTATCATGGATGCTGACCGTTTCGGACTTAGTCAACTTCACCAGCTCAGAGGTCGTGTCGGTCGTGGAGACAAGCAGTCCTATGCAGTTCTAGTGGCCAATCCAAAAACTGACTCTGGGAAAGACCGCATGCGTATCATGACGGAAACGACCAATGGTTTTGTCCTTGCAGAAGAAGATTTGAAAATGCGAGGCTCTGGTGAAATTTTTGGAACTAAACAGTCAGGTCTACCAGAGTTTCATGTGGCTGATATCATCGAAGATTTCCCAATTCTTGAGGAAGCCAGAAAGGTAGCCAGCTATATCAGCTCCCTACCTAATTGGCGAGAGGACCCAGAGTGGCACATGATTGCCTTACATCTAGAGAAGAAAGAATATCTGGATTAAGCTTTTTCTAAGATATTGTTAAGTTTGCTTTTAGGGTGAGTATCTATACTAGAGTCATCCAAAAGAAACGAGAACTCTCTCATGACTATTAAAGTAAATTACCAAAAGACATTTCAAAAAGAAACTCAACCTTCTCCTAAATACTAAGAAAAGAGCGAAATCGCTCTTTTTTATTTTTTTAAAACTACTTTCAGAGGGATTCTTGCTGGGGTCGGACATTAAATCCACTTTCCGTTTCCCATTCTTTCTTGCATTGCTTCCCCATATGTGCTACAGTTATGATAACGGTTACAAAACAAAGGAGGATTTTATGAGAAATCCAGCATTAGTAGAAGAAATGAAAACATATAAAGGAAGAGATGAAGTACCTCAGGATTTTGATGCTTTTTGGGATGGTGAGATTGACAAGGTTTCGGTCTTGCCAGATTACCAACTAGAGGAAGGTGACTTTCATATCCCAAATGTTAAGTGCTATGAGTTAACCTTTAAAGGTACACGTGATGGCCTTGTCTATGCGCGTGTGGTCTTACCAAAATCAGAAGAGAAAGTACCAGTTATTTTCCACTTCCATGGCTATATGGGACGTTGTTGGGATTGGACAGATATGCTAGCCTTTACCGTTGCTGGTTATGGGGTTGTATCGATGGATGTTCGTGGGCAATCTGGTTACTCACAAGATGGCTTACGTTCGCCTCTCGGAAATACAGTTAAGGGCCAAATCATCCGTGGTGCAGTAGAAGGAAAAGAGCAGCTCTTCTATAAAGATGTCTATCTAGATATTTATCAATTGGTTGAAATTGTCGCTAGCTTCCCGCAAGTAGATGAGGAGCAGTTGGCTAGTTATGGAGCTTCGCAAGGAGGAGCCTTGGCTCTAGTGGCTGCTGGTCTCAATCCACGTATCAAGCGAACAGTTGCAATCTATCCATTCTTGTCAGACTTTAGACGAGTGCTAGAAATTGGGAATACCAGCGAAGCTTATGATGAGCTTTTTCGTTACTTTAAGTTCCATGATCCTTTCCACGAAACAGAAGAACAGATCATGGAGACACTTGGCTATATCGATGTGAAAAACCTTGCCCATCGCATTAAAGGTGAGGTGAGAATGATTACAGGGCTTGATGACGATGTCTGCTATCCAATCACCCAGTTCGCTATTTACAATCGTTTGACTTGTAAAAAGAGCTATCGTCTCATGCCAGAATATGCCCACGAGGCTATGAATGTCCATGTCAATGACCAGGTTTACAACTGGTTGTGTGGTAGTGAGATTCCCTTTACCTATGTAGGTCGTTAGAGATATGTAAAAAGAGCCCTGCTAAAACAGGGCTTTCTTTGTTGAGGAGTAAAGAAAGTAGTTTCAAAAAACTTGAAACATAAAAATATATCTGAAAGTAAATTCTATTATAGATTATGAAGGCTATTATTTAGAATATTTATTATATAATAGATGTAACATCAAGTCGAAAGGAGTAAAATGGTTGCTTACTGGAAGGAAGTAAATAAAGGTAGCCACATTTCAGATGAAAAAAAATGGGGAAACCCATCAATAATACAGTTTCTTTACATGATTTATGCCCTGGAGGCAAAAAATTTTAAGTAAAAAAGAAAGCGCTTTATTTTGTAAAAAGAAAGGAAAAATATGACACAGAGAGATTTTGAACGGAAACAACGTTTTGGAATTAGAAAGTTTACAGTAGGAGCTGCATCAGTAGTCATTGGGGCAGTTGTTTTTGGTGCGTCGCCAGTTTTAGCTCAAGAAGCTCCAGCAACCAGTGGTGAAACAGCTGGACAAGCTTTGCCAGAATTGCCAAAAGAAGTAGAATCAGGAAATCTGGCTAACATAGATAAGGAACTTGCTGATAAGTTGGCAGCAGCGACGGACAAAGGAACAGAAGTTAACCGTGAGGAGCTACAAGCAAATCCAGGTTCTGAAAAACCAGCAGAAACTGAAAAACCAACAGAAACTGAAACTCCAGCAGCTGAAACTGATAAGACAGAAAAAACTGAGAAACAAGAAGCTATCGCTCGTGATTATTACTCAAGAGAATTGGAAAATGTCAACACTGTCGTAGAAAAAAATGACGTTACAACCAATGCAGAAAATAATCAGCGAGATGATCTTACAAGTGACTTAGAGAAACTAAAGAAACTTCAAGATGCAACAGTGCATATGGAGTTCAAACCAGATGCATCGGCACCACGTTTTTACAATCTTTTCTCTGTATCAAGTGATACCAAGGAAAATGAGTACTTCACTATGTCAGTCTTTGATAATACAGCCCTTATCGAAGGTCGTGATGCAAATGGTGCGCAATTCTATGATAAATACACCGATGCGCCATTAAAGGTTCGCCCAGGTCAGTGGAATTCAGTTACCTTTACTGTGGAAAAACCAACAACTGAAGTCCCTACTGGAAGAGTTCGTCTATATGTAAATGGTGTCTTGTCTAGAACAAGTCTAAAATCTGGGAAATTCATCAAAGATATGCCAGATGTTAACCACGTTCAAATCGGAGCAACCAAACGAGGAAGTAAGACAGTTTGGGGCTCAAATCTACAAGTTCGTAATCTAACAGTCTACGACCGTGCCTTAACACAAGATGAAGTTCGAACACGAAGTCAATTATTTGAAAGAGGAGACTTGGGGCAAGAACTTCCAGAAGGGGCTGAAATTTCTAAAAAAACAGATGTCTTTACAGCGGGTAAGAATGGGCAGTCAAATCCAGATGGTATTAATAGCTATCGTATTCCAGCCCTCCTTAAGACTGACAAGGGAACTTTGATTGCTGGTGCTGACGAACGCCGCTTACACCACTATGACTGGGGTGATATCGGTATGGTCGTTAAACGAAGTGAAGACAAGGGCCAAACATGGGGTGATCGCATCACTCTTACGAATCTACGTGACAATCCAAAAGCCAAGGATCCAAACATTGGTTCACCAGTAAACATCGATATGGTTCTGGTCCAAGATACGGAAACTAAACGAATCTTCTCAGTTTACGATATGTTCCCAGAAGGTAAAGGAATCTTCGGAATGTCTTCTGAAAGAGAAGTTGCCTATAAGGAAATTGATGGAAAAACGTATCAAATTCTATACCGTGAAGGAGAAAATGGAGCCTATACGATTCGTGAAAATGGTGTTGTCTACACACCAGATGGTCAGGCAACGGATTACCGTGTTGTTGTAAATCCTGTCAAACCTGCTTATAGTGATAAAGGCGATCTTTATCAAGGTGAGCAGCTACTAGGAAATATCTACTTTACAAGTAATAAAACTTCTCCATTTAGAATTGCTAAAGACAGCTACCTATGGATGTCTTACAGTGATGATGATGGTAAGACTTGGTCTGCGCCACAAGATATTACTCCAATGGTCAAAGCTGATTGGATGAAATTCTTAGGTGTGGGACCTGGAGTGGGAATTACCCTCCAGAATGGACCTCATAAAGGTCGGATTGTCGTCCCTGTCTATACGACAAACAGAGCTAACCATCTCAACGGTTCTCAATCATCTCGCATCATCTATTCAGATGACCATGGTAAGACTTGGCATATGGGTGGCGGTGTCAATGACAATCGTACACTTCATGATGGTACAGTAGTTGATTCAAGCAACATGAACAATTACTACGCTCAAAATACGGAAGCTTCTGTTGTTCAATTGAATAATGGTCAGTTAAAACTCTTTATGCGTGGTTTGACTGGTGATTTGCAAGTTGCGACAAGTAATGATGGTGGTATTACATGGGACAACTATGTAGCACGCTATGATGTACCCGATGTTTATGTTCAAATGGCGGTGACTCATACGGTTCAAGATGGTAAAGAGTATATCCTTCTAGCAAATGCTAATGGACCAGGTCGTAAGAATGGCTACATTCGAGTGGCTCGCGTAGAAGAAGATGGCGAGTTGACTTGGTTGCACCATCATTTGATTCAAGAAGGTGAGTACGCTTATAACTCACTTCAACAAATTGGACCAAAAGAATTTGGTCTCTTGTATGAACACCATGAAGCGGGTGGCAATCCTTATACTCTATCCTTCAAGAAATTCAACTGGGATTATCTAACTAAAGAGAGACTTGCTTCTAAAGAAGTGAAAGTTACATCGGCTATGGAAAAATGGCCAGGCATTATTGCTATGGAATTTGATTCAGAAGTCTTGGTAAATCAAGCTCCAACTCTCAAACTAGCTAATGGTAAGACTGCAACCTTCATGACTCAGTATGATACTAAGACTCTCCTATTTACAATAGCTCCTGAAGATATCGGTCAAAAAGTTACAGCTATTGAAGCGGGTGCAATTGAAAGTATGCATAACTTGCCAGTATCTGTGGTAGGTACTAAACTTACGAATGGTTTTAATGGTGACGAACCGGCAATCCATGAAGTCCCAGAATTTACAGGTGGTGTCAATGGTGACGAAGCAGCTGTGGCTGAGCTCCCTGAGTACACTGAAGCTATTGGAACAGCAGGTGATGAAGCAGCACCAATAGTGGAAGTCCCAGAATTTACAGGTGGTGTCAATGGTGACGAAGCAGCTGTAACAGAACTTCCTGAGTACACTGAAGCTATTGGAACAGTAGGTGATGAAGCAGCACCAACAGTAGAAGTCCCAGAATTCGAAGGTGACGTAAATGGTGAAGCATCATCTGAATCTGAGCTTCCTGAACACTCTGTTCCTAGCGCAACAGTAGGTGATGAGGCGGCACCAACAGTGGAAGTTCCAGAATTCGAAGGTGGTGTCAATGCAGTCGAAGCTGCAGTTCATGAGCTTCCAGAATTCACAGGCGGAGTAAATGCAGTTGAAGCGCTCAAGAATGAGCTTCCAGAATTCACAGGCGGAGTAAACGCGGTTGAAGCGCTCAAGAATGAGCTTCCAGAATTCACAGGCGGAGTAAACGCAGTTGAAGCGCTCAAGAATGAGCTTCCAGAATTTGCAGGTGGAGCAAATGCCGTTCAAGCCCTTAAGCATGAACTTCCAGAATTCACAGGCGGAGTAAATGCAGTCGAAGCAGCCAAAAACGAACTTCCGGAATATAAGGTTGAAGAAAAACCGCTTGTCACTTTAGTAGCACAACAAGACAAGACATATCAAGCTCCAGCAGCTCAACCACAACAACCAACTCTTCCTGCAACAGGAAGTGAGGTTTCAACTCCTCTAGTATCTGTGGGAATGGTTGGAATGCTTCTCGGCTTGTTTGGAATGGCTAAGAAAAAAGAAGATTAATGGCAATATTGAATCTAAAAAGTCTCTATAAAAAGGTTTAGACTTATATTAGAAGGGTCTGTAACGTTTATTCGTTACAGGCTCTTTATTTGCAGGAAGCGAAGATTTTAGTGGAAATAAGCGGATGGAAGGCGATTCAAACTCGGGTATTTCTCCCTGAAACTACTTTCAGGAGATTCTGTTTCATAAAATTGTTTTGAAACTTCAATCTATTCTAGTACAAGTTATTGAAAGCGCTTTAAAAATGATATATAATAGGCTCATAAGAAAAAAGAAAAGGAGGAAAGTGGATGCCACAGATCAGTAAAGAAGCTTTGATTGAGCAGATTAAAGATGGAATCATCGTTTCTTGTCAGGCACTTCCTCACGAACCGCTTTACACAGAAGCGGGAGGTGTAATCCCCTTGCTAGTCAAAGCAGCTGAGCAAGGTGGAGCAGTCGGTATCCGAGCAAATAGTGTTCGGGATATTAAGGAAATCAAAGAGGTCACAAAACTTCCGATTATCGGAATTATCAAACGTGATTATCCACCACAGGAACCATTCATCACAGCTACTATGAAAGAAGTAGATGAATTAGCGGCTCTTGACATTGAGGTTATTGCACTTGATTGTACCAAACGAGAACGTTATGATGGTTTGGAAATTCAAGATTTTATTCGACAAGTCAAAGAAAAGTACCCAAATCAACTCTTGATGGCTGATATCAGTACCTTTGAAGAAGGCTTAACAGCAGTTGAGGCGGGAATCGACTTTGTTGGAACAACCTTGTCAGGCTACACATCTTATAGCCCGAAAGTGGATGGTCCAGACTTTGAATTGATTAAGAAACTTTGCGATGCTGGAGTAGATGTCATCGCTGAAGGGAAAATTCATACACCAGAACAGGCGAAGCAGATCTTAGGTTACGGAGTGCGAGGCATTGTAGTTGGTGGAGCCATTACTAGACCAAAAGAGATTACGGAACGATTTGTTGCGGGTCTCAAATAAGACAATTAAAATACGAGGAGAGTGGTTGATTCGTAAAATAAAATGTAAACGTATACAAAGTTGTCAATACTCATTATCCGTTTCGGATACGCTTATCATCATTTAGGAGAATACTAATGAAATTTAGAAAACTAGCTTGTACAGTACTTGCGGGTGCTGCTGTTCTTTCCCTTGCTGCTTGTGGCAAATCAGACGCTAAAAAAGACGCTGCAGCTGATGCAGGAAAAACTGAAATCACTTGGTGGGCATTCCCAGTCTTCACTCAAGAAAAATCTGGTGACGGTGTAGGAACTTATGAAAAATCTATCATCGAAGCTTTCGAAAAAGCAAATCCAGATATCAAAGTTAAATTAGAAACAATCGACTTTAAATCTGGTCCTGAAAAAATCACGACAGCTATTGAAGCTGGAACTGCTCCAGATGTACTTTTCGATGCACCAGGTCGTATCATCAATTACGGTAAAAATGGTAAATTAGCTGAGTTGAACGATCTTTTCACAGACGAATTTGTGAAAGATGTTAACAACGAAAACATCATCCAAGCAAGTAAAGCTGGCGATAAAGCTTACATGTATCCAATCAGTTCAGCACCATTCTACATGGCTATGAACAAGAAAATGTTGGAAGACGCTGGTGTAGCTGACCTTGTTAAAGAAGGTTGGACAACAGATGATTTCGAAAAAGTATTGAAAGCACTTAAAGATAAAGGATACACTCCAGGTTCATTGTTCAGTTCTGGTCAAGGGGGAGACCAAGGAACACGTGCCTTCATCGCTAACCTTTATAGCGGTTCTGTTACAGATAAAGATGTAACAAAATATACAACTGATGACCCTAAATTTGTCAAAGGTCTTGAAAAAGCGACTAGCTGGATCAAAGACGGTTTGTTGAACAATGGTTCACAATTTGACGGTGGAGCAGATATCCAAAACTTTGCCAACGGTCAAACATCTTACACAATCCTTTGGGCTCCAGCTCAAAACGGTATCCAAGCTAAACTTTTAGAAGCAAGTAAAGTCGAAGTGGTTGAAGTACCATTCCCATCTGACTCTGGTAAACCAGCTCTTGAATACCTTGTAAACGGATTTGCAGTATTCAACAACAAAGATGAAAAGAAAGTTGCTGCAGCTAAGAAATTCATCCAATTCATCGCTGATGATAAAGAGTGGGGTCCTAAAGACGTAGTTCGTACAGGTGCCTTCCCAGTTCGTACTTCATTTGGAAAACTTTATGATGATAAACGTATGGAAACTATCAGTGGTTGGACTAAATACTACTCTCCATACTACAACACAATCGACGGATTTGCTGAAATGAGAACTCTATGGTTCCCAATGTTGCAATCAGTGTCTAACGGTGACGAACAACCTGCTGCAGCTTTGAAGACATTCACTGAAAAAGCGAATGAAACAATCAAAAAAGCAGCTAAACAATAAGCCCTAAATAAAAAGTAAAATCCCCCCTTTTCCCTGTGCACATTTGTGTACGAAAAGGGGGAGTTTTGTTTAAAAAATGTAAGGAACTGACAGGTCAAAATTAAAATGAAGTTCTTACATAGGTTTTTCTTGGAAAAAATTTCATTTTGATTTTACATCAATGTCAGACAACAATAAAAAAACAAAAACTATTTGAAAGTGAGGTGCCGACTGTGAAAGTCAATAAAATTCGCATGAGAGAAACAATTGTTTCTTATGCTTTCTTAGCACCAGTATTAATCTTCTTTACCGTCTTTGTCCTAGCTCCAATGATCATGGGATTCATCACTAGTTTCTTTAACTACTCGATGACTAGCTTTGAGTTTGTGGGACTTGACAACTACATCCGCATGTTTAAAGACCCTGTCTTTACAAAATCTTTGATTAATACCGTAATCTTAGTTATCGGATCTGTACCAGTCGTTGTACTTTTCTCACTATTTGTGGCATCACAAACTTACCAACAAAATGCCGTTGCTAGATCCTTCTATCGTTTCGTCTTCTTCCTCCCTGTAGTAACAGGTAGTGTTGCCGTAACAGTAGTATGGAAATGGATCTACGATCCTCTATCAGGTATTTTGAATTTCGTGCTTAAGTCAAGCCATATCATTAGCCAAAACATTTCTTGGTTAGGAGATAAAAACTGGGCTTTGATGGCGATTATGATTATTCTTTTGACAACATCAGTTGGTCAACCAATCATTCTTTACATCGCTGCAATGGGTAATATTGATAACTCTCTTGTTGAAGCGGCGCGTGTCGACGGAGCAACTGAGTTACAAGTTTTCTGGAAGATTAAATGGCCAAGTCTTCTTCCAACAACTCTTTATATCGCAATCATCACAACCATCAACTCATTCCAGTGTTTCGCTTTGATTCAGCTTTTGACTTCAGGTGGTCCAAACTACTCAACAAGTACTCTCATGTACTACCTCTACGAGAAAGCCTTCCAATTGACTGAGTATGGTTATGCCAATACTATTGGTGTATTCTTGGCAGTTATGATCGCAATTGTCAGCTTTGTTCAATTTAAAGTACTTGGAAACGACGTAGAATATTAATAGAAAGGAGACAGCTATGCAATCTACACAAAAGAAACCTTTAACAGCCTTCACTGTTATTTCAACCATCTTCTTGCTTTTATTGACTGTACTGTTTATCTTTCCATTCTACTGGATTTTAACAGGTGCATTCAAATCACAACCGGATACCATTATGATTCCACCACAATGGTTCCCGAAAGCTCCAACTATGGAGAACTTCCAACAATTGATGGTGCAAAACCCAGCCTTGCAATGGATGTGGAACTCAGTCTTCATTTCATTGGTAACTATGTTCTTGGTTTGTGCAACTTCATCTCTAGCGGGTTATGTATTGGCTAAGAAACGTTTCTACGGACAACGCATTCTCTTTGCTATCTTTATCGCTGCCATGGCTCTTCCAAAACAAGTTGTCCTTGTACCATTGGTACGTATCGTCAACTTCATGGGAATCCATGACACTCTTTGGGCGGTTATCTTGCCGTTAATCGGATGGCCATTTGGGGTCTTCCTCATGAAACAGTTCAGTGAAAACATTCCAACAGAATTGCTCGAATCTGCTAAAATCGATGGATGTGGTGAGATTCGTACTTTCTGGAGCGTAGCCTTCCCTATCGTGAAACCTGGATTTGCAGCTCTTGCAATCTTCACCTTCATCAATACATGGAATGACTACTTCATGCAGTTGGTTATGTTGACTTCTCGTAACAACTTGACCATCTCACTTGGGGTAGCAACCATGCAGGCCGAGATGGCAACTAACTATGGATTAATCATGGCAGGGGCTGCTCTTGCAGCTGTGCCAATCGTAACAGTCTTCCTTGTCTTCCAAAAATCCTTCACTCAAGGGATTACTATGGGAGCCGTTAAAGGTTAATACTCTGCGAAAATTGAATTCAAACCACGTCAGCGACTCCTTGCCGTACTCAAGTACAGCCTGCGGATTGCTTCCTAGTTTGCTCTTCAATTTTAATTGAGAATAGGAAAATCTATTTATTGAAAACGATATAGTATTATAAGTGTCTACAAAATGGATAGGAGTTGGTTGCTTCATGAAGTTTTGTTAGACACTTATAAACTTACTGGCTAGACATTTTGTGTCTGAAGATAACAATCAGGTAAAGGAAATTACTATGATTTTTGATGATTTAAAAAACATTAGCTTTTACAAGGGAATTCATCCAAATCTGGACAAGGCTATTGATTATCTCTATGAGCATCGTAAAGATACTTTTGAATTGGGTAAATACGATATTGATGGAGATAAGGTCTTCTTAGTTGTACAGGAAAATGTTCTCAACAAAGAAGAAAATGATCGCTTTGAGCATCATAAAAACTATGCAGACTTGCATTTGTTAGTTGAAGGACATGAGTATTCTAGCTACGGTTCTCGTATCAAAGATGAGGCTGTAGCCTTTGATGAAGCTAGCGATATTGGCTTTGTTCATTGTCACGAACAATACCCACTCTTGTTGGGATATCACAATTTTGCAGTTTTCTTCCCAGGAGAACCTCATCAACCTAACGGTTATGCAGGTATGGAAGATAAAGTTCGCAAATATTTATTTAAAATTTTAATCGATTAGTCAGTTAGGAGGAGAAACAATGGCACATAAAGGATCTGGATTGATAAAAGCGGCATTCGATACGGATAACTTTCTGATGCGTTTTTGCGAGAAAGTTTTAGATATCGTGACGGTTAACCTACTCTTTGTTGTGTCTTGTTTGCCTATTGTGACTATTGGAGTAGCTAAAATCAGTCTCTATCAGACAATCTTTGAAGTGAAGCGCAGCCGTCGTATTCCTGTTTTCAAAATCTATATTAGAGCCTTTAAGCAGAATTTGAAATTAGGTTTTCAGTTAGGTTTGCTGGAATTAGGAATCTTTTTGATCAGTGTGGTTGACTTATCACTATTTTGGAGTCAAACTGGTGTTGTCTTTCAGCTCATTAAAGCTATTTGCTTGGGAATTCTGATATTTTTAACACTAGTTATGTTGGCTAGCTATCCAATTGCTGCACGCTATGAATTAACTTGGAAAGAAGTGCTCCAAAAGGGCTTACTTTTGGTAAGTTTTAATTTCGTTTGGTTCTTCTTGATGCTTGCAATTATTTTGTTAATCATTATGCTTCTCTATCTATCAGGCTTCACTCTAGTGCTTGGTGGTTCAGCATTTCTACTTTTTGGCTTTGGTCTTCTTGCCTTTTGCCAAGCTGGATTAATGGAAAAATTGTTTGCTAAATATCAGGCAGATTGAAAATGACATGAAACTACTTTCAAACAAGAAAAGCTATGGGAAATGAATAGAAATTAAAATCTAAGTGGCTGAGATGTATTGAAAGCGCTTTTTACAAGGTGTATACTAAAATAGTAAAAAATCATCTGCCCAGTGCAGAAAAAAGAAATCTTAGGAGAAATCTATGTCAGATTTAAAAAAATATGAAGGTGTCATTCCTGCCTTCTACGCATGTTATGATGATGCGGGTGAAGTTAGCCCAGAACGTACTCGTGCCTTGGTACAATACTTTATTGATAAAGGTGTTCAAGGACTTTACGTTAATGGTTCTTCAGGTGAGTGTATCTACCAAAGTGTAGAAGACCGTAAATTGATCTTAGAAGAAGTTATGGCAGTTGCCAAAGGTAAATTGACCATCATTGCTCACGTAGCTTGTAACAATACCAAAGATAGTATTGAATTGGCTCGTCATGCAGAAAGTTTGGGAGTAGATGCTATCGCAACAATCCCACCAATTTACTTCCGTTTGCCTGAGTACTCAGTTGCTAAATACTGGAACGATATCAGTGCTGCAGCTCCAAACACAGACTATGTCATCTATAACATTCCTCAATTGGCTGGTGTTGCTTTGACTCCAAGTCTTTACACAGAAATGTTGAAAAACCCACGTGTTATCGGTGTTAAGAACTCTTCAATGCCAGTTCAAGATATCCAAACTTTTGTTAGCCTTGGTGGCGATGACCATATCGTCTTTAACGGTCCAGACGAACAATTCCTAGGCGGACGTCTCATGGGAGCAAAAGCTGGTATCGGTGGTACTTATGGTGCTATGCCAGAACTCTTCTTGAAACTTAACCAATTGATTGCGGATAAGGACCTAGAAACAGCGCGTGAATTGCAATACGCAATCAACGCTATCATCGGTAAATTGACTGCAGCACATGGGAATATGTACTGTGTGATTAAAGAAGTCTTGAAAATCAATGAAGGGCTTAACATCGGATCAGTTCGTTCTCCACTTACACCAGTGACCGAAGAAGATCGTCCAGTTGTAGAAGCAGCTGCTCAATTGATTCGTGAAACTAAGGAGCGTTTCCTCTAATCAATAGGAGGCTTTATGACTAATTACGTTGCAATTGATATTGGTGGAACTAATATCAAATACGGTTTAATTAACCAAGAAGGACAACTTGTAGAGACTAACGAAGTAGCGACTGAGGCTCACAAGGGTGGTCCACACATCTTACAGAAAACAAAAGATATCGTAGCTAGCTATCTAGAAAAAGGACCAGTGTCAGGTGTAGCCATTTCCTCGGCGGGTATGGTTGATCCTGATAAGGGTGAGATTTTCTACGCTGGTCCACAGATTCCAAATTATGCCGGAACCCAATTTAAAAAGGAAATTGAAGAAAGCTTTAACATTCCTTGTGAAATTGAAAATGATGTTAATTGTGCAGGGCTTGCTGAAGCTGTCTCTGGTTCAGGAAAGGGTGCAAGTATTACCCTTTGCTTGACGATTGGGACTGGTATCGGTGGTTGCTTGATCATAGATGGCCAAGTTTTTCATGGCTTTAGTAATTCTGCCTGTGAGGTTGGTTATCTGCACATGCAAGATGGAGCTTTCCAGGATTTAGCATCTACGACAGCTCTTGTTAAGTATGTAGCAGATGCGCATGGAGATGAAGTAGAACAGTGGAACGGTCGCAGAATTTTCAAAGAAGCTACCGAAGGCAATAAACTCTGTATGGAGGGGATTGACCGTATGGTGGATTACCTTGGTAAGGGTCTCGCAAATATTTGTTATGTTGCCAATCCAGAAGTTGTCATCCTTGGTGGTGGCATCATGGGGCAAGAAGCAATTTTGAAACCAAAAATCCGTAAGGCTTTGAAAGATTCGCTTGTTCCAAGCTTGGCAGACAAGACTCGACTTGAATTTGCCCACCATCAGAATACTGCTGGTATGCTCGGTGCTTATTATCATTTCAGAACCAAACAGTCCTAAATTGGCTTTGCCAATTTAGGGTTTTTTTGGCAGAAAAAAAGCTAGGTAAAACTTTAATAAAACTTTGGAAGCCCTTGCATTTCTTGGGATAATATAGTATATTTATTATACTGAGAAATCTCGAAAAAGCGGTTGTAAAATCAAGTCATTTTTTTATTCAGAAAAAATGTAAGCGATTTCTAAAAATGAATCTAAACAGAAGATAAGAGCGGGAGGAAGAAGAGTTTTAAAGTAGCACTGAGAAATAAAATTGTCGCCAGCAGAAACTGGGCTCTTGCAGTAGCTGACTGCTTTTGTTCATTAGGAGAATTTGATGAAACAGTATTTTTTTGAAAGAAGTCGTATATTCAGTATTCGTAAACTAACGGTTGGTGTAGCCTCTGTGGCAGTTGGACTAGCTTTTTTTGCATCTGGAAATGTTGCCGCTAACGAAGTTGTGACAGAGCCAAAACTGGAAGTAGAAGGTCAAGCCAAAGCAGTAATCGATGTCGATAAAGAAAAATCTGAAGCAGTTAAGGAAACTAAAGAAGTTAAGGAAACTAAAGAAGTAGTGAGTCCTGTAAAAGAAGAAGTTGCTGAACAAGCAGCTCCTGCTACAGAAAAAGTAACAGAAGAAACTAAAACTACTGAAGAGGCTGGAGATTTACTTCCAGTAGAAATTCCTGACCGTGCCTATCCTGATACACCAGTGAAGAAACTTGACACTTCAGCCATTGTATCAGAAAAAGATAGCCCTAAAGTTGAAACTAAAAGTATTTTAAAAGCTGAAGAATCAAGTACAACTGAAGGCGAAAAAGAAAATAGAGCTATTATCAATGGTGGCCAAGACCTTAAGCATATCAATTATGAGGGGCAACCAGCTACATCGGCTACCATGATTTACACAATCTACAGTTCACCTCTAGCGGACGGTGGAACTCAGCGTTACCTCAATTCAGGTTCAGGTATCTTTGTGGCACCAAATATCATGCTGACAGCCGCTCACAATTTCTTGAAGAAGGATGCCGAAACCAATGCTGGGAATATCTTAGGTGGTGATACTGCTAAGTTCTACTACAATGTTGGTTCTAATACTCCAAAAGAAAGATCATTGCCAACTTCAGGAAAAACTGTTTTGTTCCAAGAAAAGGATATTCATTTCTGGAATAAAGAAAAGTTTGGCGAAGGGTACAAAAATGACCTAGCCTTGGTCGTAGCTCCAGTTCCAGTACAGATTGCAAGTCCCAATAAGGCAGCAACCTTTACTCCGTTAGCAGAGCATCGGGAATACAAAGCTGGAGAACCTGTGAGCACAATTGGCTATCCTACAGATTCAACTTCTCCAGAATTGAAGGAGCCGATTGTGCCAGGTCAATTGTATAAGGCAGACGGTGTCGTTAGAGATACTGAAAAGTATGATGATAAGGGAACAGTAGGTGTTACCTATCGTTTGACTTCTGTTTCTGGTCTTTCTGGTGGTGGAATTATTAACGGTGATGGTAAGGTCATTGGGATCCACCAACGTGGTACTGTTGATAATGCGAACATTGCTGAAAAAGATCGCTTTGGAGGAGGGCTTGTCCTCTCTCCAGAACAATTAGCATGGGCTAAAGGCATCATTGATAAATACGGTGTTAAAGGCTGGTATCAAGGCGATAACGGCAATCGTTATTACTTTACTCCAGAGGGAGAAATGTTAAGAAATAAGACAGCAGTTATCGGTGAAAACAAATATTCATTCGATGAAAGTGGTGTAGCAACTCTCCTTGAAGGCGTTGACTATGGCCGTGTAGTTATTGAGCATGTGGACCAAAATGATAACCCAGTCAAAGAAAACGATACCTTTGTAGATAAGGCAGAAGTTGGTGCTCAATTCAACTATAACTATAAAACAGAAATTGAAAAGACTGACTTCTTCAAGAAGAATAAAGAAAAATATGAGATTGTATCGATTGATGGCAAAGCTGTCAATAAACAATTGAAAGACGCTTGGGAAGATGATTATAGTGTTGTGAGCAAGGCTCCTGCAGGAACTCGCGTCATCAAGGTGGTTTATAAAGTGAACAAAGGTTCCTTTGAGGTTCACTATCGCTTAAAAGACTCTGATAAAGAGTTGACAACTGCAGATGTGGACAATAACGAAGGTAAAGAATACGATGTTTCCTTTGTTCATAAATTCCAAGCTAAAGAAATTGCTGGCTATCGAGCAGTAAATGCAAGTCAAGAAGCAACTATCAAGCATAAAGGGGTGAATGAAGTTATTTTTGAATACGAAAAGATTGAAGATCCAAAACCAGCAACTCCTGTAACTCCAGTGGTTGATCCAAAAGATGAAGAAACAGAAATTGCTGCTTACGGTCCACTTCCAAGCAAGGCTCAATTGGACTACCATAAGGAAGAATTGGCTGCCTTCATCCACTATGGTATGAATACTTATACCAACTCTGAGTGGGGGAACGGTAGAGAAAATCCTCAGTACTTCAATCCAACTAACCTTGATACAGACCAGTGGATTAAGACTTTGAAGGATGCTGGATTCAAACGAACAATCATGGTTGTAAAACACCATGACGGATTTGTGATTTATCCATCTAAATATACAGACCATACGGTCGCTGCTAGTCCGTGGAAAGATGGTAAGGGTGACCTTCTCGAAGAAATCTCTAAATCAGCGACTAAGTATGACATGAATATGGGTGTTTACTTATCACCATGGGATGCCAACCATCCTAAATATCATGTTGCAACTGAGAAAGAGTACAACGAATACTACCTCAACCAACTCAAGGAAATCCTTGGCAATCCTAAATACGGAAACAATGGTAAGTTTATCGAAGTATGGATGGACGGTGCGCGTGGTAGTGGAGCTCAAAAAGTAACTTACACCTTTGACGAATGGTTCAAGTACATCAAGGAAGCTGAAGGAGATATCGCTATCTTCTCTGCTCAACCAACAAGTGTCCGTTGGATCGGTAATGAACGTGGTATCGCCGGAGATCCAGTTTGGCATAAGGTCAAGAAAGCTAAAATCACTGACGATGTGAAGAATGAGTATCTCAACCATGGAGATCCAGAAGGAGATATGTACTCAGTTGGTGAAGCAGACGTTTCTATCCGTTCAGGTTGGTTCTACCATGACAATCAACAACCAAAATCAATCAAAGATTTGATGGATATCTACTTCAAGTCTGTTGGTCGTGGAACGCCACTCCTCCTCAATATTCCACCTAATAAAGAAGGTAGATTCGCAGATGCAGATGTCGCTCGCTTGCAAGAATTCCGAGCAACCTTGGATCAAATGTATGCGACTGACTTTGCTAAGGGTGCAACTGTAACTGCAAGCTCTACTCGTAAGAATCATTTGTATCAAGCAAGTCACTTGACAGATGGTAAGGATGATACTAGCTGGGCACTAGCAAATGATGCTAAGACAGGTGAATTTACAGTCGATCTTGGTCAAAAGAGACGTTTTGACGTGATTGAACTCAAAGAAGATATCGCTAAAGGTCAGCGTATCTCTGGATTCAAGGTTGAAGTTGAACTCAATGGCCGTTGGGTACCATACGGTGAAGGGTCAACTGTTGGTTATCGTCGCCTTATCCAAGGTCAACCAGTAGAAGCACAAAAGATTCGTGTAACCATTACTGGTGCGCAAGCGACTCCAATTTTGACAAACTTCTCTGTTTATAAGACGCCAAGCAGTATCGAGAAGACAGATGGTTACCCTCTAGGATTGGACTACCATTCAAATACAACTGCTGATAAAGAGAATACAACTTGGTATGATGAATCTGAAGGCGTCCGCGGAACATCTATGTGGACTAACCAAAAAGATGCTAGTGTAACCTACCGTTTCACTGGAACAAAAGCATATGTCGTATCTACAGTGGATCCAAACCACGGTGAAATGTCCGTTTACGTGGATGGTCAAAAGGTTGCAGACGTACAAACCAATAATGTAGCTCGTAAACGTAGCCAGATGGTTTATGAAACTGAAGACTTGGCTCCAGGTGAACATACCATCAAACTCGTCAACAAGACTGGTAAAGCTATTGCAACGGAAGGTATCTACACGCTCAACAATGCCGGCAAGGGTATGTTTGAGATGAAAGAAACGACCTATGAAGTTCAAAAAGGCCAACCGGTTACTGTAACCATTAAACGTGTTGGTGGTAGCAAAGGAACAGCAACAGTCCATGTCGTGACTGAACCAGGAACAGGGGTTCACGGTAAAGTTTATAAGGATACAACTGCTGACTTGACTTTCCAAGACGGTGAAACTGAGAAAACAATCACGATTCCAACGATCGACTTTACAGAGCAAGCTGATTCAATCTTTGACTTCAAAGTGAAAATGACTAGCGTTTCTGACAATGCCCTTCTTGGATTTGCTTCAGAAGCTACTATTCGAGTGATGAAGGCAGAATTGCTCCTAAAAGACCAAACAAGCTATGACGATCAGGCATCTCAGCTTGACTATAGTCCAGGTTGGAACCATGAAACGAACTCAGCTGATAAATACCAAAATACAGAATCATGGGCGTCATTTGGACGTTTGACAGAAGAACAGAAGAAAAATGCCAGCGTAACAGCCTACTTCTACGGAACAGGTCTTGAGATCAAAGGATATGTGGATCCAGGACATGGTATCTACAAAGTAACGTTAGACGGTAGAAAAGTCGAGTATCAAGATGGCCTAGGTAATGCTTCTGAGTACAACGGTAAGAAGTACTTCAGTGGTACAGCCACTACTCGTCAAGGTGGTCAGACTCTTGTTCGTTTGACTGGACTCGAAGAAGGATGGCATGCTGTAACCTTGCAATTGGATCCAAAACGTAACGATACTACGAGAAATATTGGTATCCAAGTTGACCAGTTCATCACTCATGGTGAAGGTAGTGCTCTTTATACCAAAGCAGAGTTAATCCAAGCCATGAAGAACTGGAAGGATGAGTTGGTTAAGTTTGACCAGACAAGCTTGAAGAATACTCCAGAGGCACGTCAAGCCTTTAAGTCAAACTTGGATAAATTATCTGAGCAACTTTCGGCAAGTGAAGCAAATGCACAAGAAGTTCTAAAAACAGTAACAGCCTTGCAAACGATCCTTGACAAGGAAGAAAATTATGGCACAGATGATACGCCAACACCAGAACAGCCAGAAGAACCAGAAGAACCAAACTATGACAAGGCTATGGCAAGTCTGACAGAAGCGATTGAAAGAAAAACAGCTGAACTCGGTGATGACAAGGAAGCTAAGAAGAAGTTAGTTGCATTAACAGAGCAAGCCTTGACAGCCATCCAAGAAGCTAAGACTCAGGATGCAGTAGATAAGGCATTGCAAACAGCTTTGGCATCTATCAATAGTCTTCAAGCAACTCCGAAAGAGGAGCCAGCTCCAGAAGAACCTGCAAAACCAGAGGAACCAAACTACGATAAGGCTATGGCAAGTCTGACAGAAGCTCTTGAAAGAAAGACAGCCGAGCTTGGTGATGATAAGGAAGCTAAGAAGAAGCTAGTAGCATTAACAGAGCAAGCTTTGACAGCTATACAAGAAGCTAAGACTCAGGATGCAGTAGATAAGGCCTTGCAAGCAGCTTTGGCATCTATCAACAGTCTTCAGGCGACTCCGAAAGAGGAGCCGTCTCCAGAAGAACCAGCACAACCAGAGAAACCAGCACAGCCAGAGGAACCATCAAAACCAGAAGAGTCTAAAGTTGACTACCAGAAGGCGATTGCAGATTTGACTGAAGCTATCGAGAAAAAATCAACAGAACTTGCTGATGATGTAGCTGCTCAGGAAAAACTCGTTGAACTTGGAGAACAAGCTCTTGCGGCTATCCAAGAAGCTAAGACTCAAGATGCTGTTGAAAAAGCCTTGCAAGACGCTTTGGTATCCATCAATAAACTTCAAGCAACTCCAAAAGAGGAGCCAGCTCCAGAAGAACCAGCAAAACCAGAGGAACCAGCAAAACCAGAGGAGCCAGCAAAACCAGAGGAGCCAAGCAAGCCAGAGGAACCAAAACAGCCAGAGGTACCAAGCAAACCAGTAGAGCCTAAGCTTGACTACGATAAAGCTATGGCAAGCTTGTCCGAAGCCATTAAAAGTAAAACAGCTGAGTTGGGTGATGACAAGGAAGCTAAGAAGAAACTAGTTGAACTAGCAGAACAAGCCTTAGCTGCTATTGAAGAAGCCAAAACTCAGGATGCAGTAGATAAGGCCTTGCAAGACGCTCTGACATCTATCAACAATCTTCAGGCGACACCAAAAGAGGAACCAGCTCCAGAAGAGCCAAGTAAACCAGAAGAGCCTGCAAGACCAGAGGAGCCAAGTAAACCAGAAGAGCCAAGCAAACCAGAAGAGCCAAGCAAACCAGAAGAACCAGCACAGCCAGAGGAACCAAGTAAGCCAGAAGAGGAAGTGAAACATTCAAATCTTCCAGCTGAAGGTGTTAAAGAATTGAGTGTAACTCAACCAAGCCTTGAAGTAACGACAGATCCGATTGCCTTCAAGACTATTCGTCGTGAAAATTCTCTCTTAGCTAAAGGTAAGGAACAAGTCGTTTCTGAAGGAAAAGACGGACAAGTAACGACTTATGTAGAAGTTGACGGCAGCGATCGTAAGGTTGTTAAGGTTGAACGTGAGGAAGCTCAAGACCGCATCGTTGAAGTAGGTACTCAAGAAGGAACTGCTATGCCGACAGAAGGCGTTATGAATCTGGACTTTAACCTACCAAATCTAAAAGTAGAGAAAGAACCAATCGCCTTCAAGACTGTTCGCCGTGAGAATGCTGATTTAGCTAAAGGTAAGGAACAAGTTGTTTCTGAAGGAAAAGACGGACAAGTAACGACTTATGTAGAAGTCGATGGTGACAACCGTAAGGTTGTTAAGGTTGAACGTGAGGAAGCCCAAGATCGCATCGTCGAAGTTGGAACTAAGGAAGAAAGTCCATCAACTGATAGCAAATTGAAGGTCTTGAAAGATTCATCAACAAACTTGAAACTGATTGCTCGAGAAGGGGATCTCAATGGTGGTTCTGTTCTAGAGGTCGATAAGGTTGCTGATCAGGTCTTGGAAGGTCGCCGTTTCGATGCTTATCAAATTCAATTGAAGAATGAGAAAGGCGAACTTGTTCAATTGAAAGGTGCAGCCCTTGTTCAAGTCACTGTGGCGTCAGATGTAGCCAATGTCTATGCCATGAATGCAAATCGAGAATTGCAGGAAGTGAAGTTTGAACAGAAAGGTTCAGCACTTGAATTTGTAGCTCCACACCTAGGTGTCTATGCGGTAGTGTACAAGGATGCAGCTCAACCAAGTGCACCAGCAAATGTAGAAACTCCTGCTCCACAACCTATGGGAGAAGATAAGCCTTTAGCAGAGGCCAAGGGAACTGTAGCAGATTCTACAAGCAAACAGTTACCGGCAACAGGAGAAGAAGTAAGTTCAGCTCTCTTGCCTGCCCTCACTCTTGTTTCAGGAATGATGCTATTCTTCTTCAAAAAAGAGATGAAGGATTAGCAGAGACTAAATCAAAGAAAGTGTTTTAAAACACTAAAAAAGGGAGTCCCATAGTGGACTCCCTTTTGTTGATAAAGTTATTCCAAACAGAAAACCCTGAATGGTTTTCAATTTCAGGGTTTTCTATGTCTTGTGTTTCTACGATAACCATTCAGTCTATTATTCTCCCAATAGCTATTAAAGATTTTTTCTTTACTTTCGCGATCGATCTCTAGGAAATAAGCGTAGAGTAAATCAATGATAATCAGCATTGGAATCTGAGCAGAAATTCGTTGAATATAAGATGCTTGGTTTTGGCTTGCGACCAAAACAGTTTCTGTAAATGCTTGAGTATCCTTATTCGGTGAACTTGTAAATAGAACTGTCTTAGCTCCCATATCCTGGGCATCTAATAAACTATCGATGATGGACGGTGTTGTTCCTGAGAGGGAAAAACCAAAGACCAGACATTTTTCATCAATGATACTAGTTGTCCAGGCAAAACCATCTGGATCTGTTAAGGCTTCACAGACGACACCCAATCTCATAAAACGTAGCTTCATCTCACGTGCGACTAGACCAGAACTCCCAGTTCCGAAAAAATACACGCGTTCTGATTGCTCAATCATCTGAGCTACACGTTCCAATTGCTCATCGTCAATCAATCCTTGAGAAATTTCTCGCACATTTGCATAACTTCTGAGAACTCGTTGAGTCAAAGGATTCATATCCTGTTGAGGAGCAGAAAGAGTGTCTTTTTGTTGTTGATATTTGAAGATGAATTCTCGATAGCCCTTAAAACCACACTTCTTGGCAAAACGAGTGAGCGCCGCCTGGGAAATATGAAGTTTTTGCGTGACTTGTTGAGAGGATAAATCATCATTTATGGTATCTGCCTGCAGAAAATAGCGGGCAATTTCTTGCTCTAAATCGGTCATCTCTTCAAAGTGAAGGTCGATAATCGTAGAGATATCTTGCTTATTCATGGAACTCCTTTTATAGCTATTTGCCAAAATTACTTTGACAAATCTAACAAATAAAATAGCGCTTACCTCCATTATATCATAGAAAATAATTTTTGGACCAAAAAGGAAAAGTCTTTTCTTTTTCCATAATTTTCTACCTAAATTATGGTACAATGAAGAGTGTAATTTTATAGAAATGAGACTGATTTGTATGAGAAAATTCAATAGCCACTCGATACCGACACGGCTTAATTTGTTATTTGCAATCGTCATTTTGCTCTTTTTAGCAATTATTGGTCGTTTGCTTTATATGCAAGTTCTTCATAAGGATTTTTATGAAAACAAACTCGCTTCTGCTAGCCAAACTCGAGTAACCATGGGTTCCGCTCGTGGAGAAATTTATGACGCAACAGGAAAACCTTTAGTCCAAAATACCGTTAAACAAGTTGTTTCCTTTACACGAAGCAACAAGATGACTGCGGCTGATTTGAAGGATATTTCTAAAAAATTGTTGACCTATGTCACAGTCACCTCTCCAGAGTTGACGGACCGTCAAATGGCTGATTACTACTTGGCTGATGCTGAAGTTTATAAGAAGACAGTTGAAGCTCTTCCAAAAGATAAACGATATGATTCAGATGGCAATCAACTTTCCGAATCTGAACTCTATAACAACGCTGCTGAGAGTATTACTTCCAGTCAATTAGACTACTCAGAGGATGAAAAGAAGGCAATTTATATCTTTAGTCAGCTCAATGCAGTAGAAAATTTTGCGACAGGAAATATTCAAACCGATCCTTTGAGCGATACACAGGTAGCTGTGATTGCTTCTGCATCTAAGGAATTGCCAGGTATTTCCATCTCTACTTCATGGGACCGAAAAGTCTTAGAAACTTCTCTTTCATCTATAGTTGGAAGTGTTTCTAGTGAAAAATCTGGTCTTCCAGCAGAAGAAGTAGACGCTTATTTGAAAAAAGGCTACTCGCTCAATGACCGTGTTGGGACTTCCTATCTTGAAAAGCAATACGAAGAAGTCTTGCAAGGAAAACGTACTGTCAAGGAAATCCATTTGGACAAGCACGGAGACATGGAGAGTGTAGAAAATATCGAAGAAGGAAGCAAGGGTAAAAATATCAAATTGACCATTGATTTAGCCTTCCAAGATAGCGTAGACAGTCTCTTGAAGAGTTATTTCAACTCAGAACTTGCCAATGGTGGAGCCAGATATTCAGAAGGTGTCTATGCAGTAGCCCTCAATCCTAAGACAGGTGCTGTGTTAGCCATGTCAGGAATGAAGCACAATGTAGAGACTGGAGAACTGACCACAGACTCACTCGGAACTGTCACCAATGTCTTTGTTCCAGGATCTGTCGTTAAGGCTGCAACCATCAGTTCAGGTTGGGAAAATGGGGTCTTGTCAGGAAATCAAACCTTGACAGATCAACCAATCGTCTTCCAAGGTTCTGCCCCTATCAATTCCTGGTATACCCCTTATTACGGTTCTTTTCCGATTACAGCCGTTGAGGCCTTGGAGTATTCATCCAATACTTACATGGTCCAAACTGCTCTTGGAATCATGGGGCAAACTTATCAGCCAAATATGACAGTAGGAACCAACAATCTTGAGTCTGCTATGGGGAAACTCCGTTCAACCTTTGGTGAATATGGTTTGGGTGTGTCTACAGGAATCGATTTGCCAGATGAGTCAACAGGCTTTATCCCTAAAGACTATGATTTGGCCAACTATCTAAATAATGCCTTTGGACAGTTCGACAACTACACACCGATGCAGTTGGCTCAGTACGTAGCAACTATTGCTAATAATGGTGTTCGCTTAGCTCCTCATATCGTGGAAGGAGTCTACGACAACAATGAACAAGGTGGTCTAGGAGAACTTATTAAGCAAACGGACAGCACAGAAATGAATAAGATTAATATTTCTGAGTCTGACATGTCTATCTTGCAACAAGGCTTTTACCAAGTATCGCACGGGACAAGTGCTCTCACGACAGGTCGTGCCTTTTCAAATGGTGCAGCAGTCTCTATCAGCGGAAAAACCGGTACAGCCGAAAGTTACGTGAACGGCGGCCAAAATGCCGACAATACCAACGCCGTGGCCTATGCACCGACAGATAATCCGCAGATTGCGGTTGCGGTAGTATTCCCGCATAACACCAACCTAACTAACGGTGTCGGACCTTCGATTGCTCGCGATATTATCAATCTATACAACCAATACCATCCAATGAACTAGAAAGGAAGCCATGCTTTACCCAACACCTATAGCTAAGCTGATTGACAGTTATTCTAAACTTCCGGGTATCGGGATTAAGACAGCAACCCGACTGGCCTTTTATACCATTGGGATGTCGGATGATGACGTCAATGAATTTGCAAAAAATCTCCTGGCAGCCAAGCGAGAATTGACCTATTGCTCTATTTGTGGGCGTTTGACAGATGATGATCCTTGTTCTATCTGTACCGATCCTAGCCGTGACCAGTCTACGATTCTGGTTCTGGAGGATAGTCGTGATGTCGCTGCCATGGAAAACATCCAAGAATACCACGGACTTTACCATGTTTTACACGGTTTGATTTCCCCTATGAATGGAATTAGCCCAGATGACATCAACCTCAAAAGTCTCATGACTCGCCTCATGGATAGCGAAGTTTCAGAGGTTATCGTGGCCACCAATGCAACAGCAGATGGTGAGGCGACCTCCATGTATATCTCTAGACTACTTAAACCTGCAGGGATTAAGGTTACTCGTCTAGCACGAGGTCTAGCAGTAGGAGCTGATATCGAATATGCGGACGAAGTAACGCTCCTAAGAGCTATTGAAAATCGTACAGAACTTTAGTCTGTAAGGATATAGAACAGGCAATTAGTTAGCAGATAAGACTTTAAGAAATCAAGAGACTGGATTTATTTTTAATTCAGTCTCTTTTGTGCTATTCAAGTTTAAAAAAATAAACAAATGTGATATACTAAAAAGCGAGTATTCTAGTAGAAATAGGACAATTATATGAAACAAACAATTATTCTATTATATGGTGGACGCAGTGCAGAGCGTGAAGTGTCTGTATTGTCAGCTGAGAGTGTCATGCGTGCGGTTAACTATGACCATTTTGCAGTCAAAACTTTCTTTATCAGCCAGTCTGGTGATTTCATCAAAACCCAAGAATTTACCCAAACTCCTGGCCAAGATGAACGTCTCATGACCAATGAAAGGATTGATTGGGACAAGAAAATTGCTCCAAGTGCTATCTACGAAGAAGGCGCAGTTGTTTTTCCAGTTCTTCATGGACCTATGGGAGAAGACGGTTCCGTTCAAGGTTTCCTAGAAGTCTTGAAAATGCCTTATGTCGGTTGCAACATCTTGTCTTCAAGCCTTGCTATGGACAAAATCACGACTAAACGTGTCTTGGAATCTGCTGGCATTGCCCAAGTCCCTTACGTAGCTATTGTTGAAGGAGATGACATAGCTTCTAAAATCGCAGAAGTTGAAGAAAAATTAACTTATCCAGTCTTTACCAAACCATCTAATATGGGTTCTAGTGTTGGTATTTCTAAGTCTGAAAATAAAGAGGAGCTCCATCAAGCTCTCGAACTCGCCTTTAAATATGATAGCCGTGTCTTGGTAGAGCAAGGCGTCAATGCGCGTGAAATCGAAGTTGGGCTTTTAGGAAACTATGATGTCAAGAGCACTCTACCTGGTGAAGTTGTCAAGGACGTAGCCTTCTATGACTACGAAGCAAAATACATTGATAACAAGATTACTATGGATATTCCAGCCAAGATTAGTGATGATGTAGTAGCAGTCATGCGTAAAAATGCAGAAGCTGCCTTCCGTGCTATTGGCGGGCTTGGTCTCTCACGTTGTGATTTCTTCTATACAGATAAGGGAGAAGTTTTCCTAAATGAGCTCAACACCATGCCAGGATTTACCCAATGGTCTATGTATCCATTGCTCTGGGACAATATGGGGATTAGCTATCCAGAACTAATCGAGCGTTTGGTTGAGCTTGCTAAGGAAAGCTTTAACAAGCGTGAAGCACACCTATTGTAAAGATAGCTATAAGGGCGGGGCAAGACTCCTTGCCCATTTTTAAAGGAGTAAACATGAAACTTACCATTCACGAAGTCGCGCGTCTTGTTGGTGCAAAAAATGATGTGACAAGCTATGCGGATAGCGCGCTAGTCAAGGCTGAGTTTGATAGTCGTTTGATTGGACCTGGTGATCTATTTGTGCCACTCAAGGGGGCGCGTGATGGTCATGACTTTATCGAGACGGCTTTTGAAAACGGTGCTGCTGTAACCTTGTCAGAGAAGGAAGTAGCAGATCATCCTTACATTTTAGTAGAGGATGTTTTGACAGCCTTTCAAGCTCTTGCAGCTTATTACCTTCAAAAGACAGGAGTAGATGTCTTTGCTGTTACAGGTTCGAACGGTAAGACAACGACCAAGGATATGTTGGCTCATCTGCTTTCTACAAGCTACAAAACCTACAAAACGCAAGGAAATTACAATAACGAGATTGGATTGCCTTATACAGTTCTCCATATGCCGGATGACACTGAGAAATTGGTCTTGGAGATGGGTCAGGATCACCTAGGAGACATCCATCTCTTGTCTGAATTGGCTCATCCAAAAACAGCTATTGTGACTCTGGTCGGAGAAGCTCATTTGGCTTTCTTTAAAGACCGTTCTGAGATTGCCAAAGGGAAATTACAGATTGCTGATGGGATGGAGAAAGGTGGCTTGCTTTTGGCGCCAGCTGATCCTATTGTAGAGGATTATCTACCTACTGAGCAAAAGGTAGTTCGCTTTGGTCCAGGTGCAGAACTCGAAATTACGGAACTAACTGAGCGTAAGGATAGCTTGACTTTCAAGGCTAATTTCTTGGAGAAATCCCTTGATTTGCCAGTAACAGGTAAATACAATGCGACCAATGCCATGATCGCTTCTTATGTAGCTCTTCAAGAAGGAGTGACTGAGGAGCAGATTGGTCAAGCCTTCCAAAATCTAGAGTTGACCCGCAATCGTACCGAGTGGAAAAAAGCATCCAACGGTGCAGATATCCTATCAGATGTTTACAATGCTAACCCAACAGCCATGAAGTTGATTTTAGAAACTTTCTCTGCTATCCCAGCTAATGAAGCTGGCAAGAAAATCGCAGTTCTGGCGGATATGAAAGAACTGGGAGACCAGTCTGTTCAACTCCATAATCAAATGATTTTGAGCCTGTCACCAGATGTCCTTGATACTGTTATTTTCTACGGTGAAGATATCGCTGACCTAGCTCAATTAGCCAGTCAAATGTTCCCAATCGGTCATGTTTACTACTTCAAGAAAACAGCTGAGGAAGACCAATTTGAAGCCATGGTTAAGCAGGTCAAGGAAAGTCTTGGTGCAAATGACCAAATTCTACTTAAAGGTTCCAACTCTATGAATCTAGCCAAGCTAGTAGAAAGTCTAGAAAATGAGCACAACTGATTTCGCCAAAGCTATGCAGAGAATGTTAGCGATTACCGATACTGGGTTGACCTATACAAAGGATCCAATTGATCGTGAACGTTATGAGGATTTACGTCAGATTTTATGGAGTGTTTTGCAGGATCAAACAGAGCTCAATCAAGAGGAATTGACTGCGATCTTAAAACCAACAGGTAGCTATGCAACTCCCTTGATGGATGTAAGGGCTTGGATTATTCAAGACCAGAAGATTTGCCTGGTTAGAGGGCAAGGAGAGGATACTTGGGCATTACCTGGTGGCTTTGGTGAGGTAGGATATTCTCCCAAGGAAAATATCCGAAAAGAAGTTCAGGAAGAAACAGGATTTTCAGCAGAAGTAGGCTCTTTATTGGCAGTTTTTGATACCAACCGCTTTCAACTTCAGAACAAGCAGTATGCCAAGTTCGTCTTTGACTGTCAGTTATTAGATGGACAATTTCAAGAAAATCAAGAAGTTGCTGAATTAGGATTTTTTGATATTGCAAATCTCCCTCCCCTATCTGAAAAAAGAATAACCAAGGAACAAATGGATATTCTATGGCAGGTCTATCAGGGTGAGCGGGAACAATATGTCGATTAGAAGTTTTACTTTATATTAAGATTACACAAAATTATAAGAAATAAATGTAAGCTAGGCTCTATAGAGATGAGTAAGAGACCTGCTTATATGAAGATGAGGAAAATTATATGAATGTTTGGGATGTTTTATTTACCACCCATCCGACGGAGCCACCCCAATTTGGATTTACTTGGTACGCAAGCACATTTGCCTTACTGTTTTTGACAATTTATCTTGCTTACCGCTATCGTGATAATAAGATTTGTCAACGATTTTTCCAGATTTTACAGACAGTACAGTTAATCGCGCTTTACAGTTGGTATTGGATCAACCAGTTCCCGCTGTCAGAAAGCTTGCCTTTCTATCATTGCCGATTAGCCATGTTTGTAGTTCTATTGCTACCAGGTGTTTCAAAAACCAAGCAGTATTTTGCTGTATTGGGCACCTTCGGAACGATTGCATCCTTTGTTTATCCAATCCCAGACGCGTACTCTTTCCCGCACATCGTTATTCTGTCCTTTATTTTCGGGCATCTAGCCCTTCTTGGAAATTCCTTGATTTATCTTTTAAACCACTACGATGCTCGACTGTTAGATTTTAAAGGTATTCTGATACTGACCTCTTTACTCGATGGTTTGATTTTTATGGTCAATTTAGTGACGGGTGGAGATTACGGATTTATGACAAAACCACCATTGGTGGGAGACCATGGTCTTGTGGCTAATTATATCATTGTCACTCTATTTTTGACTTGTGCTATTTTCCTCTTCTCGAAAGCTTTTCAAGTCATCACTCAGGAGAAGGCAGAAAGACGATTGAAAATCTGGCAGAAATAAAAAATATTTTCCCAACCGCTTGACTTTTATCTGAGAATTTTGATACAATAGTAGGCGGTATTGTTTACCCCATTTGTAAGGCCCCGGAACCTTTCAAATAACTTGCGGACCGGAACATCCGCCCTGTAAACAAAAACGACATTCATATAGGAGAAATCATGAACAAAACTACATTTATGGCTAAACCAGGCCAAGTAGAACGCAAATGGTACGTTGTTGACGCAACTGATGTACCTCTTGGACGCCTTTCAGCAGTTGTTGCTAGCGTACTTCGCGGAAAAAACAAACCAACATTCACACCACACACTGATACAGGTGACTTCGTAATCGTTATCAATGCTGAAAAAGTTAAATTGACTGGTAAAAAAGCAACTGATAAGATCTACTACACTCACTCAAACCACCCAGGTGGATTGAAACAAATCTCTGCTGGTGAACTTCGTTCTAAAAATGCAGTTCGTTTGATCGAGAAATCAGTTAAAGGTATGCTTCCACACAATACTCTTGGTCGCGCTCAAGGTATGAAATTGAAAGTATTCGTTGGAGCTGAGCACACTCACGCTGCACAACAACCAGAAGTTCTTGATATTTCAGGACTTATCTAAGGAAAGGAACAATAAAGTATGTCACAAGCACAATATGCAGGTACTGGACGTCGTAAAAACGCTGTTGCACGCGTTCGCCTTGTTCCAGGAACTGGTAAAATCACTGTTAACAAAAAAGATGTTGAAGAGTACATCCCACACGCTGACCTTCGTCTTGTAATCAACCAACCATTCGCAGTTACTTCAACTGCAGGTTCATACGACGTTTTCGTTAACGTTGTAGGTGGTGGATACGCTGGTCAAGCAGGAGCTATCCGTCACGGTATCGCTCGTGCCCTTCTTCAAGTAGACCCAGACTTCCGCGATTCATTGAAACGCGCAGGACTTCTTACACGTGACTCACGTAAAGTTGAGCGTAAGAAACCAGGTCTTAAGAAAGCTCGTAAAGCATCACAATTCTCAAAACGTTAATCAATACGATTATATCAACGTTTACAGACATTCAAGAATTTTCTCTTGGATGTCTTTTTTGTATAAAAAATAGTTGTTTTTCGGAAAGTTGATTTATAGTTTCTTTTAAATATAAAATTAAAAAGATGTGCAGGTTGTAATTAACTTGTGCATTTTTTTTGTTTAAGGTGAATTCAAAGTATCCTAATATACCATATAGCTGAGAAATAAATCAAAATAGGGAAAAGAAGATATTGACAGAATTCCAGGGTTTGGTATAACAGTCAACTAGATAGTTACAATGATCAACAGGAGATATTCCTGAAGGTGTAATGTAAGATATTAGTGAAAAGATCGGAGAACATACATGGAATATAGTAAACTAGGCTGGAAAGAAGTTAGTAAGTTTGAGGAAATAAAAGGTTATGGACAACATATTTGGCGACATCATGAGAAATAATTTTTTGTTACAGATGAAGGGGGAATAGTTGAACAGAGGGTAGTCTATGAATTACCATATAGAACTATTTCAATCACCCTACTAAGTTTTTCTGAGTTACTTGAAAAGTCTAACTTAATTTGACAATTTAGGCAATAAAGAAATCCTAGACAAGCTTTTGAGCTATTTAGAAGACTTGAAATACCACTATAATCTCTATCAGCTCTTGCTTTTTCACTTTCAGAATAAGGAACCAGAGAAATTTTTTGGACTCATTGAAGACAATATAAAGAAGGTTCATTCTCTTTTTCAGACTGTCTTTAAAACATTTCTAAAGGACAAAGGGAAAATCATCAATGCCCTTCAGTTATCCTATTCCAACGCAAAATTGGAAGCGACTAATAATCTCATCAAACATATCAAACGCAATGCCTTTGGTTTTCGGAACTTTGAAAACTTCAAGAAGCGAATTTTCATCGCTCTGAATATCAAAAAAGAAAGGACGAAATTTGTCCTTTCTCGAGCTTAGCTTTTCTTCAACCCACTACAGTTGACAAAGAGCCGTAGATTTTAGGTATTTACCTTGTCTACTTAAGAGGTATCATATCATCGAGATAAAGGTGATTTGTTTGTTCCTAAGAATTAGGTTTTAGGTTTGACTTGTGGCAACTTCTGGAAACAGCTTATCTAGGATTTTTGGAGTGATAGCTTGTCCAGGACCTTCGGCACAGTAGGTGTGCATATACATCGAAGGGTTAAAGTTGAGTTCGATACAAGTGCAATGAGGATTTTCCTTGCTGGCAGGCTGAGTTTTATCTGGAATGATGAGGTCAACCCCACAAGCCCAGGCGCCCATGCTAGTTGCCATGGCTGCGGCCAATTCTTGGTAAGAGGAATCCATTGTCTCGGTGACATCAATAGAGTCACCGCCTGTAGAGATGTTGGAGTTACGACGCAGATTGACCTTTTTCCCTTCTGGGAGAATATCATCAGGTGCATAACCTTGCTGAGTCAACATCAATTGTTCGATGTCTCCTAGCTCAATGATTTCCAGCGGTGACCGGTGATCACGTCCTCGCAATGGGTTGGCATTTTTCTGAGCGACTAATTCACGAATGGTGTGTTTGCCATCACCGACAACATTGGCAGCGACACGAAGGAGGACAGCCTCACAACGCCCATCCAAGATAAAGAAACGGTATTCGGTTCCTGGGATAAATTCTTCAACCAGGACAGCTGTATCTTCTGCAAAGGCAATCTCGAGGGCTTTCTTATAGTTATCAAGGCTGGCAGGCTCTTGGAAAATGGAAATGCCCAGACCGAAGTTGGTTGATTTTGGTTTAACCACAATTTGCTTGCCCTTGATAAGAGGATAGTAGGCTAGACCTTGTTCTAGACTGGTAAATTCGTCGCCGGCAGGGACAGGGAAGCCAGCATCAGCCAGGATTTTTTTGGTCACGGTTTTATTAGCCATGGCAAGAGGAACTACATAGTTGTCTTTTGAGGTCATATTACCATTTTTGACGTACTCAACATGATCTTTATGCCAGAGTTTAAGGAATTGATCCTGCTCATCTAGGATTTCAAAATGAAGCCCTTTTTGAATGGCATCAAAGAGCAGCATCTGGGTAGAAAGTTCCATCTCCTCATAACCCTTAAGGGCATAGTGGGCAGTCCAGTCGTAATCATGATAGGCAAGAGCCTTGTCGAGGGCAAAGTCAGCAAGGGACTTGTCTTTGATATGAGGAAGAAGTTGGGCAGCTAGCGTCTTGTTCGGATCTGCAAAGGCATCTTTAACTTGTTTGACCAGACCTTGATGATAGTCACCAAGCCCAAAATGTTGCACCAGTTGGTCTAGAGCTGTCGTAATGTTCTGAGTTTCAGCTTCAGAAGGTAGAGGTTCTAAAGGATGAGAGAGGGCAATTTTTTCATTCAGTGCGTGACCTTGAGCCAGAGCCTGATCAACATTTTCAGGGGCATCCAGCCAGAGGAAGGCTAGAAGGAGTAGGTGTACGGTATCCATGGTAGTTTGGCTAATACCGATACGCTCAAAGGGGTTGAGGTCGAAGTTACGGAATTCTAGGTAGGTGATTCCCTTGTCAAGGAAGGAGCGATTAACCTTTTGTCCACGGAAACGAACAGCCGAGTAAAATTCCTTTTCCGCAATCAAATCACCTTGTTCGATATAGTTTTCGATGGCAGAGACATAGTCTTCTAGGCTTGCAAAAGATACTTGTATTTCTTCCTTATTGACATAACCATGGTCGCTGTTTCGGAAGGAACGCACGAGTTCTGGCACTTCTTGGTCGAAGAAGCCTTGCTCAGCAACAGGTGCAGCACCAAAGAGATAGGTGATCACCCAACGATAGCGCAAATAGTTCTGAGCCAGCTTAAGATAGAGGGCATTTTTGAAAGCAATTATATCAATCTGGTCACTTTCTTGGAATAGGGCCTCAACCAAATCTTTCCCTAGTTCCATATTATAGTGGATACCTGAGATAGCTTGTAGTTTAGTTCCGTATTTTTCGGCCAGGTAGTTACGATAATGGCGTTCAAATTCATTTTCCAGTTGGGCAACTTGGATTTCTTGGGCGTTGATACGAGGAGGCATGGACAAGGGCCAGAGAAGTTCATCTTTACTGATGGAACGTCCAGCTACATCGGTAATGGCTCCAAGAAATCGACGAGCCTCAGTGGTAGATTTAGCAACTGGTGTGATGAGTTCCATCTGAAACTCACAAAAATCTGTTTGAATATAAGGGTGGAAACTTCGAGCTCCTAGGCAGGAAGGGTGAGGCGTATGTGCTAATTTTCCCTGTCTATCGACACGAAGACTTTCGCGTTCAATTCCAAAGTTAGCTTGAAGGATAGGGCTAGTAGGCTCCAGCTTTTGAAGCAGTTGATTTATAGTCATAGAGTCACCTTTTCATCTAATGTTAGTGTTAGTCTATTATAAATAGGAACAAAAAACAAATTTCTGCTACGTACGGCTATGATTTACCAACATTTAACGCAAGTTTGTGAAAAATGAGCAGGTTTTAGAGTTGTTTTTTTCTCTACCTATTTTTCTAAAACTGGGGAAAATCTGATATAATAAGCTTTGTAGGTGTATTATATTAATACTTACAGAACCGAACTATTCCCCTATTTAAGAAATATTGATTCAAATTTTATGAAATCAATCAGTAAATATCGTTCATAAAAACCTTGATATTACGCTATTTTTAGTCCAACTGAAACTCATACTTTCCAAACTAGGTTTTATGTTTTACAAAGAACTTTTGGAAAATCCAGATGAAATTTCAGTCTCTACCTTTTTCTCTACCTTTTTTTCTGAGACTGTTATAAAGTTTGTCAGAATAAGCTTTGTAGGTGTAGAAGTTAATTTTTACAGAGGTTAAATAGTGGGTCATTACGTTTCAGTAGAAACGAAAAAACCTTGATTTAACGCGATTCTTGAATTTTCAAAATTCAATGTATTGCAATAAAAATCAACCGAATGACTACATTTTTGACTACATTTTTTGTGAAATAAATTAGATGTTCGGATATATAGAAAACGCTCTAGTCATATTGTCTAGAGCGTTTTTGTGTTGTTTAAGAAAATTAGATGTTGGTTTTAGATAACTACACATTTCAGATTTTTTGAAAGAAGATTTAATTGTTGATAACTAGAAAGGATTATTATGTTTACAAAAAATAAATTTCAATACTGTATTTACAATCATGAGAGACTAGAACTTCATGAACTACAAAAGGAATATCAAAAGGATAAAGCTGGGACAAAACTTAAGTATGAAAACCAATTATTTTGTCCTGGTTGTTACAAAGTGGATTTAGTGATAAACGAGAAAAAAGGGAAAATCTATTTGTCGAGCCATCCTAAATCACCTCATGCTGACGGATGTGAATATGCTTTGGAATCGGCTTCGAAAATGGAACTGAAAGAATACTATGAGAAAATTAATGCAGACTTAGCTGAGCGACTCTTAAATCATATTCTAGAAGAAAAGGCCACTAGAGTAATCCATCCAAGGAGCTTCAATTCTCTGCAAAATAATAATGAGGTGTCTGATGTAAAATTTGTTTTAGAAAATAAAGTCGGTATCAGAAAATATTTACCTCGTAGATCCCTCCTCCTAAATGAATTAGAAGTATCTGACCATCTGACAATGTACTATGGAGAGTGTAAGGTGTTTCTAGGAAAAACTGATAAGAAGTACTACCTACGAATGTTTCGAAACAATGATCATGCAAAGTATATCTGTAATTTAGTAATTCCTGAAAGGGTGTATAGATATTTGGAAGGTGAATTAAGATTTATTCCACAATCAGAAGATTTAAGTTTTAAACATTCAAGGGCCAATGCAGTTCCTGTAAAATTAGCTTTTGTTTCAACTATGAAGAAAAAACAAGAATATTATAATGGATACTTGAGTTTTTCAAAATTACTTAGGGTAAAATGTATGGACTAGTTAATTTTATCCCAATGCCTAGCTAGTTATACACAAAAAATGTCAATATTGAGTAGAAGACTGAGCTTTTTTTAAAAAAATGGTCTACAATATAAATATAGACAAATAAGAAGGAGTAAAAAAATATGGTATATCTTCACAGATTTTTAGGGCAATGGTTAGATAAAAACCACTCTTCAGATAAAGCCTCAATTATCCGAAAAGCATTGTCTATCGGCAGTGGGGTTGACGAATACCTAAGACAAATAGAAGTGCGCAGACGGTTCACACAGGCAGTAAACCAAGGTAGATATTTTTATACCGTACCTAAAGAAGTTGAAATTGGAGATACCAGAGCAGATAGGTATTATCGTCTAGAACTGAAAGACTATGAGAGTGTGGCCTCTAATACTGTCTTTTATGGTAATGGAACATCTATTATTGTTAAGGCACTATTTGAGGGTAAAGGAGAGATAGTACGTATCTATGAGTATGAAACATTAGAAATGCTTATAGATGATTTAAGAGAAGAAGTAGCTATCACAATCAGTTGTCTCTATAAACCTTGCTATTTACTAGCAAGTGACTTTGAAGAGTTTCAGCCAAGACTTGAACTCGGCAAGATTTATTGCCACAACCCTCACGCACCTCGATATCGTAAACCAATTGCTGAAGTAGAAATTTAAAACTCTTATAATCAATTAGAATAGATATTTTTCTCAAGTTTTAAAGAGGAGTATTGCCATGGGACTTTCGTATGCACCAGATTATGTATGGACAGATCATTTTGTTGAAAGAGCTAATGAACGATTTGGAATTAAAGAAGAGCAACTTCCTAAATGGATTTCTAAGCAGATAAATAGCTTGACACCATATGATTCAAGCGAGGGACAAACTCCGGAAAAGCGAAAGTATATATCTGATAGTGGAATTATTTTTGTTTGTGATACGATTGAACATAGATTTATCACTTGTTATGAGGCTAATGATTGGATTGCTGATGGTAAAAAGATAACGATACATGATAATAATGTAGACTTGTTTAAGCAAGAAGTTGAAAAATTATCAAGGAAATACTACTTAAAAGACACGAAAGAAATGTTACTGAGTGTAAGAGATCATTTGACCGAATTTAATCAAATTGCTGAAAAATTAATGGCAGGAAGAGTCAGTCAACAAAATTTTGAGCTCATTAGTAAATTTATTGATGAATTTCACGCAGTAAGAGCTGCTGTGAGAGTAATTGAGACTAAAAAGAATGATTTCAAACAATAATTTCAGTGATACATTTCATTTTTAAGTTTTAACAACAAAAAAGCACTGTCGGAGGAAGTGATCCGCACCCTCTAAATCGTATGTAAAAATAAAAGGTAGAACAAAAGTAGAAAATTTTTAATGAATTTTTGAAGAATTTGTTAAAATAAGCAAGACTGTAAAATAAAACCCAACCAAAATTTATTTTGGCTGGGTTTATTTGATATTCTTTACAATCTCATTAAATGAAGATATAATTTTTCCTTGCTTATCTTTGGGTAATTTTGTTAAGTTTTCAAAAAGTACTTCTGAAGAATCTTCTCGATCTGATTCAAATGATTGTAGGTTGAAGAACTCCTCGACCGTTAGATTTAGGGCTTTGATTACGGATTCAAGAGTTTTTATCTTAAAATCATACTTCATGTTCTCTATATTTTGAATCGCTTTAACACCTAGGCCAGCGATTTCAGATAATTTTTCTTGACTTAATCCCTGTGCTTTTCTACACTCACGTATGCGAAATGCGATATGCTTTTGTAATTTATTATATTCCATGTTATCTACCATTTTACTATCTGTTTTCTCTAAAAATAAGTATAATAAACTATCCAAAAACAATAAAAGTATGGTAAAATAGTACTATAGTTTAATAAAATGCATAGGGCATTGTACAAAAGGAGTTTATAAATGTCAAAAGCTACGGAAAATAGTCATAGTACTGCTAAAAAATTGTATACGGGTACGGTTATTTCTGCCATCGCAGCAACTGCAAGTCTTGTCGGCACAATCGGAACTGCTCACGCAGATACAGTAGAGATTCCATTGCCTACAACTGCTCAAACCGAACCAGCCTTGGTAGAGAAAGAAGCGCCTAAGAAAACTGAAGTGAAAGTTCCTACTAAGGAAGTCACAAAAGGTCAAGTTGACGAAGCAAAGGACAAACTTGATAAATCTACCAAGGCAGTAGCAGACTCACAAGCGAAAAAAGACCAAGCGCAGACTGAAAAAGACCAAGCACAGACTGAAAAGGATAATGCTCAGACTGAAGTAAATAAGGCGCAAGCAATCAAGGACAAAGCTACACCAGAAACTATTGAAAAGCAAAAGCAAGAAGTTGCCAATGCTGAAACTGGTAAGACGAATGCTGAAAAGCAAGAAAAAAATGCTGAAAATGACCTTGATAAAGCGAAACAAGTAGCAGCAGACCAAGAAAAAGTGGTTAAGAAGTCCGAGGGCAAGGTAGATAGTGCTGAAACTGAAGTCAAAAATGCTCAGACTAACGTAGATAACGCACAAGCTATCCTTGACGGTACAGGACAAGCGAAAGTTGTCGCTGAAAAGGGTAATGCTGAAAAAGCACAAGCGCAAGCGCAGACTGGAGTATCAAACGCTGAAAATTCTTTGACACAAGCCAAGGCTGATGATAAGAAACGTGCTGAAGATATTTCAAGCGCTCAGAAAGAACTGACACAAGCTAAGAATACCGTAGCAAGCACTCAAACTACTTTGACAAACGCAACTAATAAAGCTAATCAGACACAAACTGCTCTTGATAACGCACAAACTACATTCACTAAGGCTGAAAGCAACTACAAGGCTATCAATACTATTCAATTATCAGATGCCTACGTATCTGCATTGAAAGCCTATGCGACAAACCCTTACCACCCTTTTAATCAAGAAGCAGAGTGGCAAGCGCACAATGACAAAGCAGTTAAAACTCTAGTAGCAGAGTACAAGCCAAATATCAATGCGAACTCATTCAAATCTAATGCGAATGACAAAGCGACAACGGTTGACGCTAACAATCTGACAACAGAACAAATGACCGAGCTTTCTCTATATGCTAGCGACCTATTGAACCAAATTCGTGAACGTTTTGGAACACCTAAGACGGTTGTGACAAAAGGTATGGTAAAAGTAGCTGATGAAGTGACTGACGGTTATGTAGCTGATAATTGGGGATTCGGAAAAGGTCACGATAGCAAAGCAGTAAATAACGTGGCTCGTAAGTATGGATTGCCTACTTATGAAGATGATACTCACCAATATCTTGAAAACCTCAATAGTAGCAATAATGGTGATAAAATTCATACGATGGATGATGCTAAGAAGTGGGTTTACACAAGCATTATTGAAATGATGTTCACTGATTGGGAGTGGGAACACGCTCAAAACCTCGCAGGGTTATCGTCTGCTGGTGCTAATAAAGAATATCTAGGAGTGGACTTATCTAGTAGCCTTGGACGAACTAGCGCTCATTTCTTGACGGTATCAGACAAACAAGTATCTGGCAATAAGCTAGATAAGACTGAAGTACCTAACACTAACTCGGTAGAAAGCATTGTGAAAGCCTATAACAATGCAAAAGCTACCCTATTAAATGCTCAGACTGTAAATTCTCAAGCACAACGTGAAAAAACAAGTGCCTCAACAGAGAATATTAAAGCTAAAGGAAAGCAAGCGACTATTGAAAAACGCTTGAACGCTCTTAAAGCGACACCACTTAAAACACCAACTGCTGAACGCAATCTTACAAATGCAAAAAATACGCTCGCTAGTGCGAACGAGCGCTTAAAAAACGCTAAAAAAGCACTAGAAGCCTTGACTGCTGATGTTAAAATCAAGCAACAAAACCTTGACAAAGCGAAACAAGAACTTGCTAATAAGCAGACTGCCCTTACTAACGCAAAAAACAACCTAGCAAATGAAAAAGCTAAGTTGGAAGAGTTGAAATCTCTAATCAAGATCGCTGAGAAAAATCTCACGCTATCTAAAGAGAAAGTAACACAAGCTACTAAAACTCTTGAACAAGCCAAGGCTGACCTTGAAAACTTGCTCAATGCGGAGCCTAACCTAGCTAAAGCTAAGAATATCCTTGCTCAAAAAGAAACTACTCTTAAAGAGAAAGCAACTGCTTTGAAAGAAGCACAAGCTATCCTTGACAAGTTGTTACAAGAGCAGAAAATCGACCAAGAAACTTATGACAAACTCTTTGCCTTGTATAGCGCACAAGTAGAAGCTAAACGTTTAGCTGACCTTGAAGCACAGAAACAAGCTATCATCAGTTCTGGTGAAACACCTGTCGAAGTCTATGACGAAACTGGTAAACTTGTAGCGTATGAAGTTAAACCTAAACCAGTCGCTCAATCACCTGTATCTTACAATGGTGCATGGACTAAGAAACAAGGTAAATCATTGCCAAACACAGGTGAAAATTTAAGTGTACTTGGATTAATTGGATTTTCAATTCTTAGTGTACTTGGTTTATCAGTAAATAAGCGAAAGAATAAATAAAAATAGTAAAGTAGTTCTAATCGAAAAATCGATAAAATTCAGATAGATCTATTAAGCATTTCGTAAATTTTACGAAATGCTTTTTTGTGTGATGATAATTATCTAGAATGCAGAGTCAGAAATCTAATAATCTTGGAAGATTATAGAGTTATATATGTTATTTTATAAGGTGGAAAAGAGCTTGTTTTATCCTGACTAAAAGAGCCTATGTCCGTTTTTGCCTATCATAGTTTTACATTTCATATTCGGTGGTTTAAAATAGAATAGAGAACATAAATAAAAAAATATATCAATTTTTGAAAGGAAATAGGAATAATTTGAAATTAAATGTTGAGGGAATATTAGCAAAAGAAGTATCAGAAAATTTTTCTTATTATTTAGAGCGTTCAATATATAAGAGAAGTACCTTCCCAGGCAATAATGGTGACTTAAAAAGAATTGAACAAAACGATAGAATTGTTGAACATAGGAAACATAAAGGGAAAGAAGTAGCATCAAGTTTAATTACTGAAGGGTTCGTTCAATCGTGTGAAGAAAATTTAAAATGTTCAAAAATGGATTTGTTCTTTGGAGGCAAGGTAAAGTTGGTTAACCTTGTGCAATCACTTTTTTATGATGCGTGTAATATAGCTTTAGTACACGATTTAGACATAATTGAGGAGAAAAATCCACAATTTGAACTTTGTCCATATGAAAGATGTGACAAAAGACTTCAGCAAAGTGTGCTTGATTTATTTTCTTTATCCGGAGAATTTTGTGTGAACAGAGAAAACTTTTGTGAGAAAACTTTTCCGATGATGTTTTATTATGATTACGACTCTAATGGCGAATGCCATTTTAGTACATATCATTCTGAGAGTATAAAAATAGAGAAGAAGCGACATAGAAAGCAATTAATGGGAATATCTGTAAGAAGAAATGAATTATTTAGATTTCTATGGTCCTTTGGAAAAGAAGAACTATTGCGTTCATTTACTGAAAAAATTATTAACTTTTTGGTGACAGTACCAATGGGATCAGATAAAAAACCAATCAAATTTCATGAACTTAATAATAGAGTTTCGGACTGGCTTAATGAAGATGTAGCAACTATTATTATTCCAAATATTAGAAGTAGGCTTGAGAATAGTACCTTGTTTTCTTACGGGATAGAGGTTAAGTGTTTACTTAGAATAAGGAATAGTATTAAAAAGGATTACTCAGCAATTAAAGAGGATTCAAAAGTTAGAGTAGATATTATAGAAAAAGGAAGTAATAATAGCGACGATTATAAAAACAAAATAATAGCTGAACATCAAGTTCCGTACAGTGATTTATTGTATTTTCTTATAGAAGTAAGAAATAGGGGATATGATACTAAAGTTTATAACTGGAAGTATGATAAAAATGCTATGGAATTTTTGGGAAAAAGCAGAGTTCAAGATATTGATTTGCAGATTATAGATTGTATTATGAAGCAGAGAATGTATTTGGAATTAGTTCCTGAAGGTTCAGAAATGAATATTATCTAACACTATAGAGTAAGAAAGATAAAATTTTTAATTACTTAATAATAAAAAGAGAGGTGAGAGCCTCTCTTTTTATGTAATATTGGCTTTAATTTTAATTATGCATGATATTAGTTAAAATTATACTTTAGTCAATATAAATTATTTCGTTATGAAGTTCGTTAGAACGAACGACTTTTTTTCACGAATATAATAATTTTATTAAAAAGTAATTGAGTTACAATAGTCTTGTCGAATGAATGAGCTCATATTTGACAACGATTTTATAGAAATTTAAAAGAGGTACATTACATGAAAACAAAAAATCGTAAGAATGGCTACTCAGCTAATACTGCAAAACAATATGTTGATCAAAAACAAGCAATTCACTGCTTGAGCACTGAATTTGAGGCGCAAATTAAGTTCGAGGACGGTCAGCCGACCGGAGAAATCATCGGCCATAAGGCCTGGTTTTCTCAGAAAGGTTTACCACCTTTTCAAGTAAAATTCGAATCTGAAGTTGCACTTCCGTCTTATTTAGCAATGGTTGATTTTGACAATCTAGAAGCATGCGAAGTCGGCTACAATGTCTATTTCCGAGCAAATGGCATTAAAGAGGTCAAATGATGACTACTAAGGAACTTGCACAATACTTGCTCCAGAGTCTCAATATGGGACTTGGAGCAATCATGCAAGGAGAAACTAGTTATACTAATAGTTTTGATATAAAAATCATGAAAGATGGTTTTATATTTATACCAAGACTACCATCCGGTTACATTATCGATGCTGAACTCTATCAGAAAATTTTTCTGATTGCTAATGCAGCTCTCTTTCCAAGGTATACGGTATTAAAACAGAACTCTGCTTACTTTCTTGCTCTTGAAACGGATGATATACATGTGCAACGAGGTTTGTTTTTTCCGTGGAAAGAAGGGATTTCTGAAAGACTTGTAATCTCAGATTTAGATCGGTTTGTTTTGAAAGAAGAAAAAAACATGATACCAATTATGAAGAATTTAGCTTTGAATTTTAACAAAGTAACTTCTATAGCTATCGCAGGAAATAGCGGTTCAGGAAAATCATATGCTTTGACTTATTTTCTAAGTTTATTGAAAAATTTTTCCGATTTAATCATTGTCGATCCCAAATTCGATACACCATCAAGGTGGGCCCGTGAAAATAGGATTTCAGTTATCCATCCTAAACGTAATCGTTCAAAGTCAGACTTTGTATCGGAGATAAATGAAAATCTAAGTTCCTGCTTAAATCTTATTCAAGAAAGGCAAGAGATTCTCTATGAAAATTCTGAGGAAGAATTTAAGCATTTAACTATTGTAATAGACGAAGTTCTAGCGTTATCAGAAGGTGTCAATAAAACGATAAAAGAATCTTTCTTTTCGCTCTTATCACAGGTTGCTTTACTAGGACGAGCGACTAGAGTTCACCTTTTATTAGTTAGTCAACGTTTTGATCATAACACAATTCCAGTTTCCGTTAGAGAGCAACTGAATGTGTTGATTCAGATTGGAAATATCAATAAGAAAACAACGCAATTTCTATTCCCAGACTTGGATCCAGAGGGTATTGTCATACCGGTTGGAAAGGGCACCGGTTTGATACAAATCATTGATAATGAGCATCCTTATCAAGTTCTTCCTTTACTCTGTCCGACTTATTATACAAAGAAAGGTATTTTATGAATATCAAAAAGAATTTCTTTCAGAGAACGTTTAATTTTACAGTAACGCTACTTATATATGGTTTGTTTTTCCTTTGTTTTACAATTGGTCTTAGATTGCTACAGGATTTGATAGCAAATGCTCAAAGTACATACTTATCTCATCTACTTGAGACGATAAATCAATGGGCTAGTAAAGGTGAGTACTATACAAAAATTCTAGCAATTTTATTACCGTTAATCGCAGTATTTCTCATTATAGTTGAGTTGATTTCACGTGCTATTTATGACAAACCGAGTAATTACTTTAGATCTGCTTATCAAACACTTCGCCTTATTCAGTTTTTGAGACAAGACGAGAATTCTCAACTAGCATTTTCAATTGATAACCCTTCTACTGTGACAAGGTTCAATCCTATTTTAAGGAAATTCAATAGAGCAACATCTAAGTGTGTTGTTGACGTAAGAAAAGATTCTGTAACGATTGTGATTAAGTATCCGAAAACTCAACAGGCTCAGAAACTTCTGAGAGACATGGAAACCTACATCAAAGAAGAAATTTCTAGTCGCAATCCAGAATATTATTTTTCTGCACCAAATAGGAGAGGTAATAAGCTTTGGTTTAAGTCTACAAAAAGATAATAAATTGGCGGTGCTCGGTTCACGTAGTGAAGACCGAAAGTACTGCCTCATCATAAAATCTAATTGACAGATACAATGGGGTTACTACGACCCCCATTGTATCAGTAATCAATAATCACATGAATTGCAAATAATTTGAAAATGCTTTTTGAAGGGAGGTATTCATGGTCAAAGATAAACGTTCGAATAAATGGGCATTTCTGATTTATCAAGAAAGTGCACCGAAAAATTATCTTGATATTCTAGAGGAAATGCATATTCCATTTATATTGAGTCCTTGGCACGATAAGGATGTAAATAAAGCAACAGGAGAATTAAAAAAAGCACATAAGCATGGAGTTCTATTTTTTGAATCGCTCAAAAGTTATACGCAGGTTTCAGAGCTTCTAACTGAAAAACTACATACACCTTCTCATGTAGAGGTAGTCATGTCACCAAAGGGGATGTATGACTATTTCATACACGCAGAGAATCCTGACAAAACACTTTACAATATGGATGAGATTGAATCTGGTTGTGGTTTTGAATTGGAGCAATTTCTAATTACTAACAATAATGAAGAATATCTTTCAACTGTAATTGATATCATTGAAGAACGCAACTTTACTGAGTTTAATAATCTTGTTAGATATGCGAGAGTTGAAAATCCTCCGTTGTTGAATCTTATTATTGATAAGACGTTCTTTTTCGCAAAGTATCTGGATTCGCGTAGACACTCAAGTAGCAGAAAGGAGAGTGAAAATGACGAATAATGAACTCATTAAATTGAATCAAATCGAGCAAATTTTGAATTGTTTGCTTGCTTTGATGCAGAAACAAGAGAATGCTCAAAAGCATGTAAGTATTCTTACTCAGAAAGAGCTGCTTTCGATACTTAAGATTTCGCCCAATACGTTAAAGTCGTGGGAGAAGACAGGGCTCAAGCGTTTAGAACCACCAATCGAGGGGACTCGCACAGTCTACTACAGAATGGAGGATGTGCTGAACTATTTAACACCTTAATTTTAAAAATGTGCTAAAATAGTAATATCACATGAAATATGTGAGGTTGTTATTCTAGCCTTTTATATCCGAACGTGAAAGGCTACTATGCAGAAAGAAACTATCATTCACAACAATCGAAAAGTCATTAAAACTACCAAGAGTAGCGGAACTATTAGCTATACGCAACGTGGTGTATATATTGGTGTAGATGTTAAAACTGGTAAAAAAGTTACATCATCTATAACTGCTAAAACTCTAAAAAGTCTTGATAGGAAAATTATTCAAGCTCGGATTGAATTTGAAGCGAAGGGGTCAACTCTAAAAGAGACCTTGTTGATTAATAATTTCGAGGAGTTAGCTGAGGCCTGGTTTGTCAGTTTTGTAACTTGGGTCACTTCTCAGAATACTATCAATCGGGTTCGAAGCTATCTTGATACCTACATCATCCCTAAGTTTGGAGAATATAGGCCTGAAGAAATAAAATCTGCAGATATTCAGATTTGGGTTAATAAGCTAGCCCAGCAATCTAAAAGGTCAGTTGAATCAGGTATGAAAAAATCTAAAAAGGGCCATGCAAAAGATTTCGGTGCAGTTATCTATAAGCTCAGTGATATTTTCGATTATGGGATCACGAATTTTGAACTAACAAATAATCCCGCTCGTACAGTGAAAATTCCTCCAAAACCAAAGGTGGTAAAGGAGAGAATCATGGTATTGCATGGAGAGGATTTGGCTACTTGGCTGAACTATCTGAATACTTTACCTGATACACGAGCTAATCGAAGATTCAAAGTTATCTGCGACACGCTGCTAGCTTCTGCACTTCGAATCAATGAGCTTCTAGCTTTGACGATTAATGATTTGGATTTTGATGCTAATGAAATTATCGTCAATAAAACACTAATGTGGAAAGCTGGAAATAAGAAACTTGAGATTAAGGGCGAGATTGTTTGTAAGAACAGTGCCAAGACTGATGCTGGCAACAGAAGAGTTGCAGTCCCGAGACAAGTCTTAGATGACTTGAAAGCTTTTCATGCTGAGATGAGTGATTATTTTGTGAGTCATGATTTACCAACTGTGGATCTAATTTTCCCGACAATTTACGGGAACTATATGTGTGATAGAAATGAACGTGCAACGCTTAAAAAGCGTTTGACTGAGTTGGGATTACCAAACTATGGTTTCCACCTTTTCCGTCATACACATGCTTCTTTGATGCTGAATGCTGGTGCGAACTGGAAAGAACTCCAGATAAGAATGGGCCATAAATCGATTAAAACGACAATGGACACTTACGCTGAATTAGCACCAAAAAAGAAGGCGGAAGCAGTTGAAATCTATCTCAAAGAAATTGCGAAATTGACGGCATAGCAAAATGACTACATTTATGACTACATTTTCTATAGAATAATCTAAAAACGTTGATATAACAGCGTTTAAGGGGTGCTAAAATAACATTCACAACCTTTACAGAAGTTAAGTAAGACAATATACCAAAAGCCTATGAAATCAACGTTTCTAGGCTTTTTTTGTTTTTATAATGTGGTTTTGTCTGATTTTTGTCTGATTAGAAGCAATTGACGTATTTTAACTGAAATTTAAAATTTCTTTCAAATATTTCCCCGTTTGAGACTCTTCACAACTGATAATATCTCTTGGTTTGCCTTCGAATAAAATATACCCCCCATTCTTTCCGCCCTCGGGTCCTAAATCAATTATCCAATCAGCTTGAGCAATAAGTTCTAAGCGATGTTCAATCATCACAACCGTATTCCCTTGATTGACGAGGCGTCTTAGTAAACTAAGCAGTTGTTCAACATCCTTACTATGCAGACCTGTGCTTGGTTCGTCGAGAACAAAGATTTGTCCTGACTCTTGTAACTTACTAGCTAACTTAACCCGTTGCACTTCTCCACCTGACAAGGTACTTGTAGGCTGACCTAAAGTCAGATAATCTAAGCCAACTTCCTTCATGACTGACAGAGATTGACAAATCTTATCGTTCGAAGAAAAAACTGTTAATGCTTCTTCGACAGTTAGATTCAAAATCTCTTCAATTGTGAAATTCTGATAACGATAGCTGAGCGCTTTAGGATTATAACGGTGACCCCCGCACTCCTCACAAACGACCTCAACTGAATCCGCAAAAGCCATGTCATAAACGATTTTTCCAGTTCCCTTGCAAATTGGACAAGCACCTTTTGAATTATAGCTAAACCAACTAGGGGTTACATTGTTGGCTTTGGCAAATAATTTTCGAATTTCATCCATTATTCCTAAGTAAGTTGCTGGTGTGGAACGAATGGAGGTACCAATAGGTTTTTGATTGATGATAATGGCATCTGGGTAATTTTCGATAAATTCGACACCAATCAGAGAGCTCTTCCCTGAACCCGCGACACCCGTTACTGCGGTCAAGATTCCCTTAGGGATTTTTGTATTAACCTGTTTAAGATTATTTGCAGTAGCATCTTTGATGGCAAAATATTCTGTCCAAGCTAGTGGATCTTGATTCAGTCTAAGTGGTTGATTTAGGGCACGGGTTGTGTAGGTGTCAGCTTTTTGCAACTCTACAAGACTTCCTTGAAAAATTAGCCTACCGCCTTCCCGACCAGCCAATGGTCCCAATTCAATGACTTCATCCGCTAAAGCTAACATTTGTCGGCTATGTTCCACAACCAAAATATTGTTGTGCTTATCTCTTAAATCCAACAAGAGCTGACCGATTTTCTCGGCATCATGAGGGTGCAGACCTGCAGTCGGTTCATCAAAAACGTAGTTGACATTACTTAGGCTGGAACCGATGTGTCGCACCAACTTGACCCGTTGCATCTCACCACCTGATAAGGTTTCTGTCTTCCGAGACAAAGATAAATAACCAATCCCAACCGTCTCCATCCGCTTAATAGCTGACTTGATTTGTGCAACTAATGATTGACCTAAAGGACTATCAACTTCTTCAAGTAAAGGCAAGAGTTCACTGACTGATAAGTTCATATAGTCAACAATATTATGCCCGTTTATCTTAGAAGCTAAGGCCTTGGGGTTTAGTCCTGAGCCTTCACAACTGGCACAAGGTACCTGAATGACAAGAGATAGCACTTCTTCTTGCAATGATTTTTTCAGCTTAGAAATATCCCTTTTCAGATAGAGGCGGTAGAAACGCGGAATGACACCTTCATAGTCAACACGGTCCACACTCCCCGTATTATTAGAACGAAATTCAACCTTGACTATTTCATCGCTTCCTTCTCGCAAAATCTGCCATTCTTCCTCAGAAAAATCAGCTAACTTTTTATCTGCATCAAGTAAAGGATTATTTTTGTAAAGATAAGCCTGCCAGCCACTCGAAAATTGGCTAAAATTAATAGCACCTTCATTCAATGATTTTGTGGTATCAAAAATCTTATCCTCAATTAACTGATAAACCTTCCCAATCCCAGTACAAATAGGACACATCCCTGCAGGATGATTGAAAGAATAAGCCATTGAACCACCCGCACTCGGTTGACCAACCCGTGAAAACAGCAGACGAATAAGCGGAGCAATGTCCATAGCCGTCCCGACTGTTGAACGAGTATTAGTCCTTAAAGCTTTCTGATCGACAACGATAGATGGGGGTAAATTTTTAATTTCGTCTACGTGAGGACGCTCATAGTGAGGTAGCTTGTTCCGTAAAAAGAGAGGATAACTATCCTGCCACTGTCTACTACTTTCTCTTGCTAGCGTATCAAAGACAAGGGAAGACTTCCCCGAACCTGAAACACCTGCAAAAACCACTAGCTTATTCTTAGGAATCGTCACATCAAAGTCTTTTAGATTGTGCTCTTTAGCACCAAAAATTTCAATACTATCTATTTCCATCAATTATTCTCCATATTGTCAGTTAAAGTTAACAGCTCAGCTTTAGTAAATTCATTCTTCACAAGAGTTAGATATTTTCCTTGAAGTTCAACATATTTTTGCATATCCTCTTGCCCCATGCCCCTTATTGCTTCTTTTTCTGCTTCCACTATTTTAGCAACGGTCATCTCTATATAAGTTTTGCCTTTTTCAGTCAAGGACAATTTCTTACTCTTACGAGAACTTGGTAGTGGCGTCACCCTTACATATTGGTCAGCACTCAACTTTTTTACCGAAGAGTGAATGGTTTGTTTTGGGAACATCATCTGTTCAACCAAGTCCTGCTGAGTGATATCACCACTATTTACTAATAAAAAATAACAGACCCACACGCTACTCTCAGATAGCCCAAAATTCTTAGCCATGACACGATAAAGAGATGAGAATTCTTTCTCTTGTACTGATAATTGCTTTATAAAATCTGTTTCCAAAATAATTCCTTACATCTCTTTTAGTCTGATTTCGGATTAAATTATATCCTAAAAAAATATCTATGTCAAATAGAAAAGGAGGCAGTATCCTCCTTTCCACACTTAGTTCTTATTATTAATCAATTTTTTCAGCCTTTCTACAGCTCCTCTCATGGTGTCTTTTTGCTTTTTAATCACATGGAGATAGAAACGCTCAATCTCCATGTGATTAAAAAGCGGAAAAGTTAAACCATATGATGAAAATGCAGGAAACAAATTCATGCAGTACATTCCATACTATGCTAAGAGCTATAACGAATAGATTTTGTCTGATTTTTATCTGATTAAAACTAAAGCAAGGTAAAAATCACCCTATTTCATCAACAATTGAAAGAATGAAAAATCCATAAAATCAACGTTTTTGCTCATCACAAATATTGCCAAATCACACATTACGCTTACAGAACTAAACTATTCCCCTATTTAAAAAATATTGATTCAAATTTTATGAAATGAATAAGTAGATATCGTTCTGAAAAGCCTTGATATTACGCTATTTTTAGTCCAACTGAAACCCATACTTTCCAAACCAGGTCTTAAGAAAGCTCGTAAAGCATCACAATTCTCAAAACGTTAATCAATACGATTATATCAACGTTTACAGACATTCAAGAATTATCTCTTGGATGTCTTTTTTGTTTCAAAAAATCAAAGTTCACCCCAAAATTCACCCCAATAGTCTTTGTCTCATACAAATTCTTCCTAGTATCAGTTTAGTATGATATAATCAAATACGAATAATTTAAAGGAGTTATAAATGAAAATAGGAAAAGGCATCAATTGGATTTTGATTCTGTTTAGTTGCTTAAATGCTATAGTACTGATAAGTTTTGTTTTCTTCTTTAATCATAAGAAGCAAGATGTAGAAGCAGTAAATGCTACAACAGAACAGGTTTCTACTACTAGTACGACAGGGACTAGTACAACAACCACTAGTTCAACGACTTCTCAAGATAGTGTGACGACTACAGAGGAAAAACTCTCGACACAAGAAGAGCAAGCGCACGCTAAATCACAAAAACTAGATGAGCAAGCCATTCTAAACGGAGATTTCTCGACTCTAGTTGGAACTTGGAGAAATGGACGTGGACAAGAGTTTACATTCGATAAAAATGGACTAGTAAACAGTGGAAACATTGAAAAAAAGAGCATGGGTAGCCATGGAACGATTGAATTCAGCATTAGAGATGGTATCTCAGGCTATGGAATGAGTATTTATCCTGCTGGGCTTATTATGCCTGGGTTAGATACTGATTTAACTAAAAATAGGCTGATTGCTGGCCAGGCAGCTCCAACTAGTTCAGAACAAGTTTTTTATAAAGTAGACTAAATGATTCACCATCTCATCAAATTTGAGATGGTTTTCTTCTTTATTTGTGAGTCATGATCATTTTATGAAGATGAAGTAAACAGGGGTTAAAGTTGGATTTTTCCACTAGACATCCGTCTACTTTTTTTATATAATAAAACTAAACCAAAATGGTTGAGTTTTAAAATAAAGTCAACCTATGATGAAAGCATCACACTAGGAGGTAAACCATGTACCAACCAGAAAAACTCAAGGCTCGGAGAAAAGAGTTGAAGCTAACACAAAAAGAGATTGCAGAGCAGCTTGGGATTAGTTTTCAGGCTTATTCAGCTTGGGAGCGTGGAGTCAAGGAGCCTTCCGAAGAAAAGGTTAGTCAGTTAGAGAAAATCTTAAAAGTACCAAAAGGCTATTTTACTCAAATCGAAATTGTCCGTCTCTATAACAGCCTTTCCAATAAAGGAAAAGAAAAGGTGGTAGTTTATGCTCGCAACTTGGCTCAAGAAGAACAAGCCAAGAAGGTGACGGCTATTTCAGAAAAACTCTACGAGTATCATGTCTATGAACGCATGTCGGCTGGTATCGGTGCTTCAGTTTATGATGATCGAAACTTCGATACGGTTTATTTCAATGAAGAACTGGCTCACGATTTTGCTTCATGGGTCTCTGGAGATTCCATGGAACCCAAATATCAAAATGGTTCCGTGGCTCTAATTCGAGAGACTGGATTTGATTATGACGGGGCAGTCTATGCAGTGGTTTGCAATAACCAGACCTATATCAAACGGGTCTACCGAGAAGAAGATGGTCTGCGTTTGGTCTCCATCAATCCTAAATACAAGGATATTCACATTTCTTACGAAGAAGATCCGCGGATTGTGGGTATTATCGTGGGCAATTTCGTACCCATGGAGGGATAGTCTATGGGCTACTTTGATTATTCCAGAGAGCCCAAAAGTGATATTGCCTTTGTCGATATGAAGTCCTTTTATGCCAGTGTTGAATGCGTAGAAAGAGGGCTTCATCCCCTCAAAACCTCCCTTTGTGTCATGAGTCGGGCGGATAATTCTGTTGGGCTTATTCTTGCCTCCTCGCCGATGTTTAAAAAGGTTTTTGGGAAAGCAAATGTCGGACGTGCCTATGACCTCCCCTTTGATATCAAGACGCGCAAATTTTCCTATTACCATGCCAAGAAACAAGGCTTACGGACAGACCCAGCCTATGTGAGATTTATCGAAGACTGGGCCCGGGTGACCGTCATTGTCCCTCCTCGGATGGATAAGTATATCGCGGTCAATATGGAAATCCAACGAATCTTTCAGAACTATGGCAGTCCAGATGATATTTATCCTTATTCAATTGATGAAGGCTTTATTGATCTAACCAGTTCGCTTAATTATTTTGTCCCGGACCAGCAGATTTCTCGTAGAGATAAGCTGGACATGCTTTCGGCTCGTATCCAGAGAGATATCTGGCGACAGACCGGGATTTACTCGACAGTCGGTATGTCGAATGCCAATCCTCTGCTTGCTAAGTTGGCCTTGGATAATGAAGCCAAGCATACACCGACCATGCGAGCCAATTGGTCTTACCAGGATGTGGAAGACAAGGTCTGGTCCATTCCAAAGATGACTGACTTTTGGGGGATTGGGCATCGGATGGAGAAGCGCTTAAACAGTTTGAAAATCTATTCGATTAAGGAATTAGCCAATAGCAATCCTGATGTCCTGAAGAAAGAACTTGGCCAAGCTGGACTTCGCTTGTGGTTTCATGCTAATGGAATTGATGAGAGTAATGTTCACAAGCCCTATAAAGCCAAATCTCACGGCTTAGGTAATTCGCAAATTTTACCGAGAGATTATGTCAAGCAGCGAGACATCGAAATTATCCTTCGAGAGATGGCTGAACAGGTGGCTATCAGGCTTCGACGGGCCAGAAAGAAGACGACAGTGGTGTCTATTCATCTTGGTTTTTCTAAGCAGGAACAAAAACGCTCCATTCATACCCAGATGAAGGTGGAGCCGACCAATAATACCGGTCTTTTAGTCAGTTATGTACTGAAATTATTCCATAGCAAATATACTTCTGGGGCTGTCAGGAGTGTTGCCGTTAGTTATTCAGGGTTTGTGGATGAATCCTTTGGTTTGATTTCCCTTTTTGATGATGTTGATAAAGTAGAAAAAGAAGAAAGGCTCCAGACTGCCATTGATTCCATTCGAGAACAATTCGGCTTTACTTCCCTTTTGAAGGCGACTGCCTTAGAGGATGCATCGAGAAGTATTGCCAGAAGTAAGCTGATCGGAGGGCACTCTGCTGGAGGATTAGATGGATTAAAATGATTGATCGCTCTTATTTGCCCTTTCAATCCGCGAGGGACTATCAAGATCCAGGCATGCAGAAGTGGATGGGCTTTTTTCTATCGGAGCATACGAGTTCACTCAGTGCAGAAAAAAATCGTGTCGATTTATCAACAGACTTGAATCCAGTCGAGAAGTTGTTGCTACTTTCCCAGCTCTACGTCGGACGATTAAAAGGCTCTTTTGTGGTCAAGGAGAAAAATCATAAAAGCACCATATTGGGCGAAGTAAGAGAATTATCTCCTCAAGAAATCTCGGTTAGAACGGATGAAGGCTATCGATTAATAAGGGTAGATGATATTCTCGCAATCCAACTTTGTCAGGAGGAAGTTGATGACTAGAAAAGAGTTATATGAAAACAAATTGCAGATGGATTACTTTTCAGATGACTATATTCGTTTTGAGGAAGATTTCCAAAAATACTCTGCCATGAATGTACCCTTGACTTTTCTGATTGACGACATTTTACGAACCATGGCCATTAACCAAAAGGACTACTTTGTCTTGAACAAGGAAAATGCCAAGGACGGTAGGGAACATCGGTTTTATTTTAGGGTAAAGATGTCCGAAAATAAAGCAGTTAGAGGTTTTAGCTATACTTTTTGTATCTAGAAAACGAAAAATCTTCATCTTTTACTGAAGATTTTTTATATTATATAATATTGAATAATATATATGATATAATAGGTTTGTAAAATTATATAAATTAACAAAAATGTCAGTTAATATGGAGGATTATTATGTTTGAACAAAATATAAAAAAATTAATCATTGTTTGTGATGATAATACAGTTGGCTATGCTAATTATTTGCGCCAACTTGTAAGCGCTAACGACGACGAAGATGATGTAATTGTGGGAACTAAAGATGATGCGATTAAAGTGAGTGTCTGGTTAGAACAAAACTATTTAGATAATATGTCTACAATTTCTTCTAATGAACATGTACTTTTTATTGGTGAAAATCAGGCAAGTAAGAATGAAATATCCAGTATGCATGTAAAATTTGACAAATATGGAATGAAATATGGTTGGTTAGGAAAACGTGGGATGATGATTATTTCAAAAACTATAGATAATCCGGAAGACTATAATGAATTTATTGAGCTTTGTCGAAATTATAAAACAGAATTTGAACTTATCGAATTTAAAAAATCTCTACCAGAACAAGCTATAGATGCTGCGGTAGGTGCTATGGGGGATATTCCTAATGTTATTTCGAATGTCGGGAATACACTATTTTCTTTCCTAGTAGGTTCGGCTCCAGCTATTGCAGCGGATGCAATCAATGCGGTTGCAGAAGCTACAAAATGGATTACCACAACAGAGGATCAGAGAAAAATTACTGACCAACAATTCCGAGCTTTGACTTTAATATTATATATGGATGGACTATCAGAATTCTTGGAGGCATAAAGAATGGAAGCCTTTAAAGAGGGATATGAATTCTTTGAGAAGAACGCAGGTAATTTTGCAGGACATGCTACCGGAATACATTATGTAAACGCTGTAGAATCAGAGATAAAGAAGCTGGTGAATAATCTAAATGACTTTGAAACAAGTGGTGCACGTATAGATACACTAAAGGGAGATGTTGCTGAGTTTTGGCATGCTGGGACTTTTAATATTAATGCAGCTATTAATTCTTCAAAAAACAGAGTACAAGTTGATCGTAGCCATGATTTTGGTTCTGCTGATATTACGGGAGTAAACTTCGATGCTAAGTTTGGTTTAAAATATTATAAAAACGGAGCATCCAGTGCAGAACAACAAGCTAAGAGTATTTTTCAACGTTTTAGCGAATATAAATCACAAGGTGGGAAAGAAAGTTTAGATTTATATTTGGAGAAGAGAGGATACTCAGCAGACACAATTTTGAGTGATCCAGTTTATACAGGGCAGTATAGAGTAATTCCATCAGATCAGCTAAAAGAAGCGACTATGTTTTTAGAGCGAAAAATAAGAGAAGAAGCTGTAAAGCGATCGGAGCAAGTTCATCGCTATGAAGAAACTCTAAAATTACTGAGTGATAAAGTTAAAGATAATAAGGGGAATGAATCGATTGCTTTGTCGGAACAGGAAGCACGTGAACTTGCAAGTTTGTCTAAGGAGGGTGGAGTAAATCCTGAGGGATTAAATTTTACAACCGAAGAGTTGATTAAGTTTACCAATATCTTAAGGCAGGCGTACAAAGCTGGCTTAACTGCAGCAACAATATCAATAGTGTTAAGAGTTGCTCCTGAAGTATTGAATGCCATAGCTTATCTAATTAAAAATGGAGAAATCGAAGAAGGTCAATTTAAAAAGATAGGATTTGCAGCGATTACAGGTGCAGGTGAAGGATTTGTAAGAGGTACAGTTTCAGCAGCAATTACAGCAAGTTGTAAGGCAGGATTATGTGGTAGTGCAATGAAATCTATTGATCCGTCAATTGTTGGAGCAGTAACTGTATTAGTGATGAATTCCATGAAAAATTCGTATCAAGTCACTACTGGAAACATGAGCAGAGCTGAGATGGTTAATGAATTAATCAAAGAAATGTTTGTAACAACATGTGCTTTATCTATGGGAGCTGCAAGTCAATCACTAATTGAAATTCCTGTGTTAGGATTCATGATTGGTAGTTTTGTAGGATCGATAGCTGGATCTGTAATTTACTCTTCAATATACAATCCAGTACTATCATTTTGTGTCGATTCAGGATTTACTCTATTTGGTTTAGTAGACCAAGATTACGAGTTGCCAGAAGAAGTATTAAAAGAAATAGGAATTGAAGTTTTTGAATATGAAAAGTTTGAATACGAACCGTTTGAATATGAGAAATTTGAATACGAGCGATTTGAGTATGAACAATTTGAGTATGAGAAACTTCATACGATATTCCTAAGACGAGGAGTAATTGGTGTAAATTGTGTAGGTTATATGTAACTCTATTTAACGTGATAAAAATCTTTAGAAAAACTTCTAGGAGGTAGCTTATGCTAGGTGCAGTTATTGGAGATATTATTGGTTCCCGATTTGAGGCGGATAATCATAAGAGTAAAGAGTTTGATTTGTTCACTCGTGATTCTTGTCCGACGGACGATAGTGTTATGACTTTGGCGGTTGCTAAAGCCTTATTGGCTAGTAGGGAAGACTGGAGTCAACTCTCGAAAAATGCAGTGAAATACATGCAAGAGATAGGGAGACAATATCCAAATTGTGGCTATGGCGGTCATTTTTTCTACTGGATCTTTTCAGAGGATCCTCAACCCTATGGGAGTTATGGGAATGGATCTGCCATGAGAATCAGCCCTGTTGGCTTTGCGGCAGATAGCATAGAGCAGGCAAAGGCTTTGTCCCAAGCAGTGACAGAAGTGAGTCATGACCATCCTGAGGGACTAAAAGGTGCAGAAGCAGTTGCAGTAGCTATCTTCTTAGCTAGAACTGGTTCTAGCCGCCATGAAATCAGAGACTACATCGATAAAAATTACTATTCCATGGACTTTACTCTGGACCAAATCCGTGAGGACTATAGCTTTGATGTGACTTGTCAAGGTTCGGTTCCTCAGGCCTTCCAAGCCTTTTTCGAGTCACAAGATTTTGAAGATGCTATCAGAAATGCTATTTCCATCGGAGGAGATAGCGACACCATCGCTGCTATCTGTGGAGGTCTTGCGCAAGCCTACTATGGAATTCCTGCTCCAATCAGAAATCAAGCTATGACCTATCTGGATGATCGTTTAGTAGAGATAGTGGATACTTTTGAAAGCGCCTATCCCATCCACTCTAATAAATAATTGGCTGCGAGGAGTGAGAAAAGATAAACTATGATATCTAGTGTTAGATAGGGTATGGATATCAGTTGATTAGCTATATTTTTAAGCCGTTCAAGAGCTATTTCTTGAATGGTTTTTGTTTGCAGTCCAAAAGCAATTGAGCTATACCAATTTTTATTCTTGACAAGTGAAAGAAACAAGTATATACTGTTTTCACTGATTCTAAAAACAGAAAATCAGACTATACCAATTTCGATAAGGAGAAAGCACAGCTTGTCTGTGTCGTATATACTATGTGTGGAATTGTTGGTGTTGTTGGAAACACAAATGCAACTGATATTTTGATTCAAGGGCTTGAAAAGCTCGAATACCGTGGTTATGATTCTGCGGGAATTTTTGTTCTAGGTGGTGCTGAAAGCCATTTGGTGAAAGCAGTTGGTCGTATCGCAGAATTGTCTGCCAAGACAGCTGGAGTTGAGGGAACAACTGGTATCGGACATACTCGTTGGGCCACTCATGGGAAACCAACAGAAGACAATGCTCACCCACACCGCTCTGAGACTGGACGTTTTGTCTTGGTTCACAATGGGGTGATCGAAAACTATCTTGAAATCAAGGAAGAATACCTTGCAGGTCACCACTTCAAGGGACAAACGGATACAGAAATCGCCGTTCACTTGATTGGAAAATTTGCGGAAGAAGACGGCTTATCAGTACTTGAAGCCTTCAAAAAAGCTCTTCACATCATCCGTGGTTCTTATGCCTTTGCCTTGATCGACTCCGAAAATCCAGATGTCATCTATGTGGCCAAGAATAAATCACCACTCTTGATTGGTCTTGGAGAAGGCTATAACATGGTTTGCTCAGATGCTATGGCTATGATTCGTGAAACTAACCAATACATGGAAATCCATGACCAAGAGTTGGTAATCGTGAAAGCTGATAGCGTTGAAGTTCAAGACTATGATGGCAATCGTCGTGAGCGTGCTAGCTACACTGCTGAACTTGACTTGTCTGATATCGGTAAGGGAACTTACCCTTACTACATGCTCAAGGAAATCGATGAGCAACCGACAGTTATGCGTAAGTTGATCCAAGCTTACACAGATGAGGCTGGTCAAGTAGTCGTAGACCCAGCTATCATCAAGGCTGTTCAAGATGCAGACCGCATCTATATTCTTGCAGCTGGAACTTCTTACCACGCAGGGTTTGCTTCTAAGAAGATGCTAGAAGAATTGACAGATACACCAGTTGAACTCGGTATCTCTTCTGAGTGGGGTTACGGTATGCCACTTCTCAGCCAGAAACCACTCTTCATCTTTATCAGTCAATCTGGTGAAACAGCTGATAGCCGTCAGGTTTTGGTTAAGGCTAATGAAATGGGAATCCCAAGCTTGACAGTGACAAACGTGCCAGGGTCAACTCTTTCTCGTGAAGCCAACCATACTATGTTGCTTCATGCAGGTCCTGAAATTGCCGTAGCTTCAACCAAGGCATATACAGCGCAAATCGCAGCCCTTGCCTTCCTTGCAAAAGCAGTCGGTGAAGCAAATGGCAATGAAAAAGCTAAAGCTTTTGACCTGGTTCACGAGTTGTCTATCGTAGCTCAGTCTATCGAATCAACTCTTTCAGAAAAAGAATTGATTGATAGCAAAGTTCGTGAGCTTCTTGAAACAACACGCAATGCCTTTTACATCGGACGTGGACAAGATTACTATGTAGCCATGGAAGCCAGTCTCAAACTCAAAGAAATTTCTTACATCCAATGTGAAGGTTTTGCGGCTGGAGAACTCAAGCATGGAACCATTGCCTTGATTGAAGAGGGGACACCAGTTTTAGCCCTCTTGTCAGACCCAGTTCTTGCTAACCACACTCGTGGAAATATCCAAGAAGTGGCAGCTCGTGGTGCTAAGGTCCTTACAATCGCAGAAGAAAATGTTGCCAAAGATACAGACGATATCGTTCTTACGACCGTACACCCTTACCTCTCACCAATCTCAATGGTCGTACCAACGCAACTAGTCGCTTACTTTGCAACCCTTCACCGTGGCCTTGATGTGGACAAACCACGGAATCTTGCTAAGTCTGTAACGGTAGAATAAGGAAGTCCTGTTACTCAATGCCAACATTTCTTGTCAACCTAGCAAAATCTTGTTATACTATAGAAAAGTAGTTAATAGTGAAGTATAAGGAGATTGGAGCGGAAATGAAAAAGGGGAAAATTTCATCTATCATAGGACTCTTGTTTGCAAGTTCGTTTTTGATTCGGACTGTAGTGATTCATCAAATGAGAGCTTCAAAGAAACAAGAGAGTGAAAAGATTGCTGCAGTTCAGGAATTTATCAAATCTCAAGAACAGGCTGAGGCAGAAAAGCAAAAGGATACTTTTAAGGGTATCCTTGGAAATGGATCAGGAACTTCTGAACCAAGACCTAGCTACGACAAAACCATATTTGTGAATCAACAATACGATATTGGTGTTCGAGACGGAGCCTATTATCTACTGACACTCAGTAGCAACAAAGAACTCTTGCTAGAAGGGGTCGATGACGCCTATGCCTTGGCTGTTAAGAATGAAGATAAAAACAAACAAGAAGTTGCTATGGTGGTTCATAAAGATGGAGCTTGGCATATTATAAATGGTGAAGGGGAAGTTATAACAACCCTTGACCGACAATATATAACAGCTCATACCAAGCTTGTGATTAAGAATAAGACTGTTGATTTTGAATAATGTGATTAGCTCATGATTCTTTAGAAAAACATAGATTACTAAAAACCTCCTAGATTCTTTCTAGGAGGTTTTTAAAATTATAAATCTTGCATAGAAATCTTATTGAGTTCGTTGACAACTTGCAGGATAGATAGTCGACTGATATTAATGACGAGCATGTCTTCGAGGCCTTTGATATCAAAATTAGTGATAATAGCATCGTAGTCACTATCCATGATTTCTTCGATGTTAAGGGTTTCTTTATCCCAAGTTTCATACTGGATGTTATTTGAAGTATGGAATTCGTAGAGAGAAATCAAGAATTGTGGGTGGGCAAAGTCATACTCACTCAGAACTAAGACCTTAACTTTCTTTTTATGTTCAAACAATTGATCTGTAAGCCCCTCAGCGTGGGTAAACAGGGTGTAGATCAGGTGAGAAAGGGCAGGAGTCTTCTCCTTTTGTCCCATAATGTTCTTGTATCGCATCATTTCAAAGACGGTTGCTTCATAAAATTTAGGGAAGAATTTTTTAATTTTTCCAAGCGTATAATCCTTGTTTTGTGAAATGATCGATTCGGAGTTGATTTCTCTTCGCTCAAGCAAGGCAGTGTTGTGCAGGTTCCAAATCAAGGTATCCGTATTTGAAAATTGAACACCAAATCTTCGAGTTAAGTTGTCTAGGATGTCTCGCGCAGCATGATAGGAACGATCGACTTGTTCGTAAGACTGACGAGCCTCTAGGAAATCTTCGACTGTAAAGAAAAGACCAGGCTCAGCAAAGGGACTGAAAATCTGATTAAGGTTTTCAGGGGTGACTTCAACATTGAGCCCTTGGGCCAAGTCTTGTAACTGATGCTGAAAATCAGAGAGTTGGTCGTAGATAGGGCTCAACCAGGAAGTGGTTTGTTTTGGGAAACGAACAAAATAACCTCTCTTCATTCGGTGCAAATCGACTGTAGCCTGAGTTCTGATTTGATAAAGATTTTGATATTTTGCAGGGAATTTTGCCAAATTGATAAAGAAGGCAACAAAGCTATCAATGTCTGCTTCTTTGATTTCTGTGAAGGGCCATTCTAAAAAACTATATGCTTCATGGAAATATTGGGAGAAGAAAAATCGAATATCTTTTTCATCACCAATGATAGAGATAGGGGTTACCTTAAGCTTAAAGCGGTAGGTTCCGTCAAGAATCTTATTGATATCTGCAACCTTCTTACGCAAAGAAGGAAGAGAAATATCCAAAGATTCGGCAAGATGTTCATAGGTAAAGGGGCTGTTCAAGAGGAAGAAAGCTTTTAAAATTTGGAAATAATCAGATGTCTGTAAAAAATATTGGTAGATTCGCTCAATACCATTATTTTGTACATTAACCATCATAATTCCCGCAGTTGAATGTCTGATATCAAAGTCTGGGAAGACTTCGCGTAAATCCTTGATATCACTCTTGATGATGCGAGCATTGTAACCAATGATCTTAGATAAATCATCTAGGTAAATCCAGTCAGGATTTTCAAACAAATATTCTAAAACCTTTAATTGCCTTTGCTCTTTTTGACTGAGTAATTCTCTCATTATAAATAAACTCCCAAAGTAATATTAGAATGATTAAAAAAGAAAATAGTCGGAGATTGTTAGAAATACTGTATAAAATAAAGTCACCCCTTAAGAGAGATTCGAAATCTATCGAAGAGGGGTGATGCTTGATAAGAAGTTCCTACGAGTCTTCAATCTACTTACGGTATAAACGATCGTATTGGTAGTATGGATCAAAGGTTACGTTAATTCCCAATTTACGGAGAACGTTCTTATCTTCATCTGTTAAGATAATCGTAGAATGAGCTTCGCTTCCCTTGAGGTTTCCGAGTTCTTTCATAGCGCGATCTGCATCAGGATTCTGCATAGCTGTGATTGCAAGAGCGATAAGAATCTCATTAGAATGAAGACGTGGATTGCGACTGCCTAAGTGATTGATTTTCAAACCTTGGATTGGTTTCACCACTTCTGGTTCAATTAACTTGGTTTCAGCATCGATATTCGCTGACTTCTTGATAGCGTTGATCACGGCAGCAGCTGTCGGACCAAAGAGTTCTGAATTCTTACCTGTGACGATTTCACCAGAAGGTAACTCAAGTGCTAGAGCAGGTCCACCTGTTTCTTCAGCTTTTTGTCGAGCAGCAACAGCAACCTTACGGTCAGCTGGCGTAATGCCGAGATCATTCATGAGAAGTTCGATTTTCTTGACAGCAGACTCAGCAACTTTTTCAGCCTTGAAGTCGAGAACTGTTTGGTAGTAGCGACGGATAATCTCTTGTTTCGATGCTTCAATTGCAGCATCGTTATCAGTGATTGCAAAACCAACCATATTTACACCCATGTCAGTTGGAGATGCATAAGGAGATTCGCCCAAGATACGTTCGAGCATACGCTTGAGAACAGGGAAAATCTCGATATCACGATTGTAGTTGACTGTAGTTTCTCCATAAGTTTGGAGATGGAATGGGTCAATCATATTGACATCATCAAGGTCTGCTGTAGCAGCCTCATAAGCCAGGTTAACTGGATGATGGAGAGGTAGATTCCAAACTGGGAAGGTTTCAAACTTAGCATAACCAGATTTGATACCATTCAGTTGGTCGTGGTACATGTTAGACATACAAGTTGCCAACTTACCTGAACCAGGTCCAGGAGCAGTCACGACAATTAAATTGCGACTCGTTTTGATATAGTCGTTTTTCCCCATACCTTCAGGAGAGATGATATGATCCATATCTGTCGGGTAACCCTTGATTGGGTAATGGAGATAAGAGTCGATCCCATTTTTAGCTAATTGATTACGGAAGGTATCTGCAGCAGGTTGACCGGCGTATTGTGTGATAACGACAGAGCCAACAAAGATACCAAGTTCGTTAAATTTATCAATCAAACGAAGCACTTCTTGGTCGTAAGAAATACCCAAGTCACCACGAGCCTTTGAGTGCTCGATATTGCTAGCGTTAATGGCAATAACAACCTCGACTTGTTCTTTCAACTCTTGCAAGAGTTTGATTTTGTTATCCGGCTCATATCCAGGAAGGACACGGGCAGCGTGGAAGTCCTCCAACATCTTGCCTCCAAACTCCAAGTAGAGTTTGCCGTCAAACTGGTTAATACGCTCCAAAATATGGTCGCGTTGTAAATTTAGATATTTTTCAGAACTAAAAGCTTGTTTTTTCATTTTTTTACCTCTATTTTCTATTATATAAAAAAAATAGAAGATAAGAAACTAGAGAGTAATAAAAGTAAGAAAAAAGATAACGCAAACGCTTGCATAAATCATAAAAAAAGTCTATGATGGAGTAAAGTGAGTTTAAAAGAGGTGAAAATATGCAAGAAAAATGGTGGCACAATGCCGTAGTCTATCAAGTTTATCCTAAAAGTTTTAAGGATAGTAATGGAGATGGGATTGGCGATTTACCTGGAATTACTAGCAAGTTAGATTATCTAGCCAAGCTTGGAATCACAGCTATTTGGCTTTCACCAGTTTATGATAGCCCGATGGATGACAATGGTTACGATATTGCCAATTATCAAGACATTGCTTCTATCTTTGGAACCATGGAAGACATGGACGAGCTGATCGCTGAAGCTAAAAAAAGAGATATCCGGATTATTATGGATTTGGTTGTCAATCATACATCCGATGAGCATGCTTGGTTTATCGAGGCGCGTGAAAATCCTCAAAGTCCAGAACGTGACTACTATATCTGGCGTGATGAACCTAACGAATTGGAGTCAATTTTCAGTGGTTCTGCCTGGCAATATGACGAAAAGGCTGGTCAATATTACCTACACTTTTTCAGTAAGAAACAACCAGACCTCAATTGGGAAAACGAAGAGCTCCGTCATAAAATCTATGAAATGATGAATTTCTGGATTGATAAAGGGATTGGTGGATTCCGTATGGACGTTATTGACATGATTGGGAAAATTCCTGATCAGAAGATTGTCAACAATGGCCCTATGCTCCATCCCTATCTCAAGGAAATGAATCAGGCTACTTTCGGCGACAAAGAGCTCTTGACAGTTGGGGAGACATGGGGAGCGACACCAGAAATCGCAAAACTCTATTCAGATCCAAAAGGACAAGAACTGTCTATGGTCTTCCAGTTTGAACATATCTGTCTTCAGTATCAGGAAGGACAACCTAAGTGGCACTACCAAAAAGAGCTAAATGTTGGGAAATTAAAAGAGATTTTCAACAAATGGCAGACAGAATTAGGAGTTGAGGATGGCTGGAATTCCCTTTTCTGGAATAACCATGACCTTCCGCGAATCGTCTCTATCTGGGGAAATGACCAAGAATACCGTGAAAAATCCGCCAAAGCGTATGCAATCTTGCTTCATCTCATGAGAGGGACTCCTTATATTTACCAAGGGGAAGAGATTGGGATGACCAACTATCCATTTGAAACTCTGGAGCAAGTAGAGGATATTGAATCCCTCAACTATGCCAAAGAAGCGCTAGAACAAGGTGTACCGCTAGAGCAAATTATGGATAGCATTTGTGTGATTGGACGCGATAATGCGCGTACTCCAATGCAGTGGGATACTACAGACTACGCTGGATTTTCAAGCGCGAAACCATGGTTAGGAGTCAATCCAAACTATGTGAAGATTAATGTAGAAGAGGCTTTAGCAAATCCAGATTCCATCTTCTATACTTATCAAAAATTAGTTCAGATTCGCAAGGAAAACAGCTGGCTGGTTCAAGCTGACTTTGAATTATTAGAAACAGCTGAGAAGGTCTTTGCTTATATTCGCAAGGACGGGGAACGCCGTTTCCTAGTAGTAGCTAACCTCTCAAATCAAGAACAAGAATTTTACTTTAATGGGGTTCTCAAATCAGTCTTGGTTGCTAACACCGAGGTTCAAGAAAAACTCGAGCAACTAACACTAGCTCCTTGGGATGCGTTCTGTGTCGAATTAGCCAATTAAACCTAAAAACTCAAGTATCTAAGATACTTGAGTTTTTTCTAAAATAAGTGTAGAAATTTCTTAAAAAAATATTATTTTGAATTTTCTAAAAAATTGCATGAAAACCCTTGCTTTTATAAAAAAATAGGGTATAATGGTGAAAAATAGTATTTTAAAGGAGAATACCGATGAAATCGAAAAAGTTGCTCGCAGTAGCAGGGATAACGATGAGTGCAGCTCTTCTTTTGGCAGCTTGTAGCAAGACTGAGAAAAAAGCAGATGCTCCTACAACATTTTCATACGTATATGCCATCGATCCATCAACATTGGACTATAGCGTTACTAGTAAAAGTTCAACTTCGGACGTCATTGCTAACTTGGTCGACGGACTCTTGGAAAATGACAAATACGGAAACTTGATTCCATCTCTTGCTGAAGACTGGTCGGTTTCAAAAGACGGTTTGACCTATACTTACAAACTACGTAAAGGTGTCAAATGGTATACTTCTGAAGGTGAGGAGTACGCCGAGGTCAAGGCTCAAGACTTTGTGACTGGTTTGAAACATGCTGCTGATGGTAAGTCAGATGGCTTAAGTCTGATCCAAGATTCTATCAAAGGTTTGGCAGAATATGTCAGTGGTGAAAGCAATGACTTCTCAACAGTTGGAGTTAAAGCAATTGACGACTACACTGTTCAATACACCTTGAACCAACCAGAAAGCTTCTGGAATTCTAAGGTAACAACAGCGACTATGCTCCCAGTTAATGAAGAATTTCTGAATTCTCAAGGTAAAGATTATGGTGCAGCAACACCTTCAGGTATTCTCTATAATGGACCATATATTTTGAAGAACTTCACTTCAAAATCAGTGATCGAGTACGAAAAAAATCCAAATTATTGGGATAAAGACAATGTTAAGATTGACCACGTCAAACTGACTTTCTACGATGGATCTGACCAAGAATCATTGATTCGTAGTTTTTCATCAGGAGCCTATACAACAGCTCGTCTCTTCCCAACAAGTTCAAACTTTGATTCAACTAAGCAAGAATACGGGGATAAGATTGTCTATAGTCCGCAAGAAGCGACCAGCTATTACTTTACTTTCAACGTGAATCGTCAGTCTTACAATAAAACAGCAAAGACAGATGAAGCACAAAAGACTTCAACAAAAGAAGCGCTTCTCAATAAAAACTTCCGCCAGGCAATCAACTTTGCTCTTGACCGTCATTCTTACTCTGCACAGATGAATGGTGAAGAAGGTGCAGACAAGATTATTCGTACCAGTCTTGTGCCTTACGACTATGTTCAGGTTGGTGAAAAGACCTTCGGTGAATTGGCTCAAGAACAATTAGTAACATACGGAGACCAGTGGAAAGATGTAGCTTTGACAGATGGTAAAGATACCCTTTACAATCCAACAAAAGCAAAAGCTGCCTTTGAAAAAGCCAAGTCAGAATTGCAAGCTAAAGGTGTAACCTTCCCAATCCGTTTGGATATTCCAGTTGAACAGACAGATGTCATTGCTGTTCAACAAACCAACTCCCTCAAACAATCTGTCGAAGCAGCGCTTGGAACTGAAAATGTCGTTATCGATGTGCTTCAAATGACAGATAATGAGAAAATGAGTATTACTTCTCAAGCTAAGGTTCCTTCTCAAAAAGACTATGACTTGAACGGAACTGGTTGGGGACCAGACTATCAAGATCCAGCTACCTATCTAAATATCTTGGATGCTAAGAAGGGTTCTGCCCTTAAACACTTGGGTATCACAAAAGGTAAAGATCCAGAAGTCATGGCACAAGTTGGCCTTGATGAGTACAAGAAACTCTTGGATGATGCAGCATCAGAAACAACCGACCTTAACAAACGCTATGAAAAATATGCTAAAGCACAGGCTTGGGTATCTGATAGTTCACTTCTCATTCCTGTAGCATCTTCAGGAGGTTCTCCTACAGTTAGTCGTACAGTACCATTTTCGAAAGCCTACTCTCAAGTTGGTATCAAGGGAGATCCATTTGTATTTAAAGGTCTAGAGTTGCAAAATGATATTGTAACCACTAAAGAATACGAAGAAGCTCTCAAGAAATGGCAAAAAGAGAAAATTGAAACAAATGCCAAATATCAAAAAGAGTTAGCAAACCACGTTAAATAGCCTTTGCCAATGAGTAAAGAAATCCAGTTTTTAAGTTGGATTTCTTTTTTTGTTTTATTGCCGATGAGAGATCGATTAGTATATAACTTTACTTTTGGGGCAAAATTTGATAAAATGGTTATATGTTATAAAACCTAACATATAAGGAGAACGTGAATCATGAAACTCAAAAAACGACTGATTGGAGCGGGGTTGACGCTTGCCACGGCGGTCTTATTGACAGCGTGTGGGAAGTCAGCATCAGATACTAAAACCTACTCGTCAACATTTGGTGCCGACCCGACAACCTTCAACTACCTGTTGGACTACTCTGGTGATAATACCGCTGTTGTAACCAACTTGGTAGATGGTTTGCTTGAAAATGACAATTATGGAAATCTCATTCCTGCTCTTGCAGAAGATTGGAGTGTTTCAAAGGATGGTTTGACTTACACTTATAAACTTCGTCAAGATGCAAAATGGTTCACTGCTGACGGGGAAGAATACGCCCCAATTAAAGCACAAGATTTCGTCACAGGTATCAAGTATGCAGCTGATAACAAGAGTCAAGCGCTCGATTTGATTCAGAACTCAATCAAGGGATTAGATGATTATGTGACAGGCGCAAATACTGACTTTTCAAATGTTGGTGTGAAAGCTGTAGATGATTACACTGTCCAATATACTTTGACACGTCCAGAACCATTCTGGAACTCTAAAACAACCAATAGTATCCTCTTTCCGGTCAATGAAGAGTTCTTGACTTCTAAAGGTAAAGAATTTGGAGAATTGAAACCAGATAGCATTCTCTACAGTGGTCCTTATTTGTTAAAAGAATTCACATCAAAATCATCACTTGAGTACATGAAGAACCCTCATTACTATGACCAAGAAAAAGTAACGATTGAAAGAGTTAAGTTGGCTTATGTTGATGGTTCTGATCAAGATATGACGATCCGTAATTTCGAAAACGGAGCCTACTCGTCTGCTGGTGTCTACCCAAATAGTTCAAACTTTGCTAAGACAAAGGAAAAATACAAGGACAACATCGTTTATAGCTTGCAGGATGCGACTTCTTGGTACTATAATTTTAACGTTAATCGCCAAACATACAATCATACAGCTAAGACTAGCGATGAGCAAAAACAAGCTACCCAAGCTGCGATTTTAAATAAAAATTTCCGTCAAGCAATCAACTTTGCCATTGACCGTACAGCCTATTCGGCTCAGTCTAATGGAGAAGAAGCAGCTAAAAACACTCTTCGTAACACACTTGTGCCACCAACTTTCGTGCAAGTAGGTGACAAGACTTTTGGTGAGACAGTTTCATCTAAGTTGGTAAACTACGGTACGCAGTGGTCAAATATGAATCTCGAAGACGCTCAAGACGGCTACTTCAATAAAGAAAAAGCACAAGCTCAGTTTGCAGAGGCTAAAAAAGAACTAGAAGCACAAGGTGTGACCTTCCCGATTCATTTGGACTTGCCTGTAGACCAAGTTAACAAAACCTTGCTTCCAAAGATTCATTCGCTTAAACAATCTGTCGAATCAACTCTTGGGGCAGAAAATGTAGTGATTGATGTCGTTCAAATTTCAACAGAAGACTATGCTAATGCGACATTCCAAGCGCCAACCACAGCTGATCATGACTATGACTTGAACTTGGATGGTTGGTCTGCAGACTACCAAGATCCATCGACTTATCTTAATCCTTTCAACGCTGAGGATGGATTCTATCTCAAGATTTTAGGACTTGATCCAAGCAAGGATACTGATAAGATTACAAATATCGGATTGGACCAATATACTCAAAAATTGAAAGCGGCAGATGCAGAAAATACAGACGTAGCCAAACGTTATGAAAATTATGCAGACGCACAAGCTTGGCTGATTGATAGTTCGCTATTGCTCCCTGTAAATTCAAACGGTGGTGGAGCTTCAGTAACACGTGTGACACCATTTACACGAGCTTACTCACTTGTCGGAATCAAAGGTACTGGAAGTAACTACAAGTACATGAAATTGCAAACCGATGTCGTAACAACTGCTCAATTTGATGAAGCTAAAGCCAAATGGGAACAAGAACGTAAAAACTCAGTCGAAAAGAGTCAAAAAGAATTCGAAAGTCACGTTAAATAATTAAAAAATAGAGCTTTTTAAGAGCTCTATTTTTATTTTAGTTGTTTTTTGAAAACATAAAATGTAGTAAAGGCGCTAATAAATATACACTCACTAAATACATTTTCAAAATAAAACGTTTCCTTGACTAATGTAGATAGCCTTTAGAGATACTTTGTGATATAATTAAATTAAAATGTTTTGAAGAGGTGTTCCATGAAAAGTAGACGCATAAAAAAAAGTAAATCTAGTAAATTTCAGCAGAGTTTAAACATAGGTTTGTTGCTAATCTATGCCGTTCTAGCTTCTTTTTTATTGTTTTTGATTTTTAAATATCAGATTTTAGCGGTCAGCTATTTTAATATTATCTTGGCAGTAGTTTTAGTGCTCATAGCATTATTATCCCTCTTGTTGATAGTTAAGCGCAAAGCCAAGGTGTTCACCTTGATAGTCCTATTGCTCTCGGTTTTATTTAGCTCTGTAGCTTTAGTAGCTGTAAATCGATTTGTAGGGCTCGCCAATCAATTCAATGCAACTTCAAATTATTCAAGCTACTCTATGAGTGTGGCAGTGCTAGCAGACAGTGAGATTAATAACGTTTCTCAACTTTCTAGTGTAACTGCTCCAACAGGAACAGATGCTGAAAATATTCAAAAATTGATAGATGACATTAAAACAACTCAAAACAAGGAATTGACAGTTGAGGAAGCTTCTTCTTATCTAGCAGCCTATAAGAGTTTGTTAGATGGAGAAACTAAAGCAATCGTCTTAAACGGTGTTTTTGAAAACCTGATTGAGCAGGAATATCCCGACCACGCTAAAAAGATCAAGAAAATTTATACTAAGGACTTGACCAAGAAAGTGGAAGCGCCTAAGGTAGCTACAGGAAATTCTTTCAACGTCTACATCAGCGGGATTGATACCTATGGTCCTATCAGTTCTGTTTCGCGCTCAGATGTCAATATCATCATGACAGTGAATCAAGATACTAAAAAGATTCTCTTGACGACCACTCCTCGAGATGCCTATGTCCCTATTGCAGATGGTGGAAACAACCAAAACGATAAGTTGACGCATGCGGGTATCTATGGCGTAGATGCTTCTATCCATACCTTAGAAAATCTTTATGGTATCGACTTGAACTATTATGCCCGTCTCAATTTCACTTCTTTCTTGAAGTTGATTGACCTTCTTGGAGGCGTTGACGTATATAATGACCAAGAGTTTACTGCTCATACAAACGGCAAGCACTACCCGGTTGGAAATATTCACCTTGATTCAGAAATGGCATTAGGTTTTGTCCGTGAACGTTACTCTTTGACAAATGGTGATGGAGATCGCGGTCGTAACCAACAAAAAGTTATTACAGCCATTATTCAGAAGATGACTTCGGCAGAAGCCTTGAAAAATTACGATGGCATTATTCAAGGTTTACAGGAATCAGTTCAGACCAATATGCCACCAGAAACAATGGTAAGTCTTGTCAATGCTCAGTTGGCAAGCGGAGGGAAATATACAGTAACCAATCAAGATCTGAAAGGAACTGGTCGTATGGGTCTCCCGTCTTACGCTATGCCAGATAGCAATCTTTACATGTTAGAAATCGACCCAACTAGCTTGGAAACTGTTAAAACGGCTATTAAAGATACCATGGAAGGAAAATAAGATGATTGATATTCATTCACATATTGTTTTCGATGTTGACGATGGACCTAAAAATAGAGCTGAGAGTAAGGCTCTCCTAGAGGAAGCTTACGCACAAGGTGTTCGTACCATTGTTTCAACCTCTCATCGTAGAAAAGGGATGTTTGAAACACCAGAAGACAAAATTGCAGCTAATTTTAGCGAAGTTAAACAGTTGGCTCAAGAAATCGCACCGGATTTGAAGATCGTGTACGGAGCTGAGATTTATTTTTCAAGTGATGTTTTAGAGAAACTTGAACAAAACATCATCCCAAAACTCAATGGCACTCGTTATGCCTTGATTGAGTTTAGCATGAATACACCCTACAGAGATATTCATAGCGCCTTGACCAAAGTTCTCATGTTAGGGATTACACCTGTGGTTGCTCATATTGAGCGCTATCACACCTTGGAAAACGATGAGAAAAAAGTAAGAGAACTCATCAATATGGGCTGCTATATGCAGATTAATAGTTCGAGCGTCTTAAAACCGCGGCTTTTCGGAGATACCTACAAGTTTATGAAAAAGCGTGCTAGGTATTTCTTGGACAAGGACTTAGTCCATGTAGTAGCTAGCGATATGCACAATTTGGATAATCGCCCACCGTATATGAGAGAAGCTTATGAACTCATTGCTAAAAAATACGGAGCAGGAAAAGCTCGTGAACTTTTTGAAACAAACCCATCAAACATTATAAATGACCAAATAATTTAGGAGAAATGATGAAAGAACAAGAAAAATTTGAAATTGATGTATTTCAATTGGTAAAAGTGCTATGGAAACGAAAATTCCTCATTGTCTTAGCTGCACTAGTAGCAGGTCTAGCAGCTTTTGCATATAGCTCATTTGTGATTAAGCCACAGTATACTAGTACTACTCGTATCTATGTTGTCAATCGTAACCAAGCAGATAAGCCAGGTTTGACCAACCAAGACTTGCAGGCAGGTTCATACTTGGTAAAAGACTACCGTGAGATCATTCTTTCTCAGGATGTTCTTGAAAAAGTGGTGGCTGATCAAAACTTGACTATGGATGCCAAAACTCTTGGAAGAAAAGTTTCAGTAACAGTCCCTGCAGATACGCGTATCGTATCAATCTCAGTTCGAGATGGGAAACCTGAGGAAGCGAGTCGTATCGCCAATGCACTTAGAGAAGTAGCTGCTCAGAAAATCATTTCTGTAACAAGAGTGTCGGATGTAACCACACTTGAGGAAGCAAGACCAGCGACATCGCCATCTTCACCAAACATTCGTCGCAATACAATGATGGCCACTATAGCAGGTGTAGGATTCGTTACGGTTATCGTGCTTTTGGTTGAATTGTTGGATGATCGAGTGAAGCGTCCAGAAGATATCGAAGAAGTGATGCACATCTCACTTTTAGGTGTTATTCCAAATCTTGAGAAATTAAAATAAAGAGGGAAATATGGCAAAGTTAGAATTATCAGAACAACGATTACACTCTGTAAAAAAAGCTGAGGAGTATTATAACGCACTACGGACCAATATCCAGTTGAGTGGAGATGGTCTCAAAGTGATTGCTCTTTCTTCAGTTAGACCTGGAGAAGGGAAGTCGACTACTTCAACCAACATAGCTTGGGCATTCGCGCGTGCAGGCTATAAGACACTCCTTATCGATGCCGATATTCGTAATTCGGTAATGTCAGGTGTCTTTAAATCTCGAGAAAAAATTACAGGTTTGACAGACTACTTATCAGGAACCAAAGATTTATCTCATGGTTTGTGTGAAACAAACGTAGAAAACTTGTTTGTCATTCAATCAGGAGCTGTTTCACCAAACCCGACCGCTCTTCTTCAAAGTGACAAATTTGAAGCAATGATTGAGACTTTACGCAAATACTTTGACTATATCATTGTGGATACAGCCCCTATCGGTGTTGTCATTGATGCGGCTATTATCGTACAAAAATGCGACGCCTCTATCCTGGTAACTGAAGCTTCTGCAACAAAACGGAGAGAAGTTCAAAAAGCTAAAGACCAGTTAGAGCAAACAGGAACACCATTCTTAGGAGTTATTCTGAATAAATTTAATATTCAGCTTGAAAAATATGGTTCTTACGGATCATATGGGAACTACGGTTCCTATGGGAAAAAATAAGTTTAGGGAGGAAATATGGAAGGAAGGGGTTTCTATAACGTAACTCTAGCGTTTTTGCAGAGTATACTCGTTAGTGTTTTAGCTTATATACTGATTTCCGTAACTGAAACAGAGATTGTTGCAAAAACTGTGTTTGTCCTTTATTTTCTTCACTTTGCAGCCTTCTATATTAGTGGCTATGGTAAGGATTTTTTCAAGCGAAGTCAGTCGGTTGAATTGATAGAGGTAGTAAAATACATCATCTTTTTTGCCTTGTTAATCAGTTTCTCTAGTTTTTTCCTGAAAGACCAATTTGTTATTTCTAGAAGGGGGATGATTTATTTCCTTTCTTTATACGGGATTCTAAATTATATTCTTGGTTTTGTTATTAAAAAATATTGGGTTCAATTTAATCATAGTTTAAAAGGGAGCCGAAAGATTCTTTTGATAACAGCGACAACTCGTATTGAGAAGGTGATAGAGCGTCTTTTGGCAGCCAATGATGTCACGGGTAAGTTAGTAGCTGTAAGTGTACTAGATAAACCTGATTTTAAACATGATAAAGTCAAGTCTGTTCCGCCTAAAAATCTCATCAATTATGCAACTCATGAGGTAGTAGACGAAGTCTTTGTAAACCTTCCTAGTGAGGATTATGATATCGGTAGCATTATTTCTCAATTTGAAACGATGGGGATTGATGTTACTGTTAATTTAAATGCCTTTGATAAGATTTTAGGTAGAAATAAACAAATCCATGAGATGGCTGGATTGAACGTAGTAACTTTTTCTACAAACTTATATAAACCTAGCCACATAGTCGCCAAACGAATTATTGATATTTTAGGAGCAATTGTTGGATTAGTCATCTGTGGACTGGTAAGTATAGTCCTTGTTCCAATGATTCGAAAAGATGGTGGACCAGCAATCTTTTCTCAAACTCGAGTCGGTAAAAATGGTCGCTATTTCACTTTTTATAAATTCCGATCTATGAGGGTAGATGCTGAAGAAATCAAGCAGCAATTGATGGATCAAAATACCATGCAAGGTGGGATGTTTAAGATGGATAACGATCCTCGAGTGACCAAGGTTGGACAATTTATTCGAAAGACAAGTTTGGATGAATTGCCACAATTTTGGAACGTGTTGATTGGGGATATGAGTCTAGTCGGCACTCGCCCACCAACGGTAGATGAGTACGAAAAGTACACACCTGAGCAAAAACGTCGTCTTAGTTTCAAACCTGGTATTACAGGTTTGTGGCAAATTAGTGGGCGCAGTAAAATTACCAATTTCGATGATGTTGTAAAACTAGATGTAGCCTATATTGATGATTGGACCATTTGGAAAGATTTTGAAATATTGTTAAAAACTGTAAAAGTTGTGTTGATGAGAGATGGAGCGAAGTAGGAGGGGTATGACCAATATTAAAATCATAGTGGCGACTCATAAAAGTTTTGAGATGCCTAAAAATAAAGAATTGTATCTACCAGTCCATGTTGGGTGTAAAGGAAAAGATGATTTGGGATATCAAGGGGATAATACTGGAGAAAACATTTCTCAGTTAAACCCATACTATTGTGAATTAACAGGGCTATATTGGGCATGGAAAAATCTAGATTGCGATTATCTTGGGCTAGTTCATTATCGCCGATATTTCACGAAAAAAAGTCAATCTTACAAAGAAAATCTAAAGATTGATGAAGTGATTTTAAATCAGGAAGAAATTGAGTTTCTTTTGAGAAAAGGGGATATAATAGTCCCTAAAAAAAGGAAATATTATATTGAAACTCTGTACTCTCATTATGCACACACACTAGATGCTAGCCATCTAGATTTGGCTAGAAAAGTCATTGAGAAGCAACACCCTGAATACCTTGATTCATTTGACAAAGTTATGAAACAACGTAGTGGCTATATGTTCAATATGTTTATAATGAAAAAGGAATTAGCGAATAATTATTTTGAATGGTTGTTTCCAATTTTAGATAGTATGTATGAATGTATGGATTTATCAGATTTAACTCCTTTTGAAGCCCGTCTATTTGGTAGAGTAAGTGAATTATTATTTAATGTATGGTTGGTAAAGAATAATTTGACTACTACGGAAGCACATTTTATGTATATGGAAAAAGTAAATCTATTTAAAAAAGGTTTATCATTCTTACAAGCAAAGTTTTTAGGAAAAAAATATGGAAATAGTTTTTAGGTCTTAGATATGCGTATAAAATTTAAAAAATTAACATTAGTAGAAACACTGAGTTTATTTTCACTGATACTTTTTTTATTTATTTCACTGTTGAGTACAACCTTTTATGCCACATATATATCAGGTGCAATTTATAAAGCAGCAATTCTTATTTCAGTTATGCTTTTAATAGTTAAAGAATTAATCAATAATAAATTTAATTTTCAAAAAGCAATATCGTTATTCGGAGTTATAATTGTTTATGCTTTGGTTAGTAGTGTAACAGGATTTCTATCAACATTAGCAATAAGTGTTATTTTTATCTTTAGTCTAAGAGATATATCTTTTAAATATGTGGCGAAAACTTCTTTTTATATTAGTTTATTTACTTTAATATTTGTTATCTTGAGTAGTCAAATTGGTTTAATTTCCAACTATGTTGAATTTTCATCAGGAAGAATACGGCATTATCTTGGTTTTCGATATTCATTGTTCCCATCTACAGTGATGCTAAATATTGTAGCAAGTTCATTGTTCTTAACTCAAGATAAGGTAAGCTATAAACGTTTGTTTTTTTTATTGCTTTCAACAATTTGGATTTTCTACCAAACAGATTCACGATTAACTTTTATTAGTTCTTTATTCTTACTAGGAATTAACCTTGTAGTGAAATGGTATCCATCAATTTTAAAGTCTTCAGGTCTTTTATTAAAAACTTTTAAATTAACTTATATAGTAAATGCATATTTAAGTTATTTGATAGCAAAAATGTATCTGAGTTTTTCAAGTCCTTTTTTGAATGAATTGAGTAAGAATATCAACCAATTTCTAGGTGGTAGAATTTATTATGCTAATCGTTCTTTGAATGTATATGGTTATAATTTATTTGGACAAAAGATTAATTGGATTGGGAATGGTTTAGATATCAATGGACAAAGGGAATTGAGTGAATATTTGTACGTTGATAATCTCTATATCCAAATATTACAGCGATATGGATTGTTTATTTTGGTTATCCTATTGTTAATTTTTACATTAACTTTATATCATCTTTTGAAGCAAAAACAATATGTATTATCATTAATTCTGATTACATTAAGTTTTCATGCTATGATAGATGATTTAATTATAAATCTTCACTATAACATTTTTTTGATTTTGATTGGTACTTTAATGAATCAAACTCAGTCTGCTTTTGAAGCAAATTTACAATTGGATAATGGAGAAAAATGACGAAAGTAAGTATTATTATTCCTGTATATAATGTAGAACAATACTTGGATAGATGCCTGTCCTCCGTCTTCAATCAGACATATAAAGATTTAGAAGTGATTTTGATTAATGATGGATCTACAGATAAATCAGGAATTATTTGTGAAGAATTTGTTCAAACAGATAAAAGAGCTAAAGTATATCATCAGGAAAATAGAGGATTATCTGAAGCACGTAATACTGGGTTAAAATATATGACAGGGGATTTTGTCATGTTTCTTGACTCGGATGATTGGTTGGAACTTGATGCAGTAGAATTTTTATTAGAACAAGCTAAAAGTTACAATGCAGATATGGTTGTAGGAGGGGTTTATAGAACCTCTAAAATTGTGGATCATCAACAAAACACCCCTGTTTTGCAATTATTGACGCAGGAAGAGTATGCCAAACGTTACTTTAAGATTGAAAGTCAGACAATTGAGTATTATGTTTGGAATAAAATGTATAAAAGAGAAGTTGTAGAAGGTATTGAATTTCCGTCTGGTTTCTTTGCAGAAGACGTTCCAACCATGTTCCGCTACATTCTAAACTCAGAAAAGATAGTTGTTACTGATAAGATTGTTTATAATTATTTTATTAACAACTCTGGTCTGACAGCTAAATTTACATCTAAACATTTTGATGTTTTAAAAGGCTGGGATTTAGTATGTCAGTATGCGACCGAAAGTAGTAAAAATAAATACAAAGAGTGGGCTCGAATTAATCGCTACAGAGCGGATTTGGCACTTTTGACAGAAATAGCCCTTTCTGTAGATTATAAAAATATTTGCATGTTAAATGAAACTCAAATAAAGTCTATGGTATCTAGATTGAAGAAAAATAAGAGAGTCTTACTAAAACAAGCCATTCCTCTTAGTAGAAAGATATTGATTATACTCTTCACAACTTCCTATAACTTATTTGCGAAAGTGATAAATACTATGATAAGGATAAAAAATTATGGTGCATAAGCATGCATATTTAATCTTAGCTCACAGCCAATTTAATCAACTAGCATTTTTGGTTTCTTTATTGGATCATCAAGGTAATGATATTTTTATCCATATTGATAAAAAATCAGATATTGATGATTATCATTTGGATTTAATTAAATCCAGTGTAAAACGATCTCAAGTTTATTTTACAGAAAGAGTTTCGGTGAGTTGGGGTGGATATTCCCAAATTGAAGCTGAAATGATTTTATTTAAAGCTGCCTCTAAAAGAGATTCTTACTATTTTTATCATTTAATAAGTGGCGTAGATTTACCGTTACTTTCTCAGCAGAGAATTCATGATTTTTTTAATGATTATAAAGACTATTCATTTCTTACTTTTATGAACATAGAGGATAATGGTGAAGATATAAATAGATTTAAATATTATCATCTTTTTGAACGCTTTACATATCGGACTTTACCGGGTGCCGTTGGCAAACTTGCATTCAAGATTTATCGTAATTTAGAAGTATGGATTCAAAAACTATTTAGAGTAAATCGGTATAAATTGTTTAATGTCATCCCTATAAAAGCTAGTCAGTGGGTTTCACTACCAAATAATATTGTGAAATTATTGATTGATAAAGAATCAGATACGGAGAAGATGTTTAGAAAATCTTTTCTTAGTGACGAAATTTTTATACCAATGATTTTAAATAAAGAGTTAAGAAACTATAAGGTGTATGATGCATCAATTAATCACGGTTATAAAAAAGAATTTCAAGGAAACTTACGCTATATTAATTGGTGGGATGGTAAACCTTACACTTGGACTGACAGCGAGAAAGATATAGAAGAATTAAGACTAGCTGCAAAAAATGGATATCTGTTCTCAAGAAAGTTTGATATAGAAAAATATCCTAAAATTAAAGAGCTAATCATAGAACTAACTAAGGAAATATAATGGTCTATAAAATTTTAATGACAGGAATGTCACCTGTTCTTGCTGGTACAGAAACATTTATTATGAATTATTATCGTCATCTTGATTCATCAATTTTTCAAGTTGATTTTATTAAAAGGACTAGAGAATCTATTGTATTTGAAGATGAAATTATTTCAAAAGGTTCAAAAGTATATTATTTACCTCGTAAAGGAAAAAATCCTCTTAAGTATATGAGACAATTAAGAGAGTTTTTTGCTACAGAAGGGAAAAAATATGATGCTATTTGGTATAATGCAATGGCAATTCCTAATCTTGATTTGTTAGAATATGCTAAAAAATATGGGATAAAAACAAGAATCATTCATAGTCATAGCTCGATGTTCAAGGGAAATAAAGTGAGACAAATTCTACATAATATGAATAGATCTAAATTGCCAAATACTGCAACCCATTTTTTTGCCTGCTCTGGAATCGCAGCAGATTATATGTTTCCTGATGAGATTCGTTCAAGTGCGCAAATTATACAAAATGCTATTGATGTAGAAAGCTTTTCTTTTTCAGAAAAAGATAGACTTGATCTAAGAACAGAGTTAGGGTGGAATGATTGTAAAGTTATTGGTAATGTTGGTCGACTAGATATCCAAAAAAATCAACCCTTTTTAATAGATGTTTTTAATGAAGCTTGCAAGAAAAATCCTAATCTTCGATTAGTCATAATAGGTAAGGTTGCGGGTGCAAATTCAACTGTAGACTTAATCAAAGAAAAAATAAAATCTTATGGAATTGAAGATAAAGTCTTACTGGCAGGAAGTCAGAACGATATGAAGAAATGGTTAAGTTCACTAGACCTATTCGTTTTGCCTTCGATATTTGAGGGATTGCCTCTATCTGCTGTTGAAGCTCAAGCTAATGGACTACCTGTTTTGGTAAGTGATGCAGTTACTAAAGAATTGAAAATATTAGATTCCATTCGATACCTGTCTCTAGATGACTCTATTGAGGTTTGGGCAAAAAATATATTTGAGTTATTAGAAACACCTAGATCAAGCGAGCTTGAAATAAAAGAAATGTTTAAGCTAAAAGGTTTTGAAATTGAAACTCAAGCATTGACTTTACAGAATATACTGCTGGGAGAACTGAATGAAAAAATATCAGATTGTTGAATCGTATGGGACACACATGCACGCGGGGAGTAAAGCTACCAACGATTGTGTCAATATTTTGGAAGAATTAGACTTCGAAAAAATAGAAATTGTACGCCACAAGTCTGAGGATAAGTCCCTTGTATCGAAAATAATAAGACAAGTTTCTTTTTATAAACAGTGGAATAATGTTTTGAAAAGATTGTCTAAAGGGGATGTTTTGTTGTTACAACATCCCTATCGCAGAAATCATTTTGGTAGAGCATCTAGTCTTCTGAAATTGAAGAAAAAACAAGTAAAAATAATTTCATTGGTTCATGATGTGGAGTTAATTAGAGGAATTTATGATGATCCATTCTACCAGAGGGAATTTGATGAAATGCTATCTTTTGCTGATTCAATTATTGTTCACAATGAAAAAATGAAAGATTGGTTTGTTCAGTATGGCGTAGATGAAAAGAAGCTAGTTATTTTAGAAATATTTGATTATTTGAATGATAAGGACGTGTCTTCATCTATTAAATACTCAAAAAAAGTGACTGTAGCAGGGAATCTTTCTCCTGATAAAAGTCCTTATTTGTATCAGTTAGATAAAGTTCCTGACATTCAATTTCAATTGATGGGGATTGGTTTTCAACCAGTAAAAGAGATTTCTAATGTTTCATATTTAGGTGCCTTTGCTCCGGAAGATGTTCCTAACCATTTAAATAGTGGATTTGGATTAGTATGGGACGGAGAGAGTCTAGATACTTGCGATGGGGTAACGGGAAATTATTTAAGATATAATAATCCTCATAAGTTATCTTTGTATCTTTCTTCAGGATTGCCTGTTATTGTATGGAAAGATTCAGCTGAGGCGAACTTTGTTGAGAAAAATGGTGTAGGCTTGGCAGTTAATAGTCTGTTTGAATTATCTGAAATACTGGGTAAAATTAGTCAGGATGAATATCTGCAAATGGTAACAAATGCTAAAAATATTATGAAGAATCTTAAAGAAGGTTATTATCTAAAGACCGCAGTGGATAAGATAATTAAATAGACTCTTTGGAGAAATATATGAATAATAAAATAGATCTTGTAATTACTTGGGTTGATGGTACAGATCCTGATTGGTTACAAGAAAAGAGGTTATATGAATCTGATGTTGAATGGTCAGAATCAAACAACGCTAATCGATACAGACCATCAGAAAATTTCAAGTATTGGTTCCGTTCGGTTGAACGTTATGCAGATTGGATTAACCGTATTTTCTTTATAACTTATGGTCATGTTCCAGAATGGTTAAATATAAAGAATCCAAAATTAAAAATTGTAAAACATACAGATTATATACCTCAGGAATATCTTCCAACTTATAATTCTAATGTAATTGAGTTGAATTTACATAGAATCGAAGAGTTAAGTGAGAATTTTATTCTTTTAAATGATGATATGTATTTTGCAGCACCAACTACAGCAGATGATTTCTTTAAAGAAAATCTCCCAAAGGATTTTGGGATTTATTTGCCAATAACTCCTCGAGAAAGTTTCAATCATATTGAATTAAATAATACCATTCTGATGAATAAACATTTTAATAAAAAAAGAAAACCTTTCTCAGAATGGCGTAAATTTTATAGCTTAAAATTAGGGAAGTACCTAGTTGGGAATATTTTCAGTATTTTTTATTCAGGTATTTTAGGATATAAAAATTACCATATTGGTTTGTCGCATTTAAAATCGACCTTTGATTTAATCTGGGAGAAAGAAACAAAATTATTGGAAGAAGTTAGCTCTCATAGATTTAGACAGTTGTCAGATATTAGTCATTATGTCATGTCTCACTGGAATGTAGAGTCTGGTAGGTTTATGCCCCAATCCATTCATTTTGGGAAGTATTTTGATATTTGGGAAGTTGAAGAAATTCAAAGAGCTATTCAAAATGAGAAATATAAGATTATTTGTATCAACGATACGGATGAAGATGGAAAATTCTCTGAGTATGATCAAAAAATACATCAAGCCTTTCAGTCTAAATTCCCAGATAAATCAAGTTTTGAATTGTAAATTTACAGATTGATAATAAAAAAATATGTTTAGAAGTGAAAAATAATGAAAGTTCTAAAAAATTACGCCTATAATCTCTCTTATCAATTGTTGGTGATTTTACTCCCGATTATTACGACTCCCTATGTAACACGGGTTTTTTCTTCGGATGATTTAGGGACGTACGGATACTTTAATTCCATCGTTACTTATTTTATCCTCTTAGCGACGCTAGGAGTTGCTAACTATGGGACCAAGGTCATTTCAGGACATCGCAAGGAAATCGAAAAAAACTTTTGGGGAATCTACTCCCTGCAATTAGGTGCAACTCTTCTTTCTCTGTCCTTGTATGTTCTTCTTTGTTTGACTCTTTCCTTTATGCAAAATCCGGTAGCCTACATTCTAGGCTTGAGTTTGGTTTCTAAAGGTTTAGACATTTCCTGGCTCTTTCAAGGGTTGGAGGATTTTCGAAAGATTACTGTTCGAAATATCACGGTCAAGCTCGTTGGGGTCATTTCAATCTTCCTCTTTGTCAAATCTGCAAATGACCTATATCTCTATGTTTTTTTGCTAACCGTATTTGAACTTTTGGGGCAACTAAGTATGTGGTTGCCTGCTAGGGAGTTTATCGGTAGACCGCATTTTGACATAGAATATGCTAGGCATCATTTAAAACCTGTCATATTATTGTTCCTTCCGCAAGTGGCGATTTCCTTGTATGTTACGCTAGATCGTACCATGCTTGGAGCCTTAGCTTCTACAAAAGATGTAGGGATTTATGATCAGGCTCTAAAATTGGTAAATATCCTTCTGACCTTGGTGACTTCCTTGGGAAGCGTTATGTTGCCACGTGTCGCTCATTTGTTAGCGACAGGTGATCATAAGGCAGTCAATAAGATGCATGAAATGTCCTTCCTCATTTATAATTTAGTGATTTTTCCAATGATGGTAGGAATCTTGATTGTCAATGATGATTTTGTTCAGTTTTTCCTTGGTCAAGATTTTCAGGATGCACGTTATGCAATCGCCATTATGATCTTCCGTATGTTCTTTATCGGTTGGACCAATATCATGGGAATTCAGATTTTAATTCCCCATAATAAAAATAAAGAATTCATGATTTCAACAACAGCTCCTGCCATTGTCAGTGTAGGTTTGAATTTGCTATTCCTTCCAAAACTTGGATATATCGGAGCAGCCATTGTTTCTGTATTGACAGAGGCGTTAGTATGGGCGATACAATTATACTTTACTCGCAGATATCTAAAAGAAGTTCCTATTATCGGATCTATGACAAAAATTGTTCTAGCATCAGCTATCATGTACGGTATTCTGCTAGGTTCAAAAACAGTTATACATTTTTCACCAACTCTGAATGTTCTAGCTTTTGCAGTGCTTGGTGGAATCATTTATCTTTTTGTAATTCTATCTCTTAAAGTGGTAGATATAAAAGAACTAAAACAAATCATTAAGAAATAATGGAGTTAACTATGTACGACTATCTTATCGTTGGTGCAGGTTTGTCAGGAGCAATCTTTGCACATGAAGCTACAAAACGTGGAAAAAAAGTAAAAGTGATTGACAAGCGTGATCACATTGGTGGAAATATCTACTGTGAAAATGTTGAAGACATCAATGTCCACAAGTATGGTGCCCACATTTTCCATACTTCCAACAAAAAAGTGTGGGACTATGTCAACCAATTCGCTGAATTTAATAACTATATCAACTCACCAGTGGCTAACTACAAGGGGAACCTTTACAATCTTCCTTTCAATATGAATACCTTCTACGCTATGTGGGGAACAAAGACTCCTCAAGAAGTCAAGGACAAGATTGCCCAGCAAACGGCTGATATGAAAGATGTTGAGCCTAAAAACCTTGAAGAACAAGCCATCAAGTTGATTGGTCCGGATATCTATGAAAAATTGATTAAGGGCTATACAGAAAAACAATGGGGACGCTCTGCAACAGACCTTCCACCATTTATCATCAAGCGTCTTCCGGTGCGTTTGACCTTTGACAACAACTACTTTAATGACCGTTACCAAGGTATTCCAATCGGTGGCTATAACGTCATCATTGAAAACATGTTGGGCGATGTAGAAGTAGAGCTTGGGGTTGATTTCTTTGCCAATCGGGAAGAACTCGAAGCATCAGCTGAGAAAGTTGTCTTCACAGGGATGATTGACCAGTACTTTGACTACAAGCACGGGGAGTTGGAGTATCGTAGTCTTCGTTTTGAACACGAAGTTTTGGATGAAGAAAATTATCAAGGGAATGCCGTGGTCAACTATACTGAACGTGAGATTCCTTATACTCGTATCATCGAACACAAGCATTTCGAGTATGGTACTCAACCGAAGACGGTTATCACTCGTGAGTACCCAGCTGATTGGAAACGTGGGGATGAACCATACTATCCGATCAATGATGAAAAGAACAACGCTATGTTTGCTAAGTATCAGGAAGAAGCAGCCGAAAATGACAAGGTTATTTTTTGTGGTCGTCTAGCGGACTATAAATATTACGACATGCATGTGGTTATTGAGCGCGCTCTTGAGGTTGTAGAGAAAGAATTTAAGGATGACAAAAAGTAGAATTAATTGGATTGATTTTGGGAAAGGACTAGCTATATTTTTCGTTTTGGTGGGTCATGTACTACTTGGTCTGTATCAATCTGAAAAATTTCCATCTTGGAATAACGTATTAATATCACTCGTAGCCCAACTCTATATATTTCATATACCTGTATTCTTCGCGTTATCAGGATATTTTTTCAAACCAATATCAAGTTTAAACGAATTTTGGGATTATGCTAAAAAGAAGACGATTGTTCTAGGGATACCATATATCTTTTATTCGATAATTCACTTTTGTCTGCAAAAAGTTGCAGGTGCCGCTGTTCGGGTTCCTACTACTATATTTGATTTAATAAATATCTACAAACACCCTCTAGGTGTTTCGTGGTATTTATATATACTTTGGTCTATATTGATGATATATGGCTTATTGTCTATTGTAATCAAAAACCGTAGAATTTTATTTTTAATAAGTGTTCTCGCCTATGGCTGCACTTTGTTTGTTCAGACTGATATATATATCATTCAAAAAACCTTAGTTTGGGGAGTTTGCTTCATGCTAGGAAGTGTCTTGAGTAAAATTAATTTGAATAGAATTGATTCGAAAAAGTTTCTTCTTTTCTTTATTGTATTTGATTTCATCTATATGTTGGTATGGTTCTTGTTCTATGAAATCGAGTCTAAAAAAGATTATGTTAGCTATAATAATCCCGGATTGTGGGGAATTGCTTTTATAGTCTGTATCGTCTTTTCATTTTTATTTTTTCCTAAAATTGAGAAAGAATTTCCTAAACTATTCGAATATTTTTCAAAATACGGTAAAGATAGTTTAGGTATATATATCATACATGCACCAATTTGTAGTATGCTTCGAATTCTAATGTTAAAAATGGGAATTGGTTCTGTTTTTCTTCATATTGTTATCGGTATTGTTCTGGGCTGGTATTTATCAATACTTGCAACCAATGTATTGAAGAAAATACCATTATTGAATATTGTTTTACTACCACAAAGATATATTAAACTTAAATAAAAATAGGCTGGGGCGACACGCTGGAATAACTGATTTATTAAGAGAGCTGACTTGGCTCTCTTTTTTTATAAAAAATGTTTGAAATTTATAAAATGATTTTTAGCGGAAGCTCGAGTTTCTCATACCAATGAAAAATTGAAATGGGAGTAACATGAAAAACATAATAAATTACAGAACATTTTTCAGTTATTTTGACTATTATACACTCTTTTCATAGAAAAAATAAAAAAGAGGGACTTGTAACGAAATATTAAAATAAATTTAACGAAAAACCTTCGATAAAATCACAAAAAATTAGGCACGAATCGGATTTTTGTGATATAATATTCTGTGAATAGCTATGCCTTCTTGTAGCTGTTAAAAAATCAAAGTGTGAAACTTGGAAGACAGAGAGGACGCAATGTAATGACTAGAAATGGTTTCTTTACAGGCTTAGATATTGGAACGAGCTCAATTAAAGTGTTAGTTGCTGAGCTTGTAGATGGTGAAGTAAATGTAATCGGTGTTAGTAACGCCAAAAGTAAAGGTGTCAAGGATGGGATTATCGTTGACATCGAGGCCGCAGCAACGGCTATCAAATCTGCTATTTCTCAAGCAGAAGAAAAAGCAGGGATTTCAATCAAATCAGTAAACGTTGGACTTCCAGCAAACTTGTTGCAAGTGGAACCAACTCAAGGAATGATTCCTGTAACATCAGATACAAAAGAAATTACAGATCAAGATGTTGAGAATGTTGTCAAATCAGCTTTGACTAAGAGCATGACTCCTGATCGTGAAGTGATTACGTTTGTGCCAGAAGAATTTGTAGTAGACGGTTTCCAAGGTATTCGAGACCCTCGTGGTATGATGGGTGTTCGTCTGGAAATGCGTGGACTTCTCTATACAGGTCCAAGAACCATTCTTCACAACCTTCGTAAAACTGTAGAACGTGTTGGAGTTCAAGTCGATAACGTGATTATTTCACCGCTTGCAATTGTAAACTCTGTTCTTAACGAAGGCGAACGTGAGTTTGGAGCGACTGTTATTGATATGGGTGGTGGCCAAACAAGTGTTGCTACTATCCGTAATCAAGAACTACAATACACAAATGTTTACCAAGAAGGTGGCGACTACGTCACTAAAGACATTTCAAAAGTTCTTAAAACTTCTAAGAAGATTGCAGAAGGTTTGAAGCTTAACTACGGTGAAGCTTATCCGCAACTTGCAAGCAAAGAAACTTTCCAAGTTGAAGTGATTGGTGAAGTAGAACCTGTTGAAGTTACAGAAGAATACTTGGCTCAAATTATTTCAGCTAGATTGAAACACATCTTTGAACAAATCAAACAAGATTTGGAAAGAAGACATTTGCTGGACTTGCCAGGAGGTATTGCTCTGATTGGTGGGAATGCTATTCTACCAGGTATCGTTGAGCTTGCCCAAGAAGTACTTGGAGTTCGTGTGAAACTTTACGTTCCAAACCAAGTGGGTATCCGCAATCCTGCATTTGCTCATGTAATTAGTTTGTCTGAATTTGCTGGAAGCCTTACAGAAGTGAATGTTTTGGCTCAAAGAGCTATCAGAGGAGATCAAGTTCTACGTCAACAACCAATTGATTTCAGAACTTCAAGTCAGGAAAAACCTACAGCTTCTCAACGTTCAGTGTTTGGTACAACTTCAACTGAATCAGCAGAACCGACTTATGCTGCTGAATCAGCAACTCCAAATCAATCAGAAGAGAAACCAAAATTAACTGAGCGATTCCGTAGCTTAATCGGAAGCATGTTTGATGAATAGGATAGAGGAATAAAATATGACATTTTCATTTGATACAGCAGCAGCACAAGGTGCAGTAATTAAAGTAATTGGTGTCGGTGGTGGCGGTGGAAACGCCATTAACCGCATGGTTGACGAAGGCGTTTCAGGTGTTGAGTTCATCGCAGCCAACACAGATGTACAAGCCTTGAGCAGTACAAAAGCTGAAACAGTTATCCAACTTGGTCCAAAATTAACTCGCGGACTTGGTGCTGGAGGACAGCCTGAAGTTGGCCGTAAGGCTGCTGAAGAAAGCGAAGAAGTAATTACTGAAGCTATCAGTGGTGCAGATATGGTCTTCATCACTGCTGGTATGGGTGGTGGCTCTGGTACAGGTGCTGCACCAGTTATCGCTCGTATCGCTAAAGGTTTAGGTGCTTTGACTGTAGGTGTTGTGACACGTCCATTCGGTTTCGAAGGAAGCAAACGTGGTCAATTCGCAGTCCAAGGGATCAACGAACTTCGCGAACATGTTGATACTCTCTTGATTATCTCAAACAACAACTTATTAGAAATTGTTGACAAGAAAACTCCACTTCTTGAAGCTTTGTCTGAAGCAGATAACGTTCTTCGTCAAGGTGTTCAAGGAATTACAGATTTGATTACAAATCCTGGTTTGATCAACTTGGACTTCGCAGACGTGAAGACTGTAATGGCAAACAAAGGAAATGCCCTTATGGGTATCGGTATCGGTAGCGGAGAAGAGCGTGTTATCGAAGCGGCTCGTAAAGCTATCTACTCACCACTTCTTGAAACAACTATTGATGGAGCAGAAGATGTTATCGTTAACGTAACTGGTGGTTTGGATATGACTTTGATTGAAGCAGAAGAAGCTTCTGAAATCGTCAATCAAGCTGCTGGACATGGCGTAAATATCTGGCTCGGTACTTCTATTGATGAATCAATGAAAGATGAAATCCGTGTAACTGTTGTTGCAACTGGAGTTCGTCAAGATGCAGTCGAAAAAGTTGTAGCGCCACAACCAAGACAAGCGTCATTCCGTGAACCAGTAAAATCTGGACATACACACACTTATGACCGTCATTTTGATTTGGCAGAAACAGCTGAACTTCCAACTCCTTCACAACGTCACACTGAAGCGCCTAAAGCATCAGCTTTTGGTGACTGGGACTTGAGACGTGATTCAATTGTTCGTCAAGGTGAATCAGTCGTGTCACCAGTTGAACGTTTCGAAGCACCAGCTTCTGACGAAGATGAATTGGAAACACCACCATTCTTTAAAAACCGTTAATAGAGATGGATTTAAAAGAAAACACAAATCAGGTATTTCAACAGGTTACAAAAGCAATTCAAGAAACCGGCCGTGAAAACGGTTCGGTTTCTGTAATTGCCGTAACAAAATATGTTGATATTGCAACTGCAGCAAATTTGATTGACCAAGGAGTCAAACACATCGGTGAAAACCGTGTTGATAAATTTCTTGAAAAGTATCATGCTTTAAGTGATAAAGATGTTACTTGGCACTTGATTGGTAGCTTACAAAGAAGAAAAGTTAAGGATATCATTCCTTATGTTGATTATTTTCACGCTTTAGATTCTTTGAAATTAGCCCAAGAGATTCAAAAACGTGCCGATCGAACAGTTAAATGTTTTTTGCAGGTCAATATTTCTGGAGAGGAAAGCAAGCATGGTTTTTCAAAAGAAGAACTATTGACAGTCTTGCCAGACTTGTCTAGCTTGGATCAAATCGAGTATGTTGGTCTCATGACCATGGCTCCCTTTGAGGCCCAAACAGAAGAGTTGCAAAAAATCTTTAAAGAAACGCAAGAGTTGCAACAATACATTCGTGAACAACAATTCCCCAATATGCCAATGATAGAACTAAGTATGGGAATGAGCCGTGACTACAAAGAAGCGATTCAGTGTGGCTCAACTTTTGTTCGAATTGGTACAGCATTTTTTAAATAGGAAATAATCATGTCATTAAAAGATAAATTTGATAAATTTATAGATTACTTTACAGAAGATGGAGATGAAGTTGCTTCAGAAGTTGTAGCTGCACAACCTGAACGTTCACTAGCTTCGGTTCCTCAAAAAAGAGAATTGCCACAGCAAGCTGCTGCTCAAGATTCTTCTTCAGTCGGAGCAAAAGAGAAAAATATTACAAAACTTCATGCTCGTCAGCAACAACTAGCAATTGAAAGCCATCGCTCTACTGAAAAAGTAACCATCGATGTTCGTTACCCACGCCGTTACGAAGATGCAACAGATATTGTTGATTTGTTGGCTGGAAATGAAAGTATCTTGATTGACTTCCAATATATGACAGAAGTTCAAGCTCGTCGTTGTTTGGATTACTTGGATGGAGCACGTCATGTCCTTGCTGGTGAGTTAAGAAAAGTAGCGAACACAATGTATCTTTTGACACCTGTTGGTGTTGTGGTAAACATTGAAGATATTCGTTTACCTGAAGAAGCTCAAAGCGAAGAATACGACTTTGACATGAAGAGAAATAGAGTACGTTAATGTTTCTAATAATTCGTTTTATCCAAAATGCTACAGATATCTATTCACTGATACTTGTAGCTTTTGCTCTATTATCATGGTTTCCAAATGCCTATAACACACAGTTGGGGAAATTTTTAGAGACTTTGTGTAAACCAATTCTTGAACCTCTAAAACGTCTACCTCTTCAAATCGCAGGTTTGGATTTCTCTGTTTGGATTGCCCTAATTCTCTTACGCATGATTAGCCGCTATCTCATCAATTTGCTGGTCGTATTATGAGCAAGGAACTTTACCAACATTTCGCAACGGAGGATATTCCATTCATCGATAAGGGCTTGGAATGGTTGAGTCAAGTCGAGGAGCACTATGCACCGATTTTATCTCCTTTTATAAATCCTCACCAAGTATTTATCTTGGAAACTTTGGGAAATAACAGAGGGATAAAAGTCTTCTCTAGTACGAGTTATATCTCTTCGGAATATGCTAGGGTTATTTTAGCGCCTGATTACTTCACACCAAGTTTGGAAGATTTTGAAATGACCTTGCTTGAGATCGTGTATCCCAGCAAGTTTCAGCAACTGACCCATTCAAAGATATTGGGTACAGTTCTCAATCGACTAGGTATTGACCGTAAGTTATTCGGAGACATTCTGGTGACAGAAGAAAAAGCCCAAATTATTGTCGACCGGAGATTTACCACTCTTTTCCAAGATGGAATTCAAAAGATTTCCAAGTTGCCTGTAAGTTTAGTAGAACGCCCTTTTTCAGATATGATAGAATCCAAAGATGACTATCAAGAAAAAGAAGTCTTGGTTTCAAGTCTTCGTCTGGATGCCTTCTTATCTAGCATATTGAAATTATCTCGTTCCCAAACTTCGGCTCTGGTTGAAAAAAAGTTGGTTCAAGTCAACTATCATATAGTTGAAAAATCGGACTATCCGGTAAAAATTGGTGATTTAATCAGCGTCAGACGCTTTGGTCGAATTATCTTACTCAAAGAAAACGGTCAAACCAAAAAGGATAAGAAAAAATTAACAGTCCAGCTACTATTAAGCAAGTGAGAAAAATATGTCAATTACACCACAAGAAATTAGTGATAAGGCGTTCTCAAGAACATTCAGAGGCTATAATCAGGAAGAAGTTGATTTATTTCTAGATAAGATTTATTTTGAATTAGAGGAATTAATCCGAAACAAAGAGGAAACTGAACTCTACATCAAAAAACTAGAAGAACGTCTTTCCGACTATACGAATGATATTCCTAAGAGAACAGTAACAAACGAGCAAGAACCAGAAGCAATTAATGATTCTATTTTTTATTAAATAAGTGAGGAAAAATATGCCAATTACATCGTTAGAAATTAAGGATAAAACCTTTGGTGTTCAGTTTAGAGGTTTTAACCGTGAAGAAGTTGATGAATTTTTAGATATTGTTGTTCGTGACTATGAAGACTTAGTTCGTAGTAATCATGAAAAAGATCAGCACATTAAAAATTTAGAAGACCGTCTATCTTATTTTGATGAAATCAAAGATTCATTGAGTCAGTCAGTATTGATTGCTCAAGATACAGCTGAACGTGTGAAACAAGCTGCGAATGACCGTTCTAACAACATCATTAAGCAGGCTGAGCAAGATGCTCAACGCTTGCTTGATGAAGCAAAATACAAAGCCAATGAAATTTTGCGACAAGCAACAGATAATGCTAAAAAAGTTGCTGTAGAAACTGAAGAGTTGAAGAACAAGAGTCGCGTCTTCCACCAACGTTTGAAATCAACAATCGAAAGTCAGTTGGCTATTGTTGATTCATCAGATTGGGAAGAAATTTTGCGTCCTACTGCAACTTATCTTCAAACGAGCGACGAAGCATTCAAGGAAGTCGTCCAAGAGGTTCTAGGTGAAGATGTATCTTCATATCATGATGAAGAACCGATTGACATGACTCGTCAATTTTCTCCAGAAGAAGTTGCAGAACTTCAAGCGCGTATTGAAGCAGCTAACAAAGAATTGTTAGAGGCTGAACAAGCTACTGAAGAGTCAACTGAAACTGAAGTTGAAGTTCAGCCAGTTGCTGAAACTCCTGTTGAGCCAGTACATGAGGAAGGACCTCAAGATGATGCTGACACTCAACAAGAATCAGTTCTAATTTTATAAGAATCTCATTAGAGAACAAGAATTTATCAATCACATTTCTAGCGAGTAGGAGATGGTGGAAGTCCTACAATCCCTGTTGGTAAATTTATCCTCTCTTAGTATCAAATCTGAAAATAGTAAGATTTGACGTTGCCCACGTTACGGGAAAAGAGGGAAAGAGGCTAGGTCTTTTTCCGAACAAAGGTGGTACCACGATTTTCGTCCTTTTTGCGAGTCGTGGTTTTTATATTGTCAATTTACATTAAAGGAGTACTAATGAAACTTAAAGAAACCCTCAATCTTGGGAAAACAGAATTTCCAATGCGTGCCGGTCTTCCGACCAAAGAGCCAGTTTGGCAAAAGGAATGGGATGAAGCTAAACTTTATCAAAGTCGTCAAGAATTAAATGAAGGAAAACCGCATTTCACGCTTCATGATGGCCCTCCATACGCTAACGGGAACATCCACGTAGGACATGCCATGAACAAGATTTCAAAAGATATCATTGTTCGTTCTAAGTCTATGTCAGGATTTTACGCACCATATATTCCAGGTTGGGACACACACGGTCTGCCAATCGAACAAGTTTTGGCAAAACAAGGGGTTAAACGCAAAGAGATGGACCTTGTTGAATACTTGAAACTTTGCCGTGAATATGCTCTGTCTCAAGTAGATAAACAACGCGAAGACTTTAAACGTTTGGGTGTTTCTGGTGACTGGGAAAATCCATATGTAACACTAACTCCTGACTATGAAGCAGCGCAAATCCGTGTCTTCGGTGAAATGGCTAATAAAGGCTACATCTACCGTGGAGCGAAGCCTGTTTATTGGTCTTGGTCATCTGAGTCTGCGCTTGCAGAAGCGGAAATTGAATACCATGACTTGGTTTCAACATCACTTTACTATGCCAACAAGGTAAAAGATGGTAAAGGTGTCCTTGATACAGATACTTACATCGTCGTTTGGACAACAACTCCATTTACCATCACGGCTTCTCGTGGTTTGACTGTTGGTGCGGATATTGATTACGTCTTGGTGCAACCAGCTGGCGAATCTCGTAAGTTTGTGGTTGCTTCAGAATTGTTGAACAGTTTGTCTGAGAAATTCGGTTGGTCTGATGTTCAGGTTTTAGCTACTTACCGTGGTTCAGAATTGAACCAAATTGTGACAGAGCACCCATGGGATACAGCAGTAGATGAACTCGTTATCCTTGGTGACCACGTTACAACAGATTCTGGTACTGGTATCGTCCATACAGCTCCTGGTTTTGGTGAGGATGACTACAATGTCGGTGTTGCAAATGGTCTCGAAGTCGCTGTGACTGTTAACGAACGAGGGATTATGATGGCCAATGCAGGTGCAGAGTTCGAAGGTCAATTCTACGACAAGGTTGTGCCAACGGTTATTGAAAAACTTGGTGATCTACTTCTTGCTCAAGAAGAAATCTCTCACTCCTACCCATTTGACTGGCGTACGAAAAAACCAATCATCTGGCGTGCAGTGCCTCAATGGTTTGCTTCTGTATCTAAATTCCGCCAAGAAATCTTAGACGAAATTGAAAAAGTCAAGTTCCACTCAGAGTGGGGTAAAGTCCGTCTTTACAACATGATTCGTGACCGTGGTGACTGGGTGATCTCTCGTCAACGTGCTTGGGGAGTTCCTCTTCCAATCTTCTATGCAGAAGATGGCACACCAATCATGACAGCTGAAACCATCGAGCATGTAGCTCAACTCTTTGAAGAACATGGTTCAATCATCTGGTGGGAACGTGATGCTAAAGACCTCTTGCCAGAAGGATTTACCCATCCAGGTTCACCAAATGGCGAGTTCAAGAAAGAAACAGACATCATGGACGTTTGGTTTGACTCAGGTTCATCATGGAATGGTGTAGTGGTTAACCGTCCAGAACTCAAATATCCAGCAGATCTTTACCTTGAAGGTTCTGACCAATACCGTGGTTGGTTCAACTCATCACTCATCACATCTGTAGCTAACCATGGTGTTGCACCTTACAAACAAATCTTGTCACAAGGTTTTGCCCTTGACGGTAAAGGTGAGAAGATGTCTAAATCACTTGGAAACACCATTGCCCCAAGCGACGTTGAGAAACAATTTGGTGCGGAAATCTTGCGTCTCTGGGTAACAAGTGTTGATTCAAGCAACGACGTACGTATCTCTATGGATATCTTGAGTCAAGTTTCTGAAACTTACCGTAAGATCCGTAACACCCTTCGTTTCTTGATTGCTAACACATCTGACTTTAACCCAGCTGAGGATGCAGTCGCTTACGAAGAACTTCGTTCAGTTGATAAGTACATGACTATCCGCTTTAACCAACTTGTTAAGACCATTCGTGACGCTTATGCAAACTTTGAATTCTTGACAATCTATAAAGCTCTAGTGAACTTTATCAATGTTGATTTGTCTGCTTTCTACCTTGACTTCGCCAAAGATGTTGTTTACATTGAAGGGGCTAAGTCACTTGAACGCCGTCAGATGCAAACAGTCTTCTATGACATCCTTGTGAAAATTACCAAACTCTTGACACCAATTCTTCCACACACTGCTGAAGAAATCTGGTCATATCTCGAGTTTGAAACAGAAGACTTTGTTCAATTGTCAGAGTTGCCAGAAGCACAAACATTTGCGAATCAAGAGGAAATCTTGGATGCCTGGTCAGCCTTTATGGACTTCCGTGGACAAGCTCAAAAAGCTTTGGAAGAAGCTCGAAATGAAAAAGTGATTGGTAAATCACTTGAAGCTCACTTGACAGTTTATCCAAATGAAGTGGTGAAAACTCTTCTTGGAGCTGTTGATAGCAATGTAGCCCAACTCTTGATTGTCTCTAAATTGACCATCGCTGAAGGTCCAGCTCCAGAAGACGCTGTTAACTTTGAAGATGTAGCCTTCACGGTTGAGCGTGCGGCTGGTGAAGTTTGTGATCGTTGCCGTCGTATCGATCCAAGTACAGCAGAACGTAGCTACCATGCAACTATCTGCGATCACTGTGCAAGCATCGTCGAAGAAAATTTTGCAGATGCAGTAGCAGAAGGATTTGAAGCTAAATAGTCTAACAAAAATACAGGAGAAATTCCTGTATTTTTTTAAAAAATAAAAACTTTAATAAAAATATGGTATAATATACCTTATTAAAATAAAAGGAGATATTTATGAAGACAAAAACACTAGCACAAGTAGATGGCTTTATTGGTATTATTGCAGGAGCTATTTTAGCTTTCTTACCAATTTTTATGGTATTTCTTGCAGCCATTTCTGAAGACGAAGATGCTGCAGGGCTAATTTTGGGCATTATTTTCATTGTGTTCTCTTTAGTGAAAATTGCAACCCTCATTCTTGGAATCCTTTCACTTGTCTACTATAAGGATGACAATCGTATTTCACTAGCACCATCGATTCTATTTATCGTAGGTTCTGTAGTTGCCTTGATTCCTTTCCTTGGATGGATTGGTGGAATTGTCCTTGTGATTGGTGGGGCTCTGTACCTAGCAAGCTTGAAACAATTTAGAATTGAAGAATAAATTATTTTTTAGGGAAGAGTCCATGAGCTCTTCTCTTTTTCGTTGATTTTAACTAGCTTTTTTGTGAAAAATTGTGTAAAATAGAATAGATAAACGAGGGCAACCTCGAAAAATAAAAGGAGAATCCAACTAATGGTAAAATTGGTTTTCGCTCGCCACGGTGAGTCTGAATGGAACAAAGCTAACCTTTTCACAGGCTGGGCTGACGTAGATCTTTCTGAAAAAGGAACTCAACAAGCTATCGATGCTGGTAAATTGATCAAAGAAGCTGGTATTGAATTTGACCAAGCATACACTTCAGTATTGAAACGTGCGATCAAAACAACTAACTTGGCTCTTGAAGCATCTGACCAACTTTGGGTTCCAGTTGAAAAATCATGGCGCTTGAACGAACGTCACTACGGTGGTTTGACTGGTAAAAACAAAGCAGAAGCTGCTGAGCAATTTGGTGATGAGCAAGTTCACATCTGGCGTCGTTCATACGATGTATTGCCTCCAAACATGGATCGTGATGATGAGCACTCAGCACACACTGACCGTCGTTACGCTTCACTTGATGACTCAGTAATTCCAGATGCTGAAAACTTGAAAGTGACGTTGGAACGTGCCCTTCCATTCTGGGAAGATAAAATCGCTCCAGCTCTTAAAGATGGTAAAAACGTATTCGTAGGTGCACACGGTAACTCAATCCGTGCCCTTGTAAAACACATCAAACAATTGTCAGACGACGAAATCATGGATGTGGAAATCCCTAACTTCCCACCATTGGTATTCGAATTTGACGAAAAATTGAACGTAGTTTCTGAATACTATCTTGGTAAATAATGTAAAATAGAGTCTAGGATTATTCCTAGGCTTTTTTATTTTAAAAATAGGAAAATGCAGAGTGCAATTTAACTTGTCAAAGACAAGGATTCTTGTTATAATAGATAGGATGGAGGCGCTATGGCACTTAAAAAAGCAAGTTTAGCCTGTGCGGTTTGTGGTTCAAGAAACTACTCAATTAAAATTAGTGGGAATCCAAAACCGACTCGCTTAGAAGTAAATAAATTTTGTAAACATTGTGGTAAATACACAACACATCGAGAAACGAGATAGGAGATAAGAATGGGTTTTATAAAGGATATCTTTACACTTCTTAAAGATACAACTTGGCCAACTCGAAAACAAAGTTGGGTAGATTTCAAATCTATCATGGAATACACTGCCTTCTTTGTTGTCATCATTTATATTTTTGACCAGTTAATCGTTAGCGGATTGATCCGATTCATTAACATTTTTTAAGATAATATAAATAGGCTGAAAGAAGTTTACCATTAAGAAAGGAAAAAAGATGGATAGTTTTGATAAAGGATGGTTTGTCCTACAAACATATTCTGGTTATGAAAATAAAGTAAAAGAAAATCTCTTGCAACGTGCACAAACATACAATATGTTGGATAATATCCTACGTGTGGAAATTCCAACTCAAACTGTGCAAGTTGAAAAAAATGGGAAGAAAAAAGAAGTTGAAGAAAATCGCTTCCCAGGATATGTTCTTGTGGAAATGGTTATGACTGATGAAGCTTGGTTTGTAGTTCGTAATACACCAAACGTTACGGGATTTGTCGGCTCACACGGGAACAGATCTAAACCAACTCCACTTTTGGAACAAGAAATCAGAGATATCTTGGTATCAATGGGACAAACAGTTCAAGAATTCGATATCAATGTTGAAGTTGGTCAAACAGTTCGAATCATTGATGGTGCCTTTGCTGATTACACAGGAAAAATTACTGAAATTGATAATAACAAAGTGAAAATGATTATTTCAATGTTTGGTAATGATACAGTAGCAGAAGTAAACTTGAATCAAATTGCTGAATTGTAATCTCAGTTTCTCATCTACTTGTGAATCTAGAATCCTGTCAACTAATTTTCAAAAAACTAGTTGACAAGAATCTAAAAGTAGGTATAATAGAAAGAGTTAAAAAGCTCAGGTCCGTTGGTCAAGGGGTTAAGACACCGCCTTTTCACGGCGGTAACACGGGTTCGAATCCCGTACGGACTATGAGTGTATCGCGGTTGATGGAAATAGGATTTAAAAAAAGTTAAAAAAACCTGT
>NZ_JBTHHZ010000003.1:0-130253 GCF_054353495.1 Streptococcus sp. V940
ACAGGTTTTTTTAACTTTTTTTAAATCCTATTTCCATCAACCGCGATACACTCATAGTCCGTACGGGATTCGAACCCGTGTTACCGCCGTGAAAAGGCGGTGTCTTAACCCCTTGACCAACGGACCTGAGCTTTTTAACTCTTTCTATTATACCTACTTTTAGAATCTTGTCAAGATATTGGATTTGTTTTTTTATCTTTTTGGAGAAAAATCTCTTAGCACATGTTTTAGTTCTTTCAACATTGCTTTTCTTCCTTTGAATCGCTCATCAGCTAACAATCGTTCAAATAACTCCAATTTTTCTTTTCCTAATCCTGCTCGATACTCTTTAAGCACTTCTTGTAATGCGTAAGACTCATCTATCAACAACCCCCCTTCGCCTAATCGATGGCTAATCTCGCTCACTTCTTCATAAGCTTGTCGATCCAATCTTCTTTTGTAACTTTCTTGTTTCCTGACTGCATCCAAAATTCGATTTCGAAACTTTGTTTTGAAGTAGGTATAAAATTCCTTATTTTTATTTTCCTTAAAATCAGGGTGATTTTCTAGTAATTCATGTAGGCAAATCATTCCCTCTTGATCCCAATCTTCTTTTTCCCATAAATGAAGGTAGTATTCTTTTCTACACTTATGTACAATAGCTTTTACTTCGTGGTAATTCATGTCTAACATAGTCGTTCTCCTTTTCTGCCATTAGTATAGCAAAGGTAGAGACGAATTATGACATTTCTTCTATTTTGTTATTTATCTTGCCTGATTTTATTTTTTTGAATGTTTGATATTTCGTTGGGATATCTTTTTAGACTTTTTAGGATATAAAAAGAGACAAGAGTTATGCTCTTGTCTCATAAAAAAATTATTGGAACAAATCTACAATTGTATCCCAGACGGTTTTTGCCTTTTCTTTAATTTTTGCATCTGAAATAGCTTTTTCTGCTTCATCAATAAGGTTCTGGGCTCGACTTTGAATGTCACTTATAGAGTCATTTGACTGCCCTCCACCATTGTTAGCTGACTGATTCGGAACATTTTCAGGAGCAATCCCATTTATTTTATAGGCATTTTCAACTGTAAATGTACTTCCTGGTGTATAAGGAAGAATTGTTTCTGCCATACTTCTAAAAATATGAGCGGCGCCATTTGATGTCGAACCTGCTAGATAATGATTTTCATCGGTTGTCGGGAAACCAAGCCAGTGACTAATGACTACATCTGGCGTATAGCCGATAACCCACTGGTCACTCGTATACACCGGGTTGAAGGCTGCTTCTGTTGTACCTGTTTTCCCGGCCATAACATAACCATCTGGTGATGAACTTATCCCTGTACCGTTTGTGAATGTCCCTAGCATCATGCTAGTCATTTTATCCGCTACGGATTTATCTATCACTCGTTTTTGAGAATTCTTATGCGTAGCAATGACTTGACCACTTGCATTTTCAATACGTGTAATGAAATGTGCTTCAGGCATCAAACCTTCGTTCGCAAATGCTGCATAAGCTTGCGCCATTTGCAGTGGACTAGTTTCCACACCACCGCCCAGTGCAACACCTAACACACGATCTACATTGGTTAAGTTAAGCCCGAATCTTTCGCCTGATTCAAAAGCCTTGTCAATACCAAGTTCCTTAACCGTGGCTACTGCAGGGAGGTTTAGGGATTCAGCTAAAGCTTGGTACATTGGAACTTCTGGAGATGTTTTAATTCCTGCGTAGTTATCTACCTTGTAATCACCATACTCCATAGTATGATTGTCCAACTCTTTATTTAGAGGCCAACCAGCTTCGACTGCTGGGGTATAGACAACTAAGGGCTTAATAGTTGAACCTGGGCTTCTTTTTGATTGAGTTGCATAGTTGAAATTTCGGAAACCAGCTTTATCATCTCCTGCTACACGACCAACAACTCCTCGAACTCCTCCTGTTTTTGGCTCTAGAGCAACACTGCCCGACTCAGCATGAGTTCCATCTTCTGCGGTTGGAAAGAGAGCTGTGTTTTCATAAATGACCTGCATATTAGCCTGGTAATTCTGATCTAATTCCGTATATATACGATAGCCGTTGTTCACAATTTCTTCTTCAGTTAAATTATACTTTTCAATTGCTTCATTAACAACAGCATCAAAATAGGATGGATATCGGTAGTCTGAAACTTTACCTTCATAAGCATCTTGCAGTTGAGAGGCCATATCAACACCCGAAGCTTCCGCTTCTTTGTCTTTATCAATATAGCCAGCAGCGACCATGTTTTGGAGAACGGTGTCTCTACGATTAGTAGAATCTTCAATAGAATTCAAAGGGTTATACAATTCTGGTCCTTTGAGCATTCCGGCTAAAGTTGCAGCTTCATCAAGTGTCAGTTGAGAAGCTGAGACCCCGAAGTATTTTTTACTTGCATCTTCAACACCCCAAACTCCATTTCCGAAGTAGGCATTGTTCAAGTACATAGTCAGAATTTCTTTCTTACTATATTTTTTTGTTAGCTCCAAAGCTAAAAAGAATTCTTTCGCCTTTCTCTGTACAGTCTGATCTTGAGAAAGATAGGCATTTTTCGCCAACTGCTGAGTAATTGTAGAACCACCACCTAAGCGTCCAGCCGTCACTATCGCTAGGAAAAAACGAGCATAGTTAATACCATCGTTCTTATAGAAACTTCTATCTTCTGTAGCAATGACGGCATTTTGTAAGTCTTCACTGATGTCCGAAAGTTCGACATAGGTGCCTTTTTGACCTGACAAGGCGCCTGCTTCTTTTTCCTCTCTGTCAAAAATCAGAGTGCGAGTTTTTAAAGCGTTTTGTAAGTCGGTAACATTTGTCGATTTTGCTAGAGCAAACAAATAGACCCCAACAAATAAGCTGGCACTAAGCCCAAGAATCAAAAAGATTTTTGTCAGATGATAGCGACGCCAAAATTTTCGAACAGGGCCAATTGCCCCCGCTTTCTTTCGCCCTGCTCTTGAACGCCGTAAATTGCTCGACACACTTTCTTCTTGTTCAGTTCCATTCATTTCTGTTTTTTCAATTTCAGATTCTTCTTTTTTAAATAAAGAAAGAAATTTTTCAAATAAGGTATCTAATTTCATGCGTATATTTTATCATCTTCCCCATAGGAAGACAAGAATTTTGCTAGTTCCCCTGTCCAAATAAATTGATTTTTGTTACAATATCAGTATGAAGTTTACCTTTACGATCCCCAACTCTCTACCCGAAATGACTGTCAAACATTTTCTAGAAGAACAATTGTTAATACCTAGAAAAATAAGGCATTTTTTGAGAATCAAGAAACACATCCTCATTAATCAAGAAGAAGTCCACTGGCATCAAACGGTCAAGGCTGGAGATGAGTGCCAATTGATTTTCGACGAGGAAGATTATCCTACAAAAAAAATTCTATGGGGAAATCCCAAACTTGTCGAAAAAGTCTATCAAGACCAACATTTAATTATCGTCAATAAACCTGAGGGTATGAAGACACATGGAAATCAGCCAGACGAGATAGCTCTTCTCAATCATGTCAGCGCCTATGTCGGCCAAACCTGCTATGTTGTTCATCGCTTGGATATGGAAACAAGCGGTCTCGTACTGTTTGCGAAGAATCCATTCATCCTTCCTATCCTTAATCGCTTATTAGAAAAGAAAGAGATTTCCCGAGAATACTGGGCTCTGGTTGATGGAAGATTAGCGGCTAAGGACTTGATCTTCCGAGATAAAATCGGTCGCAATCGTCACGATCGTAGAAAAAGAATTGTGGATCAAAAAAACGGTCAATACGCTGAAACTCACGTAACTCGGTTAAAACAATTTCAAAACAAAACCAGTCTCGTTCGGTGTAGATTAAAAACAGGACGTACTCATCAGATTCGAGTCCACCTATCTCACCACGGACATCCAATCCTCGGAGACCCTCTCTACAACCCACACTCAAAAAACAAGAGACTGATGCTTCACGCATTTAAACTATCCTTTATCCACCCTCTGACTTTAAATAAATTAAGCTTTACCGCACTCTCAGATACATTTGAAAGAGAATTAAAACAAAATGGATGATAAAATCATCCATTTTATAGATACAAAAAGCAAGACCGATTGGTCTTGCTTTTTCGACTCAGAAATTATTTAGCAATTTTTGCGAAGTATTCAAGAGTACGAACAAGTTGTGCAGTGTAAGACATTTCGTTGTCATACCATGAAACAACTTTAACCAATTGTTTACCATCAACGTCAAGAACTTTAGTTTGAGTTGCGTCAAACAATGAACCGTATGACATACCTACGATATCTGAAGATACGATTGGATCTTCTGTGTAACCGTATGATTCGTTTGAAGCTGCTTTCATAGCTGCGTTAACTTCATCAACAGTAACGTTCTTTTCAAGAACAGCTACCAATTCAGTAACTGATCCAGTTGGAGTTGGAACGCGTTGTGCAGATCCGTCAAGTTTACCATTCAATTCTGGAATTACAAGACCGATAGCTTTAGCAGCACCAGTTGAGTTAGGAACGATGTTTGCAGCACCAGCGCGAGCACGACGAAGGTCACCACCACGGTGTGGTCCGTCAAGGATCATTTGGTCACCAGTGTAAGCGTGGATAGTAGTCATCAATCCTTCTACAACACCGAAGTTATCTTGAAGAGCTTTAGCCATTGGAGCCAAGCAGTTTGTAGTACATGAAGCACCTGAGATAACTGTTTCAGTACCATCAAGAACGTCGTGGTTAGTGTTAAATACAACTGTTTTAACATCGTTTCCACCAGGAGCAGTGATAACAACTTTCTTAGCGCCACCTGCATGCAAGTGTTTTTCAGCAGCTTCTTTCTTAGCAAAGAAACCAGTTGCTTCAAGAACGATTTCTACACCATCGTTAGCCCAGTCGATTTGTTCTGGATCACGTTCAGCAGAAACTTTAACGAATTTACCGTTAACTTCGAATCCACCTTCTTTAACTTCCACAGTACCGTCGAAACGACCTTGAGTTGTGTCATATTTCAACAAGTGTGCAAGCATAACTGGATCTGTAAGGTCGTTGATGCGAGTAACTTCAACACCTTCTACGTTTTGGATACGACGGAAAGCAAGACGACCGATACGACCGAAACCGTTAATACCAACTTTAACTACCATTAGTGATTTCCTCCTTATGAAAATCATGAAAATTTTATTGTGAAAAGAGTAACTTGAATCACTACAAATCACCTTTCAACAAACCTATTATATAACTATTTTAGTTTTATTGCAAGCGCTGACGTTGATTTTCACTTTAGTTTTCTACTTTCTAGATACACAATTTTATATAGATTCCCTTTATCAAAAGTCTATCAACATACATCTTTACAGTTATTTACTAAACTTTTTTGTTAAACTTTTAACCTCTTCTATTTTGAAAAACTATAAAAAGAGACAGGATTACTCCTGCCTCTGACTGATAATCAATTATTTAAGACGTCCTGGTCTTTCTTTGTAACCATAGTAAGCATCTTCGATGATTTCTTGCATATGATCAACCATTGGAAGACGTGGGTTTGCAGGTGAACATTGATCTTCATAAGCAAGGAAGGCCAATTCACGTGAATGTTCTTTCCATTCTTTCTCGTCAACACCTTGTGCTTTGAAGTTCATTTCGATACCTACGCGCTCACCGAGTTCGTAAACAGCTTTAGCAAAAGATGCAACTCCTTCTTCTGGAGTAGAAGCTGGAAGTCCAAGCATACGAGCGATATCTTGATATTTCTCATCTGCACGGTAGTAGTTGTACTTAGGCCATGTAGCTGTCTTAGCTGGGCGTGTACCATTGTAACGGATAACGTATGGAAGCAAGATTGCATTTGTACGTCCGTGAACTGTGTGGAATTGTGCACCAATCTTGTGAGCCATTGAGTGAGAAATACCTAAGAAGGCATTCGCAAAGGCCATACCAGCAATAGTTGAAGCATTATGCATTTTCTCACGTGAGTGGAAGTCTGCATTCTTAACTGAGCTTTCAAGGTTTTCAAATACGAGTTTGATCGCTTGAAGAGCAAGACCGTCAGTGTAGTCGCTAGCCATTTGTGATACGTAAGCTTCAGTTGCGTGAGTCAATACGTCCATACCAGTATCCGCCGCAACAAATCCAGGAACTGTCAATACCAAGGCAGGGTCTACGATTGCCACAGTTGGTGTCAATGAGTAGTCAGCGATTGGGTATTTACGGTTGTTTGCTTTATCAGAGATAACGGCAAATGGAGTTACTTCAGATCCTGTACCAGATGTAGTTGGGATAGCGATGAATTTAGTCTTCTTCCCAAGCAATGGGAATTTGAAGGCACGTTTACGGATATCCATGAATTTTTGTACAAGGTCACGGAAGTCCACTTCTGGTTGCTCATAGAAGAGCCACATTACTTTAGCAGCGTCCATTGGTGATCCACCACCAAGAGCAATGATTGTATCTGGTTTGAAGGAACGCATAATCTCAGTACCACGTTCAACTGTAGTGATATCTGGATCTGGCTCTACATCTGCAAAGATTTGGTAAACAACCTTATTGCGACGAAGGTCAAGTTGCTCGATGATACGATCAAGGAAGCCAAGCTCTACCATAGCGTGGTCAGTAACGATCATGACACGCTCAACGTCACGACATTTTTGAAGGTATTGAATTGAATCACGTTCAAAGTATGTTTTTGAAGGAAGTTTCATCCATTGCATGTTATTTCTCCGTCTTCCGACTTTTTTGATATTCAAGAGGTTAATGGCGCTAACGTTATCCCCAACTGAGTTACGTCCGTAAGAACCACATCCGAGTGTCAATGATGGCAAGAAAGCATTATAAACATCCCCGATACCACCGAAAGTAGAAGGTGAGTTACAGATAACACGAATAGCTTTAACAGCTTTACCAAATTCTTTAGTCAGTTCTTCATCAGCAGTATGGATGGCAGCTGAGTGTCCAAGACCGTTAAATTCAACCATTTGACGAGCTTTTGCAATACCGTCTTCGCGGCTTTCAGATTTCAAAACTGCGATAACTGGTGATAATTTTTCACGAGTCAATGGCTCGTTTTCACCAACTTCTTTACATTCTGCAGCAAGAATGTTTGTTCCTTCTGGAACTGTAAATCCTGCTTGTTCTGCAATCCAAGTTGCGGGTTTCCCAACGATGTCAGCGTTCAATTTTGCACCAGCACAGTTTTTGCTGTTTGCTTTCACTCCGAAGCAGAACTCTTCAAGAAGAGCTTTTTCTTTTTTGTTTACAAAGTAAGTGTGGTAAGATTTGAACTCTGCTACAAATTCATCATAAATTTCTTTATCAATAATAACCGCTTGTTCAGATGCACAGACCATACCGTTGTCAAATGATTTAGACATTACGATATCGTGTGCAGCTTGGCGAATATTAGCTGATTTTTCAACATAAGCTGGAACGTTTCCGGCACCTACCCCAAGAGCTGGTTTACCACATGAGTATGCAGCTTTAACCATGGCATTCCCACCTGTTGCAAGGATTGTTGCAATACCTTCGTGGTTCATCAATGCGCTAGTTGCTTCCATAGATGGTTCAGTAATCCACTGAACACAGTTTTCAGGAGCTCCTGCTTTAATCGCTGCATCACGCACGATTTGAGCAGCGTGAGCTGATGATTCTTGAGCTGACGGGTGGAACGCAAAGACAATAGGATTACGAGTCTTCAATGAAATCAAAGCTTTAAAGATTGCTGTTGAAGTAGGGTTTGTTGTTGGAGTGATACCACAAACAACACCAACCGGTTCAGCGATAAGAGTCAATCCTGTCACATCGTCTTCTTCAATAACACCAACTGTTTTAGTGTGGCGCATGTTATTTACCACGTGCTCACAGGCAAACAAGTTTTTAGTCGCTTTATCTTCAAATACTCCACGTCCTGTTTCTTCAAAGGCATGTAGAGCCAATTCTCCGTGGGCATCAAGAGCTGCAACTGAAGCTTTTGCTACAATATAATCGACTTGATCTTGGTCAAGTTTATGCATTTCTTCAAGGGCAACTAAAGCTTTTTGCACCAAACCATCGACATGCTTTTCAGCAGCGAGTTTCTTTTCCTCTGGTGTTACAGTTTTTTTATCAGCCATATTTTCCTCCATAGCTTTCAAGGATTGTAAGTCCTTTGTTAATTTTTTCACAATCTTATTATAACTCTTTTTTCAAGATTTGTAAACAGTTTCATAGAAATTTCACAAACTTTTTTTATTCGCTTGTGAAAATAATTTTACACAGCCCTACCCATAAACTTTTTAGCTTATACTTTGTGAATAATCCCATAAAACTTTTATTTTTCACAAACTTCATTGTAAAAAGGTATTGAAAGGCGTCTCAACTTCCATGTAAGCGCTTTCTTTGAGTGCGGTATATTACCCCCTCTAAGAGGAGGTTATTGTGCTTGTTGGAAGAGCCCTTGTTTAAAGTCACCTTCATAGACAACTTCTTGCTCTGTAGTCAGTTTTCCTTTTCCTTCAGCTTGGCCATTAACAAAGTCACCTTCATAAACCCAGCCCTCTTTAGCTTGGTAGGTCCCTTTACCGTTAAATGCTCCATTTTTAAATTCACCAGTATAAGTGTCGCCATTTGAGAAGGTCATTGTGCCTTTGCCATTCATCTTTCCACGTACAATACTTCCATCATATACAAGTGAATCGCCATCCAGTTTCAAAACTCCTTGCTTAGGCATATTCCCTACAAATACAAATATAGCACAAAGAGCTATGACTACTACTGTTGCAATTTCCAAACGAGGACGCGTTATATAGACACTGTACTTATCATAGAATTTCTTTAAATTATCCATTTTTTGCCTCATTTTCTAAACGTGTTAGCCAAGCTTGGCAACCAGTTAAAACTCGATCGTAAGTTTCATCAAAATCACCTGTATACCATGGATCAGGAACACCCTCAGAAGCAAATGCCTCTAGCTTGTGTTGTTGGTCTTGTGGACACATTCGAGTCAAATCTAGAAGATTGGACTCGTCCATCCCAATGACATAATCAAAATATTCAAAATCATCCTTAGAAATTTGCTGTGATGTTTTTGATGAATCATAAGGAATCTCGTGAGCTTTAAAAATTTTCTGAGTTCCTTTGTGAATTGGATTTCCATGTTCCCAAGAAGAAGTTGCTCTACTTTCAATCTCATAATCATCGGTTAAAGATTTCATAACAAATTCTGCCATAGGACTACGGCAAATATTACCAAGACATACAAAAACAACTTTCTTCATTATTGTTCCCCATCTTCATAGAAAAAGGGGTATGAGATCCACCCCGTTTTATTCTTCAATCGCGCTTTCACCATCGACAACTGTACCTTCTGATGTAACAGCCTCTTTAAGTGGCAAGACAGATTTGATAGCTCCAAGTTCAAAAGTCAAGTAAACTCCGTCTACATCAAGTACGATCGTTCTGTTTTCGGTATCAACTTCATCAACTGTACCGTATAAACCACCGATGGTAATGACTTCATAGCCTTTTTGAAGTTTATTTAGACTCTCCATGCGTTTTTCAGCTTGTTTCTTTTGAGAACGTTGCATAAAGAACATCAAGGCAAACATTCCTACAAGCATAATCACAAATGTTAAATTTGCATTCATTGTATTTTCTCCTTTGTAATTCAGATAAAACTACTATATCAAATTTCACTATTTTTTACAAGATTGCACCTTAGTTTTAGGCCAATAAAAAACCAGAGCAAAGCTCTGATTTTTCTTATTTCAAGTTGTTTACAAGTTCTACTAAGTTTTCAACTGTAAATCCATACTCTGCCAACACTTTTGAAGCTGGGGCAGATGCTCCAAAGGTATCAATACCGAGAACTGCTCCATCAAGACCAACGTATTTGTACCAGTTTTGAGTCGCTCCCATTTCAACCGCCACACGGCGACGAACTGCATTTGGTAGGATTTCTTCTTTGTATGCGGCATCTTGCGCATCAAAGACATCCGTAGATGGCATGCTGACTACGCGAACTTTTCCACCTTGACTTGCCAATTCTTTAGCAGCTGCAACTGCTAGATTAACCTCTGAACCTGTTGCAATCAAAATCGTGTCAAAGTCTGTAGCATTTTCATAGACAACATAAGCACCTTTCGCAACCTTATCAAAGTCTGTTCCTTCCTCAACAGTCAAGTTTTGACGAGTCAAGACGAGGGCAGTTGGTGTTTTCTCACTCTTCACTGCAAGGTACCAAGCTGCTTGAGTTTCACGCGCATCTGCTGGACGGAAAACATTAAGGTTTGGAATCGCACGAAGTCCTGCCAAGTGCTCAATTGGTTCATGAGTTGGTCCATCTTCACCAACTGCGATTGAATCGTGGGTGAAGACATAGGTCACAGGAAGACCTTGTAGAGCTGATAAACGAACTGCTGCTTTAAGGTAATCTGAGAAGACGAAGAAAGTTCCACCATAAACTCGAAGTCCACCATGAAGAGCCATTCCGTTCAAAACTGTACCCATTGCAAATTCACGAACACCAAATTGGATATTACGGTTCAAGCGATTTGCATCGTCCTGAAGTCCATCAGTTTTGATGTAAGTCATATTTGAATGAGCAAGGTCAGCTGATCCACCAAGGAAGGTTGGCAATTTAGCAGCCACTACATTTAAAGCATCCTGACTTGAGTTACGAGTTGCTTGAGAGAAGCCGTTTTCTAAAGCTGGGAAGTCTTCTGGAGTCAATTCAACTGGATCGCGTCCGTCGATGATTGCTTCCACTTCTGCAGCAAGCTCTGGGTAAGCTTCTTTATAATCTGCAACTAGTTTTGTCCATGCTTCATATGCTGATGCACCTCGGTCCGCAACATTTTCTTTGAAATCAGCATAAACTTCTGCTGGGATTTCAAATGGTTCGTAGTCCCAACCAAGGGCTTGACGAGTTGCAGCAGTTTCGTCTGCACCTAGAGGAGCACCGTGTACGGCATTAGTTCCTTGTTTGTTTGGCGAACCATAACCAATAACAGTTTTCACTTCAATCAAAGATGGTTTGCCAGAAGCCTTAGCTTCTTCAATAGCTGCTTGAATAGCTTCTAAGTCTGTCCCGTCTTCAACCAAGGCTGTATGCCAACCATAAGCATTATAACGATCGCGAACACTCTCTGTGAATGAATCTTTTGTCTCACCGTCCAAGTTGATATCATTTGAATCATAGAGAACAACCAATTTGTCAAGTTTCTGCAAACCTGCATAAGAAGCAGCTTCACTTGATACACCTTCCATCAAGTCACCATCTCCACAGATAACATATGTGTAGTGATCAAAGATGTTATAACCTTCGCGGTTATACTTGGCTGCAAGGAAACGTTCTGCTTGTGCAAAACCTGTCGCAGTCGCAATCCCTTGTCCTAGAGGACCTGTTGTTGCATCAACCCCTGCTGTATGACCAAATTCTGGGTGACCTGGAGTTTTAGATCCCCATTGACGGAAACTCTTCACTTCATCCATACTCACATCTTCAAATCCAGAAAGGTGAAGAAGGGCATAGAGAAGCATTGATCCGTGACCCGCTGAAAGAATAAAACGGTCGCGGTTGATCCAGTTTGGTTGAGCTGGATTGATACGAAGTTCTTTAGTGAAAAGGCTGTAAGCCATCGGTGCTGCACCCATTACCACCCCTGGGTGACCTGAATTAGCTTTATTAATAGCGTCAATACCCAAGAAACGAATAGCATTAACAGATAGATTTGACATAGAATTTCCTTTCTATTTAAGGTGATAAGTTTATCACATATCCTATTCTACTATTATATGAAAAAACAGATAGAATAGCAATAAAACAATTTACTATAAAATGACTCAGCCGATTATACTAATCTCTAGTCACTTGATAGTAAGGTGATAGTTTTTCAAAACCTCTATCAAGTTTATCTAGAAGCTTATCTATAGTATCTTCATCGGCTACTGGAATATCAACTTTTACTAAAACCTTACGAATCTCCTGATTGGATAATTGTTGTCTTAAAAGTTGCCTTTTCTCCTCAGTAGCTTGTACTCTATAGCTTTCATCGTTTTCCTGAACCCAATAATAGATTCTATCAACCACTGGGATATCCAATATTTTAGCCTGTTTTGACAAGGTAGCCTCATCTTTCTTTCTCTCTACAAAGCTGACTTCTATAGAGATTCCCCAATTATTCTGATTTCCATACAAACGAAGAGCCATCATGGGCTCTGTTACATGCCCCTCTCTCTGTAAATAAACCCAGAAATGTGGTCGTAATCTCTGCGCTTGATTCATCCATTGACTGGTTGGGTGTAAATTCCAATCGGAATGCCTAGCTTGAAAACATTCCGCTAGGTGAGTAAATGCCTTTCGCGCTTCCTGCCCTTTTTGACGCAGGTCTAGCATTTTATCCTTTTCAGTTCCTGCTTTTTCAGGATTCCGGTACTGTTCCCCTTGATAAGCAAGATAGTCCTTGATTTCTTTCATTTTACTCCTTCTTCAGTTAGAAAAAAATCAGGCTTTCCCTGATTTTTCATTTTTTATTCTGTGTCAACTACAACGTAACGATTTGGTTCGTCACCTTCAGAGTAGCTAGTAACACCTTCCATTCGTGAGATGATACGATGGATAATTTTACGCTCGCTGCTTGACATTGGATCTGTCATCTGACTACGGCCTTCTTCTAAGACACGTGTAGCTAATTTTTGAGCATAACTTTGTAACACTTCTGCACGATGTTCAACATAATCATTCACGTTGATAGTAATGTAGAAAGTTTTTGAATAACGATTGTAGAGGTAATTTTGTGCCAAAAGTTGAAGGGATTTCAAAACCTTACCATGGTAACCAATGATACGGCCTGGCTCATTTGTATCAATTTGCATGTTGATAGAGCGACGGTTAGAAGTGCTAGAAATAGTTCCCTCAACATCCATATCATCGATGATTGCTTGAACATAATTGGTTACTTCTTCAACAACCTTTTCGGTGTCGTATGTTGGCTCGACTTTCAAACCAAGATTTTCTAAGTCGCTGCCTTTTTCAGGCTCAACTTCATCTTGAATTTCTTCAGGTTGCAATTCTTTTAAAACTTCAATATGGCCTGTTTCTTCTAAAATCGTGCTGGCTTCTTTATCATTCTTAAGAATTTCAGCCTTGACTTCTTCAGAAATTTCTTGGCCTTCTTCTTCAATTTTCTTGATAGCTGCAACTACATGTCCCAAATCAACTGTTGCTTCACTGACTGTTTTAACTGGATCATTTTGATCATTAATTTCTTTTGGAACTCCCTTGATTGCCTGCTGATTCGCTTTTACAACAGTTGTTTCACTGATTGCTTCGATATCAACTTGAGCTGGTTTTGTACCAAAAAGTCCAAAAAATCCCTTTTTCTCTCTCGAAACAACTTTGATATGAGCTTTCATTCTCGGAATATTTAATTCATTCAATCCCTTTTGGATTGCTTCTTCTACTGTTGAACCTGTAAATAATACCATTATCAGATTTCTCCTTACTTTTTCTTTTTCTGTGCTTTCTTTAGAGCTTTTCTTTTCTTAACTTCTAAATCCTTCTTAACTTGCACATCAGCTTCACGCTCTGCAATGATTTTGAAGGGGTTGTTCAAAAGGTAAGTTTGCAATACTTGATAAGCATTTGAAACCGCCCAGTAAAGAGCGACACCACTTGGAGCAGATATTGCAAAAAAGAAGATTATAACAGGCATCCCATACATCATACCTGTCATTGCACCATTTTTCTCAGGCAAAGCTTTATTTGAAAGCCAGCTACTGAGGAAGGTAAATAGGGCAGCCAAAATAGGTAGTACGAAAGTGGTATCAGCTCCACCTAGATTGAACCATAAGAAGTGGCCTGTCTTCAAAAAATCTACGTTTGATAAAGCTTGGAAAAGAGCCAATAGAATTGGCATTTGAATCAAAAGCGGCCAGAAGGATGCGGATTGCTTAATGCCTAATTCTTTAAATAATTTACGTGTTTCCTGATCTAGCTTAGTACGACTTTCCATGTCGCGGCCTGGATAACGTTCGCGCAATTCTTTGATAAGAGGTTGCGCCTCTTGCATTTTTCTGGAAGCCACCATTTGTGTTTGAAAGACTGGTAACAGTATTGTTCTAATCAAGACTGTGAACAGAATAATCCCTAAACCAATGCTGACATCAAATGACAAAAATCGAATAGTTTCAGCAAAAAAATAAACAAGTTTACTCCAAAAGTCTGCAGAATCTGCAGACACTTCACTAGTTGCACAAGCAGTCATTACCAACAAGGACAAACCTAACAAACTAGTCAATTGTAATTTCTTCTTCACTCTTATTTCCTTCCTGGTAAATCTTTGCTAATCTCAAAACATGAAGTAAGTTTTTTTCAATTTCTGCATATTCTAATAGTTCAACGCCTTTTCGAGCAATTACAACAAAATCGACATTATCAACAATTTGATTACTATTTTGAATGAGAACATGCCGGATTCTTCTCTTGATTTGGTTTCTTGTCACAGCATTTCCTAATTTTTTACTGACTGATAAACCTACTCGAAAATGTGTTTCATTGTTTTCTAATCGATAAATAACAAATTTTCGATTAGCTACACTTGCTCCCTTTTTAAATATGGCGTCGAAATCTTTCTCTTTTTTTACACGAAAGCTTTTTCTCAAAAATTCTACTCCATCTAATAAAACTACTACTATTATACCATAATTTTTCAAAAAGCCAATTATGGCAAGGTTTTAGGCTGGTTTGACTTCGAAAAAAGTAGCCATTCTTAAAAAATTTGACCAGAATCAATGAAATTTTACTAGTTTTATTAGAGAATACAAAACAAAAGCCACTCTTACGAGCGACTTTTGTAGGAGATTATTATGAAAAAGTTTAGGATTTCTATTAAATAAAGTTAGGAGGTCTTTATTTAATGATTAGAGTATACACACCTATCCTTAAATTGAACTTAAATCATTTTATTTTTTTATTAATTTTTAAAACTATGAATTGGAGCTGGAATCTGTCCTCCACGAGCAATGAAATCAGCCGAAGAAGCTCCATTGACTTTCATAACTGGGGCAGTTCCTAGCAAGCCACCAAACTCAATCATATCGCCTTCTTTACCCTTTGGAATGATACGGACAGCGGTGGTTTTCATATTAATAACACCAATTGCTGCCTCATCCGCAATCATAGCCGCAATCGTTTCTGCCGGAGTATATTCAGGGATAGCAATCATATCCAATCCAACTGAACAGATAGCAGTCATGGCTTCTAATTTCTCAAGATTTAGGGAACCATTTTGCACTGCTGCTATCATACCCTCATCTTCTGAAACTGGGATGAAAGCACCTGACAGACCACCGACTTGGTTGCAAGCCATTACTCCGCCTTTTTTTACTTGGTCATTTAAAAGAGCTAAAGCGGCAGTCGTCCCATGAGTCCCAACTGTTTCCAGTCCCATTTCTTCCAGAACCCGAGCTACAGAATCCCCAACTGCAGGAGTAGGTGCTAAACTCAAATCAACAATCCCAAAATCAACACCTAGTCTTTCACTAGCCATCTGGCCAACTAATTGACCAATCCGAGTAATCTTGAAGGCTGTCTTTTTAACAGTTTCAGCAACTACATCAAAGCTTTGCCCACGAACTTTTTCTAAAGCACGTTTGACAACACCAGGCCCTGACACACCGACATTTATAATAACATCAGCTTCACCAACACCATGAAAGGCTCCGGCCATAAAAGGATTGTCCTCAACTGCATTGGCAAAAACGACAAGTTTTGCAGCCCCCATATCTGAAAGCTCAGCTGTCTCCTTGATAATTCGACCCATATCAGCTACAGCAGTCATGTTAATTCCTGACTTGGTTGAACCAATATTTACTGAAGAGCAAACTTTATCAGTTTCAGCTAAAGCACGTGGAATCGAGTTGATGAGTATTTCATCCCCTTTTTGGTAGCCTTTTTGAACTAAAGCAGAAAAGCCACCAATAAAATCAACACCAATTTCTTTTGCTGCTCTATCTAAAGCTTTGGCTAATGGTACATAGTCCCTTGCATCTGTAGTAGCACCAATTAGAGAAATCGGTGTTACTGATACACGTTTATTGACAATAGGTATACCTAACTCAGCAGCAATTTCATCACCGACAGCCACTAAATTCGCCGCCTTAGTCGTAACTTTTTCATATATTTTATCTGCAGCCCTATCAATATCTGGATCAATACAATCAAGAAGAGAAATTCCCATGGTAATGGTACGAATATCAAAATTCTGCTCTTCAATCATTGCAATAGTTTCGGTAACTTGTCTAATATCCATAAGCACCTCCTAGATATTGTACATAGCATCGAAAATAGCCGCGCTCTGAATATTGATTTTGACATTCAAGGTCTGGCCAAAGGTTTCAAACTCATTTCTTAGTTGAGTAAAATCATGTTTTTCATCACTGGATACTACAGCCATCATGGTAAAGAACTCATCCAAGACAGTTTGTGAAATATCATCAATATTTAATCCTAATTCAGCAATCTTAGTCGCAACACCTGCAACAATACCACCCTTATCTTTTCCAACAACAGTTATAATAGCTTTCATATTGGTCCTCCATCTTTGAAATCATAGAAAAATAACCATATCTATATTTTTCTTTTTTCTCAGTATAGCACATTTACTTCAAAAAAACTAAAAAACGCCTGCTTACGAAATTGTTCTTAAAAGAAAAACAATTTCGTAAACAAGCGTCTACCCTACCATCTTATGATGAGTGTTCCCGCTAGGACAAAAGTCCTAGCGGTAGACCAGAGCTAGACTAAGAGCACAGGGCTCCATCATCATAACACTCAACAAAATTGATGATTTTATACTAATTCGATGATCGCCATTGGCGCTGCATCACCACGACGTGGTTCAGTTTTAAGGATACGAGTGTATCCACCGTTACGTTCTGCGTAACGAGGTGCGATTTCTGAGAACAATTTTTGAAGTGCTGTAGTAGAAGTGTACTTATCAGTTGCTTCATCATAGTTTTCAGATGCGATTTCATTACGTACGAAAGCAGCAGCTTGACGACGTGCATGCAAATCACCACGTTTACCTAGAGTAATCATTTTTTCAACAGTTTTACGGATTTCTTTAGCACGAGCTTCAGTTGTCACGATTGATTCGTTGATCAAAAGGTCAGTTGTCAAATCGCGAAGCATTGCTTTACGTTGTGAGCTAGTGCGTCCTAGTTTACGGTAAGCCATGTATTCCTCCTTTATTTATCTTTTAATCCAAGACCCAAATCAATGAGTTTGAGTTTCACTTCTTCCAAACTCTTGCGTCCAAGATTTCTTACTTTCATCATCTCTGCTTCAGATTTTTCTGTCAAATCATGCACAGTATTGATACCAGCACGTTTCAAACAGTTATATGAGCGTACAGACAAGTCAAGTTCCTCAATCGTACGTTCCAAAATACGGTCGTCCGATTCAGTATCAGCTTCTTTCATCACTTCTGCAGATTTAGCAATCTCTGTAAGATTTGTAAACAAATCAAGATGTTCTGTCAAAATACGTGCTGAAAGCCCTAAAGCATCTTCTGGAATAATAGTTCCATTTGTCAAGATTTCAAGGGTTAATTTGTCGAAACCATCATTGCTTCCTACACGAGCAGGCTCAACTTGATAGTTAACTTTTGTAACTGGTGTATAAATAGAATCTACAGCAAGTGTTCCAACTGGGGCATTATCTTTTTTATTTTCATCTGCAGGTACATAACCACGACCAGTGTTTACAGTCATAGTTGCTTTAAATGAAGCACCTTCTCCGATTGTGAAAAGATAATGATCTGGATTTACGATTTCAATATCACTATCAGTTAAAATATCTCCGGCTGTCACTTCAGCAGGACCTTCAACATCAAGTTCAATAGTCTTTTCGTCTTTTACATATGATTTAACTGCAATACCTTTAATGTTCAGAATGATTTGCATCACGTCTTCGCGAACACCAGGAATTGTATCAAATTCATGTAATACTCCATCGATATCGATAGATGTAACAGCTGCTCCTGGAAGAGAAGCAAGAAGTACACGACGAAGAGAGTTACCAAGTGTTGTACCGTATCCACGTTCTAGTGGTTCGATTACAAACTTGCCATAATCTTTATTTTCATCAATTTTTGTTATATTTGGTTTTTCAAACTCGATCATTTAGTTACTCCCTCTTAAACGAAAAGCAGTGTAAAGGTAATGATTATACACGGCGACGTTTTGGAGGACGAGCACCATTGTGTGGCACTGGAGTCACATCACGAATTGCTGTTACTTCAAGACCAGCGGCAGCAAGAGCACGAATAGCTGACTCACGACCAGAACCTGGACCTTTTACAGTAACTTCAACTGATTTAAGACCGTGTTCTTGTGCAGATTTAGCAGCAGCTTCTGAAGCCATTTGAGCAGCAAATGGTGTAGATTTACGAGAACCTTTGAAACCAAGAGCACCAGCTGATGACCAAGCGATTGCATTACCATGCACATCAGTAATCATAACAATAGTGTTATTAAATGTAGCGTGAATATGAGCAATACCAGATTCGATATTCTTTTTCACACGACGTTTACGTGTTGGTTTAGCCAAGACTTTTACCTCCTATATTATTTTTTCTTACCAGCAATCGCAACAGCTTTACCTTTACGAGTGCGAGCGTTGTTTTTAGTGTTTTGTCCACGGACAGGAAGTCCACGACGGTGACGGATACCACGGTATGAACCGATTTCCATCAAACGTTTGATGTTCAAGTTCACTTCACGACGAAGGTCACCTTCAACTTTAATTGCATCCACTTCACGACGGATAGCATCTTCTTGATCTGATGTAAGGTCACGAACACGAATATCTTCTGAAACTCCAGCAGCTGCCAAAATCTTTTGAGATGTTGCAAGTCCGATACCATAGACATAAGTCAATGAGATAACTACGCGTTTGTCATTTGGAATATCAACTCCAGCAATACGAGCCATGTTTTCTCCTTTCTATCTTATCCTTGACGTTGTTTGTGTTTTGGATTTGCTGGGCAAATTACCATAACACGACCATTACGACGAATTACTTTACAGTATTCGCAAATTGGTTTGACCGATGGTCTTACTTTCATTTCTTATCCCTCCAAGTTTTTCGATTATTTAAAGCGGTAAGTGATACGTCCACGTGTCAAGTCATATGGACTCATTTCAACAGTAACACGATCTCCCGCTAAAATACGAATATAGTTTTTACGAATTTTACCAGAAACTGTTGCTAAAATCTGATGTCCATTTTCAAGTTCAACCGTAAACATTGCATTCGGCATCGTATCGACTACTTTGCCTTCAACTTCAATCACATCGTCTTTTGCCACGCAAAAGTACCTCCCTAAATTTCGATTTGATGCCTCTAGACACAGAGACAACAATTATAAGTCAGACTAACTCAGTATAACATTTGTCAAGACATTTTGCAAGCCTGAAAAACGCTTTTATTTCAAATTTGTCAATACCTTTTCGATATCTTTAAAGACATCATTGATATCTTGGTTCCCTTCGATATCATGTACTAGACCTTTAGCACGATAGTGGGCGATGATTGGTTCACCTTGAGCAATATTGACATCCAAACGGCGTTTTACTGTCTCAGGTTTATCATCTTCACGTTGGTAGTAATCTTCCTCTTTGTAATCAACTGGTGGGTTGAATACTTTATGGAAAGTTTCGCCAGTTTCACGGTGAATGATACGACCACTCAAACGTTCAAGTAGGCAAGATGGATCTACTTCGATGTTGATAACACCTTCAAGTTTAATTCCAAGTTCAGCCAATGTTTTATCTAAGGCATGTGCTTGCTCAATTGTACGTGGGTAGCCATCCAACAAGAAACCAGTTTCTTTAATATCATCTTGAGAAAGACGTTCTTTAACAATTCCATTTGTTACTTCATCTGGAACCAATTCGCCTTTGTCAATATATGACTTAGCTAGTACACCCATTTCAGTTTGGTTAGCCATTGCTGCACGGAACATGTCACCTGTTGAGATGTGGGCAACGTGAAACTGTTCAACAATTTTCGCTGCTTGTGTCCCTTTACCTGCACCAGGTAAACCCATAATCAAAAGATTCATGATTCAAACTCCTTTTTTGTATTTAAATAGAAGCAAAAATTCATTTCAACTCCTATTTAAAAACAAAATAGAAGAGAGGAGATAAAAATCTGACAATGTCTTTGATTTTTACACTCCACTCTCTGAGCAATAGTGAATTTTATTTTCTATTACAATTATTCTGTTGTATCTAAGAAACCAACATACTTACGTTTCAATAGATAACCTTCCAATTGTTTAATTCCTTCGATACCTGTAGAGATAATGATTAGCAAACTTGTTCCCCCAAAAGCGACAACTTCTGAAAGACCAAATAAATCTTTAGCTACAATAGGTAGGATAGAAATCACACCTAGGAAGATTGATCCGACTGTTGCGAGACGACGAAGAAGTTTTGACATGTATTCTTCTGTCCCCTTACCAGGACGGACACCATGGATATAAGCTCCACTCTTTTGTAAATTTTCTGCCGCTTTCTCTGGGTTGATCTGTACAAATGTATAGAAGAATGTAAAGAGAATAATCAACAGAGCATACAAAGCAACACCTGTTGGGGTTGAAGTAGATACCAACTCTTGAGCTGTTTTTACCCATTCCCAATTAAGGCCAGACGCACTTACAAATTGTAAAATTGCTGCCGGTGCTGCTGTAATAGAGCTAGCAAAGATAACTGGGATAACCCCAGCAGGGTTAATCTTCAATGGAAGATAGGAGCTTGACGGCGCACCTTGAGCTACCTTTGTATACTGAATTGGAATCTTGTATTTAGCTTGTTCAACGTAAGTTGTAAAGTATACAATTAACAAAACAGCAATGATTAAGATGGCAACGAAAATGAGAGACGATGTCAATCGACTACTTGGTACATTGACAAAGTAGTCCACGTAGATGCCCTTAACCATATCAGGAATTGAAGCAACAATCCCTGCAAAGATAATCATTGAAACACCATTACCATATCCCTTATCTGTGATTTGCTCTCCCAGCCAGGTTACAATCATGCTACCTGCTGTTAAGATTCCTCCAATCACAAGGAAAACTTGTGGTGTAAGTGGTACAGTCAAAAGTTTAGCACCAGACAGAGCGTTAAAACCAGCAGTAATACCGACTGATTGAACAAATGCAAGCACTAGTGCAATGTATCGAGTCGCTTGGTTTAACTTTCTACGACCAACTTCCCCTTGTTTGCCCCACTCCACAAACTTTGGTAATAAATCCATTTGCAAGAGTTGAACGACGATTGAGGCTGTAATGTAGGGGCTGACTCCAAGAGCAAAAACTGAAAAGTTTTTCATGGCATTCCCTGACACTAAGCTCAACATATTCAAGAAGGATAGTCCACTCAAAGCGTTCAAGCTATTTGCATTTACCCACGGTACAGTAATACTAGTACCGATACGAAAAACAAATACGATAAAAATTGTAAATAAAATCTTTGATCGAACTTGCTTAACTTTGAGTGCTTCTCTCAATAATTTAAAAAACATAGGTCACCTCACTTAGATGACTTCAACTGAACCACCTTTAGCAGTGATAGCTTCTTCAGCTGATTTAGAGAATTTAGCAGCTTTAACAGTCAACTTCTTAGTCAACTCACCGTTACCAAGAATCTTGATACCTGATTTTTCAGATTTAACAATTCCTGATTCTACAAGTACCACTGGAGTTACTTCAGCACCATCATCAAAGGCGTTCAATTGGTCAAGGTTAACAATCGCATACTCTTTAGCGTTGATGTTAGTAAATCCACGTTTTGGAAGACGACGGAACAATGGAGTTTGTCCACCTTCAAAACCAAGGCGTACTCCGCCACCGCTACGAGCTTTTTGACCTTTTTGACCACGACCAGATGTTTTACCGTTACCTGATGAAGTACCACGACCAACACGGTTACGAGTTTTACGAGAACCTTCTGCAGGTTTCAATTCATGAAGTTTCATTATATATTTTCTCCTCTTTTGTAAAATGCTAGCGCCGATAAGAGAGAAAAGGTTGTCTCCCTTATCAACTCGCCTATACTAAGTCATCTAAGATGACTATATCTAGTTTTAGGGGATGGTCTTATGCACATCCCCTAAAATTTTATTAGTTTACTTCTTCAACTGTTACCAAGTGAGATACTGCAGTGATCATACCACGGATAGCAGCGTTATCTTCTTTAATAACAGAGCTGTTCAATTTGCCAAGTCCAAGTGCTACAACAGTTTTACGTTGTGATGGAATGCGTCCGATTGGAGACTTAGTCAAAGTAATTTTAATTTGAGCCATTTTATCCCCTTTCTTATGCCAAATCAGAAACTGAAATACCACGAAGGGCAGCAACTTCTTCAGCGCGTTTCAATTGTTTCAAACCTTCAACAGTTGCACGAACAATGTTGATTGGAGTGTTAGAGCCAAGTGATTTAGATGTAATATCTGCCACACCTGCCAATTCCACAACGGCACGAACTGCACCACCTGCGGCAACTCCAGAACCTTCTACAGCTGGTTTCAACAATACTTTAGCTCCACCGAATTCTGAAAGAACTTCATGTGGGATTGTTGTTCCAACCATAGGAACTTCGATCAAGTTTTTCTTAGCATCTTCTACTGCTTTGCGGATTGCTTCTGGAACTTCTTGAGCTTTACCAGTACCAAATCCTACACGACCATTGCGGTCACCAACAACTACAAGAGCTGCGAAACGAAGACGACGTCCACCTTTAACAACTTTTGTAACACGGTTAACAGCAACTACGCGTTCTTCAAGTTCTACTGCATTGTCTTTAAATGCCATTTTCTAGTGTCCTCCTATTAGAATTTCAATCCGTTTTCACGAGCTGCATCAGCCAAAGCTTTCACACGTCCGTGATATAGATATCCACCGCGGTCGAACACCACTTCTGAAATACCTTTAGCACTTGCACGTTCTGCAACGAGTTTACCGACAGCAACGGCTTGTTCAGTTTTAGTTCCTTTTGAAACTTCTTTGTCAAGAGTTGAAGCACTTGCGAGCGTTACACCCGCTACGTCATCAATCACTTGAGCGTAGATGCCTGTATTAGAACGGAATACGTTCAAACGTGGGCGATCAGCAGTTCCAGAGAGTTTTCCGCGAACGCGACGGTGGCGTTTTTGGCGGAGTTTGTTTTTATCTGGTTTAGAAATCACAGTTTTCACCTCTTTAATTTTAAATCGTGTGCTATGCACAAAGTTGGTAATGAGGTTGATGGTTGAAAATCAACCACTCAACATTATTTACCAGTTTTACCTTCTTTAAGACGAACATATTCGCCAACGTAACGGATACCTTTACCTTTGTATGGTTCTGGTGAACGAAGGCTACGTACGTAAGCAGCTGTTTGACCAACTTTTTCTTTTGAAATTCCGCTGATAACGATAGTCGTTGGGTTTGGAAGTTCAAAAGTAATTCCTTCTGGAGCTTCAACTTCGTCTGGATGTGATTTACCAACAGCCAAAACAAGTTTGTTTCCTTGAAGTTGTGCACGGTAACCAACCCCACGCATTTCAAGTTCTTTCTTGAATCCTTCTGAAACACCAATAACCATGTTGTTCAAAAGTGCACGAGTAGTTCCGTGGATAGTTTTCATTTCTTTTGAATCGTTTGGACGGTGAAGAGTTACTTCAGTACCTTCCACACGGATTTCAATATCTTTTGAGAACTCACGAGTAAGTTCTCCTTTAGGTCCTTTTACAGTTACAACGTTGTCATTGTTAGTGAGTTCAACACCAGCAGGCAACACGATAACTTTATTACCAATACGTGACATGTTTTTATTCTCCTGTTAAATTGTCAGGCCATAAAGGCCAGTTTTCACGGGGTTAAATCGATTTCTCGATTTAAAGGAATATTTAGATTTCAATTTCAAAGTGAATCTAGGCATCGTCTCGCAGGCATAACTTTTGGTTAGGCTAGAGACGATAACGAAGAGTCATAAAGAAATTGGGAGCTAAATATTACCAAACGTAAGCGATAACCTCACCACCAACATTCTTTTGGCGAGCTTCTTTATCAGTAAGCAAACCTTCAGAAGTTGAAAGGATAGCAATTCCAAGTCCGTTAAGAACTTTTGGAAGATCTTCACGTTTTTTGTAGACACGAAGTCCTGGTTTAGAAACGCGTTTCAAGTTAGTGATAACTCGTTCACCGTTTGCTCCGTATTTAAGGAATACACGGATGATGCCTTGTTTGTCATCTTCGATGATTTCTACGTTCTTAACAAAACCTTCGCGTTTAAGGATTTCAGCAATCCCTTTTTTGATGTTTGATGCAGGTACTTCAAGTACTTCGTGTTTTGCTTGGTTAGCGTTACGAATACGAGTTAGGAAGTCTGCGATTGGGTCAGTCATAACCATTTTATTTTTCTCCTCTTACTAGTAGTTTGCAAGTTGCACTTGCTAGTTAATACATGATACAGAGAGCGTTACAGCAAGAGCAAAAATAGGCAATTTAATGCAGGAACTATGTTCCAAAGTAAATTGATCTTTTTTGCCAAGGCTGTAGCTCGTGTTCAAATTGGCTAGCCCAAATGAACCCGGGCTAAACTCTGTGTGAAAAAGATAAACTTTTCTAGAAACTAAAGTTTCTTCGCCAAGTTTCCTATTTTCACTTGGAGTTTTGACGCCCTTGATATCTTAAATTACCAAGATGCTTTTGTTACACCAGGGATTTGACCTTTATATGCCAATTCACGGAAGCAAACACGGCAAAGTTTAAACTTGCGGTAAACTGAGTGTGGACGTCCACAACGTTCACAGCGAGTGTATGCTTGAGTAGAGAACTTCGCTGGGCGTTTGTTCTTAGCAATCATAGATTTTTTAGCCATTAGTTATACCTCCTATATTATTTTGCAAAAGGCATTCCAAGGCCTGTAAGCAATGCACGTGACTCTTCGTCAGTGTTAGCAGTAGTTACGATAACGATGTCAAGACCGCGAGTTTTGTCAACGTCATCAAAGTTGATTTCTGGGAAAATCAATTGCTCTTTCACACCAAGTGTGTAGTTTCCGCGTCCGTCAAATGATTTTGTTGGAACACCGTGGAAGTCACGTACACGTGGAAGTGATACTGAAACCAATTTATCCAAGAATTCGTACATACGTTCACCACGAAGGGTAACTTTTGCACCGATCGCAACACCTTCACGAAGACGGAAGCCGGCGATAGATTTTTTAGCTTTAGTGATAAGTGGTTTTTGACCTGAGATAAGCGCCAATTCTTCAGCAGCTTTTTCAAGGCTTTTAGCGTTTGATACTGCTTCACCAACACCCATGTTCAAAACGATCTTATCCACTTTAGGAACAGCCATCACTGATGAGTAGTTAAATTGTTCTGTCAAAGCAGGAACTACTTCATTAAGATATTTTTCTTTTAAACGATTTGCCATTATACTTCTCCTTTCCTTCGTGATTAATCAAGCACTTCGCCTGATTTTTTGTTGTAGCGAACTTTTTTACCGTCTACAAATTTGTAACCAACACGACCAGCTACACCATTTTTGTCCAAAACTTGAACGTTTGATACGTGGATAGCTGCTTCCTTCTCGATGATACCACCTTGAGGAAGTTCGTTAGTTGGACGTTGGTGTTTCTTAACGATGTTAACACCTTCAACGATAACTTTGTTTACTTTTGGAAGGGCAGTAAGGACAACAGCTTCTGTTCCCTTATCTTTACCAGCGATTACGCGAACTTTGTCGCCTTTTTTTACAAACATTTTTTTCTCCTTTTATTCTTACGCCCGATGGGCACCCTGGCTAGCCCAGGGGACTGTGTTTGTGTTTATTGATTAAAGTACTTCTGGAGCAAGTGACACGATCTTCATGAAGCCACCTTCACGCAATTCACGTGCAACTGGGCCAAAGATACGTGTTCCGCGAGGAGTTTTATCGTCACGGATGATAACTGCTGCGTTTTCGTCAAATTTGATGTATGAACCATCAGCACGACGAGCACCTGATTTAGTACGAACGATAACTGCTTTTACAACGTCACCTTTTTTAACCGCACCACCAGGAGTAGCTTGTTTTACAGATGCCACAATAACATCACCGATGTTTGCAAATTTACGTCCTGAACCACCAAGAACTTTGATAGTCAAGATTTCGCGAGCACCGCTGTTGTCTGCGACTTTCAAACGAGTTTCTGTTTGAATCATTTCAGTTTTCTCCTTTCAGGTTTGATTAGATGATTACCGCTTCTTCAACAACTTCTACAAGACGGAAACGTTTTGTAGCTGAAAGCGGGCGAGTTTCCATGATACGTACGATATCGCCTTCTTTGGCAACATTGTTTTCATCATGTGCTTTGTATTTTTTAGAGTAGTTAATACGTTTACCATAGACTGGGTGGTTACGTTTTGTTTCAACTACAACTGTGATTGTCTTGTCCATTTTGTCAGATACAACACGTCCAACAAGAACTTTACGATTATTGCGTTCCATTGAAATTTCTCCTTCCCTAGTCTATTATTTCGCTTCAGATTGAACTGTTTTGATACGAGCGATTTGTTTTTTTACTTCTTTCAAGCGAGCTGTTTGTTCTAATTGACCAGTAGCAGCTTGGAAACGAAGTTCAAACAATTCTTTTTTCAATTCGTTTTCGCGCTTCGCGAGTTCTTCTTGAGAAAGACCACGAAGTTCTTTAACAAATTCTTTTACTTCATTAAGTTTCATGCCTTCTCCTTATTCTGCTTCACGTTTTACGAATTTACATTTAACTGGCAATTTGTGGCTTGCAAGTCGAAGCGCTTCGCGAGCAACTTCTTCAGATACACCAGCAACTTCAAACATTACTTTACCACGTTTAACTGGTGCTACCCAACCTTCAGGTGCCCCTTTACCAGATCCCATACGAACCCCGATAGCTTTAGCTGTGTAAGATTTGTGTGGGAAGATTTTAATCCAAACTTTACCACCACGTTTCATGTAACGAGTCATGGCGATACGAGCAGCTTCGATTTGGCGGTTAGTGATCCAGTGGCTAGTTGTAGCTTGAAGACCGTATTCACCGAATGCTACTTCTTTCCCACCTTTAGCTTCACCGCGCATTTTACCACGGAATTCACGACGGTGTTTAACACGTTTAGGTACTAACATTGGTTATTTACCTCCTTTAGTGTTTTTACGAGCTGGAAGAACTTCACCACGGTAGATCCATACTTTAACACCAAGTTTACCGTATGTAGTATCTGCTTCTTCCCAAGCGTAATCGATATCTGCGCGAAGTGTGTGAAGCGGAACTGTTCCTTCAGAGTATCCTTCAGCACGGGCGATATCTGCACCGTTCAAACGACCTGATACTTGAGTTTTAATTCCTTTAGCTCCAGCACGCATTGCACGTTGGATTGCTTGTTTTTGTGCACGACGGAAAGCAACACGTTGCTCCAATTGACGAGCAATTCCTTCACCAACAAGGTGAGCATCCAAATCAGGTTGTTTGATTTCGATGATGTTGATGTGTACTTGTTTTCCAGTCAATTTGTTAAGTTTTGCACGGAGTGCATCAACGTTAGCACCACCTTTACCGATAACCATACCTGGTTTAGCAGTGTGAAGTGAAACGTTAACTTTGTTTACTGCGCGTTCGATTTCAATAGTTGAAACTGCTGCGTCAGCAAGTTCTTTTTGAACGAATTTACGGATTGCAAGATCTTCATGAAGGTAATCCGCGTATTCTTTTTCAGCATACCATTTGGCATCCCAATCACGGATGATGCCGACACGCATACCAATTGGATGTACTTTTTGACCCACGATTTTACCTCCTTATTTTTCTGCAACAGCTACAGTGATATGAGCTGTACGTTTGTTGATTGGTGAAGCTGAACCTTTCGCACGTGGACGGAAACGTTTCATAGTTGGTCCTTCGTTTGCGAATGCTTCAGATACTACCAAGTTAGCTTTATCCAAACCAAAGTTGTTTTCAGCGTTAGCTACAGCTGAGTTCAAAACTTTCAAGATGATTTCAGCAGCTTTGTTTGGAGTGAATGTCAAAATTGCGATTGCATCGGCTACGCTTTTACCACGGATGTTGTCAAGAACAAGACGTGATTTACGAGGTGAAACACGTACTGTGCGAGCCATTGCTTTAGCTGAAGTAATTTCTGCCATTTATGTTCTCCTTATTTTCTACGTGTCTTCTTGTCGTCTGCGGCGTGACCTTTGTAAGTACGAGTTGGTGCAAATTCACCAAGCTTGTGACCTACCATGTCTTCTTGGATGTAAACAGGTACGTGTTTACGTCCATCATAAACTGCGATAGTGTAACCAATGAAACTTGGGAAGATCGTTGAACGACGTGACCAAGTTTTGATAACTTTTTTCTTTTCGTCGTTAGCTTGAGCTTCAACTTTTTTCATCAAATGCTCATCGACGAAAGGTCCTTTTTTAAGACTGCGTCCCATTTTTATATTTTCTCCTTTAAATATAGTACCACAGCGGCTTGCGCTCTCAACGAGCACTACCGAGCTGGCGGATTATCTAGCGCTTAAGCGACTAGTTTTAAATTATTTCTCGTTGCGACGACGAACGATAAGTTTGTCAGATTTCGCTTTCTTGTTACGAGTTTTAAGACCAAGAGCAGGTTTGCCCCATGGAGTTGATGGTGCTTTACGACCAACTGGTGCTTTACCTTCACCACCACCGTGTGGGTGATCGTTAGGGTTCATTACAGAACCACGAACTGTTGGGCGGATACCTTTCCAACGGCTACGTCCTGCTTTACCAAGGTTTACAAGTCCATGTTGTTCGTTTCCGACAACACCAACTGTTGCACGACAAGTTCCAAGAATCATACGAACTTCACCTGATTGAAGACGAACAAGAACGTATTTACCTTCTTGACCCAATACTTGAGCAGAAGCTCCAGCAGCACGTACCAATTCTCCACCACGACCTGGTTTCAATTCGATGTTGTGGATCAAAGTACCAACTGGGATGTTAGCAAGTGGAAGAGCGTTTCCGACTTTGATATCTGCTTCTGGACCTGAAACGATACGTTGACCAACTTCAAGACCTTTTGGAGCGATGATGTACGCTTTCACACCGTCAGTGTAGTGTACAAGAGCGATGTTTGCAGAACGGTTTGGATCGTACTCGATAGTTTTAACAACTGCTTCAACGTTGTCTTTGTTACGTTTAAAGTCAACCAAACGGTAGAAACGTTTGTGTCCTCCACCTTGGTGACGAACTGTGATACGACCGTTGTTGTTACGACCAGCCTTGCTCTTCAATGCAACAAGCAATGATTTTTCAGGAGTGCTTGTTGTGATTTCAGCGAAATCCAAAGAAGTCATATTACGGCGACCGTTTGTTGTTGGTTTATAAACACGAATTCCCACGATATTTCCTCCTTAGATTATTCAGCTTCAGCTGCAAACAACTCGATTGCTTTTGAATCAGCTGTAAGAGTGATGATAGCTTTTTTAGTTTTGTTAGTAAAACCAGTGTAACGTCCAACACGTTTAGCTTTAGGTTTTACGTTGATTGTGTTAACATTTGCAACTTTAACACCTTCGAAAGCAGCTTCAACAGCTTGCTTGATCAAAAGTTTGTGTGCACGAGTGTCAACTTCAAATACATATTTGCCTGCTTCAAGTTGAGCCATTGAGCTTTCAGTGATAACAGGTTTTTTGATAACATCATACAAATTCATTATGCAAGAACCTCCTCGATTTTAGAGATAGCTGCTTGAGTAACAAGAAGTTTGTCACTATTTGCGATGTCAAGAACACTTGCAGTTGTAGCAGTCGCAACTTTCACATTTGGAAGGTTACGAGCTGAGAGAGCTGCGAATTCGTTTCCTTCTTCAAGAATAACAAGGACTTTAGAATCGATGCTCAAAGCTGCAAGAACTTTTGCAAATTCAGCAGTTTTTGGAGCTGTAAATTCAAGAGAATCAACGGCTACAAATTTGTTTTCAGCAACTTTTTCTGAGTAAACAGATTTAAGTGCAAGGCGACGAACTTTTTGAGGAAGTTTGTACGCATAGCTACGTGGAGTTGGTCCGAAGACGATTCCACCACCACGCCATTGTGGAGAGCGGATAGAACCTTGACGAGCACGTCCAGTTCCTTTTTGACGCCATGGTTTGCGTCCGCCACCTGAAACAGCTGAGCGGTTTTTAACTGCGTGAGTTCCTTGACGAAGGCTAGCACGTTGGCTGATGATCACATCAAACACAACAGATTGGTTTGGTTCGATACCAAAGATTGCATCGCTAAGAACAACTTCGCCCGCTTGTTTACCAGTTTGGTCGAATAATGTTACATTTGCCATTTTGACTGTATTCCCCTTTCCTTATTATTTACCAGCTTTAACTGCTGACTTGATAGTGATAAGAGATTTCTTAGCACCTGGTACGTTACCTTTAATAAGGATAACGTTCTTTTCTGGAACAACTTGTACAACTTCAAGGTTTTGAATTGTTACACGATCGCCACCCATACGTCCTGCAAGGTTTTTACCTTTGAATACGCGGTTAGGTGCAACAGGTCCCATAGAACCTGGACGACGGTGGTAACGAGAACCGTGAGCCATAGGTCCACGTGATTGTCCGTGGCGCTTGATAACACCTTGGAAACCTTTACCTTTAGATGTACCAGTTACATCAACAATGTCTCCAGCTGCGAAAGTTTCAACTGTGATTTCAGCACCAACTTCCAAGCCTTCAACGTTTTTGAATTCACGAATGAAGCGCTTAGGAGCCGTGTTAGCTTTTGCTACATGTCCTTTAGCAGGTTTGTTGCTCAATACTTCGCGTTTGTCATCGAAACCAACTTGGATAGCGTTGTAACCATCTGTTTCAACAGTTTTAACTTGAAGAACAACGTTTGGAGTTGCTTCGATAACTGTTACAGGGATCAATTCGCCAGCTTCAGTGAAGATTTGAGTCATTCCCACTTTTTTCCCTAAGATTCCTTTTGTCATGAGAAAATAGTTCCTTTTCTATATTTTTTATTCAAAAAGTTTTTAACGAGCGTTTTTTATGCTCAAGGTATCAAGCTTTAAATTAAAGTTTGATTTCTACGTTTACACCACTTGGAAGATCCAATTTCATCAAAGCGTCAACTGTTTTTTGAGTTGGGTTGATGATATCGATCAAACGTTTGTGTGTACGCATTTCGAATTGTTCGCGAGAGTCTTTATATTTGTGAGTCGCACGAATGATTGTGTAGAGGCTACGCTCAGTTGGAAGTGGGATTGGACCTGCAACTTCTGCACCTGTACGAGTAGCTGATTCTACGATTTTAGCAGCCGCTGTGTCAAGCGTACGGTGTTCGTAAGCTTTCAAACGGATACGGATTTTTTTGTTTGCCATCTTTTTCTCCTTTTCGTCTATTTAAGATAATAGGCTAGCTCCACAAGAAAACCGACGCGCGTTGCGTGGCAATGCAACCGAGCGTGTCGCAACCTCTTGCTTCAAAGCTAAGGCTGTAATTTACAGCACCATAATAGAATAACACAAAGCCCCTGCGATTGCAAGGGATTTGACAGGATTTTTTTAATTTTTCGAATGAAACTGTTTTCTTATCGCTCCTTATCTCAAAAAAGCATAAATGAAGAGCAAATTTTTATTTTTTCTTCTATATTATAGATACAGTTTCTGCAATTGTCTTTTTATTCTCTCCTCACCTGTTCATAGCTTTGTTTCCCATCATTAAGCTTGTCCCAAATAACTACTTTTCCACTTTGCAGAGATTTTTGTACATCGATAATTCGTTGATTGGACGAACCTCGAAACTGGAGCATGAGATTCCTTTTGTTCCGATCATATCGCCCATCGACAAGAATATCAATCATGGACAAGAGTTCTAGTTTATCAAGTGTCTCCAGCATCATCTCTTCCCATGTGTATCCCGTCCAAGACCAGATATCTTTTTCTGGCAATTCTTTCCGTATACGTTTCACGAGAGGCAAGAGAATACCCGTATTGAGGAAGGGTTCTCCTCCTAATAAAGTCAAGCCTTGAACATAGGGTTGGGCTAGGTCTGCTATGATTTGCTCTTCCAACTCTGGGGTATAAGGTACGCCTGTATTAAAGGACCAGGTTGCTACGTTGTAACAGCCCTCACAGTGAAACATACAACCTGCTACGTAAAGGGAATTGCGCACTCCTTCGCCATCGACAAAGTTAAAAGCCTTGTAATCAATGATTCGACCTTGACTCAGTTCTTCACTTTTCCACTCGCCTGGTTTTGGTGTATTCCATGTCATGCTTTTACTCCAAGTCTATCCAATAGCGCTCTGTTCCGTTTCGAACATCCTCCAACTCCCCACCATTAGCTAAGATAACAGCTCGGCTGGCAGGATTTTCCGTGCTACAAGTCACAAGTGCTCGCTTGATATTCTTTTCTTTAGCAACTTGTAGACCTTGGCGGAGGGACTCTTTGGCGTAGCCCTTGCATCTTTCAGACGGACGAATAGAGTAGCCAATGTGGCCACCTAGCTCCAACAAGTAGTCACTAAGACGCAATCGGAGATTAAGGAACCCTACGGCTTGTCCATCTTTCGCAAAAGCGACTAATTGAATAGCAGGCACCCACCCTTCAGGCAGATTAATCCCCATTTCATGATTCTGATTACTTTCTAACCACTCTTCGTAAACAAAATTCTCAGTATCCCAAAATCCGCCATCGTGGGCTGATTGGCTCTTTTCAAACTCTGCCATCATCTCTAAAATTGTTTCTTTATCTGCCAATGTCGGTCTGCGTAGCTCCATATTCCCCTCCCCGCTATAAGAAAAGCGAGAGGCAACTCTCACTTTTTCTTGTTTTTGTTTAAAAACTGTTCTCTAAGGCTAGCCACTCGGTCTTTTTTATTGACTCCACCCTTTGAATGCTTTTCGTGAAATCGTTGAACCAAAGCCTTGCCTTTATCATCTAATTGATATTTCCCCATGCTATCTCTTTCTAATTTCTTACTTCATGTCCTGCTGTTTTAATAGTAGAACCGTTCATGTGTTTCACACGTGCAGCAATTTCCTTATGACGCCCATTAACCATCGGACGAGCTTGTGGATTCCCAAGATAACCACAAGTCCGTTTAACAACATCTACTGTTTTAGGATCATTATTCCCACAGTTAGGACAAGCAAATCCTCTCTCTGTCGGCTCAAAATCTCCTTCAAAATCACACTTGTAACAGCGGTCAATTGGAGTATTGGTTCCGAGATAACCTACACGGTCATAAGCATAATCCCAAACAGCTTCCAAGGCCTTTGGATTTTGTTGAAGAACTGGATACTCACAGTAGTGGATGAATCCACCCGATGCACCCGCTTCTGGGTAGACTTTCTCAAAGTCCAATTTTTCAAAAGGTGTTGGATTTTTGCGGACATCATAATGGAAGGAATTTGTGTAGTATTCTTTATCTGTAATATCTGGAATAGAGCCGAATTTCTCTGTATCCAAGCGACAGAAACGGTCTGTCAAACTTTCAGACGGAGTTGAATAGATAGAGAAATGGTAACCATATTGGTCAGACCATTCTTCTACTCGACGTTTCATATCGCGAATAATATCAAGGGTGAACTCTTTGGCTTCTGGATTATTTTCCCAATTATTACCAAAGAAGACTGTCGCTACTTCGTACAAGCCAATATAGCCCAGAGAAATAGTTGCACGACGATTCTTAAAGAGTTGGTCAACACTTTCTTCTTTTCCAAGACGACGTCCGAAGGCCCCATATTGATAAAGAATTGGTGCATTAACTGGAGTGGCTTCCTTGGTTCTTTCCACACGGTAAACCAAGGCATCTTCCGCGATGTTCATGCGCTCGTTGAAGATTTCCCAGAACTTATTCATGTCGCCTTCGGATTCAAGAGCAATACGAGGAAGATTGACCGTTACCACACCTAGGTTCATACGGCCCGAATTGACTTCAACTCCATTTTCATCCTTCCATCCTTGAAGGAATGAACGGCATCCCATCGGAACCTTGAAAGAACCAGTCAACTCAACAATCTTATCATAAGACAAGACATCCGGGTACATGCGCTTAGTTGCACACTCAAGAGCCAACTGCTTGATGTCGTAGTTAGGTGAGCCTTCCTCTAAGTTAAGACCTCTTTTAAGAGTAAAGATGAGTTTAGGGAAGATGGCTGTACGGTGTTCTGAACCAAGCCCCTTGATACGAATGTTCAGGATTGCCTTTTGAATTTCACGTTCAAAACGACTGGTTCCTAGACCGAAACCAAGAGAGGTAAATGGCGTTTGCCCATTTGATGTAAAGAGGGTATTAATCTCGTACTCTAGTGATTGCATGGCATCGTAGATGTCTTTTTGGGTTTTCTTCCAGGCATATTCTTGGCGCTTGTCAGGCAAAACCCATTCCTCCGCATCCTTGAGGTGCTTTTGGTAATTTTTCTCTGCATAAGGAGCTAAAACTTCATCAATACGGTCTGCTGAACAGCCCCCGTACTGGCTAGAAGCAACGTTTGCGATGATTTGTGAAATCTGTGCTGTCGCAGTTTGGATAGACTTGGGACTCTCTACCTCAGCATTTCCAATCTTAAAACCATTTTCCAGCATGCCCTTGAAATCAATCAAACAGCAGTTGGTCATAGGGGTATAGGGACTGTAGTCCAAATCATGATAGTGGATATCCCCTTTTTGATGGGCATTAGCCACATGTTTAGGAAGCATTTGAAGTCCGATGGATTTCCCAACAATCCCTGCCGTCAAATCACGCTGGGTATTAAAAACATCACTATCCTTATTGGCATTTTCATTGACAACCGCTTGATCTTTATTGAGCAGTTTATGAATACTAAAGTTGATGTCTGTCGCTTTTGAGCGCTCAAAATCCCTTTGAGTCCGATAGGTGATATATTCCTCGGCCAAGGCGTATTCTTTAGCTTCCAACAATTCGTGTTCTACGATATTTTGGATTTCATAGATTTTTACACCTTGTGGGAAACGGCTATGAATCTCTTCGACGATACGTTCAACTAGGGTACTAAGTCGTTTTTCAACCAAAGGGGTTACATCCATAACCTTTTCAGCAGCCTTATGAAGCGCTTTGTCAATCTTGTCTACATCAAAAATTACACGTCTGCCGTCACGTTTTTCGACGAATAAAGTCGGATCAGGGACAGCCTTCTCTTCCAATACAATCATATCCATACCCTTTTCTTAAATATAATATTGATTCTAAAAAGTATTATATCACTAAAAAAATAAAAATCAATATCTTGTGCCAAAAAATAAAAATTTTTTAAAATTACACAAGATATTGATAGTTTTTATTTTAATTTATAGAGTTTAAAGTCTTTGAAGTCACTTTGAACCGCTTGATAATTTTCAGCTAAAAGTTGCTCAACTTCTGTCCATAGACTTGTTTTTGTATTCACTACAATCATCTTTGGTTGATTATCTCTCAGATCATTAATAAGTCTGGTACGATTTTCACCAAGTCCTGTATGCAACCTAGGCGAAAGCAACTGACTCGCAGCTAAACGTTCACTAGCCTTATAACTACTTGTCAGATTATCCCAAACATAGATACGATCTGCAGCTTGAGTTTCCCCTTTGACTTTAGTTTCGATGGCTGTACGTTCTCGATATAGTTCTGCATGAAGTAAATATCGTGATACTACAGGTGCTAAGAATAGGTAAGCAATAGCTAAAATTGGTAGATAGACATTTCCTTTTACAAAAGCTCCCCATACCGAAGTTTCTTCTCTAGATCTTCTACGACGATTCGCTCCTTCCGCTTTCTCTGTTGGAATTCGTGTCAGCAAAAGAAGCGATAAGAAAGGAAGGAACTCAACCATACGACCACCATTGATAAGATCTGTAGAAAAAATCTCTAAAATTAGTACCAAAATGACAGCTATTGAAGCAGAGATTGATAAGACTGACTGTTTCAATGGTTTAGATTGGAAGAGACCTGTAAATGCTAGCGTCAATGCTCCAAGAGCAATTGCTAACAATCCATAAAAGAGGATATTGTCGAGTAATCCCGAGTTAGACGTAAAGTTTAAACTATCTAATGGATAAAGGATTTGACTAATGGCATTTCCGAAACTGCCTTTATAAGCCGTGTAGTATCCAATTGGATAAAAGAAGATTGAAAAACCAAGGCCCGCTGCAAAAAATTGATAGAGACCATGATTCAAGTTATTGCGACCAACATTAAAAGCTGTTAGAGCAAAAAACAAGACGAACCCATACAAAGCCGTGACCAAGGGCGCAAAGAAAAATGCTAGAGCCAAGCTAGCTCCAATCCGGATAAATCCTTTGTCATGACTTGGTTCTGACAAATAAGCTGTTACTAAACTCAAGGCATAGAACAAGAATGGGAGGGCTAGAATAGTTGCATAGCCCCCACCAAAACTAAGAGCACTAGCCAGGACATAAAAGACCGTCAACACTTGTTGCGATTGCTTGTTTTGTTCCGTCAGATTGTAAGCCGAACGGAAAAGAAAGAATCCCGTGCCTACTAAGGCCAACCAATTAAAAACAGCAAACAAAATACTGCCCTTGGTTAAATACTGTAAAAAGTAATAGAGGAGACCACTAGTTCCAAAATAATCTGTGTAGACATCTCCGCTCTGATGCATAGCCCATCCAATATAAAAATCCTGAGACTGCTCCGGACTTATTAACCCTAAAAAGAAGGGTAAAATTACGGACACAAGGACCACTAGAGTACTCAAAAAGAGGATATTCAAAAATGGTAAGCGGGCAGGCTGACGAGTTTCAACCTCGAGTTGCTCCTCATTTTCTACTGGAGCATCCTGACTTCCCATCCAAGTTGGAGTTGGTTCGTCTTCTAATCTGCCATATACGTTCATTCGCTCTCTCCTATATTTTAATTTGTTCTAGTATATCAAAAAGTCTAGTTCTTGTCAGCCTTTGGCGGACGTTCGCTCAACTTTTCAGACAAGGTAACAAAGCGTTCAATCTCATAAAAACGATGATATGAAACTCTTTTATAGCGGTCTAAAAAATTTTTTTCTTCTACTGTCAGCATAGTCATTTCTCCTTTTCTCTTAATTCGAAAAATGAAGAAAAAACTAAAAAAGCTGAATCCCTCAATAGAGAATTCAGCTTTTTATTTTTAGTCAGCTTTCTTTTCTAAGTTTTTAGAAATGCTTCGATTTTTACCTTCTAAATACACCATTAGAATTGAAATATCTGCTGGGTTTACACCTGAAATACGGCTAGCTTGGCCGATGGTTTCTGGATTGATGAGCTTAAACTTCTGGCGAGCTTCTGTCGCGATAGAGTCAATATCATCCCAGTCAATATTCGCTGGAATCCGTTTTTCTTCCATGCGTTTCATCTTGGCAACCTGATCCATAGCTTTTGAGATATAGCCTTCGTACTTGATTTCTGTTTCAATCAATTCGATAATCTTGTCATCTAACTCTTCAGCAGCAGGTCCGATAAAGGCCACCACATCTTGGTAAGAGACTTCTGGGCGACGAAGAAATTCCTTAGCTGTCACCGCATCTGTCAAGGGTTTGAAGCCCATTGCTTCAACCTTAGCATTTGTTTCCTTGACTGGCTTGAGTTTGATGCTGTCTAAACGCTTCATTTCATTTTCAAATTGATTTTTCTTGATTTCAAAACGAGCCCAACGTTCATCGTCAACAAGCCCAATCTCGCGCCCCATCTCAGTCAAACGCATATCGGCATTGTCATGACGGAGGATGAGTCGGTATTCTGCACGACTGGTCAAGAGACGGTAAGGTTCAATGGTCCCCTTAGTTACCAAGTCATCAATCATCACTCCGATATAACCGTCGCTTCGTTTTAGAATTAACTCAGGCTTACCTTGGATTTTCAGCGCTGCGTTGATACCCGCGATAATCCCTTGGCCAGCAGCTTCTTCATATCCAGACGTTCCATTTGTCTGGCCAGCAGTGAAAAGTCCTGAGATTTTCTTGGTTTCCAGAGTCGCACGCAATTGATGAGGCAAGACCATGTCGTACTCGATAGCATAACCAGTTCGCATCATCTCTGCATTTTCCAAACCTTTGATGGAATGAACCAAGTCACGTTGGACATCCTCAGGAAGACTGGTTGAAAGTCCTTGGACATAAACTTCTTCTGTGTTTCGTCCTTCTGGCTCAAGGAAAAGCTGGTGGCGTTCCTTGTCCGCAAAACGCACAATCTTGTCCTCAATCGACGGACAGTAACGAGGTCCCACTCCCTTAACCACACCTGTAAACATAGGCGCACGATGGAGGTTGTTTTGGATAATCTCATGACTGGTACCATTGGTGTAGGTTAACCAGCATGGAACTTGGTCCTTGACATAATCTTCGTCACGTGAAGTGTAAGAGAAGTGATTTGGTGCCTCGTCCCCTGGCTGAATCTCTGTCACATCATAGTTGATAGAGGAAGCCTTGACGCGTGGAGGAGTTCCTGTCTTGAAACGACCGATTTCAAGTCCAAGTTCCTTGAGATTATCAGCTAGGTTAATAGAAGCCAGACTGTGGTTTGGACCTGATGAATACTTGAGATCTCCGATGATAATTTCCCCACGAAGGGCTGTCCCTGTGGTCACGATAACAGCCTTGGCGGCATACTCTTGATGGGTAGCTGTACGAACACCGACAACCTTGCCATCTTCCACCAAAATCTCATCAATCATGGTTTGACGAAGGGTTAGATTTTCTTGATTTTCAACCGTCTTGCGCATTTCCTTAGAGTAAAGTTCCTTATCAGCCTGCGCACGAAGGGCACGGACAGCTGGTCCCTTCCCAGTGTTGAGCATCTTCATCTGGATGTAACTCTTGTCAATGGTCTTAGCCATTTCGCCACCAAGGGCATCCACTTCACGCACGACAATTCCCTTGGCAGAACCACCAATAGACGGATTACATGGCATGAAAGCCAGCATTTCAATGTTGATAGTCGCAAGCAAGACCTTGCAACCCATACGGCTCGCAGCTAGGGAAGCTTCAACCCCCGCATGTCCCGCACCGATTACAATAATATCGTATTCTTCCGTAAAATTATAAGTCATCTCTTAACCTTTCAAAAATTTCTCGTAAATAAGGAACTATCTTCTCCTCCTCTAGAGCTTGATCCATAGTAACCCATTTAAAGTGTGTATGCTCTTCAGAATCTAATCTGATAATTGGCTTCTCCCCAACCCACTCTGCTTTATAAACTAAGCGAGTAAAGACAGTATCCTTAGAGGTATCCAGTTGACTATCTTCGTGAAGAAGTTTGAGCGAACCTCTATCTAGCCTAATTCCCACTTCTTCAACACATTCTCTAAGAGCTCCATCTCGCGGAAGTTCACCCTTTTCAACCCCGCCACCAGGAATATCCCAGTAAGTTGGATAAACGTTGGGTTGTCCTCTTTTAATTTCCGAACGCTGAATAAGCAAAAAATCACCACCACTATGAACAAGCACATGGGCAATAAGCTTAACCATCATTTTCTCTCCTATTCTTCAAGATGAATGTGTCTTAGTTGGCCGTCCCAATCTGCCAGGGCTGTTTTTAAAAAGGCTGGAACTAGCTGGAAATCCTCAAGCTTGTCCAAGTCAATCCACTCACAAGGTTGCCTTTTCTCATCTTCCTGCATGGTCAATGGGGCATCCTCAAGTAAGTCTACCAGATAATGAAACTCGATATTGTGATAGGAAACACCGTCCTGTTCAAAATGATTTTCAACTACAAAAGCTAGTGGCCCAGCTTGAGCTTTGACACCCAGTTCTTCACCCACTTCGCGCACTACCGCGTCTTCCGTGCTTTCATTTACTTGGATCGCACCGCCAATAGTATAATACTTGCCCTTGTCTTGGGTGACTAGAAGTTTGCGATTTTGAAGAATCAAGGCTGTCGCCCGAACGCCAAAAACCGTGTTCCCCACTTTTGTCCGAAAGTCTTGTTGAATCATGTTGCCCCTTCCCTTAAACGACACAAAAACAGTCAAAACTCGTAAGAAGTGCAGGACAAAAAAGCCTGCAACATCCATGAGCTTTGACCATCATTTCTATTGCTTTTATTATTGTAGCAAATTGAGAACATTTGTCAATCTATATGTACTGACAAACTTTGCCATCACGGTAAGCATTATCAATCATACCACCACCGAGACATTCTTCACCGTCGTAAAAGACAACTGCCTGTCCTGGTGTAATGGCGCGCTGTGGCTCCGCAAAGATGACCTCTGCCTTATCCCCTTTGACATGTACAGTCACTTTAGAGTCAGGCTGACGATAGCGGAATTTAGCCGTGCATTCGAGCGTAAATTCCTCTGGCATATCACGAGTAAAGTGGACCTGACTGGCTTCTAAGCTAGTTGACATAAGCGAGTCATGGTAGAAGCCTTGACCTACATAGAGGATATTTTTGCTCAGGTCTTTTCCAACAACAAACCAAGGGGCATTGTCCCCACCGTGTTGCCCACCGATACCGAGCCCGCCACGCTGACCAATTGTATAGTACATCAGACCAGCATGCTCACCCATATCGCGACCATCCACAGTCATCATTCGACCAGGCTGAGCTGGTAAGTAGTTGCTGAGAAATTCTTTAAAGTTCTTTTCTCCAATAAAGCAAATCCCTGTTGAATCTTTCTTCTTAGCAGTTGCAAGGCCTGCTTCTTCTGCTAGTCTGCGAACTTCAGGCTTTTCCAAATGTCCCAATGGGAACATAGTCTTTTGTAATTGTTCTTGTGAAAGTTGACTGAGGAAATAGGTCTGATCCTTGCCATTGTCCACGCCACGAAGCATGTGAACGATGCCATCCTCATCACGCGCCACTCGGGCATAGTGCCCAGTTGCTACATAGTCTGCTCCCAAGGTCAGGGCATAGTCCAAAAAGGCCTTAAACTTGATTTCCTTGTTACACATAACGTCTGGATTTGGCGTGCGTCCTGCACGGTATTCCGCTAGGAAATACTCAAAAACGCGGTCCCAGTACTCTTTTTCAAAGTTGACAGAGTAGTAAGGGATGCCAAGTTGATCTGCTACCGCAGCCACATCCTTGTAATCTTCGGTCGCCGTACAGACGCCGTTTTCATCTGTGTCGTCCCAGTTCTTCATGAAGATACCGATCACATCGTAGCCCTGCTCCTTGAGCAAGAGAGCCGTCACCGACGAATCAACACCACCACTCATCCCCACGACAACACGTGTTTTAGAGTTATCACTCATGGTAGTTCTCCCATCTATTCGTTTATTCACGATTGAAGGTCGTGTTTGCTATCACGATTGAAGGTCGTTTGAGCAGTTTTCATTATAACATGCTTAGTTAGAGAAGACAAGGAAGATGCTGACAAACCTAGCCACCTCTTTTATAAATACATGAAGATAGGATACAAAAGAAATTAATTCATTCCTAAATCTCTATTCTCTTTAAAAACTTATTTTTAAAATCAACTAAAAATGATATACTTTAATAAGGAGGAATGCGTACATGATTCCATATATACACCATCATCCATGTGCGTAGAACTAATGTGAAAAACTACAAAGATATTCTAAAATCAAAAAATACTATTTTTATTATTACACTTATTGCAGGTATTGGACTTTTGACAGGCTTAGTCCTCCATCAAGAAAAAATCCAAGCAGAGAGAGGGAATGTTGCTCTCATCAAACAACAAAAAAATCAACAAGATGTCGAACAAGTAAAAAACGCCATTAAAGACTTCAATATTGATTCTGAAACCATTATAGAAGATTGGAAAAAAATTCAAGAATTAAAACCAACTACTGATGAAGGCAAAAAGACATTAGCAGACTTTCTCGCTTCTACTGCCGATAAAGTCACAAATCATTATAGTGAAAAAGCTTTGAAATTAGATATAAAGGATTCTGACAGCCAGTTTCAAGATAAACAAACACTTGAGACAGCCATCACTTCCTTACAAAAAATAATAGACATCATTAAAAACATTAATTCTGCCAGCGACCAAGTTGCTCTTGAAGAAAAGATAAAACCAATTCAAGAACTAATCTCTAAATTCCAAAAACAAGTTGAAGTCTTGACCAAAAAAGAAGAAGAAAAAACTACCCAAACAGAAACGACTACTAGAGAAGCCGGAATAGAAGCCAGCCGTTCAGAAGATAGTAGCTATATTCAAAGCTATCCAGAAACAAATGGAAGCATATCTAATTCCCAAGCTCCTGCAGCTGAGCAGTCTTCATCTGGTAGTACTAGTAGTGGAGGAGATAATAACGCTAATACAGGAGGTCAAACTGCTGATTCTTCCGGTTCTCAATCAGAGTCTAATAGCGTTACAACCAGTTCGTCTAACTAATAATCTAGATGGCGAAATCCCATAAACTTGTAAGCCCTCAACACCAATGTTTATAATGATCTCTCATCAAATGCAAACACACAAAAAGAGCCTTAAACGGCTCTTTTTTAGGGCTCTATGATATTGGTAGCAGGTTAATTCCCTATAGATATTATGGAGCCAATTATTGATAAAAACTTTAGTCATCTTCGTCTCTATAAAAATATTTTCTATACACCCTTGAAAATATCAAAATTAATGCCCATATCGTACCAAGAGCTATAATAATAGAATTTATTGGATCTATTTCAGTATGTCCAATCACTAGTCCAATTATTGGACTAGTAGACATGTTTAGATATAATAAAAATGACAAAATATGATGTTGTTGCTGAATCTCTCAACTCTTTATCTTTACAATGGTGATAAGTTACTTTGCAAACAGCTTTGCTACACTCTCTTGGAGGAAGCAAAAATAAGCAAACAGTATGACACACTTGCGTTTTCCTATATTCGTATAGGCATTTGTACTAATGATGCTCAGTTGATACAAAATGGACTCTCCTTAGCTAAGCTAGTAGAAGATGAACACTTACTAACAGAACTAGAGCGAGAAGTTGATATCTTTGTAAACAAAAAAGAAAGTCATTGAGACTTCCTTTTCTATATCTTCTTAATACCAACCGTTGTTAAGCCAGAAGTTCTTGGCAGCTGTCCATGAACCGTAACGTCCTGCAACATAAGCGTCTGCCACACGTTCTTGGTTTTCAGCTGAGTAGTCGCCGTTCAAGTAAGAATCTGTCAATTGGTAACGTCCGATGTAACGTCCGTTTGTCGCTGTGTAGCTACCACCTGATTCTTTTTGAGCGATCCATTCTTTCGCTTCTGCTTCAGATCCGCTTACAGTTGCAGCTGGAGCTGAGTAGCTTTCTGCTGCTGCAGGTGCTGAAGCTGGAGCTTCGTAAGTTTCTTCATATGTAGTTTCTTCTACAACAGTTTCAGCAACTGCTGGAGTTTCTTCAACTTCTGCTACAGGAGCTTCTGTTGTTGTAGTTTCAGCAACTGGAGCTGCCCCATCAATAACCAATACTTGGTCAATAAAGATAAGGTCAACATTTTTAATGTTGTTCAATTTAGCTAATTTTTCAACTGTTGTGTTGTATGTCTCAGCAATTTCTGAAAGAGTATCTCCAGGTTTAACTGTATAAGTTTTTGTTTCTTGTGCAAAAGTAAGTGATGGTGCAAGGAAAGCAAGTACAACTGCAAATCCTGCAAGTTTAGTCTTAATGTTTAATTTCATTTAAAAAAGTTCTCCTTCTTTCTTATACTACCATGATACCTTTCTAATGTTACTATTTGTTAACGAATTTGTTTAGAAATGTTACAAAACTGTGATTTATTTACTTAAAAAAGCCACTTTTTGTTACAAAACCCTTGTTATAAAAGCTTTTTAATCTTTTTATATATTTCAGAAAGTAATTAAGCACTTACATCTAATCTTTGCTATAATAGAAGTAAGAATCTTTTTAAGGGGAAACAGATGCAATCACTTCGTTTTCAATCTGTCTTTGATATCATTGGACCAGTCATGATTGGGCCATCTAGTAGTCACACGGCAGGAGCTGTTCGTATCGGTAAAATCGTTTCATCTATCTTTGATGATACTCCTACCGAGGTTGAATTCCAGCTTTTTAACTCTTTTGCAAAAACCTATCGTGGACACGGGACAGACCTTGCCCTTGTAGCTGGTATTTTGGGAATGGATACGGATGATCCTGAAATTCCAAATAGTTTAGAAATTGCCCACAAGCGTGGCATTAAAATCGTGTGGACCATCCAAAAGGACAGTAATGCTCCCCACCCAAATACTACGAAAATCACTGTTAAGAACGATCATAAGACTATCAGTGTAACAGGGATTTCAATCGGCGGTGGAAATATCCAGGTGACAGAATTAAATGGTTTTGCCGTATCTCTCAACATGAACACTCCTACCATCATCATCGTTCATCAGGATGTTCCAGGTATGATTGCTCACGTGACAGAAGCTCTTTCTCGCTTTGGCATCAATATCGCTCAAATGAATGTAACTCGAGAAAAGGCTGGAGAGAAGGCCATTATGATTATTGAAGTTGATAGTCGTAACTGTGAAGAATCTATCGAAGAGATTCGGAAAATTCCTCATTTGCACAATGTCAATTTCTTTCAATAGGAGAAGATATGTTTTACTCTATCAAAGAATTAGTCGAACAAGCCGAACTTGATTTCCAAGGAAACGTTGCTGAGCTCATGATTACTACTGAGTTTGAGCTGACTGGGCGTGAACGTGAAGAAGTTCTTCTCCTCATGGAACGCAACCTCGAAGTCATGAAAGCTTCCGTCGAGCTTGGTCTCAGCGAAAAGAAATCTCGTAGCGGTTTGACTGGTGGTGACGCTGCCAAGCTCGATCATTACATCAAAAAAGGAAAGACCTTATCAGACTTCACTGTCTTGTCTACCGCCCGTAACGCCATTGCCGTTAATGAGCACAATGCCAAGATGGGCCTTGTGTGTGCAACACCAACCGCAGGTAGCGCAGGTTGTCTTCCTGCAGTTCTCACATCTGCTATTCAAAAGTTAAATTTAACGCATGAACAACAACTAGATTTTCTCTTTGCTGCTGGTGCTTTTGGGCTCGTCATTGCTAACAATGCCTCTATCTCAGGAGCCGAAGGAGGTTGCCAAGCGGAGGTGGGGTCAGCTTCTTCCATGAGCGCTGCTGCCCTAACTCTAGCTGCAGGTGGAACTCCTTATCAAGCGAGTCAGGCTATCGCCTTCGTTATCAAAAACATGCTCGGTCTTATCTGTGACCCAGTTGCAGGTTTGGTTGAAGTTCCATGTGTTAAGCGTAATGCCATGGGAGCAAGTTTCGCCTTCATCGCAGCCGATATGGCTTTAGCCGGTATCGAATCAAAAATCCCAGTTGATGAAGTCATTGATGCCATGTACCAAGTAGGCTCTAGCCTCCCAACTGCCTTTCGTGAAACTGCCGAAGGTGGTCTCGCAGCCACACCGACAGGCCGTCGCCTTCAAAAAGAAATCTTCGGTGAATAATTTCAAGATTACTAGGAGAATCAATGTCATCCTTATCAGCTATCTTTTTCGACTTAGATGGAACCCTTGTGGACAGCTCTATCGGTATTCACAATGGCTTCACCTATACTTTTGAACAACTGGGAGTCCCTAGTCCAGACGCAAAAACCATCCGTGGTTTTATGGGGCCGCCATTGGAAACTAGTTTCGCTAGTTGCTTACCAACTGAGCAGATTGAGTCAGCTATCCAGCTTTATCGTTCCTACTATAAGGAAAAAGGAGTTTACGAAGCTCAGCTCTTTCCACAAATCAAGGAACTACTCACTGAACTAGCTCAACAATATCCTCTCTATATCACGACAACAAAAAATACTCCGACAGCAGTCCATATGACAGCTAATTTTGAAATCGATCATTTCTTTGACGGCATCTATGGTTCAAATCCTCAAGCAGTGCACAAGGCAGACGTCATTCGTCAAGCTTTGGCAACTCATAACTTGGATCCAGAAAAAGTGGTCCTTATCGGAGATACAAAATTTGATATGATTGGTGCCCAAGAAACTGGCATTAAAAAACTAGCGGTTACTTGGGGGTTTGGTGACGAGAAGGACCTCATGACCTATCAACCTGACTGGGTCGCACATCAACCAGCAGACATTTTACGTCAACTACAATAGAAGATTTAAACAAAAGCACTCCAACTAAATTGGAGTGCTTTTTTAACTTGTTGATAATAAAATACAAGAAGTCCAAAACAGATTCAACCGTAAAACAAGAATCTCTTAGTTCTTATCTGATTCTTCGAATGGTGTATCTTCAATGGCTTCTTCATTTTTGACTGCTTGAGGTTCACTATAGTTTACCACTTCAGTTTCTTTTGTCGGCATAGCGAGAAGAATCAAAAGAGCTATCCCTCCCACCATTGGGGCAAAGCGAAGGAAGATAAAGGCCCAGTGAAAACCAGCATCACGCAGACGGCGAATTGTCAAAGCTATAGTCGGCACTAAAATAGCTAGATAAAAAACTACATAAATAATGGCAACTAAACCAAAAATCATGAAAGCAGCTTCGCTGGCTGAATCGCTCACTGAATCCATCACGGCACTAAGAAATACAGTGTAGATATATATAACCCAGAAAGGAATAGAAAGGATGAAATTTCCTAACCAAACCCACCAGTAATCTGGACGCGTCGAACGACCAGTGAACTCTGCATATCCTTTAAAGAAATTTTTATACGCGTTAATCATACAATACTCCTAATTTTTATGTTTACTAGTAGATATTAAACTATACAGTTATAGAACACTCCCAAATCTAGTAAAAGATCTGGGAGTGTTAGCAAATTATTCGACAAGACTGAAACTTCTTCGTTCTTGTAGCATTCTTCAGATAGTTGAATTTATCATTAATCCTTTGTCGGCATAGCCAATAGCACCAGAAGAGCGATGCTTCCAACAAACGGAACAAAACCAACGAAAATAAGTGCCCAATGGAAACCAGCGTCACGCAGGCGACGGACTGTCAATGCAAGACCAGGTAAGAAAACTGCCAAGCCCAAAATGATATAAACAAATACGAGTAAGCCCAAAGTCATAAGAGCAGCTTCGCTATCTGGATTTGCTATTGCAGCACCGTATGCCATGTAGAAAGGAATAGAAAGGATGATGTTTGCCAACCAAATCCACCAGTAATCTGGGCGTGTTGAACGTCCAGAAAAATCTACATAACCTTTAAAGAAATTTTTAATTGCGTTAATCATAATATACTCCCTTTTATTGTTATTTGTTATATTTTACCATATCTGTTCACTTAAAGCAAATATGTTCAAAATCACCTAGAAATCCCTTTAAATATAGAAAAAAAGATATTACCTGTCGCCTCCACTTAAAGAAGATTTGACAGATAATAGCTTATTTTTTATATTTAGTCAACATGTGTTGTTTCATTAGCAAAAGCTATGATTGCTCTCTTCAATTCAGAACCCTGCAAGGTACGGAACTCTTCAATCTTCTCATTGATCATCTCAAGAGGCATTACATTTACTTTACCAACAAAGATTTTGTCCATTACTTGATTATCAACTAGTTCAGTTGATACAAGCAACTCTTCGTATAGTTTTTCACCTGGGCGAATACCTACTTCTACGATTGGAATTTCATTTTCAGTATGACCACTGAGTAGAACCATTTTCTTAGCCAAATCGTAAATGCGTACTGGTTTGCCCATATCAAGGATAAAGACTTCTCCATCCTTTGCATAAGCACCCGCATGAATTACCAAGCGACTAGCTTCTGGAATGGTCATAAAGTAACGAGTCATTCGGAAGTCTGTCACCGTTACAGGCCCACCTTCAGCAATCTGACGTTCAAAGACAGGAATTACACTACCACGACTACCAAGTACATTCCCGAAGCGAACCGCACAGTAGGTAGATTGGCTACGTTGATTAAATCCAGTTACAATCAATTCAGCAACACGTTTGGTAGCTCCCATTACGTTTGGTGGATTAACGGCCTTATCTGTCGAAATCATGACCATTTTTGGAACTCGTGCGGCGTCAACTGCCTTCGCAACATTATAAGTTCCAAGGATGTTATTTTTGAAGGCTTCTTTTGGATTGCGCTCCATCATCGGAACATGTTTATGAGCTGCAGCATGGTAAACAATCGCTGGTTCGTACTGTTCAAAAACTTGAAGCAAACGATCGTAATCTTGAATATCAGCAATGACAGGAACAAAATCAATTTCCTGGAACTTGCGAATCAATTCATGGTAAATCAGATAAATAGAGTTTTCTCCATGACCGAGCAAAATGACACGTTCGGGATTGAATCGACTAACTTGACGGCAGATTTCTGAACCAATCGAACCTCCGGCTCCAGTCACCAAGATTGTTTTGCCAGTGATTTCAGAACCCAGACGTGATTCATCCAGCTGAATCTCTTTACGTCCCAACAGGTCCGTGATATCAATTTTCTGGAAACCACCTGCTTGAGGCTGGATACCTTGCACAACTGATTCAATCATCGGCATCTTAAAGCATTTTACACCGATACTGTTACACATTTGCAGGATTCGTTCATATTCAGATGGATCTAGAGACGGAATCGCAACGATAACTTTTTCAACTCTGTAGCGTTTAGCCAATTCTGGTAGATCATCATAAGAACCCAAAACTGGGATTTTCCCAAGTTTTTGTCCTTTTTTCTTTTCATCATTATCCAAAATCCCAACTAGTTCAAGGTCGCTAGTAGGATGTTGGTAGCTGTTCATAAAGAGCGCGCCACCATCACCAGCACCAATCAAGAAGGTACGACGGTGTTCTCCAGCTCCATTTCCCTTTTTACGTCTTGAGTAAATCAACTGCCAAGTGATACGAGGAAGTAGAATCAAGAAAGTTGTTAATAGGATAAAGAGTACGATAAAGCGGATAGAAAAGAGCGGCAAGAAAGCATAGCAAATCACATAAGATAAGATACTACTGATAGTCACTCCGAAGAAAATCTTCATGAAATCTGTTATTTTGCTATATCGACTAATACTAGCATTAAGTCCCCAGAATCCAATCATCAGTTGGTAGAAAAGGAAGGTTAGACCTGTGTAAATGACATAGTCTACCGGGGCTGGATTAATCAAGCCATAAAATAGAATATAGGAAACAATAATTGATAAGACCATACTGGCAATATCAAAAAATCCCCAAAAAATTTGTTTCTGTTGTTTATTTAATACTTCAACCAGATCAATGACGTAATCTGTTATTTTTTTATTCATGTGAATGGTATCCTCCTACGCAGAATCACATTTTCTAGAAATGATAAGAGATAATTTTAAAATCCTATCAGCTAGGCATTACTTGCTTTTTCTTAGAAGTTTTAAAAATATAAACTGTCGCACAAAGCCTGGACACAGAGCAACGACAACCTGAATTAAAACACTTTTCAGGTATTCACCATAAGAAATCTGCCCACGCGCGTGCATTCTTTTACGTGCTTGGCGATAGAGTTTAAGATAGCGAAGACCTCCACGGCGTTCAAACATCCCTGCTCCCACGCGCACCTTACATAGAATTTGATCCACATTTCCAGTTCGAGCTCCTGCACTAATCATATTGAGCCAGAGAAGATCATCTTCCATATAAAGGCCATCTTCGTAGTTACCAGCCTTGAGCACCATTTCTTTTTTGAACATAACCGTCATATGATTAAAGGCACTTCTCATACGTTGGTAGGCAATGATATCCTCATGCTTAGTCGGTACACGACGGTAAGACACAATCTCGTCAGGTTGGTCGATAAACTCTGCGATATGACCACCTAGCAGGTCCAAGTTTTCTTTTTCCATCAATTCGAACTGTTGTTCGAAACGGTCTTCAACAGCAATATCATCTGTATCCATACGAGCAATGACATCATATTGGCATTGTAAGACACCGTACTGAAGCGCTAAACCTAAGCCACGATTTTGCTCAAGTGGGCAACGTTTGATTGGAATACTTGACTGTGCTTCCAATTTCTCCAAAACTTGATACAGTTCAGGTGTCAGCGGACCATCTTCGACGATTACCACTTCGCTAGGTTTGAGCGTTTGATGTATGATACTCTCTACCGCCTCTTCTAGAAAGACTGGATTTTCTTTAACATAGACTGACATCAGGACGCTAAATTTACGATTTTCAGACACAGTAGTTCTCCAATGTATAGATTTTCTTTCACTATTTTATCACAATTTTTCAGACTTTCCTATTTTTATTTGAATCCCAGAAAAAAACTAGTAAATATATTGTCCTTCCTTACTATGATTTCTATCGGCTACGTAGCGAATCACGTCAGGTCAACTTGACATCTTTAGGAAAAAAAATTAAAATAAGCTGTTATCAAAATCAGCTTATTGAGGTTCACATGAAAAAACGATCACTCTTTTTTATTCTAGGAATTATCTTAATCGGAGCGGTCTTAAGAGCTCCCTTCACAGCTTTACCAACTGTTTTGGGAGATATTGCCCAAGGTTTAGGCGTGGAAGTTAGTTCACTTGGTGTTTTGACCAGTCTTCCTCTCTTGATGTTTGCCCTCTTCTCCTCTTTTGCGACTCGTTTGGCTCAAAAAATTGGACTCGAGCACCTTTTCACCTATAGTCTTATCGTATTGACCATCGGTTCAGTGATTCGTATCTTTAATCTTCCTCTACTCTATCTAGGGACTTTACTCATCGGAGCAAGTATTGCGATCTTTAACGTGCTCCTTCCTAGCGCCATTCAGGCCAATCACCCACAAAAGATTGGCTTTCTGACAACCATCTATGTGACCTCTATGGGAATTACAACGGCTCTTGCTTCCTATCTCTCTGTACCCATTACTCAAGCAAGCTCTTGGAAAGGCTTGATTCTCTGTTTATCCTTGGCCTGCCTACTAACTTTAGTTGCCTGGCTCCCCAATCATCGTCACAATCATTTTCTAAAAGGAAGTGAGAAAAAACAAAAGAAAGAGAATATCTTAAAAAACAAGGAAGTTTGGGCTATTATTGTATTCGGTGGACTTCAATCCTTACTCTTCTATACCAGTATGACCTGGTTACCTACCATGGCAATCAGTGCTGGCTTGTCTCACACAGATGCCGGTCTTTTAGCTTCGATCTTTTCTCTGACTAGTATCCCCTTCTCGATGACTATTCCAAGTTTAACGACTCGTTTGTCCAATCGTCACCGTCAAATCATGCTGACAGTCATCTCTATCGCTGGATTACTTGGAATTGCCATGCTCTTATACCCGAGCAAGAGTTTCCTCTACTGGTTAGTAGCGCATCTCTTGATTGGTACAGCCTGTAGCGCTCTTTTCCCTTATCTCATGGTTTGCTTCTCCATCAAAACAAGCTCGCCTGAAAAGACGGCCCAATTGTCTGGACTTGCCCAGACCGGCGGCTACATTTTGGCAGCCATTGGCCCAGCCCTCTTTGGTTACAGCTTTGACATGTTCCATTCCTGGATCCCAGCTGTATTGGCTCTTCTAGTTATTGATATCATCATGACAATCTCCCTCTTTATGGCCGATAGATCGGATAAAATCCTCTAATCTTCTAGTTTTCACTAGAAGATTTTTTATATATAAAAATTTTACACATATTACTTGACAGGGCTTACATTTAGATGTATGATGTATGTGTAGAATAATTATATATAAAATTTTTACATACTAAAAAAGGAGGTCCCCATGTATTTTCCGACATCAGCGGCTTTGATTGAATTTCTCATCTTGGCCATTCTAGAACAAGGGGATTCCTATGGTTATGAGATTAGCCAAACCATTAAACTCATTGCCAAAATCAAGGAATCTACCCTCTACCCCATCTTGAAAAAACTGGATACCAACCGCTATCTAACTACGTACTCTCGCGAATACCAAGGTCGGATGCGGAAATACTACTCCCTAACAGAGATTGGGGAGGAGCAACTATTTGTACTCAGAGAAGAGTGGACACTCTACACTGACACTATCAACGGCATCATAGAAGGGAGCATTCGCCATGACAAGAACTGAATATTTGAATCAGCTTGAAGCCTATCTGATGAAGCTTCCTCAAGCTGATCGCATCGAAGCCATGGACTACTTCAAAGAACTCTTTGATGATGCTGGTCCAGAAGGTGAGGAAGAACTCATAGCTAGCCTCGGTAGTCCAAAAGAGGCTGCCCATGACATCCTGACTACACTTCTTGATAAGAAAATCAACGAAGAAAATTCCAATAAGAACAACCGTCAGGTTTTACAAATCGCAATCCTCGCACTTCTGGCTGCACCTATTGGGATTCCAGTCGGGATTGGTCTTCTCATGGCTATCATCGGGATTTTTATCGCTGCGGTTAGTGTACTTTTAGCCTTCTTTGCTGTATCAGCAGCTGGACTAATCCTAGGAGGTGTTCTCCTATTTGAAAGCTTCTACGTTCTGGCTGAATCGACATCTGCTTTTATGCTGATTTTTGGTGGAGGTTTGCTAGCTATTGGAGCTTCATCTTTAGTTCTGCTGGCAACTTCCTATGTGACCCGTTTCTTTGGAATACTAATCCTTCGACTTATTCAGTGGATTCTTAATAGAGGAAAGAGAGGTGAAAGTCATGCGTAAATTAACAAAAGGATTTCTTATCTTTGGTGTTGTTACTAGTATCATCGGTTTTGCCATGATGATCATCGGCATCCAAACCGATGGTGTCAGAAGCCTCCTTGCAATGTCACAAAAACCAGTCTTTGAGAGCCGAATGGAAGAGCTCGTTTTTGATCAAGATATTGAAAATCTTAACATGTCACTGACAGAACATTCGTTAGTCATTAGAGAATCTAGCGATGACAAGATCCACATCCAGTATCATCCAACCTTCTCTGAAAAAGAAAATCTTCAAAATTCTATCAAAGAAAAAACTCTTGAGATTTCAGACACCAAGTCAACTACACGTCGTTCTGTGGGTTCTAGTATCGAGGGAATCCTATTTATCGCAAGCGGAGTCTCTAGACGTAATGACGAAGTCGTTCTATCACTACCAAAAGGAAGAGAATTAAAAAACATAACTGCTCAGGTCGACCACGGTGTCCTTTCGATTGCCGATGTAAAACTCAGCAATGCCAAGATTCAGTCAAATGGCTTTCTTCTTCGTATCACTAATAGCGAGATTAAAAATAGCCAACTGACCACAACTGGAATTGTCAATGTATTTGGAACAAGTCTAACAGATAGCCGTATCCAAGCAGAACATGAACATATCTCTGCTGACGATATCCAAGTGCACGGTAAGGTAGAATTCGAGGCAGAAAATGACATATCGCTCATGTTATCAAGAAAAGAGCTTGAACGAATCAATCTCAATCTCTCATCAGAATACGGCGCTATTTATCATCGAACTCGAGAAGGAGTGAATCCTGTCCAGGGAAATGATGTAAATAGGGACGAAGAATTCTCAAATCCTTATAAAGTAGAGAAAAAAGATACGCAAGATCTCCTCGTCGCAAAGGCAGGTCAAGATATCAACATTCCAGACGAACCGGATCGCTCACCTAATTCGAGAGACCATGAATAATAGTTAATCATTACTACTCAAACAAGAAATAAAAAAGGAGGTCTCATCATGACTCAAGAATGGTTCGAAAGTGCTGATTTCGAGAAAACAGCCAACAATGATAAAAAAGAAAGTCCATCTGACCCAGTCATTCCCGAGGAAGAACTAAAAGAAAAAGAAGAGTTGCCAGTAGTCGAGGAAAATTCCCAAGCTATTCCAGAAGATAAGGATGCTGATTTAGAAAAAGTAGAGGCTGAAGAACAAGAAGAAGCTAAAGAAGAGCCGGCAACAAAGACAGAACAGTCAGAAGAGCCTGTTAAAGAAGCACCTCAGCCTAGCAAATCTTTGGAAAGTCCATTTGTCCCAGATCCTGTCCCTACAAAAACTGCAATCTTCAAAGAAGAATTGGCTGATTTTTGGGTCTGGTTACAAGGTGCTCTTAAAGAGCCAACAGCAAGCATTGGTTCAGATAAAAAACATAGTTACACTGCCTTTGCGCTCCTGACTATCTTTTCTGCCACGAGTTTCCTCTTTACAGTTTATCACGCCAAGCAAGCCTACTACGGCCGCATGGCAGCCATCGACTCTAAAGCTCTCCAGCATCTCCCTTCTCTAAATCTCTTTTCTATCTTCTCCATCCTGGTAGCGACAAGTTTGTTCTTCTTCTCTATCCTCATGGGTGGATTTGTAGTCAAACGTTTTGTCGATCAGGACAGTGATTGGACATTGGAAAGGGCCTTTCAAGTACATAGCAGACTCTTGGCTATCCCAATTCTCTTGACAGGTATTGCTAGCTTCTTTGCCTTCTTTAACGGTCTACGCTTTGCGACTCTTCTCTGCCTCATTAGTATGTGCATGGTACTACTTGGTAACCTCTATATCATTTCAAGACCTAGCAAGGATAGTCAAACTGATTCCTTCTATCGCCTTCTCTTGGCTTTCTTGGTCAACGGAGGTGTCCTATTTATCTTTTTCCTAGCAGAAATGGCACTTGTTTTCGACTATCTTCGAATTCTTGCTTTCCTATAAAAAAATCCCAGCTATTCTTAAACAGCTGGGATTTTCTATTTTGTACCAAATCGGAAAAATTCGTCCTAGATTTCACGTAAAATCTATTTACCTTTTCGTTTAGACCTTTTGAAAACTCCTGTGATATTTGAAAATGCACTTTTGGCAAAATGTTCCACTTTACCTTCGACCTTTTGAATGGGCTTTGGAAGATAACTCTTAAAAACATCAAATTGAGCATTGAATAGTTTGAAGAAAACTTGTATCGTCATCTTCTTTTGTTCAGATGTTAGACGAGTCATATTATTAACAATGTTGATAATCTTCTTCGGAGTATCAACGGTTATGTCTGCGAATTTATTAATACCTGATTCCAAAAAGACATCAAAGATAACATCTGAAAACTCTTGCTTTTCATCATGACTCATGTTTTCTAACCAACTCGAAATGACCTTGTCGGCATGGATACTAAGCTGAGATTGATTTTCAACTTGGACAAAGTCTATTTGCCCCACCTCCCAAGAGAACGTATCGTGTTGAAGAAGCAAAATGGCGTTACTCTTGACAACTTGTGCATTCACCGGTGGCTCCAATAAGACGCTCACCATTGAGTCTTGAGGAATGTAGGAGGCGATTCTATCTTTTATTCGGAGAAATCCTTCTGACTCCAAAAGGGACTCATGAAGTCCTGGAGCATCAAAGGCATAAATTTCTGAAACCGAATTCTGCTTTTCTTCGTCTAACTTTGAACTGGCATAAATTGCAAGATTTCCACCTTTAGAGTGACCAGATACAATATACTCTCCTGGGTACTCCGTCATCCGCTTTTCTAAGTATTGATGGGCTGACTGTTGGGCTGGAACCTCATGCATAAAGGTCATGTGGAAGTCTTCTTTCCAACCAATCAGATTCTCATCTGTCCCTCGAAAAACGACCAGATATTTTTCTTCTCCTAGACGATAGGTTATGGCTGAAAATTGACGTTCAATATTAGAATCTATTTTGTTAATAAATTCAAAAGCTTCAATAGTTCCATACCGAGCACTACGTCCTAAAATTCTAAGCAAATCAATTCGAGGTGTAGTAATAACTGATAAAATTTCCCCTTTTTCACCATTAAGCGTCGTATAATACTGCGCTAATTTTTCTAATGTTATTTCGCCTTCAGTAATTATCTGCTCAAAAGGTAAATAGGCCACTTCTGTCAGCGCCAGGACATCTAAATCTTTAAAAAAAACTTGATCAAATGAGTAGGACTTCAATCCCTGAGCATAATCAATGATGTTCCTCATTCTACTCTCCCTATTCTTTTATTACTGTTCTCTTCCATATTTGAAATGGATTCAAAAATAATACTTAACGCAAGTAACAATACCCAAAACGGAGCAAACCATATCATTACCAAATTCATCAAAAACATCAGATACTTCCAATTGGTTTTTACAACTAAGGTTGGAATAAAAAAGCAGAAAAACAAGAAACCACCAACCAGCGAAAAGAATATTCCAAATGATGCTTCTAGAGTATATATTGGAGAAAGGACTTCGTAAGTATTCAAAATTGGGACAACAAGGGCTAGTACAAGCGCTAATAAGACACTCATCACTAAAACCGCAATGTTCACTAATTTTGAATAATTTGCTTTGCTGTTTAACCAGTTATTCCATTTCTGTATTTTTGAATGATCTTTCTTCTGCCTTACTTTTCCTGTATCTGTGTAGGTATAATAATTGGGGATATGTGCCCAGTACATTCTTTCAATCACGGTTGCAAAAAAGTTTGAGCGAGATTGGAACGGTTGTAAAAGCACATTCTTTTGTTGACCCAGATGTCTTTTAAATAAAGGTAAAAAGCGAAAGGGGTCGTGAGTCGAATAGAAGTTTATCAAGTTGTCGTCATTCTTTAAAAAGTTAGACTCTTTCAACATTTCTTGGCTACGTCTATTGAAGGTCCACCATGGCGAAGTCGCAGAAAATGTTAGACATCTCTCAATACCATCCTCAAAAATATATAAGCGTTGAGCCAGCAATCCTCCCAAAGAGACACCTGAAACTACAAAGCGTTTATGGGGGTATTTCTTTCTCAAAGAATGGTAAAAAGTTTGAAGGCTATCATACTGATACAAGTGAACCAAGCCCATACTACCTAGAGTCGAGCTATAAATCCAGTCTTGAAAAATCGTTTTGAAACTATCTTCATCATTCACTTTCGGGATAAAGCGAGCATCCGCACCTGTTTTCCGAAAGAGTTTTTTCCCAATCCCTACATCGGCACCTCTAACAACGATATAGATAGTATCTTCGCCTTCCGTTTCGTAGGCAACAGCTTGTAAACCATTTACCCATGAAGCATTTTCATCGATTGAGGAAAGTTTCTTTATAACCTTATCATCAAAAACTACACTTCCGTATCGCATTATTTCTGTATTAAACACAATACTTGTTAAGTATACTAATAATCTAGTTTCTTTAATCATTTACCTTATATATTGTCAAAAAAAAGATAAGTAGTGAGCGGGATCTCCTCCCGTTTTGTATAACACTACTTATCTTTAAAGATGATTCTACTTATCCTTCGTTTGCTTCTGAACTAGCTGAAGGGACTGTCATTGTAGCAAGGGCGTTATTGATAGCCACCAAGTTTGCTTTCTTAGTCGCATTGATGATAAGGAACCAATCGACAATTGTCCAGATACCAAAAGTCAACCATGCCAAAAGAAGTTTTGCAACTCCTAATCCAATGTGGCCAATGTAAAAACGATCAACACCAAGAGTTCCTAAGAAGATAGAAAGAATCAAAGCTGTTGTAGGGCTTTTAACATTTGCAGCAGCGATAACTTGGTTGGCTTGTGAGTCATCTAGTTGGCTCAAACGCTGACGAAGTGATGGAAGTTGTTCTGATGGAAAGTTTGCAGTATTTGCTGACAAGAATGAATCTGTAAAGTTTGACATAATAATCTCCTCTTTATGTTTTCCTCTATTCTAGAGATTTTTTCCCTATTTGTCAAGTTTTCAACAGATTTCTCACCCGTTTCAACAAGATTTCAATACCTCTATCATATGATAACTTTGATTTAGTTCTATGCAGATTTTATGTAGCAATCAATATAAAATCCTATCAAATACTGACAGGATTTTTAAATATACAAAAAGATTAGTCTGCTTGTTCTTCAGTAACCTCTACTGATCCTTCGATAACTTCTGTTGGTTCGGCAACGACTTCTACTTTTTCTTCAATCACTTCTGCTGGTTCGGCAGTAACTTCTACTTTTTCTTCGATGACTTCTACAGTTTCTGGAGTAGCTGTCATTGTAGCAAGAGCAGTGTTAATAGCTTCCAAGTTCGCTGCTTTTGTAGCGTTCACGATAAGGAAGCAGTCAACAACAATCCAGATCCAAGTAAAGAAAAATGAAAGTCCGAGTGTAATGATAGGTAAAAGCAAAGTAGTCAATAGCTTACCAATTCCTAGACCAGTATGACCGATGTAGAAACGGTCAACCCCAAATCCACCTAAGAAGATAGAAAGGATCAAAGCTGTTGTAGGGTTTTTTACATCTGCAGCAGCAATAACTTGGTTGGCTTGTGAATCGTCTAGTTGTGCCAAGCGTTCACGAAGTGAAGGAAGTTGCTCAGATGGGAAGTTTGCAGTATTTGCTGACAAGAATGAATCTGTAAAGTTTGACATAATAATCTCCTCTTTATGTTTTCCTACATTTTAGACGTTTTTTTCTTCTTTGTCAAACTTTCTCTGTATTTCCCAACTTCTAAGTCAATTTGACCAAGACAAAAGTGGTCAATACATCCTCCTTGAGGATTCCTTTACTTCACATTTGCCAATGTATCAAGAGCCTCACCTGAAACAGGGCCTACTTCTACTTGGTTAGCATCTAAATCCTGATAAAGTTCTTTTGGAAGAGCTTCTAAGAAGGCTTGATAATCCAGTCTAGCTACTGCTTCATAGTCTTCTGGTTTTGAACCATCTCCAGAGATTTTTACCAAATCAATCTCCCAAACAAGTTCCTTGCCTACCAATTGCTCAACGTAAGGAGCTGGAATCACCGGTTCTTTTGGCAAAATGGTTTTTACTCCCTGAGCTAGGTGATAGACCCCATGAAGCTTACCTTCACCATCTGGATAAAATTTAGCGCTGGAAGGAAAAGCATCTGACCCTTGAACCCTCTTAACTAGCTCTTCAAAACGTGTCAATCCATCTTCTTCTAGGAAACTCTCTAAATCCTTCTTATCAAAGTAAACAGGTGAAAGAATTCCTTGGCAGAAGGCCATACGAGCAGCCTTATCAGCTAGATAGTTCTTAACCGTTTCTTGGAAATAGTTTTCCAAACCAAAGTCTGCCAAGCCTTCAACTGCTTCACCAACCTTGCTAGACAAAGCTCGCAAGAGCTCTTCTAGTATCTCCCAGTCAGCTCTTGTAATCAAGTCAGGAATAATTACTTGATAGCCGTTTTGAGAGTCAAGGTAGCGAACTTTAAAGAGAAACTGAGATTTTCCCACAACAGCACACTCGATATACTCAAGACGATTGAGAGGTTGACGGAGGTAAACAGCATCATAACTATGCGACTCTAGGCCTTCTACTAAACCTAAAATTGATTTAGCTGTAAGAATCTCCTGTTGCCCTAAAATACTTTGTTTATTTGGAATAAAAAATGTCTTCACCATAACGGCCTCCTTTGAAATCGTTTACATATAGTATACACCATTTTCCTGAAAGATGCAGAAACAAATTTAAGATTTTTTAGTCAAAAGCATAGAAAAACAGCCCTTTAGGACTGTTAATGTTTATTATACAACTTCAGAATGGTCTAGGCTCTCACCAATTGCTGCTAAACGCTCGATGACTTGATCTTGTGTCAATTCATGTTCTAAAACATAGCGATTACGTGGGTGAACACGGCACTCGTGCGAGCAACCACGAAGATATTTGTCTTCGTTCTCTTCTGATGCCAAGATGCGGCGGTTACAGAATGGATTTCCACAGTTGACATAACGTTCACATGGTGTTCCATCAAACCAGTCTTTCCCTACGATAGTTGGATTGACATGGTTGACATCGACTGCAATACGCTCGTCAAAAACGTACATTTTCCCATCCCAAAGTTCCCCTTGAACTTCTGGATCTTTCCCGTAAGTCGCAATTCCTCCATGCAATTGACCGACATCTTTGTAGCCTTCACGTACCATCCAACCTGAGAATTTCTCACAGCGGACTCCACCTGTACAGTAAACAACGACACGTTTATCCATGAATTTTTCCTTGTTATCACGGACCCATTGTGGTAATTCACGGAAGTTGCGGATGTCAGGACGGATAGCCCCACGGAAGTGCCCAAGGTCGTACTCATAGTCATTACGAGTATCAAGGACAACTGTATCTTCATCTAGGAGGGCTTCTTTAAATTCTTTTGGTGACAAGTAAGCACCTGTTGTTTCAAGAGGATTGATGTCGTTATCAAAGTTATCATCCTCTAAACCAAGGTGAACGATTTCCTTTTTGTAGCGAACAAACATCTTCTTGAAGGCTTGCTCACTTTCTTCGTCAATCTTGAACCAGAGGTCTTCCATACCTGGAAGGCTGTGAACGTAGTCCATGTATTTTTGCGTTGTTTCGTAGTCACCAGAAACGGTTCCGTTGATCCCTTCGTCAGCCACTAGGATACGACCTTTGAGGCCGATTGATTTACAGAAAGCCAAGTGGTCTGCAGCAAATTGTTCCGCGTTTTCGATGGGAACATATTTATAGTAAAGTAAAACTCGAATATCTTTTGACATTTGCTTCTCTTTTCTAAGATTAAATTATCAGAAATTTTCATTCAACTATACCAGTATACTCTCCCAAGAAAGCGAATGCAATTTATTTGACCGAAAAATAAAAAACAAGACTCATTTTTAGATCTTGTTTTAATTAAATATTCGATGAAGAAAAGTTAACAAAAAGATATCCATAGCCTCTCTTTCCTAAAATACCTATCATGATCCAAAAAAGGATCACCACCCCGTCTGGAAATATCCAGACAAGGCAGTGATTGCATCTTTTAGGAATGAATACACGAAATCAATCTATCTTAAGATTTTTTGTTTTTCAAGAATTCGTCGTATTGTTTTTGCATTTCATCCAATACTTTTTGGTATGCACCTTCAGATTTAAGTTTTTCCATCAATTCTGGAATAGCTTTTTCTGGGTCTACAGTACCAGTGTTGATAGCTGTATCGAATTGTTGCATAGTGTTAGTGATAGCTGAGATGTCAGATTTCACGTTGTCAGTGTTGAAGATGAATCCAAGCGCTGGTGATTCTTTAGCAGTTTCCAAGTCTTTCTTAGATTGTGCAATTTGCTCATCTGTAACGTTTTCGTTGATGTAAAGGATCCAGTTGTTACCAGTGTTCCATCCTGACATGTGAGTGTTTCCTTTGTATCCATCAAGAACGCGAACTCGGTTTTCTTTACCTTCAACTTTTTCCCAGTTCTTGCCTTCTGGTCCATAAACAAGTCCGTTCAAGAGTTCTGGGTTAGTGTTCAAGAGGTTCAACACTTCCATTGCTTTTTCTTTGTTCTTAGAGTTGTTTGAGATTACAAAGTTAGCAACTTGTGTTGTTTGGTTTTTCTTGATGAAGTTAGTAAATGGTTTGATTTGAATGTCTCTGTTAGCAACACGAGAAAGCAAGCTGCTACCGTAGTCAGCTGGTCCTACTGTCTCTTCGCGAACAAGCCAAGTATCTTGAGTAAGGTCATATGAAGTTTCGCTTGTTGCTACGTCTTTTGGAATGTATCCTGCTTCATAGTATTTGTGAAGAGTCTTCAAGTGTTCTACGAAACGAGGAACTTCGTAACGGTTTACGATCTTAGTTGTATCGCCTTCAAGGTCGATGACGAATGGAAGACCATTTGCAACTGGGTAGTCAAAGTTTTCTGATGGAATAAAGTTTTTACCAACAGCGAAAGGCATTACATCTGGAGCTTTTTCTTTGATTTGTTTCAAGACTGGTTCAAGTGTTTCGTAAGAATTTACACCTGAGATGTCGATACCATATTTTTCAAGAAGTGGGCCGTTGAAAGCAAAGTTTTGTGAAGATGCAACGTTGGCTGCAACTGGAACTGCATAGATCTTACCGTTTATTGTGTTACCTTTGATGTAAGCTGGGTCAAGCGCTTTGTAAAGTTCAGCTCCTTCTTTCTTGTACAATTCTGTCAAGTCAGCATAAGCACCTTTTTGAGCGTTTACGACATAGTTATCTGCAAATGCGATATCATAGTTTTCACCTGATGAAGTGATAACTGACATTTTCTTACCGTAGTCACCCCATCCAAGGTATTGGATGTCTAATTTAGCACCAACTTTTTCTCCGATGATTTTGTTTGCATTTTCTAGCAATTCATCCAAGTTATCTGGTTTGTCACCGATTTGGTACATTTTGATAACAGTTTTGTCACCTGAAGCAGAGTCAGCAGCTTTTTGGTTGTTTCCTTTAAGGTTTCCACAAGCTGCAAGGCTAGCTGCTAAAGCGACAAGGCTAGCAGATGCAAAAGCATATTTTTTCCAGTTTTTCATGATAAAAACTCCTTTTTTTTATTTTTAATTTATAAACAATTTTAATGAGTAACTTTTCTGATGATGAAAAGTTAGATAGAGAAGAGAAAGCTTGTTTCTCAATGTTTTATTCTTTAACACCACCGATAGTCAAACCTTTTACAAAGTAGCGTTGGAAGAATGGGTAGAGAATCGCAATCGGAACAGTCGCAACTACAACCATAGCCATACGTCCTGTTTCTTTTGGTAGGGCAACTGCAAGTTGTCCAGACATTCCAACTGACTTGGCAATATAATCCATGTTGTTTTGAATTTGCATGAGCAAATATTGCAATGGATACAAGTTATCACTCTTGATGTAAAGAAGTGCATTAAACCAGTCGTTCCAGAATCCGAGCGCTGTCAATAGTGTAATCGTTGCGATACCTGGTAGTGAAAGCGGCAAACAGATTTGGAAGAAGATACGAGCTTCGCTAGCTCCGTCAATACGAGCTGATTCGAGGATTGCTTCTGGGATGGTCTTCTTGAAGAAGGAACGCATCAACATGATGTTGAATGGTGATAGAAGCATTGGAACAATCAAGGCCCAAATGGTATCACCAAGGTGAAGCAACTGAGTTACCACGATGTAGCCTGGTACCAAACCAGCATTGAACAACATACTAAGAAGAGCGAAGATTGTAAAGAATTTACGATACTTAAATGTTGAACGTGAGATGGCATAGGCGTAAGTTGTAGTAATAAAGACGTTTGTCAATGTACCGACAACTGTCACAAATACTGAGATAAAGAGTGCTTGTAAAATCTTATCTTTGAATTGAGCCAAAAACTCAAAACCATCTAATCCAAACTTAGAAGGGAAGAAACTGTATCCATTTTGGACGATACTAGTTTCATCTGTAATCGAGATAATGATAACAAAGATGAAAGGCAAGATACAAGAGAAGGCCAGCAAACCAGATATAAGACTAAAGAAGATATCTGCTTTTTTGCTGAAGGAGTGTATGCCAACATTATCAATTTTTTCTTTTTGAATTTTTTTTGCCATATGCTCCTCCTTTCTAGAATAGTGCTGAGTTAGGATCAACACGTCTTGCAAGTAAGTTTGATAGGATAACGAGAATCAAACCGACGACTGACTGGTAGAGACCGGCTGCTGAAGCCATACCGATATCTGCTGTCTGAGTCAATCCGTTAAAGACATAGACGTCCAATACGTTTGTTACACTATAGAGCTGACCAGCGTTGTGAGGGATTTGATAGAAGAGACCGAAGTCTGCACGGAAGATGTTTCCGACTGCAAGGATGGTCAATACTGTCACAAGTGGTGTCAACTGAGGGATGGTTACGTTACGGATACGTTGCCATTTGCTAGCACCGTCCACTGTCGCTGCTTCATAGTAAGTTGGATCAATACCCATGATGGTAGCGTAGTACATAACACTACTGTATCCAAACCCTTTCCAGATACCTAGGAAAAGGAGAAGATAAGGCCAGATACTGACGTCAGCGTAGAAGTTAATCCCCTTCATGCCAAGAGCTTCCAAGGTGTGGTTAATAAGCCCTTTATCGATATTTAGGAAAGCATCAGTAAAGAAACTGATGATAACCCAAGATAGGAAGTAAGGAAACAACATAGAGGTTTGGTAGATTTTAACCATTCTCTTAGAGCGAAGTTCACTAAGGATAATGGCGATACCAACTGACACAATCAAACCGATAAAGATAAATCCAAGGTTATAAAGGACAGTATTTCGAGTGATGACAAAGGCATCTTTCGAACTAAACAAGAATTTAAAGTTATCTAGTCCGACCCATCTACTATTTATAATACTGTGGACAAATCCTTCACCAGTCATATGGTAGTCTTTGAAGGCAACCACATTCCCAAAAACTGGAATGTAGAAGAATAAAATCAACCAAATTGTTCCTGGCAAAACCATTAAGAGAAAAATCCAATTATCTCTTAAAGTTTTTGAAAACTTATTCATAATTTCCTCCCTTTTTATTTTTCTAAAACTTCATAATCTCACATTTTTAGTCTTGATAACGTTTACAAAAATAGTATACTCTTATTTTTAGGACAGTTTAAACTACAAATTATAGAAAAAACTCCACAAATTATTTTATGTGGAGAACTTTTTTATATGAGAAGTGTGTTTCACGGGAAACTTTCTTCTGGAATAGAGTTTTTCTAGGTCGTGTAAATAGTCGAAGCTGTCGCAATAGTATGCCACTGGTTAGCTGTTGTGGCTGCGAAGTCCTTATCTGCGTAGAAGTCAGTAAATGGAAGAATTTCGACTTCTAATTCTTCGATGCGGTCAATTTGACCAGCCAAATAAGCCTCGATACGGCTTTCTGCTCGCTTGATCCGCTGCAAGAGCCCACCCATACGGATATCTACTGTATCCAAACCAAAGACCTTGTTTTCTTTCAACCATTGGTGGCTAAAGAGCTTGTGGAAGGTTTCAACCTGGCTTCTTAATTTTGGTAATTCTTCCCTAGCAATTTGTTGCAAGCTTTCTTTATCATCTGCATGATAGGCTTGACGAATGCGTCGTCCCACATCCACCTTGCTACTTAAAATAGCATTCAACTGGGCCTGAGTCTCAAAGAGATAAGCATAGATGCCAGCTTTTTCTTTAATAGCAGCAAGAGTCTCAGCTGCTTGGGCAAAGTGTGGTTTGTCCTGTTCAGGGGTCATGTGCTTATCAAGGATTGGACAGAGAACATCCTGATAAAAGACATAGCGATTGGGATTAATCCCACTGAGATTGTCTGGTAGATCTGGCAAGAGATTGGCCAAATCAAGCTGCATAAAGTCCTCAACGGATAGCCCTGTATTGGTCTTGAAATGAGCTGACAAACGGTCTAAATCATTGCGGTAGCTGAGTTCTGTCCAGATTTGCAAGCTTGGCAGAATAGAGAACTGAGCTGTTTCGCCACCATTGTCTCCCCAACCAGTCACAATGACTTCTTTGATCTGATTAGCACGGCAGGCTTTGTTTGCTTCGATAGCGATGAGACGACTGAAATGGTTGTGTGGTGTGAATCCAATCCACTTCCAAGCACCACCTGCAAAGGCAATATCCTGGCTAATCTTGTGGTGATTACTGAAGTTACGGTTGTATTTTTCTTCGCTATCCTGATAATAATCCCAGTAAACCAAGGTCACACGGTCTTTAAGGCGGTCAAGAAAAACTCGTGTTTCCTCTGGAATTTCGACATCACGGTCGTACTGGCCATCTGCTGACATGAGTTTGAAGAACATATCGCTCCACATCTGGCAGTGGAAACCATACTTATCGGCAATATCCAGCACGCGCTCCAAGTGTTGACACATGAGGAGGCTACGATCCACCACACCATTTAGGATAAGGTAGCGTCCCAAACCAACCAGGTGGGCTTCGTCCATCCCGATATTGACCTTGCGAGTTTGTAGTTTAGACAACGTCGCAAACATACCATCAATCAAGTCGTAGACTTTTTCTTCACCGATGAGAAGAATATCTTCTACATCGCGGAGCTCTTGCACTTCTTTGACGCCCCATTTGACAAAGGCTGATAAGTGAGCCAAAGTTTGGATACATGGCACAAAGGTCATGTCAAACTGCTGGGCGTAGCTTTCGATTTCCTGTAACTCTTCAGCTGAGTATGCTCCACGGAAATAACCAAAGTAAGGTTGTCCTTCAATTTGATAAGTGTCTTCCATGTAGAGCTCAAAGGTTGAATAACCCATCAGAGCCAAGACTTCAATCATCTGCTTGGCAGATGCGACATTGAGCACGGCATTGCGCGAACAGTCTGCCATATAGGCTAAATCTTCATAGGCCGCCTGCTCTTCAATCTCTACCTTGTCCCCTTCTGCTAAAGCTGTTGCGAGGACAGACAAGGCACGGTAGAGTTGATGAGGCTTACGGTAGGTCAGTTGATACTGCCCATTCTCACCCTTGATAGAGATAGAAGCTTGGTCAGACTGAGCGACTGCCACTTCTACATCTGGTAGAGAAATGTGATTTTTTAATACTTCGATAGCTTGGGCTTGTTTGGGACTAAGTCCTGTAAAACTTACCATTGGTTTTCCTCCTGTAACCAGTTGACAAGGGCACCGTAGAGATTGGCATCTGCATGATAGGTGCAAGCTTGAATCACTGGAGCGATAGTATATTCTTCATATCTTTCCACAAAGGCGTCTACTGCTTTTTGCACGCCTTTGATAAAATCTGGGTTCTGACTGATAGAACCACCTAGGCTAATGACATCTGGGTCGATTAGGTACTGGATATTGAGCAGACCTTGAGCTAGGTTACGATTCATGCGCTCAATGGCTTCTTGGCAGAGGGCGTTTCCTGTTGCAGCCTCTTGGTACACCTTACGGCCATCCCAGTCAGACTGACCTGATTTTTCAATCACATAACGCACCATATTTCCTGTAGAAGCTAGTAGCGACCAGTTATTGAGTCTTTCTGCGGGCTCGATGGTTGTCATGTAGCCAAACTCACCGCCCAAACCATGACGACCACGGTGAAGCTTGCCATTGATAATCATAGCGCCACCAATCCCTGTACCAATCACGACACAGGCTGCATTTTCAATCTCAGGGTGAGCTAACAGTTCACTGAGTCCAACACAGTTGGCATCATTTTCTAAATGAACAGGTAGTTTGTGATGAGCAAGGGCCTCATACCAAGAAAAACCATGGATGTAAGGAATGGCGCTAATTCCCTCAATCACTCCTGTTTCTTGATTGACCGCTCCTGGAACACTCATAGCAATCCCACGATAGTCCTGTTCTGACAAGCGTTGGTCCAACCAAGCCAATAAATCTTCTAGAGTTTCTGGAGTTGGGGTGCTGGTCTTATCTAAAATCTTTCCATCAGGAGTTAGACTAGCAAACTTAATGCCAGTCCCTCCGATATCAATCGTTGCAATGGTCATTGCTTCCACCTGCAAAAAGGAGCGAATCAGCAGTTGGTTCTTACTTTTTCGCTCCTCCTTTCTGTTTATGTTTACTTTTTGAAATTAAATTTCTTCTTTTTGAATAAGTTCTGTACGAATTTCCTGTGGCGCCAATAGTCCTGAATGGACTGGGTATGGGCGTTCCAGCAAGTCAAGAATGGTTTGTTGTTTTTCAGACACGCGGATATTTTCTTGACTCATGTTGTAGTAACGAAGGACATAACCTTCTTCATTCTCAGCCACCTTAAAGGCTGTTGGGCAGACTTGTGGCAAGTTCAGTGCCGGATGGTTAAAGAGGCTACCCGTTGCTGCAACGCTACCCTCTTGTTTTGCAACTTGAAGAGCTGTAAATGGCACCTGGAAGGCTTTGGCACGACGGAAAGCTGAGAAGCGTTCCCCTGCTTGGTGGCATTCTACTGCAAATTCAACTTCGATATCACGCAAGCACTGTGCTTCTGGTGTTGGGAAGTAGCCCCAATCACCTAGCTCACCTGAAGCACGAAGAAGGGTTACAGCCATGGTGTCATCTCCAAGAATTTCATACTCGTGCAATCCTTTATTGGATACAGTCACTCCTTTGACATCATCATACAAGCTGACAAAAGCTTGTTGGTGTTGTGGATTTTCAGGATTTTCCCAAGAAGCTGCTGGTTTATTTGGTCTTGTCACAACTTCATAGATGCTTTCAGAATCATTGCTTGGACGAGTGTTATGAGTTTTGACCAAGAGACGGATGCGGTGATCCTTGGCTGTGTTGGTAAAGCGAGTCTTGAAGCGAAGTTGTGGATTGTCCACAAAGACTGTCATCTCCGTTTCAAGAGGAATGGTTGTCAACTCTTCTGAACGACCTGCATCTCGTTTCATGAACTCGATGATACCTCTTTGTTCTGCATCTAATTTTTCATCTGCACTAACTGGAATAGTCAAGTCATGTTTGAGCAAGATTTTGGCATAGCGAGCATTGTTTTCTAAGAGTTCATAACCTTTCAGTTGAGCATAAATTGGCTCAGTTCCTTTTGGTTGGAAGTAAATGTACTCGTTACCAATATCTCCACGGTCCTCGAATTGGATGAAATCTTCGTAAGCTTCGTTTGTAGTCTTGTCATAGACTGTGATTCCTTGGTCTACACTGACAGTTACGAATGGGGTATCAATGACTCCATTTTGGTAAATACCATCACGGTGATCTACTTGACCTTCGACCAATTGGAAGCTTGCCCAAGAAAGAGGTGCAAGGTGGACTGGGATTGTCACGCGCACTTGGCGTGCAATATATGGTTGGCGGAATTTATCCTTAGGCAAGGTATAGCCAAAACTTGCTCCCAAGTCTTCAATCTTGGCTTCAAGGACATGGCCATCCAAATCTTCAACATGGTAATCTGGCAAGGTCACGGCCGCCATTTTCTTGTAGCCTTCTGTCGGATGCAATTCTTTGAAATCACAAGTCACAACATCCACTACAACACTGACTGTATCAACCTTGTCATGTAAGGCTGTGTTGACAACGGTAAAGAGGTGGTCGCTTTGCGCATTTTGAGTAGCTAATTTACCCTTCCATTCGTTGAGAAGGTTAGTCTTAACAAAATTCCCGACTTGATTAACCTTAGCAAAACGAGTTTCCATTTCACGGTGAACTTCGTCAATACTACAACCACAGATACTATCGTGCGGTGCATTTTGCAGAAGTACTTTCCAAGCATAGGTCAATTGATCTTTGTGGTTATGTCCACCAGTGATAATGGTTAATGGTTCCACGACCTGCTCTAACAAATTGCTATTTTCTTGGAAGGCTTGTTTGAGGTAAACGCGTGAAGAAGAAGTATTGGCAAGAGTGTACCAGCCATCCGTTTCCTGACTAGTCAACTCACCTGTGACCGTTGATAATTGTTCAGGAAGGGCACTTTCCAGTGCTTGGACATATTCGTCAAATGAGCTATGAATAAAGGTCACGTCAGGGAAGAGTTCGTTTGCCACACGAATGGCTTCGCTCAGATTTCTCTGAACAGGTTGGTGATCACAGCCGTTCATCATCAACCATTGGTTGGTCGATGCATAATCACGGACGTCTGCTAATTTTTGCTTCCAGAAAGTCAAAGCCTCGTCTTTATCCACTGGAATTTCGTTCCCATTACTATACCAGTTAGCAAAAAGAATGCCGAGTACACGGCTACCATCAGCCCCCTGCCAGTACATCTCAGAAAATTGAGAGGTAAACTGTTCATCTTCAAGGACTTGATTGTCAAATCCGATTGGCTTGACACCGCGACCAAAGGCTGCTACGTGAATCCCTGATTTTTGAAGGATTTGAGGAGCCTGCCCCATATTTCCAAAAGTATCTGGGAAATAACCGATTTGAGTAGATTTGCCCCATTTAGCACATTCCGCTTGTCCAATCAAAGTATTGCGGACGTTAGCTTCACTGGAAATCAAGTAATCATCCTGCAAGATATAGAAAGGCCCAATTTTCAATTTGCCTTCGTCGATATAACGCTGCACCTTGTCACGGTTTTCAGGGCGAATTTCTAAATAGTCATCAAGGACAATGGTTTGACCATCTAGGTGGAAGCTCTTGAACTCAGGATCGTTTTCAAAAAGATCAAACAGATTGTCAAAAAGTTCCACCAATTGCATACGGTGACTTTCAAAAGGTAGATACCACTCACGATCCCAGTGACTGTGAGAGATGATATGTACAACAACATTTTCCATGAGTAAAACCTCATTCTAACTTAAATTTAAAAATATATTTGTGATTCTTTCCTAGAATCAGTTGAGCGAAAACGTGCTCCTTATACTCAATGAAAATCAAAGAGCAAACTAGGAAGCTAGCTGCAGGTTGCTCAAAGCACTGCTTTGAGGTTGTAGATAGAACTGACGAAGTCAGTAACATATATACGGCAAGGTGAAGCTGACGTGGTTTGAATTTGATTTTCGAAGAGTATTAGCGAATATCTAGGTAATCCAAGACCAATTCACAGAACATCATGTTGGCCCATGAGAACCATTCACGAGAGTAGAGAGTCGGATCATCTACGTGGAAGCTTTCGTGCATCACACCTGTTCCGCCATCACAGGCAACTAGTTGGTCTAGCAAGTATTTTTTTTCAGCTTTATCTGTAGCTGTTAAGCCTTGGATTGATAGGGCAATCGGCCAGATATAACGATAGAAGGTATGAGAGCTTCCGAGACCGCTAGCGTATTCTCCTTGGTAGAAGTATGGATTTTCAGGGCTCAAAATAGTGCGACGAGTGGCTTGGTACACTTCATCGTTCACATCACAGTAACCAAGATAGGGAGCAGCTAACAAACTTGGTACGTTAGGATCGTCCATGATGCTAGCATTTCCTAAACCATCCACTTCAAAGGCATAGATCTTCTCGCCCTTGTTGTTAGTCGTGTAGGCGTAATTTTCGATTCCTTCTTGGATTTCAGCCTGCAGACGTTTAGCATCAGCAATGATGCTTTCACTATCAGCTAGACTCAATGTAGCAAAGATTTCTTGGACATAACCTAAGACAACGACTGCGAACATATTTGACGGAATCAAGTAGCTATACTGACAGCAGTCATCACTTGGACGAAAAGCTGACCAGGTCATTCCTGTAACGGCAAAGTCAGGTCCAAAACCATCATTAACCAAAGTATCTTCCTTACGGTCGGTATCACGAACAAAGCGATATGGTGAGTTCTTGTGGTCTTGTTCCACCGTCCAGAGATGGAGAATCTCCTTAGTCGCCGTAACAAAAGTTTCATCAAACTGGCTAGTCTCACCAGTTTCCTTCCAAAGAAGGTAAGCCAATTGCAAGGGGTAGCAAAGCGAATCTACTTCATACTTGCGTTCCCAAATCCAGCCATTGAGGTCTGTATGGTCTGTCTCGTGATGACCCTTCCAGTTCTCCTCAATATTGAAAGAGTTGGCATAGGGATCCTTGAGAATCAAAGTCATCTGGCGTTTAATCAAACCAGCAATGGTCTGGCGCAAACGAGGATCTCTTTTTGCCACATGAAGGTATGGTCTAAGCTGAGCAGTTGAATCACGAAGCCACATAGCTGGGATATCCCCAGTTAGTACAAAAGTTGAGCCGTCTTCTAAAATTTCAACTGTATTGTCTAAAGTGTCTGTATAGCAACGCTCAAAGACATCCACCCATTCAGGATGTTCCTTGGCACGCTCCGCTACCTCATCTAGCCACTCTCTGACGATTTCTTTAGAATAAACCATAAACTATTTTGCCTCTTTCAAACAGATTTTCATTTTCAGTATAAGAAAAAATAGGTCCAAAAGATATACACAAACTAAAGTCGTTTTGAAACAATCTTATGAAAAAAAGTTGGGCAAGCCCAACTTTTTATTCACTTTTCTTTTCGTCTTTTTTATTTTCGAATTCTTTGTATCCGTTCGTCAACAATTCCGATTTCAAACCTTCATAGTCTTGCGTTCCCCAACTATCAGATACTTTTGAAGCAGTATCAAGATCTAAGTTTCCATCCTTCAATAGGAAGGCTTCGTAACCAAAGTATTTGTAACGGACGGTTGTTGTGTTTGAAAATCCTGAACTTGCCTTCGTTACTTTATAAACAGTAATTAATGAGATTTTCGCACTTGATTTTTTATCTTCGCTAGGAATAACTTTCAAGTAACTTCCTTGTGGCTCTAAAGTATAAGTAACATATGAATCATTCTTGTGTTCTGACTTGCTGTAGTCTTCGTTTTTCTTCAACAAATCAGCAAAGTTCTTCACATCTTTCAAGTCTTTTAGACCTTCAACTGTCACTTCTACAGTCTTAGAATCTACCATTTTACCAGCTGATTTCAATGAATTGATATAAGCTTCATTTACGTTAAGAGTGACTTTGTCGCCGTTTTTCAAATTCTTTGGACGTTCACCATTTTCAAAATCAAAGTAGGTTTCATTCTTAGAGTTTTTAGCGATTGAAATAGTCCCGTAGCCGTTAAGACCAGCGAATGTTACAGGTGTTTCTGTCAACAAGTCAGAAGCTGAAACCTTTTCATATTCTTTAAGATTTTCAACTTTAAAAGTTTTCTTTTCGGCCTTAACTGGCGCACTCTTAGAAGTAGTTACAACGCTGAAAGTAACCTCATCTCCATTTTTTAGGTCACTTGTTTTATCAAAGCTAAATTGGACACTTCTAATTAAAGCGTCTGCCTTGCCATATTTTGTAGCTAATTTTGGATCTCTAGTAACTTCTGAGAAAGTAACTGGGTCATTTTGTGCCAAGCCTGTTGCTTGTTTGGAACTAAATCCAGCCTTCTTATAAGCTATTTCTCGAAGCTTAGCTGCAACTTCCTCACTATTGTATGTCAATGTTCCAGATTCTTCGTAGCCTGAAAACTGTACCTGAACAACATCTAGCAAACTCTTTGGTTGAGAATCATATACTTTAAATCCAACAAGTGCAACAATAAGCACAGCAACTGCTGCAAGGGCACCGATTACTGCAATTTTTCTCTTTTGGAACAAATCTTTTGCTTTCTCCACAAGTTCATTTACATCAAAACCTTTAGTAGCTGCAGGTGTAACTACCGCCTCTTTTGCTGGTTCCTCTGTTGCAGATTCTGGAGTCTCAGTAGAAGATGGTGCCTCTTCTTTTTCAACTGTAGGTTCAGCTGTCTCTGAAGGTTGCACTTCTTCCTTCACAACCTCTTCTGTTGCTTCTGTAGGCTGCAACTCCTCTTTTTCCACTAATTCTTCATTAGTAGATTGTTCATCAATATTACTCGTAATAATCTCCTTTCTTACCCTCATTCTAGCAGAAAAGAACCTATTTGTAAATCTTCACTATATATTTATACATTCTTTTATCTTTTAGATGTATTCCTTTATTTTTATGATATACTGAATACAAAACTCCTACAGAAGGAAATCGCTATGAAACCGATACTTGAAACCATAGATACGCGTTTTGGAACAGCCAGTAAACATGCCTTTTCTCGGGGAAATACCCTACCTTACGCTGGAGTGCCTTTTGGGATGAATTACTTTGTTCCACAAACTAGTGACCAGGACGGGTCTTGGTTTTTTGATCCCCATCTTCCCATATTTCAGGGTGTTCGACTCACCCACCAGCCTAGTCCTTGGATTGGTGATTATTCTTGGTTACTACTGACTCCTGTTACAGGAGAAATCAGTGGCGACACCCTCTTCCATCGTCAGTCTTCTTATAACCTTGATCGTGCTATTTTCAATCCCCATTATCTCAGAATTTTTTCTGAGCGTTATCAGATTGAAACCCAACTCACACCTACTTGCTATGGGGCTTCTATTCAACTAAGACAGATACAAGGCAAGAAGCTCTCACTCTATCTGCATGCAGCTGATGATTTATCATTAGAGCAAGTAGATGAGTGTACTGTCAGCCTTGGTCAAAGCGGATTAACCGAAACCAACAAAAGTCCCCTCGTCATGTTTACTGCTCTCGCATTCTCTACGGATATTCTATCTATCAATCAAGTAGGGCAAGACTGGCGTATCGACTTGGCTAGAGCAGAAGCTCTGGTTCAACTAGCTACTTCTTTTATTTCTAAAGAACAGGCCCTCTTTAATCTGCCTAGAAAAGACTTTGAAGAAACGAAATCAGAGGCTAAAGCAAGTTGGGAAAACCTTCTAGGTCGTTTTGATGTCGTGGAAACTGGCTCTGTAGACCGAACATTTTTTGATCACTGTCTCTACAGACTTTTCCTCTTCCCGCAAACCTTCTATGAGGTAAATCAGCAATGCGAGAATATTCATATAGACCTTGCTTCAGGAACGATCAAGCCTGGTCTACTCTATACCAACAATGGTTTTTGGGATACCTTCCGCACTTCATTCCCACTCTTTGCCTTAATTATTCCAGAGCACTATCGTCAGTTTCTTGAGGGTTTCCTAAATAGCTATCGAGATACTGGATATCTCCCTAAGTGGCTTGCTCCTGACGAACGAGGAATGATGCCTGGTACTTTGATTGATGGCCTTCTTGCAGATAGTGCCTGCAAGGATATGGCACCTGAGTTTGAAGAAGAATTTCTCAAAGCCATGCTTGAAACTGCTACTAAGGCAGATCCAAAAGCTATCAACGGGCGACACGGCCTAAGCCAATACCAAGAACTGGGCTATTTATCCACAGACTACCACGAAAGTGTCAGTCATACGCTAGATTATGCCTACAGCGATTTTTGTATCTCTACTTGTGCAGAAAAATTAGGTCAAGAAGAGCTAGCTCAAACCTATGCTCAATATTCTAAAAACTATCAAAACCTCTTTGACTTTGAGACAGGTTACATGAGGGCGCGTGATGTAGATGGGAACTTCCGTCCTGACTTTTCTCCCTATAGTTGGGGTCGTGACTACGCTGAGTGTTCAGCTATTCAAGCCAGTCTCGGTGTCCTACACGATATTTCTGGACTTAGCCAACTAATGGGTGGAAAAGAAGCCTTTAGCAACTATCTTTTGAAAGCTTGTCAAAGTCTCCCACTTTTTGAAACGACGGGCTATGGATATGAAATTCATGAGATGAGCGAGATGGCAACAGCGCCATTTGGTCAACTAGCCATTTCCAACCAACCAAGCTTCCACACCCCTTATCTGTTCCGCTACAGTAGTTATCCTCAATATACCAGTCTCTTAGTCAAGACTCTCCGTCAAAAAGCCTTTCAAGCTGGCTGGGATGCTTATCCAGGAGATGAGGATAATGGTAGTCTATCGGCTTGGTATATATGGTCTGCTCTCGGACTTTACCCAACCTGCCCAGGAAAAGCAAGTTATGACCTTGGAATTCCGCTTTTTAATCACCTTCGTGTCTATCTGGCAGAAACAAATCAGTGGTTGGATGTTCGTACTCAACAAAATTATGAACACTTCCACTTTGTCCAAGACTGTCAACTGGACGGGAAAGAAAAACAAAGCATCAGCCATCAGGAACTGCTCAATGCCAAGACTCTTGACTTTACCCTCAGCTGGTTGCCAAAGCATTAATAGATCAAAACCCTTTGTCATGCACAAAGGGTTTTTCTTATCCATATAAAGTTATCCACAAACTGTGAATAACTCTCCAACTTTTCTTTGGAAAAGATTTTCAAGTTTTTCCAAAATATCTTTCCAATCCAAGTTCATAGGATATACAAGAAAATAAAGCCTATAAACCTTGTCCTAACAAGGTTTATAAAAGATTGATTTGTTTCCTATTCTATAAATTTCGTCTCTCTTTTTCCTATTAAAATTACAAAGAGACAGTTGTTGTTGATACCTTTAGTTATCCACAGGTTGTGGATAATCCTTTTCTAAACCAACAAGCCCTTTCCCCTATCTGTTAGCTGGGTTTTACAATTTTTATAGTAAATTTCAAATTTTGTTAGGCGCTTTCAAAAAATCATGATATACTGAAATTATAAGAAAAGGAGACATTATGAAAAAAGATCAACACCAACTTAATTGGCTGATGGTTTCTCTGATTGCTTTCAACATGGTTTGGGGGCTAGGAAACGTCGTCAACAACTACTCTCAACAGGGGATTTCAGTAGTCGTATCTTGGGTTTTAATCCTCGCACTCTACTTTATCCCATATTCACTCATCGTCGGACAACTAGGTTCTACCTTCAAGGAAAGCGGAAGCGGTGTTAGTGACTGGGTTGAAAAAACATCAACCAAACGCCTCGCCTACTTTGCCGCTTGGACCTACTGGGTTGTGCACATCCCTTATCTTGCACAAAAACCTCAAGGAATCCTGATTCCACTTGGATGGGCCTTGCAGGGTAACGGACAATTTCTGAAACAAATCGACATCCACTGGATTGTTATTCTCTGCTTGCTAATCTTTGGGCTTTTCCTCTACCTTTCTACAAAAGGATTGACAACACTGAAAGTCATCGGTAGCTTGGCAGGAAGTGCCATGTTGATTATGTCTTTACTCTTTGTGCTTTTGGCTGTCGGTCTGCCTTTCATTAAGCCAGACATCCAGTTTGCGACACCGCACATGGATCAACTGAGCACCTACATTCCAAACTTTGATTTTTCTTATTTCACAACGATCTCATTACTGGTCTTTGCCGTTGGTGGTTGTGAAAAAATTTCCCCTTATGTGAATCAGACTCGCAATCCTGCAAAAGAATTTCCAAAAGGTATGATTGTCATGGCTATCATGGTAGGACTCTCTGCTATCCTTGGTTCAGTTGCTATGGGAATGCTATTTGATGGTAATAACATCCCTGAAGACCTCATGCGTAATGGTGCTTATCAAGCCTTCCAAATGTTAGGAAATTCTTGGGGAGTTGGAAATCTTTTCGTTGTGATTTACGCTCTTACAAATATGGTCGGACAAATCGCGGCACTTGCCTTCTCTATTGACGCACCATTACAAATCCTACTCAATAACGCTGACGAAAACTACATCCCAAGCTGGCTTCGCAAACGTACTGAAAAAGGTGTCCTCATTAACGGCTACCTCCTTACAGGCGTCCTCGTTAGCCTTATCATCATCCTTCCAATTTTTGGTATTCAGGAAATTGACGGACTTGTAAAATGGATGACCAACCTCAATTCTATCGTAATGCCAATGCGTTATCTCTGGGTATTCCTTGCCTATATGATGCTCAACCGCGCTTGGAAAACATACAAAAATGCTGAATACAAGTTTGTGAACAATCCTAAGCTTGGCTTTGTGATCGGTACTTGGTGCTTCCTCTTCACTGCCTTTGCTTGTATCCTAGGTATGGTTCCAAAAATTAGCTATGCTGAGAATCCAACTGCTTGGCAATTCTCTCTTCTTACAAACATCTTGACCCCAATTATTCTGATTGGTTTAGGTGTTATTCTACCAGTACTTGCCAAAAAAGAACAAAAGAAACAAATCAAATAAATCCTACTATTAGCTAGATAGTTTCACTTTTGTCTTTTCCTGAAAGAAAAATCCCCTTTGAACCATAATGTTCAAGGGGATTTCTTTTTTGTCTGATAGGCTATTTCTACTTAGCCTCATACCAAGTCACGCCTTCATTTTCATCAGCAATCAAGGGTACACTGAGTTGAATGGCTTCTTCCATGGTTTGTTTGACAAGTTTTTTAATAGCTACCAATTCTGACTTAGGCACTTCAAGAACAATTTCATCGTGCACTTGTAACAGCATCTTAGTTTGATAACCACCTGCAACCAAGGCCTTATCTAGCTGAATCATGGCGATTTTGAGAATATCTGCAGCCGATCCCTGGATAGGTGAGTTGATAGCTGTGCGTTCCGCAAAACCACGAATGTTAAAGTTACGCGAATTAATATCTGGCAACTCACGACGACGTTTGAAGAGAGTCTCTACATAACCCTTATCACGCGCCTCACGAACGACTTCATCCATGTAATTTTTGATACCAGGGAAGCGTTCAAAGTAAGTGTCGATGTATGCTTTAGCCTCTTTACGGCTGATACCTAGGTTATTGGATAAACCAAAGTCTGAAATTCCGTAAACCACTCCAAAGTTGACAGCCTTGGCATTGCGACGGTCGTTTGGAGTCACATCTTCAGGACGTTCAATTCCAAAGACCCGCATGGCTGTCGAGGTATGGATGTCAGCTCCCTCTTGGAAGGCCTTGATTAAGTGCTCATCTTTAGAGATATGCGCCAAAACTCGCAACTCAATCTGTGAGTAGTCAGAGCTGAGGAGGACACTATCCTCCCATTCTGGTACGAAAGCCTTACGGATAAGGCGCCCTTGTTCCAAACGAACAGGAATATTTTGCAAGTTTGGATCCACACTAGATAGACGCCCTGTCTGAGTCAAATCCTGCACATAGCGCGTGTGAATCTTGCCATCCGCTAAAATCCAATCCTGCAAACCAATCACATAAGTCGATTGAATCTTAGCAATCTGACGGTAATCTAAAATTTTCTTGACGATTGGGGCAATAGGAGCTAGGCGCTCTAACACATCCACTGCTGTTGAGTAACCTGTCTTGGTTTTCTTGGTGTATTCTATAGGGAGACCTAGCTTTTCAAAAAGTAGTTCTCCTAACTGCTTAGGCGAGTTGATGTTAAATTCCTCACCAGCCAATTCATAAATCTCTTGAGTTAGCTTTTCAATGACAAGCTCATTTTCAGCTTGCATCTCGAGTAGAGTTTCTTTTTTAACCTTAATCCCAGCGATTTCCATCTTAGCAAGAACAAAGGCCAGAGGTTGCTCCATGTCATAGAGAAGGTCTAATTGCCCGTTTTCACTTAACTTTTCAAGCAATACAAGCTCTGTCTCAACCAGCACAGCAACCTTGCGAGCCAAGTGTTCCAAGAAGGTATCTCTCTCAGGGATAGCTTTCTTGACACCCTTACCATAGAAGGTTTCATCATCGACTAGGTAAGTTTGACCATAGAGACTAGCAATGGTTGAAATTTCATTATTCTCTACAGTAGAGAGAAGGTATTTGGCCAAGCGACTGTCAAAAGCAGGAGCCTGCAAGTCCAAACCAAAGCGATTTAAGAGAACTTTAGCTTTCTTAAAGTCATATACTTTCAGAGGTGTTTTTTCTAGAAAATTCTTAAAAATCGGATCCTGCAGAAGTTCCAGCTTATCTGTAGCATAGAGCTTGTCTCCACAAGACCAGGCAAAACCAACCAAATCATCTGTATGGTAATTTTCACCAAAAAGTTCAAAGTGGAAGATAGAGTCGGCACTCAGCATGTCTTCACTCACTTTGTCCACCACGGTGAAATTCAAAGTCTCAGCTTGGTTAGTCTGAGAAGCATTCAAAGCCTGCTTGAGTTGTTTAAAGCCCATCTCATCGTAGAATTTCCCAAGGTTTTCCACATTTGGTCCACTATAGACCAAATCATCTAGACCTATCTCGATTGGCGCTTTCGTGTCGATGGTTGCTAGTGTTTTAGACAGAAAGGCTTGTTCCTTGTCATTGACAAGATTTTCCTTCATCTTGGAAGCCTTCATGCCATCGATATTTTCATAAATACCTTCCAGCGATCCGTGTTCTAACAAGAGCTTGATCCCAGTCTTTTCACCAATCTTGGTCACCCCAGGGATATTATCAGACTTATCCCCCATAAGGGCCTTAAGATCAATAAACTGAGCTGGGGTAATTCCCATCTTTTCCATGAGATATTCTGGTGTAAAGGCCTCAAACTCAGCCACGCCTTTCTTAGAAATCTCAACTACTGTATGCTCATCCGTCAGCTGAATCAAGTCCTTGTCTCCACTAACGATCGTCACATCAAAAGAATCCTTTTCAGCCAAGCGACCAAGAGTTCCAATGATATCATCCGCCTCATACTGGGCTAATTCATAGTGGCGAATCCCAAGATGGTCTAGCAACTCACGAATGAAGGGAAATTGCTCACGAAACTCATCTGGAGTCTTAGCACGACCACCCTTATAATCAGCATACATCTCTGTACGGAAAGTCGTTTTCCCCGCATCAAAAGCAACCAAAATGTGGCTTGGCTGGACACGTTCCAGTAGGTGATTTAGCATCAGATGAAATCCGTAGATTGCATTGGTATGTAGTCCATTGTCATTTTTAAAACGATCCAGTTGCTGGTAAAGTGCAAAAAATGCTCGGAAAGCAACTGAAGATCCATCAATCAATAATAATTTTTTCTTGTCCATACACCCATTATAAAGGAAAGCAGGGAAAAATACCATTGCTAAGAGTTAGATTATCGGGGAAGCTTATTGGGGTGATTCTTCCACTCGCGCACCATTGCTGTCAACCTGGAACCCATCGATAGTCGTATCTACTGCCAATTCTCCAGATGCGTTCACGTAATAATGTTTCCCTGAGACTTGGAACCACTGACTAGTCTTCATAGCGCCCGAGCTTTCGAGATAATACCAAATACCTTTATCCTTCAACCATCCTGTCTGCATTTCTCCAGATGATTTCAAGTAGTACCACTTGGAACCGTCTTTTAGCCAACCTGTTCTCATTGAACCATTAGTTTGGAAATAGTACCAACTGCCGTTTATCTTTTTCCAACCAAGAGCGACTTTGCCATTTTCATAGTAGTACCATGTTATCCCCTGTTTTTCCCATCCATTCTTAGCAGTTGCTGTTTTAGCTAGCTGGACATATCTGCGATTTCCAGTTCGGGATAGATAACTAATCCATTTATAACCATCTTTTTCAAGAGCCTGATCGTAATGAACACTTTCTCCAGGATAATAATAGTCAATAATCGTAGCCGCTTGTGATGGCTGGTTCATAATAGCAGCTTTTTCTGTAAAAACATGGGTTCCACTAGATACTAAAGTTGACTGATGATTTCCTGTGCTAGACTGTCCGACATCTTTAAAATGAATGAAACCAGACATAGAGCTTGCCTTCACAAGTCTACGATTGTACTTCTCTCTAATACCATAATTGTACTCCTCAATTTCAATCATATCGCCAAAAACATTAGAAACCCATGCAACGTGGCCATATTCTCCGCTTCCGTCCCAAGCAATCGAACCAATTGTTGGAGTCTTGTCCACACGATAACCTTCTCGTTTAGCACGATAACCCCAATCCTTAGCATTCCCGTACGCAGCAGGCAACTCAAAACCATTGACACTACTTAAACGAAAGGCAGCGAAAGATGTACACTGTCTGGAGTATAGACGCCATTTATCAATTTCTTGACTTCCATTTTTATAATAATAGGGATAATCATCTCCTCGTGCCAGTGAGCCATTGTTTGCCTGATTGGCATGAACAGCTCCTCCACCAAACAAAAAAGCACCTGCTAACAGTAGGGAAGCTGTCCCCACTGTCGTTCTCTTAAGAAAAGTTCCCTTTTTACTATATGTCATTCATTCTCCTTCGAATAGATAAATTTTTGAGGTTGACCTCATTTATATCATTCGAAAGAAAAAGAAAAAAGTGAGAAAACTCCCACTTTCAAGCTTAATCCAAATAGTGAATCAAATTCTTTTCCGTTAAAATATCAGAATACGTGAAGGATTCAACGTAGACGTTGGCCTGTTTGTCCCCTTCAACATCCCCAAATTCAACGATAAAGAGTGATGGATAGACTTCAATAAGTCTTCCTAAGCGATTCTTTTGGCGTTTACGACCATTTTCCAAGGTCATTTCCACCACTTGTCCTTCATGCGCCTTGATTTCTTCTTTGATTTTTTTCATCTTGGCTACATCTGTAAATGCATCTGTCATCTTTGTTCCTCTCTCTTCGAAATACTTGAAAACTTGTTATACTCTTTTTGAAAAATCAATTCTACCGTTCCACGCGCACCGCTACGGTTCTTCTCAATAATAACTTCTACTTTGTTATTAGGAATACCTTCCTCTTCTTCGCCACCACGTTCATAATAGTCATCACGATAGAGAAAGGCAACGATATCCGCATCTTGCTCGATAGATCCTGACTCACGAATATCTGATAGTACAGGCCTTTTATCTTGACGTTGCTCAACACTACGTGACAGCTGACTTAGCGCAATTACAGGCACCTTCAATTCCTTGGCTAGAATTTTCAACTGACGTGAAATCTCTGACACCTCTTGCTGACGGTTCTCACGACCAGTCCCTGTAATCAACTGCAGGTAGTCAATCAAAATCAATCCAAGATTGCCTGTTTCCTGAGACAATTTTCTGGCGCGTGAACGAATCTCCGTAATTCGAATTCCAGGGGTATCGTCAATATAGATACTTGCTTTTGCAAGATTACCTTGAGCAATCGTATATTTACGCCACTCTTCCTCAGTCAATTGCCCTGTACGGATAGAGTGAGACTCTACTAGTCCTTCGGCAGCTAACATACGATCGACCAGACTCTCAGCACCCATCTCAAGTGAGAAAATTGCAACGGTCTTGTCTAGCTTGGTTCCGATATTTTGAGCAATATTCAAGGCAAAAGCAGTCTTACCAACCGCAGGACGAGCAGCAAGAATGATTAACTCCTCCTCGTGCAAACCAGTTGTCATATGATCCAGGTCCTGATAACCAGTTGCAATCCCTGTAATATCAGAAGTTTGTTGTGAACGAGCTTCTAAATTTCCAAAGTTAAGATTTAGGATGTCTCGAATATTTCTAAAACCACTACGATTTGCATTCTCACTGACATCAATCAAACCTTTTTCTGCTCGTGCAATGATTTCATCTACAGGACTAGAAGCTTCATAAGCTTGGTTTACAGACTCTGTCAACTTGGCAATCAAACGACGAAGCGTGGCTTTCTCTGCTACAATCTTTGCATAATATTCAGCGTTTGCAGAGGTTGGTACAGAGTTGATAATCTCAACAAGGTAGGACAAGCCACCAATATTTTGCAGATTACCTTGATCATCTAATATCGTACGAACAGTCGTTGCATCAATGGCTTCGCCTCGATCTGACAAATCAACCATGGCCTGAAAAATCAAACGGTGAGCATACTTAAAGAAGTCTCGAGAGTCAATATATTCTCGAACAAATACGAGTTTACTCTCATCGATAAATATAGCTCCCAATACAGATTGTTCTGCCAAAATATCCTGGGGCTGAACTCGTAGTTCTTCTACTTCTGCCATCAGATTCCCCTTCCTTTTACAACATAATTACTCAATCTAGATTAGCCTTCTTTTACACGAAGATTGATGACGCTAGTTACATCCTGATAAATTTTTACTGGAACATCAATCAAGCCAACTGCTCGAATTGGAGATTGAACTTGAATATGACGTTTATCAATTTTAATTCCAAATTGTTTTTGGAGCTCTTCCGCAATTTTCTTGCTAGTAATCGAACCAAAAGTTCTTCCATCTGGACCAACTTTTTCAACAAACTCAACAATTGTTTCCTCTGCTTCAAGTTTCGCCTTAATTTCTTGTGCTTCTGCAAGAAGTTGAGCATGTGCTTTTTCTTCAGATTTTTGCTTCCCGCGCAACTCACCAATTGCTTGAGAAGTCGCTTCTTTAGCAAGGTTTTTCTTAATCAAAAAGTTTTGCGCATAACCTGTTGGCACTTCCTTGATTTCGCCTTTTTTCCCTTTGCCTTTTACATCTGCTAAAAAGATTACTTTCATTCTTCTGTCTCCTTTTCTCTAATTTCATTAGAAATAACGGTTTTTAGTTTATCACCTGCTTCTTGCAGAGTCATATCTGTCAGTCGGGCAGCTGCCAGGTTGAAGTGGCCCCCACCTCCCAACTCTTCCATAATCCGTTGCACATTGATCTTACTTCGACTTCGTGCAGAAATGGAAATATCCCCTTGGCTGTTTTTAGCAATGACAAAGCTAGCTTCAATACCTGACATAGCTAACATAGTATCAGCCGCTTTACTAATCACTACAATATCATACTCCTTATCATCCTTGGCCTGAGCTACAAGAATAGAAGGTTGTACGGCCTGTCCTTGCAAGATTAGCTCATTAACCAATCGATACTCTTCAAAGTCAGTCGCCGCAAGTTCTTGAATTACAATACTATCACTACCACGTGTTCTTAGATAACTTGCCACGTCAAAGGTTCGGCTAGTTACACGAGAGGTGAAATTCTTAGTATCCAGCATCATACCGCCCATAAGAACACTAGCTTGGATACGACTTAAGCGTGCTTTCTTAGAGTTTTGGAATTGAATTAACTCTGTTACAAGCTCGCTCGCACTACTTGCTCCACTCTCGATATAGGTGATAACAGCATTTTCCGGGAAATCCTGATCTCGTCTATGGTGGTCAATAATGATGGTTTGTGTAAACAAATCATAAAACTCTTTTGACAAGGTTAAAGCTGTCTTAGAGTGGTCGACCATCACTAGCAAGGAACGATTAGTGACCATTCCCATAGCTTGAGTTAGAGGGATGAGTTTTGTTACTCCCTCATTCTCTAAGAATTGAATGGCACGATGAATGTCCGGAGACATTTGTTCTTCATCATAGACTACATAACTTTCATCCAAGACGTTACTCGAGAACAATTGCATACCAACAGCAGAGCCTAAAGCATCCATGTCTAAGTTTTTATGACCAACTACGAAGACATGGTCAACACTTCTCAACTTTTCAGAGATTGCCGTCATCATTGCTCTTGTACGTGTTCTTGTTCGCTTAATAGAAGCTGCCGAACCACCACCAAAATAAATTGGATTTTTCGTCTCATCATTTTCTTTTACAACGACCTGGTCTCCACCTCGAACTTCTGCAAGGTTGAGATTTGATAAAGCAACTTTACCAATACCCTCATGATCGCCATCACCATATGACAAGCCCATACTCATGGTTAAGGCTAAATCTCTCTGCTTAGCTTCTTCACGGAAGGTATCAATTACAGAAAATTTATCCTGCATCAATTGCTCTAATACCGTATAGTCGGTAAATAAGTAAAAACGATCCATGGTCACTCTACGAGAAAACATCTGATATTTTCCAGTAAATTCTGATACAAAATTTGCGACAAAACTATTAATATGACTGATGTCTGATTCAGATGTTTCGTTCTCTAAATCATCGTAATTATCTACCGAAATAATACCAATAACAGGGCGACTTGTAACCAATTCTACTGTGGCTTCGTACTCTCCAGAAACGTCAAAAAAGTAGAGCACACCAGAATTTCTATCTAGATGTACCGCATAACGTTTTTCTCCCACATTTGCATAAATTCCAGGAGAAGATATGGATGTTTTTATAATTTCTTGAACTTGAGGAAGGTCAATTTCTCCATCTTCCGTTGTCAGCATTAACTCTGCGTAGGGATTGAACCACTCAATCTCACTGCTTTCCATGTTTAGTTTGACAACTCCAACCGGCATCTGTTCTAAGAGTGAACTTAAACTATCTTCCGCCTGATGGTTTACGTATTGGATTTGTTCAATTTCTGTTTTTTGATAAGATTTCTTCTGAAAATAAAATAGCAAAAGAAATGCCACCATCAAGAAAAATAAGCATGCTATTGTGACTAGGTTATTTTGAAGAAAAATAACCAATGCGGTCATGATTATAAAGGCAATCCCAACAAATAAGTATATAAAAAAGGGATTCATTTCATTTTTTTTCATTACAAACCTCTTGCGCAATATTATACCATATTTGCACTGAAAAAGCGACCGTTAAAGAAGGAATAGCACTTGTGCTCAAATGTAGTATTCATGAACACAAAAGGTGGTTTACACTAGTGTAAACCACCTTTTTAATCTAAGCATATTAAGTATTATGATTCTTTCACTTCAAGAAGACCAATATCTCCATCTTCGCGTCGATAAATGACATTTGTTGTTTGATCTTCAACATCGATATAAATGAAGAAATCATGGCCCAATAAGTCCATCTGAAGAAGTGCTTCTTCAAGGTCCATTGGTTTTAAATCAATTTGTTTTGAACGAACAACTTTAGGTTGAGCAGCATCTGTCTCTTCTACCAAGGCATCTGTAAATAGTTGGCTAGTAGAAACTTTATTTCTGTTCTTACGTTCAATTTTAGTTTTATTTTTACGGATTTGACGTTCAATCTTATCTGTCACCAAATCAATAGATCCATACATATCTTGAGAAACGTCTTCTGCACGAAGAGTAATAGACCCAAGTGGAATTGTTACTTCTACCTTAGCAGTCTTTTCACGATACACTTTCAAATTGACACGCGCATCTAATTCTTGATCTGCTTGGAAGTATTTTTCGATCTTTTCGAGTTTAGAAACTACATAATCACGAATTGCTTCAGTTACTTCTAGGTTTTCACCACGGATACTATATTTAATCATATAAGTACCTTCTTTCTAAACATATTTGTTTTTCTACATTTATTATAACGCTTTCATAATCTTTTTGCAATCTTTTTCCTCATCTTACGAGGGAAAATGTTTTAACCTCTTCTGCTCCTGCATTTTCTAGCATACTCTTGACACGGTTAACAGTCGCTCCAGTCGTATAAATATCATCAATCAATAGAATCTTTTTGGGAATCCTACTGTCTTCTTTAATAAAAAACGGAAGTTCCGTGGCCAAACGCTCCGAACGATTTTTAGAAGAACTGGCTTTCTCTTCTCTTTTCCCTAATACATCCAGATGGGAAAGTCCTGCTGCTTCTATTAGGCCTGCAACCTGATTAAAACCTCTTTTTGCATACCTCTCAGGGCTTAAGGGTATTAAAATAAAATGATAATCCTTGTATTTGATTAGAAAATTCCTCAAAATCGTTGCAAAAATCTTTCGAAGTATATAATCACCATCAAATTTATAACGACTAAAGAAGTCTTTCATGGCTTGATTATAACTAAAAATCGCTTCATGGCTTACTTCAATCCCTTCTTTACACCAAAGTTGACAATCTTGACACGAACTTGACACTCCTTTTTTATGACAATTTGGGCAATGTTCTTCCCCAATCATTTCAAAACTTGAGTAACAAGCTAAACAAAGTGAGCCCTCCTCCTTTTTCAAAAAAAGAAGCTCTCCAAATGTTAGATTTTTCTTCAAATGTTGGTCACAAAGTAAACAAATCATAGGCCTGCCTCCTTGTTCATCAGTTTAATTTCCTTTATAGCATTCTTAATCGAACGATTTAATCCATTATGAAAGAAAATTAGATCTCCTGTAGGTCTATCCATGCTACGACCTACACGTCCTCCAATTTGAATGAGGCTTGATTTTGTAAAAAGACGATGGTTTGCTTCTACGACACAGACATCAACACAAGGGAAGGTAACTCCGCGCTCCAATATTGTTGTGCTTATCAATATGGTCAATTCCCTATCCCTAAAAGCTTGAACTTGCTCTAATCTATCTTCAGTAACTGAGGATACGAAACCAATTTTCTCATTTGGAAATTTCTCTTGTAAAATTTCCTTCAACTTCTCTCCCTTTGTAATTTCTGATGCAAATATTAGTAAGGGGTAGCCAGTTCTTCTCTGGTTTTCCACATATCTTTTTAGCTTTGGTGGTAGGCGAAACTTATCCAAACATTTATCCAGATCAGATAGCCAAACGGGTTTTGGAATAATTAAAGGATTTCCATGGAACCGTCTTGGCAAACTCAACCTTTTCAGTTCTCCTAAGCGAACCTTCTTATCCAACTCATCTGTAGAAGTTGCAGTGAGAAAAATTCTGAGTCCATTTTCCTTTACACAATTCTTTACAGCTTTGTAAAGCATCTTGTTGTCAACATAAGGAAAAGCATCTACTTCATCTACTACTAGCAAATCAAAAGCATGGTAAAACTTTAATAATTGATGAGTTGTTGCAACAACTAATGGTGTCCGAAAATATGGTATAGACTCTCCATGCAGTAAAGCTATTTCGCAAGCAAAGTCATTCTGCAATCGCTTATACAATTCCAAACAAACATCTATCCGTGGACTTGCTAGACAAACTGCGCCACCATCATTAATAACTTTCGCAACAACTTTATAAATCATCTCTGTCTTCCCAGCGCCAGTCACTGCATGAACTAAAGTCGGTTGCTGGTTCTCTACTGCTTGAAGTAAGCCTTCTGACACTTTCTCTTGAAATGGAGTCAATTGTCCCTTCCATTTAAGAACATCTTGTTTAGGAAAATCTTCTTGAGGGAAATAATATAAGGCCTGATCACTCCTGACTCGCTTCATCAACAAACATTCTCGGCAGTAATGAGCATTAATAGGTAGAGACCATTCATCTTGAATCATACTATCACATCGTTGGCAGAAGAGTTTCCCCTTCTCTTTTCTCATGCTTGGTAGCTTCTCCGCCAGTTGTCGTTCTTCAGGGCTTAATTCTTGTTCTGTAAAAAGTCGACCAAGATAATTTGGATTTATTTTCATACTTCTTTATTCGTAAAATCTAGAACTTTAGGTTATTTTTTAGTACAATAAAATTATGGAATTTAGAACGATAAAAGAGGACGGACAAGTCCAAGAAGAAATCAAAAAATCACGATTTATTTGTCATGCAAAACGTGTCTATAGTGAAGAAGAAGCTCGCGCCTTCATCAACGCAATCAAAAAAGAACACTATAAAGCTACCCACAACTGCTCTGCTTTTATCATAGGTGAGCGGAGTGAAATTAAGCGAACTAGTGACGATGGAGAGCCAAGTGGTACTGCTGGTGTACCTATGCTAGGAGTTCTAGAAAATCACAATTTGACCAATGTTTGTGTAGTTGTTACCAGATATTTTGGTGGTATCAAACTGGGAGCAGGAGGTCTTATTCGCGCTTATGCAGGTAGTGTTGCCTTAGCTGTCAAAGAAATTGGAATTGTTGAAATTAAAGAACAAGCAGGAATTCAAATTCAAATGAGCTATGCTCAATATCAAGAGTATGGGAATTTTCTTAAAGAACATAATCTTATGGAACTCGAAACCAACTTTACAGATCAAGTTGACACAATTATCTTTGTCGATAAAGAGGACAAAGAGGATACCAAAGCTGCCCTCATAGAATTTTTTAATGGGAAAGTTATCCTAACAGATCAAGGCTTACGAGAAGTTGAAGTTCCTGTAAACCTTGTGTAAATCACTTTTAAATATCTTTCTCAATTTTTAGATTTACACTGACTATTTTTCTGATTGTTATAAAAAAATCCTATCGCTTCGATAGGATTTCTATATTTTACAAAAGTTTAAGATAGCGTTATACTAGAAGCATCTTATATAAAGAGGTGCTAACATGGCTATTTATAACAATATCACAGAACTTATCGGAAAAACACCGATTGTTAAATTGAATAACATTGTACCAGAAGGTGCAGCAGACGTTTACGTAAAACTAGAAGCTTTTAACCCAGGTTCATCCGTTAAGGACCGCATTGCTCTCAGCATGATTGAAAAAGCAGAGCAAGAGGGTAAACTGAAACCAGGCTCTACTATTGTAGAAGCAACAAGCGGGAACACTGGTATCGGTCTTTCATGGGTTGGTGCTGCTAAAGGTTATAAAGTTGTCATCGTTATGCCTGAAACAATGAGTGTTGAACGCCGTAAGATCATCCAAGCTTATGGTGCTGAACTAGTCCTCACTCCCGGTAGTGAAGGAATGAAAGGTGCGATTGCAAAAGCGCAAGAAATTGCTGCTGAACGCGATGGTTTTCTACCATTACAGTTTAATAACCAAGCTAACCCAGAAGTTCACGAAAGAACAACAGGAGCTGAAATTCTAGCTGATTTCGGAGCTGATGGTTTAGATGCCTTTGTTGCTGGTGTTGGTACTGGAGGAACTATTTCTGGTGTCTCTCATGCTCTTAAAACTGCTAACTCAAACATTCAAGTTTTTGCAGTTGAGGCAGACGAGTCAGCAATCTTATCAGGTGAAAAACCAGGACCTCACAAAATTCAAGGTATCTCTGCAGGATTCATCCCAGAAACACTTGATACAGAAGCTTATGATAGTATCGTTCGCGTGACATCAGACAATGCTCTTGCACTTGGTCGCGAAATTGGTGGAAAAGAAGGTTTTTTGGTAGGTATTTCTTCTGCCGCAGCTATCTATGCAGCAATCGAAGTTGCTAAAAAACTTGGGGCAGGTAAAAAAGTCCTTGCGCTTGCACCAGATAACGGAGAACGTTACCTATCTACAGCGCTCTATGAGTTCGAAGTCTAGTCTCCTAAATACACAAAGCCCTTGTTAAAGGGCTTTTTAAATTTTTAATAATAAAAAGAGGAAGCAAACTTGCTTCCTCTTTTTATTATTAGTTATTCAAGGCTGCTGCCATTGTAGCTGCAACTTCAGCTTCAAAGTCATTTGCAGCTTTTTCGATACCTTCACCAACTTCAAAGCGAGCGAACTCAACTACTGAAGCGTTAACTGATTCAAGGTATGCTTCAACTGTCTTGCTGTCATCCATGATGTAGACTTGTGCAAGAAGTGTGTATGCTTGGTCAACTTTAGTGTTGTCAAGCATGAAGCGATCCATTTTACCTGGAATGATTTTGTCCCAGATTTTTTCTGGTTTTCCTTCTGCAGCCAACTCTGCTTTAATGTCAGCTTCAGCTTGAGCGATAACTTCATCAGTCAATTGTGCTTTTGATCCATACTTCAAGTGTGGAAGAGCTGGTTTGTTAACCATTGCACGGCTTTCGTTATCTTGGTCAATTACGTGATTCAATTGAGCCAACTCATCTTTAACAAATTGCTCATCCAATTCTTTGTATGAAAGAACCGTTGGTTTCATCGCAGCAATATGCATTGAGATTTGTTTAGCAAGTGCTTCGTCTCCACCTTCGATTACAGAGATAACACCGATACGTCCGCCGTTGTGTTGGTAAGCACCGAAGTGTTGTGCATCTGTTTTTTCAAGTAAAGCAAAACGACGGAATGAGATTTTTTCTCCGATAGTCGCTGTTGCAGATACATATGCAGCTTCAAGTGTTTCACCTGAAGGCATTGTCAATGCAAGTGCTTCTTCGTTGTTAGCTGGTTTACCTTCAGCGATTACTTTAGCTGTTGCATTTACCAATTCAACGAATTGAGCATTTTTCGCAACGAAGTCAGTTTCAGCATTTACTTCAACTACTGCTGCGACGTTACCGTTAACAAATACACCAGTCAAACCTTCTGCAGCAACACGGTCAGCTTTTTTAGCTGCCTTAGCCATACCTTTTTCGCGAAGCAATTCAATCGCTTTTTCGATATCACCTTCAACTTCGACCAATGCTTTCTTAGCGTCCATGACACCAGCACCAGATTTTTCACGCAACTCTTTAACAAGTTTAGCTGTAATTTCTGCCATTTTGATTCTCCTATATTTTTTAAAAATAGGAGAGCCGGGCTAAGCCCTGCCCTCCTAGGTAATGATTACTTATTTGAATTAAGCGTTGTCGCCTTCTACAACTTCAACGATTTCTTCGATTGAGTCTGCTTGAGCTTCTGAAGCTGCAAATTCTGCTTCAACTGCTGCTACAGCATCTTCACCTTGGCGACCTTCGATGATAGCGTCTGCCAATTTAGCTGTGATCAACTTAACTGCGCGGATAGCGTCATCGTTAGCTGGGATGATTACATCGATATCATCTGGATCAGTGTTTGTGTCAACCATCGCTACAACTGGGATACCCAATTTTTTAGCTTCTTTAACAGCGATTTGCTCTTTATGTGGGTCAACTACGTACATTACATCTGGGATGCGAGGCATGTCTTCGATACCACCCAAGAATTTTTCAAGACGAGCGCGTTGTTTGTTAAGAAGTGCAACTTCTTTCTTAGGAAGAACGTCGAAGATTCCTTCTTCTTCCATGCGTTTGATTTCTTTCAAACGAGCGATACGTTTTTGGATTGTTCCCCAGTTAGTAAGGGTACCACCCAACCAACGGTGGTTGATGTAGTATTGACCTGAACGTTCTGCTTCTTCTTTAACAGCGTCAGCAGCTTGTTTCTTAGTACCAACAAACAATACAACTGCATCGTTAGCTGCTGCATCACGCATAAAGTCGTAAGCTTGGTCAGCGTATTTTACAGTTTGTTGCAAGTCGATAACGTGGATTCCGTTACGCTCAGTGAAGATGTACTTAGCCATCTTAGGGTTCCAGCGACGAGTTTGGTGACCAAAGTGTACACCAGCCTCAAGAAGTTGTTTCATTGAAATTACTGCCATGAGTATTTCTCCTTTTTTGTTTTTTCCTCTTCTCGATTTCAGCTTGCAAAACAACCCAAAGGCAACAGTTTCACAATTCATCAAGAATGAGTATTATCGTTCACACGACAAAGTTCATTCTACCATAATTTCTCAATATTATCAAGCTATTTTGATAGTTTTTTAGCAGAACTTCTCAATTTAAAGACAAGAAAAGAGACTCAGAAAGAGTCTCAATTTTTTCATTAGTTTGGATAGATGTAAGTAACATAACCTTCAGAAGTTGTAGTTGGGTTGAACCATCCACGTTTGTTACCGATTGTACGATCTCCACCGTAGTTAGATTCTGATACTTGGATACTTGATGATGATGAAACAGCTGTAACAACCGCTACGTGTCCATAGCCACCATCATTCCAACATGCAATCGCACCAACTTGTGGTTGAGAACCAGTACGGAAACCTGCTGCAGCTGCACTTGTTGCCCACTGCGCTCCGTTACCCCAGTAATCTCCAGCCCAAGGTGCCAATGTTTTAGCTCCCCATGTACATTCACCTGTTGGATAACTTGAAGCGTTTGTACTATATGTAGGACGTTGGCTTACAGGAGTTGGTGCAGGTGTGTAACTTGAGTCATCATCTGATGAAGATGAAGAACTTGAAGTTGCTTGTACTTGTGCTGCAAATGTTGTGTTTGCTGAAGCTGCAACTGTTTGTTGTTGACTTGTTTGTTGAGCTTTGTAAGCTGCTTCTGCCTCAGCCGCTGCTTTCGCTTCTGCCTCAGCTGCTGCCTTTTGCTCTAGCAAGGTAGCTTTTTCACCTTCTGCAGTAGCTTTTTCTGCTGCAAGATTCAACTCAGCCACTTTCAATTCAGCTTGTTTTGTTGTCAAAGCTTGGGCGTCATCTGCAAGTGTTTGTTGGTTGGCAATAACTGTGTTGATTGCTTCATTGTTAGCAACTTGTTTCTCAGCAATAGCTTTTTTATCTTCTTTTTGTTGTTGCAACATTTTGTTGTTAGCTGACACAATTTCACTCATAGCTGCTACACGAGAAATAGCTTCTGTGATTGAGTTTGAGTTAATAATTGTGTTAATGTAGCTTGTAGCAGTTCCGTTAGTTTGTGCACTACGAGCTTGGTTTTCAAGCGATTCATTACGAGCTACGATATTTTTTGAAAGCTCTGTGATTTCACCTTCAAGTTTTTTAGATTCTTCTTGAAGATTTTCATTCTCAGTTTGCAACTTTTCTTGTTCTGTTTGAATAGCTGTAACTTGAGTTTGAATCTCATCAACTTGTTTTTGAGCTTCCTTTTGTTGCGTTGTCAACTCACTAATTTTGCTATCTTGAGCTGCAATTTTTTCATCTGTTGTGTTAGCTTTAACACTTGAAAGAACAGCTCCTTGCGAAACCAATACTGTACTTAACAAAAGTGATGCTAGAATTTTTTTCTTCATATGTGTAAATACTCCTTCTTAAAAAAGACAATACTAGTATATCAAAAAAAGGCCTAATAAATATTACGCCTTTATTACAGTTTTGTTTCTTTCTTATAGATATATTTTTTCAAAAATATATTGGAAAACTATCATCCATATAAAATTCAATATCATAGTAGGACCCAGACTATAAACTATAAAAACAGGTAGATTTTCTGCAGTCAATCCTACCAGGTGTGCTAGGATAAAGCTACCAAATTCAAATGTAAAAGTCATCATTAAAATAGCTAATAATCTTGTCCATCTATTTAACAAAATAACAGAGTTGCTTTTATATACGATTGCTCCAATAATCACAAAAAGAAGACTGGCTATCCCTATCAGATGGAAGAAATAGATATCGTATATAAGTCCTAGAACCAAGCAATAGGCCAAAAACAGATATTCTGATACTTCTATTGTCTCGAATAATAAGAAGATGAAGATAAAGTGGCTTACAATTTGAAGATGTGGAAAAAAGCTATTTACAAATTGTCCTAAGTGGCTATCTATTAAAATGATTACGGGCAAGAGCAAAAACATCCCTATTTGCTTAAAAAGTCTCATGATGGATTCCCCACTAACTCTACGACTTTAAGATTCATTGGATCAGCATGCATTTTGACCATAACTTCTCTTGTCAGATAATCATTGGTAGGGGTCACAGATACGACTTCTCCTACAGGAATGTCTGTGACATTGAAGTTCCCCAAACCTCCAGTTACTACTTTATCACCTTGACTAATATCTCCACTATTATTTAGCTGACTAATTTTCAGTAGTTCTTTTTCCTTGTCATAGCCAACGATAATACCATAAATACTACTAGATCCATGCTGAATTTTAACAGAAATTTTCTCTGTATTTTCAGCATTTGTTAATAAATTGACCACAGTTGAGTTATCTTCTACGTTTTCAACGCTTCCAACCAATCCTCCACCAGAAACAACAAGCATACTAGTTGTTACACCTTGTTGCGAACCAACATTAACTGTTAATTCTTGTTTCCAAGTCGCCGGAGTTCTCATGATAACATCCGCAGCAATTAGCTTAGTCGAATTCAATTTTGACTTCATATCTAGTAATTGACGCAGTTGTTCATTTTCTTCTTTTAAGCGATCTGCTTCATTCTTTTCCTTTTCCATCTGATAGAATTCTTTTTTGAGAGTTTCATTCTCATTGTAAGCCCTCGTCAAATTTCCTAAATCTGACTTTGTAGATTCTATCCATTGAAATGGTTTTTGCACAATTCTATCTATCAGAGAAATGCCATCTCCAGCTTTTGTCACAACTGTACTTGATTTCGTCATTACTAAAAGAACAGAAACTACTAACACAACGACAAATAGAACAATGATATATTTTGATTTTTTAAAACGGTTCATACCTCTACCCTATCTCATTCTATACTTCACTTTAGGATTTCAACAAAAATAGAATCAAACCCAACACACTTACAAGGAGTAAGGCCACACTATCTTTATTCATCCAATTCAACTGCCGGTACTGACTGCGTCCGTTACCACCTTGATATCCTCTAGCCTCCATGGCTGTAGCAAGAGAATCCGCTCGTTTCAAACTCGTAGCGAATAAAGGAATCAAAATAGGAATCATAGCCTTAACTTTTTGGATTATATTCCCTTCTCCAAAATCAACACCACGCGCCTTTTGAGCGTTCATGATTCGAATCGTATCATCCATTAATGTTGGTACAAAACGTAAACTCATAGACAACATGAGCCCGATTTCATGAACAGGAACCTTAAATCTTTTCAAGGGTTCAAGCAAGGACTCAACTGCTGTAGCCAAGCTTAATGGCATGGTTGTCAAGGTAAGCAAAGTTGAGAAAAAGATAATCAACACAAAGCGGCAAAAAATGATTCCCGCCTGCTCAATGCCATGACTCGTGATTTTAATAAACCCCATCTCGAACAAGACATCTCCACCAGAGATAAAGAAAAGTTGAAAAAGGGTTGTAAAAGCAATCAGAAAAAACATGGACCGCAAACCTTTTATGAAAAAGGATAAGGGAACCTCAGATAAGGCTACAAATATACCTGTTACAACGAAAAGGATCAGATTAGTTATTGGATTATTGGCCCAAAAAACGATCATAATCAATAAAATCATTGCCACTAACTTACTACGAGGATCCAAACGATGAACAATCGAATTTCCTGGTATGTAACGACCTAAAATCATGTTATCCATTGATGAACTCCTTAAACTCCTCTATTGTTATCGGCAATTGTTTAAAAGAAACCCCTCGTTCAGCTAGCCTTTGGGCAAATCTTGTAATTTTTGGAACACCTAATTGGATTTTTTCCATGAATTCGACATTTTGAAAAACAAGACTTGGCTTCCCACTCTTGACCAACTTTCCTTTTTCCATCACATAAACTTGGTCAGCAAATTCGGCCACATCATCCATCAGATGGGTCACTAAAACAATCGTGATACCATCCTGATGAAGTTTTTTAAACAAGGCCATTAACTCTTTTCGACCAATTGGATCCAAACCAGCTGTTGGCTCATCTAAGACCAAAATGCTAGGCTCCATCGCCAAAATACCAGCAATCGCAACCCTTCTCATTTGTCCGCCTGAAAGCTCAAAGGGACTACGTCCAAAGAGTGACTCATCAATTCCTACTAAAGCTAGTTTTTCACGCGCAATAGCTTCTGCCTCTTCTATAGAAACTCCAAAATTTTGAGGTCCAAAAGCCACATCTTTTAAGACAGTCTCCTCAAAGATTTGATTTTCTGCAAACTGAAAGACTAAGCCCACTTGTTTGCGAATTTGACGAATTTGCTTATTGACGGATGTTGATGTAATTAATGTATCAAAGACACGAACACTTCCCTTTGTGGGAACCAACAAACCATTCAAAAGTTGAAGAATTGTAGATTTCCCACTTCCTGTATGCCCAATAATTGCTGTATAAGATCCATCCTCTATTGACAAATTAACATCGGACAAGGCAGCTGAGGCAAAGGGGGTACCTTCCTGATACGTATAACTCACATTGTCTAGAATAATTCCCATAAAGCCTCCTCGAGCTCCTCTTCGGTCAGGTAGTGCTCTGGTAATTTCAAGCCACTAGTACGTAGCGATTCTTTTAATTGGTTGACAAAGGGTTGATCTAAACCAATTTGATCTAAATCTGACCTAGAAAATAGTTCTCTAGGAGTACTAGTTGATTCGATTTCTCCTTTTTTCATCACCAAAACACGGTCACTCATGGCCACCTCATCTAGGTCATGCGTAATGGAGATTACTGTCATTTGGTGATCTTGGCGAATCTTTTGGACAATCTTAATCAACTCTAGTCGTCCCTCTGGATCCAACATGCTTGTAGCCTCATCCAAAATTAAAATGTCTGGTCGCAGAGCAACAACTCCTGCGATAGACACTCTCTGTTTTTGGCCACCTGACAAGCGAGCTGGTTCCTTTTTAGAAAATTCAGCCATCCCAACTAATGACAGAGCTTCAGAAACTCGCTTCTTCATCTCTTCAAGTGGAATCCCTTGATTTTCAAGCCCAAAAGCAACGTCATCTTCTACGGTTGCCCCCACGAATTGGTTATCAGGATTTTGAAATACCATACCAATCTTACGTCTTTTTTCCCAGACGTTTTCCGGAGTTAGGCAATCACCGTCTATCCAAATTTCTCCAGATTCCGCTTCTAGCAAACCGTCAATCAAGCGAACAGTTGTTGATTTTCCACTACCATTATGACCAACGATAGACAACCATTCTCCACGTTTCACGTGAAACGAAATGTTATGAACATCATAGTGTTCTTGATCTGCCTGGTATCGAAATGACAGATTCTTAATTTCAATAATCGATTCCATATCTAGCGAAAGGTTCCTTTAAACAAATACGCGCTTCCCTTGAAGTAATCATAACCAGAATAAACTGTAAAGAACAAAGCGATATAAAGAGTTATCTGACCAAGTAAATTCCAATGAAATAACAAGAAGATAATCGCAAACATCTGGCTAAATGTTTTGATTTTTCCTGGCATTGCTGCAGCTAAAACAGTTCCTCCAGTTTCAACTAAGAGTAGACGCAACCCAGTAACAGCAAGTTCTCGGCAAATGATAACAGCTACTACCCAAGCAGGAGCCATATTTAGACCTACTAGCATGATAAATGCCGACATAACTAACAACTTATCTGCCATTGGATCTGCGAATTTCCCAAAATTGCTAACTACTTGCCATTTTCTAGCTAAATAGCCATCTAGATAGTCAGTGATACTGGCAACGGCAAAAATAATTGCTGCTATTTTATGTAACACAGGAGACTGTCCAAATGATAGAAGGAGAACAAAAATCGGAATAAATAAAATTCTACCAAGCGTAAGTATATTAGGAATATTCTCTTTTTTCATGTTATCCTTCCTTAATTTGAACTTAATTTCAATGTAATCCAGCCAGTTTGACCAGTTAATTTCGAAGTATCAATTTCCTGATTATCTATCTTGATTTTCACGCCTTTGACAACACCTAATGTGATAGTTACTGGAGAGCCTTTAGAAACTGTTGTTTTGGCCATCTTATTATTAGGCTCAAGAGTTGTTCCTCCAGCCAATTCAGTATCTGAAACACTAATCCAGCTTGTTGCATCCGTCACAGATAGTTGAAGTTCGGCAGTATCTTTAGCAGTTTTATATTCTACCGATATAACATCTCCCTGACCAGAAACCGTCACAGTTGATGCGTCGCTCGAACTTGATGGGCTAGTGGTTTGATTGCTAGTTGTTGTTTCACTACTTGTTGCACTTGTTGTCGTCACAACATTATAGTTGGCTGAAGTTGTTGCTGTCGGTTGTGTTTGAATGTAATTCCAAACATAATAAGAAACAAAAATTATAATAGATAAGGAGAAGAGAATAAAGTAAAACAGAGGGAGCAAGGAACGTTTCTTGCGATTAGAACGTCTACGACCTGATAGTTCTATCTCATCAACATCAACTTCCTCATAGGTAATCATACTCCCTGAATCATATGCGTCTAAAACAAGATTTTCATCCAACTCAACTGCCCAAGCATACTTCCTCAAAAAAGAACGTGTATAAAAAGGGCTTGGCAATTGGTCGAAATCATCTGATTCTAAAGCCTCAAGCAGATTCAGCTGAATGTCTGTCTTGCGCTGCAATTCCTCTAAACTCAAACCTTGATTAATTCTTGCTAAACGTAACACTTCGCCAATTGTTTTTTTTCTCATACTTACCATGCCTTCTTTCTAGTCTATTTTATATTTCAATGGCTATAGTGGAAAAATTGTAAATTCAACTATTTCACTATTGTCGATAAAATGATGTCCTACCTCAAGAACATCATCCAAGGTCATTTCCTGTATAATCTTTGGCAAATCAAACAGGGTTGTTTCGTCAGAATGTGACTGATATTGGGTCGCAATAAATTCTAAAGAGTTCATATTATGGATAAATTCTCCATAAATTTCACTTTTGATTAAATCAAGATGTTCCTCTGATACATCCGAATCAGTAGCAAAGTTCTGAATTGCCTTTCGGAATTGATGCGAAATTGACACAGGCTCCTTCGTGTCCATTGTCAGCATCAAAAAGTTAAAACGTCGATTGATTTCAACTTCTAAAGATAATGAAGAATCTAATTTCCCAGTTTCATACAAACTCTGAAATCTTTTAGAGGTCCAACCAAACATCATCGTAAATAACGCTCTTAATAGAACGCTATATCGATAGCAGTCCTGATGACCCATATCAGAATTCGTTCGAACTCCTATTGCTAATTTAGGTGATGCAACATCCATACGAATGCTCTCAACCTTCTTTACAGGGTGTAAAGTGATTGGTTCTTTTGGATTTTGAACTATACAACCTCCAATATCCTTTTGCGAGAAATAATTCTGTATCAACTCTAAATCAAAATTTCCAACGAGGAAAATTTGGCTATTGACAGGAGTGTAAAATTCATCAAAATTGTCCCGTAGATCCTCTAAACTAATATCTTCTATCGAATCTTCAGTCCCAACAATGTCTGAAGCTAGTGGAGTTTCTGGATATAGATTTGCAAGTGTTTTAAAGAACAAGCAAGAATCAGGATCATCCTGATACATTTCGCGTTCTTGTTGAATAATATCCTTTTCTCGTTCAACAGATTCTTCAGTAATGTTAAAGCTAGTAACAAGCTCGTCAAGCAAGTCCAAACACTCAGCGACATTGTCAGAGGTTGAAAAAAGATAACTTGTATTTGTAAAGCTTGTAAAGGCGTTACTATCTGCACCTAATTTGGTAAATGCAGCCATGATATCTTCAGAATTTTCTCTTTCAAAAAGTTTATGTTCTAAAAAATGAGCAATCCCCTTAGGATATGTTTTCTTTTTACTATCTCTAGCTGTAAACTCAGTGTCAACTGAACCAACATAGACAGTTACTACACCATAAACTTCGTTAAAATCATTTTTAGGAAGTAAAGAAACTGTCAGTCCGTTTTCTAATTTTGCTTGATAAAGAGTTTCCTTTACAGCAGGATAATATTTCTCTTGAAAAGTAACTCTAGTCATTCTGCTCCTTCCATAAAATAGATAGCCTGCAATTTCAAACTAGATGCCACCCTACAGATTTCATCCTTGTCAACTTGCTCTAGTCTCTCTATCAAAGTATCTAGGTCTAAAGCCGATTTACCAAAAAAGAGGCTTAAGTACTCTCTGTCTATAATCGAATCTTGATTATCCTGACTCAACAACATCGTCCTACGAATCATTTCCTTAGTTTGATTAACTTCAGCATCTGTAAATCTACCATTTTTGATAGCTAACAATTGATCATTCATCAATTTTCTTACCTTGTTTCGGTTTTGACGATTTATCCCAGCAAACAATCTTAAAAATCCACTAAAGAGATCTAAGTGACTAGAAACAGTGTAGGCCAAACCTTCCTTTTCCCTAACTTGGGTAAACAATTTAGAGTGCGGGAAAGCTCCAAGCAAACCATTCACAAGAAGCAAGGCCATCTTTTGATCATCTCCATAACCAATTGTGCTATGATAACCCATTTCTAGAATAGACTGACCTAGGTTTTTCCTAGCAATTCCTTCTCTAAGAACATTTGAATAACCTTGCTGATATTGAATGTTTACAGTTTCTTTACGACCTGTCAAGTTAAATTTCTTCAAGTTTTCTAAGACTTCAATTTCATTAAAATCACCTAAAAAGAATAAATCAATTCTATCTTCCTTCAGCATTTTTTGAAAACTTGAATAGCAAGATTTAGAAGTCTCTTCGGAAATTCTGGCAATTAAATCTCTAGGAACTAACTGCATTGATTCCTCTTGGAAAAACAACTGATCCAATTCTTTATGGGCAAAGAAGAAAGGATCCTCTAATTCTGATTCTAATCTCGCCAACAATTGTTTTTTTTCAATTTCAAAGGCATTGTCGTCAAATTCATCTTCATTTGACAATGGATTAAATATGACTTGATACAATAATTCTAAAATCTGAGCAGTTAATACGTTCTTCTTACTTAAAAATTCATCTCGAACATAAGTCAAACTCACGTCTACTAAGTGACTTTGCCCCCTTCTATACGCATGAGTTGACAAATCTGCTCCATACAATGCTGCCAGATGTTTTCTAAGAACCTGAGCAGTTGGATAGCCTTTATTAGCAGTTTCAAGCATACTGGCACTTAGCATGCGACCAGAAATTAAATCCAGAGATAATGGAGCTGTGAAACGCATGGTTATTTTATTTGTCTTAAACTTTTTAGATTGGATAAAATGCACTGCAATTCCAGGGAATAACTCCATCTTTTACCTCCTTTTACATAGAGTTCTATTATACCATGAAAACGAAAATTTTTCCCGTTCTCTTTGACTCTTTTGAAATTAAAATCGTTTTCATATCAGTTGTTTCTTCTCAACTATTTTGTGCAAAATATGGTATAATACCAAAGATTGAGGTGAACTATGGAATACAAATTATTTGAAGAATTTATTACTCTCCAAGCTCTTTTGAAAGATCTTGGAATCATCCAAAGTGGCGGTGCTATTAAATCTTTTTTAGCGGACCATCTTGTATATTTTAATGGAGAATTAGAGAATCGTCGAGGCAAGAAAATTAGAATCGGGGATTCTATTGAAATTCCTGATTTAAAAACTCAAATTATTCTAGTTAAACCAACATCAGAAGAACTAGAGGAGTTTCGTCTAGAAAAACTTGAGAAAGAACGTGTAGCTAAGCTTGTCAAGGAAATGAATAAAAAAGTTCAAAAAAAGCCAACAAAAAAAGCTCAAGCAACAAAAACAAAACCTACACCACGTTTCCCAGGTAGATAAATATGTGGCTGAAAAATCTATCCATTAAACAATTTCGTAACTATCGAGATGTCGAAGTTAATTTTAATCCAAAATTAAATGTATTTGTTGGCCGAAACGCTCAAGGAAAAACCAATCTTCTTGAAAGTATTTACTTTTTAGCCTTAACGAGAAGTCATCGAACTAAGACTGATAAAAATTTAATTCAATTTGAAGAAGAACAACTGCAAGTTTCTGGAATCTTACAAAAGAAAACAGCAAGCATTCCACTTGAAATTGACCTAACACAAAAAGGGCGAATTACTAAAGTGAATTACTTAAAACAAGCTCGCCTATCAGACTATATTGGTCATATGAATGTTGTCTTATTCGCTCCAGAAGATTTACAACTTGTCAAAGGCGCTCCGGCCATTCGTCGTAAATTCATTGACATAGAATTAGGGCAAATTAAACCGATTTACTTGTCAGACCTGTCAAGTTATAACCACGTCCTTAAACAGAGAAATACCTATCTCAAATCTACACAAAACATAGATGAGACTTTCCTAACTGTTCTTGATGACCAACTGGTAGAGTATGGCTGTCGTGTAATGAATCATCGAGCTGACTTTATCCAGAAAATGGAACTCTTTGGCAAAAAAAAACATTTTGACATCTCAAATCAGTTAGAAGAGTTGTCAATCCGTTATCAACCTTCTGTAAACTTTGTTGATAAGGAAAATTTGGCTGAATCTTTCCATATAGCACTTCAAAAAAGTAGATCCAGAGATTTATTTAAGAAGAATACTGGAGTTGGTCCTCATCGAGATGATATGATTTTCATGATTAATGGAATGGAAGCAAGTTTCGGAAGTCAAGGGCAACATCGTAGCTTGGTGCTTTCTATAAAACTTGCTGAAATCGAATTGATGGAGAGCATTACCAAAGAATCTCCCATTCTTTTACTTGACGATGTCATGAGTGAACTTGACAATACTCGTCAACTTAAATTATTGGAAACTATTTCTCATAACATTCAAACTTTTATTACAACTACTAGTTTAGACCACCTTCAAAACTTACCTGATAACTTGAGCGTCTTTACAGTAGATAGTGGTCAATTGACTGTAAATTAAACTTTACATCTATGTAAAATAAAAAAATCTCCCGTTTAACAGGAGATTTTTTTATTACATTGAATAGTTAGGTGCTTCATTAGTGATTTGCACATCGTGTGGATGGCTTTCTTTTAGACCCGCACCTGACATTTCGATAAACTGAGCATTGTCATGTAATTCTTTTAAGTTAGCAGCACCACAGTAACCCATACCAGAACGAATACCACCAATCATTTGGAAAACAATATCAGCTGCTGCACCTTTATAAGCAACACGACCTTCGATTCCTTCTGGAACCAGTTTGTTTGCTTCATTGACAGAACCTTGGAAGTAACGGTCGCTTGAACCCTTCTTCATAGCAGCGATTGAACCCATACCGCGGTATGTCTTGAACTTACGTCCTTGGAAGATTTCAGTTTCACCTGGAGCTTCATCCGTTCCTGCAAACATTGATCCGAGCATCACTGCGTTTCCTCCAGCAGCAAGGGCTTTTACAATATCTCCAGAATACTTGATTCCACCATCAGCAATGATTGTTTTGCCATATTCACGCGCAACTGCTGCTGCATCGTAAATTGCTGTTACTTGAGGAACTCCTACACCAGCGATAACACGAGTTGTACAGATTGAACCTGGGCCAATACCGACTTTAACAACGTCAACACCTGCATCATAAAGAGCACGCGCACCTTCAGCAGTAGCGATGTTCCCAGCAATCAGTGTACGGTCTGGGAAATGAGCACGAATTTCAGCGATTTTACGAAGTACACCTGCTGAGTGACCATGGGCAGTATCGATAACAATAGCATCAGCTCCTGCTTCAAAGAGGGCTTCTGCACGTTCAAATGTATCAGAAGTAACACCTACTGCACCAGCAACTAGAAGACGACCGAATTCATCTTTTGCCGCATTTGGGAACTCAATCACTTTTTCAATATCTTTAATGGTGATTAAACCAGAAAGACGACCCTCTTCGTCAACTAGAGGTAGTTTTTCAATACGGTGTTCTTGAAGAATACTCTCAGCAGTTTTTAAATCTGTACCAACCGGAGCAGTAACTAGGTTTTCACTAGTCATGTGTTTTGAAATTGGTTGGTTGTAGTCAGAAATGAAACGCAGATCTCGGTTAGTCAAAATACCAACTAACTTACGGTTTTCTAGAGTTTCAACCACTGGGACACCACTGATACGGTAACGGCCCATGAGTTCATCTGCTTCAGCGATTGTATGTTCAGGAGTCAAGAAGAATGGATCAATGATAACACCATTTTCAGAACGTTTTACCTTACGAACTTCATCTGCCTGTTGTTCGATAGACATATTTTTATGGATAACTCCAAGTCCACCTGCACGCGCGATTGCAATGGCCATTTGGCTCTCTGTTACAGTGTCCATTGCAGCTGTAATAATTGGGATATTTAAAGTCAAATTATCTGCCAATTTTGTTGTTAAATCCGCATCATTAGGCAACACATGACTCTCTGCTGGAATTAGCAATACATCATCAAAGGTAAAACCTTTTTTCAAAAATTTAGTGCCCCAATTAGACATTGAAGTTTCCTCTTTTCTTTCTTTATTGAGCTAAACGCTTTTTGTATTGTATCTATCATACCATTCTATGAAAATTTGTCAATTAAATTTATAAGAGAATAAATAAAAAACTATCCCTCTTATTTTAAAGAAGAAATAGTTTTATAGTTCATATTTTATCCATTAGTGAAAGTAATTTAGACCCATTGCAGCTTTTACTTCTGATAGTGTTTGCCCAGCAACTTCTCGAGCTTTTTCACTACCTTTTTGGAGCATATTATAAACCTCACCCATATCTTTAGCATATTCTAGGCGACGTTCGCGGATTGGACCAAGTTCACGTTCTAGGATTTCAAGTAGGTAACGTTTGGTCTTAACATCACCAAGGCCTCCACGTTGATAATGTTCCTTCATTTCAGCAATTTCTTGAGCATCCTCAGGTCGACCGAATACGTCCAAGTAATGGAAAACCATATTTCCTTCAATCTTACCTGGATCCTCAACACGAATATGGTCTGGATCTGTATACATACTCATTACTTTTTTACGCAAAGTATCTGCATCATCAGCTAGGTAAATTCCATTATTAAGTGATTTCGACATTTTGGCATTACCATCAAGACCTGGTAAACGTCCCGCACCTTCGTGCTCAGGGTAAATTCCTTCTGGTTCTACTAAAACATCACAGTTATAGGTATGGTTGAAAGAACGCACAATTTCACGTGTTTGTTCAATCATCGGCTTTTGATCATTCCCTACTGGAACCAAGTTAGCCTTAAATGCTGTAATATCTGCTGCTTGCGCAACAGGATAAACTAAAAATCCAGTTGGAATACTTTCACCAAAGCCTTTTTGAGCAATTTCAGTCTTTACGGTTGGATTTCGTTCCAAGCGAGCTAATGAAACTAGGTTCATATAATACATAGAGAGCTCTGCCAATTCTGGAATCTGGCTTTGAATGAAAATCGTTGCTTTATTAGGATCTAATCCCACTGCAAGATAGTCCAAAACAACATTCCCAATAGACTCTACAATAGTTTGTGGATCTTTTGCATGGTCTGTTAGTGCTTGCTGGTCAGCTAAAAAAACAAACATGTCATATTTATTTTCTTCTTGTAGTAAGACACGATTTTTCAAGCTACCAACGTAGTGCCCAATATGTAATTTCCCCGTTGGACGATCTCCTGTTAAAATAATGGGTTTACTCATAATATTCTCCTTTGATATGGTCCTTTCAATTATAGCATTTTTTTGATAAAAAGACAGATAATTTTTTTATTGAAACAATAGAGATGTTACCCCTTTCAATCGTAAAGGAGTTGTCAACTTTGTTTACAAAAAATTGACAAATAAAAATTTGAATAATTGATGATTTTCTAGTAGAATTAGAGTATTACATATAATAGGAGAAAAACTTTGCTAACAGTATCTGATGTTTCACTACGTTTTAGTGATCGTAAACTTTTTGATGATGTAAACATCAAATTTACAGAAGGAAATACCTATGGTTTGATTGGTGCCAACGGTGCTGGAAAATCAACCTTTTTAAAAATCTTAGCTGGTGATATTGAACCAACAACTGGTCATGTCTCTCTAGGACCAGACGAACGTCTTTCAGTTCTTCGTCAAAATCACTTTGACTATGAGGACGAACGTGTTATTGATGTTGTCATCATGGGAAATGAAAAACTTTACAACATCATGAAAGAAAAAGACGCCATTTATATGAAGGAAGATTTTTCAGATGAAGATGGCGTTCGTGCTGCTGAACTTGAAGGAGAATTTGCTGAACTAGGTGGTTGGGAAGCTGAGAGTGAAGCTTCACAACTTTTACAAAATTTGAATATCCCAGAAGAACTTCATTATCAAAATATGAGTGAACTTTCAAATGGTGACAAAGTGAAAGTACTCCTTGCTAAAGCTCTATTTGGTAAACCGGATGTCCTTCTTTTGGATGAGCCTACCAACGGTCTTGATATTCAATCTATTACCTGGTTAGAAGATTTCTTGATTGATTTTGATAACACAGTTATTGTCGTATCTCATGACCGTCACTTTTTGAACAAAGTATGTACTCACATGGCCGACCTTGACTTTGGAAAAATCAAACTCTACGTTGGTAACTACGACTTCTGGAAGGAATCCTCTGAACTTGCAGCTAAATTACAAGCTGACCGTAATGCAAAAGCAGAAGAAAAGATCAAACAACTTCAAGAATTCGTTGCTCGATTCTCTGCCAATGCTTCTAAATCAAGACAAGCGACTTCACGTAAGAAAATGCTTGATAAGATTGAATTAGAGGAAATTGTACCTTCTAGTCGTAAATACCCATTTATCAACTTTAAAGCAGAACGAGAAATCGGTAATGATCTCTTGACAGTAGAAAATCTATCTGTAAAGATTGACGGTGAAACTATCCTTGACAATATCAGCTTTATTTTACGCCCAGGTGATAAAACAGCTCTTATCGGTCAAAACGACATCCAAACAACTGCACTGATTCGTGCAATTATGGGTGAAATTGATTATGAAGGAACTGTCAAGTGGGGAGTTACAACTAGTCGCTCATACTTGCCAAAAGACAATTCAGCTGATTTTGCTGGTAGCGAATCTATCCTTGACTGGTTGCGTCAATTTGCAAGTAAAGAAGAAGATGATAATACCTTCCTACGAGGATTCTTAGGTCGTATGCTTTTCTCTGGAGACGAAGTTAACAAACCTGTAAACGTCTTGTCGGGGGGAGAAAAAGTGCGCGTGATGCTTTCAAAACTCATGCTTTTGAAATCAAACGTCCTTGTGCTTGACGATCCTACAAATCACTTAGACTTGGAATCAATCTCAAGTCTGAATGATGGGTTGAAAAACTTTAAAGAATCAATCATCTTTGCCAGTCATGACCATGAATTTATTCAAACACTGGCAAATCACATCATCGTCCTTTCTAAAAATGGTGTCATTGATCGTATTGATGAAACCTATGACGAATTCCTAGAAAATGCTGAAGTTCAAGCAAAAGTAAAAGAACTTTGGAAAGACTAAATTCGATTATAAAAACTCAGTTGGTTAATCCAACTGAGTTTTATTGTTTTTATGAATTTTTAGTTGATAGTTCTATCAATCTGTTTATATCATTGTTTCACGTGAAACCTATCTAATCTTCGTCCATTTTCTTAGGTTGATAAGCCAGCATACCTAATCCTATGAATAGAACTAACGTTACAAGAAGGAAAATTACTTGATGATGCATATTTCCTGTCATAGAAATTGTTTGTCTCAATCCTGAAACTGAATAACTCATTGGTAACCATGGATTGACAGCTTTAAAGAAATCATTTGTCAAAGCAAGTGGATAGGTTCCTGCACTTGATGCTAATTGCAATAATAACAAAATAAGAGAGAAGAAAGCACCTAAACGACTATTCCATGTCGTTAAAGCAGTTACCATCGACATAAAGGTCAAACTTGCGATAATGATTAAGAATAAGGTTCTCATTTCATGATTTGCCGTTAGGCCTATAAGATGAACTCCTCCATAGACTAAGACAGCTGCTAACACAGCAATGACTCCATTTATCTCGAAGCGAGATTTAAACCAAGCCCAGCGACTTTCAGGATGACGACCTGAAGGTAATTTAGCAAAAATCATATTTGTTGATAATGCAGCAACAAAGAGGGCGACTGATATCATATAAGGAGCCATAGCAATTCCATTTACAGGAACTTGATCATTATCTGTTTTTGAAAGACTCAAAGGCTCAGATAATATTTCTGCATTATTAGGCTCTGTTGATGCTGATTTTAGTTGATTGTTAGCATTACTTAATCCTTTTCCTAGCCCTGTAGCTCCTACTTGTAAACTTTCTATACCAGCAGTTAAAGTTGCACCGCCATCTGCTAATTTCCCAGCACCGTCTGCAATTTTTTCTGCACCACTTCCTAATTGAGAGCTAGCTGAAAGTAATTGACTTGATTTATCCGTTAATTGACTTGAGCCTAGATATATTTTATCAAGACCTAACATTAACTCTGGACTCTTACTATTTAATTGACTTGAGCCAGATGAGAGTTTTTCGATACCTGTTACTAGTTCTGGAGTTTTCCCAGCTAGCGAATCCAAACCAGTTGTCAAGGTTGAAGAGTTTTCTGTCAACTTACTTGATCCAGAAACCAATTGATCCAAACTTGTTGTTAAAGTTGTATTCTTTTCATTTAGTTGGTTTACACCTAAAGAAATGGTATCCAACCCTTTAGTATAATCATTAACTCCATTTTCAATCGATTGACTTCCAGGAACTAACTTATTATCTACAGCATTTTGCAACTGTGTAAATCCACTTGACATAGATGTCAAGGAACTAGACGCCACAGGTAATACTTGATTTGCTTTAGTCTGTAAAGTAGATAGATTAGAGACTGGTTGGTTTACACTTCCCAAATTTTCTTTTAAATCTCCTATCGTCGTTAAAATTGCTTTTGCTGACTCTATCGTAGAATTAGAATTATTTGAAACAGCTGCAGTCAGTTCTTGTTTCTGAGTATCAGTAAGAGATTGATAAGTTGCTGTTGCTTGAAGATTGGTAAGAGTTTTCTCTTGCTCTGTTTGACTATTAGTCACAATAGTTTGAGCAAGAGTAGATATAGTCGCTAAATCATTAGATATTGTACTTTTAAGTTCAGTATTATCTGAAATAGTTACAGCTTGAAGTGCTTTATTCAATTCATCTAAACTAGTTGCTAATTGAGTGATTTCCTCTTTTTGTTGAGATGAAGTATTCAATTGAGTCGAAATTTCTTTAATCCCTTTATTTAATTGGGTAATACCGTCTCTTAATGTATCTGATTGACTAGATAATTGATTTGCCCCAATAGATAGCTTGTCAACACCGCTTGTGTAAGCATTGACACCAACTGAAAATTGATTGAGACCTGTATTCAGTTGCGAAACTCCTCCTGCATATGACTTCATTCCAATATTTAGCTGATTGACACCTGCTACTAATTCTGGAGTCTTGGAAGATAATTGATTAAGTCCAGTGTCAATCTGTGAAACTGCACTTGTATAGTTCTGTAAACCATCATTAAATGTACCTAAGCCACTATTCAGTTGCTTTACTCCTGTTACATACGTTGTCAACCCTTTTGTAAATTGATTTGTGCCATCATAAAAGGTTAAACTTGAACTAGCTAAAGTATCAAGATTAGAAGACAATGTCTGACTTCCTACAGCTAACTGACTAGCCCCATTGGCCAATTGTTCACTTCCATCAGCTGCCTTCGTTAAACCAGATTTTAAATCTCCCATCTTTTGAAATAAAGCTTTCATATAGGTTTCGGTTACATTAGCAGAAACATTTTGTTTTAACTGTGTCATGGCAGAATCACTCATCTTGCTTGCAATGAAACTATGCCCGCTAGAAGTTTGATAGTTAATATTCATTTGTTCTGGGTGATCTGATAGAATAGAAGCAGCCTTTTCAGATAAGTCACTTGGTAAAGTTACTACCATATAGTAATCACCGTTTTCTAGACCCCTCTTACCTTCTTCTTCACTGACAAAATGAAAATCTAATGATTTATTTTGCTCTAAATTGGAAACCATGTCTTTTCCAATAGTCATTGTGTTTCCATTATAAGATGCTTCTTTATCATTATTAACGACCGCTACAGGTAACTCAGATAACTGGCCATATGGATCCCACATAGATGATAAAAATATGATATTGTATAAAGCAGGAATAAGAGAAATCCCTATCATTACAATGATAAAGGTTGGTTTTTTAAATATTGCTTTCCATTCTTTAAACATATTGTCTCCTTTTTTTATACATATTGTCTAAAATTTTGATATAATAGATTATACATTAAAAAATCTTATTTACAAGTCAAAATTATCATTTTTAGACATTGAGTCTATTTTTGTTCACAAGGAGGAACTATGAAAGAAAGTAACAAACGCTTAAAAACCAAACGTACTATTGAGAACGCCATGGTTCAATTATTAACGGAACAACCATTTGATCAAATTAGCACTATTAAGCTGGCAGAAAAAGCCGGAATTAGTCGGTCTAGTTTTTATACTCATTACAAAGATAAGTATGATATGATTGAACATTACCAAAGTAAGCTTTTTCATACCTTTGAGTATATTTTCCAAAAACACGCAAATCATAAAAGAGATGCTATTCTAGAAGTGTTTGAATACTTAGAGTCTGAACCTTTACTAGCTGCTCTTCTATCTGAAAATGGTACAAAAGAGATACAAAACTTCCTGAGAAATAAACTTCACATTATGCTTAGTACTGACCTCCAAAAACGCTTTATGCAATTAAATTTAAACAATATTGAGTTAGAGTATAGCAGTATTTATCTAACAAACGCACTATTTGGTGTATGCCAAACCTGGATTGCTCATGGAAAAAAAGAAAGTCCACAAGAAATGACAAACTTTCTTATGAAAATGTTAGGAGATGTAAATTAGAGACAAAAAAAGAACACCAATGGTGTTCTTTTTGTTTAACTCCGCCAGTAGGACTCGAACCTACGACATCATGATTAACAGTCATGCGCTACTACCAACTGAGCTATGGCGGATAATATAGTCCGTACGGGATTCGAACCCGTGTTACCGCCGTGAAAAGGCGGTGTCTTAACCCCTTGACCAACGGACCATCTATCTGTAGCAGATATAACCATTATATCAATTTCTTACTAATTGTCAATCACTTTTTAGATTTTTTCTCCAGAATATCTCTTAATTTCCGTACCTTTAGACGGGTAATTGGACAACGATGATCCTCATAAAAAACCACTTCTAAATTTTTTCGATCAATTTCCTTAATATTTCCTACATTGACAAGAAATGATTTATGAGCAGAATAAAATCTTTGAGTATCTTTATCTTTTTCTTGAATATCCGCCATAGTACCATAAAATTCTTTGGCAAAATTCTTACCAATAATCCTTAACTTATGAGATACTCCTGTTGTTTCAATATATAAAATATCATGGTAGGGAATTTTCAAATCATTTCCCTTGTAATTATAGTCAAAATAATCCACAACATCTTTATTTTCAAGCAGCATACTTTTGGTATATAAGATACTCTGTTCGATACGTTTTTTAAATAATTCATCATTGATATCTTTATCAACAAAATCCAAGGCTGATACTTGATATTTGTAAGTTAAGGTAGCAAATTCTGATCTACTAGTGATAAATACGATAATTGCATAGGGATTGTGGCGACGAATAAACTGTGCTACCTCAAATCCTTTTTTCTCAACGCCATGAATATCAATATCTAGAAAATAAAGCTGGTTTACTTCATCATTTTCGATATATTCCTTAAATTCTCGTTCTTTACCTGTTGTTTTATAAGAAATAGGAATATTCAATTCCTTTGAAATTTCATCCAAGGTTCTTTCTAATCTGACTTGATGTTGAATAACATCTTCTAAAATTAATACTTTCATTCAAACTCTCTCTTAAATCTAATAATCTGTCTAAACTTACTATCTTCCATCTCTGTCTCTAAAATGATATTTTCATACTTATCCAAAATCTCTTTGACATTATTAAGGCCAATTCCTCTATTTCTACCTTTAGTAGAAAAACCTAGTTCAAACAAGTCTTCTGAAGGCGTCATGGTAATTTTACACGAATTTTGAATCACGATAACTGTTTCTAAATCCATCTTAATCACTGCAACTTCCATTTGTTTTGAGGAACTTTCTGCAGCACCCTCAACGGCATTGTTCAATAATACGCTCATAATACGCACAAGATCAAGTAAATCAATTGACAACCTTGTGATAATATCCTTTACTTCTAGTGTAAACTCTACGTCATTATTTCTGGCATATACAATAGATTGAGCAATCAAACTTCGTAAAGCTGAATCTTCTATATTGTTTAAATCAAAGTATGTATACTTATCTGAACGTAATTTTTGATTAGCTTTGACTAGAACTTCATTGTAAACTCTGTCAATTTCCTGTAAATCTCCACTGTCAATAGCCATTTGCATACTGACAAGCATCCCTGCATAATCATGACGAAATCCACGGATTTCATTATACAAACCCACAATTTCATCTGTATAAGTCTGTAAATGTTCTTGTTCAAATTTTTTCTGTTTTAGGGCTATTTCTTTTTCAACTCGCACCTTATAAGAATTCATAGCGAAGAAGATTAGTAGTAAACAAATAAAGACAATTGTTGCTAAAATACTACCAAAGCTATTAAAATGTGCATGAGTACTTACCATATCTGAAATGAATGATAGAATATGTAAAGTAAAGAAACCAAGTATAACTTTTTTTAAAAATGGATAGAGGTAATCTTTGTCAAAATAATGAAGTTCAAGGTGAAAATAAGTAATAATTTCTTTTATTACAAAATAAGTCAGCAATAAAACTACTACAAAAAAGAGAGCTTCATATTTTGTTACAAAAGAATCACCTGTAATAGAGGATATGATTACTGCTATAAAAGTATGAGTACTATGATATAGTAAAGACAATAGTAGACTGATAAAAATAGCCTTGTACTTATTATATTTCTTTAATTCTATCTGGTAAATGGAAATAAGTAATGGAAATAAAAATTTAGATATACCAAAGCCACCTAAGTTTAATAGACTAATAAATTCCTCAAGTAATAACACTGAAATAAGTGTATAACATAGAAAAATAAATTGTTCTTTTCTAGTTACTTTACATATCCATCTATAACTTTTGCTAATTATAAAAAAATAGAAAATAGCTATAAATAATCCAAATAAATCCATTACTCTTTACCTTTTTTTATTTTTTCTTTGGAAATATAAGTTCACGTATTGAGCCTAAAAATCTCCAATCCCCACCTTGAATTTCCTGTAACTCTTCTTCTGTAAGTTTTTTGAACTGCTCTAATTTAACTGTTTTTTCCATATTAAATTCTCCTTTGTTGTTTTTTCTTGTAAATTAACTTACAAGCCTATTATACAAAACGGAGTCTGTTTTAAAACATTTCATTCTCAAGTGCACATTTTTGTACCTGAACTGTCAATTTTTACAAAAAACGCTGGGTTTCCCCAGCGTTAAATCTAGTATATGATCCCAGCAGGATTCGAACCTGCGACCGTTCGCTTAGAAGGCGAATGCTCTATCCAGCTGAGCTATGAGACCTAACTAGTTAATCTTATCAAAATAATCGAAAATAGTCAATCCTATTTATGATAGGGAGAACCTTGTTGGATGGTAAAGGCTCGGTATATCTGTTCTACAAGAACTAGACGCATTAATTGATGTGGAAGAGTTAAACGGCCAAAACTTACTGATAGGTTAGCTCGTTTTTTCACTTCATTGGATAATCCTAAACTTCCACCGATAACAAAGGTTAAGGTTGAATAACCATTTATAGAAGCTTGTTCTAATTGGCTACTAAATTCTTCAGAAGATAATGTCTTCCCTTCAATAGCCAAAACAACAACAAATTCTCTATCCCCAATTTTGGAAAGGATTCGATTTCCTTCTAAATTCAAGATTTTTTCATTTTCTGAATCGCTGGCACGATCTGGTGTCTTTTCATCAGCTAATTCAATCATTTCTACAGCAGCAAATCGTGATATTCTTTTAGAATATTCTGCAATTCCATCTTTGAGATACTTTTCTTTTAGTTTTCCAACTGTTACAATTTTTATTTTCATGCTTCTATTTTACCATAATCGTGTTCTATTCACATCTTATTCACAAATGAAAAAGGTGAAAAAACATAATAAATTCACAAATTTTCAACAATTATCCACAGATTGTTGAAAACTTAAGTTTTTTAAGTTAGAATTAAGTTAATAATTCTATACTTTCACTAATTAATCAAATATGGAGGATTCTATGAAAAACTTAAACAAGTTTTCAAAAACAATTGGACAACTTTTACTAGTTATACTTATTAGTTTTTTTAGTGGTCTATTAGGAAGTTTGGCTGTTCTTCAATTCAACCAAAAGCAGGGAAGTGGAGAACAAAATAGTGCAGCGGTCACTCAGACTGCTTCGAAAAATGAAAATTCTACCACACAGGCTGTAGATAAAGTTAAAGATGCAGTTGTATCGATTATCACTTATTCAGGAAACTCTCAAAGTAGTTTTGTTGGATCTGATGATACTGATACAGATTCAAACACTGAACAAATTAACAGTGAAGGTTCTGGTGTTATCTATAAAAAAGATGGGGATGATGCTTATCTAGTAACCAACACTCACGTTATTAGTGGAGCTAAAAAAGTTGATATTCGTCTAGCAGATGGAACAAAAGTACCAGGTGAAATTGTTGGTTCTGATACTTATTCTGACATTGCAGTAGTAAAAATCTCTTCAGAGAAGGTTTCTACAGTAGCTGAGTTTGGTGACTCAAGTCAATTATCTGTCGGGGAAACAGCTATCGCAATCGGTAGTCCTTTAGGTTCAGAATATGCAAATACAGTTACACAAGGAATTGTATCAAGCTTGAACAGACACGTTTCTTTGAAATCTGAAGATGGTCAAGCTATTTCAACAAATGCTATCCAAACAGACACAGCTATTAACCCAGGTAACTCTGGAGGTCCTTTGATTAATATTCAGGGACAAGTGATCGGTATTACATCAAGTAAAATTGCCTCTAATGGTGGAACATCCGTAGAAGGTCTTGGTTTTGCTATTCCTGCAAATGATGTTAAGAATATTATCAAACAGTTGGAAAAAGATGGAAAAGTAACTCGACCAGCTCTCGGTATCCACATGGTTAATTTAACAAACCTTAGCACTGCCGATCTACAAAAATTAAAACTTCCTGACAATGTTACTTCTGGTGTAGCTGTTCGTTCTGTTCAAAAGAATATGCCTGCAAATGGACATTTACAACAATATGATGTTATCACAAAAATAGATGATACTAAGATTTCTTCTACTACTGAATTGCAAAATGCACTTTACAGTCACTCTATTGGTGATGAAATGACTGTAACTTATTACCGTAATGGTAAAGAAGAAACAACTAAAATCAAACTAGATAAGAGTACAAGTGATTTAAATTAATAGTTTACATATTTGTAAACCTACTTTACAGAATATTAAAGATATGATACTGTAGAGATATGGAAGAACTCAAACTAATTCGTATCAGTGATATTCAAAAAAATCCCTATCAACCTCGTAAAGAATTCTCAAAAGAAAAAATTCAAGAACTTGCCCAATCTATTAAAGAAAATGGTTTAATTCAACCCATCATTGTCCGTCAATCTCCAGTTATCGGATATGAAATCCTAGCTGGAGAAAGACGGTATCGGGCATCGATAGAAGCTGGGCTATCAGAAGTTCCTGTAATCATTAAAAAATTATCTGATCAGGATATGATGGTTCACTCAATCATTGAAAATTTACAACGAGAAGACTTAAATCCGATTGAAGAAGCAAAAGCTTATCAATCTTTAATTGATAAAGGATATACTCATGCAGACATTGCTGAAAAAATAGGGAAATCACGCCCTTATATCACTAATCTTGTTCGCTTGCTAACACTTCCTGATTTTATTTTAACAGAAGTAGAAACTGGAAAATTGTCTCAAGCACATGCTAGACTGCTAATCCAACTACCTTTGAAAGAACAAAAAAATTTACTCAATCGCATTCAGAAAGAGGATTTATCAGTTCGGCAGGTGGAACATCTACTTAAAGAAGAAAAAAATAAGAAGAAAAGCAAAGAAAAAGATCACTTTATTAAAGAAGAAGAAGAAAATTTGAAAAAATTGTTGGGATTAGATGTCCAAATAGTCCTTCAAAAAAAAGAGGCAGGAAAAATAACTATCTCTTTTCATAATCAAGAAGAATACCAACGTTTTATTAACAGCCTGAAATAAGGCTGTTATTTTATTTTTCTAAACTCACATACTTATCCACTGGATTAGTATAGAAAAAGGCTATTAAATCAAAATCTAGACCTTTTATCCACAAATTGTGGATAAATCTTTTAAACATTGTGGATTGTTTTTCACAAGTTGTGGAAAAATTGCTTGCTATGTGATAAAATAGTGTTTAAGATTACACCATTTAGAAAAGGAGGGGTTTGTTGTTGAAAGAAAAACAATTTTGGAATCAGATTTTAGAATTAGCTAAAGAGAGATTGACACGATCAATGTTTGATTTCTACGCAACACCTGCTGAATTAATAAAGGTTGAGGGAAATGTAGCTACCATATTTTTGCCAAGATCTGAAATGGAAATGGTTTGGAGTACAAAACTCAATGATATTATTGTAGCTGTCGGTTTTCAAATCTATGACACTGAAATAAAAGCTCAATATGTATTGACTAAAGAAGATTCTAATACCTCCGATATAGCAAGCAATGTTGAAAACAGTAATCATCAACAGGAAGAAATTAAAAAATCTATACCCTATTCAGAAACAGGATTAAGAGACATCTATACTTTTGATAATTTTATCCAAGGTGATGGAAATATTTGGGCCAAGTCTGCTGCTTTAGCCGTCTCGGAAGATCCTGGACTAACTTATAATCCTCTGTTTATATATGGAGGACCTGGTCTAGGGAAAACTCACTTGCTCAATGCTTTGGGTAATGAAATTCTCAAAAAAAATCCTAATGCGCGTGTAAAATATATTCCTGCTGAAAGTTTTATTAATGAATTTTTAGATCATTTAAGACTCAATGATATGGATAATTTTAAAAAAACCTATCGAAGTCTAGATCTCCTTCTTATTGATGATATTCAATCTCTTAGTGGAAATAAAGTGCAAACTCAGGATGAATTTTTCAATACATTTAACAAACTTCACAGTAATAATAAACAGATCGTTTTAACGAGTGACCGTAGGCCAGAACAACTAGAAAATCTACCTGAACGACTTGTCACGCGCTTCTCATGGGGATTAACAACGGACATTACTCCACCTGATTTCGAAACTCGTATCGCTATTTTAAACAGTAAAACAGAGGATTTAGATTATCATTTTCAACCTGACACAATCGAATATTTGGCTGGCCAGTTTGATTCAAATGTACGTGAATTAGAAGGTGCCCTCAAAGATATTAGTCTTATGGCTAAAGTTAAACAAATCAACACTATAACTGTTGATATTGCATCTGAAGCTATACGTGCTCGAAAACAAAGCGTCAGCACCATGATCGTCATTCCGATTGAAAAAATCCAAGAGGAAGTCGGAAAATTTTATGATGTGAGCGTTAAGGAGATGAAGGGAACTAGACGTGTTCAGAATATTGTTCTAGCTCGTCAAGTTGCTATGTACCTAGCTAGAGAATTAACTGATAACAGTCTTCCAAAAATCGGAAAAGAATTTGGTGGTAAAGATCATACAACCGTCATTCATGCTCATGCAAAAATCAAATCTATGATTGAAACTGATGATAAATTACGTATAGAAATCGAAACCATCAAAAAGAAAATCAAATAACTTGTGGATAAGTGTTTAAAATTTTACTGATTTATTAACAAATTTTAAACAAGTATAACTTCTTGATTTTTCTAAACTAGACTTGGTTTTCCACAGATTTCACACAACCTACTATTACTATTATCCTTCTAATAATAAAAATAAATAAAGGAGATTCCATGATTCATTTTTCTATTAATAAAAATTTATTCCTGCAATCATTAAATATTACTAAACGTGCTATTAGTTCAAAAAATGCTATTCCTGTTTTATCAACTATTAAAATTGATGTGACTAACGAAGGAATTACATTAATTGGATCAAATGGTCAAATTTCAATTGAGAATTTCATTTCTCAAAAAGATGAAAATGCAGGTCTTTTGATTAACTCTTTAGGTTCTATCCTTCTAGAAGCTTCATTCTTTATCAATGTAGTATCAAGTCTTCCAGATGTGACTCTTGATTTTAAAGAAATTGAACAACATCAAATTGTACTAACAAGTGGAAAATCAGAAATTACTCTGAAAGGAAAAGACAGCGAACAGTATCCACGTATTCAGGAAATTGCAGCAAGTAATCCTCTAGTTCTTGAAACAAAACTTCTTAAGAAGATTATCAACGAAACTGCCTTTGCTGCTAGTGTACAAGAAAGCCGTCCAATCTTGACTGGTGTACACTTTGTCCTAAGTAATCATCAAGAATTGAAAACAGTAGCAACAGACTCACATCGTCTCAGCCAGAAAAAATTAACTCTTGAAAAAAATAGTGATAATTTTGATGTTGTTATCCCAAGTCGCTCTCTACGCGAATTTTCAGCTGTTTTTACGGACGATATTGAAACAGTAGAGATTTTCTTCGCAAACAACCAAATTCTCTTTAGAAGCGAAAATATTAGTTTCTATACACGTCTCTTAGAAGGTAATTATCCTGATACAGATCGTCTGATTCCAACAGATTTTAATACGACAGTGACTTTTGATGTTGTGAATCTACGTCAATCTATGGAACGTGCACGTCTTTTATCAAGTGCTACTCAAAATGGAACTGTAAAATTAGAAATCAAACAAGGAGTAGTTACAGCTCATGTAAATTCTCCAGAAGTTGGTAAAGTAAACGAAGAAATCGATACAATTGCTGTATCTGGTGAAGATTTAACTATTAGCTTTAACCCAACTTACTTGATTGAAGCACTAAAAGCCTTGAATAGTGAAAAGGTAACAATCAGCTTCATTTCAGCGGTTCGTCCATTTACTTTGGTCCCAGCTGATACAGATGAAGATTTCATGCAGCTGATTACACCAGTTCGTACAAATTAAGTTAAAGAGGTTGAGCCTAGCTCACCTCTTTTATGATATAATCAGAAATATGAAAAGGAGAGTAGTATGTATCAAGTTGGAAATTTTGTTGAAATGAAAAAACCACATGCTTGTACAATCAAATCTACAGGCAAAAAAGCTAATCGTTGGGAAATTACACGTCTAGGTGCAGATATCAAAATAAAATGCAGTAATTGTGATCATGTTGTCATGATGAGTCGCTATGATTTTGAAAGAAAAATGAGTAAAATTATCGACTAAATGCAAGGAGTTAGAGGGTTAGCAAGTTTTCCCTTTTTGTGTTATAATATTGAAGATTGAAATGTGAACGGAGAATGAGAAATTATGGCTTTAACAGCAGGTATCGTGGGTTTGCCAAACGTTGGTAAATCAACCCTATTTAATGCAATTACAAAAGCAGGAGCAGAGGCTGCAAACTATCCATTTGCAACTATTGATCCAAACGTTGGGATGGTAGAAGTTCCAGATGAACGCCTACAAAAATTGACTGAAATGATTACTCCTAAGAAGACAGTCCCAACAACCTTTGAATTTACAGATATTGCAGGGATTGTAAAAGGTGCGTCAAAAGGAGAAGGTCTCGGTAATAAATTCTTGGCCAATATCCGTGAAGTTGATGCCATTGTCCATGTAGTTCGTGCCTTTGATGATGAAAATGTCATGCGTGAGCAAGGTCGTGAAGATGCTTTTGTAGATCCATTGGCAGATATTGATACCATTAACCTAGAATTGATTCTTGCTGACTTAGAATCTGTTAATAAACGCTATGCGCGTGTGGAAAAGATGGCACGTACGCAAAAAGATAAGGAATCAGTTGCAGAATTTAACGTTCTCCAAAAGATTAAACCTGTCCTTGAAGACGGTAAATCAGCTCGTACTATTGAATTTACAGATGAAGAGCAAAAAGTAGTTAAAGGTCTTTTCCTTTTGACCACGAAACCAGTTCTTTATGTAGCGAATGTGGATGAGGATGTGGTTGGAGACCCAGAATCTATCGATTATGTGAAACAAATTCGTGAATTCGCAGCAACAGAAAATGCAGAGGTAGTGGTCATTTCGGCGCGTGCTGAAGAAGAAATTTCTGAATTAGACGATGAAGATAAAAAAGAGTTTCTTGAAGCCATTGGTTTGACAGAATCAGGTGTGGACAAGTTGACTCGTGCTGCTTACCATCTACTTGGACTTGGAACTTACTTCACAGCTGGTGAAAAAGAGGTTCGTGCTTGGACCTTTAAACGTGGCATAAAAGCTCCTCAAGCAGCTGGAATTATCCACTCTGACTTCGAAAAAGGCTTTATTCGTGCAGTGACTATGTCTTATGATGATTTGATTAAATACGGATCTGAAAAGGCTGTAAAAGAAGCTGGACGCTTGCGTGAAGAAGGAAAAGAATATGTCGTTCAAGATGGCGATATTATGGAATTCCGCTTTAACGTATAATCAACATTTTAAATAGTGTCAATTAGGTTGGAAAAAAATTCCAACCCTTTTGGCTTTTGAAAGGAAATTTAAATGACAAAATTACTTGTGGGATTGGGAAATCCAGGGGATAAATATTTTGAGACAAAGCATAATGTTGGTTTTATGCTGATTGATCAACTAGCGAAAAAACAGAATGTATCCTTTACACACGATAAAATATTCCAAGCTGAATTAGCTTCATTTTTTCTTAATGGTGAAAAAATCTATCTAGTGAAACCAACAACTTTTATGAATGAAAGTGGGAAAGCAGTTCATGCTTTATTAACCTACTATGGTTTAGATATTGAAGATTTACTGATTATTTACGATGATCTTGACATGGAAGTAGGAAAAATTCGACTTCGCGCTAAAGGATCAGCTGGCGGTCATAATGGTATCAAGTCAATTATCCAACATATTGGTACACAGGTTTTCAATCGTGTAAAGATTGGTATCGGTAGACCTAAAAAAGGAATGTCTGTTGTTCACCACGTTTTGAGTAAATTTGACAAGGATGACTATATAGGTATTTTACAGTCTATTGACAAGGTTGACGATGCTGTAAATTATTATTTACAAGAGAAAAACTTTGAAAAAACAATGCAGAAATACAATGGGTAAGGGAATGTCATTAATCGAATTCTTTTTAGAGAATAAGCAGATACAATCATGGAATGAGCATTTATCTCTCAAACAAAGACAATTACTACTAGGTCTCTCTGGTTCAGCAAAGTCTTTAGCGATTGCTAGTAGTCTGAAGAGTCAGGATAAGGTTTTAGTTATGACTTCCACATATGGAGAAGCTGAGCGTCTGGTCAATGATTTAATCTCCATATTAGGTTCAGATCTAGTTTATCCATTTCTAGTAGATGATTCACCAATGGTAGAATTTTTAGTATCGTCTCAAGAAAAGATTTTTTCAAGAGTTGAAGCTTTGCGTTTTCTAAGAGGTAAATCTCAAAAAGGAATATTAGTTTGTAACATGGCAGCTAGCCGTTTATTCTTACCAGATCCTCAAGCTTTTGATAACAGTGTGTTAAAACTTGAAGTTGGGGAAGAGTGTGAACAAAGAGAATTAAAAAATCAATTGATTTCACTTGGTTATAAAAAAGTTACTCAAGTTCAAAGTCAAGGTGAATTTAGTCTTCGAGGGGATATTTTAGATGTTTTTGAAACTTCACAACTATCTCCTTACCGAATAGAATTTTTTGGTGATGAAATAGATGGGATTAGAGAATTCGACGCAGATACACAATTATCAAAAGAAAGTCGGTTAGAAATTTCTATATATCCAGCTAGTGACATTTTATTAACTGTTGAAGATTATCATCGTGGTCAACAATTCTTAGAACATGAGATTGATAAAACTATTTCACCTACATTAAAGTCGTACCTAGAAGAAGTTTTTAGTTGTGCGAAAGAGCAAGTTCTTCATGCTGATATTCGTAAATTTTTGTCTGTTTTTTATAAAAAACAGTGGACCTTGACTGACTACTTGAACCAAGCACCTATTATCTTTGATGATTTTCAAAAAATCATGAATCAGTATGATATTTTTGATAAGGAAACAGCTAGCTACTTTATAGAGGATTTACACAATAGTAAAGCTGTATCAAGTTTACAATATTTTGCTGATGTAGAAAGTCAGTTTAAAAAATATTTACCGGCTAGCTTCTTTTCTAATTTTCAAAAGGGACTTGGAAATTTAAAATTTGATCATCTTTATCAATTTAATCAATATACTATGCAAGAATTCTTCAATCAGTTTTCTTTTCTGAAAGAAGAAATTGAACGCTATAAAAAATTAAAATATACGATTGTTCTTCAATCAAGCAGCCAAACAGAACTAAAAAAACTGTCAACGATTCTTGATGAATATAGCATTAAAGTTGACAATAGTAATCAAAGTGAAATTTGTAAAGGAACTGTCAATCTTGTTGAAGGAAACCTTCGTCATGGTTTTCATTTTGTGGATGAGAATCTTGTATTTATCACTGAATATGAAATTTTCAAAAAGAAGATTAAACGTAAATATAGAAGACAAAATATCAGTAATGCTGAGAGATTAAAGGACTATAATGAGCTCCAAAAAGGAGATTATGTTGTTCATCAAATTCATGGGATTGGTCAATATTTAGGAATCGAAACGATTGAAATCAAAGGGATTCACCGAGATTATGTAAGTATCCAATATCAAAATGGAGATCGTATTTCTATCCCTGTAGAACAAATCCAAACCTTATCTAAGTATGTTTCAAGTGACGGTAAGGCTCCAAAGTTAAACAAATTAAACGATGGACGTTTTAAAAAAGCTAAGCAAAAAGTTAAAAATCAAGTTGAAGACATTGCAGATGACTTAATTAAGTTATATGCAGAGAGGAGTCAACTTGAAGGTTTTGCATTTTCAAAAGATGATGAAGATCAGGTTGCTTTTGATGAGGCTTTCCCTTATGTTGAAACTGAGGACCAACTTCGAAGTATAGATGAAATTAAAAAGGATATGCAGGCTTCTCAACCAATGGATCGACTTTTAGTTGGAGATGTTGGTTTTGGCAAGACTGAGGTGGCCATGCGAGCTGCTTTTAAAGCTGTCAACAATCATAAACAGGTTGTTGTTTTAGTACCTACTACAGTTTTGGCTCAGCAACATTATAGTAATTTCAAGGAAAGATTTGAGCAGTTTGCTGTCAATGTAGATGTTTTAAGTCGTTTTAGAAGTAAAAAAGAGCAGACTGAAACACTTGAAAAATTGAAAAAAGGCCAAGTTGATATCCTGATAGGAACCCATCGAGTTTTGTCTAAAGATGTTGAATTTGCTGATTTAGGCTTGATCATCATCGATGAGGAACAACGTTTTGGTGTCAAACATAAGGAAGCTTTGAAGGAATTAAAAAAGAAGGTTGATGTCTTAACTTTAACAGCTACACCAATTCCTCGAACTCTACATATGTCTATGCTAGGTATTCGAGATTTATCTGTCATCGAAACTCCCCCAACAAATCGATATCCTGTACAAACCTATGTCCTTGAACAGAATGATCGTGTCATTCGAGATGCTGTATTGAGAGAAATTGATCGTGGTGGTCAGGTTTACTATCTTTACAATAAAGTTGACACGATTGAAAAGAAGGTTTCAGAGTTACAAGAACTGATTCCAGAAGCTTCTATTGGTTTTGTTCATGGTCAAATGAGTGAAATTCGTTTGGAGAATACACTACTTGACTTTATCGAAGGTGAATATGATATTTTAGTAACAACAACAATCATTGAAACAGGAGTAGACATTCCAAATGCCAATACCTTGTTTATAGAAAATGCAGACCATATGGGATTGTCAACCTTGTATCAATTAAGAGGTCGAGTTGGTCGTAGTAATCGTATTGCTTATGCCTATCTTATGTATCGACCAGATAAATCATTGACAGAAGTTTCTGAGAAGAGATTAGAAGCTATCAAGGGATTTACCGAATTGGGTTCTGGTTTCAAAATCGCTATGCGCGATTTATCCATTCGTGGAGCGGGTAATCTTTTAGGAAGTTCGCAGTCCGGTTTTATCGATTCTGTTGGTTTTGAACTGTATTCTCAGTTACTGGAAGAAGCAATTGTTAAGAAAAATGGAACTGACAAGAAACGTGAAAAAGGAAATGCTGAGTTAATTCTAAAAATTGATGCTTATCTTCCGGATGAGTACATTTCAGATGAACGACATAAAATTGAAATTTACAAGAGAATTCGTCAAATTGAGAACCGTGTCAACTACGAAGAATTACAAGATGAGTTGATAGACAGATTTGGAGAGTATCCAGATGTAGTTGCTTACCTCTTAGAAATTGGATTAGCTAAAGCTTATCTTGATAAAGTTTTTGTCAATCGTGTTGAAAGAAGAAATGATAAGCTTGTTATTCAATTTGAAAAAATATCGCAACAATTATTCTTAACTCAAGATTATTTCCAAGCCCTTTCACATACAAATTTGAAGGCTAATATTTCTGAAAATCAAGGTTTAATCGAAGTTGTATTTGATATTCGAAATAAAAAAGATTATGAGATTTTAGAAGGACTCTTAACCTTTGGAGAATCGTTAGCGAAGATAAAAGACTTAAAAGAGTCACATTAGGGATTACCTTTTTTCTTCTATAAAAGGGATAAAAATGGTACAATAATAATTTGAGGTATTATAAGATGAGATTAGATAAATATTTAAAAGTATCACGAATTATTAAACGCCGTACGGTAGCTAAGGAAGTTGCAGATAAAGGGCGAATCAAGGTAAATGGTATCCTTGCTAAAAGTTCAACTGATTTAAAAATCAATGATCAGGTTGAAATTCGTTTTGGAAATAAAATGTTGCTTGTAAAGGTGCTCGAAATGAAAGATAGCACAAAAAAAGAAGATGCAGCTGGAATGTATGAAATTATCAGTGAAACAAGGGTAGAAGACGATGTATAAAAAAATAGTCCAAATGAATAATTCATTTATTCAAAATGAACACCAACGACGTAAGTACATGATGGAAGAACGTCAAAAACGTAATCGTTTTATGGGTTGGGTTTTGATTTTAATTATGTTGCTATTCATCTTACCAACTTACAATTTAGCACAAAGTTACCAACAATTACTAACACGTCGCCAGCAACTAGCTGATTTGAAAAAACAATATCAGGACTTGAGCGATGAAAAGGATAAAGAAGCTAGTTTAGCAACTAAGCTAAAAGATGAATCCTATGCGGCTAAATATTCCCGTGCAAAATATTATTATTCAAAAACATGGGAGGAAGTTTATACAATTCCGGACTTACTTCCTAGGTAATGTGAAATGGAAAATTTATTAGATATTATCGAAAAATTTTTAAGTCAGTCAGATGAAAAATTAGATGAGTTAGCTCAAAAGAATCATCTGTTACGACTACAAGAAGAAGAGGGGAAAAAGAATGCGTAAATTTTTAGTGATATTACTACTTCCTATTTTCCTAAAAAGCGTTCAAGTAGTAAGCACTGAGAATCCAGTTATTATTCCAAAACAAGAAGTTTATTCTTTAACTCATACTCCGTATCATTTTTATTATCAAGATATTATAGAATCTCCAAAATTTTATGGTGAGACACCAGTTTATTCTACAGAAGACCTAATTAATGCATCAGGAAAAGTCAATGAGGAAACAAAATTATCTGTTTTAGAATGGAGATTAAATAAACAAGGACAGCCTGTCTTTAAATTGTCTAATAATCAATTTGTGATGGCTGATAAACGACTTTTATACGATAATTCTATCGTAAACGATTTTTCTAAGCGAGTATGGTTAGAACCGGGATTTGTCGTTTATAATAGTCCTTATGATCAACAAGAATTAAAGTCTACTTTAGCGCCTTATCAAGAAGTTGAGGCAGATATGTCTATTTTTGCTGAAGGTCGTGAATTCTTACATATCAAGCAAACGGGCTGGATTTCGACGGATTATATTTCCGATGATGATAATCGTATTCAGAAAGTAAAAGAGTTGCTATCTGCAAATTATCAAAATGAACAGTTCTCTATTTATATTAAACAATTGAGTACAGGTAAGGAAGCTGGCATTAATGAAAATCAAAAAATGTACGCTGCTAGTGTTATGAAATTACCTTATCTTTATTCTGTTCAGGAAAAAATCAATCAAGGTGATTACCAACTTGACACGAAATTGAAGTATGTTTCCGAAGTTAATGATTTCCCTGGTTCTTATAAACCGGAAGGAAGCGGAAGTCTCCCTAAAACAGCGGACAATAAAGAATACACAATCAAAGATTTAATCACAAAAACTGCAAAAGAATCTGACAATGTAGCTCATAATATTCTTGCTTATTATATTACGAATAAATCAGATGAAGCCTTTAAAACAGAGATGGCTACTATCGCAGGTGAAGAATGGGATGTGACAGATAAGATGGCTTCAGCTAAAATGGCTGGTCAAGTTATGGAATCTATTTATAATCAGAATGGTTTTGTTTTAGAATCTCTTTCACAAACATCTTTTGATAATCAGCGGATTGCTAAGAATATTTCTGCTAAGGTAGCCCATAAAATTGGGGATGCAGATGAATTTAAACACGATGTGGGAATAGTCTATACAGATTCTCTTTTCGTTATTTCAATCTTTACCAAAAATTCTGATTACGATACTATTTCTAAAATTGCTAAGGATGTCTACGAGGTCCTAAAATGAGAGACCGCGATTTTTTAAATCATTTTCTAGAAAAAGGTTACTTTGAAGGACATTCAAGAGTTGTGCTGGCCTTGTCTGGTGGATTGGATTCGATGTTTCTTTTTCAACTTCTTTTGACCTATCAAAAAGAACTTGGTATTGAATTGTTTTTAGCTCATGTAAATCATAAACAACGACCAGAGTCAGATAAGGAAGAAAATGAATTAAGAAAATTAGCTGAACAAGCTGGAGTTCCAATTTATGTAGCTTGTTTTACTGGAGATTTTTCAGAAGCGAATGCTCGTCAATTTCGCTATGAATTCTTTAGAGAAATGATGGAGAAAACTTCATCTACAGCTCTTGTAACAGCTCATCATGCAGATGATCAAGTTGAGACGATCTTTATGCGGTTGATTAGAGGTGTCAGACTACAACATTTATCAGCTATTAAAGAAAGACAAATATTTGCTAAGGGAGAGTTGATTCGTCCTTTGTTGTCTTTTTATAAGAAGGATTTTCCTAAAATTGATCATTTTGAAGATTCAACGAATAAAGAAAATCACTATCTTCGCAATCGTATTCGCAACCTCTATCTGCCACAGTTAGAAAAAGAAAATGTTCAGGTAAAAAAAGCAATTTCAGTGTTTGGAAAAGAAGTTTCTGATTATCAAATTGCTCTGGCTGAATTATCTCAAGCGGTTGATGTGGAAGATTTAACTCAGTTTTTATCTTTTTCCGAAGCAACACAAAGAGTTTTACTACAACAATACCTTAGTCGTTTTGCTGATTTAAATGTAACAAGAGAACAATTTCAAGAAATTCATCATATTTTAAAAACTAAGAGTCAATATCGCCATAATATAAAAAATGGTTATGAACTTATAAAAGAATACCAGCACTTTCAAATTGGTAAAATCAGACCAAAGTCTGATGAAAAAAGTAGTGAGTGTGTGTTAAACTATCAAAATCAAGTTTATTATGAAGGTTTTATATTTTCATTTGGAATTCCTCTAAAAGGTGAAAATGTTCAACAAATAAATGTTTCCCGTGAAACATCATTGATTTTGCGGCATCGACAGCCAGGTGATTATTTGATAATAAATGGTCATCGAAAAAAAGTAAGGCGACTTTTTATTGATTTAAAAATACCTGCAGAAAAACGAAAAAATGCGATTATTGTTGAGCAATTCGGAAAGATTTGTTCAATTTTAGGAATTGAACTCAGTGATTTGAGTATAAAAATGAAAAATGATATAATGAACACTGTACTTTATATAGAAAAAATAGATAGGTAAAATCATGTTAGAACAAGATATCAAGAAGATTTTGATTTCACAAGATGAAATTACAGAAGCGGCTAAGAAATTAGGTGCTCAATTGACAAAAGATTACGAAGGTAAGAATCCGATTTTAGTTGGGATTTTAAAAGGATCTATTCCTTTTATGGCAGAATTAGTCAAATATATCGACACTCATCTTGAAATGGATTTTATGATGGTTTCTAGTTATCATGGTGGAACTGTAAGTAGTGGTGTCATCAATATCAAACAAGATGTCACTCAAGATGTTAAAGGTAGACACATTGTCTTTGTAGAAGATATTATTGATACTGGACAAACATTAAAAAGTTTGAGAGATATGTTTACTGCTAGAGAAGCAGCGTCTGTTAAGATTGTTACTATGCTGGATAAACCAGAAGGACGTACTGTAGAAATTGAAGCAGATTATACATGTTTTACAATTCCAAATGAATTCGTTGTAGGCTATGGTTTAGACTATAATGAAAATTATCGTAACCTTCCTTATGTAGGCGTATTGAAAGAGGAAGTTTACTCAAAATAGAAGGGTAAGTTGTTGAATGCAAAAACAAAATAATGGTTTTATAAAAAATCCATTTCTTTATTTGTTGATGATTTTCTTGCTAGTAACGGGATTTCAGTACTTTTTCGCTGGGAGAGCTGCTGGGCACAGTCAACAAATTAAATACTCAGAATTGGTGCAGGAAATCACTAATGACAATGTAAAAGAAATAACCTATCAACCAAGTGGTAGTGTTATTGAAGTGTCTGGTGTCTATAAAACTGCTAAAACAGAAAAACCGGAAACAGGTATTCAGTTTTTCACACCTTCTGCAACAAAAGTAGAAAAATTTACAAGTATTATTCTTCCATCGGATACTACTGTAGCAGATTTGCAAAAACTAGCTGGTGAACACCAAACACAAGTTGAAGTCAAGCACGAAAGCTCAAGTGGTATGTGGATTAACATCCTAGTTTCGGTAGTGCCATTTGCCATTCTATTCTTCTTCCTATTTTCTATGATGGGAAATATGGGAGGAAATAGCGGACGCAATCCGATGAGCTTTGGACGCAGTAAAGCTAAGGCTGCTAATAAGGAAAATATCAAAGTACGCTTTTCAGATGTCGCAGGAGCTGAAGAAGAAAAACAAGAACTTGTTGAAGTTGTTGAATTCTTGAAAGATCCAAAACGCTTTACAAAATTAGGTGCTCGTATCCCAGCTGGTGTTCTCTTAGAAGGACCTCCGGGAACTGGTAAAACATTACTTGCTAAAGCAGTAGCAGGAGAAGCTGGAGTACCGTTCTTTAGTATTTCAGGTTCTGACTTCGTAGAAATGTTCGTCGGTGTCGGTGCCAGCCGTGTACGTTCACTCTTTGAGGACGCTAAAAAAGCAGCACCAGCTATTATCTTCATCGATGAAATTGATGCCGTTGGTCGCCAACGTGGTGTCGGTCTTGGTGGAGGTAATGATGAACGTGAACAAACCTTGAACCAACTCTTGATTGAAATGGATGGTTTTGAAGGAAATGAAGGAATCATTGTCATTGCGGCAACAAACCGTTCAGATGTTCTAGATCCAGCCCTTCTTCGTCCAGGTCGTTTTGACAGAAAAGTATTGGTTGGTCGTCCAGATGTTAAAGGACGCGAAGCAATTCTGAAAGTCCATGCTAGAAATAAACCTCTAGCAGAAGATGTGGATTTGAAGTTAGTAGCACAACAAACTCCAGGTTTTGTTGGTGCTGATTTAGAAAATGTATTGAACGAAGCGGCATTAGTTGCTGCCCGTCGCAACAAATCAGTCATTGATGCTTCTGATATTGATGAGGCAGAAGATCGCGTTATTGCAGGACCTTCTAAGAAAGATAAAACTGTTTCCCAAAAAGAACGTGAAATGGTTGCTTATCACGAAGCAGGGCACACTATCGTAGGGTTAGTCTTATCAAATGCGCGTGTCGTTCATAAGGTAACAATTGTTCCTCGTGGTCGAGCTGGTGGGTACATGATTGCTCTTCCAAAAGAAGATCAAATGTTGCTATCTAAAGAAGATATGAAAGAACAATTAGCTGGTTTGATGGGTGGACGTGTTGCTGAAGAAATCATCTTTAATGTCCAAACAACAGGTGCGTCTAACGACTTTGAGCAAGCTACACAAATGGCGCGTGCAATGGTTACAGAGTATGGTATGAGTGAAAAACTCGGACCTGTTCAATACGAAGGAAATCATGCAATGTTTGGTGCTCAAACTCCACAAAAATCTATTTCAGAGCGTACAGCTTATGAAATTGACGAAGAAGTTCGAGCATTGTTAAATGAAGCACGTAATAAAGCAGCTGAAATTATTCAATCAAATCGTGAAACGCATAAATTAATTGCAGAAGCCTTATTAAAATATGAAACATTGGATAGTACACAAATCAAATCTCTTTACGAAACAGGGAAAATGCCTGAATCAGTAGAAGAGGAATCACGTGCCCTATCATATGATGAAGTCAAATCAAAAATGGCTGAAGAAAACTAAAATATTAGTAGACGAGATACAAGAGAGGATACTATTATATCCTCTCTTCCTTATTATAGAAACTAATCTATGAAAAACCAGTAAAAAAATTTCAGAAAAAACAAATCAAACTAGTTGACAAGATTCTAAAAGTAGGTATAATAGAAAGAGTTAAAAAGCTCAGGTCCGTTGGTCAAGGGGTTAAGACACCGCCTTTTCACGGCGGTAACACGGGTTCGAATCCCGTACGGACTATGAGTGTATCGCGGTTGATGGAAATAGGATTTAAAAAAAGTTAAAAAAACCTGT
>NZ_JBTHHZ010000004.1:0-8904 GCF_054353495.1 Streptococcus sp. V940
ACAGGTTTTTTTAACTTTTTTTAAATCCTATTTCCATCAACCGCGATACACTCATAGTCCGTACGGGATTCGAACCCGTGTTACCGCCGTGAAAAGGCGGTGTCTTAACCCCTTGACCAACGGACCTTGAGCTTTTTAACTCTTTCTATTATACCTACTTTTAGAATCTTGTCAAGAACTTGAGATAAATTTTTCTTATTTTTTATTTTTTACAAAGAAAAAAGCCCACTGTTGTAGGCTTTTCGTAAGATATATCTCAAAATTAAAGCATCTTGTTGTAGAATTCAACGATAAGTGCTTCGTTGATTTCTGGGTTGATTTCATCACGTTCTGGCAAACGAGTCAATGAACCTTCCAATTTTTCAGCATCGAATGATACGAATGCTGGGCGTCCAAGAGTAGCTTCAACCGCTTCAAGGATTGCTGGAACTTTCAATGATTTTTCGCGAACTGAGATTACTTGACCTGGAGTTACGCGGTATGATGGGATATCAACACGTTTTCCGTCAACAAGGATGTGACCGTGGTTTACGAATTGACGAGCTTGACGACGAGTAGTCGCAAGACCAAGACGGTAAACTACGTTATCCAAACGACGTTCCAAAAGAAGCATGAAGTTGAAACCTAGGATTCCGCCCTTGATTTTTGTAGCTTGTACGAACAAGTTACGGAATTGTTTTTCACCTACTCCGTAAGTGAAACGAAGTTTTTGTTTTTCAGCCAATTGCAAACCGTATTCTGACAATTTAGAACGGTTGTTTGGTCCGTGTTGTCCTGGTACGTAGTTACGACGTGCCAATTCTTTACCTGTACCTGTAAGTGAAAGGCCGAGGCGACGAGCTTGTTTCCAAGATGGTCCTGTATAACGTGACATATGTATGTCCTCCTAATATAAATATAATTTCGGCGGAAATAGTCACTTAGAAAGCCCTGATTCGTGCAGATGCCCTTCGCCTAAACAGCCAAGGTTACTTGTTATAAGACACCTGTTGACGAGCTTCATGCTTTCCTGCTGCTATTTCACACAAAGGCTATTGTACCATGAAATACTGCATTTGTAAAGAGAATTTTCTATCTATTTTATTTTTCGTTAAATTTAGATAAGGTATCCAAATATTGGTTATTAATCACCGCCATGATATAGGTATCAGGTTTTAATAAGTCATTCGGCCCAAACTGAACATCCAAGGGAGCATTTTCATAGTCACGAAAACCAAGAATATTGAGATTGTATTGTCCTCGAAGATCAAGTTCACTTAGACTCTTACCTGCCCACGACCGTGGAATTTTCATCTCGACTATCGAGACATTTTTGTCCAACTGAAAAACATCAACGCTGTTATTAAATAAAATAGTCTGTGCCAACGAACGACCCATCTCAAACTCTGGTGAGATGACTGAATCTGCGCCAATTTTTTCAAGGACTTTTTTTGCTGTATGGCTTTTAACCTTAGCAATAACAGTTGGTACTCCTAGACTCTTGCAATGCATGACTGCAAGCACACTAGATTCTAAATTTTCCCCAGTTGCCACCACAACTGTATCGCAGGTATCAATTCCTGCTGAGAGCAAGAGCTCTTCATCTGTTATATCTCCAACAACTCCACGTACCAAGACAGGTTCGAACTGATTGATTCGCTCCTCATGGTCGTCAATGGCAATTATATTTATATCATGCTGAGCGAGGGCGGTAAGTACACTACTCCCAAAAATTCCCAAACCTAAAATTCCAATTGTCCGATCTGACATAGTTTATCCTTTCTTATCCTATCGTAATATCTGCTTTCATATAGTGGATCATATCTTTCTTATCTGGTTGATACTCAGCCAAACTAACTAACAGCGTGAGTGGTCCGATTCGACCGATAAACATCAGTAGCATGATAATGCTAAGAGCTAATCTGCCTAACTCTGGTGTCAAATTTGCAGTTACTCCGACCGTAGCAAGAGCTGAAATTGTCTCGAACATGATGTAGATAAAGCGCGGATTCCCCTCTGCGGTTACCCCTAACAGGATCAAGCCCAGCAAGAAAGTTAGCAAGAAGATAATAAAGACACTGAATGATTTTTGGACTGTCCGAGGTAAAATTGTTCTCCGAGCTACATTGGCATGGGGTAATCCTAAAAGTTCACTGCGTGCAAATACTAATAATACAAAGAAGGTTGTGATTTTAAGCCCCCCGGCTGTTCCACCAGGCGCTCCACCCAGAAACATCTGCAAAATATAGATCATCAAGGTAACAGGCCTAGCCTGAGTAAAATCAATAGAAGCAAATCCTGCCGTCCGCATGCTAACTGTTTGGAAAAAACTGACTAGCAATTTATCAGGGATGCTGAGATTTCCAATCGTTCCCGGATTGTTCCACTCTATCAAGAGGGTTGAAACTGTTCCAGTAAATAAAATTCCAGCTGTCAAGAAGAGAACCAACTTGGTATGGAAGCGAAGCCGCCGTTTTTTCTTGCTCAACTGCGTGGCCAGGTCAAACCAAACCATGAACCCTAGACCACCTGTGATGATCAAAGCAGCAAGCACTAGATTAATCAACGGATCAGTTTGAAAAGCTACTAAACTTGTACTTCCAAAATTATCAAAACCAGCATTACAGAAAGCTGAAATAGCTACGAAGATAGAGGTAAAAATTCCTCGGCCCCAACCAAATTCCGGAACAAAACGAAAACTTAACAGGAAAGCTCCGAGTCCTTCAACGATAAAAGTCGTCAAGAAAATCGAACGTATGAAAACCATTAAAGACTGAGTTTCTTCATAACTAAAGCTCTCCAGAATTGTTTCACGGCTACGAAGACTTAGCTTTTGCTTGCTTTGAATATAAAAGATCCCTATAAAGGTCATGAGACCCAAACCACCAATCTGGATCAAAAACATACAGATTAACTGACCCCAGATGTTATATGTAGTAGCCACTGGTTGAGTAAAGAGTCCTGTCACACAGACCATGGATACTGCTGTAAAGAGATGGTCGAAATAGGTCGCTTGGGAGCTTGTTGCTTGCACAAATGGCAGACTCAAAAGGAGAGAGCCTGCGAGAATAACCAAAGCAAAACTTAAAAAAATTCGACGAGCAGGTGATAAACGCCCCAAGGTCGTGTTTATTTTTTCCAAAAATGATTTGAATAACATAGTTACATTGTACCATAAAACAGTTAAAGCAGTCACATATGACTAACAATTTCAAGACAGAGTTCTAAGGCCTTGTCAAAAGCTTCTGCACCCCAATCACGACTATCATAATTTTCTAAATCCGCTAGAGAGTCGGCTGTAAATAGAAGTTGACCCCAAACTACTCCTCGAAGCTGGGCAACTGCTACAAGAGCTGCACACTCCATCTCCACAACTGCACAGCCTTCTTCCTTACGATAGGCAACCTTTTCAGCTGTCTCTCGGTAAAAACCATCTGTCGTCCAGGTCATAACTTCCTCATAGGGAATGCCTCTTTGCTCCAAGACTTGCTCGATAGCAGAAATCGCCTCTACATGTACATCCATATAACGAGAAGGCGCTGCATAGTGGTAGCTGGTCCCCTCATCTCGCAGAGCGCGAACAGGGACGAGAAAGGCATTTTCCTCTATATCGGCTAGGACTCCACAAGTTCCAGTGGAAATGATTTGCTCCACACCATAGCCGATCAACCAATCCATAAACTGGGCCGCAGGGGCAGAACCGACAGGAGCTTGGGCTAGACACACTTTTTCGCCTTTGTAGTCCATGACATAAACCGGGTAGGTCTTAGTGGCAGAAATGAACTCGCCTGCGCACTCTGCTCCTACTTCTCGAGCATAACGATCAATCTCCTCCTCCAAAAATGCATAGATGCACTTCTTTGGCAACTGTAAATCCAAGCCTTCATGATTGGGCATAATGACTGCCTGAGGATTATCATCAAACTCTAAAATAGGAATGACGTGTTTTTGAATCATAGAGCACCTCCTCTAAATTTTTACTATTATATCAAAAGCTAAACGAAAGTCAAGACGGGAGGCTAAGTCAAATCAGAAAAACCTACCTTAAGTAGGAAACAACAATTAAATGCTTTTTTCGTCATAATAAAATTGCTATAGCTTAGGAATTAGTTTATAATAGATTGAATTTAAAAAAGGGAGAAATCTTATGAAATTCTATTCATATGACTATGTTCTCAGTCAGATTAGTCAACAGAATTGGACCATGATTATTGTGTCGACATTCTTAGTGATTGTGACTGGATTCTTTGCATTTAAGGCTTTCAAAGATAAAAGAGGGAGTAAGTTCCGTGAATTATCGCTCATTTCTATTTTGACGTTAATTGCTTTTGTATTGATTAGCATTACGAATTTTCAAAACAGCCAATCCAATGATAATCAATTTCGTAGTTCCTTACACTTCATCGAGATTGTATCAAAAGAGTTAGGTGTTGATAAAAAAGATATTTATGTCAATACTTCAGCTACTACTGATGGAGCTATTATTAAGGTTGGCAACAATTTTTATCGTGCGATTAGTGGGACTGATCAAGATAGCTATTTATTAGAAAAAATGGAACTGTATAAATCAGACGTTGAACTCGTGGAGGTTGAAAAATGATAAGTTTTTTTGCTACAATTGCGATTAAATTAGCCTTGGGGCTACTTTCTCTTGTTTTTGTTATCAATGTAACAGGAAAAGGAAATCTAGCACCAAGTTCTGCAGTGGATCAAGTACAGAACTTTGTTCTCGGGGGTATTATCGGAGGGGTTATCTACAATAGTTCAATCACCATCATCCAATACGTAACAATCTTAATTATTTGGACCATTCTCATCTTACTCCTTAAATGGTTGAATACTAATGTTTCCTTCATCAAACAGCTGATTGACGGGAAACCAACTATTATCATCAAAAATGGTAAGTTAGATCCTGAAGCCTGCCGCTCAAAAGGTCTTGCAGCTGCTGATGTTGCTCTTAAATTGCGAGCTCAAGGAATTTTTCAATTAAAGGATGTCAAGAGAGCTGTGATTGAGCAAAACGGTCAATTGATTGTCGTAAAAATGGGTGACGAGAATCCTAAGTACCCAATCATCACAGATGGTGTCGTCCAAGTTGAAATCCTAGAAACCATTGGCAAAACTGAAGAGTGGTTAACAGAAAAATTGAAAGAAGAAGGCTTCGAAGAAGTGTCTAATATCTTTATCGCCGAATATGATAAAGGTCAGTTAAATATTGTAACCTATTAAAAAATGAACTGATGCTTTTCGTATCAGTTTTTTGCTTTTTAGCATAAAAGGGTATATACTTAAATTAATATCTGATTTAATTCAGATCATACAAAAAATTAACGGAGGTAATCCCCATGTCAATCGAAGAAAAACTCAACCAAGCTAAAGGTTCTGTTAAAGAAGGTTTTGGTAAACTCACTGGCGATACAAAAACTCAAGCAGAAGGAGCTGCAGAAAAAGTAGCTTCAAAAGCTAAAGAAGTTGCCGAAGATGCTAAAGAAGCTATCGAAGGTGCAGTATCTGGTGTTAAAAACATTTTTAAAAAAGACGGAGAATAATTTCCTGTACAATGAACACTCTTATTCCACATGTTTAGAAAAGCATTGGAATAAGGGTGTTTTTTTGCTCGTTCAAACATCAGAAAAGCACCCCTTTGAGGCACTTGATATAGTTTTGATAATTATTCTAACTAATCTGTATAAGAGATCTATGTGGACTGGATAGAAGATAGAGTAGAAACTTTTATTTCCTCCTCCTTTTTCTCCAACATAAAAAATCTCCCCTCTCTTTCGAGAAAGGAGATTTTCTTTTATGGTCGTCCACCAGGTGCACCGCCACCAGGCATCGAATTTACAATTTCAGTTTGTTTTTCATCATTAAGGTAGATCTCTCCACCTGTGTAGGTTGCTGTTCCATCAAAGTCAAAACCAGTTTGACCAGCCATTTTGATGGTTCCTCCCGTAACAGTAATGTTACCATTTGAGTCAATTGGATCCGTGTCCCCTTGACCAACTTCAACCGTCAAATTCCCACCATTCATAGTAAAGAAAATTTCACTTTGTTGGGCGTTTTTGTTGGCCGCATTGACACCATCATCTGTTGAGTATATGGTGATGTCCCCACCGTTGATCGTGATTGACTTACCTTCAAGCCCTTCTGTAGAATTCTTAACTGTGTAGGTTCCACTATCAATAACCAAATCACCTGATGCGTGGATACCATCGTCCCCTGCAGTAACAGTAATGGTATTATCAGAGAGATACATGGTTCCTACAGATGTGTCCTCATCATTGTCTACCTTGACACTATCTTCCTTGGCATCGATGGTCATGGTTGTACCGGTAATATTGAGTTCATCATTGACATTAAAGGCATCTCCCACTGCTGTGATGTTGTAAGTTCCGCCTGTGATGTGAAGTGTATCGTTTGCCTTAATACCATTGTTTTTCTTACCATCTACATTGAGAGTTCCTTTACCATTGATGGTCAAGTCCACTTTAGAGAAGAGGGCTGCATCAGCTTTTTCATCACTATTAGAAGCTGAATCTGAGAGGCTATTGGCTGTGCCATCTGCTAGAGTTAGGTAAACATGACCAGCTGATGTAGCGGAAATAGCTGCATTGGTATTGGTCATGGTCACACCCTTTAGAACAATATGTACATCATCTGTTTTTTCAGCTGCAATCTTGATTTGAATACCGTCAGATTGTCCAGAAATCACATAAGTTCCAGACTTAGAGATGGTAACGGTAGAGTCTGACACAGCAACTCCTTCACCAGAAACAGTTGCAGTAGATCCAGACAGCGTCACAGTTGATGCAGATTTTTCATCGTAGGAAGTATCGTAGTCCTTGTCTGTGAAATAGCTAGTTTTCTTAGCACCTGTAGTGGATGCCGTTGTTGCGGTATTGCTAGTTGTTGTATTTGAAGTTGACTGGGTACAAGCTGTCACCAGTGCTAGAGTTGCTATACTCGTTAATAAAAATGTCTATTTTTTTGCTTTCATGCTCTTTTCCTCGACTTTCATTTTGCATATTCTTAGTCTACGGAATTTTCCTAAAAGAAGTCTGAACTTTTTCTGAAAGTTTTCTTAACCACATCCGAACTTCATTAATACTCATTGTTTATGTAAAAAAAGAACAGCATTTTGCTGTTCTTTTAGTTTTCTTTAACTGGAATTTCCTTGATAACTCGTGCTGGGTTGCCTGCCAGAACTACATTGTCACCAAAAGATTTGGTAATGACAGCTCCTGCTCCTGCAACAACGTTATCACCTAGTGTAACACCTGGAAGGACAATAACCCCACCACCTGCCCAGAAGTTCTTACCAATAGTAATGGGTTTCCCAAATTCTAAACCTGAATTTCGTTCATCTGGATCCAGTGGATGAAGGGGTGTTAAAAATTGGCAGTTAGGACCAATCATGGCATTGTCACCAATGGTAATAGGACAAACATCCAACATGGTCAGATTCCAATTGGAATAAAAATTTTCTCCCAAATAGATATTGACACCATAATCCACCACCAAACGAGTATTGACATAGAGATTTTCACCAGTTGAGCCAAACCATCCTTTGATGATTTTCAAACCTTTTACTGGATCGACTTCTTCATTAAATGAGGCTTGCTTTTGTCGTGCTATTTGTGCTAGAGCACGAAGTTCTGGATCGAACGGGTGATAAGGTTCTCCCGCAATCATTTTTTGATATTCACTTTTCATATCTTGATATCCTTGTTTATTTTACACGATTGTAGCATAGTTCGATTCTTAATACAAGCAATCAAAAAAACTAGTGCATCATTTGATACACTAGTTTTTAATTAGAAAGTTGACTTTTCCACTACTTTACAGAGTTGATTAGTCTTCTTTCTTTTTACGAGCGATAAGTCCAAATCCACTCAAGACACCTACTAAACCAAGGGCAGCAAGGCTAGCATGATCTTCAGTACCAGTATTTGGCAATTGAGGAGCATTTTCCTTAGCTGGAGCTGGTTTAACTGGAGCTTCTGGTTTTTCTGGAGTTACAACTTTCTTGTAGATGTGTTGGATGTTACCATTTGCATCTACAACAGTCTTCACAAACTCATATCCTGGAATATCTTTCTTAGGTTGTTCTCCATCCTCTGTTGGATATCCTGGAATTGGGTTTCCGTTTTCGTCAACATGAGTTGTTGTGATCTTTTCGTAGACATGTACTGTATCACCGTTTGGCAACTTCTTAGTTTCAACGAAGCGGTATCCCGGAATGTCTTTCTTAGGATTTTCGCCGTCTTCTGTTGGATATCCCGGAATTTCATTTCCGTCTTTATCCTTGTAACTAGTCTTCACTTTTTCGTAGACATGTTCTGTGTCGCCGTTTGGAAGTTTCTTAGTCTCTACGAAGCGGTATCCTGGAATATCTTTCTTAGGATTTTCGCCGTCTTCTGTTGGATATCCTGGAATTGCTTTACCTTCTTTATCTACAAACGTAGTAACTGGTGTTACTGTTGGTGTGTATGTTGCAGAAGCTTTTGTTCCGTTCATATCTTCACGAACAACTGTAACAGATGGAGCTGTTCCTGTAAATTCAGGTTCTGGTTTGAAGGTTACTGTTCCGTCTGGTGCTACTGTGTAAGTACCAACACCTGGAATAGTCTTAGTTGTTGAACCATCGTCAAATGTTGCTGGAACGTCATCATTCATTGGAACACGGCTATCGCCTTCCTTGAATGTTGGTTTACCAGACTGTTCTTTACCTTTTGGTCCAATAGTTGTAGCTGGTTCACCTGTTGGTGTTACTGGTGTAACAGTTGGTGTGTACTTAGCTGTTACTGGTGTACCGTTCTTATCTACACGTTTAACAGTCACGCCTGTTCCTGTTCCTGTGAATGATTTTTCTGGTACGAATGTAACTGTTCCGTCTGGTGCTACTGTGTATGTTCCTTCACCTGG
>NZ_JBTHHZ010000004.1:8914-65661 GCF_054353495.1 Streptococcus sp. V940
TTGAATGTTGGTTTACCAGACTGTTCTTTACCTTTTGGTCCAATAGTTGTAGCTGGTTCACCTGTTGGTGTTACTGGTGTAACAGTTGGTGTGTACTTAGCTGTTACTGGTGTACCGTTCTTATCTACACGTTTAACAGTCACGCCTGTTCCTGTTCCTGTGAATGATTTTTCTGGTACGAATGTAACTGTTCCGTCTGGTGCTACTGTGTATGTTCCTTCACCTGGGATTACCTTAGTTGTTGAACCATCTTCGAAGGTTGCAGGTGTATCATCATCCATCGGTACGTCTGAGTTACCTGGTGTGAATGTTGGTTTGCCTGTTTGTGTTTGACCTTGAATATCTGTTGATGTTACTGGTTCTGCTGTTGGTTTGATAGGTGTAACAGTTGGTGTGTACTTAGCTGTTACTGGTGTACCATTCTTATCTACACGTTTAACAGTCACGCCTGTTCCTGTTCCTGTGAATGATTTTTCTGGTACGAAGGTAACTGTTCCGTCTGGTGCTACTGTGTATGTTCCTTCTCCTGGGATAGTCTTAGTTGTTGAACCATCTTCGAAGGTTGCTGGAACATCATCATCCATTGGTACACTTGGATCACCTTCTGTAAACTTAGGTTTACCTGTTTGTGTCTTACCTTGGATATCTGTTGATGTAACATCTTCAGCTGTTGGAACTACTGGAGTAATCTTAGGTGTGTAAGTTGTTTCTACAGCAGTACCGTTAGCATCTTTAGCTTGAACCTTAACTGGAACAACATCACCTGAGTATGACTTGTCAGTTGGTGTGAATGTTACAACACCTGTTTCTTTATCAACTGTGAAAGTACCGATTTCTTTACCTTCTGGTGACTTAGCAACTACTGAAGCTGCTGGTTTGCCATTTTCGTCAAGAAGAGTGATGGTATCCTTGTCGATTGGTGCAACTGGGTCACCTTCTGTGAATGTAACAGTACCAGTTTGAACCACACCTTGAGGTGCAACTGATTCAGCTGGAGTTGCAGTTGGTGTTACTGGAGTTACAGTTGGTGTGTACTTAGCTGTTACTGGTGTACCGTTCTTATCTACACGTTTAACAGTCACGCCTGTTCCTGTTCCTGTAAATGATTTTTCTGGTACGAAGGTTACAGTTCCGTCTGGTGCTACTGTGTATGTACCTTCACCTGGGATAGTCTTAGTTGTTGAACCATCTTCGAATGTTGCTGGAACATCGTCATCCATTGGTACACTTGGATTACCTTCTGTAAACTTAGGTTTACCTGTTTGTGTTTGACCTTGTTTGTCAGTTGAAGTAGCATCTTCAGCTGTTGGAACTACTGGAGTAATCTTAGGTGTGTAAGTTGTTTCTACAGCAGTACCGTTAGCATCTTTAGCTTGAACTTTAACTGGAACAACATCACCTGAGTAAGACTTGTCAGTTGGTGTGAATGTTACAACACCTGTTTCTTTATCAACTGTGAAAGTACCGATTTCTTTACCTTCTGGTGACTTAGCAACTACTGATGGAGCTGGTTTACCATTTTCGTCAAGAAGAGTAATGGTATCCTTGTCGATTGGTGCAACTGGGTCACCTTCTGTGAAGGTAACAGTACCAGTTTGAACCACACCTTGAGGTGCTACTGATTCAGCTGGTGTTGCTGTTGGTGTTACTGGTGTAACAGTTGGTGTGTACTTAGCTGTTACTGGTGTACCGTTCTTATCTACACGTTTAACAGTCACGCCTGTTCCTGTTCCTGTGAATGATTTTTCTGGTACGAATGTAACTGTTCCGTCTGGTGCTACTGTGTATGTTCCTTCACCTGGAATAGTCTTAGTTGTTGAACCATCTTCAAATGTTGCTGGAACATCATCATCCATTGGTACGTTTGAGTTACCTGGTGTGAATGTTGGTTTACCTGATTGTGTTTGACCTTGTTTATCAGTTGAAGTAGCATCTTCAGCTGTTGGTGTTACTGGTGTTACTGTTGGTGTGTAAGTTGAAGAAGCTTTTGTTCCGTTCATATCTTCACGAACAACTGTAACTGATGGAGCTGTACCAACAAATGATTTTTCAGGAACAAATGTTACTGTTCCGTCTGGTGCTACTGTGTAAGTACCAACACCTTCAACTGTCTTAGTTGTTGAACCATCTTCAAATGTTGCTGGAACATCTTCGTTGATTGGAACAGTTTTTTCTACTCCATCAACTGTAACAGTTCCACCCTTGAATTCAGGCTTACCTTTTTGAGTTGCGCCTTGGATGTCTGTTGTTTCAGCAGGTGTTGCAGTTGGTGTTACTCCTACAACTGTTGGTGTGTATGTCGCAGAAGCTTTTGTTCCGTTCTTATCTTCGCGGACAACTGTCACTGCTGGTGCAGTTCCTACAAAGTTTGGTTCTGGAACGAATGTTACTGTTCCATCTGCTGCAACCGTAAATTTACCAACGCCTTCTACTGTCTTAGTTGTTGAACCATCGTCAAATGTTGCTGGAACATCTTCGTTGATTGGAACAGTCTTTTCAACACCGTTAACTTCAACTGTACCACCCTTGAATTCAGGTTTACCTGTTTGTGTTGCACCTTGGATGTCTTTTGTTTCTGCTGGTGTTGCAGTTGGTGTTACTCCTACAACTGTTGGTGTGTATGTCGCAGAAGCTTTTGTTCCGTTCTTATCTTCGCGGACAACTGTCACTGCTGGTGCAGTTCCTACAAAGTTTGGTTCTGGAACGAATGTTACTGTTCCATCTGCTGCAACTGTAAATTTACCAACGCCTTCAACAGTCTTAGTTGTTGAACCATCGTCAAATGTTGCTGGAACATCTTCGTTGATTGGAATAGTCTTTTCAACACCGTTAACTTCAACTGTACCACCCTTGAATTCAGGTTTACCTGTTTGTGTTGCACCTTGGATGTCTTTTGTTTCTGCTGGTGTTGCGGTTGGTGTTACTCCTACTACAGTTGGTGTGTACTTAGCCGTAGCAGTCTTAATGTACTCCTCTTGAACCTTACCATCTTTGTTTCGACCAACTGGTGCTGACAATGTAACTTCAATGCCCTTAGCTGTTCCTACAAAGCTTGGTTCTGGAGTGAAGGTTACTTCACCTGTTGAAGGATTGATCGTGTATGTTCCTTCTCCAGCTACTGTTACAGACGTCTCATCAGTAGTACGACCAGTTGCTGGGTCTACCAACTTAGCAGGATATTCTGCGCTTGGAGTGACTGCAATCTTGTCACCATTTAAGTTAGTAGCAGTTGTGTTAAAGGTTGGTGTTTCTTTTTGAGTTGCCCCTTGAATATCAGTCGATGTCTTGTCAACCCCTTCGATTTCAATAGGAGTAACTGTTGGAACGTATTGACCATCCATTGTATTTAACTGACCATTAATGTTTGGTTCTTTGTCTGGGAATTTTGTTGACCAACCCGTATCGTAACCATTGCTATCTACACGACGGATAGAGATACCATCTGCAGTTCCTAGGAAGTTATCTTCTGGGATAAACTCAACGTCTACGTCTTTACCATTGGCAGTAATCTTGTATTTCCCTTGACCTGGAACTACATAGTAACCATCTGCATCAAGCGTTGCGCGGTTGCCATCTTTATCAACGATGTATGGTTCTACTGTCTCGTCGATAACTGCCTTAGAGTTACGTTCATACTTGTGTTCACCACGAGCTGTAAAGGTTACTGTTGCTGTTTGTTTAGTAGCTTGAGGACCAGAAGTTTCCTTAAATTCCCCTTTTGGTGGGTGGGTGATTTGAGTCTTGAAGTCTTCTACTTCACCTGAGAAGGCCATGCCAGTTGGGCTTTCGATCTCGTTCGCTTTCTTAGCGATACGAACACGAGCACCAAGTTCGTTGACGCTAGGGTCGATATAAGTCTTGCTGTTTGCAAAGGTCAACTCAACTGTACCATCTTGGGTCACTTTTGCAAGATTAGAGCGTTCATCTTCATCAAAGGTACCGTTTTGGTTAAAGTCTACCCAACCATAGATATAAGCTTCTGAAGCTCCATCCAAATGGGCTTGAACTGACATCTTGTAGTTACCTGGACGTGTACGGTCCATCTTGATCATCTCATTGGTTTTCCCTTTGAGGTCATCTGGAAGCAATTGGTTAATTCCTTCATCGGCCGTGGTTGAGTTATCATCACCGAACCAGTCCAGAGTTGTATTTTCATCCATATCGGGGCTTACGCTACCAAGATACGGTTGATTTACTTTAGCTCCAGTAACACCGTCAACAGTTGCAATGGTATGAACTGCCTTACCATATGACTCAGGAGCATCCCCTTCATCAAGTGGGAAGAATCCTAGCATTGCTGACTGTTTACCACCTGAAGCGATATAAAGTCCCACTTCAGATGCTCCACGTGTCATCACGAGTGGAACTGTTCTATTTCCTTCAGAAATGTTTGGTCCAAAGATACCGGTTCCTAGACCACCCGTAACTTTGTCAGGATTTCCAAAGTACTTCCAAGCTACTGGTTTCTTTTCTGGTCCAACTTCAGTAGAATCACGAAGTTGTCTTAGGTTAATGTTATTATATTTAGATTTAGGCCCCAAAAGGTTTTCTGTATCTTGTGGTTCATAAGGAACAGAAGTGGCTGGTCTATTAAATTTCTTCCATTCCCCAAGGTGCTGCCAACCTCCTCCATTGGTAGTGAACATAACAAATTCACCAGGGTTGGCAGACTCGCCATCAGCCATGACAACAGCTGGCTTAACTGTCTTGCCACGGAAGGTTGCAGAGATTTCAAACTGAACTCCAATATTTCCACCATTCATAGCTGAACCCATGGTAGTCTTCTTGGCTTTCGTATCAACGTTTTCAAGTTTAATTTCAGTCCAATTATTTTGAGCATCAGCGACAACGTCGGCTTCTTCGCCATCATTAAAAGCTTTTTTAGCCCCTTTTGAAGTAACACCACTTACATAGCCATTTTTTGCATTTGGATCATAGGTTGCTTTTTCTGCTTCTGTAGCCCCTTGGTCTTCCATCCGTTTTTTATAGATTTCAGTTGCTTGGAATGGTTTCAAGGATTTGACTTTTACCGTAACTACATAGCCAGGCATGATTTCCTTGGTATAGGTAGCGCCAACTTGAAGAGCTAGTTTTTCTTCTAAATCTTGATCAGGTTTTTGGTCATTTTTAGGAACGAGGACTGTTTTTGCCCCTGTCCAGTTAGCTACATCTCCAAAGTCCAACCAAGTAATCTGGCTAGTCATAGATTTGGCATCAAGATCTGTTGTAAAGCCAGGTTTTTCAACTTTTGGAGTTGAAGTTGCATCTACAACGTCTGCACCAATTCCAGTAGTTGTTGCAGTATCTGCACGGAAGGCTGTGTTTTTATCAATCTCTTTTCCATTACGAGGGTCGTTTTTCCCTGTATTTGCGATTGCGTTTGTACCTTCAGCTGGTTTTGTGTTTTCTGCAGGTTTACCTGTAGTAGCTTCTGTCTTTTCAGGAGCTGCTACTTCTGTTTCGGCTACAGCTTTTTCTTTGTTTTTAAGTTTAGAATTGACAATTGTTACAAGTGATTGGTAAGCTGCATCCAATTCAGCTTGGCTTGTAGCAGAAGTAAGTGTATTTTTAGCATTAGCAAGACCTACTTTAAGAATTTCAAGGCTCTCGTCTGTCTTGTTGCTGTATTTACCGTTTGCCAAGTTTGCTTCAATTTCAGCAACGTAAGCTGCCAATTTGTCGCTATTTAGCTCAGGTTTTACTTCAGTAGAAACTGCAGGTGCTGCTTCTGCTTGATAAGTTACTTCTTTAGCAGGTGCTGCTTCTGTAATTTGAGGAGTTTCTGCCTTGTCAACTTCTGTTTTAGCTGCAACTCCATCAGCTTGTTTTTCTTCAGTTACTTCATCAGCTCCAACACCTGTGGCAGTTCCGAGCATTACCAACGTTCCGAGTAAGACCGAGCAAACTCCTACATGAAGTTTACGAATCGAGAATCGACTAATTCGATCGTTAAACAGATCATTTTTCATGTTTTACCTCCAATACCCTTTCGGGAGTGTATATATTGTTATATTTTATGCATTGTTTTTACAAAATCCTAAACATGCAACACTCCTATTTTAGCACTATTGTAGCTAAAATCCAAGCATTATGCTCATTATTTTGAAAGTTGAAATCAATATACATTTATTCCATTTTTTTACTATTTTTTCAAGAAAATATGCATTACGTTTTCATTACCTACATACACCAAAAGAGGGACATTCCCCCTTTTGGATAAATAGGTTTATTCACTTGTTTCAACAGTCTCGACTTGGGTATCCACTTGCTCTTCTTGTGAATCTGCAAGGAATGACTCTTCATTAACTGCTTTTGGTTCAAGGTTACGGTAGCGAGCCATACCAGTACCAGCTGGGATGATCTTACCGATGATGACATTTTCCTTGAGACCAAGGAGATGATCTTTCTTACCACGGATAGCTGCGTCTGTAAGGACACGAGTTGTTTCCTGGAAGGAAGCAGCTGACAAGAAACTATTGGTTTCAAGCGATGCTTTGGTGATTCCCATAAGGACTGGGCGACCAGTTGCTGGCACACCACCTGCGATAAGAACATCTTTGTTGGCATCTGTAAAGTCGTTGATATCCATGAGAGTACCCATGAGAAGATCTGTATCCCCTGGATCCATGACACGAACTTTACGGATCATTTGACGAACCATTACCTCGATGTGTTTGTCACCGATTTCTACCCCTTGGCTACGGTAAACTTTTTGTACTTCACCGAGGAGGTAAGTTTCAACTGACAAGACATCACGTACAGCAAGGAGACGTTTTGGTTGGATAGAACCTTCTGTCAGAGCTGCACCGCGAGAGATTTGATCGCCAACCTCTACACGTATACGGGCTGTAAATGGTACCACGTATTCGCCTTCTCCAGTTTCGCCTTTAACGAAGACTTTCTTAGTGCGAGTTGAAGCATCTTCTTCGATTGCTGTAACTTCCCCTTTGACTTCTGTGATGACCGCTTCCCCTTTAGGATTGCGGGCTTCGAAGATTTCTTGGACACGAGGAAGACCCTGAGTGATATCGGTATTTGAGGCAACCCCACCCGTGTGGAAGGTACGCATTGTAAGCTGTGTACCAGGTTCCCCGATAGATTGGGCAGCGATTGTACCAACTGCTTCACCAACCTCAACCGCATCACCAGTCGCCAAGTTGATACCATAACAGTGACGGCAGACACCATGACGAGTATTACATGTAAATACAGAGCGGATGGTTACTTCTTCAACACCGGCATTGACGATTTCACGAGCCTTGTCTTCTGTGATCAATTCATTTGGACCAATGATAACTGCACCAGTTTCTGGGTGTTTAACAGTTTTCTTAGTGTAACGACCATTGAGACGTTCTTCGAGAGACTCAATCATCTCTTTACCTTCAGTAATAGAACGGATCAAGAGACCACGGTCAGTTCCACAGTCATCCTCACGAATGATAACGTCTTGGGCAACGTCAACCAAACGACGAGTCAAGTAACCTGAGTCGGCTGTCTTAAGGGCCGTATCGGTCATACCTTTACGGGCACCGTGAGTTGAGAAGAACATTTCGAGTACTGACAAACCTTCGCGGAAGTTTGAAAGGATTGGCAATTCCATGATACGTCCGTTCGGAGCAGCCATCAGACCACGCATACCGGCAAGCTGTGAGAAGTTTGAGATGTTACCACGGGCTCCAGAGTCCATCATCATAACGATTGGGTTCTTAGGATCTTGGTTGGCAACCAAACGTTTCTCGAGTTTTTCACGGGCAGCACGCCATTCAGCTGTAACAGCATTGTAGCGTTCGTCATCTGTGATCATACCACGACGGAATTGTTTTGTGATTTGTTCTACACGTTTGTGTGATTCTTCGATGATTTCAGCCTTGTCTTCAACAACTGGAATATCAGCAATACCTACTGTCAATCCTGCAAGAGTTGAGTGGTGGTAACCGAGGTTCTTCATACGGTCAAGTAGGGCAGATGTTTCTGTCGTACGGAAACGTTTGAAGATTTCAGCGATGATATTTCCAAGGTTTTTCTTCTTGAATGGCGGGTTGATTTCAAGTCCTTCAATAGCTTCCTTGATATTTCCACCTAATGGCAAGAAGTACTTAGCCGGAACACCTTCTGTCAAGTTAGCGTTTGTTGGCTCTTGCAAGTAAGGTAGTCCTTCTGGCATGATATCGTTGAAGAGGATTTTACCAACAGTTGTAAGCAAGATTTTGTGTTTTTGCTCTTCTGTCCATGGTTTGTTCAAGCTATCTGTTGCGATACCAACACGTGAGTGGAGGTGAACATAACCATTACGGTAAGCCATGACAGCTTCGTCACGGTCCTTGAAGACCATACCTTCGCCTTCACGACCAGCTTCTTCCATAGTCAAGTAGTAGTTACCCAAAACCATGTCCTGAGATGGAGTAACAACTGGTTTACCATCTTTAGGGTTCAAGATATGCTCAGCAGCAAGCATCAAGATACGAGCTTCTGCTTGGGCTTCTTCTGAAAGAGGTACGTGGATGGCCATTTGGTCACCGTCAAAGTCGGCATTATAGGCTTCACAGACAAGCGGATGCAAGCGAAGGGCTTTACCGTCAATCAAGACTGGCTCAAAGGCTTGGATACCCAAACGGTGAAGGGTAGGTGCGCGGTTCAAAAGCACTGGGTGTTCTTTGATAACTTCTTCGAGGATATCCCAGATACGTTCATCTCCACGTTCTACCAAGCGTTTAGCCGCTTTAACGTTTTGAACGATATCGCGCGCAACGATTTCACGCATAACGAATGGTTTAAAGAGCTCGATTGCCATTTCACGTGGCACACCACATTGGTACATCTTAAGAGTTGGACCAACGGCGATAACAGAACGTCCTGAGAAGTCAACACGTTTACCGAGCAAGTTTTGACGGAAGCGTCCTTGTTTCCCTTTGAGCATGTGGCTCAATGATTTAAGCGGACGGCTACCTGGTCCTGTGATCGGACGACCACGACGGCCATTGTCAATCAAAGCGTCAACCGCTTCTTGAAGCATACGCTTCTCATTTTGAACGATGATCCCTGGTGCGTTCAACTCAAGCAAACGAGCCAAACGATTGTTACGGTTGATAACACGACGGTAAAGGTCGTTCAAGTCAGATGAGGCAAAACGGCCACCATCCAACTGCAACATTGGACGAAGATCTGGTGGAATAACTGGAAGGATGTTAAGAACCATCCATTCAGGCTTGTTTCCAGATTTGTGGAAAGCATCCAAAACATCTAAACGACGGATAGCTTTCACACGTTTTTGTCCAGTAGCTGTCTTCAACTCTTCTTTGAGTTCAGCAATTTCTTTTTCAAGATCTACTTGTTTCAAGAGGTCTTGGATAGCTTCGGCACCCATTTTGGCAACGAATGAACCATGACCAAACTCACGCAAGCGTTCACGGTATTCACGCTCTGTCATGATAGACTTGTGCTCAAGTGGTGTATCTTTTGGATCAATCACCACATAAGCTGCAAAGTAGATAACTTCCTCGAGGGCACGAGGACTCATGTCAAGGGTCAAGCCCATACGGCTTGGAATCCCCTTGAAATACCAGATATGAGATACAGGAGCTTTTAACTCGATGTGTCCCATACGTTCACGACGAACTTTTGTACGCGTTACTTCAACACCACAACGGTCACAAACAATCCCTCTGTAACGAATGCGTTTGTATTTACCACAAGCACATTCCCAGTCTTTTGTAGGACCAAAGATCACTTCGTCAAAGAGTCCTTCACGTTCTGGTTTCAACGTACGGTAATTGATTGTTTCAGGTTTTTTGACTTCTCCATAAGACCATGAACGGACTTTGCTTGGAGAAGCTAGTGTGATTTGCATACTTTTAAAACGATTTACATCAACCACTATTTCTTCCCTTTCTATTATAAGTGAACTGCTTATTCTTGTTCAGCAGCTTCTTCTGTTGTTTCCGCTTTTGCATTTTCTTCTGCCTCAAAGGCTGCTTTTGCCTCTTGAGCTGCTCTTTCGCGGGCTTTTTCAAGGTCATCTACGTGGATGACATCTTCGTCCATTCCTTCATCAAGGTCACGAAGTTCCACTTCTTGATCGTCTTCGTCAAGGACACGCATGTCAAGACCAAGAGATTGCAATTCTTTTACAAGAACTCGGAATGATTCTGGAACACCTGGTTTTGGAATTGGTTTTCCTTTTGTAATAGCTTCATAAGCTTTCAAACGTCCGTTGATATCGTCAGACTTGTAAGTCAAGATTTCTTGAAGAACATTTGATGCACCATAGGCTTCAAGCGCCCAAACCTCCATCTCACCGAAACGTTGTCCACCAAACTGAGCTTTACCTCCGAGTGGTTGTTGTGTAACGGTTGAGTATGGTCCGACTGAACGAGCGTGCAATTTATCATCAACCATGTGGTGGAGTTTGATCATATACATGACACCAACTGACACACGGTTATCAAATGGTTCACCAGTACGACCATCGTATAGGATAGTCTTAGCGTCGCTATCCATACCTGCTTCTTTGACAGTGTCCCAAAGATCTTCAGAACTTGCTCCGTCAAAGACTGGTGTTGCGATGTGAATACCAAGAGTACGAGCCGCCATACCAAGGTGAAGCTCCATAACCTGACCGATATTCATACGTGATGGCACCCCAAGTGGGTTCAACATGATATCGACTGGAGTTCCGTCTGGAAGGTAAGGCATGTCTTCTACAGGAACGATACGAGAGACAACCCCTTTGTTCCCGTGACGTCCGGCCATCTTATCTCCGACCTTAATCTTACGTTTTTGTGCGATGTATACGCGAACCAGCATGTTGACACCAGATTGCAATTCATCACCGTTTGCACGTGTAAAGATTTTAACATCACGAACGACACCATCGGCACCGTGTGGTACACGAAGGGAAGTATCACGAACTTCACGAGATTTGTCACCGAAGATAGCGTGCAAGAGACGCTCTTCAGCAGAAAGATCTTTTTCACCCTTAGGTGTTACTTTACCTACAAGGATATCCCCTTCTTTAACCTCAGCACCGATACGGATGATACCCATTTCGTCGAGGTCTTTAAGGGCATCTTCACCAACGTTTGGAATTTCACGAGTGATTTCTTCAGGCCCAAGCTTTGTATCACGTGTTTCTGATTCGTATTCTTCGAGGTGAACTGATGTGTAAACATCGTCTTTCACCAAGCGTTCGCTCATGATAACGGCATCCTCGAAGTTGTAACCTTCCCATGTCATGTAGGCAACGATTGGGTTTTGTCCAAGCGCCATTTCACCTTTTTCCATAGAAGGTCCATCAGCGATAAAGTCACCTTTTTCGATGACATCGCCAACTCGAACAAGGGTACGTTGGTTATAAGCAGTACCTGAGTTTGAACGACGGAATTTTTGGATGTGGTAAACATCAAGGGAACCATCTTCACGGCGAACTTCTACTTTGTCCGCATCTGCATAGGTAACCTTACCACCATGTTGTGCAATAACTGCAGCTCCTGAGTCATGGGCTGCTTGGTATTCCATACCAGTACCAACGAAAGGCGCTTTAGGATCGATCAACGGAACAGCCTGACGTTGCATGTTGGCACCCATGAGGGCACGGTTGGAGTCATCGTTTTCCAAGAAAGGAATACATGCTGTCGCAACGGCAACTACCTGTTTAGGAGAAACGTCCATATAATCAACGCTTGATGCTGGATATTCTTGGTTAACCCCTTGGTGACGTCCCATGACAACTTTTTCAGCAAAAGTTCCATCTGCGTTCAATTTAGAGTTAGCCTGAGCTACTGTGTATTCATCTTCTTCATCGGCAGTCAACCAAACAATTTCGTTGGTAACTTTACCAGTTGCACGGTCAACTTTACGGTATGGTGTTTGAATGAAACCATACTTGTTGAGGTGTCCGTAAGAAGACAAGTTGTTGATCAAACCGATGTTTGGTCCTTCAGGTGTTTCGATTGGACACATACGACCATAGTGAGTGTAGTGCACGTCACGCACTTCATATCCAGCGCGGTCACGTGTCAAACCACCAGGCCCTAAGGCAGACAAACGACGTTTGTGAGACAACTCAGAAAGTGGGTTGTGTTGGTCCATGAACTGTGACAATTGTGAAGAACCAAAGAATTCTTTGATCGCTGCAGTCACTGGACGGATGTTAATGATTTGTTGAGGTGTCAATACTTCGTTATCTTGAACAGACATACGTTCACGAACATTACGTTCCATACGTGAAAGTCCAAGACGTACTTGGTTGGCAAGCAATTCACCAACAGCACGAATACGACGGTTTCCGAGGTGGTCGATATCATCGATACGACCGATGCCTTCAGCCAAGTTAAGGAAGTAGCTCATTTCAGCAAGGATATCTGCCGGAGTGATAGTGCGAACTTTATCATCTGGATTTGCATTTCCGATGATTGTTACAACACGGTCTGGATCAGTTGGTGCCACAACCTTGAATTTTTGAAGAACAACTGGTTCTGTCAAAACAGCTGAGTCATTTGGAGTGTAGACAATCTTATTCAAATCGCCATCCAAGTGACTTTCGATGCTTTCGATGACATCGCGAGTCATAACAGTACCTTTTTCAACCAAGATTTCGCCTGTTTCTGGATCTACCAGTGGTTCAGCGATTGTTTGGTTGAGCAAACGATTTTTAACATTTAGTTTCTTATTAATCTTGTAGCGTCCTACAGCAGCCAAGTCATAACGACGTGGGTCGAAGAAACGAGCTACAAGCAAGGTACGTGAACTCTCAGCAGTTTTTGGTTCACCTGGACGAAGGCGTTCATAAATTTCTTTCAAAGCTTCGTCTGTACGAGAGTCCATTGGGTTTTTATGGATATCTTTTTCAACAGTGTTGCGAACCAACTCGCTGTCCCCAAAGATATCAAAGATTTCGTCATCGCCTGAGAAACCAAGTGCTCGAACCAAAGTCGTAAACGGGATTTTACGAGTACGGTCGATACGAGTGTAGGCGATGTCTTTTGAGTCACTTTCAAGTTCCAACCAAGCTCCACGGTTAGGGATAACAGTTGAACCGTAGCCCACTTTACCGTTTTTGTCTACTTTATCATTAAAGTAAACACCTGGAGAACGCACCAACTGTGATACGATAATACGTTCACCACCGTTGATGATGAAAGTACCCATCTCAGTCATGATTGGGAAATCTCCAAAGAAGACTTCTTGAGTTTTGATTTCGCCAGTTTCTTTGTTAATCAAGCGGAAAGTTACAAAGATTGGTGCTGAATAACTAGCATCATGGATGCGAGCTTCTTCAAGCGTATATTTAGGTTCTTTGATTTCGTAGCCAACAAATTCCAACTCCATTGTTTCTGTGAAGTTTGAAATTGGCAATACATCTTCAAACACTTCCTTCAGACCATGGTCTAGGAAATCTTTAAATGAATCAGTTTGAATTTCAATCAAATTTGGTAAGTCAAGAACTTCTTTGATTCTTGAAAAACTACGACGGGTACGATGTTTCCCGTATTGAACGTCATGTCCTGCCAAGATGATTCTCCTTTGTAAATAAAGTTCCAAGCTTAGTCACCTAAGCTAATAATTATCGTTTAATGGTTCTAAAACCCCTATCAACTTATCCCCCTTGACTAATTTTTCAGAATCTTTAAATCTCTGTTACAGATGCAAAAAATACCGAAAAAAAGCACAAAAAGAGCAGTTAAATCTGACTTTTTTCAGGAGATTTAACTGCTGTGAGCCTTGTCCGGACAATATTTCAGACAAAACCTACGACAAATGATTACTCATATTATACCCGATTTTCTCTAATTTTTCAAGTCCTTTGAAGGATTTTTCTTGCTTTAGTATAGTTGTGGCTTGTTTTCAGAAAAGGTGATTTTCATACATCAACCTTACTGTGGTTTTTCTAGGATAAAAATTTCATCCGAAGAATAGCTGCTTTCCTTGTAGCCAAGCTGTTCATATTGTTTGACCAGCTCGACATAGAGTTCACTCGTATCCTTACTCTTTCTTGGAATCACCACAAAATCAATAGATGAGTCCACTTTCTGACCGTTGTGATAGAAAATGTCATATAATTTTTGATGTTTTCTAAGAATTGGTGTGTATGGATGTTCGGCGACAACTGAAGATTCAGACGGCAGACTTTCTAAAGTATACTTGATATTATCAAAATTTTGTTTATTCTGATGATAATAACCAATATTAAAATTCCATTTATGCGTCAACTGGTGTAAGAGTATCCCAGATACAACGATACCTATCGTAACTGTAAGAACAATTAATTTTTCTTGCAAAATCTTATGAATTTGAAGGTCTTCTAAAGAGAGTAGAGTCATTAGAAAAAGCAGTGCTGCACTACCATAACTATATTGAAAACCAATATCATACTGATAAGGCCAGTTTGGCAACAAATTAATGACAACAAGTGGTAGAGCCAATAAATAATTTTCCCAACTACGTTGTACAAGAGGTAGGAAACAAAGTGGAGCAAGCATTAAGAACAAATAGCCCAATCTTTTCGCGGTGAAAATTGTACTGATCACATATTCTGGATGGGTCAAGAGATTTTTCAAGACCATGAGCAATCCACTCTCACCATTCTGTAGGTAGGTATCGAAACGAGAGACCATACCTCCTTCACCATAAGCACTCAAGAGATACATCGCAAACATGAAATAAACAATCGGTAAAACGATATCTGCTAACAATATCCGTACTTTTGTTGTTTTCGATAAGGTGAAACGTTTTTGTAAAAGGAAGTAGGTGCCAATACTAATAACATAGATAAAGGCATCTTCCTTTACTAACAAAAGCAGCAAAGTCGAACCTATAATACCCAGTTTTTGCTCGGAAACAATGAAATAGAATAACCAGAAAATCAACGCAGTTAGGAAACAATTCTCATGAAGATGGGTTCCACCTGCAGTTGTAATAACTGGGAATAAAACAAACCATGCTACCGTCAATATATTTGTTAGTTTAGAAAGTTTGAATTTAGGAAGCAATAGTTTTAGAGGAATAATTGCAGAAAAAGCAACTAAAACCTGTAAAATGTCTAACGTCTCTACATATGGGAATAATTTATAAAAGGGAAGCATTAGATAAAAGATTGGAGACACGTGTACCGCAAAATGGGAAAGCACTCGGTCTCTCTCCAATGTTGTAATCGGAGTCCAATCTGTATTCATACGCTCAAACATTTGAGAAAAAATACCAATGTCAAAGGTAGTTACTTCAATTGTCTTGACTTTATAGTAGACAACGACACAGAGATACAAAACATAAATAATACTAAGAGACAAGACTGCCCACCATACTATTTTTTTATGCTTTTCTAAAAACTCCTTTATTGGTAACTGTACAAAAAGCAAAATCAGTACAGCAGAAAAAATCACTGCTAAAACGACTGGCCAAATTAATGTATAAAATCTTGTAGTCGTTAAATCAACGGCATGAAAACCAAGCGCCGTATCATTAAAATTAGAATCAACTAATGTTAACAACCGGGGGAGAGTCCCTACTACCGTAAGCAAATATAAAAAAGATAAGGTTTCACCTTTGAACTTAAAAAACACAAAGAGAACCACAGCCAAAAGTAGTAAACCTAGCGCCAGGAAAAATGAAATACTTTTATAGACAGCAAAAAATAAAGCTAGGCATGAAATAAGAATATTAATCCTACGAATATTGAGGGATGACTTTATTTCCACTACCCCAATGAATACAGCTGCTATAAGAAAGACCAAGATTTTGTCAAAAACAGGTCCCGAATTTAGACTTAGAAAAAGATTTTGCGGAGCATAGTGCAATAAATTCAATAAAATAACTATTAAATATGCACCGAGACCATACGATAAAAATTGCTTTCGTTTTTCAAAAATATTTCCTAATACTTTTTCCACAGTTATAATCCTCCTAATAATAAGATAATTGTATCATAATCCTTCCATTCCTTCTATCCTTTTTTGAATCTTTTGCAACACTATCAATGTAAGAGCTTCAATTTTTCATTCTCGAAAAAACTGAATAGAAAAAGAGTGGTTCAAACTAGTAATAATCCAGACCGAACCACTCTATTCTAATTTCCTACTCTAACTCTCGTAACGATACCATCTTTATCAGTCATGCTGAACTCTGCCGAAGAAATCCACTGAGTTACCGCTTCGCTACTTTGAGATTGAGCAAATACTTTTAATAATTCCTCTTTGTTCTCAACTTCAACCACATAGCAGGCTAGCCCCACCATTCCATGCTTACGTCGAGCTAAGTTTTTACCACCCCATTCATTTACAGCTAGATGATGGTGATAAGCCCCTGATGCTATCCAACTGGCATGTAGAATCGTGAATTTATCCTCCAGACTTAGAGACTCTTGATAGAATGTACTCCCTTATCAGCCAATGTCAATCCAGATGCTCAACGCTGATAAAACAAGAAAAATCCTCCCCATGTAGGAAGGATTGTTTGGATTTAATGAGCCAACATTTCTTGAGCAATCTCTTGACCTGATAAGCCATCTGGATAGTAGGTTGGCCAGTTGTCCATCTCTTCAAAGAGGGCTTCTTGGCTAGTGCCTCCAAAGAAGATATGGAAATGCTCTGCCTTGACTGGAGCGATATTGTGGTCGCTAAACTGAACATACTTGAATTGTCCAGCGTCTGCATCAGTCGCTTCAAAGAGGAAGCGTACTCCACGATTCCCTTTCTTATAAGTCAAGATTTTCTTGCCGACATACTTGTAAGTATATTTCTTACTTTGGCCACCTTGGATGAATTCCATAGTGTTATCCGTGATGTTAATCTTGGTCACATCTGTTTGGTAACCTTTTTGATAGTATGCCTTGTACTCATCCTTGGTCATCTTACCAGTCAATTTAGCCTTGTAGTCAAATACTTGGTCAAGAGTCCCATCCTCAAGAAAAGGATAGACAGACTGCCAGTTACCTGCATAATCACTTAGGGTACGGTCCTTAACATCTGCATCCTCAAAGTAGCCATTTTGAACTGTTTTAGTTTCCTCTGCTTTTTCTGGTTCAATCTCTGCCCCTGCCTGATCAGTTGTCTGCTTAAGAGACTTGAGATTTTTCTCCATGACAGAGATATAGTTTTCTCCAGCCTTCATGTCCTCTTCGGTCAAGCTTTCAAGAGGATTCAGAACGTCCAACTTCACTCCTGTTTCTTTTGAGAGGGTATTCGCTAGGGCTTGAGAAGCATTTTCTTCGAAGTAGATATAAGAAATCTTATTTTTCTTGATGTACTCGGTCAATTCTGCCAAACGGCTTGCTGAAGGCTCCGCATCTGGTGAAAGACCTGAGATAGAGACTTGGTTGAGTCCGTAGTCCAAGGCTAGATAACGGAAGGCCGCGTGTTGAGTCACAAAACTCTTTTGTTTTGCACTAGAAAGTCCTTCAGTATAGGCCTTGTCCAAGGCTTGCAGTTTTTCGATATAGGCTGCTGCATTTTGTTCAAAAGTCGCCTTCTTATCTGGATAGTCAGCTGAAAGACTATCACGGATATGTTCTACAAGTTTGATTGCACGCGCAGGAGACAACCATACATGAGGGTCATACTCGTGATGATGACCTTCTTCACCATGGTCATGGTCTTCCTCTTCTTCACTTCCTGGAAGGAGCAGCATATCTCCAGTAGCTTTAATCGTTTTTACTTTTTTCGCATCTAGGGATTCTAATAACTTAGGAACCCAAGTTTCCATATTTTCATTCTCATAAACAAAGGCATCAGCATCTTGGATTTTAGCGACCGCCTTAGGTGATGGTTCATAGTCATGTGGCTCTGTTCCAGCCCCGATTAAGAGTTCGACATTGGCTGTGTCCCCTGCTATTTGCTTGGTAAATTCGTAGACAGGATAGAAAGTTGTAACGATATTTAATTTCCCGTCTGCTTGTTTTTGATTGGTGCAAGCGACTAAGAATAAGGTCACAAGACTTGCCAAAAGTAGGCTTAGTTTTTTCATGTACTTCTCCTATTTGATAAAACGTTTGAGTAAGCTGACTCCTAAAAAGACAACTACAAAGATAAGGGTAATACTCGCACTCGGTGGTGTCTCTGCATAATAGGAAATATAGAGTCCCGCAACCATACCTAGAAAACCAATAACACTGGCAAAAATCATCACAGAACTAAAGTTTTTACCTAGACGCAAAGCAATACTTGCTGGTAAGACCATGATAGTCGATACCAAAAGTGCTCCAGCAGCTGGGATCATGAGGGCAATAGCCACACCCGTTACCATGTTAAAGAGAATAGACATGGTACGCACTGGAAGACCATCGACAAAAGCTGTATCCTCGTCAAAAGTTAGAATATACATAGGTCTTAAAAAGAGGAAGGTCAAAATTAAAACAACAGCTGCAATAACAAAGAGACCAATGACCTGCTCTTGACTAATGGTCACGATAGAACCAAAAAGGTACTGATCCAGACTCATAGAACTAGAGCTCTTACCCTTACTCATGACAATAAGTGAAACTGCAAGTCCTGTAGACATGAGAATGGCTGTCCCAATCTCCATAAAGCTTTTATAAACCGTACGTAGGTATTCAAGGAAGACTGCCGCAATCAAGACAATCACAATGGTTGAAATGGTCGGAGAAATTCCTAAAACCAAGCCAAAGGCAACCCCCGAAAGCGAGACGTGACTCAGAGTATCACTCATAAGACTCTGACGACGCAAGATAAGGAAGGTCCCCAGAACTGGTGAAAAGAGACTCATGGCAATAACAGCCAAAAAGGCTCGCTGCATAAAATCATAAGACAATAGATTAAGCATGCTCCACCTCCTGGTCACTTTCATGGACATTGAAGCAACGCCATGGGGAATCTTGGTCTCGGACCAGGTGAATATTACGATCTGCGTAGTCCTTGACTTCTTCAGGATCATGGGTAATCATCAAAACAGCCTTGCCATGATGGTGGGCGCTATGGTGCATGAGTTCGTAAAACTCATCCTTTGTTCCCGCATCCATCCCTGTCGTCGGCTCATCCAAGATAAAGATATCAGGATCTGAAGCAAACATACGTGCGATAACAGCCCTTTGCTTTTGCCCGCCAGAAAGGGAACCAATCCTTTTGTCCCGATGTTCCCACATACCAACAGAGTTTAAACTAGCCTTGATATGTTCCTCATCATGGGCATTCAAACGACGGAACCAACCTTTTCTTGGATAACGACCTGATTTAACAAATTCATAAACAGTGCTCGGAAAGCCTGCATTAAAGCTTGCAATCTGTTGAGGAAGGTAGGCGATTCTTAGTTTTGTCCCACGAGTGTTGGTCTTTGAAATGGTAACTTTGCCAAATCTTGGTTGTAGAATACCAAGACTGGCCTTGATAAGAGTCGTCTTGGCGGCTCCATTTTCTCCAGTAAGGGTGACAAATTCCCCACTATCAACACTGTAATTAATATGCTCAAGCACAGGTTCCTTGTCATAATAGAAGGACAAATCCTCTACTGTGATGTATCTCATTACTTGATTTCTCCTACTAAAGCAGTTAAAAACCGCTGAATAATTTGTTGCTCTTCATCTGAGAATTGACTGGCAACTTGTTCATAAGTCGAGAGGGTGTGCTCATGATGATGGTGATGCTCCTCAGCAATCGGTCGAGCTAGATCTGTCAATTGATAGAAAATCACTCGAGCATCCTTTGGATCCTTAGACGTTTCCAGCATCCCCTCTTTAATCAAGGATTTAATGGCCTTAGTGACGGCTGCTTGACTGACATTGAGACGGCGCGCCAACTCAGAGTTGGTTAGCGACTCCTCTGATAAGAGCATAAGAATATGCTCCTGGGTATTGGTCAAAGCCACATTACTGGTACAATGACCAATCAAAATTTCATGCTGATTTTCAGCTTTCAGGATTACTTCATTTAAAAAATGATCAATGTCTGTTGCTAATTGTCTCATGAACTTCTCCTTTCCTAGTTATCTTTTTCCGAAAACAATATAGATCACCACAGATTCTTTACTGGTTAATTATATCATAAACCAAAAAAGAATCAAGAAAAAAGATGAAAACACCTGAGATGTTTTCATCCTTTAGAATTATTTTTCTTGTCTACGGCTAGTCCAGAGGGCTGTCGCTCCAAGAATCACACCAAGTAGCATCATGAAAATAGATTGCTCACTACCTGTATTTGGAAGTAGTTTCTCTGAGACTACTGTTTTCTTAGCAAACTTATCTGCAACCTTATAATCAACTTTTACAGTAGAAGGTTGAGTCGGTTTTGTTGCTTGGTCTTCTACTGGTTTAGCTGGATCTTGCTTTTTACCTTCTTCAGGAAGTTTAAATGTCTTTGAGTCCACAGAAATCGTGCGTGAATTTGGATTTACCTTTTCATACTGAGTCAAATCAGCTGTTTTGAGATAGTCTTCAAAGGCAGCATCCATTGAAGGACCTTCTTCTCTAGCACCACCAAGCATGGTATAACCGTCACCACCTGCTGCAAGGAAGTCATTGGTTGCTAGGTAGTAGATTTTCGTCAAATCTAGTTTTTCATAAAGACCAGTTGCACGATTCTTCACTTGAATAGCCAAGACGCGTTTACCTGCGACTAGGTTTGTATCGTAGTAGACCTTGGCTCCTGAAATTTGTAAGAATCCACCACTTGGTTCGAGCAATGGTTGACCATTTTCATCCAAGACAGTTTTTCCTGCCTTATCAACCTGCAAGATAGAGCCGAGTGATTTTTCAAACATATCCAGAACTTGCTGACCAGTTACTTGAATTTGTGAGATTGTGTTTCCAAATGGTAAGACTGCAATGACATTTCCTTTTGTAATTGGTTTGCCTTTAGAAATCGTTTCACGCAAGCCACCACCATTTGTCACAGCGATATCTGTTGGATGACTAAATCCTGTTTGACCATACTGGTAGAGAGAATCTGCGACGACATTTCCGAGGTTTGTCTCGCGGACACGAACATTTTCACGGTCTCCGTTTAGTTCAACAGGACTGTTAGACACAACCTCAACTGCATTTTCTGCATCATACTTTGCCTTAATATCTTTAACTAAACTAGCAACTTTTGGATTTGCTTCTAATTTTTTGGCTTCAGCAGCAGTAATCTGAGTTGGATTGCCCAAAAGCTGACGAGATTTATAAGTAATTTTACCAACGTTATGGAGATAACTTCCAGTTTGGTTGTAAGTCACATTATCTCCGTAAGTAGTTGATTCTACTGTATGAGAGTGACCATCAATGACTGTTACGCGTTTCCCCTTCAAAAGAGGGTTCTTAGATAGGGCTTCTGCTAGTGTTGAGCCACGCCAAGCTACTGGCGTTGTTGTATCAACACCCAAGTGGGCTAAGACTACATAATGCTTATAATCCTTCCCTTCCGCCTTAGCCTTGGCTTGAACTTCTTCAACGACCTTATTAACCTCTTCGATTGGCTCAGTAAAAGTTACTCCTTTAACATTTTTAGGGTGAGTTTTCGTTGCTGTTTCCGGCGTTGTCACACCTATCACTACAAACTCGTCGCCTTCAACATCCTTATTCTTGTCAACAATAGTAGAAGCTTGGAAGAGACGAGCTCCATCTATATAAGTATTTGAGCTTAACAAAGGGAATTTCAAAATTTCCTTGTATTTTTTAGCTTCATCAAGTCCGAAATCAAACTCGTGATTTCCAACCGCCATGGCATCATAATCCATCTCGTTAAGAATCTTAGCACGTGCCTCACCTTTTGATGAGTTTGAGATAGGAAGACCCTGGAAAGCATCCCCAGCATCCACTACCAAGGTGGTCTGGTTGGTTTTTGCACGCTCTTGTTCAATGACTGTAGCCAACTTAGCGTCTCCAATGACTCCCTTTTCCTCTACAATACGACCATGGACATCATTGGTGTGTAAGATAACAGTGTCCTTTTCTTCGCTTTTAGGAGATTCAGCAGGAGCTGACTGAGCTTCTGCAGGTGCAATCGTTTCTGAAGTTGTCGAAGTTTCCGGTACCGCAGGGCTCTCAACAGGAGCTGGAGTCGCCGACGGAGCTGGAGTTGCTGCGACAGCTGAACTTTCTGCAGGAGTTGTTGCTTCTTCAGCGTATACTTGTCCAGCTAAGAAGGCTGGAGCTAATAAAGCTGTAGATAGGATGGGTAATAAGAACTGTTTCTTCATTTTGAACTCCTTTTCTTTTCTTTTTCTCTTTTATATTATATGCTATTTCTAAAAATTTTGAAACTTTTGACCTATTTGCATCTTAAATATTCGCCATTTAAACAAAAAAAGCTTGGATTAAAATCCAAACTTTTAGCTCATTTTATTGAAAATCTTTGATGTTACCATCGTAATCCGCCCAATCTTGGCTAAAGAAGCGGTCATTCATTTGGTAACTAGGTGCTGTTGTTGGATTGCTCAAAAAAGGATTTACAACCTTATCAAACGCCAACCAGCCTAACCAACCGATATGAATCGTATCCTTGACAAAATAAGGTTCATCACCGTTTTTTGAAAAATCAGCAATATTGGTGAAACCTTGACTCTCCAACTGGTAACGAATTTTTTCGACAGAGTGTTGATACATTTCCTCACTTAATCCGGTATAATTCATCCATTTTTTATTGACAGGTTGAAAGACAAAGAGTACATTGACCTTAGATTTTGCAAATTGATCAAGCACCAGCTGCAAATCATTGTATTCCCTTGACTGGAGGAAGTTGTAATTTTTTTGATACCCTTCCCACTTTTTTAAATCTTTCTTTAGTTGAGTATTGTAAAAGTGGTTCTCCATTCCCAAATCATTATTGGTCGTGTTTTCTTCTGCATCCTTACGTGCAATATTTTCCAATTCTTCATACGAAAATTGATCTGGGAGACTGCTCAAATATTTTTCAATATGATCTTTATACTTTAATCGGCCTCGGATGGAGAATTGACCAAAAAGGGCCGCTTGTCTTTCATTGAATTCTGCAGAAGCTGTAATTATTGAATGATCAAAGTCTGACAACTGTTCATTCTTAGCCAGTTTTTCAACAATCCCCTTCATCGGTACGCTTGGATTCTGCTTCAAGAGTCTACTAGCCGCATACTGAGTGCCCACACCCCCAGATTGATTTTCCAAGAAGGCAGTCAACTGATCATTGTTAAAATAAGTTTGAAAAATAGTCGAGTCATGATCCTCTTTTGTAAACCACTGTGGAGAGATTACAAATACCGCTTGTTTGTTTTCAAGTTCAGATGTGATTTGTTGCATCCCAAAATACTGACTAAGAGAAGCGGCTCCTGCCTGCCCCATAAAATACGGACGGTAGGAGCGATTATACTTTTCAGCCAACACTCCTGGATGCATGCTATCAAAACGAATCCATTCACTCGAACCCAAAAAGGGTATAAAACGTATATTAGGATCCGTGAGAGCTCTCACTTTTTGGTTTCTCTCCTTGAAGCTTTCTGCACTTATAGAGGCTGCAGAGTATTTTTCTTCCATAAGATTATGGCTCTTGCTACTTGGATAGAAAAAAATGAGTAGAAGAACCAATAAACCTGCAATAAGAATCGGCCCGAAGATTAACCACAGGCGTTTAAGCATTCTTTAACTCCGTAATCCCTGCCACGATTTTATTGGCTGTATTCCAGTCATCACGACCAAATTCTGTAACCGGGACACGTATATCAAAGCGATTTTCGATTTCTACAATCAATTCAACCGTTCCCATACTGTCCAAGACACCTGCATCGAAAAGATCTTCATCCATCATGTTAGAAACATCTTCCATAAATAATTCATCGATAATTTCAATAACTTCTGATTTGATATCCATTTTTAAATTTCCTTCTATTTTTTAATTCCATTTATTTTTTAAACCATAAATCATTCAAAAATCCAGAAAAGATTAAGAATGAAACCATTACGACATGGAAGGTTATCACCATGCCAAGCAACTGAGCCCAACGATTCTCAAGCAAGGGAGGTCGCCCTGCTTTTTTCCGTTCTTTATTGAGCGTTTTTTTCTTTCTGACCCAGGCATCATTCATCACTAAGCCTATCCCATGAAAGAGTCCGTAAGCGATATAAAACCATGTTATCCCATGCCAGAACCCCATAAGGAGCATGTTTAGGATATAGGCAATACTTGAAGTCACATTTCGATTCTTAAAAAGCTTCTTTCTCGTCATCACCATGACCATGCGCATAAAGACAAAATCACGGAACCAGAAGGATAAACTCATGTGCCAACGATTCCAAAACTCCTTCAAATCCCTTGATAAAAAGGGTTTGTTGAAGTTAATCGGACTACGAATCCCCATCAGATTTGAAATAGCTATAGCAAACATAGAGTAACCTGCAAAATCAAAGAAGAGTTCCAAACCAAATGTGTACATGATGGCCACTACATAATAGTTAAAGACGCCACCTGTTTGTAAAGCTAAATTCTTTAGCGGTGGTAATAAAATCTCGCCTAAAATATGAGCTAGGATAAATTTATACAGAAATCCCCACATGATATACCGAACGGACTCAGCTAACATATCCATCAACTCATCGCGCTCTGGAATCGTCTTGTAATTTTCATTAAAACGTTTGAAACGATCAATCGGACCACTTGAAAATGTCGGCATAAAGAGGAGAAAACGCAAGTATTCCCTCATCTTCAATTCCTTAATAACTCCATCTCTGAGTTCGATAATGACTCCCACCGAACGAAAAGTCAGATAAGAAATTCCGATAAAACCTAACAAGGACTGTGTTCCATTGATAGCTGGCTGTACCTTGACAAAGATAATCGGAAGGAGGGACAGAAAACTAACGAGGTAGAATACCCACTTGCCATCCTTACTTTTTCGATAGTGCTTGTAGAAAAGCAGGAGCAATATTTCCCAGCACAGATAAATACCCAAGGCAGCCAATTGATTGGTCTTGCCACCTGTCAACATGGTGACGATAAAGAAGAGACTAACCAATATTTCATACCAGGCAAAGCGTTTTTTGAAAAAAAGACCGATAAAGATTGGCAAGGTGGCAGTAATCACGTACAAAAAGTACTGCGGATTCCCATACGGCTCAATATGATGGAGCTGTTTCAGGAAATCCGTCATCTATTGTTTACCTCGTTAATCAACCCTTTGATGTCGATTTTCCCGTTTGGAGTTAGTGGTAAACTATCACGGTAAAGGAATTTTGAAGGCATCATATAAGACATCATGATGTGTTCCAAATCTTCCTTAATCGCTTTGGTAATATCAATCTCGCGCTCAAATTGTTCCTTGACCCCATCTTTTAAGATGACATAGGCCAAGAGATTTTGAACCTTGTGATCTTTGTTGTAGCGTGGCACTGCAACAGCCGAGTCGATGTACTGAGACTTGTTCAAGTTTTGAGAAACATCTTCTAGCTCAATACGGTAGCCGTTAAACTTGATTTGGAAGTCCATCCGACCACCATAGAGAAGAAGGCCTTCATCCGTCATCGTTCCGACATCTCCCGTATGGTAGGCTGGCAGACCTTCAAATTCGAAGAAAGCTTCTGCTGTTTTCTCAGGATTATTCATATAACCTTTTGAAACAGCCGGTCCAGACACGATGATTTCACCTTGCTCACCATTTGGCAATTTATTTCCTGCCTCATCAATGATGAAGGTTGGAGAATCTTCTTTGGTATAACCAATTGGCAGACGTTTCAAAGTTGCTAACATCTCATCTGTAATAGCAACTGCCGACAAAGCAACTGTTGCTTCTGTTGGCCCGTAAGCATTGATGATGCGCGCATTTGGGAAACGTTCGCGTAATTTCTGAGCAGTTTTAACAGTCAACTCTTCCCCATCAAAGTAGAAATGGGTAATGCCTGGCATCTTTTCAGCATTGAAATCTTCAGATAACATAGCCATATCTGCAAAAGATGGTGTCGAAGTCCAGATAGCAATCGGAAGAGAAAAGATAGTTGCAAAGAGTTGTTTAAAGTCTTGAGTAATGGCTGATGGAAGGGCAAAAAGCGTTCCTCCAAGAGCCAAGGTTGGTGCCCAATACATGACAGACAAGTCAAAGGAATAGGGCGGTTGCGCCAACATTTGCGGACGCTCTGGCGTCGCAAATTCCTTGTCTGTAATCATCCAGTTGGTGAAGCTGAGCAAGTTATCATGCGAAATTTGCACCCCTTTTGGTTTCCCGGTCGTCCCCGAAGTAAAGATAATGTAGTAGTTATCATCCCCTTTGACTGGATGTTGCAAATCATAGGCATGTTGAGCCGTATAAGCTTCACGCACTTGCTCTAAGGACATGATTGGAGCAGCTGGGTTTTCAATTGGAAACTCATTGATGGCGATAATTAAGCTTGGCTCAGCCACTTCAACAATAGCAGACACGCGCTCCAAGGCAGAATGACTATCAATTGGGATATAGGCATGGCCAGACTTGGTCAGGGCCACAAAGGTTGCCAACATTTCATACTCCTGTCCACCAAAGACCACAACAGGTGACTTTTCAGGAAGTCCCATTTGGTCAAGATGGGCTGCTAAGCTATCTGAATCAGCCTTCAATTGGCCATAGGTATGCTCTTCTCCAAGGACATTGTAGACCGGAAAATTAGGTTGCTTTTGAGCATAATGCTCAATGGTTTCAATCATATCTACTATTGGCTTATTTGACACAATAGGGGTTCTCCTTTAAGTTAAAATTCATTATAGATAAAGCTACCTTGAACCTGACCGAGATAACTAAAAAAGTAAAGCAGGCCCAAGAAAATGATAAAATACAAGGCTGTCCGACCAAGAAAGAGATAGAGTTCATTTCTCTGTTTCATCAAGAAAAACCTTTCATTCTTGTAATTTTCAACTAAAATAAAATCAATTTCTTACTAACTTATTTTTCTGCTATTATACCACTTTATAAACTATTTTTTCAATTGTTTTCCGTCCATTTCCACTACATTTAAACATCATTAAATTGTTCCATATGATACCTTCTAATGATAGCTTTAATGCTTTCCAGTATAGATTATATTGGGAGCTACAACAAAGTAGGCTCTATACTACCTATAGAGGACTTCCCCACTATAAATATTATAGAGCCTTATCTTATGTCTCACTTTATCGATAGAATCCCCTTTATCTAGAGATTTTTATAATATGTAATCTTAAAATTCACTATAGATGAAATCTTGAATGTTCGAAAAATCAGTCACAAAACAGTAGATTACGATGCTTAAAATAACTGTGTAGAAAAACAAGGTCCACAATAGTAAACGATGTGTGTCAGTTAGTTTCATTTGCAAATTTGTAAAGTTCTTTTTCAACTTCCATCCATCCTTTCACCCCAACGTGCATCACGTCAAATAAAAAGTAATCTTCATACTCTTTATTTCCATAGTTTAACACCGTAGCACCGTGGTTTTTGGCAATATTTTCTATTTTTTTGTAAGTTTCTTCACGCATTTCTCGTGAAACACCTGTGTAATCATTCCATTTACCATTTACAGGAAAGATAATGACTTCAACTTCAATTCCCAATTCCTTAGCAACTGTCAAGAAGAGTTCCATATCTGAATACTCTGGTGACTCTATGTAGCTCAAGTCTTTGTTAGAATCTTTCAACGAAGCATAGCGGTCTCTCAAGTAGGTATTGTAGTAGTTATTATCCACAGCATAATCATTGTTATCTGTTTTCTTTTTAACTTCTTCTACAAACTTCTTCGTCATCTCCTCCCAATCATAATCCGGCGTTTTATCTCCTAGTGCAGGATAGTCTGATTTGGCATGATTTTCATAGAATTTTCGTTTAAGCTTAAAGGAATAAACGGCATTGTCAAGTTCCAACAGTTTTTTATCAATGATTGTCCCTTTTCCTTCTATAAAATATCTTTTATACTTTTTATAGATATCATTTTGTTGTTTGTTCCCTTTGGTAATCTCAATAATGCGATTAATCAGTTTTTCTTTCGTTTCCTTACTGATTTTCTCGTTATCTAGCATGTGAAAAATATGTTCCTGAGAGGCCTTGTTTAAGAAGGCGTCTTGATGAATCCCATCCTTTTCAAACCATTGAACAGACTCTACGATGGCTACTTTTCGCTTACTCATAGCCCCCTCAATCGAGCTCAAGGTTGTAGCTTGAATGATATTTTGAGAGTAACTGGTTCCTATCTGCATAATATTAAAATCATTGTAGTTAAAAATTTTATTGGGATGGTAATCTTCATTTATCGTCGCAACTAACTCTGAGTAACCCATTAGAACTAGTGTATTGGGAGTGATATTATTTGTTAGAATATCTCTACTTTTATACTTTTCATAAGAAGTGCTGTAGCGAATACTATTGTCCTTGACTTTATAATAGTCGTCAATCTTCTTGACATATGTCACATTTAAAAGAGCAAGAGTCGCAATTACGAGCACAAGCGATAGTAAAAATGCTTTTAACTTAATCATCTTGTTTTGTCCAATCTCCTTGTTTTAGCAGATCTCTTTATCTACTTAGAATTGCCATAATTATCTTATAAGGTTCACCTGAAAAGATAAAGAAGCCAACCATAACTAAATTCATGGTCACAAACCAACTTATTAGCTTGTACCAAGTTTTATTTTTATGTTTCTTATAAAAAGTGCTCTTCTTTTGATAAATTTCAAATCCAGACATCAAGATTCCATGGTAAAAACCATAAGAGATGTAGCTGACACTAATTCCATGCCAAAATCCCATAACCAACATATTGACCATATAGGCATAGGCTGCATTGTGTAATCTATTCTTAAACCATTTCTTTCTGATAACCTGCATCAAAACTCTTGAAAATACGAAATCTCTCAACCATGTTGACAAGGTAATATGCCATCTAGTCCAGAAATCCTTGATATCAATACTCAAGAAAGGTTTATTGAAATTCATCGGTGTCTGAATACCCAAAATATTACTGCTTCCAACAGCCATCAAACTATACCCCGCAAAGTCAAAGAACAGATAGAGAGTATACAGGTACATATATTTGATTGAGTAGACAACTGTACCAGTATTGCTTAGAGCAAGTAGTATCTGGTAAACATAGGTTGATAAAACAACCTTGTAGAGAAGGCCTAAAACGATGCGATAAATACCATCACCTGCTAACTCTAGGTAGTCTTTTCTAGGCATGACTTCATTGATCTCTTTTAGAAATCTTCTGCTACGATCGATTGGTCCAGAACTAACTGTAGGGAAAAAGAGTAGAAACTGTAGATAATCTTTTACACTGATTTTTTCTTTGATTAAACCATCCGATATTTCTAGCATGATCTGAATGGTCTTAAAGGACATGTAGGAAATCCCAATAAAAGCCAACAAATGTAGCTGGGTTATGGCAAAGACTTTATTGACCACTAAAGGTAAAATGGATAACATAACTAGAGGTTTTAACCGTTTTAAATCCATTCTTTGTGCTATGAAAACTAGTACATATTGGTAGATGATGAAAGCCAATAGATAAACAACCATGGATTTACTCTTACCATAGACGGCTCCTGCAAATAAAATTGACAGACTTAAAATATAATAATCCTTACGCTTGCCAAAATAGTTTAAAACAAAGCCAATCAGTAAAACCACAAGTAATAGAAGGAAAAACTCATTCCCCTCAAAATAATTCATACCAGATGGACTCCTTTTCTCTTTTTCTCATCTCCTGATTTGTCATTTTAGGATTACTCCCTATCATATTATCAAGGATAATTAACTTTATTCATTATATCATAATTTAAAAACTATATACTTCTATTATCCAATTTCCTAAAATAAAAAAACAAATGACTCTTACTACTAAACCCCAATAACGAGACAAAACTATTTACACAACAAATATAATTCAAGACCTAAAAGATTGATGAATGAACTAGTGAAGTACTCTGTTTTTTAGCTGAAATAATAATTAACACCAGTATATAAACTTAAAAAAATCAAAACGACCAAAATGAAGTGAGGCAGCGCTCCTTATTTTGGTCGTTTTTGGTAAGTTATGTTTATTGAGATATAAATATTTGGGTTTTATTATCTTAGAAAAGTGAAAATACGAGAACTGCTAGGGCTGCACCGATAACAGGTCCTACAACAGGAATCCAAGCATAAGACCAGTCCCCATCTCCCTTGTTTGGAATTGGAAGAAGGCTATGCATAATGCGAGGACCGAGGTCACGAGCTGGGTTCAAGGCATAACCAGTTGTCCCACCTAGTGAAAGACCGATACCGACAATCAAGGTTCCCACTGCAAAGGTTCCTAGCCCTGCTTGAAGGTCATAGAGACCCAAAGCAAAGATTGTCAATACCAAGACAAAAGTCCCAAGGATTTCACTAATCAAGTTTGACACAGTATCTTTGATAGCTGGTCCAGTGCTGAAAGTTGCTAGAATATTTCCTGCATTTTCTTCTGCTTCATAGTGCGGTTTGAATTGCAACCAAACTAAAATTTGAGCAAGCATAGCTCCAGCGAACTGAGCTAGGATATATGGGAATACTGAAGCCCAAGGCAAGTCACCTTTTAAGGCTACACCAAGCGTCACAGCTGGGTTTAAGTGTGCAGGACTAAGTTTGCCAGACACAAAGACGGCAACCGCAACGGCGATCCCCCATCCCATCGTGATGACGATCCACCCTGAATTGTTACTCTTGGTTTTGGGAAGAACCACACCTGCTACAACACCATTTCCTAGGAGGATAAGGATTAAAGTCCCCAAAAATTCTCCAAATAATTCTTTCATCATATCGTTGTCTCCATTTTAAAGAAGGAGAGGGAAGGCAAGGAAGGCTTGTTCCCTCTCTTCTAGTTTTTCTTAATTTTTCAATGCCGCTAGATCGTTGTTAGCAAGGGCTGCTTCAACATCCGCACGGTAGGCTGCCTTTTCTTCTTCTGACCAATCATAGAATCGTCCCATTTCATCCATAACTGGCTCCACAATGCTATCCAAACTATCACGCATAAAGAGCATGTGGTTGGTACGGCGAAGGAGGAAGTCAACTGGGCTCAGAGCCAACTCATTGCGCATTGCATAGTGAAGGGACAAGGTATCTGCCAAGCTGAGTCCTGGCGCTTGTTCCAAGCTGTGAGCAAGGGCAAAGACTTTCGGTGCATTTGAACCGTAGAGATTTGCTAGGTAATGAGCTTCCTTGCTATCCAAGCCACGTGACACTCCAAGTTGAGCAAAGGCTTCAATTTCTGAGTCCACATTTGCTGGGTTCAATTCTCCACCTGAAACAGGATAAGTCTTCGAGTTGATGAGTTTAAAGCTGCGGTCAAATTCTGCTTTGAGAATGTCAACCACGCGCTCCATAGCCCCTTCAGCCATCTTACGGTAGTCTGTGATTTTACCACCAGCAAGGGTCAACAGGCCATTGTCATCACGGTCCAAGCTCGAACCACGTGAAACTGCAGATGGGTCCAAATGTTTCTCAGATGTGCTACTTTCAAGCTTGCTGACAGCAGACTCAACATCTTCACGCGATTTTTCTTTCGATAAATAAGCCTCGACAGTCGCAATCAAGCTATTGAAGCTTTCATCGCTAATGGTTCCGTTATTTCCACCATTGTAGTCAGAAGCGCTATTGCCTGCGATCAATGGACGAAGACCAGCCCAGCTGCTTTCAATATCAGCAACGGTAATGTTTGCTTCTGGGAAGCGGTTGTTGACAATGCCAAGTAGATAATCTACATCTTCCTGCGCCACTTTTGGATGTTCCAAATCACCTGTGTAGTCTGTATCGGTTGTACCAAAGTAAGTCTTGTTTTCACGTGGGAGAACAAAGACCATACGGCCATCTCCCAAACCTGTGTCAAAGTAAACTGGCTGTGAAACCTTGATCTTACTTGAATCCACTACCAAGTGAACTCCCTTGGTTGGACGCATTTGTGAGAATTGCGTTCCCTTATTAGACAGATTGCGTACCTTGTCGCTCCAAGGACCTGTCGTGTTGATAACCAGACGAGCCTTGATCTCAAAGACTTGGTCTGTCAACAAATCACGGGCTACAACACCTGTAATCTTGCCGCTTTCGTCAAAGAGGAAACCTTCTGCCTTAACGTGGTTGGCAATAAGGGCACCATCTTGGTTGGCACGTTTGATGTTTTCGATCACGAGACGGGCATCGTTGTTACGGAAGTCAAGATAAACTCCACCTCCTACCAAACCTTCTTTCTTCAAGTTTGGCTGGCGTTCCAAGACTTCTTCTTTGCTCAAAACCTTGTTTGCAGCAGGCGTATTGTTAACCCCTGCCAATAGGTCGTACAAGTCCATGGCTACTTTGAGACGGAAAAGGCTAAATGTTGCTCCATCCTCGTCGTAAACTGGCAAGAGCATTGGATCTGGTTTTGGAATATGTGGAGCGACTTGTTGAACCACCGCACGCTCAGAAACTGTATCTGATACCACTTCCACGTCGAATTGTTTGAGATAACGCAGACCTCCGTGGACCAATTTTGTTGAACGGCTAGATGTTCCTTCTGCGAAGTCCTGCATTTCAATCAAACCAGTGTCAAGACCACTGGCTGCCGCCTGCAAAGCTACACCAGCTCCTGTAATCCCTCCACCAATAATCAAGAGATCCAAGGTCCGTTCCTGCATTTTTTTAATTGATAATTCACGTGTTTTCTTTGAAAATTCCATATTTACACACTTTCTAACTGAGTCGCTTTATTCTTTCAGTATTAGTCGTCGATTTCCGCAAAGACTTGAGTTGCTTTCACAGCCTTCTTCCAGCCCTTATAGAGTTGTTCCTTACGAGATTCGTTCATGGATGGCTCAAAGAGTTCTCCTGTCTCGTTCAAGAGTTTCAACTCATCCAAGTCCTTCCAGTAGCCCACTGACAATCCTGCCAGGAAGGCTGCCCCTAGGGCAGTTGTTTCCAAGTTTTTAGCGCGTGCGATATCAATTCCTAAGATGTCAGCTTGGAACTGCATGAGGAAGTTGTTCATGGCTGCACCACCATCTACCTTCAAGACTTGGATCGCTGTCTGCGCATCCACTTGCATGGTGTCAATGATGTCACGTACTTGATAAGCGATAGATTGCAAAGTCGCCTTGATAAAGTCTTCTTTAGTTGTTCCACGAGTTAAGCCAAAGACAGATCCTCGAGCGTTTTGGTTCCAGTATGGTGCCCCTAGACCTGTAAAGGCAGGTACGACATAGACTTCGTCATTGTTGTGAGAATTGAGAGCATATTTTTCAGACTCTGGTGAGTTTTCCACCATGCGAAGACCGTCACGAAGCCATTGAATAGCACTTCCTGCGATGAAAATAGAACCTTCCAAAGCATAGTAAACCTTGCCGTTAATACCATAGCCAATCGTTGTCAAGAGGTTGTTTTCAGACAACTGCATCTCTTCACCAGTGTTCATGATGATGAAGGAACCAGTTCCGTAGGTATTTTTAACCATACCAGGATCAAAAGCCAACTGACCAAAGAGGGCTGCTTGTTGGTCACCTGCCATACCAGAGATTGGCACTTCTCCACCGTAGAAATGGAATGGAGCTGTCTTGCCATAGATTTCAGAGTTAGAACGAACTTCTGGAAGCATAACCTTAGGAATGTTAAGGATTTCCAAAATCTCATCATCCCATTTAAGATCCTTGATGTTATAGAGCATGGTACGAGCTGCGTTTGAGTAGTCGGTCACGTGAGCTGCGCCGTCAGTCAATTTCCAAACCAGCCAAGTATCAATGGTACCAAAGAGCAATTCCCCCTTTTCTGCTCGCTCTTGAGCACCTTCTACATGGTCCAAAATCCAACGAACCTTAGTCGCTGAGAAGTAAGCATCGATGATCAAACCAGTCTTCTCATGGAATTTTTCCACATAACCTTGGCTTTTTAGTTGTTCAGCCAGAGGAGCAGTTTGGCGTGATTGCCAAACGATAGCATTGTAGATAGGGAGCCCTGTTTTCTTATCCCAGACGACAGTTGTTTCACGCTGGTTGGTAATCCCGATTGCCTCGATTTGACTTGGTTTCACACCACTTTCGATGAAAGCACCCGCAATAACTGACTGAACAGAGTTCCAAATTTCATTGGCATTGTGCTCTACCCAACCTGCTTGAGGGAAAATCTGAGTGAACTCTTTTTGACTAGAGCTGACCTTTTCTCCTTTTTTGTTAAAAATGATGGCGCGAGAACTAGTAGTTCCTTGGTCAATAGCCATGATGTATTTTTCTTGTGACATGTGCTGTCCTCCTGATAAAATCTTGAGGGGGTTCCTCTTTACAGTAACTAGTATACAAAATAAAGCGCTTTCCTGTTTATCAATTTTTTTAAAATTTTAAAAAAAAGTGAGGAGATTGTGCGAATTTCACAAAAAAGACCTGAAAATTCAGGTCTTTTAGGCAAAGAGCATCTGACGGATTGTAGCTAAATCTTCGATGTCCAAATCATTTTTCAAATAGTAGATAGATGCTTGTTCTTTCTTATGGATAGGGTTATTTGTAACCAGCAAGTCATAATGACGAGTACGGTCATAGGCTTCGATGGTAATGAAGCGATTGTACTCCAAATATCGTTTTAAAAGGGCTGACATTCTCGAAAAAACAAGGAAGCCTGCTGTTAGATCTAGCCCTATTCTCAGATGCTTGCCTATATTTTCTGCCATATACTCCATCAACTGAAGCCATTCCCAAAGGATTTTTTTATCCAGATCCGTCCCCTGATGAAAGGCTGGCAAGGAGGAGAAAATTTTCTGAGCAATATCTCGAAAGTCATGCTCCATCAGCAAATAAGGGTGGCGATGCTCTATCTGATACTTGTATCGATCTTGCAAGATATAGCCCTTGTAGAGATAAACTTGACCACAGAGCTGGCTGAGTTCATAGGTGACATGGTCCTCTGTGTAGTCCCCCAGCAACTCCTCCTTCTTCATTTCCTGGATCATTTGTGTCAGCAAATCGGCTAATTGCCCTCCAAAACCAAGAATATACTCCATAGTATGAAGGGGCAAAATGCGATGAGACAAGAGGAAAGAGAAGAAAATCATCATCTCCCCATCCTCAGTTCCTAGAGGAATGTGCTGCCCACCAAAAAAAGAAGAAGCCTTGCCAAGTAAACGAAGGTAGAAAATATTGTCAAAATACCCCTGCATTTTTTCTTCTATAACCTGAAATTGACAGGCGTTAACCCGAAGGCGCTGTTGACTGATATGAGTCCAGAGAACCAAGTCTAATTTCTGACCCGAAGACAAGCTGGCACCGCAGATTTCTTCTAAGCTAGCAATATCTTGCTTTCTCTCAGCTTTCTGCATATGACTTTCCCACTCCTGACTGGACCAGACCTTGCGGAAAAGGCAGAAATAAAAGTAACGAATCTGATGCTCTGGACCTCGCCAACGACCATTTTGGATGGATAAGTCAAACTCTGACAAAATATGATTCAAGCTAGACAAATGGCGACCAAGCGTGGCCTCGCTAATCATTAATTCTTGAGCCAATTGATGGGCTAGGAACTGTTGGTGATAGAGAAGGTAAACCAAAATTTGGTACTTAATGGCATTGTCTAGAAATAAGCTCCGAATCTCTCTCCCCTTTGTGGCAGTACCGACAGACAGACGCAGGCTTTCATCATCCAAGTGGATGGTCAGCTCTAACCCTCTTTCTAAAGCATTTTCGTTAATTAGAGAGATATACTTGGTTAAGGTCGCCTTTGAAAAACCTGTTTCTTCCATGGCTTCCTTGACTGTTGTCTGCGAATCTTGTAATAAAAAGGAAAGGACTAAAAATTGACCAGATTCGGCTTTTTCCATCAAATCACCTAAATACATTTGTTACCCCTTTCATTTTCTCCTACAAGCATAGCATAAATCTTTCAAATGCTGAAATAATCTGTTTCTCATTTTATTTTAAAGCTGATTTCCTCGTCATTATTCCTCAGAAACAGCAAACACACCACTCCCTCTTTGGGCATTTTTATGCTAAAATAGTAGCTATGGATAAAATTATTAAAACTATATCAGAAAGCGGGGCTTTTCGTGCTTTTGTCCTTGACAGCACAGAAACAGTCCGAACTGCTCAAGAAAAACATCAAACCCAAGCTAGTTCAACCGTAGCGCTTGGCCGTACCCTTATCGCCAGCCAAATTCTCGCTGCCAACGAAAAAGGAAATACCAAGCTAACCGTCAAGGTTCTTGGAACGAGCTCCCTCGGTGCCATTATCACAGTTGCAGATACCAAGGGTAACGTCAAAGGCTACGTTCAAAACCCTGGAGTTGACATTAAAAAGACTGCAACAGGAGAAGTCCTCGTTGGACCTTTTGTCGGAAACGGTCAATTTCTAGTGATTACAGACTATGGCACTGGAAATCCCTATAATTCCATGACGCCTCTTATCTCTGGAGAAATCGGTGAAGACCTAGCTTTCTATCTTACAGAAAGTCAACAAACACCTTCAGCAGTTGGCCTCAATGTTCTTTTAGACAAAGACGACAAGGTCGAAGTTGCAGGTGGTTTCTTGCTCCAAGTTTTACCAGGAGCAAAGGAAGAAGAAATTGCTCGTTTTGAAAAACGAATCCAAGAGATGCCAGCCATTTCAACTCTTCTAGAAAGCAACGACCATATCGAAGCCCTCCTCAAGGCAATCTATGGTGACGAGCCCTACAAACGTCTGTCCGAAGAAGAAATTCGTTTCCAATGCGACTGCAGCAAAGAACGCTTTATGGATGCTCTCGCTAGCCTCCCAAGCTCAGATTTACAGGAAATGAAGGATGAAGACCATGGGGCAGAAATCACTTGTCAATTCTGCCAAACAACTTATAACTTTGATGAAAACGACCTGGAGGAACTCATTCGTGACAAATCTTAATACACCTTTTATGATTGGGAACGTCGAGATCCCAAACCGGACGGTCCTCGCACCCATGGCAGGTGTGACCAACTCAGCCTTTCGTACTATCGCAAAAGAACTTGGCGCAGGGCTCGTTGTTATGGAAATGGTCTCTGATAAGGGTATCCAATACAACAACGAAAAAACCTTACACATGCTTCATATCGACGAGGGCGAAAACCCTGTTTCCATCCAACTTTTTGGTAGTGATGAAGATAGCCTAGCTCGCGCAGCAGAATTCATCCAAGAAAATACCAAGACCGATATCGTCGATATCAACATGGGCTGTCCAGTTAACAAAATCGTGAAAAACGAAGCTGGGGCTATGTGGCTCAAGGACCCTGATAAAATATACTCTATCATCAACAAGGTCCAATCTGTCCTTGATATCCCCCTCACTGTCAAAATGCGTACGGGCTGGTCTGACCCATCCCTAGCAGTTGAGAATGCCTTAGCTGCCGAAGCTGCAGGTGTCTCTGCCCTCGCTATGCACGGCCGTACACGCGAACAGATGTACACTGGTCATGCGGACCTAGAGACCCTTCATAAGGTTGCACAAGCTCTGACCAAGATTCCATTCATCGCTAACGGAGACATCCGTACGGTTCAAGAAGCTAAACAACGCATCGAGGATGTCGGTGCTGACGCCGTTATGATTGGGCGCGCAGCTATGGGAAATCCTTACCTCTTTAATCAAATCAATCATTACTTTGAAACTGGAGAAATCCTGCCTGATTTGACTTTCGAAGACAAGATGAAGATTGCTTATGAGCACTTGAAGCGCTTGATCAATCTCAAGGGTGAGCACATTGCCGTTCGTGAATTCCGTGGGCTGGCTCCTCACTACCTTCGAGGCACATCTGGTGCTGCTAAACTCCGTGGAGCCATTTCACAAGCCAGCACTCTGGCAGAGATTGAAGCACTCTTACAATTAGATAAAGCATAATCTTCTATCTCACAAAAAAGGCAAAGCTCAAAAAGAGCCTTGCCTTTTTATATATTTTCATCTTGCAAATCTAGTTGCTTCACTCTAGCTATATAGTAGGACATAATCAAAAATAAATTGAAGCTGACAATCCAAATAGACCATTCATGGAAAAAATGCATCGATACAGCCAAACTAATTGCCCCCACTACAAAACTCCCTACAACAATCCCATAGTTTAAGGCTTGACGACGATATTCTTGGATGTTTCCTTCTCCCCTAGTTATGCGATACAAAGCGGTCAACATCTTTCGGTAATTTCCAGAAGTCATAAAAATGACATAAGGATGATCTTCAATCAAACTACCCGTAAATGTTAGCATCATCATACCTGTTCCAAAAGCAATAAAAGGAACTTCTAGTAAGGGAAATCTCGAAAAGAAGGGCAGAAGAAGAGTTCCAATAAATAAGGGAAGCAGCATCTTAACCCGCCAATAGGCTGTTTTACGATATTCCTTCACGTGTAAGGAAAAAACAAATCCTAGGGAAAAGAAAATAATGGAGCAGAATCGCAACATGGTATTGATAACATGTGAATCGTGCCAATCTGATATCAGTAGGAGAATATTCCCTGTCTGTGTAGCTACCAAACTATGGTATTGAATGTGACAGAACACATCCAAAGAACCTCCTATAAAGCCAAGAAACACTCCCATGAGTCGTGTATTTTGAGGTAAAATTAATTTATCCGCCATTGCTTTGTCACTCATTCCCTTTCGATGCATTTATTATACCACTTCTCTTTGAGAAATTAAGTGAAAAACAGTCAGACTACTCTTTGTAGAACTAAGTCTAGACAAGACTTGAGGGTCTTTCTATGGTTGAATCAAGACAACACTAGAAACTGTTCCATCTGCTCCTGTTGTAATTTGGATGATTTTTCCACCACCAATTTTGGCATTATATTTACCATCATCAAGAGTATAGGCATAGCCTTGGATAGAGTAGTTTTCTTTCTTACCATCAGCAGATTCTACTGTAAATTGACCTCCTGATGAGACAGTGATAGTCTCGCCATTGGCACCCTTCCAGCTTCCTGCTGCTGCTGAAAAATCACCATCGACCATTGTTAAAACGCCTTTGTAACGTTTATTATGCTCAGCCTGCTGATCTTGTAATTTGCGGTCAGTCGTTGGGTCATACGTTGACTGACTCGCTTGATTGGATTGACTTTGTGAAGTCTGTTGACTAGCTGAAGATTGGGCTGGGGTTTCCTGTTGCTGAGGAGCTTGTGGAGTTTGCGCTGCTTGATTGGGCTCTTGTCCTTGAGTTGTTGGATTTGATGCTTGTTCAGAGGAAGCTTTGGGTTTTTCTGAAGTCGTAGTGCTTGTTGAAGCTTGAGTTTTACTTTCTTTGTTAGAAGAGTTTGTCTTTGAACTTGATGTAGTTTGTGTTGTTTTAGTTGCATTGTCATTTTTAGCTTCTTCTTTTTTATTTCCGCATGCTCCTAAAAGTAAAGTTGAAGCTAGTACAGCAACTGCAACTAATCGAATGGAATGGTTTGTTTTCATGATAGGCCTCCTGTGTAATCTTTTTGAAATGTTTTGAAATACTTCTGTAATATTATTGTAATATTTGTTTTTGATTCTGTCAACTATTTATCTAAAATTTTTTAGAATTATTTTTGAGTACATTTGTTTTCTTATTCCTCCTATATCTTTTATTCGTAAAAGATTTTAAAAAGCAGGAAAATTTTTCCTACTGAAATCCTCTATTTTTAAAGTGACATCGCTTGCATTTTTTTCTTGAAGTGCTATAATAAAATTGAAATAGGATATTGGAGGTGTAGGCCTATGTTAAGAAACTATTACAAGTATCTTCCTTGGGTGATTTTAGCTGCTTTCGTTTCTTATGGGAGTGCGACTCATTACGCTCAAACAACATTTGATTTGTTCTACCTAACTGCCATTTTCATGATTGTCTACGTGGCATTGTTGTACTTACACGAAACCTATTTAAAATATAAATACAAAGAGTTATTCATTCGATTCATGAGCAATTCTAATAAAGATAAACATCCTTAAATAATAAGAAGAGGTCGGAAAAAATTCCGACCTCGCTTTTCATTTCAATCGATAGGTTTTTCTTGGTTTCTTTTTAGGAACTCGTTTAAGCCCAACTTCTTCTACATACTCACCGTATTTTACGAGAAAGTTATTGCTGACGATTGGTCGGCCTGGATTGATGAGATTGACCAGTTCGGTCCCTTCATAGACAGTGAACTCCTCCTCTAGCAGATAGAGGAAGGTCGGATTCCAGTCAAGACGTCCTTGAATTCGTTTAATAGACTCTTGGATAATGGCATAATGGTCAAAGGCGAAGGCATGCTCCTCCAACTCTAGTCCCTCAAGGAAGCACTTGCCCGTCTGAAAATCAACATCGACAAAAACCACATCCTTAGCATCATCTCCAGCTTGAACGAGATCGAGTGCTCGGCTAGGCAGATACACCAAGTGGGCAATGGTCACCGTCCACCCCCGCGGATCACGGCCTGGTGTAGACACTGTCATTAACTGCTCTATTTTTTCCAAAGGAAGGTCGAGGTTAACCTCCTCCCTCACTTCACGCTGACAAGCATGCCTTGCATCTTCACTCTTATCCATAAAACCACCTACCAAAGCCAAACAGTTTTGATAAGGATGGGCCTTACGACGGATTAGTAAGAGTTTGATTTTTCCTTCCACAAAGCAATAAGCTACCATGTCCACCGTCACACTCGGTTTTTCATACTGAGGGAGATCCTGTTTACAGTACCAGTCTAAAAACTCCTTCTCAGTCGCATGAATTTCAAAATATTCTCTTTCTGTCATTCCAGCTGGGAGTATCGTTTCAGTCATCTTATCACTCCTTGACAGCCTTAGTCCATTGGTACCAACCGACTAAACTATTGAGGGTGTAGACCCAGTACATCCCTTGGATATGGATGTTTTCACCCCACCAGAGGTAGATACTAAAGAGATTGGTTGCAATCCAGAAAATCCATTGCTCACGGTAAAGACGTGTCATCAAGAGCTGACCAACACCATTGGTCGCATCCGTTACACTATCACGGAATGGACGAGCACTATGGATACTTTGGTAAGCCAAACCCATGCCAATCCAGATGAGAGCTGTCAAGGCCAAGTACTTGAGCCAATCAACCAGACCAAGTTTCTTAGCTTCAAAGTGAGACTCCTCTGGTTTTCCTTGTTCATTGATCCGATTAGACAACCAAGCATAGAGACCAATAGGCTGCATGACAAAGAAATAAACTGTTGTCAAAACTTCGCCGTAGAAAGTAGCATTCATAGATAAGACCAAGTAGATTGCAGAGTTAATAGCTCCAAAAAGATAGTTACTAGCTCGACCTTCAGCTACCAAAATAACGCAGACAATTCCTGTCCAAGAGGCCAAGAGGCCAATCCAGTCATGACTTTCCGTGTTTTGTGTAAACTCCAGAATAAGAGGAACACTTGATAAAACAATCAAATAGAGCCACTGGAAAAGACTGCGTCCCACAAAGAGGTCATTCCAAAGTAAACGCATAACTCCTGCAAAACCAATTTTACGAGCTTCCGCGTGAACATTTTTAAAGTTTTCGATAAATTGTGTGATTTTTTCTACTATTTTTTTCATTTTTTTCTCCTAATCTGCTTGGTAAATAGCATCGATAGCCACTTTGGCTGCTTCATAATTTCCTAGATAGTCATCAGCTAGATAAATATGAGGGATATTGGCTAGATATTGCTCCCTCATCATATCCAAATGCTGAGAAAAACTATGACGGATATGGTCTTCTGCCATGGTCATGTCTCGAAAACCATCATTGACATAAGAACCGATAGGTTGCACAAAGAGGATTAAATCCCACTTTTCCTTGGCTAAGATGGAAACAAAGAGATTGTCAAAGGTCTCTCCGGACAAGTCCTCCTGCTCTTCGCTTTCCATGTAGTAATCGTAGTAGCCCTTGGTCACTAGTGAGTTGGTATCTGCAATAACTAAGCCTCGATTGGCATTGCTATCAATCAACTTGGAAGTTTGATCATATTGGCCCAAAAGAAGGTAATAATAATCTTTTGGGGTAAGCTCATCATCTCGGACATTATTTTTTATCTGATACTCACGAGCATACTCCAGACTGACTGGCGCATCATAAAAGCGAGCTAAATCCTTGGCTAGAGTTGTTTTGCCATTACTCGCACTTCCCATAATCAACACTTTTTTCGTAAACTGACGGCGGAAAGGTTGAGCGATATATTTCCAATATTTGCTTGGATTTTCACGAATCATGCTAGCCGAAATGCCAAATTTTCTTTCCTGTAGAACAGTCTCGAAACCACGTTCTGACAATTCTTGTTGGTATTCGGACTCTCCTACAAAAAAGATTAGTTCCTCACCAGTCTGGTCATAGGAAATGGCCTGCAACATCTGATCCAACCACTCCTGCCAGCCCATTGGATAGCGTGGAATATTGGTTTCGTCAAGTTTGCAAACAGAGGTCAACTCATCATCTCGAAAAGCTTCACGAATATAGCGAAATCTCTTTTGTAGTGTAAGTCCCACCTGTTCACCACGATCTCCCTGATAACCTGAAACTACCACCCATACAGCATCACATTGACGTTTTGCTCTTTGGATTAAATCAATATGCCCCTGATGTAAGGGAGCAAAGGTTCCAAAAACCACTGCTATTTTCTTTTTCATATCTTTTCAACCTTTTTATAATTTTTTATATTATACCCCGCTATTTTACGTTTGTCAACACTTTTTTATTATTTTTTATAAAAACATTAATACATTATCGGATTTTTTACTTGATATACAAAACTTGATTAGGAGAAATTCGTTTTTAAAACCTTTAAACTAAATGCAAAATCCAAATGCTTATTTAAGTAACAACATTCCAAAAAAAGAGGCTGAAACAATCTGTTCCAACCTCACATTTTTATACAATCTCAAATTTTAACTGACCTGCTTTGACGCCAATCTTCAGTGTCTTCCCTTCTTTCAGTTCACCTGTAAGAAGAAGCTCTGCAAGTTTGTCTTCTACTTCAGTTTGTAGAGTTCTACGTAGTGGACGTGCTCCCATCTCTGGATCATAACCCTTCTGAGCTAGAAGTTTAAGGGCAGAAGCTTGAAGTTTCAAGTCAATTCCTTTTTCTGCCAGGCTTGCAATCAATGGTTTGACCATAATCTTAACCACTTCTTGCATATCTTGACTTGATAGGCTATGGAAGACCACCTTTTCATCAATACGGTTGATGAACTCTGGACGATAAGCCTTTTTCAGCTCTTCAAACATCCGTTTTTCCATATTTTCCTGGTCAAAACGAATATCCTTAGCTCCAAAACCGACCGTCTTGTCATCACGAAGAGCTGTCGCACCAAGGTTTGACGTCATGATAATAATGGTATTTGAGAAATCAACCTTGCGACCCTTACTGTCTGTTAAGACACCATCATCCAAGACCTGCAAGAGAACATTAAAGATGTCTGGGTGGGCCTTTTCTACCTCGTCAAAGAGCAAGACTGAGTACGGTTTGTTACGAACCTTCTCGGTCAACTCTCCGCCCTCTTCGTAGCCTACATAACCTGGAGGTGCTCCATTGAGACGACTAGCTGCGAATTTCTCCATATATTCACTCATGTCAAAACGAATGAGGGCTGACTCGTCATCAAAGAGAACTTCTGCCAAGGCTTTGGCCAATTCTGTCTTACCAACACCTGTTGGTCCTAGGAACATAAAGGAACCAATTGGACGTTTGTTATTACGAATACCAGATTGATTTCGGCGAATGGCACGGCTGATACTAGACACTGCTTGTTCCTGACCGATAACACGTTTATGCAGTTCAGCCTCAAGATTGAGATACTTCTTGGCATCCGTTTGGGTCAATTTTTGAACAGGAATTCCTGATAAGCGACTCAAGGTTGTCAAAATATCAGACTCTTTTACTAGATCTTTATAGACTGGAACTTCCTGCTCTTTTGAAATGAGCTGGGCTGCTTGTTTCCATTTGCCATCCATCAAAGCCTTATCTGCAGGTGTTAAACCTGACTCATCTTTTTTAGCGTGCTTTGATTTATTTTGGACAGTTGCTGCCGCTTCATCCAAAAGATCAATCGCTGAGTCTGGCAAGTGACGACTAGTCAAATAGCGATGTGCCATTTTGACAGCTGTTTCGACTGCATCATCTGTAATTTGGACATGGTGGTGTTTCTCATAAGTTGCTTTCAAGCCCTGTAAGATAGCCATACTATCAGCCACACTTGGTTCCTCAATCATCACTTTTGCAAAGCGACGAGAAAGGGCTGCGTCTTTTTCGATGTGTTTTTGGTATTCTTCCTGAGTGGTTGCCCCAACAGTTCTCAGAGTTCCACGCGCTAGGGCAGGTTTCAGGATATTGGCCGTATCCAAGGTCGAATCAATACCACTTCCTGATCCCATAATGGTATGAAGCTCATCGATAAAGAGGATAACCTTACCGTCTTCCTCGATATCTTTGATGATATTGTTCATACGTTCTTCAAAGTCTCCACGGAAACGAGTTCCCGCAACCACATTCATCAAATCAAGCTCTAAAACTCGCATCTTAGCCATCTCATCAGGTACATTTCCGTTGGCAATTCGTTGCGCAAGGCCAAGTGCCAGAGCTGTTTTACCGACACCTGCATCTCCAACTAGAACTGGATTGTTTTTTGTTTTTCGACTCAAGATTTGAATCATACGAGAGATTTCTTGGTCACGCCCGATGACTGGCTCTAATTTTCCTGAACGGGCTTGTTCTGTAAGATCATGAGTGTAATCTTCCAAACCACCACTTGGAGTTTGAGGCATCCCCATCATATTTGCCATAGAATTTTGCTTATCTGCTGCTGATCTGTGTCGCTGACGCAGAGCCTTCAAATCTTCTTTTGTCCAACCAGCACGCGCTTCAAGACTACGACGAAGCCCTGCAATCTTGACTTGGTCCTTCTGGTCTTCATAGGAGAAACCTGCTTTTTCCAGAATGCGAGTTGCTAGGGCATTGCCATCATGTAAGATAGCGTAAAGAAGGTGCTCAGTCCCCAATGCTTTGGCATGAACAACTGAAGCAATATGTTCCGCTTCTAATAGTAAGACATTTAAGCGATATGAGAAGGGAAGTTCTTGGTAATCTTCCTTGTGGTTATAGTTTGCCTCTGTTAATTCTACAGCGACTTCCTCTAAACGATCAATCTCATAAGGGAATTCGTTGAGAGTGGCTCCAGCAACACTGTAGCTATGATTGGCCATGGCAATAAGTAGGTGCCATGACTCTAGGTAGTCTGCACCAAAGCGACTCGCTACCAGAAAGGCGCTATCGATACATTCTCTCAATGCTTTTGAATATTTCATGTAGTTTTATTTTCCTTTTCTATCAACTTCATGCAACAACTGACGAAGCATATTGGCACGAATACGATCAGCTTCCTCACCTAGAATTCGGTCTGTCCCCGTAGCTAATAATAGATTCATCTCTTGGCGGGTCAAGAGTTCTTGTTCGACTAAGAGTCTTAAGACATCTTCAAAGAATACTTGGTTAACCTCATCATCTACTGAATACAACAAATCACGAAGCATATCATGATGGTTCGAGAATTCAATTCGACCAATACGAATATAGCCCCCACCACCACGTTTGCTCTCAACTAGATAGCCTCTACTCTCTGTAAAACGAGTCTTAATCACATAGTTAATCTGACTAGGTACGACTTGAAAGGTATCCGCTAGCTGGCTTCGTTGCAATTCTACGATACCAGATTGTTCTAAAATCGCCTTGATATAGGCTTCAATATGGTCCGATGTATTTTTAAATTTCATAGCTTGCTACCTCCTTCTTCAACTTTGACCATCTTTGACTATACTATCATTTAAGACTCTATAAGTCAAATTTTAAGGGCTCAAAGCTTGAAAATACTGATTTTCTTAAAAATACGATGGTATTAAGACACCTTGGTTTTTTCTTTAAAGTTCCTTAAAAAGTCCACAAAAAAGAGCCCTAAAAAGGGCCTTGAAAGCAAAAAATCCCCAATCTAAACAAATAGTTCACAACTTTCTATCCGAGAAAAAATCTCTCCAGAAAGGATTTTCTCTATCAAAGATTCTAACTTCTTCTTCAGTCATATTGTGAGGATAATCACGAAAAAGGTTATAAATTTTTTTCTGGTCAAAGCTGAATAATATTTCTCCTCTAACATCTATCTTATCAATCCACCAAACTTTTGATGTCTCAGATTCTTTATAAAAATCACTGTAACCTTCTAGGTTGGACTCTAAAATAAGAACTTCATCCAGTGCATCGGATGAACTTGGTTTATCGCATTCCATTAAGTCGTTATTTAACATCATTCAGGCTCTTTCTATCATGTCTTAAAATAATGTGACCATACTTTTATTTTATGATATTTGTGGAAAAACTTCATCCCATATATCTACTATACTCTTCCCATCAAAAACTTTAGCTTCCATAGCTTCATCAATCGTATTAAACTGTTGACCTTCATAATCATAACCAACTACACATATACTCGATAAAAAACAAGCACCTCGACCATTAACATTAAATTTAAGATCTGTATCTAAATATTTTTTAATTTCATCTTTTTTCATCACATCACCATACGTCAATTATATCACTTTTTATCTATCAGAATTTCTATCCAAAGAAAAAAAAAGAGCTGGCAAAGTATAAACTTCACCAACTCCTTATCTGTCTAATGATTTAAGCCTAATTCCGCTAAGATCTGGCGTTTATAGGCAATTTTTTGAAATTCCTTGTCTTCAGCTTCAGACCAGTCGAGTTTGACTTCTGAAACAATCTGCCCAGGCCGATTTTTTAGGATGTAGATGCGATCGCTGAGATTAAGAGCCTCCTCGATACTATGCGTGATGATGAGTGTCGTCAACTCTAGCTGTTTGTGAATATCGAGATACCAAGCATGAAGTTCCATCTTAGTCATCTCATCCAAGGCACTAAAGGCCTCGTCTAGAAGAAAGAGCTTATGCCCGAAAAGATAGGTACGGAGTAGAGCAACACGCTGACGCATCCCACCACTGAGCTCATGAGGATACTTGTTCCTGACAGCCGTCAACTGAAAGGTAGCAAGAATTTCATCTGCTTTGGCAATGGCTTCTGCCTTGTCCACCTTTTGGATCAAGAGGGGCAAAATGATATTGCCAAGGACAGTCTTGTGTTCCAAAAGTAAATCCTTTTGTAGCATATAGCTCACGCGTCCCTTGGGGTTTTCCTCCCCATCAAGCACAATTCTACCTGACTGGACTTCTAAAATCCCTGCAATAAGGTTAAAGAGAGTGGTCTTGCCTACACCACTGGGGCCTAGGATAGAGACCACTTCACCTGAAGTCACCTGCAGGTTAATATCCTCTAAAATCTTTTCATTGTCGTAGGCATAGCTTACGTGTTCTAGTCTAATTTCTGTCATTATTTTACAAATTCGTTGGTAAATCCTTTATCAGTCAAGTCTTCCTTGAGGATACCATTTTCTTTATCCCATTTGTAGAAGGCATTCCAGCGATCAGCATCAAATTGTCCCCATTTTTCCTTGTCACTTGCATATTCTTTTGACAAGTATTTTTGAGATTCGATGACAAAATCACGTTTATCTTTAAGTTCAGGAGCATTCTTGATCAGAATATCAGCCGCTTCTTCTGGGTGATCCATAGCGTATTGGTAACCTTTTTTGATAGCTTGGATGACTTTACGAGCTTCTTCTTTGTTGTCTTTCAGATAGTCATTGTTTGCGATGATAACTGGTGAGTAGTAGTCAAACTCTTTGACGTAGTCTTTCAAATACATAAAGTTAGCATCAACACCTTGAGATTTGGCAAGGATACCATCCCAACCGTAGTAAATCCAGGCAGCGTCAAAAACGCCATTGGCAATCGGTGTGATCGAGTTTGAGTCATTGTTTGGTACTTTTTCAACCTTCTCAAAGTCTCCACCTTGAGATTCCACCAAGGTTTTCAACATCGCGAGCTCAGTTGGATCATTCCAAGTTCCGTATTTCTTACCAACCAAGTCTTTTGGACTGGTGACATTGTCAGACTTACGAGAGATAATTCCTGATGTATTGTGCTCAACGATAGCTGCAACGGCAGTAATTCCTGCCCCTTTTTCCAATTTCTTAGCCATGTAGTCTTGGAAATAGATTGCAAACGGTGCCTTGCCATTGATCACCAAGTCAGATGAGCTTTCTTCTGGTGGCAATTTCAAGTCAACATCCACTCCAGCTTCCTTGAAATATCCCTTTTCTTTGGCTACATAAAGTCCTGTATGGTTGGTATTTGGTGTCCAGTCTAGGATAAAATCAATTTTTTTGAGTTCTGCCTCTTTGTTGTCCTTAGAAGCTGTTCCTTGGCCACAAGCCACAAGCACGACAGCTAGAAGAGCTGTTACAACCGTTAAAAACACTTTCCATGTTTTCTTCATTTTTATTTCCTCTTTTCTTTTTCTAAAACGCCCTATTTTAAGTACGTCTCCATTTAATCACATATTTTTCACTGATATCGACCAGCTTCATACCTAGAAGGCTGATAAGTGATACCAGAATAATAATAGCAAACATGGTATCATACTGAAACAGTTTCTTTGACTGAATCATGTAGACACCTAGTCCTTCAAATCCTCCTAACCACTCAGATACCACTGTAGTGATAAAGGCATAGGAGACACTGACCCTCAGACCGGCATAAAAGTAGGGCAGACTTACAGGGATTTTAAAATGCCAGAGAATTTGCCAAGGGTTTGCACGCATCAGACTAAATAAGGTCAGCATATCCTTGTCACAATGCCTAAAACCATCCAATATACTAACGATGATAGGAAAAGTAGTCGTCAAGATGATCAAGACAATCTTTGGCAGAATCCCATAACCCAACCATAAAACCAGAATAGGAGCTATGGCAATGGTCGGGATAGTCTGAACAACCACCATCATGGGGTAAATCAAGTCATTGAGCCAGCTCAGACTATCCATAAGAACGGCCATGATACAGGCTATCAAGACACCCAGCACCAGACCTAGTAAGGCCACTCTCAAGGTTGCCCAACTATGGTACCAAAGAAATTCTCTGTCACGAACAAAAGACTGGAGGATTTCAAGTGGTGTTGGCAGGATAAACTTTGGTAAGAGTTTTAAGAATCCCGCCACCTGCCAAACGGATAAGACACCCAAAAATCCTAGTAGGCTAATATGCCGTCTCATTATACTTTTCAAGTTTCTCATCGATGCTTAAAATCTCTCCTACATTTATTTTCACATTGGCAAAGACATTGTCTGCTCCTTGACCAGCTACCTCCAAGGCTTCTTTAAGAATGCGCATGAGTTCATCAAACTCCCCCTCTAAAACTGTTTCAAAGGGTGTCACCACCATGGTCACTCCCTGAGTTTGTAGATAAGCAATGACCTTATCGATTACTGAAATTCGGTCAATCCCCTGTGACAAGGGCAAGACTTGTAAAGCAATGCTTGCCTTCATTAAAACCTCCTTCTAATTTGCGGTTCTTCTTTCTAGTAAAAGAAAAAACCTTCTTCATATATGAAAAAGGTGCATTTTTCGGCCAAGTATCGTTCCCTACGCTGGCATTACCCAGATCAGGTGCGGTCGAAGCTTAACACTTCCTCTCAGACTGTACACAGACTCCCATATATTATATGGACATATGATAACGCAAAAAAAATAAGATGTCAAGGAAACTGCTTACAGAAAAAGAGACGGGTTCCCGTCTCTTTCAATTAAAGCATCGGTGCAAATAACTGCGTGACTTCTTTAATCATCATTTGATACCAAGTAGGATTTATGGTATCCGAGAAAATTTCTTGTGACACTTCAAAAATCTCTTCAAAATCTTGGCGAATATCTGCTATTGACTCTGTTTTGTAAAGCAATACTGCATTTTCATAGTGGTGAACCAAACTACGATAATCTAGATTTATAGTTCCTACAACTGCAAAACGATCATCAACAATCATCTGCTTACTATGGATAAAACCAGGAGTATACTCAAAAATACGTACACCAGCTGATAGAAGATCTGGATAAGCACCTCGTGTTACAAGTTGAATGATCTTCTTGTCTGGTACAAAGGGTGTGACTATTCTCACATCTACGCCTCGCATAGCTGCATTTTTGATATCCTCTGTCAAATCATAATCGATAATGAGATAAGGCGTTGTGATATAGACAAAATCCTCTGCTTGGTTAATCAGATTCTGATACACTATTTTCCCTACCTCAGTTTTATAGATTGGTTTAGGTCCACTCCCATATGGGATACAAAGACCGCCGCCAGATCGTGTCTGGTTTTCCAAATGATACTGATCAAAATCACTGATTTCTCCACGGTTGATGTACCAGTTCATGAGAAATAGTCTGGTAAAGGCTTGAGTCGCCGGACCATCTATCCGAATTCCACTATCTTTCCAGTATCCAAAACGTTCGATATGATTGATGTATTCGTCTGCAAGGTTGATTCCACCAGTATAGGAAATCTGCCCATCAATGACCAAGATTTTACGGTGATCACGGTTGTTATAGGCCACTGTCATACGAGGAACCACCTTATTAAACTTATGAGCATCGATTCCCTTAGAACGCAAATGAACTGTGTAATCTCCAGGCAAAGCCACCATACAACCGATATCGTCATAGAGCATCTTGACCTCAACACCTTGAGCTGCCTTTTCTTCCAGAATCTCGAGCATGCTATCCCACATCAATCCCTCTTTGACAATGTAGTATTCTAGAAAAATAAATTTTTTAGCCCTTTTTAGATCCTCCAGCATCTGCTTCCACATTTCTTCTCCATCTGCGAAAAATTGTGAATCTGTATGCTCATAGACTTCCGCATTGCTATCCATATGTAGCAGGGCATTGATAATCCCATAGGCAGGCTTATCTGTTTCCTGTAACTGCAGATGGAGTTGGTGCCCATTATTCTCATGAAATGCAATAGAATTCAATTCCTGGAGTTGTTTCAGTTCTTTTTTTGATAGTCTTCTCTCACCGAACATAAGATAAAGCAGTGGACCAAACACTGGTACAAAGGTCACAATCAACCAAGTCACTTTGCTTTCAGGTGACATCGAACGATTGACAATCGCTATAACAGTTGCTACGCTGATCAAAAATACAAGAGTCACCCAAATAATCGGAGCAATCTGGCTCATGTAAAGAATAATTCCGAAAACAAGAAATAATTCTATCAAAATAATCGCAATACTAAAACCATACTTGGACATTAATAAGCGAAATTTTCTTATTCCCATATCTCCCTCTCAATTTCTAAGTATACTCCCTAATATACCATCTGAAAACGCTTGTTACCTTCTAGTATACTTAGTTTCATAAAACTTATCAAGTTTTTTCTGTATAGACCGATGGTTCTATCTATAAAATCAATTAAAAGAGCAGGCCTCTTATCTGAGCCTGCTCTCATTTTATAATTTCAAAGCCAACATATTGACCGTCATACCAGCTGCAGTTCCCATCAAGAAAATGGTATCTCCTTCTTTGACATAGCCATGATCGAGTGCATAAGCCAAACCAAAAGGTACCGCAACTGAAACCATATTTCCATAATCAGTAACAAGATTCAGATACTTGTCTTCATCTACACCCAATTTTCCCATGACCAAAGGAAGAGCACGACTAGCTTGGTGAGGAATAATATAGTCTACAGCATCTTTAGAAATACCTGATTTCTCTTGGAATTCTTGGAACATTTCTGGAATGACACGAGCAGAAAGTAAGAGAATTTTCTTACCTTTCATATCAAACATGAAATTTGTCTTAGTCGCTTCAGAGTATTCTTTTGGTTGATAAGAAGTCAAACCTCCACGAATCTCTGTGTCGTGAGCCCCCTCTGACCAAGTGCGTTGGAGACTAGCGATAACTCCTTTGTCCTGATTACTTTTTTGGAAAATAAAGGCTGCCGCCCCATCACTAAAGAGCTCAAAACTCTCTTTTTGCTTTGGATTGAGTCCCAAGCTACCAACTTCACTGGATACAATCAAAACACGGTGGTATTCCCCAGCTTCAATCAAATGGGACATGGTTGATAGAGCAGAGATAAAACTTGTACAAGTCGTATTGATATCCATAGCTGGGATAGAGAGCCCTTTTGCCACACGTTCATGAATCAAGGCAGCCGTACATGGAATAGGCTGAACACCAACCGCACTAGCTGAGACAAGGCAATCAATGTCTTTCATATTCAAATTTGCATTTTCAAGTGCAGCTTGGATAGCCGCTTCTGCCAAATCTAGTTGCGTTTCTTCATTTTCAACCACGCGATGACGAGTCTGGTCTTTAAATTGCACTGTATTTTTTGGAAGGCAAACTCCATAGCCTGCGATTTCTAAATGTCTTTTTACTTCTGTCATAACTTTTTGTCCTTTCATAAACGTTGGATACGTTTGAGTTTACGACTTGTATCCCAATGATAATCTGAAAATTGTATTTCAGGTATTTTAAAGCCTTTTTGTTGCGCCAAGAGTCGAAACTGCTCTGTAATCGCTGTTTCAACTTGCTCGTCCCTCCGACTCAGACAAACTTCCACTAACTTCTCAGAATGTTGTTTGACTTGATAATCTCCAACATTCTCCACAAAGAGAATACAACGTCTGATAAAGTCAGGATAAATCGTTACTTGACCTCCATTCAGCCCTTCAAAGTAGAAAATATCATCAGATCGACCTTCGACCTTGTCAATCCTTGTGTAACGAGATCCACATGGGCAAGGTTCAGGGTTTTCAACCAAAATATCGTTGAGCTGATAGCGATAAACAGGCTGACTGCTTCGTTTAAAGTCCGTTATGACTGGATAAAACCGTCGTTCATCCAGATAGTGTTTTTCTACAAATATGATATCTTCATTGAGATGAAGATTTCCAGCAGAGCAAGTACAGGCTAGGAAACCTTCGGTTGCCTGGTAGACCTGATCAATAATGGATAGAGAAAAAGCATCGGCAATCCGTTCTCGATCACTATCTTCTAATATTTCTGCCACTGAGACGATTTTTTGCGGATGAATCTTTAGCTCTCCTGCTTTTAGGCGCTTGCTCAATTCAATCAACATAGAAGCAGGTGCCACAACGATAGTCGGTTGGTAGCTATTCAGTCGATCGATATGTTCATCTGTATTCTTGAAAATATCAAAGTATTCTAAACGAATGAGCGCCGTATTGATTGTCTGATAGAGTTCATTATCCGCTCTCAGGAAAAAGGCTATGCGGTGTCCAAAAAGTTGACCTTTAGGCAACATCTTGGCTAGAATAGCTGCCGCCCACATGCTTCGCTCTTTTTCAGTCGTGATAAAGAGCCCCCGATGTCCGGACGTCCCTGAAGACAAACCGACAGCTATTTCTCCTTTGAGCTCTGTAAAATTTCGAGTCTTTTCACTTTCGATAGCCAACGCCAAGGCCTCGTCTCGATCCACTCCTTGGGTGTTGAGCTCATTGAAATGGGTCATCATAAAAGTCTTGTCCATATGGTCAAAGTCGCTAGGTACACCATTTTTAAAATAAGGTGACTCACGTCTTAGAAAGGCCATATAAGCAGCTAGTTGCTTTTTTTGATAGTTTTCTAATGCTTCTCGAGACTTAAAATTATGAAACCAACGAGTTTGGATAAACGTTTTAAGAAAGGTTATTTTTTTCATACAAAATCCGCTCAATCCTTTCTACAGGGTCGTGGCTGACTAGCACTTCTATGCCATCTTTAAAAACCTCTTCCAGTAGTTCTGTTCCCTTGATATAGTCAGCCTTGCTATCTTGAACCAAGGAAGGAATCAGGTGCATCTGTTTGGTATAAGGCAAGAGGTCAATTCCCCAACAAAGATCCGCCGCGATAAAGAGATGATAGTCTGGAATAAAGAGACAAGCTTGCCCCTTGGCATGCCCATCTATCGAAGCGACAAGGATACTTCCATCTCCAAATAGATCCTTGGTAGGCCGATAGTTAAAGTTAGCATTTTGCTGATCTGCTTTAATAACTGCCAACCTTTCCTCAAAAGTGGTCGGCAAAAATTCTTTAAAAATTAAATCTTTTAGTTTTGGTTTCTGATATACTTCATACACTTCCTGAGTCAAGATAAAGTTTGCATGAGGAAAGAAGCTAGCCCCTCCCAGATGATCTGGATGTAGATGGGATAGCAAGACATAGTTAATGTCTTCTGGCTTAATTCCTTTAGCTTTTAGCAAATGTGAAATCTGATCCTTTTCCGTCATTTGAACTGGCGTTCCGAGACGATAAAAGCCATAACGAAGTTTCCTCTTAATATCATAGTGATAGCCAGTATCATAAAGCAGATACCCCTTTTCCCTATGCTTGATTAAAAAGACACCTGCTGGAAAAGTCATCTTTCTATTCTTGACACCCTTAAAGAGCAAGCCGGCATAACTAGTACAATACCCTGCTGGGAAATACTCAATGCTTTCGATAATCTTGGACATATTGCTCAATCCCTTCTGAAATACTTATTTTCGGATGATAACCCAGCTCCTTCTCAGCCTTACTAATATCAAGAGTCTGACTATAACGAAGCAGGTAATAGGTATAGCGTGTCAGGGCTGGCTCCCCTTTAAGATTCAGAGTCTTATAAAGAAATTCTAAACTACTGGCAATTCCCGATAATAGAGATGCAGAAATTTTTCTATATTTGATTGGATAACCCAAACCTGTCAAGCTTTCCTCTAGCAAATCCCTAAAAGCTCTTGGCTCCCCATTAGTGATGTTATAGATATCACCCTTTGCTTCTGGAGCTTCCAAAGCTAAACGAATTGCTAAAGCTACATTTTCCACACAAGTCATATCCATGAGCTGACGCCCATCTCCAATCAAAGGAATTCCTATTTTTTGACTAAGATTGATCACCCGTGGCAAAATACTGGTATCCCCAATCCCAAAAAGTCCACGAGGTCTCAAAATAATACTAGGAACATCTGGATAATCTTTAAAGAGTTTCTCCGAAGCTAATTTACTACGGATATAGTTATTGAGATTGTTTTCCTCTGGAGCATCACTTTCTTTGATAGCCAATTGATCCTTAGGAGCAGCATAAATACTTGGCGAGGATACGTAGACTAAGCGCTGAATCCCAGCTTGACGACAAGCTTCGAGAACCGTTTTAGTCCCTAAAACATTGGCCTGATAAAAATCTTCCCACGGGCCCCAAACTGTTGACAGAGCTCCCGCATGAACGACCATATCCATCCCCTTACAAGCTTCTCCCACATCCTCAGCTTTGGTTAGGTCCCCTTGAAAAAAACTGACCGAAGAATTCTCTAAGGAGTGACCAACTTTTCTATTTCTACCAAAAGCTCGGACCCGATAACCATGCTCGACTAATTCTTCTACAACATATTTACCCAAGAAACCTGTCGCTCCAGTTACTAAAACTGTTTTCATTTTTCTTTCTCCTTATCCGCTAGCAGACGCTGAATTTCACTCTCCAAAATTTCCGTCGGATGATAAGATTGCGCAGTCTGGCGCAAAGTCTCTAATTCCGGCCAATTTTCTTTAGCTAACAGTTCCTCAAAGGCTTGTCCAATGGCCTTGCTATTATCTCTCTTAGCTTTGAAAGCAATACCGGCCTCAACCCCACGAACGGCATAATCAAATTGATCATAATCATGAGGTAATATCAAAGCTGGTTTACCATAAATAATGCATTGATAAAAAATCCCAGCTCCACCATGATGAATGACATAATCCATCTGAGGTATATACTCCTTATAAGGAAGATAAGAAACAACGGACAAATTCTCCATGAGATTCTCACATTGAAAAGCTTCTCCACCAACACCGCGAGTCACAAAAAAGTGACAATCCGGATGAGTTTTCGCAAGTTGCTTAGCTTGATAGATAAGGTTCTCTTTAGCCCAAGCTAGCTGTGTCCCACAAGTTACCAAAACTTTCTTTCGCTCTATAAAAGGAGTTAAATCTAAAGGATAATCCTCTCCAGCCTCAACTGAAGCCCCTGATGGGCCCACCCAACGAAAATGCTCTGGAAATCCCTTTTTAAGTTCTAATTCTTTCATGCCAATGGCAAGAATGGAATAAGGAGAATAAATTGTCTCATGACCGAGTTGGTTATATAATTTAAATTTATATCTCTTTAAGCGATCACGGAATGAAAAAAATACAATACGTTTCACTATACGAGTTGCTTTTCTCCCCAGAAATTGTATTGTAGCCTGCCAAGAATTCTTTGGACTACCCATGCCACCAATTAAACACGGAGGACCATCAGTAGTTTCTAAAACAAATTGTGTAGCCATGGTAGTTATCCAAGGGATTTCAAGTTGATTAGCCACCAAACCACCAGACAACGTAATAAAATCAGCAATAACAATATCTGGTCTATTTTTTCTCCATTCTTCTAATAATTGATCTGAAACTAAATTAATTAAGTCAATACTAGCAGAGAGTTGATGATAGGCTGATAAAACTCCTAGTTGCTGAACATTATTTGCTGCACGTTCGAAATCCTCAATGTGATCTTCTAATATAGGAACAACAGTGAAACCTGCGGCCTCAGCCACTTCTTTTTTTTGAGGACCAGTGAATAAACGAATCTCATACTGAGGATTATGAAGCAAAGGAACTAATAAATTCATTGTTGGATATAAATGTCCACTTAAAGGGACAACTACAACATCAATTTTGATTCTTTTCATATGTCTAGGATACCAAATTTTAAAAAAAAGAACTATCGATAAGATAATTCTTTACACATTTATTAGTTTTGACATGAAAAGATAACGAAACATTAAAAAAAATGAAATGTAGAATTGCAGATAATAATAATCAAAATCAAATATAAAAATAAAAAAAAAGGCAATTGCCTCAATTTAAGTATTGACCAATCGGGAAGACAGGATTCGAACCTGCGACACCTTGGTCCCAAACCAAGTACTCTACCAAGCTGAGCTACTTCCCGAGTTAAATTGTTAATGCACCCTAGAGGAGTCGAACCTCTAACCGCCTGAT